>JAAFJP010000005.1 GCA_013298125.1 Cytophagales bacterium | reverse complement strand
CGATAAATTACCATCAATCAAAACTTTTAAACAAAATATTAAACCCTTGTCTCCAATACAGAATCAGATGCAATTAAGCATCGCAGCTTAATTTGTACTTTTCTAAGAGGATGTCCATTATTCACGTTAAAAATATAAAAAGCCCGTCTCTAATACAAGAGACAGGCTTCTTTGTGATGAAATATTTTTGAATCTTAATTCAACGCATTATCAATATTCACTCTACCCCAACCAAAATTTCCATTACGACTTGGATAATAACTGGCGTTTTGTTTCATGCGGTCAAATACTTGGTCACGTGTCCATGAAGGGTATTTTGAGAAAATCAGAGATGCCATTGCCGCCGTCGAAGCCGTTGCCACTGACGAGCCTCCTACGGTTGAAGGTGTATCGCCCGACATGGCTAAACTCAATGGTTTACGTCCGCCCGATGCTTTTTCCATTACCACCACAAAGTCCACATCTGAGCCTTCGTGACAAGCATCACAACGTTGAGTCAAGTTGTCTTTTATTCCTGTAACAGCCACAGCCTCAGTCATATTTGCAGGAAAAATTACACCCGCCCAACCCGCTGTCCATCCAAAAGATGTACCAGCCGCACAGAAAATCAATTTACCCTTTCCATACGCATAACGCACAGCGTCAGCCACTTGACCACTCGAAATAATATTGCCCATCGACATCGAAATCACTCTTACGTCAGTTCTATTTCCTGCCAAAGTGAAGGCATCTGCAACGCCTTTATTCTCACGGCTTTCGTTCAAAAATACATCCGCTGCCGCACGAATACTGATGAGATTAGCGTTATAGGCAATTCCAGCCGTGTTTCCGTCCGTTCCTCTTGGAGCAACTGCCGCACCTTGCATGGATGTTCCGTGTCCACAACCATCATTGGGTGTTTCGACTGGACCTGTGTTGAAGCCCAAGAAAGTTTTGCGAGGAAGTGTAACTAATTTTTCAACTGTTCTGCCCGACGACGAACCTTGATTGAATGCTGAACCTAAATTCTCTTGAGAATCACTACTTCCAGTATCAATAATAACCATTTTTGCACCTGTCCCAGTACTTTTTGCCCACGCTTGCGTAACGTTGTGATAGGCATAATTCCAAGAAGCCTTGGCATTAGGTGAGATAATGGTATAGTCTGCACCACTCAACCCTGTTTCGGGTGTATTTGAGTCGCAACCACTATCAGAATTTACTTTTGAATTAGCATTAGAAGAACCTTTGGCCTCGTAACCCATTGGTTCAGCGTAACGTACTAATTTTGAGCTTCTTAATCTTTCAATCGTGCTTAAATTGCTGACTTTCAAGTCAATAACTGGCAAAGTACTTTCTTCAAAAACTTGTAATTCGCTACGTTTTAGGGATGGATTTGTTTTACTTTCTTCTTCAAAAACAATGTCTAAAACTTTCTCACGAGCGTTTTTCCATTCAGTTGCATTAATATCAATTAAGTGAATTTTTGAATTAATATCTCCTTCATTTTCAGGTTTATAGCCTACTGAAAGGACATTGTCAGACTGAGTCAAAGCACTCCAAACCATCGCATTTGATACACTCGACCATTCAAACTTGCCAGAATTTTGCAAAGTTTTGAAAATAGTTTGGTCAAGTTCAGACCGTGAAATGGGGGTGCTTGGATTGGTAGACAAAGCCTCGTTGGTGGTGTTTTCGCCAGTACAGGCACACAAAGTAATTGCCATCACGGCAAGGGCGGTAAATTTTCTCATTGATTGTTTCGTTTTAGTTTAATGATTACGGTAAAGTTATAAAAAATATTAGAATAAGTAAATTTTTATTACTGTTTTAAACTGATAAAAAATCATTTCATTTGTTGTATTTAGTAAATCAATCCATTTTGTGTAATTTTGAAGTCCATTTTAAAAACTAACCAATGAAACGTAGTCTTCTTATTATTTTAACAGGTATCTCGCTGATTTTCAGTTGTAAAAAAGACAATGGGAAATGGAGAAAAGCGGCTGAAAATCCTGAGTTTTTACGACGCACACAACTCCAAGTTACTGAATCCATCATCCACGATATTTTTGCTCCGCCCGTTTCGAGTCGTATCTATATGTATGCGTCCTTGGCGGCGTATGAGGCAGGTATTGCAGGGAATCCTAAGTACAAATCAATGGTTGGGCAGTTGAAGGGTTTTAACAAAGTTTTTCCATTAGATACTTCCAAGAAAATTTGTAATGGATTGGCGGCAACTCGTGCCTTTCTGACGATTGGCAAGAATCTAACCTTTGCCCAAGATGTGTATGTTGATTTTGAGAAGAAATTGTGGCAAGAATATAAAGCCACGGGTATTCCAAACGATATTTACGAAAACTCAATTGCCTTCGGAGATTCAGTGGCGGCTTCGATTATGAATTATTCTAAAAAAGATAATTACAAACAAACTCGTGGATTTCGTCATACCGTAACAAATCAGGTAGGTACATGGACACCAACGCCACCCGCCTATATGGATGCCGTTGAGCCTAATTGGATGAAAATCAGAATATTAACTTTGGATACTTGTTCACAATTCCAACCGCCAGCTCCTTCAAAATTTGACATGACCAAAGGTAGTGCATACTACAATGAAGTCATGGATTCGTACAATACCGTAAAGAATTTGACCGAAGAACAACGTGATATTGCTAATTTTTGGGATTGCAATCCTTTCAAAATGAATATTACGGGTCACGCTATGTTTGCCACTAAAAAAGTATCGCCTGGTGGTCACTGGATGGGGATTACTTCGCAAGTTACACGCCAACAAAAAGCTGATTTAGGACAAACCGTTGAGGCATATTTATTAACTTCGATGGCAATTTTTGATGGTTTTATTTCGTGTTGGACAGAAAAATATCGCTCAGTTCGAGTTCGCCCTGAGAGTATCATCAACGCTAATGTAGATAAAGATTGGCAACCTATTTTACAAACGCCTCCGTTCCCAGAATATACCTCTGGGCACTCTGTGATTTCAGCGGCAGCTTCGGTAGTTTTGACGAAAGTTTTGGGTGAAAATGTAGCCTTCCCTGATTCTACCGAGATTCCTTATGGTTTGCCCGTTCGTAAATATACATCTTTCCATCAGGCAGCACAAGAGGCTTCGATTAGCCGTTTTTATGGAGGGATTCACTTCCGCCCAGCTTTGGAAAATGGATTTGTGCAAGGGGAGAAAGTTGGGAATTGGGTTATTGGTAAAGTAAAAACAAGGAAGTGAAAATCTATCAATACCCTTAGAGCATGGATGAATTGATTATTCATCAAAAACCCTCCCAAGGGTTTTGAACCCTTGGGAGGGTTAGTTGATAAAATTTTACTTGGGTATAATTTAATCAACGTCTGACTGATGTAATGTATTCGGTCAGACGGTAGTCAGACCGCTAAAACAAGTCAATTTAAAGTTTTTCAAACACTACTTCACTTGCCCACTAACCAATGCTTGAAAGAATTGCTCTAATTTAGGCATAACGGTTATTTCAATTCTACGGTTTTGTTTCTTATTAGGTTCTGTTCCTGCAAATTCTTTGGGGGCATATTCTGAGCGACCACCCGCCAAAATCCTGTCTGGTTGCACTCCAAAGCGTGTTTGGAGTAGCCTCACGATAGCTGTGGAACGCTTGGCACTCAAATCCCAATTATCTTTTATGCCATCTGCATTTACGGGCGAGTTGTCGGTATGACTTTCTACCAAAATATCTAAATCTGGATGTCCGTTGAGGGCTTTGGCGATTTTTTCGAGGGTGTTTTCTCCTTTCTGATTGACATTTGCATTGTTAGAAGAGAAAATAATTTTATCTGTGATAGAAATACATACCAAACCTTTACGGGCTTTCACATTAAAATCTTCATCAGGAATTTCCCCGTTAATCATTCGTTTCAGAGCCACAATAAAAGAGACATTCAGAGAGTCTTTTCGTTGAATGGCGGAGGTGATATTTTCTATGTATTGACTCTGTTCGTTTATAGTCTCCATCGACTTTCGCATACTGTCAGCCCCCGCCTTACTCATGAGGGTAAGGTTGGTCATTCGGTCTAAAAGTTTGGAATTAGTTTTTTTTAAAAAATCAATTTGTTCGTCCAAACCTTTGATATGTTTTGAGCGAGTTTCTAATTCTTTGTTGCGGAGTTTTGTGGCAGATTCGTAAGCTAAAAGCTGTTTATCTCGTTCTTTTAACTCGTTTCGTGCTTTGGTGAGATTGTCTCTTGAAGTGTTTTTGAAACTTGCGTATTCATCTTGCATTTCGGCAAATTTCTTCTTGCTTACACAGGAAGACATGAGGGAAACGAATAAAATAAACACAATTACTCTATACATAATCTTTAATTTTTAATGGGTTACGTTAAAGATTGGAATCTCTTTAAACGGTATTAGCAGTCAGCTAATACTACACTCACAAAAACCGTGCAATTCTCTATAAAACAATAGAAAGATACATAAAAAGCGAAAAGAGCAAATGAATGAATTTCATTTGCTCTTTTCTGTATGTAAGATTAGGTATTGGGGATTAGAGAATTGGGGATTAGGGAATTGGAAATTGGGGAAAATATATTTTCAAAATTCTGGATTCCTGATTTTTTTCCCATTTTCCAAATCCCAATTTCCCAATTCCTAATTACCCAATCCCCAATTACCGAATAACTATTTCTGTCCGTTGGCTAACATCTGGAAAAATTGGTCAAGTTTAGGCAATACAATAATTTCGGTTCGTCTGTTAATTTTACGACCTGCATCACTCGTATTTGGCATTTTAGGCACATACTCCGAACGTCCTCCTGCGGTCATACGCTCAGGGGCAATCCCAAATTTGGTTTGTAAAAGTCTGACTACCGATGTTGCTCTTTTGGCGGATAAATCCCAGTTATCGGTGAGGCAACCTGTCGCAATCGGAACGTTATCCGTATGTCCTTCTACTAAAATATCCAACTCTTTGTGGTCATTCACCACTCTCGAAACCTTCTCTAAAATAACTTCCGCCCGTGGGTTTATCAAAGCACTCCCCGACTGAAATAACATTTTGTCTGAAATAGAAATATAGACTACGCCTTTTTTTACTTCAACCGTAACGTCCTCATCATTAATATCAGCCAATGAACGTTTGAGGGTCATTACCAGAGCCAAATTTAGAGAGTCTTTACGTTGAACAGACGAGTTTAAATCTTTGATATATTTACTTTGATCATTGAGCGTTTCCAATGATTTTTTGATGCTTTCCGCCCCTGATTTACTCACAATAGAAAGGTCAGACATCCTGTCCAAAAGATTGGTATTCGTCTTTTTTAGATATTCGATTTGGTCTTCGAGAGCTTTATTTTGGGCTATCCATTGTTTAGATTTTATGTCTAACTCATTACTTTTTGCCCTCAATTCTGATTCTATGCCCGTTTTTGCTTTATCACAATCACGGAGTTCTGTTCTGACTCTGTTGATGCTATTTTCAGAACTGGCTTTAAAAGTTGAATACTCGGCTTGTGCTTCTGCCAATTTTTTCTTGCTCACACACGATGCCGTCACAGCAAGTGTCAGGGCAAACAAAACTACTTTTTTCATTCTTTAATTTGGTTGTTACATATTTCTAACGGAACAATATCAATAATCTTGCCTTGCTGTTTAGAAACTTTATTTTTTATGTTAAAATTTTTATCTTCAATCATTTCAACCCAAACGCCACATAACTATCCCCTGATTTCGTTCCCATTTTTCCACCGCCACAGGCTATTACTACGTATTGTTTTCCGTTGACTTGATAGGTTGCAGGAGTGGCATATCCGCCCGAGGGGAGTTTGTATTCAAACAAAATCTTACCCGTATTTTTATCAAAAGCTCTAAATTTTTCGTCTTTTGAGGCAGCAATAAATATCAATCCTCCTGCCGTTACGACGGGTCCACCATAGTTTTCTGTGCCTGTTGGAGCGATGCCTTTTTTGGTTAATTCTTCAAATTCTCCCAAAGGAACTTTCCATTTTACTTTGCCCGTATTCATGTCGATAGCGTTGAGCGTTCCCCACGGCGGCGTGATGGCTGGGTAGCCGTCTTTGGTCATAAAACGTTTGTAGCCTGTCATTACGTAGGCAGGTTGAAGGTCTGAATCCGCTTCCATTTCTTTCTTATCTGACTGATTATCAATGTCTTTCATCTCCAAAATATAAGCCGTAATTGCCTCACGATTTTTCTCTGAAATATGTCCGAAGGCTGGCATTGCACCTTTCCCTTTTTTCAAAATTGATAATACATCTTCTTTCTTCAATCGTTTCTTAAGGTCTAATAATGAAGGAATATTACCCGTCCCTTTGCGGTCAAGTCCGTGACAATTTCCACAGTTATTGTTGTATTGATTTTGCCCGATGGCTAATAATCCTGTTCCCGTTGCTTTGGGGTTTTCTTTCATCGTAACCGTCCACGGCATTTCGTTGGCGTTTACGTAAAGTGTCTGATTTTGAGGGTCATAGCCCGCACCTCCCCATTCTCCACCACCATCAAAACCTGGAAAAAGTACGTGTCCTTGCGTAGAAGGCGGAATCCAAATTCCTCCTGATTCTAACGGTTTGAATTGCTCCAAAATCTCTGCATGATGTTCTGGTGAAATATTGATGATGTCTTTTTCTAAGAAATTCTGACGCATATACGGCTCTGGCAATGTCGGAATCGGTTGCGTTGCCCAAGATTTTTCACCCGCCAAATCAGATTTAGGCACAGGCACTTCATTGATTGGAAAAACTGGTTTGCCCGTAGCACGTTCCAAAACAAATGTGTAGCCATGCTTCGTGATTTGGGCAATGGCATCAATTTTCTTTCCATTTTTTGTAACCGTAATCAGCGTTGGCGGTGCTGGTAAGTCTCTGTCCCAAATATCGTGATGAACGGTTTGATAATGCCAAATGCGTTTACCCGTACTGGCATCCAAAGCAATGATGCAGTTAGCAAAAAGGTTTGAACCTTTGCGATAACCACCCCAAAAATCATAGGTAGCCGACCCCGTTGGCACAAACACGATTCCTCTTTTTTCATCCAAAGCCATTCCCGCCCAACAGTTTGCCCCACCAACTTTTTTCCAAGAATTTTTCTCCCAAGTTTCATACCCATACTCGCCTGGGTGTGGGATGGTATGAAAAATCCATGAGCGTTTTCCTGTACGTACATTATACGCACGTACGTGTCCAGGGGCGGCATCCAAGCCTTCCGACAAACGCATTCCCATGATTATCAAGTCTTTATAGATAATTCCCGGGGTATTGGAAACTAACAAAAACTTTTCTTTTTCGTAATCTAAATCCTTCTGCATATCAATTTTTCCACCGTCTCCGAAAGTCGTGACTGGCTCACCCGTTTTGGCATCTAAGCATATCAAATGACTCCCTGCACAAAACAAAATTCGTTTCTCATCGCCTGATTGCCAATACGTTACGCCTCGGTTTGTGCCTGCCCACGAGTTTTCACCTCCCAAGATTTTGAAAGGATTAAACGACCAAATTTCTTTGCCCGTAGCTGCATCCAAAGCAAAAACTTTGATTTGGGGCGAAGTGGCATACATCACGCCCTCCACAATAATTGGATTGCACTGAATCTGAGACGTTTTGGTAGCATCGCCCGTGTGATATTCCCAAGCGACTTCTAAGTTTTTTACGTTCTCAGTATTGATTTGGGCAATACTCGAATAACGGTTTGATTCATTATTGCCACCATAAATTTTCCAGTCTTCGTAAGATTTTTCCGAAGAACGGAGGGCGACGGTGATGAGGCAAAAAAGGGTAATGATGGCGAAATGGGTTAGTTTCATGTTTGTATAAACCTCACCCCCAGCCCCTCTCCTTCTGAGAGGGGAGATACTCCGACGAATATTCCCCTCTCAGAAGGAGAGGGGCTGGGGGTGAGGTTCTTCTGTTTTTTATTTTTTAAAAATAACGCCCAATCAAAGGATTCTCAACGATTAACTTCCTCATTTTCATAGGGTTAATAGTTCCTTGCTTTTGATATACGACTTTTCCGTTGGGTTCAACCATGAGTGTATAAGGCAATGCTCCTTGCCATTTTGGATCAACTAATTCTATCAATTTATAGACATCATCTGAATTGAAAATATAGTTTTTACTGGATGCTTGAAGCCTTTTTAGCGTTGCTAATGCTCTATCTTTTTTGTCGGGTTTATCGGCACAAATGGTTACAAATTCAAAATCACGGTGTCTGTACATTCGGTTAATGTTCAGAAAATCAGGGAGTTCCGCTACGCAAGGACCACACCAAGTTGCCCAAACGTTAATGAGCCGCAATTTCCCAGAATCATTTTTCAATAACTTTTTTATTCCTTCGTCATCAATGCTTTCGATGGCAACGGGTTCTTTTGCCCAACCGTCCTTTTCGTTGTTGGTCAGAGTCTCTTTGGCTGCCCATTTGATAGAACAACCAAACACTTTCGTTTTTTCAACCGCTACTTTTTGTCCTGCCAATAGGTTATCAAGAGCGTTGCGAGTATCAAAACTTTTGGGTGTTCCAGTAGGTTTTTCTACATCATCAATACGTCCAGAATAGCGAAGAACACGTTTTTCGTCAAAAATAAAAATATGGGGAGTCGCAATTGGTCCATATTTTTTAGAGGCAATTTCAGTGTCACCATCGTACAAATATGGGAAGTTGTAGGCGGCATCTTTGGCTCTGATAACCATGTGTTCGTAGGTATCATCCAAATCCGTCCAACCCATTTCGTCCAAACGAAGAGCTGAGGGAGAGTTGGGTGAAATAGCCACCACTTGCACGCCTTTGGGTTTGTATTCTGCCGTGATTTTCTTCAAACGCTCCTCATACGCCTGAGCCGTTGGGCAATGATTGCAAGTAAAAACAACCATCAAAATCTTAGCTTTGGCAAATGATTTTAAGGAATACATTTTGCCATCAACGCCCTTTAAATTAAAATCAGGGGCAGGTTGCCCAATTTCAAGGGTTGGAATATCCTCCGATGTGAAGGAAAATAAAAAGCTGATAAAAAGAAGAGCTAATAATTTTTTCATGGTTTTGTTTTTGGGATTTGAAACACCCCATCCCAACCCTTCCCCTCGAAGGGAAGGGCTTTCCTAACAAAAGAATAAAGCCCTTTCCCTTCGAGGGGAAAGGGTTGGGATAGGGGTGTTTTGATTTACTGCAAATTATAGATAGTTTCATTAGTTTTTATAAACGGGACTAAAATTTACTAAATTTACTTGAAATAAATATCCTGTACTATGCAAGACCTTTCGGTTACCGTTATTCAGACCTCACTTTATTGGGAAAATCCTACGGCAAATTTGGCAAATTTAGAAGAGAAAATTGCTCAGATTTCTACTCAATCTGACCTTATTATTTTGCCCGAAATGTTCACCACAGGATTTACGATGAATGTAAAAAACGTGGCTGAACCCATGAATTTCACGACTTTCAAGTGGATGAGACAACAAGCCAAACAAACTGGGGCGGTTATCACGGGAAGTTATATTGTAAAAGAAGGAGAGAATTATTGCAATAGATTGCTCTGGATGCGTCCAGACGGCACTTTTGAACAATACGACAAACGCCATCTTTTCAGAATGGGCGGCGAGCATAACCATTACGCACAAGGTACAAAAAGATTAATCGTAGAACTAAAAGGCTGGAAAATCTGCCCACTGATTTGTTATGATTTAAGATTTCCAGTGTGGTCAAGAAATGTTCGAGAAGTCGTAAGTCCTAAGTCTGTAAGTCATAAGGAAAAAAATGAAAGGGATAGTATCGAAACAAAAGAAGAAAATCTTGATAGCTTACGACTTACGACTTACGACTCTTTGACTTACGACCTCCTCATCTACGTAGCCAATTGGCCCGCCGTACGTTCGCAGGTTTGGGATACGCTTTTGCAGGCAAGGGCTATTGAAAATCAGAGTTATTGTATTGGCGTAAATCGGGTTGGAGCGGACGAAATGGGATTGAATTATTCTGGAAATTCTGCTATTATAGATTTTAAAGGTAATCAGTTATTTTATCAGAAAGATGCAGAAGTGATTAATAATCAAATACTTAGCAAACAAGAATTAGAAGATTTTAGAACAAAATTCCCTGCGTATTTGGATGCGGATGAGTTTGAGATTATTTGATTTTGACAGTTGTTTTGTGGCTTATTCGACCTGTCATCCCGACGCAGGAGGGAACTGATATTTCATACCTTGTATCATAATTTTGGTGAAGTTCGACAGTTCCCTCCTTTGTCGGGATGACAGGTTAACATAAATCAATAGTAAATCCTTAAATTTTATGATTAAAAAATACTTTATAACTCTCTCCATCCTCCTAAATATCAGTCTATTAACCTTAATTTTTCAATTCAGAGATAAAATACGAGAACGATTTTTCCCTCCTGAAAAAGTTAATATTTTGTTTATCGGAGACTCCATTTTTGCCCAAGAAAATTGGAATATTCTTTTGGGTAGAAATGATATTCAAAGTGTGGCTTACGGCGGGGCGATGACCCAACAAATACTGTGGAGTTTGGAAGAAGGATTATTGAATTCAGAACCTAAAATTGTGGTTTTAGAAGGTGGAATCAATGACCTTCGGGCGGGTGTACCTACGCAAAGAGTATTTGAAAATTATCAAAAAATAATCTCTATTTTACAGAAAAATAAAGGTAAAATTGTTGCTCATTTAATTATTTATACAACTGATAATCAAGAGATTAATCAAGAAATTATTATTCTGAACACTTTATTGAAAAAATATTTTTCAGAACAACATATCGAGTATATTGATATGAATTTATATCTTTCTAAAAATAATGCTTTACTGCCTCAATTCTCTCGTGATGGGATTCATTTGAAAAAAGAAACCTATGAGATTTGGGCGAAAGAATTGAAACAAAAATTATGAATTACCAAACAACCCAATCCATGAAAAAATCACTATTATTTTGTCTCTTTATCTTCATCAGCTTAACGGCTTGTGATAAAAAAGCGACCACATCGCAAAGCATCACAAAAGAAGTTTTTGGGAAGATTTCTGAATCTGAAACTGCCGATATTTTTACGCTTAAAAATGCGGCGGGGATGGAAGTAAAAATCACTAATTACGGAGGAATTATCACCTCTTGGACAGCCCCAGACCGTAATGGAAAGTACGAAAATATCAATCTGGGCTACGATAATTTGGCAGATTATCAAAAATCATCCCCTTATTTTGGAGCGTTGATTGGGCGTTTTGGAAACAGAATTGCCAATGGAAAATTTACGCTTGATGGTAAGACTTATTCGTTAGCTATCAACAACAAACCTAATACGCTACATGGAGGAAAAAAGGGTTTTGACAAGGTACTTTGGACGGCAACGCCCATCGAAGGTGAAGAACCAGCTTTGAAATTAACTTATCTTTCAAAAGATGGCGAGGAAGGCTACCCTGGCAATTTGACGGTGGAAGTGGTTTATACTTTGACCAAAGACAATGCTCTAAAAATGGACTACAAAGCTACCACAGACAAGGCTACGGTGATTAATTTGACCAATCACGCTTATTTTAATTTGACAGGAAACCCTGACAATACGATTCTCGACCATGAAATAATGATTCATGCTGATAAATATTTGCCTGTAAGTTCGACTTTGATCCCGACTGGAAAATTAGAAGACGTAAAAGGAACGCCCTTTGATTTTACTAAATCTGAGAAAATTGGAGCAAGGATTAATGACACAACCAACGTACAAATCAAAAATGGTGGGGGCTACGACCATTGTTGGGTATTTTCGGAAAACGGGCAAAAAATGCAGTCTTTGATTACCTTGTATGAGCCTACAAGTGGGCGTGTGATGGAGGTACAATCCTCAGAGCCAGCGGTGCAATTTTATTCTGGAAATTTCTTAGTGACTACTCCCAAAAAAGGAACAGAGATGTTCAAAAAACGTGCAGGGCTTTGTTTAGAGACACAACATTTTCCAGATTCTCCTAATCAAGCTAACTTCCCGACAACGGTTTTACGTCCGAATGAGGAGTATAAGAGTAGTACGGTTTATCGGTTCGGGATTAGATAATTGGTTTATTGGTTACTGGGGAATTGGTTTATTGGAAATTGGAAACTGGTTTATTGGGGAATTGGTTACTGGGGAACTGGTAAACTGGTTAATAGTGAATAAGCTATTCGTAAAATGAAAAACCAATTTCCAATAAACAAATTCTCCAATTTCCAATAAACCAATTCCCCAATTTCCAATAACTAAACCGCCACAGGAGCTTTAATTCCAGGGTATGGGTCGTAGTTTAGTAATTCAAAATCTTCGTATTTGAAGCTAAAAATATCCTTCACGTCTGGATTAATTTTCATCGTGGGCAATGCTCTTGGTTCACGGGCGAGTTGTGTATGTACTTGCTCGTAATGGTTTGAGTAGATGTGCGTATCGCCACCTGTCCAGACGAAATCGCCTACTTCCAAATCACAAACTTGGGCAATCATCATCGTCAAAAGAGCGTACGAAGCGATGTTAAATGGCACACCCAAAAACACATCCGCTGAACGCTGATACAACTGACATGACAATTTATTATCAGCTACATAAAACTGAAAAAGGGCATGGCAAGGCATTAGAGCCATTTCTGAGAGTTCGCCCACGTTCCAAGCACTCACAATGATACGACGTGAATCAGGACTTTTCTTCAATGTTTCGATAACTTCTTTTAGCTGGTCAATCACCTTTCCATCACGAGTCGTCCAACTTCTCCACTGTTTTCCATAGACAGGTCCTAAGTCTCCATTTTCATCCGCCCATTCGTCCCAAATGCCTACGCCATTATCTTTTAGGTATTTGATATTGGTATCACCGTTGATAAACCACAATAATTCGTGAATGATAGATTTCAGGTGGACTTTTTTGGTAGTTACCATCGGGAAACCGTCATTGAGATTGAATCGCATTTGATAACCAAAAACGGAAGTCGTGCCTGTGCCTGTACGGTCAGTTTTTTGAGTTCCCGTTTCGAGAATATGTTTTAGGAGGGAATGGTATTGTTGCATTTTGTGATATAATAAACACGGAAGTCGTCCTTCAAAAGGACGACTTCCGTAATTTTTTGTATTACTAAGAGTTGAATTCAAATTTACGCTCAAAAAAATAATCCTGCAAGATTTGTTTCAATCTTACAGGATTATACTCTTTGATGTGTTATTTCTTGGAGACTAAGCGGCTTTTTTAACAGCTTTTTTCTCTTCTTTCTTTTCAGCTTTTGCTTCTCTTTCCATGTCTGCACAGCATTTAGTAGCTTTTTCGCCTTTCTTGCAACATCCAGCTTGTGTTTTTTCACACTTTGCATTTTTGTCTTTATCCTTATCGCCAGCTAATGAAACATTTGCCACGAAAGCCAACAATGATAAACCTAAGATTACTTTTTTCATGTTTTTAAGTATTTATTGTGATTTTTGATATTGAATCTGCTTAAACCTTCTCTTTTGATTAAAATTGTCTCTTTTTAAATCTACTCTTCTAAAATTCGTTCAATGTAGCTCTGCTATATGTCACGAATTTTAAAAAAGTAGATTCAAAAATAACCTAATTTTAAAACCAAAAGAGAAAGTCTAAACAGATTCATTAACGTAAATATAAATAATTCATTGCAAAAATCATGCAGAGATTTGGAGAACTTAACTCCAAGTAATGACTTATTTCTTCAAATACCTATCAAAAAACTCCGCCGAAGCCTTATAGGCATTCACCCAATTCTTATGCAACAAAAATCCGTGTACTTCGTCAGGGAAAATGAGTTGTTCAAAATAGACATTATTTTTCCGTAAAGCCTCCGCCAGAATTACGGTTTCGTTGAAAGGCACATTGCGGTCATCGTCTCCGTGAATTAGTAAAACTGGTGATTTCCAAGTATTTACAAAAAACATTGGTGATGATTCGTAGGCGGTTTTTGCCCATTCGCTTCTTTTATTGGCATCGTAAGAGGGGATAAAGTTTTTGGTGGTTGTGTTCCAATCATGTACTCCGTGAATGTCCACGCCAACGGCAAATAAATCTGAGGCTTTTGCCAAGCCCAAAGCCGTTAAATAGCCCCCATACGAGCCTCCCCAAAGTCCGATTTTTGAACCATCCACATCTTCACGATTTTTGAGAAATAATCCTGCACCTACTACATCATTGTATTCACTTGCTCCCGTAGCTCCATAATTTAAAGCCTCTCTGAATTCCATGCCGTACCCAATTCCCGAACGATAATTTACCGCCAAAACTACATATCCCTGACTCGCTAAATACTGATTCATAGCGTAAGCCTTGTGATAATAATCGCTGTAATTGAAACCTAAAAGCATCTGACGACGTGAACCTCCATGAAAGAAAATTGCCGCTGGGTGTTTGTCGCCAGCTTTGTGGTTTTTGGGTAAAAATAATTGGGCAGGGATTTTCATTCCGTCAGTAGCCGTAATTGTAACCGCTTGTGGTTGAACTAATTGTGATGCTGGAAATTCAGAAGAAATCATCTCAAAAGCTAAATCTTTCATCTTTCCATCCGCTTGTATACTACACGGACGGGCAGGAGTACGAGCATCTGAACGTAGGCAAAACACCTGACCGTTAGGCAGTTGTACAGGCGACCACTCAATGCCCTGACCTAACGAAATTTGCTTGGTAACACCACCCGAAGGTGAAACTTGCCAGAGGTGTCGGCGGTCAATATCGCCAATATTTGAGTTGTAAATGATAGATTTTTTATCGGCAGAAAGCGTGGCATATTCAACCTCGCCATCATTTGGACTCAATAATTTTAAGTTGCTTCCATCTGGTGAAATACAGTAAAGATGATGCCAACCGTCACCTTCATATCCAAAAACCAAGTAATTATCGGCAGTCCAGAATAGGCGATTATCTGCGATGAATCCGTTTTCAAAAAAAGCACTTCCTCTGCCATTTTTTGCTTTCCAAACCTCACGTCCTTTGCCTGTTTGTACGTCTACAACTCTGATTGACCAAGGATTACTTTCTCGTTCTGGACCAAAAATTAAGGCATCTTTTGAGAAGGGTTTTCTGATAAAAGCCAAAGACTTTCCATCAGGCGACCAAACGGGGTCAATGTCGCCATCAACGCTCATGTCTAAGAATTTGATGGATTTTGTCGTTACTTCACAAACGCCAATAAAACTATGGTCGCCCCGACTACTCACAAAAGCAATCTGCATACCATCGGGCGACCAACGAATAGAATTTTGTGTTCCACGAGATTGAAATAGTTTCTTTCCTGTGGCTTTTGTACTGTCTAAACGAATCGTAAATACCTGTCCACCAGATAAATACGCTAAGGTTTCGCCTTTGGGAGAGATTTTAGGGTATGTTCCATTAACTACTTTTCTAAGATTTTTACCATCCGTTCCTACGATAAAAATAGCCCGTTCCACGCCATCTTGAAGTTGCATCGGATTCGGGATTTCTCCTGCCGCATTATTCGCTCCACCTCTGATAAAAATAATCGAATTGCCATCGGGTGTGAAGGTTAAACTATTGATTTCTTGACCGTTATCACTTTCATAATTGGTAATTTTGACAGGTTTGAATTCAGGAGCTTCTGCCACAAAAATATTCCGAGAACCTTGTTGATTAAACACCCAAGCCACTTTATTGCCCACAGGTGAGGCTTTGAGTTCAGTAGGAAATGAGGCAGACAAAACCTGTTCTATTGAGAATTGAGCAAAAGATTTTGTGGTAAAAATGAGAGCGAAAAGAAGGAAGTAATGCTTTTTCATGATTAGTTTGGATTGATGTTTTATAAAGTTATGTAGAAAATTGGAATGAGAATTGTTTTCTGAAAAATATTCCTCCAATCTCCTAACCACTTACGCATTTATCCAAAGTAAAACTTCATAATTAAGAATATTTTTCAGAAATTTATTACTCAAAAACATTCTTTACTATGGATTTTTACTGGATTTACGACATTCCCAGTTGGCAACTCTTCTTGCTTGTCATGTTAATCACACTTATTTTTTCAATTGGAGGTTTGATGCTAACCCGTCCTTGGGCAAGGAAATTTATTGGAGAACCTCCTGCCGAAAATGAATTAGTCAGTAATTTTTTGGCTGGCTTGGGCGTATTTTATGGTATTACTTTGGGTTTAATTGCGGCAGGAACATGGGAGAATTTTGCTGATATTGATGGCAAAATAGGAGAAGAAGCGGCTTCATTAGCGGCACTTTATCGAGATGTTTCGTATTATCCTGTACCCCTCAACGATTCCCTAAAAACTCACTTGAAAGAATATACTCGACTGATTATCAATGATGTATGGAAAGAACAACAACAAGGTTTAATCCCAACAAAAGACACAGAACAGATTTCTAAGTTTCAAAAAAATCTTTATGAGTTCAATCCAGAAACCAATCAGTATGTTGCCATTCACCAAGAGGCACTTTCTCAATTCAATAATCTTATTCAACTTCGTCGTCAGCGCTTGCAGAGCATTACTTCTGGATTGCCTTCCACACTTTGGTGGGTTTTGATTTTTGGGGCGATTATAAACATTATCATCATGTGGTGTTTTGTTACGGAACACATCCAATTTCATTTACTCTTGACCTCAATTTATTCCATGTTGGTAGGCTCGCTTTTATTTTTGATTGTAGCAATGGATAATCCTTTTCGAGGGGAATTTAGTGTAAATCCTGATGCTTTTGCGTTAGTTTATGAGCAATTGATGAAATAAATCGTTTTGTTATTGAGAAATATGAAGCTATTTTTACTCATATTTCTCAATCAACTAAAATGATGTTTCTCATGAAAAAAATACTAACCATAATTTCTCTTCCGTTTATAATTTCTTCTTCTGTTTTTGCTCAAAAACTTAGTTCTATTGAGCAAAAAATCGTTGCCCAAGTTAATACTCAACTCCCTCAAACAGAGGCTCTTCTGAAAAAAGTGGTCAATATCAATAGCGGTACACTCAACAAAGAAGGCGTGCGAGAAGTTGGGGCAATTTTCAGAAAAGAATTTGATGATTTAGGTTTCAAAACCGAATGGATTTCTTTGCCAGATTCACTCAATCGGGCGGGGCATCTCGTGGCTGAACGCAAGGGTAAGCAAGGCAAAAAACTTTTTCTGATTGGGCATTTAGACACTGTTTTCGAGAAAGCGATGTCCTTCACACCATACACATACCTGAACGATTCAACCGTAACGGGGCAAGGAGTAAATGATATGAAAGGTGGTGATATGGTTTTATTAGCCGCCCTTAAAGTATTGAAAGACAATGGATTACTTGACAATACAAACCTGACGGTCTATTTCACAGGCGATGAAGAAAGTTCTGGCAAACCCACCAGTATCAGTAGAAAAGACTTCATCGACAGAGCCAAACAATGCGATATTGCTCTCGGATTTGAAACGGCAATAGGCATGAACATTGCTGCCACCGCCAGACGTGGTTCGAGTGGTTGGAAGTTGAATGTAAAAGGTATCATGGGACATTCATCCACCATTTTTAGTCAGCAAGCGGGTTACGGTGCTATCTACGAAGCTGCCAGAATTTTGAATGAATTTAGGGAGAAATTGAGCCAAGAAAAGTATTTGACTTTCAATCCTGGGCTAATTATGGGCGGTTCTGAGATTGACGAAAATAAAGTTGCCATCGGTAAAGACAATATCATTTCTCCAAGAGTAACCGTTACGGGCGATTTACGTTTTTTGACAGAAACCCAAAAAGAAAATGCCCGCATAAAAATGAAAGAAATTGTCTCTCAAAATCTCAATAAAACCAAGGCAGAAATCGTTTTTCAAGACGGAATCCCCTCCATGGAACCCACTCCCGAGAACGAAAAAGTATTAGCAACACTCAACCAAGTGAGTTTAGATTTAGGCTTTGGCGAAGTAAAAGCGGGAGACCCAGGGTCGAGAGGTGCAGGGGATATTTCGTATATTGCCAAATATTTAGCCTGTTTAGACGGCTTAGGAGCATCGGGCAAAGGGGCTCATGCACCAGGCGAAACGATGAATATGAAAGAATTTCCAAAATTGATTCAACGGACGGCGATTTTGATTTATCGCCTTACGAGATAAGTAGTCAATAGTTGACAGGATGCGGTCTTACCAAATTGAGAATCAATTGATTATGTAACCTTATTGCTAACTGCCTACTGCAAACTATTTTTACAGGGTACTTGATGAAAAATAAGGCAAGATTATTGATTGTAGATAATTCATATTTCCCCCTTCGTCATGTGGTAATATTCAAATAATTACTATCAGAAGAAGGCAAAGGCAAGAAAGAACGTTTGAAAATATTTAATTTGTATAACTATTTATACGTAACTCTCAGTATTTTACATATTTTTGTATCGAAATTAGAATACCACAAATAATTAACTGTATGTCAGCGGGTTAAACCCGATTAAAATGTTTATTCCAAATTAACGGAGTTATTCGGTGAACGGTAAACGGTGAACGGCAAACGGAATTACAATTCCTAAAACCTAAAACTTAAAACCTGAAACCTCCAAACTCCGAAAAGCACGCATGATTAACGAAGAAGCAAAAGAAATTAAAGAAGAAATCGAGGCTCAGGCTATCGAAACCACTGAGGCTGTTGAGCAAACAGAATCATCTCTAAGTGAGGCAGTAGAAGCCCCTGAATCTACCCAAGAAGTAATCGCAGAGGCGGTTGTTGAACCTGTGGCGGAAGTTGTAGAAGTAGTTGCTGACCCTGTGGCAGAAGTAACTGAAACCGTGGTAGAAGTAATTGCTGAGCCTGTGGCAGAAGTTGCGGAAGTAGTCGCTGAACCTGTGGCAGAAGTTGCGGAAGTAGTCGCTGAGCCTGTGGCAGAAGTTGCGGAAGTAGTTGCTGAACCTGTGGCAGAAGTAGTAGAAGTTGCTACACCATCTCCAATCGAAGAAATTGCACCTCCTACCGAAGTAGAAGTCGCTGAAATTCAGACGGTTGATTATTCTAATTACAGCAAAAAAGATTTTGTTGCTACCTTAGAAAAACTCACGACTGACGTGAAAGAAAATCCATCTGTGGGTGCTTTCAGACGTTCAGAAGACACTTTGAAAGAAGTTCGTCCATTATTTGAGCAAATCAAAGCTACTGAGAAAGCGGAGGCTCTTGCCAAATTCAAAGAAGCTAACGAAGGTAACGAAGAAGGTTTTGAATACAAATTCGACGCTGACGTTGAGCAATTCGACAAACTTTTCAAAGGTTTGAAAGACGAGCGTTCAAAGTATTTCCAAGGCATTGAGAAGGACAAAGACAAAAACTTCAATCAAAAAACTGAACTCATCAACCGTCTGCGTACACTCGTAGAAGGCGAAGACAGTTCAGACCCTGCCCACATCAAATCGGGCTTTAATGAATTCAAGAAAATTCAGGACGAATGGAAAGCCGCTGGGAATGTCAATTCTCCGCACAATAATACTTTATGGCAGACTTTCCACGCCTTAGTTGATAGATTTTATAGTAACAGAAGTATTTATTTTGAGTTATTAGAACTTGACCGCAAACGTAATCTCCAACAAAAGATTGACCTTTGTACCAAGATTGAAAAAATATCGGAAGCCGCTAAGACAGAGCCTGTTACGGGCAAAATGTTGGACGAAGCCGTAGCCGCTTTTGAAGAATACAAGCACGTTGGACCAGCTCCAAAAGAAGAAAACGAACTGATTTGGCAACGAGTAAAAGATGCTTTGGACGTGATTTATGGCAAACGCCGTGAGCAAGGAGAAGCCTCAAAAGCCGAAGCTGAACAAGTATATGCCTTGAAATTGGCGATTGCTGAATTGATTGAGCCTTATGCAACTTTCAACTCAACAACCATCACAGAGTGGAATGACCGCACGAAGTCGCTTTTGGCTCTTCAAGACCAATGGAATGCTATCAAAGGTTTCATGCCGAAAGAAAAAGGTAAGGAATTGAGCGATAAATTCTGGGCTGACATCAAGACTTTCTTCCGTAATAAAACTGAATTCTTTAAGGTTTTAGAATCAAAACGTGATGAAAACTTAGTGGCTAAAACCGCTATTATTGCTGAGGTTGAAGCACTTTTAGCAAGTGAAGATGAATCGCAAGAAGCAACCAATACCGTAATTCGTTTACAAAAAGAATTCCGTGAAATTGGTCATGTTCCTGAAAAAGATAAAGATTCAATTTACGAGAAATTCAAAACGGCTTGCGATGGATTCTTTAATGCCAAACGTGCTAAGAATCAACACGTTGAAAAAGATTTTGAAGCAAATTTAGAAAAGAAAACTGCCCTTTGTGATACCATCGAAGCGGAATCTGTGGAAGGAGCAAACACGGCTCGTTTGGCAGAATTTAAGGCAGAATGGACAGCGATTGGCTTTGTGCCAAAGAAAGATATGCAGACGATTGGGAAGCGTTATATTAACGCCATCAATAAGTATGTGAGTGCGATGGGCAAATTGTCGAGCAAAGAAAAAGAGCAATTGACGATGACTGATAGCCCACGTCCTCCACGTGGCGAGCGTCCAGAAAGAGGCGAACGTTCTGAACGTTACGAGCGTAACGACAGAGGCGGCAATAGAGATTATAATTCAAACCGAGGTGGTGGAGATTATAGCTCAAACAATTCAGGTGGTGGAAATTCGGATGCAAAACGCAAGATTCAGAACCTTGAAAACGATATTGCTACGTACAGAAACAACTTAGAGTTCTTTGCGAAATCTAAAAATGCAGACAAATTCCGTCAGGATGTTGAAGCAAAAATTCAATCGGCTGAAAAGGAAATTGCGAAATTGAAGGAGCAAGCGAAGTAGAGATATTAGGTATAGAAAAGGCGGACAGAGATGTTCGCCTTTTTTATTCAATCTACAATCCGAAGTTTCATCAACTGATATTTTTCCAATTTCTTCTCATCAATAATTTGTCCACTTTCACTATCCAAATTATCAATCTGAGTATTCAAAACAAAATACATATAACCGTTTGATATTGAAAAGGTTGTCGAAATTTTAGATTCATCTTTAAATGTAAATATTTTCTCTTTTCGAGTAATTCCTGTATTCTTCTCATTCAAAAAATACTGATAAATCCCGTTCTCTTCGCCCTTTTTTGCATTCACAATTCCTATCAAAGTATTCTTATAAAACTTCAATCCATCAATGCCTGTGTAGTCTTGATTAGGCTGATTGATGATTCTTTTCGTTTGTCTATCCACAATCCGAATCCCTTTTTCATTTGAGGCAATATAGAGATATTTACCATCATCTGAAATTGTAATTCCATTAGCATTTTTCACTTCGTCAGTTTCTAAAAATACTTCTAAAACAGCCTTCTTAGATTGAAGAGTATAGATTTTATTACTATTGGATTCTGTGATAAATACATCTCCATTGGGGGTAACGGCTAAATCATTTAGGTATTTGAAGGAGGTATCTTTTGGAGAAAATGAGTTAATGAACGCACCAGTTTTAACATTCAGAAGCAACAGAATGGATTTGTTATTTTTCTTAGACAAACTATTCCCAAGGGCGTAAAGCGTATCACCTTTCACGAACATTCCAAAACCAGGCAAATAGCTATATTGATTATCCGTAATAAAATCTTTGGGATTGCTTCCATCTATATAACAACTCACTATTTTACTATGTCGCAAACTGTTTAGAAAAATGGTTTGTGTCTTTGGATTGATAGTGATGCCTTCTGGGATTAGGTCTTTTTGGAAATTTAGGGGGATTGTGATTTGATCTTGGTTTTTGCAAGAGAGGATGAGGAAAAGGATTACGAATATTACATGGATTTTCATGTGATTACAGATGTTATATCTATTTATTTACACAAATTACTTGTATTCTTTCAATGGTTTATAATTTCTGTATCGTATATATTCTGGTTGATTTTCTTTATAAATTTTTCTAAAAATTACTTTGGCTTTACCTTTCTTATTATACTCTTTGACAGTAAGACCATCAGATAAATCAACGCTTGCAAATTCCTGCAAACTATCATTATTTATTTTTAGGAAAAAAGTAGTACAGCCTCCATGTACGGCAAATGAATTAATGCAATTCAAATCTTTGTTATATAGCATATTTGGGTATTGCTCGGAATTTCTAATTAGCCTTATATCATTCCTTTTTTTATCATATATAAATAGTCTTCTTATTTCATTTGCTCCTCTTGCTGCATTCGCAGAAATGTAATTAATATCTTTATACCCATCATTATTAAAGTCAGATATTTTAGTATTACAATCATTTATAAGGTCTTTTTCAAACTGAAAGCTATTTCTAAGACTCCATTTACCTTTTCTTTTAGACCAAAATTTAATGGTAACAAATGCACTATCGCCAGTAAATCTTGAAACTTCTATTTTATTATGCGATTTTAAACCAATATTAGAGCTATCTACAAAGTATTCTACAAGTTGTAATGAAGCGGAACTATCAATATTTGAGGTTATCATATCCTGTGATATGGAGTTATTTATTTTCGAATTATTCACGATAGTATCATTCCTTGTTATATCGCAAGAATAAAATAAAATCACTCCAAAAAGAAATAAATGTTTCATTACCAAACTCTTTCCCCAAATATATCCATTTACCATTTCTAAACAAAACTTATACAAAAATCTATTGAACCCAATTATCAATCCAATCGTTATTTTGGAATAACTCCCAATCCCTAATTACCTAATCACCCAATCCCCAACCCGTGGCAAAAAATACCCCAAAAGAAGACAATAAACCCAACATCCGTGAACGATTCAAGGCTTTGAAAAATCTTCCTGCCTTTTTGAAGGAGGTCTATCAGACTTCACCTTCACTCACGATTAGTAATACTTTCCTCCGTTTGATTCGTGCTGGAATGCCCGTTTTGGCTTTGTACGTAGCGAAATTAATTATTGATGAAGTCATTTTTCAAGTAAATCATCATACTCAAGACCTACAACAACTCTTCTTTTTGATTGGAATAGAATTCGTTTTGGCAATTGCAGGAGATTTGCTTTCAAGAGGTATTAGTCTGACTGACAGCTTGTTAGGTGATTTATTTGGCAATAGAACGTCTATACAATTAATGAAACACGCTGCCTCTTTGGACTTAGCTCAATTTGAAGATGCCACTTTTTATGACAAACTCGAACGTGCCAGACAGCAAACCGCTGGACGTACCATTTTACTCTCCCAGACACTCGCACAAGGGCAAGATTTTATCACAATGGGCTTACTTTTGGTGGGTCTAATTGCCTTCAATCCTTGGTTAATTTTATTACTTTTGGTGGCGGTAATTCCTTCATTTTTGGGTGAATTGCACTTCAATGCCAAGAGTTATTCTCTTCAATTTGGTTGGACTCCCCAACGCCGTGAATTGGATTATTATCGCTTCATCGGGGCGAGTGATGATACCGCCAAAGAAGTGAAATTGTTTGGTTTATCCGACTTTCTGATTGAGCGTTTCAAAAATTTATCCATCCTTTATTTCAACGAAAATCGTAAATTATCCATCGAAAGAGCCATTTGGGGAAGTTTGCTTTTGGCCGTGGGAACGTTGGGATATTTTGCAGCTTACGGAATTATTATCATCCAAACGGTGAATGGTGTAGTGACGGTGGGAAGCCTCACTTTTTTAGCGGGTTCATTCCGACAATTACGGTCTTTGTTGGAAGGCATTTTAGGACGGTTCAACAGTATTTCGCAAGGAGCTTTGTATTTGAATGATTTATTTGAATTTTATAAAATTATTCCAAAAATCACTTCTCCTGCCAATCCGAGGGCTTTTCCTGAAATTATTCAAGAAGGATTCCGTTTTGAAAATGTGGGTTTCAAATACCCAAACTCTGATAAATGGGCTAATCGTCATTTAGATTTTACGCTTCAAGTGGGTGAAAAATTGGCATTAGTGGGTGAGAACGGAGCGGGAAAAACAACGCTCGTAAAACTCTTAGGCAGATTATACGACCCCGACGAAGGGCGGATTTTATTGGATGGATATGATTTAAAAGAGTATAATCTCATTGAATTACGGGAGCATATTGGCGTAATTTTTCAAGATTTTCAACGGTTTCAGTTTACGGCAGGAGATAATATTGCAGTCGGAGATATCGTGCATCGGGAGGAATTAACGGAACTGCAAAGAGCGGCTCAACAAAGCCTCGCAGATTCTGTAATCGACAAGTTACCAATGACTTACGACCAACCACTCGGGCGAAGATTTGCCAAAGGTGTAGAACTATCAGGTGGCGAATGGCAAAAAGTGGCACTCGCACGGGCATACTTACGAGAGGCAGACGTACTCATTTTGGATGAACCCACGGCAGCATTAGACGCAAGGGCAGAATATGAAGTTTTCAAGCGTTTTGCCGAATTGACCAAAGGTAAAACCGCTATATTGATTTCGCACCGTTTTTCAACCGTGAGAATGGCAGATAGAATTTTGGTATTGGATAAAGGACAAGTTTTGGAAATTGGGACGCATGAAGAATTGTTGGGGAAAGGAGGACGGTATGCAGAATTGTTTAATTTACAGGCGGAGGGGTATCGATGATGCTAAAATTGGCAGGCAAGTAATTTGAACTTTTTATTTTGAATGAAAATTGGATTCATCTTTTGGGAGAACCTTTCAAAGAAGACTTAGGAATGTTACTTTATTGGATTCTCATTCCTTAACTATGTCCGAAAGGGAAAGTTCAAACAGCTTCGTTTTCTGAATTAGCCATTTTACCGTTTTATGAGTAACTTTGTGATTCCATTTTTATAAAAAAGTGACCTAAATGGTTTGTTTCCGTTCTAAAAAGAGATAAATCAAAACAGTCAATTAATTCTTAACTAACAAGCAATAAAGGTATTTTTCAATATTTAATTTGTTGATAATCAGTAAATTAAATAATCTGAGTTGCTTATTCCTTATGATTATTAAAAGTGTTTTTGTTACCGCTTTCCTTGCTATTTCAAATGTAATCACCCCTCCAACAGACGACAACGATGCCACAGGCAAAGCATCGTATTATGCTCACAAATTTGAAGGCAAGCGAACATCAAGCGGACAACCTTATCGTGGTTCTGAACGCACAGCCGCTCATAGAACTTACCCTTTCGGAACTTTATTGGAAGTCACAAATCGTGCCAACGGCTCAAAAACCACTGTGCGTGTCAATGACCGAGGACCTCATTCAAAATCAAGGGTCATTGACCTCTCATTAGCCGCCGCAAAAGATTTAGGTTTGCTTAGTTCTGGAACGGCGAATGTAACCCTTAGAGTAGTTTCATTAGGCAAAGGTGCTGTTAATCAGGAGTTTGACGACGAGATTATAGTTGAAGAAGAGAGTTCCGTAGTGCCAGTCTATCCAACTTTCAAGCCTGATTTTTTAGAGAAAAAACATCAGTACATGAACGTTGTGAAACAGGCGGACGGGAGTTCGAAAATTATTTATTCTGATACAAAATTGTAGAATAAAAAACTTCCCGAAAGACAGAAAAACTTTCGGGAAGTTGAACAATAGAAATTTTGAATATTTGAAAATACTTAAAATTTTATTCCAATCATTACACCATAATTCACACTCTCGAACGTCTTTTTACCAATGCCTGTTACTTCTCCTGTTCGGTTATCAAACTGATATTCTAAACCAATCGTTATCATAGATTTTCGATTCCGAATCGGGAAATCATAACCCGTTCCCAACACAATTCCGCTTCCAATACCAAACTGATGGTCGTACAAATTAGTCGTTTTGTTACGATATTTTTGCGTAAACTGAGTGACAAAAAAGTAGTCTCCTTGCAAATAAAGCCCTTTTCTGGCAGTTTTATCGAAAGGAAAATATTTTACCGAAGCGGCAGCACCCCAATAATTGAAGAACATTTCTTGACCAGTATTATCCCTTGATGCCTCAGCGGCTAATGACTTAAATTTTACCCCAAAAGTGAAATAATTGACTTTCTTGAATTTATGGTAAGCCGCAATCGAAGCTAACCATCCTCCCGAAGAAGAAAAATTGCCTGCCTCAAACTTTTCTTTCAAGCCATTGCCCAAAATACTATTGCCATAACCTGCCCTAAATTCTCCTACTGTGAAAGAAACGGTGTCTTCTTTTGTTTGCCCATAAATTGTCTTAGACATGGCTGAACTCAATTGAGCAAATGCTTTACCATTAGAAAGTAAAAGCACGATGGTGAAAATTGAAATGTAATTCTTCATTTTTACAATGTTTTTAAATTTGACATTGCAAAATTGAGAAGAGATGAAGCCTAAAAACGTTGACTTGGGTTAGGAAATCATTTTTGATTCTGAATTCTTTTTCTAATTCTACTCAAAGACTCAGGTTTGATACCCAAATAAGAAGCAATATAATGCTGAGGAATATTTTTGACTACTTCGGGACGTTGGCTCAAAAGGCTCAGATAACGTTGTTGGGGCTCTTCGTTGGTGAGCATTTTATTGAGTTTGGAAAGAGAAAGAAAGGCATTTTCAGCCAAAATTCTACCTACACGCTCAAAGACGGGGTGAGTTGTGTAGAGTTGATAAAGGTCAGATTTTTTAAATTGAACGACCTCACTATTTTCAAGAGCTTGTAGGTTTTCGATGGTAGGCTGTCCAGTCAGAAAACTATCGTAGTCGGTATGCCATCTATCCGCAAAGAAAAACTGAACGGTATTTTCAACGCCTTCTATTTCATAAAAAAGTCGCATACAACCAGAATTGATAAAAGAGATTTTATTGCAAACTTGCCCCTGTTGCAACAAAAACTCTTTCTTCTTCAACTGTTTTATGTCTAAAATTTTCGTAAAAGCCTCTTCTTCACTTTCGTTTAAAGAAACAATGGATTTGATGCTTTGAAGGATTTGTTGTGGCATTTTTAAATTTTATTTATAGTTTTAAGCGTAATTTTCTTGGTAATTCATTCTCCCAATTATCAAGCCTTTTTTGGGCAAAACTCTCAATAACTTTATCGCCAGATTTAGACATTTTTATCAAATAATCCTTAGCCTTATCTGTGCCAATATCTGCCAATGCCCACACACATTTTCGGGCTAATGGTTTGTAGTCAAAAATGTCTAAATCTTCTCTAAAAGCGGTTTTGTATAGTAAATCAGTCGTTAATGGGTTCTTTTTTTGTTGAAACCAAGAGACTAAACTTTCGTGTACTTTATGCCCATTTTGCTCAAATAAATCCATCCCCATCAAGACTTGTTCATCTTCTGAAAAATGAGTAAAATCCAAGTCAAAAAACGCCCAAGCCTTCTCTTCATTCTCAGATTTCATGATGTATTTGAATGAGTTTATTACTTCTTGTTTCGACATAATCTCTTACCTAATCGTTACATAAGAATTTTTCACCCAACGACCCGTGCCAATCCGATAAAACGTATCTTTTTCTTCAAAAATCGTCACGGGCGTATTGATTTTCAATTTCTCCAAAAGAGGAAAATTTGTACCTGCCCCCGCTCGTACATTTACGCCTTCGTAATTGATGATTCCTTTCCGTTGTGGTTTTGCAAAAATCAAATAATCTGAACTTACCCAACCACCTGTACTGAGTTTAAACCAAATATTGGTTTGCTCTGTCAGCGTGACTTTTGTTCCTGTTTTTATTTTGGATAAGGATTGAAAAGTAGTTCCAGGACCAGACCGCACATTCAAATCAATCGGTGAATTTGTGGTTGCAGTCATGGGGAAAACTGAACTCGGTGTGGTGGGTGTATCATTAGTTTTGAAGTGAATGTTTAACTGTGTCAAGACATTATCAATATGATTTGCCCACGTCATTTGAGGGGCATTTACCATGGCTGGAACGCCCGCAAAAAGCAAACCCACAACCTTATTTTGTTCATTCACAACAACAGAGCCAGAGTCACCAGAATTACTAAAAACTGCATTTTTAGTAGTATCAGGTACGATTACCATTTGATGTTGGAAGACAATGTTCGTTCCTTGAATGGCAGTTGTAGCATCAATTCCATCCACAATTCCGTAGGTTAATTCGGTAGTACGTCCACGCTTACGTACCTTCATGCCCAAGGTGGCTTTGGCTGAACCAGCAATTTTACCGATACCCAAAATCTCTTCCGCAAACGGTCTGGCACTTTGGTACTCAATCACAGCAGCATCCACCAAAGGGTTGATCGCAAAACGGGCTAATTTACCAATTGAAGCATTCGGGAAAGGTTTACCGTCACCACCTACTAAATTGGGTTGGTCGAAAATATCACCAATTCTCCCAGAACGTTCTTCTACTTCCGATACCATCACTTTCGTAACGTGATGATTGGTCAAAAACATGGGTTTTTCGGTCAAATTATCCCTCACAATCGCCCCCAAAGTTCCTTGTTCCGAAATCAGAGCTACGCTTCCATCATCTTGAATCAACCTAAATTTTTCGCTTTGTCCAAAACTAATTCCACCTGTGATAGGCGTGTAAGGTCGGTCATCAGCATGGAAAGACGCATGAGCTTGAATAATGTCCGTTTTGACACCTCGAATAGTTTTAGGGATTTTGTCAGACTTGGAGATATTTGCTTGTTTTTCAGCTACATACACCCGAATCACGACTTGTTTTGTACGCTTTCCATTCTTGTATTTGTAGCCAATATCCACCCCCGTAACACCATTACGAGTGAGTAATTCACGTTCAATTCCACGTTTGTGGGCAATGATTTCTTCGATTTCCATGAGCGTAAGGATTTGATTTTTGGATTAGATGAAATAAATATACGAAATATTATAACCTTAGTCTTTCGTTTTGTTTAATTTTGAAGAGAATAATTCTCATTCCTTATCTCAAAAATCATGAAAATAGCCATTCACGGGCGAAATTTTAAGGACGAAACCAAGCCATTTGTACAAGCTATGTTTGATACTTTGGCTGCCCAAAATATCGAACTTCAAATATCTGAATCTTATCACAAATTCTTGACTGAATTTGGAGTAAGTTATTCATCTTCAAGTTATTATAACGACCATAAAGATTTATTTGAGGCTGATTTTGTGCTTACCCTCGGGGGTGATGGTACGCTCTTGGATGCGGTTACGCACATAGGTAGTCGTGAGATTCCGATTCTGGGTATCAACACAGGACGATTGGGCTTTTTGGCAACTGTTTCGCCCGATAAAATTCAGGAAAGTTTACAAGAAATTTTTGCAGGAAATTATACCATCGACCAACGTACTTTGGTTAGTATTGATACTCGTCTAAACGGTGAAACATTGGATATTTTTGAGGGAGTAAATTTTGGATTGAATGAATTAGGAATCATGAAAACCGACACTTCTTCGATGATTGTGGTGAAGGCGTATCTCAACGGCGAGTTCTTAAACGCCTATTGGGCAGATGGATTAATTATCTCAACTGCCACAGGTTCAACGGGTTATAATCTCAGTGTGGGTGGTCCTTTGGTGATTCCTACTTCTGATATTTTTGTAATTGCTCCGATGAGTCCCCACAACTTGAATGTACGTCCTTTGGTAGTTTCGACTGATTCGGTCTTGGATTTTGAGATAGAAAGTAGAAGTAATAATTGTTTGATTTCCTTGGATGCTCGTTCAAAAGTGGTTCATAGCAACGTGAAAATCAGGATGGAGCGAGAGAAGTTTAAAGCCAATCTTATTAAATTATCCGATACCAATTTCTTGAATACTTTAAGAAGTAAATTGAATTGGGGATTTGATGTTCGGAATTAATTAAAAAGGGTTCTTCTATGATTTATACGGGAAATCAGAATCTGGGCTAACGCTGACAGGGTTTTGAACCCTGCCAGCGTTCGTCCCGTATAAATCGTAGTTGAACTAAAAAAGCCCGTTTGAGTTATTTCAAACGGGCTTTTTGTTTTATTGTCTCTCCCCAGGAAGCGTATATTTGAATTTAACCTTACCAGATTTCTTATCTTTTTTACCATCATACTTCTTCTTCCCATTTCCAAAAGCCTTCCAGGGCCAATGTTTTTTGGTTGTTACCCACGAGAACGCCGCCCGTGGTCTATAATTACCTCCTTCGTGTCTATGTTCAGTAGAAACCCGACAAGATTGTTCAGGGCAACGCCTTGCCCAAAGACACCCACTCAAATTTTGACAAGTAATAATTAGAATAACAAAATATAATAGCTTTTTGAATCTCATGGATAAGGATTTTGATTTTTAACAAAATTAGGAAAATAATTGCTCAGATGAAAAACGAAAAATTAGTATGATTATTTGATTTTATAATCTGTTATCAGTCCACATTAAATTTACGACTAAGCTCTTGAAATTATAAAATTTACCACTTACTCAAGCAGAATTACCATAAACTCAATAATGATACCACTTACTCAATCAAAAGAACATAATTGCTAATTTCCGTATAAACTTTGTCATGTAAATCACTGAAAATCATTGGTTTAATAAATACATTATTTCATTAACTTAAATTTTAACTTACCATGAAAAAACTATTGATTCCTTTTTTCCTTCTTGGATTATTGATTAATGCTTGTAAAAAAGATGAAGTTGTAACAGCCGCTGAAACCCCACTTGCCAGTTTTTTTGCTGACAGTACCGTTAAATTTGGAGCAAAAGTTGTGAATAGTAGTTACTACGAATACGGACAAAGATTTCAAGTTTCAAAGGCTGGAAAAATCACGAGACTGGGTGTTAGAACACCAAGTCCAGGAGTATATCGTCTTGCTATTTGGGATGTTGCCACTAAAACGTTAATCAGCCAAAAAACAGTTGAATTAACTTCTGGTAATATTCAAACATGGGGAGATATAACGCCTCAACCATTGGAAGCTAATAAACAGTATTATATAACTTATTTGGCTAATAACTGGAACGAGGCAAGACCCAAAACAGGTTCAAGTTTTTCATATCCTATTGTTAAAGGCAGTGTAGTTTTTTTAGCTTATGGATTCGCTTCAAGTGCCATGGGAGCAGCACCTAAATACCCAACATCCGAACCTACCTCTTATATTGCTGGTTTTGTAGATTTTACTTTTGTACCAGATTGATTTTAAACAAATAGACATACCAATTTGCTTGATAATCCCTCCAAATACCTAATTTGGAGGGATTTCTCATATCTCTATGGTTCATTTTATAGGTATAATAGATTGATTGTTAGAACATTACATTTCTAATTCTACATTTTTAATTTTTAATTACCCTCAATTCATTATTTTTATGGAAACAAAAACCATAAAAATGAAAAATAAACTCACAGCCCTTTTCCTTTTCGTAAGTTTCGTAGGATTTTCTCAAACAAAATCTCTCAAAAACTCCCCTGCCTTGTCGGATGCTACGCCCGAAAGTGTAGGTATGTCTAATGAGCGTATTACACGTATGGACAATATTTTCCAGAATGCGGTCAATAATAAAGAAGTCCCAGGGGTGGCGGCTTTGGTGGTTAGGAATGGGAAAATTATTTATCACAAAGCCTTCGGAATGGCTGATAATCAAAGCAATAGGGCTTTGAAGAAAGATGATATTTTCAGAATTGCGTCTATGAGTAAAGCCATTACCTCCACTGCCGTGATGATGCTTTGGGAAGAAGGAAAGTTTCAATTGGACGACCCTATTTCAAAGTATATTCCTGAATTTAAGAATCCAACTTTAATTAAAACTTTTACGTTTAAAGATAGCTCATACACCACCGAACCAGCCAAAAATGAAATCACCATCCGACATCTCCTAAGCCACACTTCGGGCATTGGCTATGGCGTAATTGATGGGGAGGAACGGTTCAAAGCCATTTATAAAAAGGCGGGGATAACTGATTTATTCACGACAGAACCTATCAAAATTGGTGAGTCAGTCAAGAAATTAGCAAAACTCCCATTGCACCATAATCCTGGCGAAAAATATACCTATTCAGAAGGATTAGACGTTTTGGGGTATTTTATTGAAGTAGTTTCAGGAATGCCATTCGATGAATTTTTGAGAAAAAGAATGTTTGAACCTTTGGAAATGAACGATACCTATTTTTATTTACCAGATAGTAAAGCCGCTCGTTTAGTATCTGTCCAACGACCCAGCAAAGACGGACAATGGGAGAAATATCCAGTAACTTTTTACGACACAGATTACCCTATAAAAGGAGCAAAAACCTTCTTTTCGGGTGGTGCAGGGCTTTCGAGTACGGCAAAAGACTATGCCACTTTTCTGCAAATGTATCTAAATCAGGGAGAAATAGGAGGGAAGCGGTTTTTGAGTCGAACTACCATTGATGCTATTTTATCAAACCAAACTGAAACGCTTTTTGGCGGAGAAAAAGGCGATAGCTTCTTCGGATTAGCATATAGCGTACTCAGAGCCAATGGAGAAGACAAAGGAGGCATTGGCAGTGAGGGTACGTTCACATGGGGAGGATATTTCAATACCAACTATTTCGCTGACCCAAAAGAAAAAATCATTGGCGTAATTATGAAACAAACCCAGCAAACGAAGGGGGATAATTTGAATGCACTATTTAGACAATTGATTTATCAGAGTTTGGATGATTAGAATTCACCATAAAGCAAAAAACACTTCATACGCCCTGTATGAAGTGTTTTTGTAATCTTATGAGCCTTCTATCGTGCCAGAATCGAACGCCTTAAATGCCTTTAAATCAGAATGTTACAAATATTATTTTACTCCCAATACCTTGTATAATACCTCAAAGTCAATTTTTCAATATCATACACAAGCCCAAAACCGCCCAATGGATGAAACTAACTTTTCACAAAATACCCTCCAAAATAGCTTTAAACCTAATTTTTCAAATGTATTTTTTTGTGAGGTATTCAATTATTCAATACCTTCGTACTATGAAACAAAATTTATAATCGTCAGAAGTTGGAAAAACTATCCACGAATAAACTCCACACGTTTCAAATTTTCGCAAAACCTTGCGTTTTTCTCTGAAAGTCTCCCCTTTCCTCCTGTATTCCTCTGTAATTGTCAGAAACTCAAATTAACGTTAAAATCTTTCTGTTAAGTTTGAAACGATTTTACAATTAATACTTTTTAAAAATGGCAAAAGAAAACTTTTCTCACGGCAATATACTTGCCTTTCCTTTCTTTAATCGGTAAAACCTCCGTCCTCCGTTTTTGTATTTACCACAGACGGGGCGTTTAGGGCTAATTGTTCTAAATCATTTCTTTATCAGTAAATAAATTTTTTCACAATTAAATCCTTACAGAAATGGCAACAGTAGTAACAGGGTCGATTTACCCGCCCGATAATAGTGGTAATTGGTACGATGACGGTTGGGGAAACTGGACAAACGACCCGATAATTATTAAAAAAATTCCCAAAGGGTTTTTCGATGATGGATGGGGGAATATTGAACCAGATGAACCAAACCCAACATTAGACCAGAAAACAGTAGATGCTGTTATAAAGACTAAGAAGCAAGCCAAAGCGTTTGGAGATACAGCCGTAGGCAGAACAATGAACGAAATACTATTGTATGGTAATTCATTCATAGATTTATTGTACAGAGGTAAGGTGCTTTTTAATCCTACCGCTCCAATTACTTATGACAACATAGACCAAGAGGAATTGGCGAAGGCACGAAGAAACGGCACTCTTTCACAAAATAGAACCGTAAGTTTACCAGAAGTTAAGCCACCCACAAACTCAACTTTCTTTGGGCTTGACTTTTCAAACGGTGCAACGATTATTCTTACTATTTTTGGTTTGATTGGATTGTGGAAATTATTAGCAGGTTCAACCCCGCCAGCACCCGCAACGGCTAAATGACATTAAAGACAAGATTAAAGTTTGATATTGCAGAATGATACTGAAAATTAGCCTCAACCATGAGTTAGGCTTTTTTCAGTATTCATTTTTGAAATACCGATTTTATTAAGAAAAACCACAAACAACCAAACGCCAGGCTATCAAAAACCCTCAATTTCCTTAATAAAAAAAATGACCGCTTGCCATGCTCCCAACTTGATGCAGAACAACGTACCAAAATTTCTTTAAGGAAAACACTACTCACACACCTAAAAGACTTTTAGTTAAATTGTGAAATCAAAATAATATATTTTTTGCCAAAAAAATGGTTAATAAAAAAAGCCTATCCACTTTGTGAATAGGCTTTTTCGTTTGGGTTACTTTGTAGTTATTGACTTTCCGATTTAGCAACTTTTTCTTTAATACTTTTAACAATATCCGCAGTTTCTTCTTTACTCTTTCCACTTGCAAATTCAGTTAGAAGAACGGTTAATACACCTATCATTTTTTCTCTTTTCTCAATCTCTATTTTTAGATTGTCTAATTCGATATTTCCTAAAATAGAATTAACAGACACCTCCAATATCTCCGCAATTTCATACAATTTACTCACAGTTATCTCAACTAATTCCTTCTCTATTTTATTATAATTGCTATAACTAAAACCAAGTTTTTCAGCCATATCTTTTTGGCTTATACCTTTATCAATCCTAAGATTTTTAATGTTTCGTATATATTGCTTATTCATAATGCAAATTTAACTATTTTGATTGTAATAACATTTATTTGATAAATATTGATTTTCATGGTTAAAATATTTGTATTTATAGATTTTAAAGGTAAATTTGTAGAATAAATATCATTAAATTCAATTCAATGAAAACAGAAACAGTATTACAACAGAAAATTAAGGAGTTTGAAGCTAAGAGTTTCAACCCTTTCAAGCCTTCCAGAACATTTTTTACAAATGTCAAAATTGGACAAAAAAGGTTTTGGAAATTAGTTAGAGGAGAAGAAAGCCTTAAACTAACAGAAATGGAAGCCTTAGCAACGTACTTTGGTGTACCTGTAAATGATTTTACCACAACTCCCAATTAGAAAAAATGGCAGATACAAGAACACCCGTACAAATTTGCATTGATAAATACGAAGCGGAAACGATGCTAAAATTCAGACCCACAGACAAGTTTTTCAAGCATCTTGGTATTTCTTATTATGATTTTTATTCGATAGCAAGAGGAGAACGCAAGCCGTATGCACATGAAGCAAAAAGACTATCTCAGCACTTTGAGATTAAGATTGAAGACTTTTATAATTAATTTTTTTCACCGTGAAGCATTAAAAAAGGCATATCTATTTGGCGTAGATATGCCCTAAAAATTTGTGATTCACTTAAACAGCAAGTAAAAATGCACAACGCAAACTTACAAAATTCAAGCCAGACCGCAAAGAAAAGAGCGTCTTCGCTTAGTATCTCATTACGCCCTCAGACAACCAAGAGGGGCGTATCTCTCTATTTTAGCCTATCCTATACAGGCAAACAAAACGAACGTCCTTTTACGGGTATCAGTTGCAACCCCTCCGATGTCAAGAAAGACAAGGCAGGGAATTGGGTTTTTGTGGGAGAACACAAGACAAAAATTATCTTGGAAACCTACGAACACAACCTTCGTAATGCCTTCAATGATTTAGTATTGAATAATCAAGTGATTGATTTAAAGCGAGTTGCACAGTCAATGACAGGTAAGCCCGTCATTGAAGAGGTGAAAATTATATACTTATTTGAGGCAATGGATATTTACGTGCAAAGTAAATGGTTAGATGATGGTGTGGAATTGAAGGACGTTACCAAATTAAAAAGTAAACGTTATTTCAACCATATTAAGCAATGGTTAAAGCATTGTTTCGGACGTGAAGAAATTGAACTACATGAGATAAAGCCTATCCATGCTAACGAAATTATAAAGTTTATGATTCACTACCGAAAAGCAGGAAACGACCACGCCATGAGACACGTACAACGGTTTAAAGGATTTTTTGATTATGCTATTGGTAACGATTGGATAACTAAAAACCCTTTTATGAATTTCAAGGCAAAGATGGAATCAAAAGAAATTGTGAGTTTGTCTAAAATGGAACTTTCAGCACTTGAAAAAGAGGATTTTTTGAAGGGTACGACCTACGATTTAGTACGGGACTTATTTGTATTTTCTTGTTATACAGGACTTGGATATGGCGACTTGGGAGAGGTTGGCGTTGAACATCTCAAAGAAAATCAAGACGGGGTGAAATATTTGGACATTCCAAGATTAAAAAATGGACAAAAAGCCATAATACCGCTAAGAAATAAACCGCTTGAATTGATTGAAAAGTACCGCTTTGAGGATAAGCAGTTAAAATTTTTTATAGTTCCTACCAATCAATGTGTGAACGACACTATAAAGCAAATTGCCCAAATTGTCGGTATCAAAAAGGTTTTGACTACCACAATAGCCCGTAAAACTTTCGGCTCACTACTGAAAGAAGACGGGATAGATATAGCGATAATTTCAAAGTCAATGGCTCACAAAAATATCCAAACGACTATGAAACATTACGCTAATATCCAAGCCCCTACCATTATCAATGCTTTTTCTCAAATCCTTAAAAACCAATAATCTCATGGATGTATTCACGCACAACGAAGAGGGGGAGGAATTGAGACACGATTTTTTACTAAAAATTGGGTCGTATGAAATGATTTTTGAGAATCAAAAGACTTTAATTCACGCCCTCAAACAACTCAATAAAGACCTTAGACAAGGTATATTGATAAACCAAGCAATACAGGAAAATCTAATGAAAGAATTAGAGGAATATGACGGCATGATAGACACTTATCACAAGTCTTTTTGTAACTAAAAAAAACAGCCCCGTGTCAGAGATACGGGGCTGTTTGCAATTAATAATCTTTACAATTTAAACATCCGAATATAACAAAATCGGCTGTTCAAAACCATACCCAAAGATATGAAAAATAATTCAGATTCGCAAGAAAATAATACACAAAATACTGAGAATCAAGTAATTAAATACACGTTAAAGGATATTGAGAATATTAGAGTAACACGTGCTAATCAGTATAAGGAAATGAAACCTGTTATTAAAATAGGGGGTTCGGTTTTTGGGGTGAATGGTGATATTTCTTTCGTGTCAGGACTTCCAAAGGCGGGTAAATCTACCATTACAAGGTTTATGATTGCAACCGCTTTAATGAAGGAGAAACCCGAAAACTTAGACACGATTAGCATAGTTTCAGAATACTGTCAAGGTAGGAAAGTGATATACATTGATACAGAACAAAATCCGAGTGATACCAAGAAAATGATTAATTCTATACTTGATATTGCGGGTTTAGATAAAGAGCCTGAAAACTTCATAGCCTTAAATTTGAGAGAGTTTAACCATGTGGAAAATATGGATTATTTAAAGAGCCTTTTCCATTATTACAATGACGCTTATTTATGGATAATTGACGGTGTAACAGACTTTCTACCAAGTGCAAACGAGGAGACGACAGGAAACGAATTGATAAGGTATTTAATGAAAATGAGTTCAATAAATAATACTTGTATAGTTTGTTTGATACATGAAAACGGTGGTGGTGGTGGTAATGGTAAAATGAGAGGACATATTGGAAGTGAAGCCGCCCGCAAATGTCAGGGGGCTATTTCTGTTTCTTATGAAGAAGACAAAAAAGTACATTCAATAAAATCTACTTATTTCAGAGGTTCAAAAAAGATTGAGCCTATTTATTGGGAGTTTGACGATAAAGGGAAACCCGTTTCTTGTGATGCTGAAAAGATTGAAAGTATCAAACAGATTGCAGAGGATAAAGATTTAGCTAAACGTAGTGAGTTAATTGAATTACTTGAAAACTGTTTTAAAAATCACAAAGGGCAAGGTTTACCAACTGATACACTAAAAAATCAAATTGGTATTTATCTAAAAACTAATCCTAAAAATAAAAACTTAAAAGCGGATTCCATTAGAACAAAAAGAGATAGAGCGTTTAAAGATATGATTGGTTTTGATTTATTAAAAACTAAAACAGAAAAACAAAATGGAACGGACAGACAGGTATATTTTTATGATTCTCCAAATTTGGAAATTAAATTTTAATTTTTTTGTACTTTTTTATGTTTCCGCCCGTGCCTCTTTAAGGACGGACGGACAGGTATATATAAAGGGTTGTTTGTCCGTCCGTCCGTATTTTTTTAATGGTAAAATTCCTATACAATTACTCACAGGGCAAAAGTCGGACGGACGGACAGTTTACATATATGCCCCCCCTTTTTGTCCGTCCGCTTGTCCGTACTCTTAAAATTCACTTAAAAATCCACTCATTCCAAAAGAAAAAAAATGAAAATTCAAGATTTAAAGCAATATCCAATTACTGATTATCTTCAAAGTTTAGGTTATAAATCTAAAAGAGAGGGTACTCGCTTACTTTATCATTCTCCATTGAGAAATGACAGCAAACCTTCTCTTTCTGTTACTCCTTCCATAAATGTATGGACTGACTACGCAAACGGCAGACGTGGAGATATTATTGATTTGATAAGATATTTACACGACTTTGATTTTACAACCGCTTGCAATCACTTACAATCAATGGCAACGGGTTTAAATTACACTCCTCCCAAAAATTTTTCTTCTTCTTTTGGCAACCAAGATATTAACCCAAAGAATAAGATAACCATTGACAACGTTAAGCCCCTGCAAACTAACTCACTCATTGCCTACTGTGAGAGCCGAAGCATTCCGTTTCATATTGCCTACAAATTCTTATTTGAGGTACATTACATCAACAACGGCAAACGCTACTACTCATTAGGATTCAGAAATGATAAGTCAGGTTTTGAACTACGTAACCAACACTTCAAAGGTTGCACACACCCCAAAGCAATCACAACCTTTGACGTACCAGACAGCAAAGGAATTTATCTATTTGAGGGCTTTTTTGATTTCCTTTCAGCATTGGCGTTTTTTGGCACTTCTAAGCCACTCAATACAGTTATCGTGCTTAATTCCTTATCACTACTACCACAAGCCAAAGAACGGCTAAATAAGGCGGAAACAATCCATACTTTCTTGGATAGAGACGATGCAGGAACAAAAGCCGTGGAGAAACTAAGAGCGGATAACCTTTCAATCGTGGACAGGTCAATAATTTACGATGGATATAATGACTTTAACGACTATCTGAATAGGCATACAACTACAAAAAAGCATGAAAAAGGGTGAAATAAACGTGAATTAAATGGGAAATAAAGCTGAAAACGGGTGAACCAAATGAGAAGTTTTTGTGAAATGAGGTGAAGTTTTTGTGAAACGAGTCGAACCAAAACCTAAAAAAGGGTGAAAATGAGGGAAAAAAACTTGAAAATGGGTGAAATCGTGTGAAAAAAATCTGAAAAGTGGTGAAAATGGTCGATATAGGCAGGTGAAATCATTTGAAATTAATTTAGTAAAACTTTAAAATATTAAAAATATGGCAAAACGTACAAATAAAATGATGATACTATGGAACAAAACGGATATATCAACCGCCCTAAATATCTCAATTGAGCAACTCAATAAATACTTATCTGAAAAAGTGCTAAAATCAGTAGATTGGAAAAAGGGACAAATGAGGTTTAGGGATGCACAAGTTTTAGAAATGTTAAATGATTTATTGCCCGCCATGTCAGAATCTGAAAGGAGGGAAATTATAGGATATTAGTCTTATCAAGATTGAATTTTATAGTAAAAAAGTACCACAGTTTTAAAGAAAATAATCTAATCAAATAATTAAAATAGGCAAAAAAATGTATAACGAAACCGTAAAAATAAACCCTTATTTCAAGTTAAGAATACTTGGAAGTCGTGAAAGAAAATGTAGCGTAATTTGTGAAATACACGTAAAAGGTACACCCGTTGCAATTCCATTTAGTACGGAAATAATGGTATATGTCAAAGATTGGGACTATAAGAAAAGGCGTATCAATTTGGAAGATGAACAATCCGCAAAGGACAACAAAAGGCTTGATATTATCGAACATGAAATAAGAAATCTTGCTATTAAATTACAGTATCAGGGTAAGGTTCTGACAGCCCGATTACTGAAAGAAACCTATCTCCAAAAACCGCTAAAAGTGCCTTGTTTAATGGATTGCATAGATTTATACATTGAGAACAGAACTAAAAGCGGTATTACGAAATCTACAATAGTACAGTACACAGGTTTTAAAAATATCATTTTGAGATACCTTGAAAGCATCAACAAAAAGAAATTAGAGTTAGAAGAGTTCAAGGAAAATGTTTGGGAAGACTTAAAAGAGAATAGCCAAAGGAATAAAAGTTCAAACCATGTTTTATTGACATTTATCAAGTCAGTTGTTAGGTTTACCATAAAGAAAGGGTTTTTGACTTACCATGAAATATTGGGGGCAGAAAATCCCACAGGAGACGGCAAAGAATTGACTTGGATAGACGAAGACCAAATACAGCGATTAATGCAACATAGATTTAGTTATGAACCACACGAACGAGTAAGGAAGGCTTTTATCTTCCAATGTTTCAGCGGATTAGCCTATGAAGAAATACGGAGTTTTAAAAAGTCAGAACATATAAAAACAATTGGTGGAAAACCCGTAATGATGATTTTTAGAAAGAAAACAAAGAAACATTACCCCGTACCACTATTGAAACAAGCCAAAGAGATTTTGGACGAAATAGGGGATTCTTTTAATGTCTCAGGAAATTATGAATACAATATATCATTACGTTTCTTAGGTGAGATTATGAAATACCCTAATATTGAGGAAATTACATCTCACATGGGGCGTAGGTCGGCAGGAGTTTATTTATTAAATAATGGTGTACCGATTGAAGTAGTAAGCAAGATTTTGGGACACCAAGATATACAGACAACCCAAAATTATTATTGTACCGTCCTGACTAAATACATGGATTTGAGTACGTTGCATTTACAATGATATGGATAACAAAAACAAATATTTTACTGAAACTCAATTAGTGTTATCAGTATTTTCGGGAATAGATTTGTTAGGCAAAGGGTTTGAAAAGAACGGGTTTTGTGTTGTAGGAGGGATTGACATTATTTTTGATAGAGATATTCGAGACTTTCACCCTGTAAGTAATAAATTTGATGGAATTATAGGCGGTTCACCCTGTCAAGATTTTAGCAAAGCAAGGCGAAGTAAGCCAACAAATTACGGTTTAGAAATGATGGAGGAATTTAAAAGAGTTGTCTTAGAATCAAACTGTAAATGGTTTTTGTTGGAAAACGTCCCTACCGTTCCAGATATTAAAATCAATGGTTATTATGTACAACGTTTCTGTTTATCCCCTAATGATTTGGGATTCAGTCAATCCAGAAAACGACACTTTCAGTTTGGGACAAAAGATAATCTATCTTTGATTTTTGAACGAACAAAGTACAAAGGTTCAATTGAAAAATGTATCACAGTAACGGAGGGTAACAGAACGGAAAGAAGAGATTTTGAAGACGTTTGTAAGTTGCAGGGGCTTGACTATGTACCAACACTTTCAGAATTTAACAGAAAGGGAAAGTACAAACTTTTAGGGAATGCCGTACATTATGGCGTTGCTTGTGAGATAGCGAAAAGAATACGTGATTTATACCTATTCAAAAGCAAGCGACCAATCACACAAAACATTTGTCCTTGTGGATGTGGTGAAGTTCTGACAGGCAAAAAGACGGTTCATAATGCGAGTTGCAGAAAACGAATGCAGTACAAACGTGAAAGAGCTGCACTCATTGAGTCTTGATAAATCACACTTTGAAACGTGATTCGCCTGGTTTTTTAAAACTCAGCTCAATCACACTTTGAACCGTGATAAAATACTTTTCTTTGCTCCTGGTACAATCACACTTTGAACCGTGATTCACCTGAATACAATTTGCTCAGGTCAATCACACTTTGACAATAGAGAGGTTTAGCAACCTCTTTTTTTGTGCCTAACGTTTTTGTTTAATTGAGGTATTGAAATTTTGAATACCTCAATTAAATCCAACAAAAAACCCTTCATACGTTGCGTATGAAGGGTTTTTTCAATTTTTGAGCCTTCTATCGGGATCGAACCAATGACCTACTGATTACAAGTCAGTTGCTTACTACTAATAATTGGCACTAAATAGTTATAAAAAAGTGCTTTAAATACGTTTTAAAGCACTTTTTTAATTTTTATGATTATCAACTTTAATAGTTATTTTGTATATTTGTGTAAACTCTGTGTAAACCAAGAGTTGGATAAAAATGGAACAGAATCGTGGTACAATCACTCATGGAACTGCTTTTGTAAAGGTGGTTTTATTTACTTCAAAAGTTTTATTGAATGGTGAACATCCAATAATGTTGAGGATTACTAAGAATCGTCTCAGGAAATATATCAGTATTGGCATGAACTGTCCCTTGAAATATTGGGATAAAACGAAAGAAATGCCAAAATCCAATCACCCGAAACGTGCTGAAATTATCGCATTAGGCAATAAATTTGAGAAGGAATTTACAGATAAGATTCATGAATTTAGTTTACACTCTAAGGAATACACAATTGACCAATTAGTAACAGCCGTGTTAGATAAACCTAAAAGTACCGATGCCTTAGTTTTGAACTACATTGATGCTTTGGTTACAACTCTCAAAGAAGAAAAACGCATGGGTACAGCTAAGTCAAACAACGATTGTAAATTGATGCTCTTCAAATTTCATTCTGACAAAAAACTCACTTTCCAAGAAATTGACAACAGTTTTCTAACAAAATGGGAGTCGTTCATGCGGAAAAGAGATTTTAAGGAAACCTCAATGGCGGTTTACTTTCGGACACTTAGGAGTATCATTAATAAGGCAATTAACGATGGGATTATTCCCAAAACTTGTTATCCTTTCGATAATTTCAAGGTTTCTAAATTTGATTTGAAAACGAGAAAGAGGGCGTTGTCAAAAGAGGATATGATTAAGATTTATAATTATCCTGTAAAAGAGGGTTCTAAAATGAGTGATTGCCACAAGATTTTTATGTTCAGTTATTTCAATCAAGGCATGAATTATGTTGATATTGCGAAATTGAAATGGTCGAATATTTCTAAATCTGGAATCATGGAATACAACCGTCAGAAAACGGGTTGCAGCTTCGCAATTCAGTTAGGTGAACAATCTTTGAAAATCTTAGAAGACTATAGTAAAATATCAGGCTATGATGCTGAGAATTATGTATTCCCAATCTTGAATAAAGCAATCCATATTACACCTACTCAGATTCAGAACAGACTACTCAAAGTTATCAAACAAGTAAATATCAATATGAAAATTATTGGTGCAGCATTAGAAATCGAAACGCCAATCACTACCTACGTTGCCCGTCATACCTACGCTACGGTTTTGAAAAGAAGTGGTGTTTCAACTTCCATTATCAGCAATGCCTTGGGTCACGAAAGTGAGTCAATCACCCAAACTTATTTGGATGATTTTGAATCGAATGTGTTTTTTGAGGCTAATAAGAATTTGTTGTAGTGGAATGGTGGTTTTTTTGATGATTTTGTTGAAATGAATGTAAGTTTCTGATTATTAGCAATTTAACCAAAAGACTTCTTTCATCAATTTCAACAAAACCAGTTATAGGAAATTTAATCTTACACCCATGCCCCTCCCCCATACCTCGAATACACGTGCTGATACACATGAATAGTCTTTTGACTTACGTCAGAGTCAGTATATGATTTTGAAGGCAACCATTGCAAATTATCAAAAATCATCGTTTTGACTTGTGCCGTTATCTGACGGCTTTCTCGCCAGCGTTCAATCGTTAATTTTTCTTTCTTTAATTTTCTGAGGGTATTCTTCGCCACAATCTTTACTTCATCTTTTTCAAATTCTTCCAAGTCTTTTCCTTCTCTCAATAAATCAAAAATCGCTAAGGTTTCTTGGTCAAGATTTTCCCGCATGGCTCTTGCATCTTCGTAAGTCAAGTTTTCCAGAAAATCTGATAAATCACCAAATGCCGTTGCTACATCTTCTGGACTTTTGCCGTTGTTATATTCATCAATTATTTCCACGTATCGGTCATAAAACTCCATCCGTAATGGATTTTCTTGCAACATTCTTTGTAGCTGATTATCAATTGCTTCCTGCAAATCAAAAACGATGGTATTCTTTCGTTCAGCTTTCAAAAAAGCTGCTCTTAATTTCTCAAAATCTAATTTACTAAGGTCTATTTCAACGTCTTTTGATGGAATTGATTTATCAATAAAAATACTATCATTTACCACTTTTTGCAAAGCCCAAATAATTGAATTAACATCTGCTTCATTTACCCTTTGGTTCAATAAATTATAAATGGCTTCAATGGCATTAAATGACTTGGTGTGTGGGATTACTTGCGTTTCTGGATAGAGTGCCTTGTATTTCCGAAATACCAGACGTGCGGCAGTTTCAAAAGATACCCGTGAAGTAGCATTCAAACATACACAATCAGCCGCCTTTTGCAATGAAGCCAACTTTTCCATCGGCTTAGCTTCAAATAAATGGGCTAACTCAAAGCCTAATTCTGATAAATACCCCGTGGCTACTTTGATGGATTCCGCCAATTCTTCTTCCATCTGAACCAACATTTCCAGTGGTTTTTCAACAACTTCTTCTCCACCATCACCGCCCGTTTTCTTACCACCTTCTCCATACGTAGCATAGGCTTTTTCTAATTGTTTATAGACATTTCCATAATCCACAATCAATCCATTCTCTTTTTCGTCATCATACACACGGTTGGCTCTGGCAATGGTCTGCATGAGCGTATGCCCTTTGATGGGTTTATCCAAATAAATGGTTGAAACACAGGGAGCATCAAAACCCGTTATCCACATAGCACACACGATTGCCAAGCGGAAAGGATGATTTTCGTCTTTAAAATCCACCGCTAAATCTCTGGTGGTATCCACCATTTTGCGGCGGTGGGAGGTAATATCTAATTTTAGGGCTTCAAATTTCTTTACTTCATTTTGCTCTGGACTCACTATCACGCATACTTCCGTTTTTTCAACTAATTGGATTTTCCGTTTTAGCTCTTGCTCGTCCTGTTGGTCTTCGGCTTTGGGTAATTGGGTTTTCAATTCATCCAAATACACTTTCCAATGCTTCATTATCAAATCATACATTCGCACCGCCGTGGGTTTGTCTAAGGCTACCAACATGGCTTTTCCTTGATAACCACGTTCGTTGAAGTGCCAAACTAAATCTTTGGCAATGGCATCCAAACGAGCTTCTGCCGTGAGTACAACGTAGTTTTTCTTGAAAAGATAAGATAATTTACGTCTTTGGTCGTCTGTCAGCATTTCTTCATCTTCCAAAATATCCGCCATTTCATCGTCCAAATCTGGATTGTCAATGTCCAATCTTTCCCCTCGGTTGATGTACTTCAAGGGCAATGTGGCGTTGTCCTCAATGGCTCTTTTGAAATCATAAATCGAAACGTATTCGCCAAAAATATTCTTGGTTTGCTCCAATTCTCCTGCAATCAGGGGCGTACCCGTGAAACCTAAATACGAAGCATTTGGAATGCCACTGAAACGCATATTTCGAGCAAATGTACCACCTTGGGTGCGGTGGGCTTCGTCCGAAATTACGATAATATTGGAACGGTGAGTAATTAACGGATATTCCGTTTCTTTCTTGGGGTCAATGGAAAATTTTTGAATCAATGAAAACACATAGCGATTGTTTTCTTTCAACATCTCTCGCAAATGTTCCCTTCCTTTGGCTTTCAGATCTTTATTATTGACCAAACCTACACTCGAAAAAGTATCGTACAATTGGGTTTCTAATTCGGTACGGTCTGCCACAATCAAAAAGGTAAACGAACCGCCTAATTTTCGATGGATTTTTTCGCAAATAAATACAATAGAATACGACTTCCCGCTGCCTTGTGTATGCCAAAATACGCCTAATTTTCCGCTTAATTCTTCAATATTTTTGGCTTGATTAATTACTTTATTGACTCCCAAAAACTGGTGATTTTTTGCCATAATTTTCACCACTTCGCCGTCTGAATCATCAAAGAGTAGGAAGTTTTCAAAAATATCCATCAGTCGGTTTTTATCGCACGTTCCACGCACCAGTGTGTCCAAACTCACGATGCCTTCTTCATCTTCTTCGATACGTTTCCATTCTAAAAAAAACTTATATTTACTCGTAACCGTGCCAACTTTGGCATCCGTTCCGTTGCTCAGAATGATGAAGGCATTATGATGAAAAACCGCTGGAATGGTATCTTTATAATCAGTAATATTTTTATCAAAAGCATCTCTGATGGATGTATGGTGAGCTTTTAGTTCAAAAAAGACCAAGGGAATGCCATTGACAAAGCCAATTACATCGGGGCGACGGTTGTATAATTCACCTGCAATTTCGAGCTGACGAACTGCCAAAAAATGATTATTAGTATGAGTTTTAAAATCAAAAACTCGTAGCTTTTTCTTGATTAAAATACCTTTGTCGTCCGTATAACTCACGGGTACGCCTTCTTTGAAAAATTGGTATTTTTCTTTGTTGATTGCCCCCAGAGATTTATCGGCTACTCGTTGCTCTATGTGTTCGATGGCTTGTTGATAGGCAATTTCGGGTAAGCCTGCATTGAGGCTTACGAGTGCTTGGTGCAAATAGCGTTTTAGGATAATTTCGGTTTTATCTGCACGACCCAAAAGCCCTTTTGCTCCCATTGTTTCACGCTTATAGGCATAGCGAACCTCCCAACCCAATGATTCGAGTACATCTTGGGTGGCTTGTTCTATTAAATTATCTTCTGAATATTCGTAGCTCATTTGTTTAGGTTTTGATAATTATATGATATGCTTTTAGACCGTTACCTCCCCATTCATTAATCTTGGTAATAAAATATCCCTTGATTCTTTTAATAGACGGTTTTGTTGAGTTAAATTTCCTATTGTTTCCAGAATAGGATTAATATGACTATCAAAATCTTTAATTTGTTCCGCTAATGGTACAGGCACTTCTACAAAATCTAAATCTTTTCTTTTTAGATGTTTCATTGTTGCTCCCGTGGTCAAATTATTAAATAATGATAATGAATTTTTCAGACAAAGGAATAATAATGGTTTTGATACATTTTCTTTCGGACTAACTTTAAAAAGATGTTGATTTAGTAATCCTTTTTCGTTGTGCCACAAATCCACTTCCAAGGATGCAGACCATGAAAATAAAATATCGCCACTATTAACAATATATTTTGGAGGAATATTTAATCCAGTATTTCGAGGAGTATCATTTGCTAATCCATTTTTCAATTCTTTGATTTTGATTATTGGCATCCCTATGTTTCCCAATTCTTCTGGTTTAAATGCGTAACCATTTATGAAATCACCTAATAATGTTAAACTTTTCCTCTCCCACCCAATAGGCAACCCTGTTTCTCCATCAATTTCCAAAGTCTGTCCATCAACCCTAAAATTAACAAACCATTCTTTATAGGTAATAGCCGCCATTTCTTCCAAGAGTTTTATTCTACGAAGATTATTTTCTATCAAATCATCATACGCTGATAAAATAGAGGCTATTTTCTTTTGGGTTTCAAAGGGTGGAAGGAGAATATTCGAGTTACTAAGTAGCCCTTGATTCAAGTTTTGAATATTTGACCCACCTGATGATGCTGATATTATTTTTCTAAATAATTCCGTTCTGAAAAAGTATGCACAAAATAGAGGAAATACCTCTTCCGAAATAAATCTTGCTCTAATACAAAATCCAGAGAAAACTAAATTGTCTATTTCTCGGTCTATAAACATACTACGACCTACTAATTCCTTATTCCCATTTGAACGAACAAATACAATATCTCCAACCTTTAAATAATCATCAATTTTTAAGGTATTTACGGGGTTTATCTCAGATAGAGTTGAGTATTCAGGTTTTAGTTTATCTCCAAAATTAGAAACTCCAACAATTTTATATCCTTCACCATTACTATCTTTATCATAATTTAACCCGTTCCTAAAAGTGGCTATTTCCCCTAATTTAATTTCCTTCCAATCTTTCCTCATTTCAATAGCATTTTATTATTATTTTCAATCAACTGAGCTAATCCAACCGCTTCAATATTCAATGCCGTAAACTCGGTATTTATCTCTCCCAAACGAGTTTTGTAATCAAAATCTTCATCTGCACTTATGCTCACGCCCACATAACGCCCAGGGGTAAGGCTGTAATCGTTGGCACGTATTTCGTCCAAATCAACCACTTTGCAAAGTCCCTCAATGTCTCGGTATTGGTTGTCTGTAAACCATTCCAACAAACACTGCCAGTCTTTAATGCCTTGTTTGGCATAGTCCAAAAACTCTTTGGTGCTTTCCGTAAAAACGGTATTGGCACGGTTTAATTTAGCAATCGTTTCACGGAGCGTTTTGGCTAATTTTTTATCTTCTAAATCAACCAATTCGCTTTGCCAATTTTCCACCAAAGCCATTACTTTTTCAGAAGGCTCTAAAAATTTATCAATTTGATTATCAGCACTTTGTACGTTAATAGGATTTTGTATCTCAGTTAGACAATCCAGTATTTTTTCGTCCTGAGTTATCGTTTTGATATTTTCAGAAAGGGTTTTATAATGTTCAAAAATTGCCCCAAATTGTTCTATCAAAAATGCTTGATGTTGAGCAATGGCGTTTGGCACGGCATCGGTTTTGCCATGATACAAATGTTTGATGGTATCAAGATTGACCAACTGCCCAAAGCTAAAATCATTGACCGTAGTCGTAACTTTTCTGAACACATTTCGGGCATCAATCATCAATACTTTATCGGCATTTTCGGAGCGTTTTCCTTTATCCAAAAACCACAAATGACAAGGCAACGAGCGAGTATAAAAGAAATTATTTCCTACTGAAACAATACAATCAACATCCTTAGTTTCTACCAATTTAGCCCTAATATCCGCTTCTGTATGTCCAGCATCCGTCGTAGAACTCGCCATGACAAAACCCGCACGTCCTTTGTTGGGTTTTAGGTAAGAATGAAAATACTGCACCCATAGATAATTTCCATTATCGGCTTTGGGGGTTTTCCAAGGCAAACGACGGTCAGTTTTCACATACTCCTTTTCCATATCAATCTTCTTGACATTGAAAGGCGGGTTTGCCATCACAAAATCACATTTTTCAAACAAATCGTGCGGGTCGGCATAAAAACTGTTTGCTTCTTCAATCTTTCCTTCAATCCCATGAATCGCCAAGTTGATTTTAGCTAATTTGGTATTATTCGATTTTTGTTCCGTTCCATACACTTTGATGGCTTCGTTTACCTCGGCATTGGTATGGCTTTTTACAAAATACCCCGTTTGCACAAACATACCCCCAGACCCACAGGCAGGGTCATGGATGATACCGTGGTCAGGTTCGATATAATTGACAATAAACTGCACCAAAGACGGAGGCGTAAAGAACTCGCCACCTTCCTGAGCACCAGCTCCTTGCATGGAGAATTTCATCAAAAAGTATTCGTAAATCCGCCCAAAAACGTCACCAGTAGCTTTTTTGATAGCATCTTTATTGAAAGTACGAATCAAATCACGGAGAAGCGAAGGTTCAAATTCCTGATAATTTTTAGGCAAATTACCCAACAAACTCGTATTGACCTCCTCAATCAATTTCATAGCGTTGTTGATGGCATCAGCAATATCTTCCGATTCTGGCAGGTTCGCTAAATGGTCATATTGAGCCAATTCGGGCAAAAGCATTGCCCCAGCCGCCGCAAAATCCTCGGCAGTAGCCAACCGTTTCCCACGGGGCGACTCAGGAATATTAGCTTCAACGATGGGCTTGGCTTCATCAAATTTATTTTGGGCAAAACGAAGGAGGACTAATCCCAGAACGGGGTCTTTGTATTCGGCAGCGGTGAGTTTGGAGTTAGAGCGTAGAGCATCGGCAGCATCCCACAATTCCTTTTCGAGTTGTTTTATTTGTTGTTGGTTCATTATATGTGATATTCTCTTTTGAAAGAGTAAAATATTGTTCCTAAGTGGCGAATATAAAGTTAAAAGAAATAGTTGGTTTTTGGAAATGGAGAAATGTAAATAGGTGGGATGGTCAGTGCTTGTATTCAAAAGTTTATTTAATTCATAAAGAACTATTTTATCCACCCTCTCAAATTGAAGTAACCCACACAAAAATCCGTTCTTTCGAATGCCCCAATGTATTTTTTTAAACCCTCGGTCAGAGATAACTCAATATTATCGTATATTTTAGGCATTTGTTAAGCTATTATTGCATTAGTAGTAAATGTTAAATCTACGTAAAATTTCGATAAAAGTCGAAAAAATGGTAGGCATTTTATTTTACGGTTTTGAGATTAATTATCTTACGGATGCTGAACCCCTCATGCTATGAGAAAATTACTTCATCCCTGATAAATGTCACTAAATTTTTGTCACTACCTTTTTGGTACTATTTTTGTTGCAATTTCTACGTTAATCAAAATTACACAACCCCATTAAACTTTCCACACATGAATCCAGTAATACTACCCAAATTACCATCTGTCCCAACCCTAATGATTGCTTTGGCTGATAAACTAACCGCCGAACTCATTGTTACTCTCGAATCTAAAAAACTGTTTAAAGTCGTCAATATCCTGACAGACGGAGAAAGCCTTTTTGAAACCATGGAGGTACAAAACCCTGATTACTTGCTCATTGATTCTGAACTTCCCAAAGGGGGAGGGTTTGGATTCTTGAAGAAATTAGACAGGATTAAGCCAAAGACAAAAGTGATTGTCTATTCGGGTAATGCTAATCCAGATTATTTGAAAGTTTTTTTGTCATCTCCTGCCCTTGGATTTATCCAGAAAGGCTGTGGTTTAAAAGAATTTTTTTCAAGTTTAAAATCAGTTTTTGAAGGAAAACGATTAGTCTTCTCACAGACAAATAATTTTAATCAACCATCTGAGACCCAAACAAAAACATTGTATGATTTTTCATTACTAACAGAACGAGAGATGGATGTTTGGGAACTACTGACCATTTCAAAAAGTGAAAAAGAAATAGCCGAAGAACTTTGTGTAAGTGTAAGTACCGTAAGAACTCATAAAAATAATATTTCTGAAAAATTTGCCATTAAAGGAAGTTTGAGAATTACTGACTTAGCATCTTCTCGAACCACATTTTCGTCAATAAATAATTACGTATAGTTGATAGCGTTCTCCACCTTATGGTTGAGAAAATCTCCACCATAAGGCGGAGAAAACACGCCAAAAAATCCACCATATGGACTATTGTTTCATAAAATACCATTTGATAATTTTGTAAGTGACTCAAAGGTATTACGCCACTGATGAATCAAAATTCCGCTTGATTGCCAATTTGCCTTTCCTTCCTTTGATGTAAAACAACAATTCTATCTAATACAGAATTGGCATAACATTTTTTGAACCCATACAATTAAATAAATACTGTTCTATGAGACCACTTTACACGAAGTTCTCGCTTGTATTTTTATTTTTCTTTATGTTGCACGCCAATACACCTCGTGCAATGGTATATCTGTTTGATACAGAGTTAAAACCAAATAAAGATAAAAGCAAAGAAACCAGCAATCCCACAAAACCACGTGCAGAAGTAGGTGGAAAAACAGACCGACCTAAAAAAGATGAAACTTTACCCACACCTAATAAAGTTAAACGTAAGGTTTTACCCATATCTCCATTAGTATTAACTGAGGATGTAAAAATGCCTTCATTCACTCCTTTATCACTTACAGGTAAAGGCATACAAACCATCACAACCAATTTTAATAAAAACGTAGGACCAGACCCTTTCCGTTTTACGATTAGCTCTAATAAAGACAGTGTAGCTGTGGGAGAAGAAATAGAACTAACCGTAACCGTTGATTGGGTGGACTATGGCGTAAATAATGGTGTACGTTTTTTGCCTGAATGGTATAAGTATGTACTAAGAGTAGTTACCCCAAAAGGATTCTTACAAACTGGTGGAGACTATACAGATTTTTGTACTAAGCCAGTAGATGCTAACAACCCACAGGCTGTTTTTACGATTAAAGGTAAATTTGAATATGCTCATGATGAGGCTAAATTTATGGTTTTGAGGGGGTTTGAAGGGAGTAATGTGGAGAGTGAGTTTATTTGGAAGGGGGAGAAGTCTGTAAAAATTATTGATGGTCAAGAAAAAAAATATTACGAATATACCCCTTCTTATAAAAGTGCAAGAATAGAAGGAGTAGCGGTCTGTAATACGAGTGGATCAATAAAAGTATGTGTTACAAGAGCAGATAGTTGTAATGGCAAAATAATTAAAGTCGAAGGAACTATTACTTCTACAAATACTAATAATACTGATGTTTACTTATATTGGCACACAGGCTCTTGTCAATGTGTAATTGGATGTGGGGATGATACACAGATTAGTACAAACCCTGGAGGGAAATATATAGTTAGTTCTTCACAAAGTCAAACTTTTTCACTTTTAGGAAGTTCAACGAGTACACACTTAGATATCGGAATTGGAGGAAACTTAGAATCAAATAAGGCTTTTGGTTGTAACTTTGGTTTTCGTAAAGCAGTTGAAGATGTAACCCCATCTAAACCAACAAACCTCTCAGCCCCTAAAAACGCAACAAACTGGTCTTTATCAGGGACTTGTGCAACAGGTACAATAAAATGGTATGCAAATTCGAATGGTACAACGGCTGTAATTCCACCAGTTAGTCCAACGGTTTCAACCACTTACTACGCAAGATGTGAAAGCGGTACTTGTATAAGCGGGATGGAATCTGTAGGTATCTCCATTTGCACTGCAACACCCCCCACAAACACCTCCGTTTCTCCCACATCAGTCGTATCAGGAAGATTGACAGAAATAACTTTGGGAGGAAATTGTGCGACGGGAAGCACATTATATTGGAAACAAGATGATAGCCAAAGCTGGAATTTGACCTCTGTAAAACCTTCAATTAGTTCTCCGACAAAGTTTAATTTTAAATGTGTACATTCAGACGGATGTTCAAGTGGAAATGGAGATGATAAAACTGTAATAAATGCTTGTAACAATTCAACGCTAAAAATAGGCTTGAACGTAACGGATGCCTCATGTAATTCATCTGATGGGGTTATTGTTGCAGGTGGTGGAGATGGTGTAGCTCCTTATGAATATTATAGAAATGGAGCAATTGGTGATTATTCTTCCTCATCAACATTTTCTGGATTATCGGTTGGAACGTATAAAATATTTGTTAGGGATAATAATGGTTGTATTGCCTCAAACGATGCTGTCGTTAATGCCTTGGGTGGACCTGCATCACCATTTCCATTTGCTGGCGATAGTAAAATATCCGCAAATACAATTACTGTAACTGCCACTTGTGCATCAGGAATTGTAACATGGTACAGAAATTCATCGGGCGGTTCATCTATTGGAACGGGTGGTTCATTCTCCGAGTTTATAACAGAAACTAAGGACTATTATGTCTCTTGTAACACCAGTGGTTGTGCAAGTGGTAGAGAAAAAGTAACAGCTGTCATATCTCCTGACCCATGTGCAGTAATGTCAGTTTCTGCATCCAATAATAGTGGTAATTTTAATGAAGGTGATGGTACAAATTTAGTATTACAAACGCCCGATTGTTCTGGATGTACATTTGTATGGACTGGACCTAACGGGTATTATTCAACCAATAGATCATCATTAATTACAAACCCAACATGGACTACCCATAATGGAGTCTATACCGTGTACGTGAGTAAAACGGGCTGTAATACTCTTTCAGATAATACATTAGTAATATTAGGAGAACCACTTGTAAACCCTCAAATAATCAACGAGACCCCAAATAATGTTACATCATTTTGTGGACAAGGTACTTTTTCTCTTAGAGCAACGGGATGTCAGGATAATAGTAAAGTACAATGGACTGTCAATGCTGCTATCATTAACAATCTCGCTACAATAAGTAATAATATTAGTGCTTATCATATAATAAAATTACAATGTAAGTCCGTAAATGGCTCTACCTTAGTGGGTCCAATAAAACAAATTGAGTTTTTAGTTTATCCATACTCATCATGTTTTGACGGAAATAATATCATCGTAAACAAAACACCAGGGGGTAAAACTGCTTTCTGTACAAAAGGATGGATAGAGTTATATGCTCAAGGATGTCCAGATAACAATAAAATAAGCTGGTATTCAAACAATCCTGAAATTAATGGGGGGAGGTTTGCTTCCGTGATTCGTGGGACTATTACTAAGACAACCACAATTGGCTATAATTGTATAGACCCTACTGATAATACAAAAGAATTTAGTTGGAAACAAATAACCTTCACCGTGGGTGCAGCAGGGTGTAATTCACCAACTCCAACGCTTATCAATAACACAACCCATCAGTACGACAAATTCTGTGGAAAAGGATGGGTGAATCTCGAAGTAAATGGTTGTCCTGATAATACCAAAGCCAAATGGTATAAAAATAATACTTTCGTCAAAGAAGGTATAAAATTTAGTGAAGTAATCAACCAAACAGCTAATTACAAAGTTACTTGTGCTGGAGCAGCCTTAGTAGCACCCAACTTTGCAGAAATCACGATGCAGGTGTTTGATTTTAATGAGTGTGAAATTCCATCAGCAGTTAACTTGACTCCTGATGGACAAACAGAGTTTTGTGGTTCTGGAGTAATGAAACTCATGATGAGTGGTTGTGGAAATACGGGTAGTGCACTATATGAAGAACATTTAGATGATGGAACATATTCTTCCCCAGCAATTGCTAATAATGCTGGTTTCGTGATTGATGGAATAGGATTAGCAGTTTGGGATACTGTTGATGGACGAAACAGACGTGTACTTAATTATACAGCTTTAAAAAGTGGTTACTTTAAAGTCATTTGCCCTGATGCTAATGGTAATCCCAAATGGAATACCCAACAAAGGGTTTATTTCAAAGTAAATAAACTACCAACCGTCTCAGCAACTAATATACCCGCCTGTGTTAATAAGCAAGCAACATTAAACGCCGAGATTGTTACTGATATACCCAATAATATCGGTGATGTAAAATATACATGGACTGATGCTACAGGGCAATTTATCAGTGGTTCTCAAACCCCTTCGGTTTTGGCAGCCAACTCAACGCCAACTACTTACAATGTTAAGTTTACGGATATTAAAGGTTGTACGGCAACAGCGAGTACTGTCGTTACCAACTTTGCTCTACCAGTTATTACTGTTCAACCAAAATTCGACGTATGTCAAGGTTCAACAATAAATTTAAATGCCACCGCTTCGGTAGGTAGTGGTAAGATAAAAGTAGATTTTAACTTAGCTGAAAATACTGGTCTGACCGATAGAACGATAACGCTTAATATAACGGGTACACCTACCCCTAATACAAACACTGTTACCATTATCCAAAAGGCTAAGAGTGCAACTTGCGTAAAAGCAGGAAATTATGTTTTTACTGAGGGGCAACTTTTCGGAAACCAAGGTAGCGATACTCGACACAAAACTGTTATTAAAATCCAAAATGGGTGTGCAAAAGCGTGGTGGTATTCAACAGCTGATAATCAAACAGACTTTTTAGTCCATCAAGATCATGTAAATGGTTTGGAAAATTTAACTATCCCCAGAGATTCAGTTAAAAAGTATATAACGTTTGATGGAGGTTCTTATAACAACTGTAATAATAACACCAGATGCGATATCGGAAACACCACCAGCATCACCAATTTCACCTCAGCAGGTGGTGCTGGTTCGTTTGAAATAGACTTGCCAAATATCAATGGCTCATGGGCTGTAAACAAAGCTAATATCAATGACCCAATCACCTTTACAACAGAATCAAGACCAGCGACACCTGTAAACTTTACATGGTTTAAAAATAACTTGGTGCAGCCGATGCCAATTAACAATGCTCAATCTGCCAATGGAGGTGTTTATGACGTAACAGCTACCGATAGACGTGGGTGTGTGGGCTTGGCTTCTACAACGGTTAATGTGATATTACCTGTTTCTGTTGGTATTTCTTCTAATAGCACTGATGGTGGAACTTCTCAAATTGAGACAGGAGATATGTTGAAAGTTTGGGCGAATAAAGTTGCAGGGTCTTCTTATCAATGGATGTATAGTGCTACTGACCCAACTATTGGTACTGGTACGGTTTTGACCTTCCCAATGACTCCTCCAACAAATTATAGTTCAGTTGCTCCTTTTGATACGATATACAAAAACAATATCCAAGTTTCTGATAATGGTTTCTACAAAGTAAAAGTAACCGACCAATATGGTTGTATTAATCATGGAAATGTTAAGGTATTAATACAGCCTTTCCAATGTAAACTCACCGCACAAGTAACCCCAACATGCTACATACAAACCAACAAACGTTGGGCTAAAATGCAGGTTGTCGTAAAAAATAGAACCCTCAATTGGCGTGGATTTATCAGAGTTACTCGTGTTAAAGATGCTGATAGTGTAGCCGTAGTTGGTGAAGCCCCTATCATAGATACACTTTGGCTTAGTGCCAATACCAAAAATATGTCTATTGGACTCAGAGATAAAATACCTTTTGGCATATACCAAGTTGTCATGGGCGAAAAACGCTCTGATGAAGAATCTGGACCTGGCTTTCAGTGTTTTCCTGATACGATGAAAATAATGGTAGATTGCCGTAGAAAATGCGAAGCACCTGCCAATTATGCTAACTGTGGGAAAGTACCAACACCAGATTTATCTCAGGAAATTTTTAAAGAAACATTAGAGATTGGTGAATCATTTTTTGTGGGTGATTTTGAGATTGTTGTGGATGCCGTTTCTCAAACAGAACCATATACTTTCAAAGGAAAAGGATATATCAAAATGCCTTACCTGAACTTTGTGAAGGTGCAAATGGACTTTGATAGTGCCAAAATTAATGAATGTAAATACTTAGTAGCAGGGGCTGCCAAAACCGTTTATGACCCTAATTGGGGAGCTGTTGTAAACCCTGGTGCCGCTTATGATGATGCCGTAAAGCTCTACAATGACATCAAAGACCTCACAAAATCATTGATTGATTTGAACTTTGGGACTTTGGACGAAAGACGTGCCAAAGCAATGGCAAAGCAAATGATTGCCTCAGACAATGACTTGCCTAAAAAGTTGGTAGATGAGAAAAATAAAAATGCCGCTCAGTTGGTAGATATTCAGAAGAAGTGTAACAATGGCACATTTACCCCCGCACAGTGTACCGCCGCAGGGGATTCTCTTAAAAAAGAGCAGCAAGCATTACAAGATAAAATTGATAAATATAAGGATGATTGGGTGAGGATTGTTACTGCAACGCTCACCCAGATACAGACCACTGCAAGAGCAAACAAAACAATCCTTTTGAATACTCGTAATGCAAAGGCAACCGTGATAGACCCAGCGTTTAACCCTGCCTCTGATGGTTCATTGGAAAAATCTTTACCAAATGCGATTTTTGCAGAAGGTGAAACCGTAACTTCTAAAATTACAGATGCAAAAACTTTGGATTATTACAATGCTGAAATTGCCTATAACGAATCTTTGATACAAGATTATTTCTCCGAACAGGTGAAATCTTCACGGGCAGAGGCGATTGCCCTTGCGAAACGTTTGCGATTGGCTGGTAATGTACAAGTAATGGCTGATTATATCTATGCAGAACTTTCTAAAAGCCCTGTTACGCCCGATGCGACCATTATAAGTACAATCAAACCAATTTTCTTGGAGGATATTAAGAAAATATTGATTCAAAAAGTTTATAGCAAATAAGCGATACACAAAATATATACTCTCCTACAAAGGAGAAACAACCTGTAAAATTATCATCTAATGAAACATAGTTTTAACATATTGAAATGCTTGGGTATTCTTTTGGTTTATTCAATCTTTTTGAGTACAAATACTTTTGCTTCAAAGCCTACAAAGCGTTCTACGATTGAAGCGGATAGTGCCAACATTGTATCTCAGGAATTGATTGATAAATATATTGAAGTGGGTTCAAAACGCCTTGCTGAATTGATGGCAATGAACGAAATCAATGACCGTAATGGAGAATCTTATAAAAATTCTTATGTGATTGATTATGCAAGTGCCTTAAATGTCGTTAATGACCCGATTACTGGGAAACCTTATATCTATAAATTCCCCCCAAAAATTGGGGTTCCAAAAGATTTAACTGATAAAGAAAGAGATGTATTGGAAAGTAAACTTACATCAATAAATTCTACTATCCCCGTTGCGAATGGAAGAATTTATGTAGGTGTAAATATGTGGTTGGGTGAAATTTATAACCTTAGAGAACCCATTGAAGGGGAATTAATTGCTCCTTCACAAGGGGGAACTGTAAAAAGTAGCTATTTTGCTCACGTTCCAATGCGAGCAACTTTTGATTCTATCTATACTAAGGTTAGCCAAGAAATCAAAGTTGGAGGCGTTTTACCAAAATGTGTGATACTATCGTACGCTCAATATACGCAACACACTTTTATAACGCCGAGTGAAAGAATAAATAATATCTCATACACAAACGTTAGCTATCATATTTCTTTCACAAATTCTTCTGGATTAACTCTTCCACCAGATTATATTGTTGATGCAAGAAAAATAGGGGTTTCAGACGTATCTACCGAAGTAATATTACGAGCTAATCTATTGGCGAAATACCTGGGTGCAGTAATTCTTGGAAAAAGAGCAGAAGATTTTAAACAACTTTTACTTAAAAAATACCCAAATTGGTCTGAAACTAAAATACAGGAAATTGCTGAATTTATTAATGCCAATGAGTCTATGTATGATATGTACATTAATAGGTATAAATATAGCTTTGATGATTCTTTCTGGAATGGTATAAAAGACAATGCAACATATCTAAGTAAACTCAATACCTTCTACACAGCTCTCCAAAGCTATAAAACTCAGGACTGTAATGGAGGTCTGGATGTTGTTCTGAGCCAATCAACCCCTTCTGCAAACGATATTGTGAAGGCTCTTAAATGTTGTTATGAGGTTCGTACCACCTGGAATGACTATTGGCAACCTGCGTGTTTTGCGTCAGTTTCTTACGACAATAAACTGAAAATGATTAAGGTTCTTACGGCTACGGGAATACGAAACGGTTTTGAAATTGAATCAGCTAACACCGCTAAATTGGTAATCTCTATTGTAAAGTCTATTACTACACGAACAGAACAGCAAAAATTATTGAAAGATTTAGTCTCTACCACCATTACACAAAGGATCTTTTCAGCACAATACGTTACTTGCTCTCTTCTAAAAGGGATGACCAATAAATCGTATGGTTTTGAAAATGCCGAATTGCAGGAATTTTTAGAAGTTATATCTCCTTGGATTAAGCAAGGTTACGCTACCACTCCCATCAACGAAGAAGCCAGTGTGGAAGAAGTAACAACAGCCATTAAGGATAAAAAATACGTTTATATCACCTCAAATCTATATTCTTGGGAAAGCACTAATTTTAGCATGACTAATGATGTAAAAATTACGCTTAAATCAAAAAGGGGATTTGTTTATTATAGAGGCGGATCTCCTTATATCGCATACCGCAATTATGAAACCCCAGCATTGAGTCCTTATGATTACATCGTTATCCAGTTCCAGAATGCTGAAACCATCAGTGGAAAAACATACGAAGCTGGAAAAAGTATTACTGTACCAGCCCTATACGCATACATGGCAGCGGATTATGGAAACGACCAAATTGTGGGACAAAAAATTAACCTTGTTATCAATGTTGCCCTCACTTTTGCTGGTGTTGCAGAAGTAAGAGCTGCCCTAAAAACCCCAGACATTATTCGTAAAGTCTTGGCAGTCACAGATTTAGTAGTACAAACTGGTGATGTAGCTATTAATGGTGTGCTTGAACCTCGGTTGAGAAACAGTGATGCTGGAATTGCATTTTTAAAATCTTGGACTGTTTTCACGATGATTTATGGTGGCACTTCTGTTGTTACTAATATAAATAAATCAGCCTTAGACGCTTACATAGATGGACGAAAAGCCCTTAGAGAAATTCCGTTAAACGAAACCGATAACATTTCTCGGGTTGAGAATATGTTAGCAAGATGTTTGAATGAAGGTGGCGGTTGTTTCCTCCCAAACACCCCCATCGCAACACCAACTGGACTAACACCCATACAAAACATAAAAATAGGCTCGCAGGTGAATTCTTATGATGAAGTAACTCAAAAAAGCCTTATCAAAACCGTTACCAATGTTTTTACCAAAACAACCAACAAAATTTATGACATAATCGTAGGCTCAGACACCCTACACGCCACCCCTGAACACCCTTTTTATACCAACGGAAAATGGACAATTGCCCAAAACCTCCGTAAAGGCATGAACCTCCTGACCCTCGCTGGGATGCTCTTGCCCATTACCCAAATTAACGCCCACGATACCCTTGCCACCGTTCATAATTTTGAAGTGCAAGACGCTCATACTTATTATGTAGGGAAGCAACAAACGTTGGTACATAATTTGTGTGCTCCTTTAACGTTATGCCCAGCTATGAGGGAGCTAATAGATGCAACACCTACACTAAAACCACATTTAACAAAAATTGAACAATGGGCTGCCGATGCCAATATTGGAAATGAACTTGTACTTAGTCTCAAAGAAGATATACAAGCCTTCAACGATATTGCAAGACAATACCCTGGCAACCAAGCAAAAATTGCAGAAGCTCTTGACTCATGGTTAATTCTGAGAAAAAATAACTCTAAATTTGTCAGAAACTCAGGAGTATATCTCAATAAGTTTAATGACCTGCACCCTGATGTAAAAGCCTTGGTTGCCAGATTTACGGATGATAATGGTTCATCAACCTTAGTAGATTTTTTAACTGATTGTAATGATATAAATTTTAAGAATTTTGTAAATGACCCACAAAACATCTCGTTTGTAAGGCAAATGCTCGCTCATAAAAAGGACATTGTAGTTACTGATGACCAACTCGAATTAATAGCGGAAACTATTCTTAATAAGCCCTTAACGCCCTCAATGACCAAAGTGGAGTCTTGGATAAACAGGTCTGCGGGAGTTACTAAATTCCTTGAAAAAACCGCCGATGGTGTCTTTTATGGAAATAGAGCATTAACAACCCTACTGAAAAATACACCTAACGATGCCGTTACAACAAGTTTATTAAATGGTTTAGGTATTACAAACCTTTCTGACTACAAAATTTTTAATGAAGTGCAATTATGGGTAAATGAAAGTGCTGGACAGTTTATGAAGGCTGATATTATGCTGGTAAAATATGCTCCTAATGGAACTACGATTCAAGAAGTTATCCTAATTGAAAACAAACTGAGTGCTGGGACATTATTGACAGTAAGACAAAATGTAGGTGTTACTACCCTCAAAAATGGTGGTACTTTGAAAGTAAAAGCTCCTGCAAGTAGTAAAGTATGGACAGTTGACCCTAATACTGGAATAGGAAAAATTGACATAGAAACTGGTGGTAAAACTATCGGAGCTAATACTAATATAGCAGTAGCCAGTAATAAGAGAATGAAGATTAGTGATGGTGGTAATAAAAACGGAGCATTTAATGTATCAGGATTAGAACCAAATTGATAAAAACATGGGACATCAAGCAATTATCCGAAAATGGGTCAAAGAAGAGCTAAAAGATTTTCTTAAAGAACACAAATATAAAATTTCTCCAATTCAAGGAACACATGGGATTGTACAGCGGAATGACACAATCGTAAACTATTTTATTATTTATCAAGATTCAACAGATTTGTTCAATTATATGAATCCTGAAATTTGTTTCAAAAAAGTTGAAGAAATCATGTTTAAAACAACACATGAAGGGCAATTTGAATTTGATCCTCCTACGGTTTCAATTAGAACTCCATTCGATACTGGGGGAACTTACATCAGTACAATAGAGGATGTTAAAAGATTTACAGATGTATTTAAAAAACATTTTGTAGAAACATATTTACCCGCTTTTGAAAAATATTCAACCCCTGAAAGTGCGTTGGCACTATGGGATAGTTTGGAAACATTGGAAGAAAAAGCAGCCTGGTTTCCAAGTGATGGCAATGCAATAAAGATGCTCATTTTTTCTAAACTGTGTAAAGAAGATAAATATGAACAAAGACGTGATGAAACGCTTGAATATTATAGTAATCAGTTATTAAACGGAGACAAGAAAGAGTTTGAACAATATCCCCTTTTGTTAATTGCTTACAAAAATCAATTAAAATGGTGTGAAGAAGTGATAGAATATTTAGCAAAAAACGAGATATAATAAACTACCCCCAAATCGCCCAAAAAGCGATACAAAAACACAAAAACAACCCATAAATCAATGAAACACGCTTTACACCTTTCAAGGGTCGCTAATCGTTCAGGGAGAAACCTTCTGAGCTGGTGCTTGTTTTTGGGTATGTCTCTGATGGTAAATACGGTTTTCGCTACCGAGACCGAACCCGCCACCAAAGCCACCAAAAATAAAGAAGAAATCCCTCATAAAAAATCAGCCGAGAGTACCCCAAACTTGCCAGTTGCTCCGTCCAACGCCAAGCTCATCAATTCCCAAATGCAAGCCGCCTTGGGGCAAATGAATCTTAGCAGTCGGAGTACCAAACAAGCCGTTTTGGTAGAGCAAACCGCCATGCTGGATTCATTGGAGATACTCAGACTAAAACGCCAAAAAGTCAATAAACTCATCACCAAAGCCGACAGTACCTTCAAGATACTCCAACGGCTTGGGCAATTATTGAATTTTGAGAAATTTAGTTCAGGGCTAAAAGTACAATTCCCGATTGGCTTACACCAAGATTTTTCGGGAGAAAACGCAGGCGTGGACATCGGTTTCATGAACCTCCGAATGACCCACTCGGTCAATTATCTCACGGTTTTTGCAAGGATGAAACTCCCCATCAAAAACCCCAGAACGGGCGAAAACTATCAAGACATATTTTTCGGTGCAGATTCCGTAAAAATCTCTCACGATGGTAACATCTTAGGCGACTGCAAATTAGTCCTCTTGGGCGATATCTCCGTACCCTTCGGCAAAGGCGTATTCACCCTCAAAGGCGGATTCGACATGGCAACGGGCGAAATCCCCGAAGGCATCACCTACGTCAGATTAGACTGTAACCGTTTCAAAGAAGTATCAGTAGCCGCAGAATTAGTATTTCCGAGGAGTCTGTTATTACCCATTGATTATGATGGTAACGTCACCCAAGGCTACGTAACAGGCAAATTTGCGGCAGTTTCAGAGAGTATTCAAAACCTTTTGGGCAAAATAGATTTAGGTTCATTTGCCGTAAAAGGCTTTGAGAAATGGGGTTTCAGATTGAATGGAGCAGTGATGGACTTTTCAGAAACCCGTAATTCATCGGATGTAAAATTTCCAGTTGGGTATATCGAAAAAGCCATGCCAACAGGAGCAGCCAAAGCATGGAAAGGCGTTTATATTGACAAATTTGAGATGATATTGCCCAAAGAATTCAGAAAAAGAGGCAATAGCGACAGAATAAGTTTTGGGGCAGATAGTTTATTGATTGATGAAAATGGCGTAACGGGCAAATTCTACGGCAAGAACATCCTCAAAATAAAAGAAGGCGATGCCAACGGCTGGAAAATGTCCTTAGATTACGTACGAGTAGGTTTTGAAGCCAACGCCTGCACGGGAGGACGTATAGACGGACGAATTGTACTGCCTGTAACAGATGTACGAGATTCACTCACTTACGACCCGAATACAGGAAGAGTCATAAAATTTGACACCACGGGAACACTCAAATATTCAGGAATTATTGAGAGAGGGGGGAAATATAAACTGAGCGTAATAACGACCTCCGTATTACCCTTTGAATTCTGGAAAGCCAAAGCAACACTACTACCCAATTCGAGAGTAGATTTGGTGGTCGAAGATGATGTTTTTAAACCTACGGCAGTATTACATGGAAGTTTAGACATCAACTATGATGAAGCGATAAGTCAAGCTGAAAAGGGAGGAACTGCCAAAAAGGTAGATTTGAAGCTCAAAACCATTACCTTCCGAAACTTCAAACTCTATACCGAAGCCCCCTATATCGAAATTGAATATATGGGCTATAACGGAGACATCAAGTTAGGAGGAATCCCGATGACACTCTCTGGGCTAAGTGTAGTAACCGACCAAGAAGGAAAAGCCCAAATAAAACTTGGCTCGAACGTAAACCTGATGAAGAACAACTTTAATGTTGATAGCGAAATCAGGATTAAAGGAAAGCTAAACAAAAACACCGTTGCAGGGCATCAATGGGAGTTTGATGGAATTGAGGTATTAGTAAGAGGCTTAGATGCTAAAATTGGACCATTTAGATTGAAAGGGGGGATTTATCCATTTGAGAATAATCCTTGTATGCCAAGTGTTAATAATAATGGAATAAATCGTGGCTATGAATCGGTGTTAGAACTCACGATGGATATTCCTGTAAAGATTTCTGTCAAAGCGAATGCGATTTTCGGAAGAACTCCTGACAAAGAGGATGGGCGTTTCTGGTTCGTGGATGGAGCAGCAGAGATTCCACCAGTACCATTAGGTGCTTTCGCTTTGAATTCAATAGCAGGTGGAGCGTATCATCACATGGTACCAATCAAATCTAATGAAACGTGTCCTGCATCAAAAACAGGTAGGAAATTTGTTTATAATGATAATGTAGAATTAGGTTTTAAAGCAACCGCAGGATTCAGTACAGTAGGTACTAATGCCATCAGCGGTATGTTGGGCTTTGAGATAGTTATCAATAGAAATTATGGAGTTAATAGTTTAGGGTTTTTTGGAGAAGCAACAGTTTCAGGAGACTTTCCCTTCTTAAAAGGAAAACTTATTCAAGGTGTATCTGATAAAGTTCAGGCACTTAATAAAAAAGTATCTCAACTCTCATCAAAACTTGGTGATGCAGGAACGGTTGGTCAATTAGCCAATGAATTATCACAATCCGATTTACAGAATAAAGCAAATAGTGAATATGCAAAGGCGGATAATGTACAAGAAGCCAAGGATAATGCTGAGCAGAAAAATCTATTAAAAAATCAAATCAGAGCAAGAGTTGGTATATTATTTGACTTTGAAAATGCAACGCTTCATGCAGATGCTTCAATTCATTTAAGTATTGGAGGCGGAGTTATCAGAGGTAGAGGAGCAGAAGATAAAGCGGGTTGGATAGCGTTACACTTCCAAAAAAAGCAGGGGAATCAAGAGGGTAAATGGTATATCCACGTAGGTAGTCCATCAGACCCTTGTGGTGTAAGGATGGGAATAGGTCCATTCAGCATCAATACAGGATTGTATTTGATGATTGGTTACGAAATTCCACCAATGCCAGAACCACCAGCTATTCTACGAGAAATGCTTGGTAGAAGTTATGTGCCATTAGCTCGTCCAGCTTGTACGAAAGATGGTTCAGGCTTTTCATTTGGAGCAAATGTAAACGTGGATACTGGGGATATGCAAATTTTGATATTCTATGCCCGTGTACAAGCGGGGATTGGATTTGACTTTGCATTAACCGATGCCTATAAAGGAACATTATACAACGGAAAGCAAATGGGTATCAATGGTTGGTACGGAACTGGACAAGCGTATGCTTACTTTGATGCTGCAGTCGGTATAAAAATAAAGATTTGGTTTGTGAAAGTTCAAGTTGAAATTTTCAGAGCTGGTGCGGGTGTACTCTTGCAAGGGGGCTTACCAAACCCATCTTTCTTAGACGGTTATTTAGCGGCACGTTACAGAGCCTTGGGTGGCGTAGTGAGTGGTTCATTTAGCCTAAAAGTAGGTATCGGTGATAAGCCAACAAGTGTAGATAAATCAGGAGATTGTAAAACAAAGAAGATATAAAATGAAAAAAGTTACATACATTCTATTCATACTGATATGCTTTTTGAAGTTTTCAAGTAATGGTCAGAACAAAGGAAAAATAAGAATTGTAGGGCGTGCTTTACAAACGAGTGGTATTTTATTGAGGTGGTCGCCTGATACGTCAAAACTTTGGAAATTAGGGAATCAATACGGATATACACTCACAAGAACTACCATTAAACGTAATGGCGTTACCCTTGGAGTACCTGAGAATAAACAGACCTACACAATAGCTGTTGCAGATTCAAATGCGTGGAAAGCGATTGTTTTGAATCCACTTGACCCAACAAAAATGACTGATAGTGTTCATCACGCTATGATGGCAGGGGTTATTTTTGGAGATGTTGATTATTCGGACACAACGAGTGAGGCATCGAATAATAAGGTTAGAATGGTTAAAGACCCAAACATCACGAACCCAAGTCAAGAAGAGCTTGAGCAGAAATATGATATGGCTATGCTAACGGCGGATATGAAATATTCTGTGGCAAAAATGGCGGCTTTGGGTTATTCAGATTTAACGACGTTGAACAACGAGGTGTATCGTTATAAAGTTGTTTCAAATGTTCCAATTGCTGTTTTGAATAGTCAGGGCATAACCGCCAGAGCCGATTCAATAGATATTGGGGCAACCGATTACTATGTTTACCCAAAATTACCAAAACTGAGAGCAACAGTTAAGAGTAAAAGCATAGAACTTAATTGGCAAATAAAGAATACAGGTAGAAATGTAAATTTAGAACGTCACTATGTAGCCTATTCAGTTCTGGGTAGTAAAGTTGCTAATACTCCATTGAATTTATACAAAACACTTAATAAGCAATTATTAGTCAGTATTACAGATGGTGATACAATTCCGATGAATTATATAGATTCAGATACAAGTTTGAAAGTAGGAAATAAGCGATATTATCTATTGAAAGGTAAATCTCTTTTTGATGAAGAGACTGTTACCTTAGATTCATTATCAGAGGTTACTTACACAGAAAAGACAAGTTATTTTCCTAAAATTATTAAAGCGGCTCGCTCAGGTAGCACAGAAGGAAATTATGTCGTAAAATGGGAGTTTCTACCTCCTGTTATAGATGCCAAAATTGATAAAATTACGAATGTATATGTTAATGACACGCTTGTTGGGAAAGACACAACTTATATAGAAACCAGAGATGCTTTAACAATACCTGTAAGCCAGTATATTGTCAAAAAATCAAATACTTATAATGGAACTTATACGAATGTTACCACAGTAGGAGGAACAATAGACAGCGTAATTGTAACACAAGTAAAAAGAAGTACTTATTTCAAGGTGGTAGTAGTTTCGCCTACGTATGGTACGATAGAATCAACTCCTATTTTGGTACAACCCAAAGACGACACACCACCACAAAAGCCCATTACGGTTAATGGAGTAGTAAATAAAGATAATATTAAGAAACTACAATTAGCCAAAATTACGTGGAAACGCAATGAGAAAGCCTATCCAGATGATGCTGACATTGCAGGTTATAGAGTTTTCAGAGCCAATAGATTAACTGATAAAGGGGTAATTGAAGAACCATCTCAAATTACTGACTCCATCCATGTTTGGAAACCTAATTCAGATTCATTGACGGTCAGTTTTGTTGATACACTTGAAGCAAATGCACTAAGTTTGAATCCAAAGATTTATTATATCGTACAGGCATTTGATAAAAGATATAATCATTCTATTTTCTCGGATAGTATTGTGATTAGTAATCCGAATAAAGCAAAACCAAGCCAGCCTTTGTTCAAATCTTTTCAAGTAACAAAAGAAGGAATAAATTTAACTTGGATTAGGAGTAACGATAATACAACGCCAACGAAGCATATTTTAGTAAGATTAGAAGAGCCTTTTGAATTACAAAGCATGATTAGTCCATTGGATAATAAGTTTTTTAATACCAATGCTGATACAACCTATCTTGATAAAAAAGTATCTGGTGAAACCACTTATGCGTATTATGTCTGTGCAATTGAGGATGCAGATACGGTGTTGAGTAATCCACTCATTATTGATGTTCCTGGCTCAGTTATTGACCAAGTGGTTAATCTAACATTTTCATTGGGTGCGAGTAGAATTAACAATCAGGTAGAATTAAAATGGGCAATTAATAGTACGAAGACAGTATCAAATTATGAAATCTATAAAGGTGTGGGGAATAATCAAGTTACTTCTTGGAAAGTAATGGATGGATATGAGTTAGCTACAAATGATTTTGATCCGATTGCTAATAACTTATATAGATATTCAATAAGAGCATGGTTTACAGATGGCACAAGTTCCCCTTGGCAAAATGCACAAATCGTTTTCCCAGAAGCCTGTGTTGAAGATGCTATCATTATTAGAAAAGCATCCATTGACACAGACACCATAGACGAAGCCTGTGAAATGATAGAACTGAAACCTGGATTTGATTCAAAGAAGAAAAATACAACAGAGAAGAAACAATACAAAACAAAACTCCCAGGACAACTTTAATCAATGCACCCAATTAAAAAACTATTATTCATCATCCTCTCAATGCTGGTTTTTAATCACCAAACCAGAGCCGACCACATCATGGGCGGGCAATTGGAATTGAAAGTAGTAAACAGTGCAACGGGAGATTTTAGGGTGATTTTGAAATTGTATTATGATGATTTGAATGCAACAGCTGCCGCCCCAAAGAATAGTTATAAAGTGGGGATTTATCGAAAATCGGATAATGTGTTAATGACTGATTTTGTAGTGACGTATCAAACCAGAAAACAATTGGTTTACACCAATCAGGCTTGTGCGAATCAGAGAAGTTTGAAAACCTCTGAATTGATTTATTGGAAGGATGTTACGCTTGCGGCGAATAGCTACAATAACGTACAAGGTTATTACATCGTTTCAGAATTCTGTTGTAGAAATTCGGGTGCTGATAATATTGTGAATCCAAGTAATGCAGGAACCGCTTTGTATTTAGAGTTTCCTTCGTTGTTGAGAGGTGGGACGGCTTTTGTAAACTCTTCACCAAGTTTTGATCTACCCGACGGAGAATACATTTGCAGAAACGACCCATTTAGATTTAGCTCTCAGGCAAGTGATGCAGATAACGATATTTTGGAATACGAAATCGTTACGCCCTTTGCTGGAAATACAGATTTTTTTTCGGGAGATAAAATCTCACCTGGTCCAACTTATCCTTTGGTTGTTTGGAAAACGGGTTTTGATGCAACTAAGTCAATACCTGGAAGTCCACCCTTAGCGATAAATAACAAAGGGCTAATGACCGTAACAGCAACAGGAGCAGTGGATCAATTATACGTTTTTTGTGTACAAGTGAAGGAGTTTAGAATGATTGGGGGGGTGAAAACTCAAATAGGTTTGGTTCGCAGAGATTTTCAATTATTTGTCATTGATTGTCCAACGGTTGCCCCACCTGTTCCAACGATAACTTCTAATGGAAATCCAGCGGCAAATAATTTAGCCCTGTGTGCAGGACAAACCATAAAATTGGATGCGGATAACAATCCTCTTTGGACGTATCAATGGGAGCGAGATGATGAAAATATTATTGGAGCAAATACGCCTTCAATTACGCTGACAGATGGCGGAGTTTATAGATTGAATACTTCTTTGAAAAATAGTTGCAGTAAATCAACCGCTTCGCAGACGTTCACTGTAACATTTGGAGGAAGCCCTTTTGATTTGACAATGGTAGGAGGTAAAAATGGAGGTTTTTGTAAAAATAAAAGCGTTGAGTTAAAAGGAAATGTAAGTGGTTCAACATGGACTTATCAATGGATAAAAGACGGAACAAATTTACCTGACATTACTGAGAAAATTACGGCAAATGCAGCAGGGGATTATGTGTTGAAAACCAATAATTTGGCAGGTAATTGTTTATCAACGTCCAATATTTTTAAAGTAAAAGAACACGCTTTGCCTATTGCCAATTTTACGGTCAGTAAATCAACTATTTGTGTTGGTGAGTCCTTTGATTTGATTGCAAATAAATATACAAATGCTGTCTATGATTGGAAAAAAGATGGCGTTAGTTTGACGGGTACTTTGACAGATAAAATTACCCAGAATCAAGTTGGAAATTATCAATTGGCAATTAAGGACGAAAATGATTGTGAAGCGATTTCAAACACAGAAACGATTTCGCAAGTCAATGCCATAGTAATGACCTTTGACCCAATACCACTTATTTGTGACCCAACTATACCAGCCATTACCTTAAATTCCACTCCCACGGGAGGAACATTCTCTGGAAATGGAATAGAAAGTAACACAAAGTTTAATCCGAAAACGGCAGGGGTTGGCAAACATGATTTGAAATACACATTGAGTGGAAATACGAATTCATGCTTGAATGGCTCAAAAGATATTTCGGTAATTGTTTCAAAACCTCCAACGGCTAATTTACCAAGTGTGTTGAATACCACTTCGGGCGGCACAGTTGAATTAAATGGTTTGAGTCCTGATGGTACGATTTATAATTGGTCGCCCACCAATGGATTGACAAATCCAACTGATGGAAAAACGAAGTTGAAAGCAACGGCTAATGCAACTTATAAATTGAATATCAAGAATCAGTATGGTTGTGAGAATAGTTATTCCGTAAAAATATTTGTGGAGCAAAGGCTAATAATCCCAACCGCCTTCACCCCCAACAACGACAATACAAACGACACTTGGGAGATATTCAACATTCAAGGATACCCAGAGGCAGAAATACTAATTTACAACCGATGGGGAGAACCAGTTTTCTATTCAAAAGGATATTCACAACCTTTTGATGGCACAAAAGACGGTAAACCACTCCCAGAAGGAGCATACCCATATAGCATCACATTAGACAACACAAAACGCCCACTCAACGGCACAATAATAATTTTAAGATAGCCCCAAGATTTAGACCATGAAAAAGATATTATTAACCCTATGCTTATTGACGATTGTGAAGATTGGTTTTTCACAGACTCCAACTCCTCCAACAAATTTTGGTACAGCGTCCACTTGTTGTGCAGCCAATTATACAATTGGTGTTTCAGAGGCAACAAATATTAACAATAAATTACCATCAATCCAATTTCATACTTCGGGTTTCCAAGAAGCATTTTTGAGACTTGCTTCTGATAATAGAGTATTTGAAATAGGTGACAATCAGGGGGTTGGCGTAGATTTTGCCATAAGAAACCCTGCAAATACCCTTAGAAATGTATTTTTAAGTGGCAGAGGTATATCCTTTTTTAATGGGGGAAATATTGGTATAGGGACAACTACCCCAACTGAGAAATTAGAAGTTAACGGAAATATTCAACTTTCAGGTACTATAAAATACGGTAATAGTGGTGTTCGTACTGAATCCAGAAATAATGCTGGGTTACAAGGAAATGCAGGAGCAATGTCAGGTTTTTATGAAACTTATGCTCCTCTTAACTTTCCAAAAGATGATAATAACTGGTGGCATTTAATTGACACTCGTCACTCAAATAACACGAATAATTATGCAATGCAGTTTGCTGGGTCATTTTTTGATCAAAAATTGTATTTCCGTAAAACTAATAATGACCCTGCTCAAAAATGGAGAGAAATTGTGGCGGTTGATGATGTTACAGGAAGAATTAACTTAGACAATGATGTTGCGGGTCTCAAAAAGCCAGTGACAATTGGAGGCTACGTTTATGGAGGAGCTATTAGATTTAATGCTAATAGTGCAGTAGCTAATAATAGAAATCTTGAATTGGGCTATTCTGATAATAGTGGAGTCTTCTACCCAAGTGTTGTGGTTAATGCTGAAAATGGAAATGTGGGTATCGGAACAAATAATCCTGAAAATAGTGAAGGATGGAATAAGGTATTAGATATATATGGTTCAGCACATTCAAAAATTTTGGCAACTACCGCAAATATACAGACTGGTATTTGGAGTCATAGCTCAGGCTATTACAATTCTCCCGCTGGGGGGATATTTGGTACTAAAACTAATCATCCACTATCATTTATTACGAGTGGTACAAGTAGGGTATCAATTACAAGTGATGGCAATGTAGGTATTGGAACAACAACACCAACTTCAAAGTTAGAAATAGCAGGTTCAGGAGATGGAAGTAAATTTAAGATTGGAGAAAATTATGGAAATGTCCATCATTTGAGCTGGAATAGAGCAGCCGTATTCAATGTTCCTGACCAAGGCAATGGAAATCCGATGTATTATTTTAGAAAAACGGAATATGGGAATATCAATAATACTGTTGATTTATTTCAAATCTTTAATACAGGAACTATTAAATCAATGGGAGATGTCATTGCAAATGGAAACATAAGGATTAATGGTTTGTCTAATTCATCAGCAACAACTGCCAGAGCTTTGGGCGTTGATAAAGACGGGAATGTAGTTACGATGGGGAGTAATACTATTCCCAATGATTTGAAAACACTTGGTAATCTTTATTTTGGGAGAGACTACAAAAGCGATACTACAAACAAATGGATAATTCATGCACCACAAGATACAAGAAGAGAACTTTTCTTTGCACCTGCTGATGCTGCTCAAACAGGTTGGGATTGGAATAAATCAATGTCTTTGCTTAATACTGGACAGATGATTGTCAGGGGTGTTGGTACTTTTTATGCAAATTCGGATAATATTGGAATCCAGGTCGTGAATAATGCAAACAACCGTGCTATGGCTCAATTTATAAATTCTGATGCAACTAAATCATGGTTTGTAGGTAGTGAGAATGGTACATTTAATTTCTGGCAAGCAGGATATAAAATGTCTATTTTAAATAGTGGTAATGTTGGTATTGGAACAACGACACCATCAGAAAAATTAGAAGTTAACGGGCATATGCTCTTAAAACAAGTTGCCAATTCTAATTTAACAATTGAAGGAACAGGTGCAACGAACTATGCGGGTGGAGCTTTAATATTAAAATCAGGAGATGTACAAGCAAATGATAAATTTAATCAAGCATCAATCATTACAGAGAGAGGAACAACTGGTACAGCAATGTTCTCCGTTCAAAGAAGGTTTAACAATGCCTATAATGGACAATTGTTAGACTATTCTGATATTAGTGGATGGAATTTTTACACAGCTGGCGGTAGAACGGAGGCTGGAACTACAACTAAATTTACCATTAATCCATCGGGTAACATAGGCATAGGCACAACCGACACAAAAGGTTACAAACTCGCAGTCAATGGTGACGTAATTGCTGAAAGAGTAGTAGTAAAACTCCAAACCAACTGGCCCGATTACGTCTTCAAGAAGACCTACGGATTACGCCCATTAGAGCAAGTAGAACAATTTATTAATCAAAATAGCCATTTACCAGAAGTCCCATCTGCCCAAGAAGTAACAGACAAAGGAATCGATGTTGGAGCAATGAATGCTAAACTTTTACAGAAAGTTGAAGAATTGACCTTGTATTTGATTGAACAGAATAAAGAAATTAAAGCCTTGAAAAATAAAGTTGAGGTTTTAGAGAAAAAATAAAAACACCATTACAAAAGAATATCCCCAAATCACGACAATGAAAAAATTATTTACTCTTTTCTGTTTATTGACTTATAGTTTCATCAACTATGGGCAAACCACCTATTTTAGCCAAGATTTTTTGGCAAATACGACGATTGGTAACTATGTGGGTACTCCTGCCAGTATGAATCAATTTTCAGAAATTCCTACGGTAACGGGTATAACCAATACCATCACGAATGGACGCTATCAAACGGCTAAATCTGGAACAGTAGCGGTCAATTACCGTTTTGGTAGAAATGTGGACTTTGCCTCAGAACCCAAATCAATGTATTGTCAATTTAACTTTGGCGTGGCAACAGCAGCAGCCGTTACTAAAAACAATGCTATTGTATTGAGTTTGGGCGGAAGTGGCATCGTGGACGGAGCAACCGTACCCACGGCAGCCAATACCTACGCAAAATTAAACTTCAATTTAATTGCAGGGGGGGTGACTTTCCAGCTGAATGACGGAACAACAAACTCAGCCAATTTTACAGGGAATCAGGATATAACTTTCGTGATGAATAATACTGGGACAACTTTCACTTACGTTGCTCCCGATGGTACAAATGAGACTTTGGGAAATGACTTATTTGATGTTTGGGTAGGAACTACTAAGGTGTTCAATGATAGACCCGTAACCACAGCAACGCAATCCATCAAAAGATTTAGGTTTGATATTACGCACGATGCAGCAGTAGCAAATGCTCCAACGGTTTCATTTGATAACTTCTTGATGAGAGATGTAACAGGAAGTTTGTTAGTAAATACAAACGTGGCAACTCCTGATAGTATGTTGGTGAAATATACTGGTGCGGCAAAAAATGTAGGATTAGGAACAACAACGCCAAATGCTAAATTAGAGGTAAACCCAACAACAGTAAATACTTCGGGTGTGCGATTAACACAATTGAAATCAACGTCTCCTGCGGTGGCTTCAAATGGAAAAGTATTATCTGTGAATACTAATGGAGATATCGTATTAGTAAAAGACTCACTTAGTTCTGGTGGAGGTATAAGCCCATGGACAACTACGGGAGCGAATATTTCTAATAGTAATACAGGAGGAGTAGGTATCGGCACTACAACACCTTCAACTAAACTCACTATTCAGGATTTTAATCCTACACTCAGATTAGAGACAACACAATCTCCAACAGGTTATTACACAGAAATGACTTCTTTATACGATGGCTCTCAACCGTTTGTTTTAAAGGTTGGAACTGATAAATTGTTAGGGATTAAACGATTAATGTATAACAATGGAAACTATATTTCATACATCAATGGACGATATGGTATTGGCTTTACAACGCAAACTGGTGATCCAGATAGTACGAGTTTGAAAATGTTTATCGCTTCTAATGGTAATATAGGTATTGGGACATACAGTAAAGTTTATCAGACTCTAAACATCAACGGTGGTATTGGTTTTGCCAATCAAAATAATGCAGATAAAAAATTATATTCACCAACTGATGGAGACTTGGAATGGATGACTAATAATTTAGCCGCAGGACATGGTTTTGCCATTAGTAATAATGGAACAAAAGCAGTTTATTTGAATACTTCTGGTAATAGTTATTTGAATGGTGGTAATGTGGGGGTTGGGACAACAACACCGCAAACTAAATTGGATGTTAGAGGGTCTATTATTGCTGCAAATACAGACTACGTTAATGGAACTACTGGTTCATTCTTACAAATACAACAAGGAGCAGCTTCTGGAAATACATACAGTGAAATAGGTGCATATAGCAATGGAGGAAATGTACTTAATAATTTGGTATTAAATAGAACTGGTGGAAATGTAGGTATTGGAACAGCAACCCCAACCAACAAACTCGAAATCAACGGTACGGGTAGTGGTTTACGTTTTACAAACTTAAAATCTACATCTTTACCTACAAGTTACACAGGAAAAGTATTATCGGTTGATGCTAATGGAGATGTTGTTTTGGTGAAAGACTCTGTGGGAACGGTTGGAGCAGGTGCAAACGCTTGGGCGGTTAATGGTACTAATATTTCATCTACTAATAGTGGTAATTTGGGGATTGGGACGACTACGCCTTTATCGAAGTTTGAGGTTACTTCCAACTTAGGAAAATTTATGTTTTTGTGGAATGGTAATTCTCATAGTTACATTGATGTAGATAGCCATAATTTTAGAACAAAGTCTGAAAATCAATTACTTCAATTGAATTCAAATTATTATCATTACATGAGTGGTATTTTTAATATCGTACCGCCATCAAATACAGCTGATAACCTTAATAATTCTGGTAAACTTCGACTTGTAAATGGCACTCAAAACTCAGCTGGTTATATAGAATTTGGTAGAGCAAATAGTGAATGGATTGGTTATATTGGGTACAATCATGATAATATGCAATACACTACATACAATAATCGACATCATCTTTTTACAGGGGGTAATGTTGGTATTGGTACAGCCATACCCGCCAACAAACTCGAAATCAACGGTACTGGTAGTGGTTTACGTTTCACAAACTTAAAAATGAATGCTTCAAATACAGGAAAAGTATTATCGGTTGATGCTAATGGGGACGTTGTTTTGGTAAAAGATTCAGTGGGAACAGTTGGAGCAGGTGCTTCTGCATGGGCAGTTAGTGGAAGTAATATATTCAATTCAAATACAGCCAATGTTGGAATCGGAACTAATAACCCATTGTACAAATTGCAAGTAGTTGTTCCAAAAGGTACTAATCAAGTTACATCAGGAGCATTTAGAATAATTGATGGGGCTAATAATCCAGGATTATTTATATCAAACGAAGAAACTACGGGCATTACTTCATTAGATTTTTCAGGTACAGCTGGTTATCAAGGACGTTTGAGAGTAGGTGGTATAGATGTAATTAGTCTGTTGAATAATAGTAATGTAGGTATTGGAACAACGACGCCTACTTCTAAGTTGGAGATTCAAGGAGCGACAGGTTTAAAAATAGCCTCAACAGATGGAATACATACAACATTTAAAGGTAGAACAGGAGACAATGCTGCCTTGATGAGTTTTAATACAAATAGTGATGTTTTATCTACTCAATTTGGTCATGTTGGCAATGAACTAAGATTTTATACTGGTGGAATCTCTGGAACAGTTCCTGTTCAGAGAATGGTTGTTACTAATGGAGGGAACGTAGGAATAGGAACGGGAGGACCTAACGCATTACTTGATGTGAATGGAAGTCTTCAATCAAAAGTAATGATAGTGAATGATGGTTCAGGAGCAAACTCAGTCGTTAATTTTAACAATGCAAATACAAATCACGCTCTCATAGGTATTGCAGGTGCCGCAGGGAATTTATCCCCTGGAAGTGTTTTGGGAGATTTAGTATTTAGAACACAGGGAAAACAAATGTTATTTACAACTAACAGTGGAAGTGGTACGGCTATGAGTATTCTTCCTAATGGTAATGTTGGTATTGGAACAACAACACCAACTACTAAGTTAGATATAGCAGGAACTGCAAGGATTACTTCACAGCTTTATTTAAGTAATTCAGCTAATTCCCCTTATTTAACTTATGGGGCTATTCCAAATACATATACCTTTGGAGACAATAATGCCTATTTCATGAATATTAATACTTCTAATGGTAATGTTGGTATAGGAACAACATCACCTTCTGCAAAATTAGAAGTTGCAGGTACAACAGGAACATCGGGATTAAAACTATCAGGACTAACAGGCACATCAACAAGAATTTTAGGAGTAGATAGTACAGGAAAAGTTGTTGTTACTACCAATAATAATCCATCTGCAAATGCTTGGACTCTGACAGGTAATAATATTTCAAATACAACACTTTCAGGTAATGTAGGAATTGGAACGGCAACTCCATCTCAAAAACTTACTATATTAAATCCAAACGCTTCAACAATAAGATTAGAGGCAGCCCAAGACCCCGCAACTTATGCAACCGAAATTTCTAATATTTGGAATGCCACAGAACCATTTTCTGTAAAAACAGGAACTACAAAAATCATGGGGGTTAAAGTCCTTGATTCTGGACTGCCATTTACTTATTTGAATAATTATTTTGGTTTGGGATTTTCTACTGGAGTTCAAGACCCAGATTCTAATAGTGTGAAAATGATTATTAAGAATGATGGAAAAGTGGGTATTGGTACAAGAAAACCTTTGGGTTCTCTTCAAATCGGAAGTTACAACAATAGTCAGGCAAATGATTTAGTATTATTTGCCAATGGTGGAAATGCAGCAACAGGCAATAGTATTAAGTTTGATATGTTTGTAGCAGGTGGAGTAACTCGTTCTCGAATAGCGGAGATACAATCGGTCTCATATGAAAACAACTTTAATAAATTGAAATTTAATGTTGGAGGTTGGAATAATAATGCTACTACTTCAACAGTGATGACATTGCAAGATAATGGTAATGTGGGTATTGGAACTGCAACACCAGGATACAAGTTAGACGCAGTTGGTAATAATTTTTATTTCGGTTCACATCTTAACAATACTACTTCAACAAACTTAAATATAGGGGCGGGACCAGGTGCAAATTCAGTTATAAATTTTGGATATTATGGAACCTTTGATGCAAGTATTTGGAATATAGGTAGATGGGGTACAGACCAAAGTTTTAGAATTAGCAATTTTGGTAGTGGAAACGAATTTAATGTCATGACTGCACTTCAATCTGGTAATGTAGGTATTGGAACGACAACACCGAATGAACTATTAGAGATTGGTGGAAACGGTAGAGTTTTTATAGGTGATGGAGGTGGTGCAGCTCGTAAAGGTTTATTAATTGATGGAAATGAAGATGGAACTTATGTAAGATTACATCCATATAGTTATGGTGAAAATAAAAGTTTGAATCTTGTTATTAGCCCTGTTGGAGGTGGTAATGTTGGTATTGGAACAACATCACCTTCTGCAAAATTAGAAGTTGCAGGTACAACTGTAACAACTGCCTTAAAACTATCTGGTTTAACAGGAGGTTCAGGAAATCGTCCATTAGCAGTAAATGCAAGTGGTGAAGTAATTGTTGATGCAGCTAATAATAACCCGTCTGCCAATGCTTGGACGTTGACAGGAAATAACATTTCAAATAGTGTATTAACTGGCAATGTTGGTATTGGAACGGCAACACCAACCCAGAAGCTCTCCGTTATAGGTCAGGGAGTATTTGGCAGTAGTGTAGCAGGGATTGACCCAGGAGATGGCGTTGGAAGTGCTATCAGAATCGGTTATAGCACATCAGGTGATTTCGGATATATATTAGCCAATAATACTGGTGTAGCTGGTAAAAATCTTGTTCTACAATCCAATGGAAATGGCGGAAATGTAGGTATTGGTACGATAAATCCAACCGAAAAATTAGAAATCGGTGGAAATATGAGATTAAATGGAAATCTATTTATGAACGGAAGCGGAGATGGTACATCATTTTTAAGTTTCTTTGCGGGCAGAAATTTATCCGACCCTAACTTTGGAGGATTTGATTTTAATAATAATACGGGCTGGACTGGGTGGAAAAGCACACATAGTTTTATTCAAATAAATAATGTTGGTTTCTTTGATATTCGTAAAGCAGAAAATAATGCATCAGTAACAGTTCCTACAAGTTTGTTTAGAATAATTGCAAGTTCAGGTAATGTAGGTATTGGTACAGAAAATCCGACTACTAAATTAGATGTAAATGGAGGGGGAGCCTTCAAAGCAGATAATACAAGTAACATTGGGGTTCAAATATTCAACAATGCAAACGGAAGAGCCTTAATCCAATATGGTGGAAATGAATGGTATGTAGGAAATGAAGGAGGGAAATTCAATTTTTATAATAGTAAAATTACAAGCAGTGCTGGTTATGCACTCTCATTATCAGATAATGGCAATGTGGGGATTGGGATAACTACTCCAACTCATAAGCTAAGTGTAAATGGTGATGCTCTTGTAGGACAAGGAAGTAATGGTTCTGGTATTATTGTGAGAAATAATCAAGCAGGCACTTTCAAGAATGATTTTCTGATTGCAGGAAAAGCAGACCAAACATATCTTGGAAATTATCAAAATCTACCAATTGGAATTTATACAGGTAATGTTGAAAGAATGAGAATCTCAGCCGATGGTAATGTAGGCATAGGCGTAACTACCCTTCCAACAGGTTACAAACTCGCAGTAGCAGGTGATATGATAGCTGAAAGAGTAGTAGTAAAACTTCAATCAAGTGGTTGGCCCGATTATGTTTTCACACCAACATATCATTTAGCAACTTTACCAGAAGTAGAGAAATACATTGAGCAAAACCATCACTTACCAAATATCCCATCAGCCAAAGAAGTGGCAGACAAGGGTATAGATGTAGGAGCAATGAATACCAAATTCATGGAAAAAATAGAGGAATTAACCTTGTATTTGATTGAACAAAACAAAAAGTTAGAGGCTCTTGAAAAGAAGAATATAGAGTTGGAGAATACCATTAAGAGTATTAAAAAATAGTGATAATTTAAACAGGGTATGAATCTAAAATCCCTCTTGAAATCTTTTTGAGAGGGATTTTTATTGCCCCTACTTCAAACTCCGCAAAACCCGCCCCTCCATCATCCTATTCAACCCACCTCGAAAAGTATCACCAATCCGAATAGACTTTTCAGTATTATTGCGATTAACAATTACATAATCCTCATGAATCAAATTGATTTTATCTATTGATACAATGAATGACCTATGAACTCTAAGAAATTGATTTTCAGGCAATTGTGACATCAAATCCTCCATTGTCATCCAGAAAGTTATTTCATCATGTTCCGTAAATACTCGTATCAAATTTTTATGACTCTCAAACCAACAAATCTCAGATAATTTTACTTTCTGGAATATTTTACCCGCTTTGATGTAAGAGTAATTATCCGAAACATCGTGATTACTCTTTTTAATCTCCCTTCGAGCTTTGTGAGTCGCTTTTAAAAAGCGTTCATAAGAATAAGGTTTGTGCAAGTAATCAATCACATTAAACTCATAGCTTTGAAGGGCAAACTGCTGGTGGGCAGTTACGAGGATATAGTGATAATTATCGTCCAAAATATTCATAAACGCAATACCATCAATCTCTTCATTGGGCATTTGTAAATCCAAAAAAATCAAATCTACTGGATTGGTACTAAGAAAACTCAGAGCCTCTGTTGGGCTTTGAAAAGTGGCGAAAAGTTCTAAAAAATCAACTCTGCCTACATATTTGGCTAAATGTAACAATAATTCTTCTTCGTCTTCAAGAATGATACAACTTAACTTTTTCATCGTCTGTTTCTAATTTTAAGGTTAAATAACACTCAAAGTTTTCATTTTCATTAGTGATGATTAAAGTATGTTTGGTAGGATAGAGGATTTCTAACCTTTTTCGGATATTTGGTAATCCAATATTTGTAGAAGCCACCTTAGCCGCTGTATTTTTTTGATTTTTGGTAGAGAATATCAGTGTATCATGGTCAGTTTTTAAAGCAATTTTAACGGGATGATTCTTGTCTTGTAATTGCCCATGCTTCAAAGCATTTTCAACAAAACTCAATAACAGTAAAGGGTAGATTTGCACCTCATTATTTTGAATATCCACCTCCAATTCAATGAATAATTTACCACCATAACGCAATTGATGTAGGTCAATCAAGTTCTTGATTTGTGCGATTTCTCCTTCTAATGGCACTTTATTATCAGTAGAATCTGTCAGACTATACCGCATTATTTCTGATAATTTTAAAATACCTTTGGCTAAATCGGAATCGAAATCTTCGGCTTTTGCGTAGAAATGAGATAGCGTATTGTACAACAAATGTGGGTTTATTTGAGCTTTCAAAAAATGTAATTCTCCCTTCGTTTTCTCTTCTTGCAAAAGCCCATTGAGTCTAATAATTTCGTACTGGTCTTCAATGGCTTTGTCAATATCATCTTCAACTTCGGGAATAACTTTGAGCATATCCCTTGAAATGCCATTGAAAAAATATGCCACCATAATGGCTTGAACAATCATCACTACCCACACATTGAAATAACGGCTCACATTGGGAGGATTCAGACCTTCTGCCTTTAACTCCGCTTGGCGATTTAGTGCTATTGGGTCTTTTTGGGATAGTTTTTCTTCATAAATTTTCACCTCATTTGAAGTTAAATAGTGATATTTATAGTCCATCCCTCTACTCAATGAAACATACAAAAGCGTTGAAATAGTGATAAGAAACCATACAAAAGCAGACCTCTTACCCAACAAAATAGTGGTAATAATAATGAGCGAATGACCAAAAGGAAAGTCCGTCAATAAAGAGTCATTGGAAGGATTACCGAAGCCACTCATATTCAAAAAACTCATCATCATCAATGAAATAAGGCTTACGGTACATAAAAATCTTTCTACTTTATCCAACCCAAACCTATGCACAAAACGATTGAATAGCTGTGTTTTGATTGTACCAAGATTATTCAAATTGAAAATCATGGATAGACAGTTGGCAATCCAGACGAAGGCATATACATAACCCAATAATGGGTGTGGCACAAAATGTCCTGAACCGATTTTCTCTGAAACTATAAAAACAGGACACAAAAATAAATATGTACCATTCAGACACATGATAAGAAAAATCCGCTTGTTTTTGAAGGTTGCCCGTAATTTGGCACTGGCGGCTTCAAGATTCGTTTTATTTTCCATAGTTTTTTAAGTAAAATCAAAAGCTGAAACATAAGATTCTCCGTGTGGTATGGGCAAATCGCAATGAAAAGACTTAATCATTACGTGTGTTTTGACTCCATTTTTAAAGGCATTGAGTAGTCCTAAATTTTGTTTTTTCTTGAACATTTCTAAAATTGGAGACTTACTATCTAATTCAATCAAAGCTGATGTTACAGAGAAGTGATGCAAGACCCCTTCAATCAAAGGGTATAAAAATTCGCCTGAACCATATTCTACAAAAATGCCCTCAATGGCTAAAAATTCATATTTCTGAGGATTAATCAACCTTTTCAGTATCGGAATATGAGGTAAGACATTTAGTAATATTTTCCCCCCTATACCTTCCATTTCTACAATTTTCCATCTTGTGGGATTCGCTTGTAACCCTGCAACAATTCTCCCATTTTCTTTTAGAACGAAATAGTTATTTTGGTAATTGATATTCTCAAAGTTTCGGAGGATTGTGTGGGCATTTTGTGATTTAAGTTTCTCTAATATTGCTGGTAATTCTACTTCATCAATGCGAGTAACTCGGTTATCCTCCTTTGGGTAGAGTCGTGAGAATAATACAGTTTCGAGTGTTGTGATTGATGAAAAGCCTAATTTTTGGGAAATATTCAGAGAGCGAGTATTATTCTCCTCAATATAAGAATACAATATGGATGGACTTGTGCTAAACGTTTCTACATATTCAGCGGCAACCTTTTTGTAATTGAAGAGTAATGAAGAGACTTAATAATTAGTTGGAGTTTATTCGTTTTGAGAAAAGCTGGACGTTACAATAATTTTAAAACAAATCTGGAAAATATCTACTAAAATAGGATTGCTTTTATTCAAGAACAATTGTACTTTTTGATAAAATGATAGTAAAAAACAGTAAATTAGAAGAAAAATTAAAAATGAGTGACGCAACCCATAAAATTGTTCAAGATTCTCACATTATTGGAGAAAGAGGTGTAATTAAGTTTCATGAATATTGCAATAAGCATCAACCTTACATTTGTTTCCGTGAAATTAGTAGGAATGACTTTGGGATAGATGGAGAAGTTGAATTAATTGAAATTCGTGAGGATGGTAAAAAATATATGACAGGTCAGCTTGTGAAAGTACAATTAAAATCTTCATTAGGAGAAGGTGGCTATATTAATAAACGACAAGATGGTTCATTTGCATTTTATCCAAAGAAAGCTGACGTAGATTATTGGTCAAACTATTCATTGGACGTTGTTCTTGTAGTTTATGATGATAGTGATGAAAGTTTATATGCTAAAAAAATAGAGAAAATTGAGTTTGATGCCTCTAAAAATGTGCTAAAAAAGAACAAGCCAAAGACTTACTCCATAGATTTTAACGAAAATTTTAAATTAAAAATCGGTGAAAATGGTTTTTTTGAAAATTTTAAGCACCATTTTACTTCTCGTGTACATAACAATGTCTCAGAAAAACTCTTTTCAAATATTGTTGAAGTAAAGTTGTTGTCAAAGAAAATGTTTTTTTATCCATCAAAATTTAGCAATAAGAAAAGCCTTTACGAACATTTCAAAAATGATAATGAAGCTCCTTATTTTGTTCTTTATGGAAGCGAAATAATTACCTTACATGGATTAGAACAGAAATTTGCTTCATTTGCTGATCAAGTTCTTAAAAGTAAGACACCAACAAAAGAAGTTCTTTTTTCAGAAACCTTAAAAAATGATATATACAGAAGGTATTTTACTGAACTTTTGAAGGAAATTTTAAAGAAACATTTTTCTTCAAGAGGAATTTACTATAACAAAGATTATGACCGTTTTTATTTTTCTAAACCGAGAGAAGAAAATAACAAAACAATAGAAACATTTTCAAGAAAAACTTTGACAAAAGGTCAAAAGTCAGTTGTTAGTTTTCATCAATATGGTAAAGATTCTTTTTATAAACATTTTGCATTTGAGATTGAATTTATCTTTAATCAATCAGATATTTTACTTGCAATATCTCCAAAATATCTTTTTACTTTCGATGGTAAAACAGTGATTCCTCCTAAAAAAGTCAGTAAATACACTAATTTTTTAACTGCAAGGGAATGGAATGACCAAGTCCTAAATCAATTGAATGCTATATTCAATTTTTTGAAAAATTCAGAAAATGGAGTTAGTATTTTAAATACAGAGGATATTAATTTAAGCCTCTCATTTTTCATACCTCAAATAGTTGATTTCGGAATACCTAATGATAGCTATACCGTGATTGAAAAGAAAGAAAAAAGCGAAGAAAAACAAACTCAATTGTTTATATGAAAAACTATTTCTCAACAGAACTTATACCTGAACCTTATCTTGAATTTGGAGATAATTATCAAAGTACTGACCCTAAAACTGGAATTGGTTTAGGAGGCTTTTACTCACTAACAAATCAAGGTCATAAATCAGAAGTGCATTATGCAATAATTGGTACAAAAAATAATTTGCAAGACACCAAAGATTGGATGGATGACTTTAATAATAGATTACAGGCTGAAACTAAAATAATTGGTAAAACTAAGACACCAATAAATGAAATAATTGATGGACAAGTCTATACTAATGATGACGAAGATGATGAGGATAATGAGGATGAAAATTTAACAGAGTTATTTTCATCCGTAAGTAATGATGATTTATCAGACGAAATAACATATAAAATAAATAAAAATCTGAACCCTGATTTCCCTGGATTTACTAAAAATAGTATTTTTCAGTGTGAATTTGTTAATGATGATTCAAACAATAAGAATATTAGTGGTTCAAAAATTGAAGAGATACTTGAAGATAGTGAGATTAAACCTATTGATAAAGCACTTAAAATTGCTGATTTATATATAACAGCATATTCAAATCTCCTTGAACAAGCAATTTTTACAAAACCCAATCTTTGTTTAATTATAATACCCAAAAATGTTTTTAAACAAATTGGTTCAATTGGACTTGGGAGAGGAAAATATTTCAATTTTAGGCGTTATGTTAAAGCTCAATTAATTTGTAAATCTAACGCAATTCCTGTTCAAATAATACTTGAAGAAACTATTAGAGGAACAAAAAAATCTCTACAAGACAAATCTATGCAAGGCTGGAATTTAGCCGTTTCAAGTTATTATAAAAATGGAAGTATTCCTTGGACATTAACTTTGAAAGAGAAACATTCTTGTTTTATTGGGATAAGTTTTCACAAAATAGTAGATAGTGACGATAACTCTGTGAGGGCAAGTATCGCACAAGCATTCAACTATGAAGGTAAAGGGATTATCTTTATTGGAAAACAATTTGACTGGAATAAAAAGGAAATGGGTACTCCTGCACCACATTTGAAATATGAATATGCAAAAGAAATGATTGTTAAAGTATTAGAGCAATATAAAGCCTTTAATAATAATTTACCTCCCACACGTGTCGTAGTACATAAAACAACAGATTTCTGGGATACTGCAATTAATAAAGATTATGCAGAAGTTGAAGGTTTCAGAGATGGCATAACTGAGTATTTAGGAGAAAATGCTGAAATAGACTTAGTTACTATAAAAAGCACAAACATGAAATTACTGCGAGAATGGGGAGAGTACCCTATATTTAGAGGAGCTATGATGAAGATGAACGATAAAATGGCTCTATTCTATACGACAGGATATATTCCTTATTACGAAACTTTCCCTGGAATGCACATTCCACATGGATTTGAGGTAAGTATTTATTCAGGTGATAACACGATAAGGAAAATTTGTGAAGAAATTTTAGCCTTATCGAAATTGAATTTCAACAATTGCAATTACTATGATAGTTTACCGATAACATTACGCTTTTCAAAAAAAGTAGGCGAAATAGTTGAGTATATTTCAGAAGGCGATATCGCACCCAATAGATACTTTTACTATATGTGAGTGATGTTTACAGAGTGTTTAATGTTTCATAAAAAACACTCTGTAAACATTTTTGTATAAATCTCCACCTTTTTTCTACATCATCTCCTCCAAATTAAGCTTCAAAATAATTTCTTAGCACTTACGCCCAAACGGGTAATTCAGACCCAACGGCAGGTATTTCCAAAGCAACCGACCTTGTGAATAATTTTTATACCAAACTCGTCAATCTCATTTATGCGGTGGCGGGTTGTTTGGCAATTTATGGCTCGTTTCGGGTATTTTCTAAATGGCAACACGGCGACCAAGATACAGGGAAAGCGGCTATGGCGTGGTTTGGGGCGGCATTATTTCTGATTGTGTCCGCTACGGTTCTCAAATCATTCTTTTCGTCTTTGGGCTAATATGAGAAAGTTTGAGATAAATCGTGGGGCAAACGCCTCTCTCGAATTTAGGGGTTTAAAAGGGCAACATTTATTGTATTGTGCCATTTTTATCATCGTGAATTTCTTAGCCATTTTGATTCTCTACGTTTTGGGTTTGCCCATTTTGCTCTGGATTATTTATAGTTTAACATCCATGATTGGTGGCATTGGCTACTTTATTTATCGAAACAAGAAATACGGCAGTAAAGGGCTGTTGGACTTAAAAATGAGAGATTTTACCCCTCGTATCATTGAAAAATAAACTGAATTAAAATGTCTAAATTCTCAGAACTTCATCCTTACGAAATACTCGAAGATGGCTTGCAACTCTCGCACAATGGGGATATTTCTTATACCTACGAGTTGAAGTTGTCTCCCGTTTATTCGCTTAGAGACAATGACTTCGATAGTTTGGTTGATTTATGGACAAGGGCTTTGAGTATGTTGCCCGCTGGTTATGTGATTCAAAAAACGGATTGGTTTTACATGGCAAAATATTCAAGGAGTGAAGCAAAAGGGAGTGGTGAACTTTTGGCTATTTCAACGGATATGATGTTCTATAATCGCCCTTTTCTGAATCATAAATGCTTTTTGACGATTACTAAGGTCTTTAATCCTGACAACAAGAGTAACATCAATATTTTCAATCGCAATGGAAATGTGCCATCGGTTTTGAAGGATAGAAAATACGTGAAGAGTTTACAGTTGGATGCCAATAGTTTCATTGCTACCATCATCCAGAATAATTTGATTGAAGTGGTAGATTATGAGAATCTGAAAGGTTTAAAATCGCCCTTAAATGCCTCAAAATTAATTGATTACGATAATAGATTGTCGCTTTATTACTGTTTTGGGAATTTATCTTTCATGGATAAACACATCGCCAATCATGATTATTCACGTGATTTTAAGATTGGGACAAAGAAGGTGGCGGTATTTCCTTTGCAAGATATTGAGGATTTTCCAACCTTTATTTCAACGGCTTATCGACATTCAAAATTGAGTACCAAATCGTCCAATTTTCATTTGTCTTCCGTTTTTCCAGTTTCGATGGGATTGAATTGCAATCATATTTACAGTCAAGTTTTTAAGACCATTGATAAAGATGCCACTATCAAAAAGTTACAGAAGGGAGTCAATGAAAAATCGTCATTAGCTTTTTATTCTCAGGCTAATGCTTTGAATGCCGAAACACAAAATACATTCCTCAAAAATATTTTGGAGGAAAATTTACAGCCTATTCAGTTTCATGGCTCATTGATTATTTGGGATAATGACTCTAATCAATTAGAATCTAAGGCGGGGCTTGTTTCAACTGCACTTTCTGAAATCGGATTTAAGAAAGTAGAGATGCGAACCTTGAATGGGGCGGGTTATTTTTGGATGGCAATGCCTTCCAATGCTGGTTATATTCCAGATGATTGTTACATCCTCAATTATGCAGATACGCTGTCTTGTTTTCTGAATTTTGAAGGAATTTATGCAGAAAGCACGCAACCCGTGGGCATGAGAGTAACCGACAGAACGGGCAAACCAATGCTTTTGGATATGTTTGTTGAACCCATGAGTAAGGGCTTAATTGCCAATCGTAATGGCTTTGTGATTGGTCCTTCGGGTTCGGGAAAGTCCTTTTTTACGAACGATATGGTGAATCAGCTCTATGCACAAGGCAATTATGTAACGGTGGTAGATGTAGGGCATTCGTACCGCAATAATTGTGCGTATGAAAATGGAACGTATATCACCTACGAAAAAGGTTCAAATTTTGGGTTTAACCCCTTCTTTATCAATGAGTTCAGTGAGTTTCAAGATGATGAAGAAAACTCCATCAAGAATACACTTTTGACCATTTTATGTTCGATTTGGAGAAAAGAAACGGATAAACCTACCTCTCGGACGGAAGACGTAATTCTTTCGGCGATGCTAAAAGAATACTATGCTTACGCTGAAAATTTGTTCAAATCACAACGAGATTTCACCCTCAGTTTTGATACATTCTATGAGTATGTAGAAAGGAATTTTTCAGTAGAATATATCGAAGCCAAGAACATTCGAGAGCAAGATTTTGACCTCAAAAATTTCTTATTAACACTCAGTCCTTTCAAAACGGGGGGCGAATATGGCTACCTTTTGAACAGTGAAATTCATGGCAATTTATACCAACAAAAATTCATTGTTTTTGAATTAGACAATATCAAAGATGAGGCTATTTTATTCTCGGTAACGACCATTATGATTATGTCTCAATTTGTAAGACAACTCTATCTCGAACCGCAAAAGTTCAAATTCTTAGTCATTGAAGAAGCATGGAAAGCCTTGATGACTCCCGTGATGCAAGGGTTTTTGAAATGGTGTTATAAAACGCTGAGAAAGCACAACGGAAGCATTATCACGGTTACGCAAGAGCTAAATGATTTGGTGGATAATCCCGTGGTGAAAGATACGATTTTGAGTAATTCAGCCATTAAAATTCTTCTCGACCAAAAGAATTATGAGGCTCAAATGGGCTTTGTGCAGGAGATGTTAGGATTGAGTCCGTCTGAGATTTCCTTAGTAAAGTCAATCAACATGGACAACGTGAAGGGCAGGGTTTACAAAGAATTTTTTGTCAGTTTCAGTAGTATTTTTTGTGCGGTCTATGGTTTGGAGGTATGTCCAGAGAAATATTGGCTTTATACTACCAACAAAACGGAGCAATTTGAATTGAATGAAATTCGCAAAAAATATAATTGTGATGTTCGAGAAGCCGTACAAATTATGATAAAGCAAAAGAGAAAACCGTTGATTTTGATTAACAATTGAAAACGAATTATAATCCTTATTTTCAATATTTATTATCACCACAAAAGAATCAAAAGGTATCAAAAGTGTCCATTTTTCAACCTATTGTTATCTTTTGTGGAGTGCCACCCAGTCCCTTTTGTGGTTAGAAAAACAAACAACATGAAAACGATTCTAATTTTATTTCTTTTCCTAACATTTAGTCCCATTTATGGACAAACGGGAAACAAAGATGTTGATGAGGCTTTGAAAGAATTGGCTGGTAAATATGCGAATGGACAAGCTCCTACGAATGAAGACATGGCGGGTCTTTTGAAGGCAATGGGCGTAAATCCTTCGCAAACCAGTCCAGAAAATTTCGCTAAAATGCAACAGGATTTGATGGATAAATTCAATGCTAATTCCAGTGGGTTTTTCTCAGGAGCAAAATCTATTCTGAAAGGCATTGTCAAATCTATTCCCATCATTGGCGATTTGTTAAGTGGCTTATTTGGTCCAGATGATGTCTCGGATGCCGATACGCACGATAAACTCGACCAAACCAACAGCACTTTGGACGAAGTAAATCAAAGTGTTTCAAAAACGGCAGCCTATACCGAGGCAACTTTTAAACTCATGGCGGAACAGGAGAAATATCTCCTCACGCCGAGCAATACGGTTAAAAATCATCCCTTCAATGAAAATGCTAAAACCTATTGCAGTAAAATCATTGATGTTGCCAATTTTTATCTGACTGCGGTGGATAATGATAAATATCTCACCGACCTCGAAAAAACGTATGCCAAAAACAAACTAACTAATTTCAAAATCTCAGCTACTCAAAAATCTGACAAGGAATTACCAATGGTTACGATGACGACTAAATACCGCATGAGCGACAAAGACCGCATCGCAACCTTGGAGCAAATCGCCCATAATTCCGAAACGCTTTATAAAGAGGTGCTTTCATTTGGTCAGAGGATAGAATCGACCTCAAAAGGGAGGAGAAATAAAAGTGCTGAGTACGCTTTTGGCAAGGAATATTTTGCCCCTAAAAAATAAAAAAATGGCTGGATTCATCGAAGGATATGATAAAAATCTTCAAGCGATTGGAGAACAGATAGAAGGGAGTGCTTCCATTTTTATCAGTACGGGCATCAACATTGTGGCGTTAGGAATGCTTTTGATGGTAGCCAGAAGAGTCTATCGGGTTTGGGGTATGAATGAACCTTTGGACATTTATGGAATGCTTCGCCCCATCGGTTTTGCACTCTTACTAAAATTTTATCTGGTATTTATGGGAGCGGTTGATGCTACTTTGGAGCTTGTAAATGAAACCGTTGTGGGCTACGTAAACGGGGGTAAATCCACTATGATAATGGCTCTGGTTGAGTTAGATGAGGATAATTCAAAATCCATTGATGAGAAAACCGCAGGAAAAGATTTAGGAAAAACGCCCATAACAGAAAGTCCAAGCAATGGATTTTGGGATAGTATCACGGGCGGGGCAGAATGGATTGGAGCAAAATTCTTGGCGGCTATTCAGTACGCTATTCGGTGGTTAGCCTTTATTTTATTGATTTTTGGCTACGTTTTTCTATCCACGATTAGACTTTTGTATCTCTTAATTCTGAAATTAATTGGTCCAATTGCCATTGCCTTTTCAGCCTTTGAAATCTTCTCGGATTCTTGGAAAGGTTGGCTTAGTAATTACATCAACGTCTCACTGTGGCTACCCATTGCCAATACTTTTATGTTCATTCTCCTGAAATTATCAAACTCAATGGTGGACAAAACTAATATGGACGAAATCCAAATTAACATGGCGTTAATCATCCTTTACATTACGGGTGTATTCGGATTTTTCAAAGTGCCTGATTTGGCAAATTTGATTATTGCGGGTGGTGCAGGTGCGATTGGCTCAAATGCCATGGGTGTAAGTGCTTCGCCCATTTCAGTGGTTGCAGCGTATTTGGGTGGAAAGGCAGGTTCGGCAGGAAAGGCGGGATTGAATATGTTGCAGAATGTTGCTGGGGGCAATAAATCTGAGTCAAATAATAGTGGACGAGTAAGTGAACAAGCTAATCAACCAAAGTAGCTTTCGGCATTTGGCTGTCAGCTATTGGCTTGAAAATCAGTTATTTATACTTTGAAATTTTATAATCATTCTTCAAATAAATGTTAGAATCGCTAAATAAATCGTCCCCAAAAAGCCCTTTATCCTTTCAGAAAATGGGCTTTCAAAATATTTTTGACCTTGAAAAACGCCATCAACAATCACAGCTTTTGATGTATATCGTGATGAGTTTTTGCCTATTAATCACGGCTGGATTTGTGTATTATGCCATGCAAGAAATTACAAAATCGCAAGATAGAATTTATGTATTGAATGGCGGCGAAGCAATTATGGCAAGTACGACTTCGGTAAAAGAAAACCGTTTGGTGGAAGCCAAAGACCACGTGTTGAAATTCAATGAATATTTCTTTGATAACTCTCCCGATTTTGAGCAAATCAAGTCAAACGTGGAAGGGAGGGCATTATACATGGCAGATAAAGGAGCGGAAGCCTTGTACAAAAGATTCATTGAATCAGGATATTACCGTGATATTATTGCTCAAAATATTGTACAGTATCTCATTACCGACTCCGTAAAAGTCAATATGCAGGTCTATCCACACGAGGCTCTGTACTTCGGAAAACAGTACCAATCAAGGTCTTCGCAACGAGTCGTCAGAGCATTTAGAAGTAGATGTTTGTTAGAAAGAGCATCAAGGTCAGAACGCAATCCACACGGATTTATCATTACTAATTACGAATTACTCGAAAATCCAATCATCAAAAATTAAGGCGATGGAGAATAAATGGAATTGGCAAAAAGCTCGCATCAAAATAAAGCCTGGGGAGAATAAATACATTGATGGATTGGCTAATTCTTTCAAGAAGTTTGAGCGTAAATTAGGCTATGCCGAAACCAGAAAAGTCCTCAAAATCTTCTTCTACACCATTTTGTGCTATTTGATTGGTGATTTAGTCTTGAATTTGATTGACATTTTTAACCCATGATTTTCATTTTAAAATTGATTTCCCATGAACCCAATGACTCCGACTTTCTCTGAATTTGTCAAGGATTTTTTTAAAAGTCCTTCGGGGAAAATAGTAATTATTCCGATTCTTATTCTTTTGCTTGGTAATATTTTGTACTATGTGTTGATTGCGGATGATTCAGAAGAAATTGTCCAAGAAACGAAGCTAAAAACCTTTGAAACCAAATTGCCCGATGCCAAAGTGGATGCAAAGACTTTGGAAAATAAGGCGAAGATTTATAACGAATCGGATAACTCAAAAGTTGAACCCAAATTGCTCAATCGTGATTCATCGCTTACCAATTCATTCACGGATTTGGTAACGACAAAAACGGTTATCCCAAATCAAAATATCCTTCCAAATACTGACCCTTACGCCCAAAAACCGCTTGATTTGAGCAATTCAAGTACCTCACAAGCCAGAACACCCGAAGAAATGTACAGTCGCCGACAAGCTGCCCGTCAAGATGTTTTGAATGAATATGAGTTTAAAAATAAGGTAGTTCAATTGCAAAATGACAACATTCGCTTGAATGCAGAGCGAAAGAATTTAGGAAAAACGCCTACATTCAATAGTAATAATTCAAATGTTCCATCATCCAATTATGAAAGTGAAAGGCAAAAAGTGGCTAAATGGTTGAAGGCTCAAAATGGAGGAGAAAATTATTTGATAAATAGCCCTACGCTTACCAAACAAGATACAATCCTGCAAAATTCGGTTTATTCAAAAAAGGTAGGATTTTATGGTCTGCGTGGAGCAATGAAACCTATTGCGGATTTAAGATTTGAAACTATCCCCGCTGAAATTCACGATAATCAAACGGTTCAGAATGGCTCAATCGTGAAAATTAGGCTGTTGAAAGATATGGTTTTTAAAGGGATTAACATTCCCAAAGACCAGTTTTTATATGGCATTTGTTCTTTAAACAATAGCCGTCTCTTGATTTCAATTAACAGTATTGGCGTTGATAATAAAATAATTCCTACGCAAATATTTGTCTATGATCTTGATTATCAAGCGGGTATCTATATTCCACTGAGTCCAACGAATGAAGCACAAAGAGCTGCCCTACAAAATGCTACGCAAACCTCCTTGATGGGCATTAATGCGGCAGGAACAACCATCAATAACGGCTATCAGTCGGCAGGGGAACAAATAGTTTCTAATCTTGGTAAGGGCTTAACCAATGCCGCCACGGTTGGATTAATGACTTTTGCGGCTCAAAAATTGGGAGAAACTAAAATTCATTTGAAAGCGGGTCAAAGAGTTTTACTTAAAATTAACGACTAAAAATAAAGCCATGCTCCATAAACTCATCTTCATCACACTCTTTCCCATCTTTGTTTTTGGACAAAATAGAGACAGTCTCAACACTGGAAAATACGTAATTCCAATCCGAGACAATGCCATCAAAGGCTCGTACAATATCGAAATCACTACCAACAAAACCACCCACATTATTTTTCCCTCAAAGGTGGTATATGTAGATGTGGGCAATCAATCCGTAATTGTGGACAAAGCGGATAATATCGAAAACATCATTCGTGTAAAAGCAACGGATATTTTTACGGAAGAAACTACCATTACCGTCATTGATGATATGGGTGGGTATTATTCGTTTCTGGCAAATTTCAACCAAAATCCTCAGAAATTATCCATCAATATCGCCTCTAATCGTGAGGCAGATTTAAACTTTGCGGAGAAAAATGGATTACTCAAAACAATGGATGCTTTGGAAGAAAAAGACGTTTCGGAGGTTAAATTTCAAGCCAATAAGGTTTATGAAAAACGAGCGTATATCAAGCATTTAGAAATGCACCGATACAAGGTTAATTTTGAATTGAATGGCATTTATTACAAAAATGATTTGCTCTATTTGTCCATCTCCATTGAGAATAATTCTTTCATTCCCTACGAAGTAAATTTTATCAAAATGTACGTCAAGGATAGAGAGAAAGTAAGGCGAACTTCTTACCAAGAATTAGAAGTCAAAAGCCTTTACCAAACGAATAATGAATTGATAAAAGTAGCTGAAAAACAGAAAATTAAAGCCGTTTTAGTTATCCCAAAACTCACCATCACCCCCGATAAAATCTTTTATATTGAGTGCATCGAAAAAGCGGGTGGACGGCATCTAAATATTGAAATGACGGCGGATGATTTTAATTTGGTTAGGGCGTTGTGAGGGTAAAATGCTTATCTTAATCCTCAGTTTTAGATAATTTAGCTACTGCATAGTTGCCATATTTTAGATATGATTCTCTTATTTTACCGAATAATAAAGTTTTTTTCACTTTCTTCATATTATTAGGTTTTGTATTTGATAGTTTGCTATTTTTGAAAAAAGATTATTTAGCAATAATTGGTGGGATAAAAGTCCATTAATTAATCAAATGACTAAAAAATGAAAAAACATACACTACTTTTCTTAGCTATTTTTTGTGCTTACCAACTATCAGCTCAAAATTATACCTTTACAAGAAACTTGCCTTTGGCTGAGATTTCAGGTTCTGGGACTGCCATCACTGGTTTGGGAGATGACAATTTTGCTGGACCATTCAATATCGGATTCAATTTCTCATTTTTTGGAACAACTCAAACTCAGTTTTATTTGGGTTCAAATGGTTATATTACCTTCAGTTCAGGTAGTACTGCTTTTAATGCTTGGACTATTCCTAATACTAGTGTTCCCAACAACGTTATAGCCTTTGCCGCAACTGACCAAAATTGCTCAGTTGGTACACCAAATGTCAACTATTTCGTGTCGGGTACTGCACCAGATAGAATTTTGGTCATCAATTTTAAAAATGTTGCTCATTATAGCAACAACGCCAATATTACAAATGTACAAGTGCAACTTTTTGAAACTTCAAATAAAATCGAAATTCACAACACAAATAACGCCAGTAGTGGTAACTTTAGAACAATAGGTATTGAAAATAGTGACGGAACACTAGGATTTTCTGCAACAGCTTTGAATAATTCTAACTTAATTAATATTCTAAATGAAACAATAAGATTTAACCCTACTGGATGCAATACAAACACACCAAGTATTACCAGTAATTTATCTGGGGCTTGTCTTCAAAGTGGTGCTACAGTACAACTTTCTGTAGCAAACTGCGATGGAACATTATCTTGGTCTAACGGAGCAACTGGAAATTCAATTTCTGTCGCACCCACAGTTAATACTACTTATTCAGCAACATGTACAACAGCTCTTTGTACCCCACAGACAAACACATTACCAATTACTGTTTGTACGCCTGGTGGCGGTGGAAGTGGTCCATGCCCCAGTAAACCTGTAATTACTGCGGCAGCTTCAACCTTGAATTGCGGAGGAAGTACCACACTCACAGTAAGTAATTGCACAGGTACACTCACTTGGGATTCTGGGGCTTCAACCAACACAATTACAGTTACACCCAATACTACCACAACTTACACCGCCACTTGCGGCAATAATAACTGTAATGTGAGTGAAAGCATAGAAATTAAAGTAAAATCAACTACAAATATTGTAAAGATTTGGGAGAAAAAATTTGGTTCTGTAGGTGGTGATTTGCCAATACAAATATTGAAAGGTACTAATGGCGGTGCTATACTTGCTGGAAATATTGGAGCAATTGGAGGTGATGTATCATCGACAATAGAAAGATATGGAATATGGCTAATTAATATTGACAAAAATGGAAATAAAATTTGGGATAGAACATATAGAGGAGCAGGCACTCAGCAAGTAGGCTCACTACTTAGGAAAGTTTTACAAGATTCAGATGGAAGCACTTATTTAGTTTGTACTTCAAATGAATCCGCTGGATATGATAAATCTCAAAATCCTTTAAGAACAATTTCAGGAAGTTCCTTTACTGATATTTGGATATTAAAAATAGATTCAAATGGAAATAAAGTTTGGGATTTAACCACTGGTGATATCAACAACAATGATTATGTATATGATGCAGTACTTGACGGAGAAGGAAATTTAGTTTTAGCATCTGTAATAGAAGCAACTACTTTCGGCAGTCCCAATGGCGTTTATACACAAGGTTTATTTGGCTTAACAGATATTGGGTTGCTTAAATTCAATAGAAACGGTAACAAAATTTGGGATAAGAAATATGGAGGATCATTGCAAGATATTGGACCAAAATTAATAAAAACCGCAGATGGTGGACTTTTTCTAACTTGTTCAAGTGCGTCTCCTGTCAGTGGGAATAAGACTGAAGCCTCGAGTAGAACAGATATTTGGGCTTTAAAATTGAAGAGTGATGGAAGTATTGAATGGCAAAAAACATTAAATACTTCATTTAATAGTGGTTGGGGTGGTGGAGGTTATGAAAATATTTTTTCAGTCATTGAAACAAAAAATGGAGACTTTGTATTAGGTGCTTCTTCAAGTTCAAATATTGGTGGGGTTAAAACAGAACAAAATCGAGGTGTTGTTGATTCTTGGATTGTATCGTTGGATCGCTTTGGAAATGTAAATTGGGATAAAACAGCTGGTACATCTGAAGAAGAAAGAGTAAATGATATCTTGGAGTTAAAGGACGGAAATATAGTAACCTTTAATATGTCTTATGCGAATTTCGCTGAAAATGAAAGGACAGAGGGTACAAGAGGAGGTGGGTCAGATCTATGGATTATAGGGTTGGATCCTAAGTTGCCACAAAATCAAAAAATCCTTTTTGATAAGATATATGGCTCTTCAAGCCCTGATGATTTTTGCAGTGCAAAAACTGCTATTTATGATGAGAAGGAAAACCGAATTATGGTGCTTGCTACAGGTAACTATTGGGATTTTGACTTGGATGCACCATCTAAAGGCTCAAGTGATTTCTCTGTTTTAAACCTCTGGCTACCTACCCCACCAGAGATAAGTCTTAGTAAATTGGTAGTCTGCAATGGCGAAAGTACCACCCTCACCGCAACTGGCTGTCCTGGTACAGTAACATGGTCAACGGGTGCCTCGGGTACAACGCTGACAGTAAGCCCAATGATAGCTACTTCCTACTTTGCCAAATGTACGGTCACTGGGGTTGAGAGTTGTAACTCTAATCCAGTTAAGGTAGATGTTTGTGCTAAGGGTAGTATTTCTACTTATGGCTACACCGTAGGCAATTTTGGGGCTAACGATGCAGGTGGTGTTAGTTACAGTATTCCTATCGTTATTCCTGGGGGTACCGCAGGTGTTAAACCTTCTATTGGTTTGAATTACAGTAATAATGGACCTAACTCTATGCTTGGCAAAGGCTGGTCACTGGCTGGTCTGCATAGTATCAGCAGAGTAGGCAAAACTTCTGCTCAGGATGAATTTTTTGAGAAAAGCCATAATGTTGATAAAGGAGTTAGTCTAACTCAATCGGATCGCTTTGCATTAGATGGTGCAAGGTTAGTTTTGGCACCCAATTCAATAGACATTGAAGCAAATAATTTAAACACAAATTATGGAGCGATTAACACAGAGTATATTCCTGAAAATAATAATTTCAGTAAAGTAATAGTTTCTGGCATACTCGCCAATGGAGCCCCTGCCTATTTTACGGCTTACACCAAAGATGGACTTATGATGGAATTTGGTAAAACGGCAGATTCCAGAATTGATGCTTCCAATGGTGTGCCAATTACCTACATGGTAAGCCGTATTTATGACAGAGTGGGTAATTACATCAAGTTTATTTACCAAAAAGAAACCTATGGTATAGCTGGTTCAACTTTCCCTCACAACAAGCAATTTACCTACCCCAAGCGTATCGAATATACCTACAATGATGCCGCTACTTTATTAAGTTATAACAAAATTGAGTTCGATTACATTGACCGTAGTGACAAGCCTTGGGCTTTTATGAACGGTAATTATCTTGGAACTGGTGAAAAACTGTTATCAAAAATTAGAATTACGGGGGGTAATCAAGAATTAAGGAGATATGAATTAAAATACAAGTTAAGTACTACCACCTCACATTCATTACTCTATCAAATCCAAGAATGTGCCGATACGCTATGTCATGAGCCTACTTTTTTCAAATACCAAGAGGAAAGTTTAGATCCTACTGCAATGAAATATCAGGCATATAACACCACCAATGGTCCATTCCCTGCAGATGCTTATAATGATATTAATGGTGTGAGGATTTTTGGCGATTGGGATGGTGATGGTGTTCAAGACCTATTTGTCTTCAATAGAACAAGTGGTATTTATAATTACTACCTTAATCGCTATCCAATTTCAATTCCAAATGGTTTTAATAATCAAACAGAGTTGCCGAATAATACATTTGGAATAGGATCGCCTTCTTTCCCAATTGAAGGTGAATTTAAAACTGCCGACTTTAATGCCGATGGCAAAACTGATATCTTATTTTATAACAATGTTACAGGTTCGGCGATAATTATTTTTTCTGGGTTTTACGGAAATCAACTTCATTTTCTTACACAATTAATGAGTGATTTTCTCCCAACTTATACTGGGGCATCAATTTTTAAGAGTACATTCAAAGACAACGATGTTAAGATTGGAGATTTTAATAGTGATGGACTTCCAGATTTAATGGTGTTAGATAAAAACCCTTCCAACTATCCATCTCCTTATGGGGATAACGAAAAATGGATGTTAAATCAAAGACCAATTGCTTCAAGTAACAGTAATATTAAAAAGATTAAAATGAGTAGTTTAAATATTACAATTTCAGACTATTCAATTGTTAAGAGTAAAAATACATCCTTTCGAATTTTGGATTTTAATAATGATGGACTATTTGATGTATTTGTATTAGATTCACTTACGTCAAAAATTAATATCCATATTGGAAAATCATCTTCTTTCAACCAGTATTTAGATCCAGATTCCTTGAAATATAAGATACATGATCCAGAATATGTAATATATCATGATTGGAGTATTACAAAATCTTTTAATTGGAGTTTGAATAGTAAGAAATTTATCCCTTTTGATGGACAATCATTTATCTTCGATTTTAGAAATATTATTTTTGCAGATGCGAATGGAGATGGTTTACCTGACTTAGGTATAAAGATTGGGAAGTCATCATATCAATTTCAACTCAACAATGGAAATTACGGTTTCTTCCAAGATCCTTACTACCTCAGTACTGTACTCAGTACCTCACAAGAAGAGGTTTATGACGAATTTGTAGATTTTAATAATGATGGTGTTGTAGATTTACTATCCTACACCAAAACGGGTGGCGTAGAGAGTGTAGTAAAATTAGGAGGCTTTGATAAAAAGCAAATTGAAGTTCGAGATGTCTTAGATCTATCACTCATCAACGACCCTACGGTGAGTTTCTACTTTGGTTCTTATTCAAAAACGGGCTATAACGAGATTCTGTATTATAAATATAACACTTCTACTCAAACTATTTCAAATAAAATATACAACAATAAGCTTACGAAATCTGATTTTCTCTCAAAAATTTCCGAAGGAAACGGGCAGGAAATTGATGTTACCTACAAGTCACTTTTAGATCTAGGCGTATATACCCAATCAACCCAAGCGTTCGAATATCCCCTTTACCAATTGGTAACCCCAATGCAAGTAGTATCTTCGGTAAAAACCAAAAATGGCATTGGTGGCTTTAATTATACTGATTATACTTATGAAGGAGCATTTTCTCATTCAGAAGGTAGAGGCTTCCAAGGCTTTTCAAAGGTAATTGTTAAAGACCGCCAGCGAAATACCTTTGACATTAAATATTATACTATTGACAAAAAAAAATGGTGGTTATCGGGTCAGCCTTTGCTCACTGAAACAAGAAAAGATAATTCAAGTAATGGACAGTTACTATCATCTTTTTCAACGTTAGTTAAAGAAATAACTTACAATAGGACAATAACAACTGGTTATCCAAGATACATGAAACCAAGAAGTTATTACACTTATGGTAATGTTTCAACAACAAGTCAGTATGACCTAAACACAACCAGTCTTCTTAATCAATCTGTATCAAGAGTAGAGCAAGATGCTTCTGGAAACACAACTTTAATGGTGGTGAATCATGGCAATGGATTTAAAGATTCAACCATTTCAGTTTATTCAGACAATGCTAATAACTGGCTTTTGGGCAGGCTAACCCGAAGCACCACTTATAAATTTACACCAAACAACCCAGTCATTGTCAGAACTGCTGCTTTTGAATACAATCTGACCACTGGGCAACTCAAAAAAGAAATAACTGACCCAGATTCTTCGGCTCAGGTGCACACTGAGACTATTTTTACACACGATGTTTTTGGCAATATTATCAAAACCGAAACAGTTGCGTGGAACGGTACACAACAAGAAACCCGCACAACCTTGTTTGGGTACGACACAAAGGGTAGATTCAAAACTTCTCAAACTAATGCCTTGGGGCATCAACAAATTTCTGTTTTTGACAATAACTCTGGTAGTTTATTAAGCACAACAGACCCTAACGGGCTTACAGTTACATTTGAATATGATGCTTTTCAACGAAACATAAAAACCACTGACCCACAAGGTGTAGAAGCCATCAATAGGCTTTATCGTGCAGGGCTAACATGGAACAGCCCAGCTAATGGAAAGTTTGTCATTTATAAAAAAGTAGGACTTTCGCCCGCCGTTTTGGAGCATTATGACTATTTGGGTAGAATGGTGCGAGTTGATAAGGTTGTTTCAAATGGCAATACGGTTTCGTACACCACTACATTCAATGCACGAGGTGAAAAAATTTCTGACCAAGGTCCTGGTGTAAACCGTACCTATCAATATGACTTGATGAGTCGAATTTTAGGAGAAACTGATTTTGGAGTAAATAATACTTATGGTTATAGTATAAACAATTCAACGGCAACCGATATCAAAGGTAGGCAACGTGTGGCAGAGAATAATCCGCAAGGACAAACCCTTAAATCAAAATTCATTTCTTCAAACGGTACAATTACTGCCAATGAAGTAAGCTATGCTTATGATGGTTGGGGAAATGCTTATTCGTCAAAAGGCAATACTTCTGGTTTTGAAATAGTGATTCAATATGATGCCCGAGGGCGAAAAGTAAAAATGATTGACCCAGTAATGGGAACAACCACTTATCAATACAATGGTTTCAATCAGTTGATAAGACAAGTTGATGCCAAAGGTAGTATCGTGCTAATGGAGTATGACATTTTGGGCAGAATCAAAAAACGAACTGAAGCAGAAGGAATTACTACTAATACTTATGATGTTGGCAACAAAGCCATCGGAAAGTTAACGACCATTGCGGGGTATGACAACATCACATTTAGTTATGCGTTTGACAATTTTGGACGACCATCGTCTGAAACCAAAACCATCAACGGCAAAACTTATAATTCATCCATTACCTATTATTCAGACGGAAAGCCCAACCAAATTACTTATCCGTCTGGACTGCAAATAAAGTACGAATACAACGCACGACAATACCTTGATGTAGTAAAACGGGTATCGGACGGCAAGGTAATTTGGCGAGCTAAAACTACCAATGACGTAGATGCTCTTCTGACCGAAGATATTTATGCAAAAGGAGCAGGACAAAACGCTGCTATCAGAAATGTTTACACGTATGATGCAAGTCAGCAGCACATTACGCAGTTTCAGTCGTTTATGCCCACTGATTTGTTGGGTACACCTACGATTTCGCATAGCTATGCTTACGAAAATAATTACCGAATAAGTGGTATCAACAGAACTGTTTATAAAGGTATTGGTCAGGTTTTGTATTCTGGTAATACTACTTACCAGTATGATGATTTAGATAGGCTTACAGCTGTTAATCCGAATCTTACCTTCCCGCAAACATCTACTGTCGAGAATACCTCTGTTACACTCACTTATGATTTATTCGGAAACATTACCAACAAATCAGATGTAGGCACTTACAATTACAGCCAAAATACCTTAGGTGGACCAAAGTTCTTAACCAGTATTACACCCGTAAACAGCAGTGTTTGTATTCCTTCTTTTCAAGTTACTACCGAATATAATTCTTTCAGTAAAGTCAAGAAGATACAGAATGACAGTGCCTATGTGGATATTTTTTACGGGCCTGACCATCAGCGAGCGTATCAAAAGATGTATGTCAAAAATGCCTTGGTAAAAACGAAAGTATTTGTAAGCAGCAATTTTGAAGAGGAGATCAAAAATGGTGTAACTACCGAAATATCCTATATCAGAGGTGGAGAAGGGGTAGTGGCGGTTGAATCTAAGCAAGGCACCAGCAGAACCATCAACCTGTGGATAAACGATAAAGCCAATAACCTTATAGCTGTAGTGGACACCAACGGCGTAGTGTTGGAACACCTACGCTATGATGTATGGGGCAGGCGTATGAATGCGGACAGAGCTGGATATGCAAATGAAAATGCCAATTATCTTTCTGACAGGGGATTTACCAAGCACGAACATTTAGATTTATTCCAACTCATCAATATGAATGGGCGAATGTATGACCCCGTGATCGCTCGTTTTACATCGCCAGATCCATTTATTCAAGACATTTTAGACTTACAGGCTTTCAATAGATATGCTTATGTAAGGAATAATCCTCTAAGTTTGATTGACCCTTCGGGCTATAATTCTATTTTTGGTGGTGATGTGGGTAAATTTTTAGATGACCCAATAGGTACTACAACGCAGGCATTTGCAACTTTAGGGGCTAACCTTTTAAGAGAGGGAGAAAATCTCTTTAACCAATTGAATGAACTAAATCATAATATTTTAAGAGAAACAGCGGTGCTGTTGGATAGTAAATATATGCCAGCTTTCATCAGGGACAACTGGCGACCAGTAGTAACAACCGTAGCCTCGTATGTGGTAGGTGCTGTGGTTACTTTCTATACTGGCGGATGCGTAACTTGTGGTGGTGCTGCAGCTGGCTTTACAAGTGGGTATTTGAGTACAACATTCAATGGTGGTAGTGCAAACGATGCTCTAAATGCAGGAATCAGAGGAGCTGTAATAGGTGCAGCAACAGCTTTTTTAACAGCAGGTGTTGGCGATTTAGCCCAAGGGTACGGAGCGGTTGGCAGTACAGTTATTAAAACAGTTGGTCACGCCGCTGTACAAGGTACTATGGCAGCTGCACAAGGTGGTGACTTTTGGCAAGGTGCAGCAGCAGGAGCTTTTGCGGGGGCAACAAGCAGTATAGTTGATAATATTTATAGTGGAGATAATAGCTTACCTGCGAAACTCACCCGTATAAGTGCCTCAGCATTAATTGGTGGAACTGCCTCTGAATTGACAGGGGGTAAATTTGCCAATGGTGCTATGGCCGGAGCTATGGTTAGAATGTTCAACTGTGAAATGCATAATCAAGAACAAATTATTTGTTTTGATGGTGATATTCAGGTTGGGGCTGAAATTGATTTAGGGGCTGGAATAAAAGTTGGAGCCAGCCAATCTATATTTAGTAACAGTCCTAAGTTTTCAGGAAAAGTAACAGAGGGTAATTATTCTTTATCTGAAAATTCATTTAAAATAAGTACTCCTACTCCAGTTTACAAGGCTACTATTGGTCTGTATAAAAATGGCAATGTTTCAATTGGTGGCTCGGCGAATTTTACTTTTGTTAAGGCAAATGCTGAAGTAAAGGTAAATATACCAGCAGCAATGGCTCCGGTAATAAAGCCTGCTGCAAATTATCTTTATCAAGGAGTAAATAGTACCTTAAACCCATATGGTTGGTAATTAATATTATTCTTAAAATATACAAAAATGAAAATAACACAAATACTCATATTTAACTTCATAAGTATTTCGATGGTAGCCCAAACCACCTTCCAATATGATATAATGGGCAATAGAATTCAGAAAGTTTCTATAGGAAGTAATCCGATTCCTACTTTGTCTGCAAACCCTACAACGGTTTCAAGTAATCAATTGAGCACTTTATCAGCAAGTGGATGCACAGGTGGAAATTATTCTTGGTCAACAGGGCATCAGAATATCACTAATTTAACAGTATATCCATGTATTACAACAACGTATTATGTATACTGTACACTACCGAGTTGCCCAACAATTAAAACTCAAGGGCAAGTATCGGTACAGCAATTATCCCCATTAACAAGTAATATTCTCACTTCTGAAAAAACTGGAAATTGGAATGATCCTACTGTATGGTGCTGTGGCAGAGTACCAACATTTTCCGATGCAGTGATTATCTATCCAACGCATATGGTAACAGTTACTGACAATACAGCTAAGGCGAAAAGTTTGAAAATGGAAGTTCCATCAAGTGGAATAAAATATTTGAACGGGGGGATATTGCAAATAAAGCCCAATTGATAATAGTAAAATGAGATGAACTTAGACAATGAGTAGATAGATGTAGATTTTATCATTGAAATTCAACAAAAACTAAATGATGCAAAATAAGAACTTTCCTATCCAGTAAAATAAAAAAATATTCCTATCAAGTTGATACAAAAATCACGGCTCTCGCTGTGATTTTCTTTTTGTACTAAATTCCTAAAATTCGTTCCTCTACGATTTTTTGCAAGGATTCTTTGGAAATATTAACCTCTAAATCTACAATCTCCAAACCATTACGCCCTTGCAGGTAAAAGATTAAATCAAAGTTTTCATCCATATTTTTCTGAATTTCAAAGTATGAAAAATAGGGGTTTTGGTTTACTGTAAATCCTAAAAAAGTATCACTGAGTTTTAGGTCTTTATTGTCGCAATATCCTTGCTCAATTAAGCCAGATAAATTTATTAAATCGGCTATTTCATTATCTGATATACACTCTAAAATTTCCATATTTCTTCTGTTTAAATGGTAGTTATTTTAATTTCGTGTTCACAAAAACATCTATCAAACTTAAAACTTGAATAATCTACCTCTTTGGTTTCCAATGATTTACGATTGCCTGAATCGTCAAAACAATCAAAACAATAATATTTTCTGATTTCGGCAGGGCTGTAAAAAGTGAAATATCTTTCGCCCTCGTTTGTGCTAAATTGATACATGACACATTAAAATTGTTTATAAAATTTTGCCTCATATTGAATCCCATTCGGAAATCCAGAAACATATTTAAAAACTACCTTATTTTGCGTGTCCAAGAAAGCAAAATCTTTTCCAACTTGGTAAGGTTTTAGAGGCTGAAAAGTATTTAAAGTGTCCACCGAAACCTTTACTTTTGAAAAAGTAGCTTTGTAACAATCTCCTACCTTCTGAATAGTAATAATGAAAGTCGTATCTTTCGATTTTCTCAAAAACTGCCCTTCCAACTGGAAGGGCTTAGGTTTCTTGGTTTGTGTACTTACGTTGCCATAAGGCGTATTTACCGAAGCATTCGTACCAGACAGGCTTACGTTTGTGTGTGGAATGGCATTGGATGAAAGGCTGGAAAGCGTTGCACAGCCACTCATGGACACAAGGATTTGAAGGGCAAACATGCCCAAGATTGATTTTTTCATTTGATTTGGATGTTGTAAAATTTGATAGAAATTTCCTGTAAATCACTTTTTATCTTTCCCCTCTTTCCCCTCCTTCTTTTCAGCCAAAACCTTAATTTTATTAACCGCTATATAAAACGCTGTAACCTCTACATTTTCTTTATTGATGTACTTTTTCGTCTTTAATTTGGCTTCCAATAATAGCACCAATGAGCCTACGGTGAGTTTATCAATGAGTTTTTGGGGTGCATTCCACAACTCACAATTAAACCAATGCGTTTCTTCTTGCTCCGTTTGGTCTTTGTCCTTCCATTGCTCCTTGTGGGCTATTGAAAAGTTAGTAACTGTAAGCGTTGAATTTTTAAGGGGTTTGGTTTCAATTTTACCAATAATTCCCTCCATGATTAATAGATTCTCCATGATATTTGATTGATTTATAAGCCTAAAACGGCTTGAATTTGATAAAAATTAGAATAAAAATCGTAACGTATTGATTTATACGTTAATTAATTTAAGATTAAATTGGAAACAAGATTTTTATCAAGATTAACAATCTTTTCAGGCATTAAAGCCAACTCAGCGGCTCGATTCATCACACTTGCATCCGTTCCCCACAAAAGATTATCCATTCTTAATTCAGAATCTTTGTAAACCTTTTGATTTGAAAAATAGCCTGTAATGGCATTGTAAGCCCAAAAACCTGACCCCTCACCCGCCAAATCCTGACCTATTCCCGTATGAGCAAAATTGACTACCTCAGCAATTACATTTCTTTTTCTGGTTGAAATCACCCCTGTATCTCCTTTCTTTAATTCTGTCATTTCGTGAGGCGTAAAGAAGACGTTTCCCAAATAATGAGAGAACATTTTATCCGTAAATCGCTGGGCTTTCATTTGTTGATAGGCTTCTTTATCCAAATCAGTATTTCGTTTCATAACACCCATAATTATCAAGGCTTCCGTCAAACGGTCTTTTGCGGTAACGGTATGTCTCACCGTATGTTTATTTCTCGACAATCCTAATGAAGCGTTCAAAGTATTCTGACAAACTACCCTCACATTGGTAAAATAGGCAGAAATAGCCGTATTTCCATCGTGTCCGTTGAGCAACACTAAATACTGTTCTGTGATGTCATTGTTCCCCAAATCAATCGGAGTTTCGTTTTTGAGGGTTACAAATACCTTTGCCCCTTCACACAAAGAGCCTACGGTTTCAATCGTCATGGCTTGTTTACTTACCAATTCATCCACCAAATCAAGAGCTACGTTGTTTTGCATAACGGTATAACCCTTGCCCAATTTATCCCCCAATACGGAATTTGTATCGGTTCGGTAAGTGAAAAAAGAGTCTTTACTTACCTGTTCATTCCCGTCTGGGAAACGATGAACGTTTGGAGATTTTAATACCTCAAAGTCCAATCCCCCAAATTTGAGAGCATCCGCAATACTCATGCGTTCCTCCAAAACTGTTCCTAAACCGTGCCATGCAGATTGTCTATAAGAAGCGAATCCTGCAAACCCTTTTTGAGTGTCAATTTCATGTGCCATTTTATTAATATTTATAAATTGTTATTTGATTTAATTACCATATAAAGGTACATAAAACAGTTTATTTAAACAAGCATAAAACAAAGTTAAACAACTGATTATCAATGAGTTAAAACTTTTAATCCCTTTGGTAAAACCTATAAAAATAAACTCTTTCTATTTGGTAAAATACACCTAAGTACCTGAATAAATGTATTGAAGTGGTGGCAAGGGGTAAGCCTATTTCAATCCGTTTATTGGTACTTATTTTCCTATTCAGTTTGTTACTTTTGCCCATTTTGAAAGAAAATGGGTAAAGGTAACGATGTAAAAACTCGTCAAAGACGGTGTAAACTCCCGTCAATACAATAGTGGTTTGGGTCTTCAAAAGTTTACACGGTCTTTGACAGCAATGAGGTATGATACAAAGTTTTTCTATTGGGTCGGGATGAAAGCCCTTTTTAAACTGACGAAAAACTGGATTTCAAACTTTACCTAAATATTAACCATAAAATTTATCAGTTCATTTAATTAAATTTATAAATAATATAAATAAAAATGATTACGAAAGAGCAAGAAAGATACTTGGCGGTGCTTCAAAATTCTGGGGTGAGTTTTGCTATTGTGGGTTCTCAGGCATCGGAACTGTACTTGAATTATGCTAAAATTTCGAGAGGATTAGAGCTATTAGTCAATCCAGAAATGGCTAACTGCAAGAAATTTGAAGAGACAACAACCAACTTTTTTATCAGTCGTGGGGCAACCGCTGTGGGTTTAGAAAAATTGGCGGAACAAATGAAAATTGGATACATGAATTTTGGTCGTGGGCAGAGTGCTACGGAAGTTACCTACCACATTGCGGGCGTGAAAACGGAGAAGATTTTTCAACAAATCCAACAGGGAAAAATATTAACCAAAGATGCTGATATGAACCTTCCCATCATCTCCTTAGAAAATCATTTTGCCCACCGAAGAGCCATTGATTTATCCAACGGTGGTGAATATATCACGGAAGAATTAAAGAAATTAAACGAAGTAGCTTCTATGAAAAATGGAGAAAAAAAAGAGATGGTTTTGGCTAAGAGTCTCAACTATCAAGACATCATTATTCCCGCAGAAACGCCCGTAAAGGGCTATAAAGCGTTCAGTGATGCACAAAAAGCGGAAGCTAAAGTTCAAAATAAAGTGGCTCTGGATATTCTGTTTTTTGAGAAATCAGTCTTGCCAAAAGAGATTCAAAATAATTGGGAGGCTTTCAATAAATCGAATACCGAAACGCTCTCTATTCGCTTGGGTGAAGACAAGAAAGCAACGGATTTAATTTCGACCAAAGCCGTTTTCTTAGAAAGACAAAATCGGATTGGATTGATTGATAAGGAGAAAATCAAGACAGAAGTGGATTTTATTTCCTTCGCCCAAGATTATAACGGTCTTCAAATCAACCCTAAAAAATCTACCGCCCGTTACGCTTTCTTGGAAAATGAGGACGGCACTGAAAAGTATGTAGTTTACAAAGATGAAAAATCTGGGCTCTCCAAATACTTCAATGTCTTCGATAAACGGCAAGGGGGCGATATTATCGACTTTGCGATGAGTACCAATCGTCTAAACAATTTCTACGAAGCGGCTCTTTTGTTGCAACAGTACAACGAAGGTGGATTGATAGTGAGGAAAAATACCGAAATCGTAAAGGTTGAAAATAAGCCCAATAGTTTTGATTTCAAAAAAATCACGGAAGAAGAAATCCTAAAACTCCGAAAAGAACTGAGAAATGGACTTCATGAATTAACGGATTATGGCTATTTAGAATCAAGAGGGCTTTTGAAGGAAACAATTAATTCTCCCGAATTAGTGGGCAGATATAAGAACTCCCACCACTATAACAAAGAATCAAAGGTTAGCTACTCAAACATCGCTGCCCCTTTATTTGATAGAAATGAAGAAATTAATAACGTCACAAATCGTAACGTAGGATTTAGAAAAAACGCCAAAGGGCAAATTGGAGAGGGTTTATTTTTGACAAATGTGGTTGGATTTGGCGTTACGAAAGAGGCAATAATGGGAGAAAATGGTGATAATATTCCCAAAGGAAGTTTAATGAAATTCAACTCAAACGAATCGAATGATTCCAAGACAATAACGCCACTCCCTAAAAATGTAGATAGAATAATTGTCTTTGAATCCGATATTGATTTATCCTCTTTTCATCAACTTTATCCACCAATAACGGGCGAGTCAAGGTTGTATATCTCTACGGCGGGGCTTCCTTCCAAAGAGCAACTGTCTCACATTCAACACCTTGTGGATAAATACCAACCTCAACAATTATTATTAGCCAATGATAAAGACCCCGCAGGACAAAGAATGAATATCAACCTCATGGGTAATTTGGACTTTTCAGCCATTACGACTAACAAGGATTCAAAATCCAATCTGAAATTTGAGGCAAGTCTTTTGTCAGAGGAAAGAGCGGTGCGAGTAAAGATTGAATTACCCCAGGGCGATAGTAAAACGATGGCAAAATTAGGGGCAGATTTGGTTAAATCCATTGATAATTTCAAAGGACCAACCGAGAAGAAATCTGAATTGACTTTTTTTAAGGATAATCAGGTAGAGGTAATGATGCAAAACAACTTCAATAACATGAAGCGAATTGAGGCTTTTGTGATTAATCAAAAAGGTTTGCAAGGAGTGGCAGAAATCATGCGACCCATTCAAAAAGATTTCAATGAAGATTTAAAATTGGGCGAAAAATATAGCAATAATTTAGTTCAGAAATTGAACACTTCCATCAAATTTAAGGCAGTTGTGCAACATGAACAGTTGCAAGCGATTCAAGATTTGAAAGTGGTGAAAAAACCGACAAAAAAGTTGTCGAAATTAAAAGTTACCCAAACTGCATAATATTTTTGAACTGTCGAAAAGTAACGATAGGCACAGGAGGAAACAGATTGGGGATTCTTAGCAAGTTCCTGATGTGCTTATCGTCACTCACTAAGTAGTCAGCATTTACGCCAATGGCACAATCTACAAATTTATTATCATCTGGGTCTTTTTCTACCAATTGCCATTTATAACTTGGTTCAAAACGCTCGTGGTTGATTGCACTCAAAAGTGAACTCAACACAAAGTTGGCGGTATTTTCACTAAATTTTTCACAAATAATCTCTGAATATTCTGAAATAATTTCATTACTGACAACCCAGGTAAACCTTTCATCCATAAAAGCATGATAAAGCCATTTATTTCTACCTCTTAATGGGATAGCGGACAGAAAGCCGTTGGTATCAATCACTACCTTCATTTTCTTATTTTATTCAAATATTCAGTTCGACTGCCCTCATTTAGTTCATCAATTTCTTTGTTGAGCTGTTGATTGGTCATGCTTTTTGCTTTCATTGACTTTTCGGCTTCTTGTTCAGCTTTTTTGAATAAAAATCTTGTTAAGAGGTTTTTAACTTCTTTCAAGTCGGCTTCTGGTAAATCTCTTTCAAAAAGTTGAAGTAGCAACACTTGTGCATTACTAAGTTTTCTATGTACATCTACTGCCTGTGTCATAACGGTATTTTTTAAAATAAAATGTCAAAATCATAGTGCTTATCAAGCATACGATAAAATTACGATACATTTTTCAGGTTCGCAAATACATTAAATCACACATAATTCATCATCGTACCATTTTTCTCCACAAAGCTCCGCCACCGCTTCACGCTGCAATTTAGCATTTCTTTGAATATCATCTTGGGCAATAAATTCTGGTCTTTTTTCGATGGTATTCAAATAGATTTCACCATCCATTACGATTACTTTTTTCATACAATTTGGCGTTGATTGGATAATTTTCAACGTTATAAAAATACGAATAAATAACTGAATATCAAAGCATTAAACGAAATTTAACGTTTGATTTTTACAGGTTTTATGACCCTAATTTTCTTTTGCCCAACCTTAATTTCTGGTTTATTTTTAGGAGTCAATTTCTCCCTATTTTCTATTGATTGTTTAGGTATCAAACTCACCAAATATCTATCATCTTTCTTAATTAGGTAAAACTTTGCCTCAACATCATTAATCAAAATCATGTCAGAAACTTTCCCTTGAATAATGTTATTCTTTTGAGCTTTCAAACTTTCGATTCCCTCTTGTTTCCCAATCACTTTTTCTAATTTCTGTACAAAGGCATTGACCGCTAACTTACGCATTTCGTACTCCATAGCGTTAAGATTATCTGGTTTCTTTTCGCTTTGAAACTGAGTATTTTGAAAAGATTGACTGAAATTTTTACCAAAATTTTTCAGCAACGAATACATGATATTATGGTCTTGATAAACCGTAATACCCTTTCCCTTTTTAGCCATTTTTGAGGCTAAATCTTTGGCAGCATCGGATTGGATTACTTGACCATCGGTATTCCCCAACACATCCACTTTATCTAAATAAGTGAATCTATTTTTGGTTTTATCCATCAAAATCGCACCACTTTGAACCACCTGACTCATGGTCTTGATGTAATTCTTCACTCCTTCGGCGATGGCTTTTTTATCATCATTTGGCAATAAAATGTGAGGAAAAAACTGTTCTTCAATAGCTGTGATTAGCTTTTGCGGGTTTTGGCTATGTAACTGAATCAGCCCGTCAAGTCCTTTTTTAGTGATGGGAGCATTCTCAAAAAAAGTATTCAAATTTTTGATATTGATATTACTCTTTTTTACTTCAATATCGTCCATTGATGCTGATTCAGAGGCATTTTGACCTTTTCTTTGAGAATTTACTTCCTCCATAAATTGAGTCAGCCCCTCGGTAAGCAATGGAATAGCCTCAATAAAATTGGGAAAGAACGCCAATTTTTCAAGGTTATCAAATTTGTTCTGAGCAAGCTGTTGCAAAGATTTCTCCAACGAATTTTTATCGTTTTTATGAAGGTGATTTTCAATGACTAATTCAATCTCGTCATTGCTCAAATAGTTATCATTTTCCAACAATCCCTTCATGTTTCCATCGTAAGATTCTTGATATTTTTCAGCCAAAAATTTCAAGAATGTCTCTGCATATTTTCCTTCCTGTATTTTCCTAAAATCAAGTCCTTTGTTTTCTGTTTCACTTGGAACAGTCTTGATTTCCTTTGGGTCTTCCATGATTTCAATTTTTACATTGTCCATAAGAAATATATTTTATAAAATTTATAAATATTTACTTAAATTTACAAACATTATGGAAAAAATCAAGAAGATAATACTGATTTATTTTATCATCCCTTATTTTGGATTTGGGCAGAGTGATAAACTCGAAAAATTGCTATCCCAAATCTCCACGAATGGGGAAATTACTGGCTTCGTTGAAAATTGTTTTGAACCAAAAATCTATCCTAAAATACCCATCATTCCACCCATTTTATCAAGTCATAAACTCAATACATCTTCCAAATTTGGTTATCGAGTTCATCCCATTTATCATTCCATTAAATTTCACACTGGGATTGATATTACTGCAAGTGAAACCGATACAGTAATTACCACTGCGGATGGGATAATACATCAAATGGGCTACCAATCAGATTTAGGAAATTTTATTGTCATTCAGCATCAATACGGTTTTATGACTCTCTACGGGCATCTTTCAACAATATTTGTGAAGCCAAAACAAAAAGTTAATATGGGTCAGACCATTGGTTTGATGGGAAAAACTGGATTGGTCACGGGAAAACATCTTCACTATTGTATCATTAAGAACGGGTTTTATCTAAACCCATTCTTAATGATGAATCTTTATTTGAAAGTACCGACTCAGAAAATTAGCTCCAAATAAGTCACTACTCTGAATCTTCTAAACCATCAGGAATCTTACTCGAATCTCTCAGGTACTCATACATTTCATCTAAGTCTTTGGTATTGACCGCTTTACGTTTGTTATAAAACTCAATCAAAAGCATAATGAAAGCAATATTTCCCTTGCCTTGTTCGGCGTGAACAATGACCTGATGCGGGAGTTTTGTCTCATTCGCAATCTCATGGCGAGTGTTGGGATAACCCAAATCTCCCATTTTCATCCGTGCATTTTTCAACGTTTTGGCGATAATATCACGGAAATTATTTTTCCATTCGTTCCACTCTTCGCTGGTGCTGACCTTCTTTGATTCTTTTCCTTTCATATCAATTTTTCTTTAAAATTAGTAATTATTGTTTCAATTATTGTTTAGCTCTTGCTTATTACTTGTTTTTGATTTTCGTACTCAATGAGTTGCAAAATGTCATTTTTGATAGCCTGAAAATTTTGATTCAAAACCTCATATTCGGTTCTACCAAATTTCTCTTCAAAGTTATAAATCACAGGAATTGGTTGCCCTTTGGCTCTTTTCTTGACCGATTCCATATCCACTTTTACTTTGGCGTGAAACACTTTTTGTTCAATCGGATGTTCATGTGTGTCTGCCAAAGCCCCCACAAAATGCCCCTGACTAAGATTTGCCATTTTGGAAGGCGGTACGGCGGCTTCTAATTGCGTAGAAGTATTGATGGTCAAATCATTGCGACTATCCGTGGATGATTTTCTGATTTGTAAAATTTTACCCACTCTTTCCGAAACATTCTTGGCACTTTCTTCCAATACCTGACCTGAAATTAAATTGCCAATCGTGCTTGTAATGGCTTTGGCTTCGTCCTGTCCATAATCTAATTTCAATTGCGAAATATCTTGAATACCAATCCACGGAGCAACTTTATTAGAACGTGCCGTGGTAATTAATTGTCGCAAACCCATGAAATAAATGGTTGGTAATTCATCAAAAAATATTCCCAATTTACGCCTTCCCTTTTGATTTACTAAGGAGCTGACCGTTACGTTAAAAAGCCCCAAGGCTGCCCCGTAAACCATAGCATTTTTAGGGTTATTTCCAAGACACAAAACCTTCGGACTTTGTTCATCATTGATGTCCAAAGAAAAATCATTACCACTCAAAACCCAATACAAAGATGGGTCAATGAGCCTTCCCAAAGCAATTTGAGCCGATGAAATTTGCCCCGCTAATTGCTCATAAACCTCTTTATCCAGTGCATCCGCAAAGGGACTCATTAGCGATTCTAAGGCTGGATATTTCTTCAAAATCGGAAAAATCTTTTCGGTTGGTTGAGCCAAAAACTCAATCAAATGGGGTAGAGTACAGATATTACAAAACCGATTAGTTTTCAAACCTGGATTTAACTTTCTGTTTTCTAAGAAGTTAGCTCTATTTTCATCCGAAACTATTTTCAGATACCAGATAATGGTTTTGGTAATAGCGATGGCTGAATTAACAAAATAATCTTGTCTCTTAATCCAGTCACGATTGAGATTAAAAAGTAAGGTGGTGGCATAAGTATCTGCATCTAATTGCTTCACTAAATACTTGGGGTCAATGGGATTACAACGATGACTGCGAGTAACATCTTCAAAATTAATGAGGTAAAATTTAGGCTTAGGAATGCCTCTGGGCTTATAATTGAGCAAGGCATTATAAGCTACTTCCGTCATATCAGGAAACTTGAAATCATACACAAAAGCCGCAAAACCTTGCTGAATACTTTTCTCCAAAGCTGGAATCAGAATGGAAAAAGTCTTACCCGAACCTGGCGTTCCCATCACCAAGGTACTTCGATACGGAAACACATTCAATTTACCCTTACGCTTTTCTCCTTGATGCACATATTCAGTTTCAAAATTAATCCAGTCTTCATCTTGAATGAGCAATTCATTTTGTGGAAAGGTCTCGTTATCATCATTAAATACTTTCTCGCCAATATCAAAAGCCAAAGCCCGTGTTAGCCAACTTCCCCCTTGAATCGCAAGCACTAAACCGCTGATAGTGAGGAGAATATAGAGAATAAAATTGGTCGTTTGTAGATAATAAATAATGTCCGCCAGAAAGTAAATGAGTATTCCAGCAAATAGAAATAGCATGGCTTTCTGAACAGTAATCTTTTTATCCTTCCGTGATTGTGGACCAAAACAAGCCACTAAAATAAACGATAAAGCAAGGATTTTGACAATGAAGAAATTAGTAAAAAAGGGTAATCTTTTGAAAGATTTATAGACATTGATGAAAACTGAATGGGTAATAAAAGAACCGTTTGTATCAATGTACATCAATATTTCAGGGAAATTCAACACAAAATGAAACGCCAAGAAAACATATCCGACATACCTTAGTTTTTCGAAAAGCTTTTCCATATCGTCTCTTTCTGATTGCGTGTACATTTATATTATTTATAATTTTTATTAAATTTATAAATAATATAAACACAAAAATATTTTTTGAAGATATTTCTCGTATTATCTTTCAATATTTCATCAAAATTGATTTTACGTAATCTTTTTGTGAGAATTTTGATGAAGCATAAGTCACTTAAAATCAAGTATTTATATTCTTATTCATCAATTTCATCAAGTTTAGAAAGAAATTGATGAGAAATTTGATAAAAACGTCCACGATTCTTTCTTTCATAGATATTGCCATTTGGTAAAATACTGTATTGCGTATAAGCATTTGAATTAGAACTTGGCTTCAAGTCCCAATCCGCTTGGAGATGTTGTTTGATTTGAACCGTAGAAATATTTTTCATTCCTCTAAATGTTACCCAATTCAGCAAATCCAAAGTACAGAAGGATATATTTTCAAGACTTTTCGCCTCCATGATGTACTGGATTGCCTCGTACATTTCTAATTCTAATTTGTTTCGATTTCTTCGGATGATTTTTTTCAAGGAAGGCGTGCGAATGAGCGAAGGCTTAAACCACATTCGGGTTTCATTTTGGGTGCTTAATGCTCGGTTTACCAAGAAGTGTAAAAAGGCGGGAATTTCTAATTTGAGTTGGTTCAACAAATAAATGTTCTCATGCTCAAAGGGTTCGACTTTACGAATCCAGTAACGAGTTTCGTTAGGTTCGATGTAAACAAAGCTGTCTTCGTTGTTGGAGCATAGAATAAATTTGGCGAAAAATTCCACTTCATTACGGTCTTTATTTTTTCCTTCTGATTTGTATTTTAAGGCGGTTGAAAGATTTTTGATACGTTCTGAGTCTTGTTTTCTTTCTAAGAATGTTTCATCAATGGCAATCAACAAAGAAGCAACCCAATCATCGTTGAAATTGCTGTTAAACTCTTCATTGGTATTAACTGACATATTCTTTCCAAAAATAGCTTTTAAATAATTTAGGAAGGTTGTCTTTCCCGTGTTACGCTGTTTGCTTACGAGACACAAAATAGGTAGTTTTTGCAAAGGTTTTTCTAACAGTAATTTCAGATAATCCAATCCTAATTCGTAGTGTTCACCAAAAATATGTTGGATAAAATTCTTGGTTACATTCCAGTCTCCTTCAATGGGCTTATGATTAAATTCGTGGTAAAGGTTATAAAAATTACCCACCACTTTCTGAAAATCAAAGTGGTTTGGAAATAAACAAAACCCATCTAATTTTGGGATTTTTGCCACAAAATCTTTCCCATTATCCGCTTTGATACACTCGACAGTCCACGAGATAAGTTTGCGTTCTTTTGACCCATCTGTGTTAGGTCTTTCAACTAATTTATAATAATTTGTTCCAATACGGACGTACCCTAACGTTTCTATGATGTTCGTAATATTTGATTCAGAATTTTCCATTGGGATAAATGATTTTAACAGAATTTTGCTAAATTCACAGTGGAATAGCAACATTCTTATTTTGACAAAAGAAATTACAAGGCAATCTGCGGGAACAGGTTGCCTTATTTTTTTGCTTTAAAATTTGTTTTGAAGTTGTCAAGGAAATTGGCAGCCTTAGTTTCGGGTGAAACAACGGTATAGTTTCGTAGCCAGTTGATAAGGTCTCGTTTGAAAAAATACAAACGACCACCTTGCTTGATATGAGGCATATCTCCTTTGGTACATTTGAAGTAAAGTGTAGGCTTGGGCATATCTCCTAAAAAATGACAAGCCTGTTCTACATTTAACGGTACATCCTCTTGTGTTTCCGTTACGGGAGAGTTAGCAAACGACTCTGCAATCACCTTAGATAATTGCTCAACTGTGAGGTCAATAATACGGGTTTCTTTCTCAATAATCATATCTATAAAATTTAAGTTTAAAATAATTTATAAATTTTATAAATAAAATAGCTAATTAAAACCGAGATACTTATTAACTTTTATAAGTAGTGATAAACTGTTCAGAAAATAGGATGAAATGGGGTAAAGTTTAATAATCAGTCAGAATTATACTATTCCGATTCTTTCCCTAATGTTATTGATAAAAAGAAGGAAGTTCATTAAGACGGTTGCCCTGTCGATTGAATTGAAGATTATAAATTGAAATTGTACTTGATTTATTGAAGATAAAATAGGTGGAAATATCCAGAAAATGTAAAAACATCGAAATGTGTAATAGAATAGATTGGTTAAAACAGAAAAAATCAAGAATTTGAAAAGAAATTTTATTTTATTTTTCATGCACCGTTTTACGGCGTGAAAAGGGTATTTGTGTAAACTCTGTGTAAACCAGTAAATTTTTACAAAATAAAAAGGAGTTACAAATAAATGTAACTCCTTGATATACTGATGCTTAAAAGAGAGCCTTCTATCGGGATCGAACCAATGACCTACTGATTACAAGTCAGTTGCTCTACCAGCTGAGCTAAGAAGGCTTTTTTCAACAATTCCAGAACTTCGTTCCTTTATTGTGATGCAAAATTAGGGCGTTTTTGGTTTCCGTGCAAACCTTTTGGAAATAAAATTTCAAAAAAAATAGAAATAAATTCTAAGGTTTTGATTTTCAAAAGATTAGTCCTTGAATTATTTTTTCATAAATTCTAAAATAATCTTCGCTAATTCTTCTGGCTTGTCTTCTTGAACAAAATGCCCTGCCTTTTCAATGGTTGTGTGTGGTTGCCCTTTTGTGCCTGGAATGATACCTTGCAAAACCATGTCACCTCCTTTTGTGATGGGGTCTGAATCACTAAAACAGGTCAGAAATGGTTTTTGCCATTTCATTAAACTCATCCATGCCTTACGATTATCTTCTGATGCTGGGTCATTGGGCATGGTTGGTACTAATTTTGGAAATATTCTTGCCGCAGCTTTGTATTTTTCTTCTGGAAATGGTGCGTTATAAGCCGCTATTTCTTCGGCAGAAAGTGGACTAAAACTTCCTCCGCTCACGATATTTCCTGTTGGAAAAACTGGAACTGTCTGAGAAAATTCTTGCCATTGTTTAAAGGCATCTGAGGGTGGTTGGTCGCCCGTAGGTAATCCTGTATTACTGGCGATTATTCCTGCAAAACGCTCTTCATTTTCTGCCGCTATCCGTAGTCCAATCAATCCTCCCCAATCTTGACAAAACAAGGTAATATTCTGAATATCAATGAGTTTTATGAATTTCGTAATCCATTCTACGTGATTTTTATAGGAGTAATCCGTAAACTCTGAGGGTTTGTCGGACTTACCAAAACCTATTAAATCTGGGGCAATTATTCTGTATCCTTCTTTTGATAAAATCGGAATTATTTTACGATACAGATAAGACCACGTAGGCTCGCCGTGCATGAGTAATATGACTTTTCCAGAGGGCGAACCTTCATCAAGATAGTGCATTCGGAGGTCATCGATTTGGATATAATTTGGGGTAAATGGATAGTCTTTCAGATTAGAAAAACATTCATCGGGGGTTCTGAGGATTGCCATGTTTCGTTGAGATTTATTCCTCAATTTAAAGAAAAGAAATCAATTTTCCGAACATCATTCTTGGGTTTTTATCATAGAATCAAATAAGGACTTTACCTTTGTAGAAATATATCCACGGACAAGGTTGTCCGTATTACAGAAAATGAATTTATCAGAATTATTAAAAGAAGATTTTTCGCCCGAATTTCAGTTTCAAGCCTCACGTAGCGGAGGGGCAGGAGGGCAAAATGTGAATAAAGTTTCTACCAAAGTAGAATTGAGATTTAACGTTTTGAATTCTAATATTTTAGATGAATCTCAGAAAGAATTAATCCAGAAAAAATGCAAAAATCAAATTAATTCAGAGGGAGAATTAATCATTGTTTCTCAGGAAGAACGTACGCAACTACGCAATAAAAATACGGTTATTAAAAAGTTTAAGGAACTGTTAGTCAAGGCTTTAACGATTCCAAAGAAAAGATTAAAGGTTACGCCAACTGCCACTATGATTGCCGAACGTTTGAAGAATAAAAAAATGGCTTCTGAGAAAAAGGCAAGTAGAGGGAAGGTTGATTATTAGGGGATTAGGGATTGGGTAATTAGGGATTAGGGGTTTGAAAAATTTGAGTTTCTCCGAAGAGATACATTTTAACTATTCCCCAATTACCCAATCCCTAATTACCCAATCCCAAAAAAATCTACCTACCAATATACCGCTCAAAAAACTCATATATTCTCAACATTCTATCTATCTTCTGACGGACGTTTCCTGTGCGTGAGAGTTCGTGCGTAGCCCCTGGCATACGTACGTACTCAACTTCTTTTCCCATGATTTTCAAGGACTTATACATCATTTCGGACTGAATTACGCCCGTCCGCAAATCGTTTTCTCCGTGTTTTATCAAGAAGGGTGTTTTGATTTTATCTACGTATGTATAGGGCGATTCTCTTTCTAAAATATCCTTTGTTTTACTCTCCCACGGATAACCGCCAAAATAATTTGGGACTAATCGCCAAGCGTTGCCTTCGCCCATGAAAGTGGTCAAATCATAGACCCCACGTTGGGCAAAAGCTGCCTTGAAACGATGGTCGTGGGCAATAATCCAAGCCGTCAAATAGCCCGCATACGAACCGCCCGTAATGACTTGTCGGGACGTATCAACCCATGATTCGTTGGCAGCATCAGTAGCGGCAGCAAGTACGTCTTCGGTTGGTCCAGTTCCCCAATCTTGATAATTGGCAAATTGAAAATCTTTTCCATAACCTCCTGAACCTCTGGGGTTTGCATAGACTACGACATAGCCTTGCGAACAAAAATATTGAAATTCATGCCACATCGAAGCCTCTCCCGGTCCCCACATGGCAGTTGGTCCTCCGTGGATATTGAGGAGTAATGGGTATTTTTTCCCTGCCTCCAAATTACTTGGTTTCATTATCCAATATTCTACCATTTGTCCTTTTGAGTTGGCATATGTTCTCTTTTCTGGAAAACTTAATGCTTTGTTTTTCAAGAAGTTATCATTGTGCGAACTCAATTTTATGGTATTTTTCATCATCAAATCTGCCGAGTATAATTCTGATGGATTTTTGACTTCGGTTTTACTGAAAACGATACGGTCTTTGCTGACATCAAAATCTGAAATTCCAGAGTCAAAATCTGATAATCTTTCTACTTTTTTGGTCTGAATATCAAGGCGATAAACTGGAATTGCACCGTTTGAATTTACTGCCAAATAAACGTATTTTGAATCCGCTGACCACTCAAAATTATTGCTGGCACGGTCAAAATTAATGAGTGTTGGATTGCTACCATCGGCATTGGAAATGTAGAGTTGATTGAAGCCCAGCCACTCGATTTTAGACATCGTAAAAGCCATCATTTTACCATCGGGCGAGAGTGTAGGGTTGTTGTACGAAATACCTTTCTCAGCCACTAATTGGCGTAATTCTGAACCGTCTGGATTCATCCTGACAATAGCTGTATTTTGTTCACGGTCAGGATGTTGTAGCGAATCTCGTCCACAAACGGCATAAATTTTCTTGCCATCTGCCGACCACTTCGCATTATTAAATGACCAAAAGCTCTTGGTGATTTGTACAGGTTTTGCCCCTTCTTTTGGTTCAATCACAAAGAGTAAATTGAACCTCATTTCAGGCTCAGTAGTGGACTCTCCCTGAAAGTTCATTCGACTAAAAACCTTGGCTTTTTTGTCTTCAATATCTTTGTCCAAATAAGCTCTGATTTCATCCAAATTCCCATCTGGATTTGCTTTGATTTTTTTATCAGTTTTCAAGAAATCATTACTCTTAAAACCCGCCTTTTCAAATGACCAAGAAGGTAGCCTTTTGGTAGGATTTAAGAGGGTATCTTTCAATAATTCTGAGAAAGAAACATTGACCGTAAACAGTATCTTCGTGCCATCGGGCGACCACTGCGGATTGCTTGTACTGTACTTAAAATCAGTCAGTTGCAACGCCTCTCCACCGTCTAAGGGCATGATGAAAATTTGGGATAATTTCTTGACATTTCGAGTGAAAACAATTTGTTTGCTATCAGAACTCCACGATGCTCCGCCTACGCTTTCTGAGCCACGAGTGAGGGGCTTAACTGTCTGAAAATCAGTTATCCATAGATGAGTACGATAGTCGAAATCTAATTTGTCAGTCTCGTTGGATTCGTTGGTACGGAGGGCATAAATGGCACGTTTCCCATCGGGGGAAATCGTTACGTTACTGACTTGTTTTATCTTGGTCATGTCTGTTACCAAGATTTTTTCTTTGCCCGTTTGGGCGTAAGTCAGGTTTGTAATGAGGAGGCAAATGAATAATAGTTTTTTCATGTGTTGATGGTTGCTAAATTTCCGAATAAACAAATCTACTAAAAAAGACTGGTTTCGCTTAATTTGTACTGTCCCTAAAATTTCCCTAATTTCGCCTTCTCGATTTTGAGACTATCTTAGAAGGGTATGAGGTTACACAGAGAGCCACAGAGTTGTAAAATGAGAGCCACAGAGTTAAAGTAGATTTCCTCTGTGGTTCTCGATCATTTTTCTCTGTGGCTCTCTGTGTAACCTCAACGACAAACAAATATTTCATTTTAAAAAATAATAAATGACACCCAAACAACAAGGTTTTTTCTTCCCTGCCGAATGGCATCCGCACATGGCTACATGGCTAACGTTTCCGCATAATGACCACTCTTGGCAAGATGATAAATTGGCGAAGATGTACCCTCAATATTTTCAATTTATCAAAGCCATTTCAAAAGGCGAAAAAGTGGGCTTAAATGTTGATAATGAACAACTTAAAGAGTTTATTTTAGGGCAATTATCTCATTATAACATTGACGAAAAGCAAATAGAAATCTTGATAAATCCTACCAACGATGCGTGGTGTCGTGACCATGGACCAGCCTTTTTAATTAATCCAGCAACGCAAAAACGGATGATTGTCAATTGGGATTACAACGCTTGGGGAGGGAAATATCCACCCTTTGATGATGATGATAAATTGCCCGTAAAAATTGCGGAATATCGTGGTTTAGAATACGTTACGCCCAATATTATCATGGAAGGTGGTTCGGTTGATTTTAATGGTGCGGGGGCAGTTTTGACCAGTCGTTCGTGTTTGTTGAATCCGAACAGAAACCCACATTTGAATCAAGGACAAATCGAAGAATATCTCTGTGATTATTATGGAGTGGAGCAAATTTTGTGGGTCAATGACGGCATCGTGGGCGATGATACTGACGGACACATTGACGACACCGCACGATTTGTCAATGAAGATACCATCGTGGCGGCAGTAGAATATAATAAAGATGATGAAAATTATGAGGTCTTGAATGAGAATCTAAAACTAATGAAACAAATGCGTTTGCTTAACGGTAAACAATTGAATATCATTGAGTTACCCATGCCATCGCCCGTAGTAATTGACGATTTCAGAACGCCAGGTTCTTATGCTAACTTCTTGATTTGTAATGCAGGAGTCATTGTACCAACCTATCAATGCAAAAATGATGATATTGCTTTGGATATTCTTTCTCAGGCTTTTAAAGGTCGTGAAGTAATTGGTTTGGATGCTACTGATATTATTTGGGGGCAGGGGAGTTTTCATTGTCTTTCGCAACAAGAACCGATGGTTTAAGAGATAACCAAACATGAGTTTCGATAATATTATCCTATATTTCTTGGCACTATTTCTGTGGTATTATTTGAAAAATCTATCAATTTAATAATGCCCAAAGTCATGAAAAAACTCGTTACACTGCTCTTAATAATTCTGTTTAATGCTAACGTGCAGGCACAAACAACCACAACGCTAACTGGACCCGCTTATGGATTTCTCAATATTGGGACAGATGCAAGACATGGTGGAACTGGTGATGCTGGTGTAGCAAGCCCATCTGATGCTACTGATTTCTTTTACAATCCTTCTAAATCGGCTTTTGCTGAAACAAAGTTTGGAGTATTTTTATCTCCTCACAATCCATGGTTAAGAAATGTTACCAATGATGTTAATTTTCGTCGTTTTGCAGCTTTCTATAAATTAGACGATAAAAATACTTTCTCCGCAAATTTTACCCGTTTTAATGGAGGTAGTGAGACATTAATTGGTTCAAATGGTCAGTCATTAGGGACTGTGAAATCATATGAATGGACTTTGGGCATTAATTATTCAAGAAAATTATTTCCTAAATTATCAATGGGGATTGGTTTGAAATATATAAAATCATCTTTATTTGATGGCTTACCAACAAATTTAGGATTTGTTGCTCCAGCTCCATCCAATCTTGCCGCTGATATTAGCTTGTATCATCATAATACGAATGAATCAAAAGTATTTAGAATGGATTATGGTGTGTATCTTTCTAATATTGGTGGTAAAGTGAATTATGAGAGTTTAGGCAATCTTCCTATGCCCACTAATTTGAGATTTGGGACAGCCGCACTTATTCGTTGGGGTGCTAAACACAAGACTGTTGGTTTAACGGATGTAAATAAATTATTGCTTCCCAGTGAAGGGATATTAGATGAGTATAAAGGGTATTCCATTTCAATAGGGGCAGAATATTGGTACGATGATACTTTTGCCGTCAGACTTGGTCAAACAAGTAATACAAAAGTTGGTTACGGAAATAGTTTTTTGACAACTGGTCTTGGGGTGAAAATCAAAAATACAGTTTCTTTAGACATTGCATATTTAATAGACGCAACTGAACGTAATCTAATTGGTAATCTTTGGCGAGCAAACTTAAGTGTCGGTTTCAACAAGATAAAAATACAGAATGAACATAAATGACGTAATGAAGTTTCTAATTCCTATTACATTTTCACGGAATAATCAAATAAAATAGTATAATATAAAGAACTTGCATTAGAATAATTATATTTTTAACCTACATTGAAAATTTTGGTTGTAAATTTGTGTCAAGATTAAAAATTAGTATTGAGACCATAGTATTAGAGTATTTGGTATTCAATTTATTTTCAAGAAACTAATAAAGTTTTGCTCAATACTAAAACAAACCAAACACTCTCTACGAAAATAGTAAAATTATGAAGTACGATTTGTTATTGGCGGAATTGATTGTGGCGAAGTCACAAGCCCGCACAGAAGTATCGAAAATGTCTGAAAATCAGACTGAAAAAAGTTGGTTAGAGCGTTTCTTTAATTTCCTAACGCCTAACGATTTAAACATTGCCACAAGATAGCAATCCATAAAATGCACGAAGCCCCTTCAAATTTATTTGTTGGGGCTTTTTGTTTCTTACAACCTCCAATCTTAATTTTTCGTATATTTGAAAGCTATCCGACTATTCGACATTGGATATTGTCTCATCTTTGCCCTCAGAAATGAAAGAAAATAAACAAATACTCGTCAAAGACAAACATCCCTTAGCCATTCGCTGGTTTCATTGGCTTAATTTTCCTTTGCTTTTCGTGATGATTTGGTCGGGAATGCTGATTTATTGGGCAAATGGTATTTATAAAATCCAGATTGGTGACACGCTTATTTTCAAGTTTTTTCCAAAAGGATTTTATGATTTCTTTGGGCTGTCTGGACAATTAGCAAAAGGAATGTCTTGGCATTTTGCGACGATGTGGTTGTTTACGATTAATGGAATTTTGTACGTTTTATATACGACGATTTCGGGTGAATGGCGATTTATTTTACCCACTAAATCTTCGTTTAAAGAGTCGTGGCAAGTGATTTTGTATGATTTAGGTATTAGTAAAACCGTACCTCCACAAGATAAATATAATGCTGCCCAACGAATCGTTTATACGCTCGTAGTAGTGATGGGCTTTGGTTCAATCTTAACGGGTTGGGCAATTTTTAGACCTGTGCAATTATCTTGGCTCACGACTATTTGTGGAGGCTACAAAGCCGCAAGGTTGGAGCATTTTGTTTTGACAATTACTTTTATACTATTTTTTGTCGTACATATTTTACAAGTTATCAAGGCAGGTTGGAATAATTTTTTGAGTATGATAACAGGATTTGAAATTCTTAAAAAACTATGAAATCAGAAGATAGATACCCGAAAAAATCTGAACATATCCGATTGGATAATTATGTTAGAAGAGACGTTATCAAAGCCTTGCTTGGTTTTGGGGCGGCGAGTTTATTGCCTTTGGGTTTATGGCAATGGGTTAAATCAAGTTCGTACACCAATAATGTACTTGCACCCTTGCGTAAAACCTTAGAGTTTAACGAAAAATTAACTTCTAAGTTATTGTCAGACAGTCATTTAGCTCCAACTTTTCCAAAATCTCAGGCAGAACGAAAAGTTAGATTTAACGGTGCAGTGGGTTTGACAGAACCTTTGGAAAAGGACTATAAAATCAAGGTAGAATCGGGTGAAAATAAGTTTGAGATTACGCTGGATGATTTGAAAAAATTACCCAAGCAAGAGATAATTTTTGAGTTTAAATGTATTGAAGGTTGGTCTCAAATTCAGCATTGGGGAGGCGTGCGATTTGTGGATGTGATGAATCATTATAAAATCGGGCAAAAAGATGCTGAAAATCTCTTTGAATACGTAGGCATGGAAACGCCCGATGATAAATATTACGTCGGTATTGATATGCCAAGTGCGGTTCATCCACAAACGATTTTGGCTTACGAAATGAACGGAAAGCCACTTTTGAAAAAACATGGCTCTCCGTTAAGATTGATTATTCCTGTAAAATATGGTTACAAAAGCCTGAAACGAATTGGCGTAATCAAATTTTCAGACACTCGCCCCAAAGATTATTGGGCTTTGTTTGGGTATGATTATTTTGCGGGACTTTGAGGGAGTTGTTAAGTTTTGAGTTATTAAGTTATCGAAACTATGTGCTATTTGGCAAAATCAGGAAAATCAACAATTCAAAGTATCTAATATCTTGATAATCAATTCATTCATCAATAGCGAGGGATTTAAATCCCTCGCTATTGATGAATGAATTGTAATTCCGTCAAATAATCCATAATTCCATAAGTTATTAGTAATTCCAACTTTAACTTATCAACTTAAAAATCAACAACTTATCAACTTACTGTACCCAATAATCCACCACAAAAACCTTATCCATGTGAGGTTTTAACACTTCCTGAAAAGCCTTGTGGGCGGGATGAATCTGATATACTTCATCTCTATCTTTTTCACTCGCAAAGGTCAAAACGTAGCAATGCGTAAAACCTTGGTCGAAATGTTCTGGGCTTTTATTTACGCCCCATTCAAAAGCCTTTACTACTTTTATTTGAGATTTTAGACTGGCAAATGCCTGTGTAACCTTGTCAATATCAGCGGCAGAGCTACTGTCTTTATACTTAAAAATCACGACATGGCGTAATAATTTCTCTGGGGCTTTCTTAGGTTTTTGTGCCATCGTAACGGTTAAAGTAAGAAATGCAGTAAGGGTTAAAAGGATGTTTTTCATTTGTTTTTTGTTTTATAATTTGTTTGTTTTTGTTTATCTACCATTTTTCTAAACCTAATAATTTCTTACCCAAATCGTTCAATTCGGCGGTTTCATACTTGGTGCGTTCCCAATTACGTGGGTCTCCTGGGAAAGCGTAACCTTCGGGAGCGATACGATTTTTCCAAGAATTCACTCGCCATTCTTTCAAACCTTCATTGTCTTCTTCGGCTGGCATCATCGAAATATATTGAGCAACCCGCACTTTATCTTTTGAGTTATTGGCTCTAATTCCGTGTGGTTCAAGGCTATTAAAAATCAGTAAATCCCCAGCCTCCAATTTTACTTTATGAAAGTCGTTTTCAAATCCTGTTGTGTCTGGTTTGAAGTGATTTCTGTCTTCGGGTTGTGTTAATTTCCAGGTTTCATACGTCCTGAAAAGCTCAGGAATACATTGAAATCCGCCCATATTTTCATCCATTTGGTCAGCTAATGCCAATACACCTTGCACGTTTTGAGGCTTAGTGTCGGGGTCATAGTCCCAATGGATAAATGCCTTATATTCAAAGCCTTCACGCAAAGGTAAGTTCAGATTTGCTCTGTCAATCGTTACCCATAATTTCTCAGTTCCCCAAACATCTGTGAAGGCATCATGCACCCGCTCCATCTGGCGATTATTCCACAAATGTTGATGATTATAAACCTCCACCATACCCGTACCCGCCAGCTCTTTCATTTGCATTTCAGCCCGTGGTGCTGTGTACCAAGTGGCTGGATTTTGAGGGTCTTTCTCTTCAAAATCCCACAGAAATTGAGCCGTTGCCAAAGCCTGTTCACGTGGCACAGCATTTTTGACCACGACATAACCATTGTGAATCCAAAACTGCCAATCTTCTTCGCTCAGAACCTTCAAAGGTTTGCCATTAGAGCGGTCATTGAGTTTTATGTTACTACTTTTTGCCGTTGAGGGATTACCTGGAATATCCTTGTGGGCATTCGCCATCGTTGGGGTCATGGTCGGAACCATTGTCTGAGTTTGCATCTGAGTAATTGAATATTATTTATTAAAATTATGATACAAAATTAGTTCCAACATAAGAATTTCTCTACCTCAATATTTTCAAAAATTTGAACTATATTGATTTTTTATAAATAAATTTATTGAATATTTGTAAAAATAGGTAATTTTATGTGATACGAATTAGAAAAATGAAAACACAATTAGAAGAAATACAGCCCGACAACGACAGCTCATTTCACATCATGGTCAATCCACGATTGAATGACTTTTTCTTTTGGCATTTTCATCCAGAATTTGAGTTAGTTTTTATTGATGGAGCAAGTGGTACTCGACACGTAGGCGAGCATATTTCACGTTATGAAGACAGCGATTTGGTCTTTATTGGCTCAAATATTCCACATCTCAATTTTGATTATGGAGTCAAAACAGACTATGAAAAAACTGTTCTGCACATCCATCCCAAATTCTTGAAAGAGGCGTTTTATAATACCCCAGAGTTATCATCAATTCATCAACTTTTTGAGAAATCTCGATATGGAATTGCCTTTGGTTCAGAGGCTAAAAAACTCGTAGGTGAACGTATGAAGAAGCTACATTTATTGCCCAAATTTGAGCAATTTTTAGAGATACTACAACTTTTTCAAATCCTTGCCAATGTTTCAGATACAGAATTATTGCATAACCAACCTGTAGAAAACCAACATAATAGAAAAGAAGAAGAGCGTTTGAAAAGTATCTATCAGTTTATTGACGATAATTTTCAACGTAAAATAGAGATTGAAGAAGTGGCAGAATTGAGTCGTTTGAGTAAGCCTGCATTTTGTAGATATTTTAAGAAAATGACTCGCCTGACTTTCACCGAATTTTTGGGACATTATAGAATCAATCAAGCCAAAAAAATGCTCCGTTTAGACAAAAATGTAACTGAAACGTGCTTTGAATGTGGCTTTGAAAGTTTGTCTTATTTCAACAGAACTTTCAAAAAAGTAACGGGTGAAAATCCGATGAGTTTTAAGAAAAGGTATCAGTGAGTTTATTTGTTTGAATTATCGTAATAGGTAAAATCTTTCGTAATTTTCCCCTTTCAATCGTAAAAATTGTACAAATTGGTAACTTGAACTTTGTACTATCAGGTGCTGTGCCTGTCGAAATAAATTCTACAATAACTGTATTCTCTCCCGATGAATACATCTGTACAACTTCGTCGTGAATATCAGGAAAAATCTTTGCTAAATCTGTATATTTTTGGATGGTTTGTTGACGACTTTGTTTGGTAATTTCTGTTCCAAAAGAGGGGTCTTTAAAATCCATAACTTCTACGTACATATCAGCCATTTTTTGCCATTCTTGTTTGTTGAAATGTTCATATAATTGCTTGATAATTACCTCATTTTGAGAAGATTGATTAGATGAATTGTTGCAAGAAAATAAAGCAAAAACGAGAGCGAAAGTTAAGATGGTCTTTTTCATGATTATTTGGTTGTGAGATGAGTAAATGTGTGAATAAATTTAGGAATTTTGTTCATAAAAAACAATGCTAAATGTAAGCAAGCTCCAAAGGCTTACTTTTTTCTTTTAATCTTTCGTGAAAAATACCGTATTTTGCTATATCTAAACGATGTAAAGGAACATCTTGTTATACATACATGAATCTAATAAAAGTAGCCGCAGGGGTCGTTAATCAAACACCGCTTGCTTGGGAAAGTAATAAAAACCACATCATAGGTTGTATCGAAGATGCTAAGAATCAAGACATTAGCATCCTTTGTTTGCCCGAATTATGTATCACGGGGTACGGTTGCGAGGATATGTTTTATGCACAATCCACTTGTGATACCGCTATGGAAATGTTGCATGACATAGTGCCTCATACGTCCAGCATAGCCGTATGTGTGGGCTTGCCGATACGCATTCTCAACCACGTCTATAATGCTGCCTGTCTGATTGTGAATAAGCAAATCAGGGGTTTTGTCTGTAAAAAGAACTTGGCAAATAACGGGATTCACTACGAAACTCGTTGGTTTCAGCATTGGCCCGTGGGCGAACGTACAGAGATACGTTTAGGAGAATTCACCTACCCCGTCGGCGATTTTATTTTCGATGTTGGTGGTGTAAAAATTGGCTTTGAAATCTGTGAAGATGCTTGGATTGCCAATCGCCCAGGACGTGATTTGTACTTGCAAGGTTGTGATGTCATCTTGAATCCTACTGCCTCGCATTTTTCCTTCTTCAAAACCCTCACTCGTGAACGCTTTATTCAAGATGGTTCTCGGGCGTTCGGGGTGGCGTATATTTATGCCAATTTATTAGGAAATGAGTCAGGCAGAGCCATTTTTGATGGTGATGCGATGGTGGCTCAGGCGGGCGAAATGTTAGTTTCGGGAACAAGATTTTCATACAAAGATTTCTATTTGACGACCGCCGTAATTGATTTAGAAAAAATCCGTTTGGAACAAGTCCAAAATCGCTTGACTTTCAAGTCGTCAAGTCCTGTGCAGGTACTCTTTGATTATCCAGAAATTGACCCTGTGAAAAATGTTTATGAATTGGAACATTGGGAGGTGAAGGGTTATCAAAAAGAAGAAGAATTTGCCAGAGCCATTGCCTTAGCCTTGTTCGATTATCTCCGTAAATCTCGCTCGAATGGTTGGGTAATTTCGCTTTCAGGTGGGGCAGATTCATCGGCAATTACGGTTTTGTGTTATTTGGCTATTGATCTATGTGTCAGCGAGTTAGGCTTAGACGGTTTCAAGAAAAAGTTTTCGTATATCAAAAAAATACAGAACTGTAAAAACGTAAAAGAAATCTCGGAGGCTTTGATAATTAACGTCTATCAAGGCACAGAAAACAGTTCAAAGGCTACTCGTCATTCAGCTACTTCTTTGGCGAAAGATTTGAATACAACCTTTTATGATATTGACATCAACGGACTCGTAGAAACCTACAAAGGACTCATTCAAGGGGCAATTGGGCGAGATTTGTCTTGGGAAACGGACGATATTGCCCTTCAAAATATTCAGGCACGGGTTCGAAGCCCAAGTGCTTGGTTATTGGCAAATTTGAGTAATTCATTGTTGCTTTCAACTTCCAATCGTTCGGAGGCTTCGGTGGGTTATGCCACGATGGACGGCGATACTTCGGGGTCAATTTCTCCGATTGCGGGCATTGACAAACATTGGTTGCGTCATTGGTTGCGTTGGTTAGAGAATGTGGGCTTGGGTGGCGAAATCAAAATCGCTGGACTCAACGCCATGAATAATCTCCAACCAACTGCCGAACTCAGACCATTGGAAGCCAAACAAATTGACGAAGAGGATTTGATGCCTTACGACTTGCTGAATGCCATCGAAACATCCGCCATCAGAGATAAAAAAACGCCAAAAGACTGTTTGCAGTTAATGGAGTTAGAATTTGGCGAAAAATACAGTCGTGAAAAATTAGTTTTATCTATCGAAAGATTCTTCAAACTTTTCGCCCGCAACCAATGGAAAAGAGAACGTTACGCTCCAAGTTTCCACGTGGATGACCGTAACCTCGACCCAAGAAGTTGGTTAAGATTCCCCATTTTATCGGGAGGTTTTGAGAAGGAATTAGCGGATTTGAAAGAGTATGTGGAGAGTTCTGGGAAAGGGAAACGGAAAGGGAAGATTGGGTTTTAAAACAATAAATTTTAGCACAAATGTCAAACCAAATAAACACCATAATCTTCGACTTAGGAGGTGTCCTAATCGACTGGAATCCCTTGTATGTTTTCACGGATTTAATCCCTGATGAAGAACGTAGAGCTTATTTTTTTGAAAATGTTTGTACCATGCACTGGAACGAACAACAAGACGGAGGTACTCCAATCGCACAAGCAACCGCCGAAAGAATCGCTCTTTTTCCTGAATGGGAAAATGAAATCAGAGCCTACTATGGGCGTTGGGTAGAGATGTTGGGCGATGCCAATCAGGGTACGGTTGAAATCCTCAAAAAACTCATTGATTCACCTGATTACCGAGTTTATGCCCTCACGAATTGGTCGGCGGAGACTTTCCCGATTGCCAAATCTATTGAGCGTTTTCAGTTTTTGCATTGGTTTGAGGGCGTTTTGGTTTCGGGCGAAGAGCATTTGATAAAACCCCAACCCGAAATCTACGAATTGATTTTGAGTCGTTATGACATTGACCGTACGAAAGCAATTTTTATTGATGATAACCTCAGAAATGTGATAGCTTCAAAAAATGTGGGTTTGGATGCGATTCATTTTCAGTCGTCTGAGCAATTGGCGGAGGAATTAGAGAAATTAGGCGTTAAAATTTGACCATTACGAACTGGAAAGTTCGTGTTACAGCATTATGCTTTTAGCCATCGACATCGGCAATACTGACATCGTTTTTGGAATTCATGACTATAGTTCTTGGATTCATCAATTTCGTATTTCTTCCTCATTATCTCATCGTTCGTCTGACTATGAGGCTCAATTACGCATTCGTTTTTTAGAGAACTCTCTCAAAATCAGCGATATAAACAAGGCTATCATCAGTTGCGTTGTACCCGACCAAAGGGCTATTTTGAAAGAAATGGTACAGCAAATGTTTGGACTTGACCCATTGATGGTGGGTGTTGAAATGTACGATAAACTCAAAATGCAAATCCCAAGTCCTTACGAAATCGGGACGGATTTGGTCTGCAATGCGGTCTATGCGTACTATACCCACAAACGCAACTGTATCATCGTGGATTTTGGCACGGCTTTGACCTATACCGTTGTATCTAAAAAAGGTGAAATCATAGGGGTTTCCATTGCCCCAGGACTGAAAACTGCCGTCAAATCTTTGTTTTCAAACACTGCACAATTACCAGAAGTACCACTCGAAATGCCAAGTTCAGCCATTGGCAAAAACACCGTTCACGCCATACAGGCGGGGATTCTGTGGGGGTACGTGGGCATGGTGCGAGAGATGATAGCTCAAATTAAAAAGGAAGTCGGGCAGGATTGTATGGTGCTGGCTACGGGCGGACTTTCGTCTATCCTCACACCACTGCAAGATGAATTCAATGAAGTAGATAAAGCATTGACGCTGAATGGTTTGAAGATTATTTCAGAGATAGTTAGTAGGCAATAATTAGTTGGAGGTGTTCAGTCTTGAAAGAATAATACCTTAATAATCAGCTAATTATTCAGTTTTTTGAATTACTGCCTACTGCAAACTATTTTTACTGCCTGCTCATTTTTACGTTTTAAACTATTGTTTTTATTCAATTTGAAATATGGCATTATTTTCGTGGTAAAAAAACTGTTTGCTCTACATAACAAACCGTTTTTTTTTACGTTAAAAATTTAGAGTAAACAAAAAAGTATCTTAGTCGAAAATTTCGATTTACATAAATTATGAAAAAACATACTCAATTACTGGTCATACTATTGATTGCCACCCTAAGTTCGCAAACAGTACAGGCACAGTTTAGTTTTTCAAATCTTTTCGGAGGAAAAGAAAAAGCCCGTAAAAATCGCCTTTTTGAACCTAATTCCACGGTGAGTTTAGGTTTTGGTTCATCCAGTTATTATGGTGATTTGTCGCCCTATGGTCGTGTTATTCAGTCAACCTTCAACGGGATAAGATGGAACGCTAACTTCAATTTTACCCGTCATATTTCACCCACAACCTCAATCCGTTTTGGACTCACGTGGGCGAGAATCTCGGGTGATGATAGTTTTATGAATGGCGTAACGGGCTATGAAGCCAACTTTATGCGAAATCTTCATTTTCGTAATGATATCAAAGAACTCTCGATTGTGGCTCAATATGACTTAGTACGTACGGAAAAGAGTTTTTTACGTCGTGAAAAAATCATTCCTTATATTTTTGGAGGAATTGCAGTATTTGCTCACGACCCAGTGGCTCGTCCAGATACTACACTTTTTGCAGGAGGAAGTTGGACTCGTTTACAGCCATTAAACACAGAAGGACAAGGTTTACCAGGATATGCAAAACCATATTCTTTAATTAGTGTATCTTTCCCGATAGGTTTTGGTGTACGTTATAAGTTAAGTCAAAGTTTTGATTTAGGATTTGAAGCGGGTTTTAGATATACACTAACTGATTATTTGGATGATGCGGGTGGAAATTATGCAGATCCAAATGACTTGGCATCTCAAAGTCCATTAGCGGCTTCGATGGGCAATAGAACCTTAGAAGATTTTGCTGCCAATCGTGGCATTGACCGTCGTCCAGGCGTAAATACTTACTTGATTAATAGAGGAGATTTACCAGCAAATACTCCACTTGATTCAAGTTTACCAGCTATCTCATCTGTACAAGGGTTTTCTGATAAAACTGACCAACGTGGTAATCCAAAATATAATGATAGCTATATGCTTACGACTATCAAGTTGATTTATCATATTCCTGGCAAAATTAGATGTCCTGCGGTTAGATAGAAAAGATGTATTAGGGATTTGGTGTTAGTGAGTTCATCAAAAAATATAATTCCACAGTCAGGCAAAACATCCGCCTGACTTTTTTTTAAGTTTATGAAATCAATTAAAATTCTTTGCTTAATTTTTTGTATTAGTCTAAGTATTAATTCATTAGCTCAAAAAATAGAAATAGGAGGGGGGCTTGGTGCAATGAATTACAAAGGAGATATTTCACCAGATTTTCATCCGTCTTTTGCACAATTGGGAGGGCATCTGTTGTTTAGATACAATATCAAAAAAGACATTACTTTTCGTTTGGCAGGAACATTTGGTTCAATCTGGGCAAACGATTTAGACGTGAGTGATTCTTTCAATAAACTACGTGGACAGACTTTCAAAACTTCCATCGCAGAGGTAAGTTTAGTAACGGAGTATAATTTTTTTAGTTATCAATATTCCCGAATGCACAAAGATTGGACTCCGTATGTATTTGGAGGTGTGGCATTTATGGCATTTTCTCCTCGTGATGTACCTGTCACAAGTTATAAAAAAGCGGGTATAACAATTCCTTTTGGCATTGGTATAAAATACAATCTCTCAGGACCTTGGGACTTAAATCTTGAATTCGGAACTCGCAAAACTTTCACAGATTATCTTGATAATTTAGGAGGAGATGATATTACCCGTCCTAAAAACCTTCAAAACGATTATACTCGTGATGATATGTATTATTATACTTCACTTGGGCTAACTTATAAATTTATTAAAGTCGTTTGTCCGAAGTAGTTTTTTAGGTATTAGGGATTGGGTAATTAGGGATTAGGATTCTAATTCAATCTTTTACCCAATCCCCTAATGCACAATTACTCTAATGCACAATTACTCTAATGCACAATTACTCTAATGCACAATTACTCTAATCCCAATTCCCTAATTACCCAATCCTCAATTACCCAATCCCTAAACACCAAACAAACTCCTTTTATCCTATCTCATTATTGCGTAAATTTGTATTCTCATTTTTACTACCTCCATAAAGAAGTAATTAATTCGCTCTCTTTAATGCCAACGCATTGAAAATCAAATGTTTGTAAAATTTCATTCCTGAGTTTGCTATTTTGCTATTTTGAGGAAAACATTAATCATGGTCATAGCTTGAAACCACAAATTTTGTATTGTGTAAGCTAAATGACATACCATAAAAAGTCATTCTGTTAAATTGTGTTAAATCAGTGAAGGAACAATTAGATAAAAACAATCTACCAAAACATATTGCCGTTATCATGGACGGGAACGGACGTTGGGCAAAGCAACAAGGTTTCGTGGACAGAGTTTTTGGACATCGCAACGCCCTCAAAGCCGTTAAAGAAGTAATAGAAGGCTGTGGAGAATTAGGAGTTGAATATTTGACATTGTACGCTTTCTCAACCGAAAATTGGAATCGCCCAAAGGCAGAAGTGGATGCTTTGATGATGTTATTAGTAAAAACCATCAAAGACGAATTGCCCACGATGCAAAAAAACAATGTTCGTCTTGATACCATCGGAGCGACTGACACATTACCCGAAAGTTCGCAGAAAGAATTAAAGAGTGCCATTGAAGCCACGAAAAATAATACAGGCTTGACCGTAATTTTGGCATTATCATACAGCGGAAAGTGGGATATTCTGAATACTACCAAGAAGTTAATTCAACAAGTTCAAAAAGGAGAAATAGCCCTTGATGATATAAATGAGCAACTTTTTGAAGAAAATTTAGATACCCGAGGTATTCCAAACCCTGATTTGATGATTCGCACAGGTGGCGACCACCGCATCAGTAATTTTATGCTTTGGCAATTGGCTTACGCTGAATTGTACATTTTTGAAGAATTATTTTGGCCCGATTTCAGAAGAGAGCACCTACACGAAGCCATCTTAGATTATCAAGACCGTGAACGAAGGTTTGGGAAGACATCGGAGCAATTAGGTAAATAAAAATAATGTTCAATATCCAATGTTCAATATTCAAGTGACTGATAATCAGTATTATGTTTTTTCCTTGAGCATTGACAATTAAACATTGGTAATTGAAAATTAAAACCTTTTAGGCATAAATTAAGATAAGAATTAATTGCTCTGAATAAAGAGCTAACAATAAAATGAAAAAATATACACTACTACTTTCTTTCATACTGATTTCGTTTCTCTCGCAAGCACAATTGCGTGGAGCTTTGGGTCAGCGTGCATACACGCCAAGTGCTACGGAGTTGAACTATGCCGAACCCAAAGATTATGAAATTGCGGAGATAACCACCACAGGCTCAAAGTTTTATGATGGAAACTCAATGGTTTCATTATCAGGCTTACGTGTGGGTGATAAAATCAAAGTTCCAGGAGATGCTGTTACCTCGGCTATTAAAAAATTGATGGGACAAGGTATTTTAGAGGAAGTGCAGATAGACGCTTCTAAAATTGAGGGTGATAAAATTTGGTTGAATATCGTTATCAAAGAACGTCCAAGACTTTTTAAACTCATATACACAGGCATTCGTAAAGGCGAGCAAGAAACTTTGAACGACAAGGTAAAAGCATACAAAGGTAAAATCATCACGGCAACTGTTAAGAAAAATATTGAGTTAGCTATTCGTAAATTTTATCAAGACAAAGGCTATTTGAATGTAAATCTTAAATTAGCTGAAAATACCGACTCTCTTCGTGGAAACAATGCTACCATGAGAATTGCCATCACTAAGGGTCCAAAGGTAAAAGTATCTAAAATTGAACTTGAGGGTGTTACAGAATTAACGCAGAGAACAGTTCGTAAAAAATTAAAAGAAACTAAGCAAAAGGCTTTTTACAGAATATTCAGCCCTTCAAAATATATCCCAAAGAAATTTGAAGAAGATAAAGAAAAATTATTAGCATTCTATAACAAAAAAGGCTACCGTGATGCTCAGATTTTGACGGATACGGTTTTTAAAGACAGCGACAAAACTGTAAAAATCATCATGAAAATTGATGAAGGAAAACAGTATCATTATCGTAATATTCGTTGGGAAGGGAACTATATCTATCCAGATTCAATCCTAACCGAAGTTTTGGGCGTAAAAAAAGGGGATGTTTATAATGTAGAAGACTTAGAAAAACGTTTGAACGGTAAACCCCAAGAAGACGTAAGTTCAGCTTACATGGACAATGGTTATTTGTTCTATCAATGCGAACCTGTGGAAACTGCAGTAGCGGGCGATTCTATCGACATTACTTTCAGAATCAACGAAGGAAAACAAGCTACTATTAATAAAGTAATTCTGAACGGAAATACCAAAACCTCTGACCACGTAGTGATGCGTGAAATCAGAACTTTGCCAGGACAAAAATTCAGTAAATCAGCCATCATTCGTACCGTTCGTGAGCTTTCGACGATTGGATATTTTAATCCTGAGAAAATCTCACCAAACCCAATCCCAAAAGCTGATGGAACGGTGGACATTGAATATAACGTAGAAGAAAAACCTTCTGACCAAATCGAGTTGTCTGGTGGCTGGGGTGGCTTCATCGGCTTTGTTGGTACTTTGGGTGTAACATTCAATAACTTCTCGGCAAGAAATATTACTAATCTAAGTGCTTGGAAGCCTCTTCCTGCGGGCGATGGACAAAAATTATCAATCCGTTTTCAAGCTAACGGTGCATCTTTTCAAAACTACTCGTTATCATTTACAGAACCTTGGTTAGGAGGTAAAAAGCCAAATTCATTCTCAGTAACCCTAAGCCGTAGTATCTCATATCCTTATAAAATTCAACAGCAACAATTTTTACAAGGTAACCAATTTGGTGGTGGTGGTTTTGGTGGTGGACAATTTGGTGGTGGACAATTTGGACAATTCGGTGGAGGGCAATTTGGACAATTCGGTGGAGGATTTCCCACAACAGGCTCAGACAGTGCCTCGCAAGCACAAGCTGATGCTCGCTTCAACAGTACATCACTTTCGTTCAGTCTTGGAAAACGTTTGAAATGGCCCGATGATTATTTCTCTTTGAGTAATTCGTTATCATTCCAATTAATTGATGTTAAAAATCTTCCTTTCTATGGTTATCCAGAAGGACAATCAGTGTCGGCATCGTTTGTAACGAATTTTTCAAGAAATAGTATTGATAACCCAACCTTCCCACGTTCAGGTTCGAGTTTCTCTTTGACAGCCTCATTGACTCCACCTTATTCATTGTTTGGAGGAAATAATAGTAATTTGATTGAATACCATAAGTGGATGTTTGATGCTTCGTGGTTTACGCCAATTACCAGTAAGTTAGTTTTCCACATGAGAACTCACTTGGGTTTCTTGGGGTCGTATAGTCCTGATAAAGACATTACCAGTTTTGAGCGTTTTGATTTAGGGGGTTCTGGTATGCAAACAGGTTTCAATGTAATCAGTCGTGATATTATTGCCCTTCGTGGATATAAAGATAGAGCATTAGGTTCGCAAGGCTCACTACCCCAAACAACAGCTAATGGTAAAGTTGTGCCTTCAAGTGGGGTTGCGTACAACAAATTTGTGATGGAAGTTCGTTATCCTGTATCATTAAATCCATCGGCTACGATTTTCTTATTAGGTTTTGCAGAAGGTGGCAACAATTTTGCTAACTATACAGATTATAATCCATTCAAATTATACAAGTCAGCGGGCTTTGGAGCAAGAATCTTCATGCCAGCCTTCGGTATGATTGGAATTGATTATGGATTTGCATTTGATAAAATAGACGGAGTTTCAGATTTTGGTCGCCAAGCATTTACATTCTCGATTGGACAGCAAATTAGGTAGTTTTTTAGTTTTGAGTACTGAGTTTTTAGTTCTGAGTACTTAGTTCTGGGTTTGTGAAAAACGAAGAATCTAAAACTCAAAAGTCAGAACTCAGTACTAAGTACCCAGAACTCAGAACCAAAAAAATGTTAATGTTTTGTTAAAGAAATCTCCATTACAATATGTAGCTTAGAGGTGCGTTAATCATTGCAAATAGGTGTGAATTATTATTTGATTGTCTGAATGATGACCTAATAATAAATCGTACGACGAAGAATGAAAATATGTAATGAATTAATAATCAGCATATTGTAAATTTATCACTCACCATTTATCATTCATTATTTCAATAACGTACTACTAAAAACCAACAAAGCCGTGAAAAAGAAGATATTTTTACTAATTTTGCCATTCTTTTGTACAGTCCTTTCTCTGAACGCTCAGAAATTTGGCTACATTGATACAGAATACATCACTTCAAAAATGCCAGAATATCAAACTGCACAAGCAGAGATTGAGAAACTGACAAGTAAGTGGATAAAAGAAGTATCAGACAAAAACGATGAGGTGATAAAGTTAGAAAAAAGCTATCGGGCAGAAGAAATACTTTTGACCGAAGAAATGAAGCAACAACGCCTCAGAGCCATTTCTGACAAGGAAAAAGAAGCGAAGGATTTGCAAAATAAAATCTTTGGATTCAACGGAGATTTACTTAAAAGGAAACAGGATATTATGAAACCTGTGTTGGACGAAGTAGCTAAGGCAGTAGAAAAGATAGCTCGTTCTAAAAAATTAGATTTTCTTTTTGATAAATCATCCGACGGCTTAGCGATGCTTTATACCAATCCAATTCATGATTATACAGATTATATTTTGGAAGAATTAGGTATCTCGCCCGACCAATTGAAAGAAAAAGAAAGAGAAGAAAACGAAGCCAAAACCAGCGAAGAACCCAAAGAAAGTGACGAGAAGGCAAAACCAAAGTCAAATAGAAAAAATACAACAGTAACCCCAAAGAAAGAGTAAAACCAACCAGAATAATAAAAAAAATGAGAAACAAATTTTTAATTGCTTTATTCGCATTCTTCGTATTAGCCGTGGCTAATGTAAATGCACAACAAAAAATCGGTTATATTAGCTTAGACTACATCTTGGCTCAAATGCCCGAAGCAAAACAAGTAGAAACAGAATTGACAGCTACTAAGACTCAGTACGACAATATGTACCAAGCCAAAGTAAAGGATTTTCAAACAAAATTGGCTGATTATGAGAAAAATGCACAAACAATGGATGCCGTAATCAAAGCTGATAAAGAGAAAGAATTACAAGGATTACAAGGACAAATCGAAGAGTTCCGTCAGACATCATCTAATTCTTTGCAGAAAAAACAACAACAATTATTGGCTCCATTGTTGAAAAAAGTAGAAGATAATATGCACGCAACGGCTAAGGAAAATGGTTTTGCTTTTGTATTCAATTATGATGCAGGACAAGGCACAACCCCAATCGTATTGCACGCACCAGACGATGCTAACATCTCTGACTTAATCTTGAAGCGTATGGGAGTAACTCCTAAGCCATTGGCACCACCAACAGCTACGCCAGCAACGACAACACCAGCAGGTGCAGCTCCAAAGAAGAACTAAGAAAATTTCTTTTCGGTATAATAAAAAGCCCTCTCAGATTAGATTTGAGAGGGATTTTTGTTGGTAAATATGAAAATCTTTACGTCAATTTTTACGGTAGGGACGAATAGTATTCGTCCTCATTTTGAATTATGGACGAAGGACGAATGCTATTCGTCCCTACACAATTAATCTTCTACAAGAAAAAAGTTAAGGTCACTAAAAAAGGCTATTCCCACAACAGAAATAGCCTTCTCAATAAATAGCAATACAAATTACGCTATCACCGAACTCATCACTTCCGTTTGTTTACGGATAGATTCTAAGTGAACTAATTTGAACAATTCTTCTACAAATTCTGGATATAAACCTAAACCTGATGCTTGCTTCGCACGGTCTGCGTGAACTTGCTTCCAACGGTCAAGTTGTAACACAGCCACGTTGTTATCACGTTTATATTCTCCTAATTTCTCAACGATTGACATACGAGCTGCCAAAACTTCCATCAACTCACGGTCAATATTATCAATCTTAGCACGCATAGCCGCTAATTCATCCGTAAAGTCAGCACCATAATTAGCTTGACGAACTTCTAACTCTCTCAACATTCCACCCAAAACCTCTGGCGTAACTTGCTGAGAAGCATCAGACCATGCCGCATCTGGGTCACGGTGCGTTTCGATAATCATCCCGTCGTAGTTCAAATCCAAGATTCTTTGCGACAATTCCATCAACAACGAACGCTTACCCGCCATGTGTGATGGGTCTCCAATCATTGGTAGTTGAGGAAACAAACGTTTCATCTCAACGGCTAATTGCCACATCGGAGAGTTACGATATTTTGTCTCTTGGGCATTCGAGAAACCACGGTGAATAGCACCCAATTTCTTCAAACCTGAGTTTTGTAAACGTTCAAAAGCACCCACCCAAAGAGCTAAATCTGGATTCACAGGGTTTTTTACTAATACAGGCACATCAACGCCTTTCAAAGCATCAGCTAAATCTTGTACGTTAAATGGATTTACAGTCGTTCTTGCACCAATCCACAATACGTCCACGCCATATTTCAACGACAATTCTACGTGTTCTGGTGTAGCTACTTCACAAGCCAACGGCAATCCTGTTTGTTTTTTCGCTTCCACGAGCCATTTCAAGGCTGGTTCTCCCATTCCTTCAAAACTCCCTGGACGTGTACGAGGCTTCCATACACCTGCACGCATGATATGAGCATAACCTTCGGCTTTGATACGGTTGGCAGTTTCCAACACTTGCTCTTCGGTTTCGGCTGAACATGGTCCAGCAATAATTAAAGGCTTGCCGTCAGTATTGATCCATTCCTGCATCGGCGTTATGTCTAAATTCGCATTCATTCGGTTAACTTTATTCGTTATTCTTTAAAACAATTTTTTAAAACAAAATGTAAATTCTTTGTGATATTTCAACCAAATTTTATTGTTACTTTACAAAAAAATAACGTCGTAAATACAATAAAAATGAAGGTTTAAATCTATTTTAAAAATTTAATTTTACAAAACGTATTTTTGTATTATTCTAATATGTTATCTTTGCACGCTTTTGTAAATTTAAAGATAATATTCTAAATCTTAATAAGTTGATAATCAGTTGTTGAACTATTTTTATTAATAAAATATAAAAAGATTATTAAGTCCATAGAAATGACCAAAATGCCAACCACCAAACCCCTCACAATGTCCCCAAAAGTTAGCTTTGAGGATACTTCTATTGCTTTTTCTTCCAAATCTAACTTACAGTTAAAGAAGATTTACTTGATATTTGCAAGTATGAATCAGAATTGGCTTGTAAAGTTAGGAACTTTTTTTATCAAACTCTTTCTTTTTCTTCATTTTCCGATAAAAAAAATAATAAAAATAACTGTATTTGAACAGTTTTGCGGTGGAGAAAATTTGCAGGAATGTAATAAAACGATAGAAAATTTGGACAAAGCTCATATCGGCACAATTTTGGATTATTCCGTTGAAGGTGAAGATGACGAAAAAAGTTTCGATAAGACAGCCAAAGAGATACTTTTAACGATAGAAAAAGCGAATCAAAATTTGGCAATTCCCTTTGCAGTTTTTAAAGTTACGGGCATCGGAAGTGCTGAATTATTAGAGAAAGTTCAAAACGAAGAGGAGTTGTATGACGAAGAAAAAGAGGCATTTGAGTTAATCCGTACAAGGATTGATATGTTGTGTGGAAGGGCTGCGATTTTGAATGTAAGAATTTTTATTGATGCCGAAGAATCTTGGATTCAGGATACGATTGATAAATTGACTTATGAGATGATGGAAAAATATAATCACGATAAATGTGTGGTTTATAATACTTTCCAGATGTACCGTAAGGATATGTTGGATAATTTGAAGATGGCTACACAGCAAGCCCGTTCAAATCATTATCATCTTGGCGTGAAATTGGTGAGAGGTGCGTACATGGAAAAAGAACGCCAGCGGTCTCATGAAAATAATTATTGCGAACCCGTACATGAAACAAAAGCAAACACAGACCATGATTTTAATTTGGGTATGGAATATGCCGTTGATAATCGTGATGTTATTTCGGTTTGTGTAGGTACTCACAATGAATATAGTTGTAAACTTTTGGTTGATTTGATGAACCAAAACCACATCAGTCCTTCTGATACTCATTTCTATTTTGCCCAATTGTTGGGTATGTCCGATAATATTTCTTTCAATCTTTCAAAATCTGGGTATAATGTAGCCAAATACGTGCCTTACGGTCCCGTGGATGCGGTTATGCCTTATTTGTTCCGTCGTGCAGAGGAAAATACTTCGGTAGCAGGACAAGCAAGCCGTGAGTTTGTACTGATAAAGCGTGAGATGGTGAGACGGAAGCGATTGATGATTCAGGGGAAGTAAGTTCTTAGGGATTAGGTAATTAGGGATTAGGAGTTCATGATTTGAAAATTCATCATTCAATAGATTTTTACGAGAAGCCACGGATTTAGTCAATTTGTGGCTTCTTTATTTTGTATCTTTGTGAAAATAATTATCAATAAACAAAAAATTATAATTCATTTGTAATTATAAGACTTGTTTTACTACTAATGGCATATTGATAACTGTTAATTATTAATTGTAAATTGTTAATTGAAATATGTTTCGTTCTCCGTATAAATATTTTTGGCTTACGCTTTTGTTGATTGTTATTGACCAATTGATAAAATATGCTGTTCATCGCTATTTGATGTATGAAGGCAATGAAGTGAATGTTTTTGGGCATTGGTTTAAGTTGCATTATGTTCTCAATAGAGGTATGGCTTTTGGTATGGAGTTGAGTTTTATTCCAGGGGGATACGGCAAAATTGTATTGAGCCTTTTTAGATTAGTTGCCATGTTCGGGATTGGCTATTATTTAGTCCGATTAGCCCGTAGAAATGCCCACGAGGGGCTTTTGTGGAGTATTGCAGCTATTCTGGGCGGAGCAATTGGTAATGTGATTGACAGTACATTTTACGGAAAATTACTTAATAACCATCCTCCTACATCACCTACGCCTTGGTTTCACGGACAGGTGATTGATATGTTTTTCTTTGACCCATACCAAGGTTGGATTCCTGAGTGGGTGCCTTTTTGGGGTGGGTCTTGGTATTCGACACCGATATTTAACTTTGCGGATGCTTCAATATTTTGTGGAGTAGTCGCTATCTTGATTTTTCAGAATAGATTTTTTGAACAGCCCGTTATGGAAAAAATTATTGAAGAGGAAGTCGTTGAAAATCAGGAGATTATAGAGCAAACAGAAGAAATTAAAAATGAGATTATAGAAGATATTGATACAAAAGAAAAGGAATAAAAAAAGCCTTCATTGTTTTGAGACGATGAAGGCTTTTTTGTGGAGTTGTAATAGTGATTATAATCGCAAAATCTTTTTTGCCTCTTCTATATATTTTCTCGTACTTTTTCTGGCTAATTCTATTTGCTCGACTAATTCTTATGAACTAATCGGTTTTCCTGGAACTGATAGAGATATTTTTTTCATTAAGTAATAAGGCTAATCAATTTGCAAATTATTGGGATTTCTACTGGTATGGTAGATTTTTAAGATAAATATTTCATCGTCAAGTACCTTGTAAACAATTACATATTGAGATTCAAATATAGCTCTTCGATAAATTTTATTTTCAGTTAGTTTGTATTGATATTCTTGAAACATAAATGGCATTCGTTCAATGGTATCCATCATAAAATCATAAATTCTACTAATAAATTTCTTTCCCTTTCCTAATGATTCTCCTTCTAAATATTCTTGTATTTCAAGTAATTCATCAAGGAATTCCTCTCTAAAAATTACGTTACGATTAACATTCATACTATATTCCTAAATATTTACGTGCTTCTTGTGAAGAGTAAGCCTTACTCATTTCAGATTTTTCAATTTGTCTATTTAATTGCTCAACTGTAAGTGGTTCACCAGGTAAAACTGTTGATTTTGATTTACGCAAACCAATTATGTGTTTATCTTCTAAAACTCTTAAGTATTTCATTACTTCATCTTCGTCAGTATCTGAAAAAATATCTAATTCTAATGTTTTCATAATCTTTTTTATTTTAAAAATACAGAATAAATTTTTTCTTTCCAAATCAAACCGTTAATTCCCTGAAAACCTCCTCCATCGTTTTTCCTGACTGTTTCATTTCGCTGAGGGTGCTATTTTTTACGATATTTCCACGATTAATTACGACAACTCTATCACAAATGGCTTCCACCTCTTGCATGATGTGGGTTGAAAAAATTACGGTTTTTTCTTTGCCTATATTTCTGATAACACCTCTTATTTCAGCTAATTGGTTAGGGTCGAGTCCTGTAGTGGGTTCATCTAAGATTAATACTTGGGGGTCGTGTATGAGGGCTTGGGCGAGTCCCACACGTTGGCGATAACCTTTGGAAAGTTGTCCAATCTTCTTTTTGTGTTCCAGCGTAAGCCCCAGTAATTCAATGACTTCTGAAATTCGTTTTTGCAATTTCTGACCTTTCATACCATAAACGCCTCCGACAAATTCCAAAAATTCTTTGACGTACATATCCAAATACAAAGGATTATGTTCGGGCAGATAGCCGATATTTTGACGAACTTCCATAGGGTTTTGTTGCACGTCATAGCCACAGACTTCTACGCTTCCAGAAGTTGCGGTGAGATAACAAGTCGCAATTTTCATGGTCGTGGATTTTCCTGCACCATTTGGTCCTAAGAATCCTACGATTTCACCTTTTCGGGCTTCAAAAGATATATTATCAACGGCTTTTTGTGAACCGTAAATTTTGGTTAAGTTTTGTACTTTTAGCATGATTTAGCTTTGAGTTATGAGCTATGAGCTTTGAGTTATGAGTAAATTATTTCGCTCATAGCTCAAAGCTGATTGCTCACAGCTTATGAAAACATCGACCCCAAATCCATTCCAGGAATATTTGGCAATACGCCTTGTGTGGCTTTTTGGAGGTGGTTTTTTATTTTATCTTCAATATTTTCCATGGCTTTGTTGGTGGCGGCAACTACCAAATCTTGAATTACCTCACGGTCTTCGGGTTTGATGAGGTCTTCATCAATTTCGATTTTGAGTAATTGCTTTTTACCATTGACCGTTGCTCGTACCATACCTGCACCCGACTCGCCCGTTTCGATAATTGAACCCAAAGATTCTTGTGCTTCTTTCATTTTGGCTTGGATGTCTTTGACTTTACCAAGCATTCCCATCATGTCGAACATAAAAATAGCCCCCCAACCCCCAGTGGGGGAGTTTTAAGTGAATAAAAAATCCCCCACTGGGGGTTAGGGGGCTTATTCTATCGCAATTTACAATACTATTGACTTAACGCAAAAAAGAAACCCCAACTTATGTGTTGAGGCTTCTTTATTTATGAAAAGTGAACAGGTATTTAGTATTCCAAGAGTAATGCTCCTTCTTTGACAGTGACTGTTCCATCAGTCCCTTCAACTTGTGCTTTGAATGCGTAACTTCCAGGCATTGCTTTTTCTCCGTTATTCATTTTACCATCCCACCCTACTATTACATCATCTTTTTGATTTTCTTGAAAAGGATACCCTTTTTGCTCATCAGAAAATATGGGATTGCCCCATCTATCATATATGGTCAATATCAAATTCTGAATAAATTTTCCTCTTATTACAAACTTTTCGTTTTTATCATCACCATTTGGTGTAAAAATTTGAGGAGCCATTATTACGACAGGTCGGAATATTCTTATCACATTCGAACTTGTTGTTGGTAATGTGCTACTTCCAATAATATTCCATCCAATTGGTTGAGACTCAATTTTTATAAATATTTCTTGTCCTTCTCTCTCGTGAAGGGTATCTATGACTAATTCATTTGATTTAAAAAACTTTTTATAATCTCCTAATGGAGTTCCGTTTTTATCTACTCTTTTAATATTATAACTATCTGTTCCATACGATAGCGAGGTTTCATTAGTCCATTTTATTTTTCCACCACTATATTTGAGATTAACATTACAAATTTTTTCTGAGGGTTCTGATTCAATGTTACAAGCATTAGTCCATGTCATATAATAACAGCTTTGTTGCTTCTCATAATCTGTGGTTACATCATTATAATATTTATTTCCTATGTGTTTCAAAGAGTATGTGCCGTTCAGAGAATTTGATTGGTAAAATTTATATTGTGTAGCAACTACATTTATTGGGTCAGGTCCATTAAAATTACCTTGCACCCTTATCGATTTAGGATTATCATTAATATCCGCATATACTCCTCCTGATATTTTAGGAGGTCTGTCATTAGAAATCGCTTTAACTCTCACCTTTTGAGAAGTGGACATAAGACCATAATTAGTAGTTACTTGATAGGTATATTCATTTCCACAAACTAAGCCGTCAGTATCTTCAAATTCTATTTTTTGTTGGTCATTGATTACTGGAAATGGTTTATCTAATGTTCCGTCAACATTTAATCTTTCTACTTGATAATAGATAAATGGTGTTTGGTTTTGTGCGGCATTACTACCAATCGCTCTTGTCCATTTTATTACATTCTTTTTATCTTCGGCAGTTATTACTACTGGGGTTGTGCAAATTTCTTCTCTACTACGGAAAGGTGTTGCACCCGTAGCAGGGCAACTTGCATCCATATTCTCAACGAGAAAACAATATTGTTTGTTGCCATCTGGTACTGTTACAGCTACGGTATCAATGCCAGAAGTTACATTAGGCACTTTGGGCGTACCAAAAGGCTTGCTGAAATCATAATTTGAAGATGTTTGTGGGTCTCTGATGTAAAATTGTCTGAGAATATCTGCCTGAGACGATACTGCAATTTTGAACTCACCCTTTGTGGCTGTTCCTTTGATTAGACTAATTGTTGGATTGAAAATACTGGTTGATTTAACCGATTTTCTTTCATTGGGTGTCGCTGGAGCCGCCGCACATCCTCCTGTTTTTGTTATGCCTTTCGCATAAATAATTCTGTCTGAATTATCAGGCATTGAGGCTTTGAAAGTATAAGGTAAAGTCTGTTTTCCTGTATAAACTGGATTTATATTACTACCTGAAACGGGGTCAAAATGTACTTCATAATCATCATAGATATTATTTGCATTGACAGGAATCGTAATTTGAAATTCTTTTTCATTGCAGGTTGTAATGGATATAGAGGGTTGTGGTGGAGCAATTACCTCAATGACTTGACAGGCGTAATGTTCGCCTGGGGTTGAATTTATCGTGGGAGTTGAATAGTCATATTGAAATATAACATATTTTTTAGGACCTTCATAAAAACTGAATCCGTTAGGGTCGGTGGTTTTTGCAGCAATTTTTACTTCTGATTCTCCCGTATTTGTGGTATAACCACCTACAACAGTACCAGGGTTTTTGGGAGGATTAGGATTGCCGTTTGCCAGATAGGCATCCAAGGGAAGAATCCAATAATTTACCGTCGAGACAGTTCCAGGAAGTGTATTGCTGAGTTTTATGATTTCGCCTTCGCAAATTTTAATTGGAATATTATTGGGAGATGTTGGATTATTGTTTCCATCCCCTTTTACACTAACTTTTGTTCCATTGATACTAAATTCACCTTTTATAGATGAACTGTTATCAATTTTACATTGAGCAAAAGCACTTTGTGGCATTACTGTCCATACAGCTATGCTCACCAACACAGTTGTTATGTTTCGTACAATCTTATTCATATTTTTATGGGTATCAATCCTTTTAAAGCTATACCGTTATCATAAATAACAAATAAGTCATTGAAGCTCAAATACAATTCTGTTTGCATTGTTAAATTGTTTTCAAAACCACTTATTATTCTTAACGAAAACTTTACACTTTTTAACATGGGTTATGTTTTAAAACGTCGCAAAAATTGTGCTAAGATTTTCAGAAAAGGGATAAAAAGTGTGCTTTGTTGATAAATAATGTATTTTAGCGTTCAGTTCAAAATTTGATACATCAAAATGATAATCTAAATGTACTTTTCTTACGTAGCTACTATTGTGCCAAAATTGATAATGATTATTTATTCTTGAAAAATAAAATTATAATCATTCAAAATAATTAATCTCCTAACAATCAGATGTTTACGATATAATTGTAATTAGCTTCACTCATTCCGTTGAAAGTATCGGAACAAAATGGGGTATCTTTGGATTTTATTAGAAATACTTATTCAAAAAGCCTTCTGGGTGATACTTAGGAGCAAATTGTACTAACAATGTCAAAAATTAAATTAGATACCATCGAAGAAGCTATTGAGGCGATTCGTCAAGGAAAAATTATTATTGTTGCTGATGATGAAGACCGTGAGAATGAGGGAGATATGATTTGTGCTTCGGAGATAATGACTCCTGAGCTTGCTAATTTTATGATTCGGGAAGGACGTGGTTTGATGTGTGTATCTCTCACAGAAGAGCGTTGTGCGGAATTAGGTTTGTCGATGATGGTAGGTTCTAATACAGCAACCCACGAAACTCCTTTTACAGTTTCAGTTGATTTATTAGGGCAAGGATGCACGACGGGAATCTCTGCCCAAGACCGTGCAAAGACTATTTTATCATTAGTGAATCCTGCCACAAAACCAGAAGACTTGGGTCGCCCAGGACATATTTTTCCGCTGAAAGCTAAGAAAGAAGGCGTACTCAGAAGAACAGGTCACACTGAGGCAGCCATGGATTTTGCATCCTTAGCGGGCTTTCAACCATCAGGCGTTTTGATTGAAGTTTTGAACGAAGATGGAACAATGGCACGTTTGCCTGATTTAAGAAAAATTGCGGATAAATTTGACCTTAAATTGGTGACTATCAAAGATTTAGTCGAATACAGACTGAAACAAGAAAGCCTCATCAAACGTGAGATTGGTGTGGATATGCCTACTGAATTTGGACATTTTGATTTGATAGCATTCAAACAAATCAAAACTGGAGATACTCACTTAGCACTCACCAAAGGAAGTTGGGAAAGCGATGAACCTGTGATGGTACGTGTGCATAGCTCGTGTGTGACGGGTGATATTTTTGGTTCGTGTCGTTGTGACTGTGGAGGACAATTACATCGTGCCATGGAAATGGTCGAAAAAGAAGGAAAAGGAATTATTTTGTATATGTTTCAAGAAGGAAGAGGCATTGGTTTAGTCAATAAACTCAGAGCCTACAAACTCCAAGAAATGGGTCGTGATACCGTAGAAGCAAACCTTGAATTGGGCTTCAAAATGGACGAAAGAGATTATGGGGTAGGGGCTGCCATCCTTCGAGATTTGGGCGTTAGTAAAATCCGATTAATTTCAAATAATCCTAAAAAAAGAGCGGCGTTGTTGGGCTATGGCTTAGAAATAATTGATACGATTCCTATTGAAATTGCCTCAAATCCTCACAACGAAGTATATCTAAAAACCAAAAGAGATAAAATGGGGCATAGTATTTTGGAGAATGAGTAAGAGAAATTTACGGTATATTTTGAATAATAGCCCAATGGAGAATTCTTCATTGGGCTATTATTATTTATTAGCAATAACCAGCATCTTTGTCCCGTGGTCGGTGTCTCCACCGACCATCGTGCGTCAGCAACACAAACATCTGATTATCAATTAATTGTAAATAAATCCAACTTGGTGAGTTGCTGACGCACGATGGATGGTGGGGACACCATCCACGGGGACGAAGGTGAAATCATATTTATCGCTACAAAATTAAAAATCAGTTCAATCGCCTAACAATTAACCCATTAACCAACTCAAAAAATTGCAAGGGCTTCATTGTTAGCCAGTTAGTAATGTTCAAAGTACCACCCATGTTAATATAGATGTCAAGATTATATTTGGCAAATTCAGTGGCTACGTGATCTGGGAAATTACAAGCGGTAATCCAACCATCTTCTACGTCCTCAAACCATTCGGCGTAATAATCATCTTCATACGAACCGTGGAAATTCAAGACATTTTCACCCAAGAGAATAAACTTGTTAATTCCTTCATTTACCAAATGGTCAATCACCACTCTTTTGAAGTACATAATGTCATTATGAAGCGTATCATTCCATTCGCCAAACATTTCAATAATGACAAATTGTTTTTCGTAATCTGCGTATAAAATCTTGCAATAAAGCGTTTCAGAGCCTATCTCGTCCCACATTGGGTGGATGTAATAGCCGTAAATTACGTTTTCGTAGTAATCTAAATTATAAAGTCGCTCGTAGAAAGGAGAGCGTTCATCTCGTGAGGCAACGTATAGATTTTCCCAACGATAGTGAGGTTCAATGTCTTGCATTTTTTGAGGTTAAAAATGTTGTAAGTAAGGTTTTTATTTAGTTATGTACTCCAGTTTTATATTTGCTTTTAACAGCATGATTGATGTATTTGTTAATTTAATTGATGTATTTTATTAGTTCATAGATACTCCAAAATATCTGTCCCGTGGTCGGTGTCTCCACCGACCATCGTGCGTCAGCAATACAAACATCTGATTATCAACTAATTGTAAATGAATCCAACTTAGTGAGTTGCTGACGCACGATGGATGGTGGGGACACCATCCACGGGGACGAAAGTATTGGGAATCAAGTTAATTGCGAATAGGGTTGTCTTTTTTATTTTTATGAGATTTTAATTCATCGACTAAATCAACTGTTTATTCTCTCTTTTTCAAGTTAATGGCATGGTTTTGGCTTTTATAAAGAGTACGGAAAGAAATTATTCCGTACTCATAATTGCTTAAAACGCTGAAAATCACCGCCATGATTCAAGTAGCTCCTCGCTTTGCGATAACGATATTTCGTTGTTTGCACTCTTTTGCATCTTCTTTCCAAAAGATTTTTGCCTTTATTTTCTTGTTCGCTTTTCCGATGGTTTTGCAAGCACAAAACTGTACCGTCAACGCCAATGTTGATGCGTCGTATTGTGCCAATCAAACGATTCAATTAGCGGGGACTGCCTCTTCTGCCGTGGCTGGATATGTGCCTACGGTTACGTGGACGCAGATAGCGGGTCCTTCGGTGGGAATTTCTAACCCTTCGATTTTGAATCCTACGATTATTGGGGCAACGCCAAACCAGACTTATACTTTTCGCCTGACTGCCCTTTGCGAGGACGAAGAAACGGTTTTTGATGACGTTAGAATCACAGTAAAACCTATCTCAATTGCAAATGCAGGGGCGGATGCAACGTACTGCCCAGGTACTTACCCAGTTTCTGGAAATGCTCCTGTAAATGCAGGAGAGACGGTTTCATGGCAAATTATTGGCGGAAATAATGCGGGCGTTTCTTTTTCAGCAACAAATACAACGAGTCCAAATATTACGCTTTCTCAGACCAGTGCAGGTTCTTCAACTTTAAGATATACCATTACAAATCCCAACGGTTGCCAAACTTTTGATGATTTAATTATTACCAATCGTGGAGGAGTCCCAACGGTCAATGCAGGTCCAGACCAAAATATTGCTGCCAATATTGCTTGTTATTCCGTCTCGACTTGTGCAAACCTTTCGGGTACTTTTGAAGGAAACGGAACGGGCGGACAGATTGGTACATGGTCGCAGGTGAGTGGTCCTTCGATTGGGAGTTTTTCAAATGTCAATGCCCAAAATCCCACCGTTTGTAATCTCAAACAAGGGACTTATGTTTTTAGATTAACGGCTACTGGTCCTTGTGCCACGGGTTCTGACGAAGTTACGATTGTAGTTCCTGCCCCTTCGCAGTCTATTACGCCCGTTGCCCCGATGAACGATATTACTTTTTGTGATGGTAGAACTTCGGTGGTTTTGAATGGAACTCCTCCTTCGTTTGTGGGTGAGACTGTACAATGGACGACCATCAATAATAGCGGAAATCCCAATCCGACTTTTTCATCGCCCAATTCTGCCACCACAACGGTAACGGGTTTAGTATCAGGGGCTTATTATCAATTCAGATATACGATTTCAAATGCCGCAACGGGTTGTTCGACTACGGGAACGGTGCAGATTTATAATCAAACTACGCCTTCGATTAATGCAGGGGCAGACCAAGTTTTGGGCTGTAATGTTACCACAACCACCATTCCTTACACACAGGCGGGCGGACTTTATACGCAATACCAAATTATTTCTGGACCAACTGGCGTAATGGGTGCTGCCGCTAATGCTTCCAATTCTCCGCAAACTATTGCAGGACTTACGGCGGCAGGGGATTATGTGGTGCGTTTTACCAGAAATTCTCCGCCAAGTTCAACCTGTCAGACGGCAACGGATGATGTAAAAATTACGGTTTCGATTTCTCCAACTGGTTCAAATGCAGGTACTGACCAAGTGTTGGCTTGTGGGGTAACGAATACCAATTTGGCAGGAAATACTCCGTCAGTTGGCAAGGGTTCATGGTCGCAAGTTTCGGGACCTTCTTTGGCAACATTTAGCGATAAATTTTCAACAACTTCTAACGTATCTAATTTATTATCAGGAGATTATGTTTTACGTTGGACGATTGACAATGGACCTAATTGTCCTAAAACAACCGATGATGTTTTGGTAATTGTGCGTGTGCCACCTTTGGCAGATGCTGGGGCTGACCAGATTCCAGTGTGTACAAATACTTCTGTGCAACTGAGGGCAAACACGCCTTTGAGGAGGCAAACGGGTACTTGGACGGTAGTAAGTCAGTCACCTGCGGGGGCTGCACCTACGTTTACGAATGTGAACGACCCTAACGCCAAATTGCAAAATATTCAACCAAATACTTCTTATAATTTGCGTTGGACGATGCAAAGCACGCCACAAACCAATGCAAACGGTTGTGCAACAGCAACGGATGTCGTGGTGATTACTTCGGGTAATTCCCCAGGACCAGGTGATGCCAATGCAGGGACGGATTTGTGCGTACCCACAGGAAGCACAACGGCAACTTTGGGAGCAACTGCACCCGCTTCTCCGAATACGGGGTCGTGGTCTTTGGGGAGTAAACCTTCCGCTAATCCAACGCCCAATTTTAGTCCGAATACAGCTTCTGCCAATGCACAAGCGACTGGTTTACAGGCTGGTACGTATAAATTTGTCTGGACGATAACGGACGGAACTTGTATTTCAAGAGATACCGTTGTGGTTACGGTAAATTCAAATATTCCAACCGCTACGGCAGGAGCAACTCAGGCTCTGTGTGGTACTTCCACGACACTTTCGGGCAATAATGCAGGGGCGGGAATTGGTACTTGGACACAGGTTTCAGGACCTTCTCAGGCGAATATTACGAATGTGAATTTGCCTAATTCAACGATAACTTCATTGGTTGCGGGTGATTATGTTTTCAGATGGACGATTGCCAATGGCGTTTGTACGAATGGCTCTCAGGCGGATGTAACTGTGAAAGTTTCTGAACCTGTTTCAACGGCAAATATTGCGGTGGCAAATCAAACGATTTGTCCAAGTAATTCAAGTGCAACGTTGGTAGCTGACCCGATAAATTCAGTCAGTACAGGCACATGGTCGATTGTGGGTAATGCTCCTTCGCAGGTTAGTTTTTCTTCAAATTCTTCTCCCACAACAACTGTAAGTAACTTAAAACAAGGTAATTATAAATTTAGATGGACGGTTACGGGCGGAACAAATTGCCCTACGACTACGGATGATATTGATGTTTTTGTACAAGAAGCCTCGAATGCAGGAGCTGACCAAAATGTTTGTTTGAGTAACTCTACTTTATTGGCAGGAAATGGTTCTTCGGGAACATGGACGAAGATTTCTGGTCCTGGCACTCAGACAATTACGCCCACTTCTTCACCTTCGAGTGATGCGGTGGTAACTGGTTTGACGACTGGACAATATGTTTTTGCTTATACGATTGTTAAAAATCCGAATGCGACTTCTTGCCCAAATCCGACGGCTGACCAAGTGGTTTTGAATGTCTCGGCGGCGGGAAGTACGCCCAATGCAGGTTTGGACAAACAGATTTGTGAAACTTCGGGAACGGCAATAAATCTGAATAGTGGCAATGATATTCAACCAAATCCAGTACCTGCGGGACAAACGGGGCTTTGGACGATTTTAGCTCAACCAACTAATACTTCTAACGCCACTTTATCAAATGCCACATCGCCCAATGCAACTTTAAATATTGGTTCGACTAATAAATATGGGCTGTATGTTTTGAAATGGACAATCACGAATGGGACGTGTGTTATTGGCGATGAAGTGCGGATTGAATATTTCCAAATTCCTACCGTAGCGAATGCAGGAGTGGATAAAACGGTTTGTCCGCCGACCGTAAAAATGACGGGTAATGTGCCAACCGTTGGGCAAGGAATGTGGACTTTGATTTCAAAAACACCTGCCACCTTACCAACGCCAACGATTTTAAATCCACAAGTTGCAACGACTGATATTACAGGAATTGATGCGGCAGGAAGCTATGTTTTTAGATGGACAATTTCAAATGGTTCGTGTGCGGTTTCGACGGATGATGTAACAATAAATGTGCCTGACCCCGCCCCAACAACTGCCAACGCAGGAGCTGACCAAACGATTTGTAACGGAACGGCAACGAATATTTTTGGAAATACGCCAACGGTTGGTACAGGTGCTTGGTCAAAGACACCTGATTCGCCGTTTTCGGTGTTTTCTCCTGCATCAGGAACAGCACCCGCAACGACGGCTTTGAGCTTAACTTCTGGAACTTATAAATACATTTGGACGATAACTTCGGGGGCTTGTATTTCTCGTGATACGGTGATTGTCAAGAACTTAGCTGTGCCGAGTACCGCCAATGCAGGGGTTGACCAAATCGTTTGTCAGTTTTCGCCCATCAATCTCAACGCTACTTTACCAACGGCAGGAACGGGAACTTGGACGCAAATTTCCAAGCCTTCCGCCAATCCGAACGTCACATTTTTATCCCCAAATTCTGCCACTTCACAAGTTTTAGGAACGGATTTAGGGCAATATGTTTTCCGTTGGACGGTTTCAACGGGCGTAAATTCTCCGAACGATTGCCAAACTTCTTTTGATGAAGTTACGGTAAATATCGTAGCCGCCCCAACGCCCGCAACGGCAGGAGCAAGTCAGACGATTTGCGAAGGTTCAACTTTGACCTTGAACGGAAACACGCCAGCCGTAGGAACTGGAACTTGGACAAAAGTCGCTGGTCCTTCGGGAAGTCCAGAGGTAATTACGAATGTAAATTCTCCAAATACAACCGTAACTGGTTTACTGGCAGGGACTTATAAATATCGTTGGACTATTGGAGCATCTGGAAATTGTACTTCGTTCGATGAAATGACGGTAACAGTTCGTCCAAAACCTACGCTTTCATCCGCTACACCTTCGTGTGTGGGTGGTGCAGGTACGGGCGTAATCACGGTTGCGGGAGCGACTAATCCAACGGGTGGAACATTGAATTATGCTTTAAATTCAGGAGCATTTCAAAACACAAACACCTTTAATAATTTAGCAAATGGAGCTTACACGATTACGATTAAAGATGCCGCAACGGGTTGTATCAATTCTACCACTGCCAATGTGAGTTGTAACGATAATCCAGTGATTGGGGTTGCAAAATCAGCGACCAATCCAGTCTTGGTGACGAATGGCGTTTATGATGTGCCATATACGGTTACGGTGAAAAACTTGGGCAATGTAGCCTTGTCGAATGTGCAGGTTGTAGAGAATCTCAATGCTACTTTTCCAAGTCCGATAACGTACTCAATTGTCTCAAATTCAACGAGTTTGCCTTTAACCGCCAATACTTTATTTAACGGAAATACGAACCAAAATTTATTAACCTCAGCTTCTTCAACCTTAGCCATTGGTGCGAGTCAGACCATCACTTTTACGGTCAGAGTCAATCTGAATGGTTCGACACAGACACTTTTCAACAACTCCGCTACGGCAGGAGCAACCAATCCGAGTGGTTCAGTGAGTTCAATTGCGGACGTTTCAAACAACGGTGGAGCGAATGCGATTGACCCCAATAACAACGGAAATCCAAGGGAATTTGGCGAAGATACTCCTACGCCTGTAAGCATCGTAAACGGTAATATTGGTGTGGCAAAATCGGCAGGAACGCCCGTGAAAATTTCGGATGGCGTTTATGATATTCCTTATACAGTTACCGTTAAAAATATTGGCAATGTCAATCTTTCGGGCGTGCAAGTGCGTGACGATTTGACGACTACTTTTCCATCACCAACCACTTTTACGATTTCGCAAGGCTCGCAAACCTTAGCCCCATTATTGGCAGAAACCGCTTTTAATGGCACTACGGAGACTCGTTTGCTGGTTGCCAGTTCTGCCAATGCCTCAATTTTGACCCCTGGACAATCTCGCACGATTACCTTCACCGTTCGTTTGACGATGAATGGTTCTACGCAATCCGTTTTCAATAATCAGGTATCGGCAACGGCGACAAACCCTTCGGGACAGAGCGTTTCGGATTTGTCAAATAATGGAAATGAAGCTGCCATCGACCCAAATTCTAATGGTTTTGCGGGAGATAATGGTGAAAATACGCCAACTCCTGTAACGATTGCGAATCCAGTAGTTGGATCGTCAAAAACTACGATAAATTCAATTGCTCTGCAACCCGATGGAAGTTATAATGTGACGTATCAGGTTGTGGTAAAAAACTTCGGAAATGTGGTGCTGAATAATGTGCAAGTGACTGAAAATCTGGCAACTACCTTTCCTTCACCGATTGTTTATACGGTTATTTCTAAAACAGGGGCGAGCGATATTAACACAGGATTTTTAGGAACGCCAACGGGTCAAAATCTTCTGACGGGTACGGGTTCTTTGTTGTTAAATCAGAGTAATTCGTATCAATTTACAGTAAACATAAAATTGAATGGTTATACAGGAAGTAATACTTTCTTGAATAACGTAACTGCCTCAGCCACAGGGACTACGGGTGGAAATACTACGGATATTTCAAATAACGGAAACGACCCAACGCCCGCAGGAAGCACGCCAACGCCCGTAACGATTCAGAATCAGGCGGATTTGAGTTTGACGAAAACAGTTTCAAAAACGAATCCAAATGTTGGTGAAACAATAACCTACACCATCACCGTAACCAATGCAGGACCAAACACCGCTACGAATGTGGAGGTGAAGGACGTTTTGCCAGCGGGTTTACAATTTGTGAGTTCAGCGAGCTTAACAAATGTTGCAGGAACATTGACAGGAACGATTTCAAGTATTGCCGTAAATGGTTCAGTATCAGTAACTTTTGTAGCCAAAGTTTTGTCGGCAGGATTAACAACCAATGCCGCCGAGGTCTCAAACGCTGACCAACCAGACTTGGATTCTCCACATGGAAACGGAACTGGAAACACCGAAGACGACAGAGGTTCAGTGGACATTAACGCCCAACAAGCCGATTTGAGTTTGGTGAAAACGGTTTCAAAAACGAATCCGAATGTGGGTGAAAATATTACATACACAATTACGGTTTCAAATGCTGGACCATCACCAGCTACGAATGTGCAGGTAAAGGACGTTTTGCCAGCAGGTTTGAGCTTTGTTTCGTCAGGAAATTTCACAAACACATCAGGAACATTATTATCAACTAACATCGCCTCAATTCCTGCCAATGGGTCGGTTGCTCTCACTTTTGTAGCAACCGTAACCCAAGCGGGAAGTATTTTAAACAAAGCCGAAGTGAGTAAATCTGACCAATATGACCCTGATTCTCAACCAGATACAGGAACAGAAGACGGTCAGGATGATACAGGAGGCGTTTTGATTGGTGGACAACAAGCGGATTTGAGTTTACAAAAATCAGTTTCAAATACGAATCCAAATGTTGGTGATAATGTAGTTTATACCATCACCGTTTCCAACGCAGGACCTTCAACAGCAACGGGCGTAACGATTCAAGATATTTTACCAGCGGGACTACAATTTGTGAGCAGTTCAACTTTGACAAACACATTAGGAACATTAACCAATACAACGCCTTTAACAGTCAATGTTGGAACGCCAGTAACATTAACATTTACCGCAAAAATAGCACCCCCCGCCCCCAGTGGGGGAGCTAATTCGCCGAACACTCCCCCTCTGGGGGTTGGGGGGCTAATTAATAACAAGGCAGAAATCAAATCATCCAACCAATTTGACCCTGATTCTCAACCAAATACAGGAACTTCGGACGGTCAAGATGATACCGATGATGCACCTTTGACGATTCAAACTGCCGATTTATCATTGACTAAAAATGCGAGTAAATTATCGGTAAATGTAGGAGATGAAATTACGTATAGTATCACCGTAAACAATGCAGGTTTGAACACCGCTACCAATGTGGAGGTGAAAGATTTATTGCCAACGGGACTACAATTTGTTTCAAGCGTGGACTTCACCGCCTCTGGACAAACACTCACGGCAAGCGGTTTGACTATTGCTTCGGGAACGTCTCAAACCTTGACTTACAAAGCAAAAGTTACCCAAGCAGGAGCATTAAAAAACTCGGTAGAGATTACAAAATCTGACCAGTACGACCCTGATTCTCAACCAAATACAGGCACAACGGACGGACAAGATGATACCGATAATATCACGATTGCAGGAAAATTAGCGGATTTGAGTTTGGTGAAAACGGTTGATAAATCTGTCGTGAATCCGAATGAAATTGTCACGTTTACGATAACGGTTTCTAATGCAGGACCAAATTCTGTAACGACTGGAACAATCTCGGATGCTTTGCCTTCGGGATTGGAATTTGTAAGCTCTTCAACGCTCACAAACAATGCAGGAACGTTGGTAGGAACGTTTACGAACCTACAACCAAATACCTCAACCGCCTTTACTTTTCAAGCGAAAGTGACGGGTACAGGCACCATAATTAACAAGGCACAAATTGCGAGTAGCGATGTGCCAGATTCAGATTCAACCCCAAATAACGGAACAGACAATGGAGAAGATGATACTGATAATGAACCTATTAGAGTTCGGGAAGCAGATTTGGAACTGGTTAAAACAGTTTCCAAAACCAATCCAAATGTGGGTGAGAATATCACTTACACAATTACCGTAACCAACAAAGGCGGTGACAATGCGACCAACGTAAAGGTCAAAGATATTTTACCAGCAGGATTAACTTTTGTAAGTTCAACAGACTTCGTGAATACCTCTGGAACATTAATTTCAAACAACATCGCTTCGATAACTTCGGGCGGTAATGTGGTTTTAAAATTCGTAGCAACCGTTACACAAGCAGGCAGTATTTTGAATAAAGCAGAAGTTTCAGCTTCCGACCAATTTGACCCTGATTCTCAACCAAATACAGGCACAAATGACGGTCAGGATGATACAGGCGGGGTTTTAATTGGTGGACAACAAGCTGATCTGAGCTTGACCAAAGCAGTTTCAAACAGCACGCCAAATGTGGGGGATAATGTAACTTATACCATCACGGTAAACAATGCAGGACCAAGCACCGCAACTGGCGTAGAAGTTCGTGATGTGTTACCTGCGGGATTACAATTTATTTCATCAACAGATTTTACAAATACTTCTGGAACATTAACAAATACAACGCCATTAACAGTAGCCGTTGGAACACCAAAGATATTAACCTTTATCGCCAAGGTATTGCCGACAGCCGATAGCCAACAGCCAATAGCCAATAAAGCCGAAATTTCAAAAGCCGACCAATTCGACCCAGATTCTCAACCAAATACAGGTACAGAAGACGGTCAAGATGATACAGGAAATGTCATTATCACACCAAAATCTGCGGATTTAAGTTTGACAAAAGCCGTTTCAAACACAACTCCAAACGTTAATTCAAATGTAACTTATACAATAAACGTAACCAACGCAGGACCTGATATTGCCACCAATGTTGAGGTAAAAGATGTATTGCCAGCAGGTTTACAATTTGTAAGTTCAACTGACTTAACGAACAATACAGGAACACTCACAGGCACAACACAAACTGTTGCGGTTGGGGCAACAAAATCATTTACTTTCGTTGCGAGAGTATTGAATTCAAGTGCTATTTTGAATAAAGCGGAGGTGAGTAAATCCGACCAATTTGACCCAGATTCTCAACCCAACACAGGCACAAATGACGGTCAGGACGATACAGGAGGCGTTTTGATTGGTGGACAACAAGCAGATTTGAGCTTGACGAAAGCCGTTTCAAACACAACAGGAACGCCTGCCGCACCAAATGTGGGAGATAACGTAACCTACACGATTGTAGTAACCAATTCAGGACCAAGTACGGCTACCAATGTGGAAGTAAAAGATGTATTGCCAGCAGGTTTACAATTTGTAAGTTCAACCGATTTTACAAACCTTTCAGGAACATTATTAGGACAAATTGCGAGTTTGCCAGTAGGTACAAAAACGCTAACTTTCGTAGCAAAAGTTGCTGGAAATCAATTAATTACCAATAAAGCGGAGATTAGTAAATCCGACCAATTCGATCCAGATTCTCAACCCAATACAGGTACAGAAGACGGTCAGGATGATACAGGCGGAGTACCTCTAACCCCTAAAACTGCGGATTTAAGTTTAACGAAAACGGTTTCTAAAACGAATCCAAACGTTGGGGAAAATATTACTTACACGATTTCAGTCAAAAATGATGGTCCAGATGCAGCGACCAATGTAGAAGTAAAAGACGTATTACCAGCAGGTTTACAATTTGTAAGTTCAACGGATTTTACAAATACTTCGGGCGTTTTATTCTCAAATAATATCCCAACGATTTCTGCCAATGGCATTATTAACCTGACTTTCGTAGCAAAAGTTACGCAAGCAGGAGCGATTTTGAATAAGGCAGAAGTAAGTAAATCTGATACGTATGATATTGATTCTCAACCAAATACAGGAACGTCAGATGGACAAGATGATACGGGCGGAGTTTTAATCGGAGGACAGCAAGCGGATTTAAGTTTGCAAAAATCGGTGAGTAATTCAACAGGAACGCCTGCCGCACCAAATGTGGGTGAAGAAATTGATTATACCATCACCGTTTCCAATGCAGGACCATCCACGGCTACGGGCGTGGAGGTGAAAGATATTTTGCCTTTTGGGTTGCAATTTATTGGCAGTACGGATTTTGTAAATACAGCAGGAACATTGACCGCATCGAATTTAACGGTGGCAGTTGGTACGCCAAAAACATTGACATTTAGAGCAAAAGTAACCGCTTCGAGTGCGATAAATAATAAAGCTGAAATTTCAAAATCTGACCAGTTTGACCCTGATTCTCAGGTGAATACAGGTACGGAAGACGGTCAGGATGATACAGATGATGCCCCGCTTACGCCACAGGTTGCAGATTTGAGTTTGAAGAAATTAGCCAATCCATTGTCGGCAAATGTGGGCGATGTCATTACTTACACGATTCAGGTAAGTAATGCAGGACCCTCGACGGCTACGAATGTGGAGGTGAAAGACGTTCTCCCAGCAGGTTTGACGTTGGTTAATGCAGGAAATTTTACGAATAATGCAGGAACATTGACCGCCACGATTCCAAGTTTGGCGGTGGGAGTTACGCAAAATTTTACTTTCACAGCAACTTTAAACCAAGCAGGAAACATTACTAATGCTGCCCAAATTACGAAATCTGATCAGTATGATATTGATTCTCAACCAAATACAGGAACGACAGACGGACAAGATGATACCGACCAAATAACGGTTGGCGGAAATTTAGCGGATTTGAGTTTGATAAAAACGGTCAATAAATCAGTCGTGAATCCGAATGAAAATGTGGAGTTTACGATTGTGATAACTAATGCAGGACCAAGTGCAGTTTCAACGGCAAGTATCAGAGACGTTTTGCCTTCGGGATTACAATTTGTAAGCTCATCAACCTTAGCAAATGCGGGAGGGACATTGACAGGACAAGTATCAAATCTGGGTGTAAATCAGTCTCAGACCTTCAAGTTTTTGGCGAAAGTTACGGGTACTGGAAAGATTACAAACAACGCCGAAATCGCTTTCAATAGCGTCCCAGACCCAGATTCATCGCCCAATAATGGTATTTTGAATGGTGAAGATGATACAGATTCTACGAGTGTGCGGGTGCGTGTGGCGGATTTGAGTTTGCAAAAATTTGTGAGCAACGCTAACGCCAACGTAGGGGATGTTGTAGAGTTTACGTTGTTGGTAAATAATGCAGGAACAGATGCGGCGAGCAATGTCCAAGTGCAAGATGTTTTGCCAGTAGGTTTGCAATTTGTCAGTAGTATAGATTTTACAAATACTTCGGGAGTTTTAACTTCAAATAACATCGCCAATATTCCAGTAAACGGTTCAACGACCTTGAAATTTAAGGCAAAAATTACCGCTTCTGGAACGATTACGAATAAAGTGGAGATAACAAAATCAGACCAATTTGACCCAGATTCTCAACCAAATACAGGCGTAAATGACGGTCAGGATGATGTTGGAGCGGTTTCTTTGAACGGACAACAGGCAGATTTGAGTTTGACAAAATCAGTTTCAAACGTCACAGGAACGCCTGCCGCACCAAATGTAGGAGACAATATCACTTATACGATTACGGTAAACAACGCAGGACCAAGCACGGCAACCAATGTAGAGGTGCAAGATATTTTACCAGCAGGCTTGCAATTTGTGAGTTCAAGTGATTTTACAAATACTTCTGGAACATTGATTTCAACGATTTCAAGTATTGCCGTAGGAACGCCTAAAATTTTAACTTTCATTGCAAAAGTTACTGGTAATCAGCTTATTACAAATAGTGCAGAAATTTCAAAAGCCGACCAATTCGACCCAGATTCTCAACCGAATACAGGCGTAACGGATGGTCAAGACGATACGGATGATGCTGCAATTACCCCAAAATCAGCGGATTTAAGTTTGACAAAAGCCGTTTCAAACACCGCTCCAAGCGTAAATACCAATGTAACTTACACGATAACTGTAAGCAATGCAGGACCAGATATTGCGACCAATGTTGAGGTAAAAGACGTATTACCAGCGGGTTTACAATTTGTGAGTAGTATTGATTTGACAAATAATGCAGGAACATTAACAGGCACAGCATTAGCCATCCCAATTGGAGGAACAAAAACTTTTTCATTCATTGCAAAAGTATTAATATCAAGCCCAATCCTAAACAAAGCCGAAGTCTCAAAAAGTGACCAATTCGATAATGACAGTCAGCCGAATACAGGCACAGAAGACGGTCAGGATGATACAGGAGGGGTTCTAATCGGTGGACAACAAGCGGATTTGAGCTTAACTAAAACGGTAAATAACACCTCTCCAAACGTAGGTGACCAAATTATTTACACCATAAATGTATCAAACGCAGGACCTTCAACGGCTACTAATGTTGAAGTAAAAGACGTATTGCCAGTAGGTTTACAATTTATTTCATCAAGTGATTTCCAATTATCAGGCAGCACTTTGACCAGTCAAATTGCGAGTTTGCCAGTAGGCAATAAATCACTCACTTTTGTAGCAAAAGTAACAGGTAATCAATCAATTACGAATAAAGCGGAAATCAGTAAATCTGACCAATTCGATCCAGACAGTCAGCCTAATACAGGTACACAAGACGGTCAAGATGATACGGATTCTGTAAGGGTTACGCCAAGAATAGCGGATTTAAGTTTAGAGAAATTAGTGTCTAAAACCAATCCAAACGTAGGCGAGACGATTACTTATACGATAAAAGTCAAGAATGCAGGACCAGACAATGCGACCAATGTTCAGGTGAAGGACGTTTTACCAACGGGATTACAATTTGTTTCATCAACTGATTTTACCAACACTTCTGGACTATTGTTGTCAAACAACATCGCAAGCGTAACGGCAGGAGGAGAAGTAAACTTAACTTTCCAAGTCAGAGTTACCCAAAGCGGAGCGATTTTAAACAAGGCAGAAGTTTCAAAATCAGATGTTTATGACCCAGATTCACAGCCTAACACAGGTACAGAAGACGGGCAGGATGATACAGGCGGAGTCTTGATTGGTGGGCAACAAGCAGATTTGAGTTTACAAAAATCAGTTTCAAACACAAACCCAAATGTTGGGGATAATGTAACCTACACGATAGTCGTAACCAATGCAGGACCTTCAACAGCAACCAATGTTGAGATATTAGATATTTTGCCAGTGGGATTACAATTCGTTTCAAGTTCAGACTTCATCAATACAAATGGAACATTGACAGGACAAGTTTTAAATCTTCCAGTTGGTAATCCCAAAACATTAACTTTTATAGCAAAAGTAACTGAAAATCAAACGATTACGAATAAAGCCGAAGTAAGTAAATCCGACCAATTCGACCCAGATTCACAGGTTGGTACAGGCACAGAAGACGGTCAGGATGATACAGACGATGCCGTTTTGACTCCTCAAATTGCAGATTTAAGTTTATTGAAAACAGTTTCTAAAACTAATCCAACGGTTGGCGAAACGATAACATACACGATTTCTGTAACCAACGAAGGTCCAAATACAGCGACCAATGTTGAAGTAAAAGACGTATTGCCAGCAGGTTTACAGTTTGTTTCTTCAAGTGATTTAATCAACAACTCTGGAACATTAACAGGTACTATTGCGAATATTCCGTTAGGAGCAACAAGAAGTTTAAGTTTCGTAGCCAGAGTAACACAAGCAGGAGCAATCTTAAACAAAGCCGAAGTCTCAAAAAGTGACCAATTCGATAATGATTCTCAGCCCAATACAGGCACAGAAGACGGTCAGGATGATACAGGAGGGGTTTTGATTGGAGGACAACAAGCGGATTTGAGTTTAACGAAAACGGTAAATAACACGTCTCCAAACGTTGGGGATAACATTATTTACACGATAAATGTAAGCAACGCAGGACCAAGTACAGCAACGAATATTGAAGTAAAAGACGTATTGCCAGCAGGTTTACAATTCGTAAGTTCAAGTGATTTCCAATTATCAGGAAGTACATTGACAAGTCAAATCGCAAGTTTACCAGTGGGTAATAAATCATTAAGTTTTGTAGCGAAAGTAACTGGTAATCAGTCAATTGTAAATAAAGCAGAAGTCTCAAAATCTGACCAATTTGACCCAGATTCACAGGTGAATACAGGCACACAAGACGGTCAAGACGACACCGATTCTGTAAGAGTTACGCCAAGAATAGCAGATTTAAGTTTAGAGAAATTAGTAAGTAAAACCAATCCAAATGTTGGCGAAACGATTACTTACACTATCAAAGTAAAAAATGCAGGACCTGATAATGCTACGAATGTTCAGGTTAAAGATGTACTGCCAGTAGGTCTACAATTTATCAGTTCAACCGATTTCACCAACACTTCTGGACTATTGTTGTCAAATAACATTGCAAGCGTAACAGCAGGTGGTGAAGTAAGCCTAACTTTCCAAGCCAGAGTAACGCAAAGCGGAGTGATATTGAACAAGGCAGAAGTCTCAAAAAGTGACCAATTCGACCTTGATTCACAGCCTAATACAGGCACAGAAGATGGTCAGGATGATACAGGCGGGGTTTTAATTGGTGGGCAACAAGCTGATTTGAGTTTACAAAAATCTGTTTCAAATACAACTCCAAATGTAGGTGATAATGTAACTTACACGATAGTCGTAACCAATGCAGGACCTTCAATAGCGACTAATGTAGAGGTACAAGATATTTTACCAGCGGGTTTACAATTCGTTTCAAGTTCAGATTTCATCAATACAAATGGAACATTAACAGGACAAGTTTTAAGTCTTCCAGTTGGTTCTCCAAGAACCTTGACATTTATTGCAAAAGTAACTGAAAATCAAACGATTACCAACAAAGCCGAAGTTAGTAAGTCCGACCAATTCGACCCAGATTCACAAGTGGGTACAGGTACAGAAGACGGACAAGATGATACAGATGATGCAGTTCTAACTCCTCAAATTGCGGATTTAAGTTTGACAAAAACAGTTTCTAAAACCAATCCAACGGTAGGCGAAACGATAACTTACACGATTTCTGTAACCAACGAAGGACCAAATGTAGCGACTAATGTTGAAGTAAAAGATGTATTGCCAGGAGGTTTACAATTTGTTTCTTCGAATGATTTAGTAAATAATTCTGGAACACTTACAGGCACGATTGCGAACATACCTTTGGGAGCAACAAGAAGCGTAATTTTCCAAGCCAGAGTAACACAAGCAGGAGCAATCTTAAACAAAGCCGAAGTTTCAAAATCTGACCAGTTTGATATTGATTCACAACCTAATACAGGCACAAATGATGGTCAGGATGATACAGGAGGGGTTTTGATCGGAGGACAACAAGCAGATTTATCATTAACAAAAGCCGTAAATAATACCTCTCCAAACGTTGGCGATAACATCACTTACACAATCGTTGTATCAAACGCAGGACCTTCAACGGCAACAAATGTTGAAGTAAAAGACGTATTGCCAGCAGGTTTACAATTTATTTCATCAAGTGATTTTCAATTATCGGGAAGCACTTTGACGAGTCAGATTGCAAGTTTGCCAGTGGGTAGTAAATCGTTAAGTTTTGTAGCGAAAGTTGCAGGTAATCAAGGAATTACCAATAAAGCAGAAATCAGCAAATCAGACCAATTCGACCCTGACAGTCAGCCCAATACAGGCACACAAGACGGTCAAGATGATACCGATTCAGTGAGTGTAAAACCAAGAATAGCAGATTTGAGTTTAGAAAAATTAGTTTCTAAAATCAATCCAAACGTTGGCGAGACAATTACTTATACCATCAAAGTCAAAAATGCAGGACCCGATAATGCGACGAATGTTCAGGTGAAGGATGTTTTGCCAGTTGGTTTACAATTTGTTTCAAGCACAGATTTCACAAACACGTCTGGACCATTGTTGTCAAATAACATTGCAAGTGTAACGGCAGGTGGGGAAGTAAATTTAACTTTCCAAGCCAGAGTAACGCAAAGTGGAGCGATATTGAACAAAGCAGAAGTCTCAAAATCAGACGTTTACGACCCAGATTCACAGCCTAACACAGGAACAGAAGACGGTCAAGATGATACAGGCGGGGTTTTGATTGGTGGACAACAAGCGGATTTGAGTTTACAAAAATCAGTGTCAAACACCAATCCAAACGTGGGGGATAATGTAACCTACACAATCGTAGTTACCAACGCAGGACCAAGTACAGCGACCAATGTGGAAGTATTGGATATTTTGCCAGCAGGACTTCAATTTGTTTCAAGTTCAGATTTCATAAATACCAATGGAACATTAACAGGACAAGTTTCAAGTCTTTCAGTAGGCAGTCCAAAAACTTTAACTTTCATTGCCAAAGTGACTGGTAATCAAGTCATTACTAATAAAGCAGAAGTTAGTAAATCAGACCAATTCGACCCAGATTCACAGGTAGGTACGGGAACAGAAGACGGTCAAGATGATACAGATGATGCCGTATTGACACCTCAAATGGCGGATTTAAGTTTAGTAAAAACCGTTTCTAAAACCAATCCAACGGTAGGCGAAACGATAACTTACACGATTTCTGTAACCAACGAAGGACCAAATATTGCGACCAATGTTGAAGTAAAAGATGTATTGCCAGTAGGGTTACAATTTGTAAGTTCAACTGATTTAACGAATACTTCTGGAACATTAACAGGAACAATTGCGAACATACCTTTGGGCGTAACTCGTTCATTATCATTCGTAGCCAGAGTAACGCAAGCAGGAGCAATCTTAAACAAAGCCGAAGTTTCAAAATCTGACCAATTCGACCCAGATTCTCAGCCAAATACAGGCACAAATGACGGTCAGGATGATACAGGCGGGGTTTTAATCGGTGGGCAACAAGCAGATTTATCATTAACAAAAACCGTAAATAACACTTCTCCAAACGTTGGTGACCAGATTATTTACACGATAAATGTAACAAATGCAGGACCAAGTACAGCTACTAATGTTGAAGTAAAAGACGTATTACCAGCAGGATTACAATTTGTAAGTTCAAGTGATTTTCAATTATCAGGAAGCACTTTGACGAGTCAGATTGTGAGTTTGCCAGTGGGTAGTAAAGCGTTGAGTTTTGTAGCAAAAGTTGCTGGTAATCAAGGTATTACCAATAAAGCCGAAATCAGTAAAAGTGACCAATTCGACCCAGATTCACAAGTGAATACAGGTACACAAGACGGTCAAGATGATACGGATTCAGTGAGAGTTACGCCAAGAATTGCAGATTTGAGTTTAGAGAAATTAGTTTCTAAAACCAATCCAAACGTAGGCGAGACGATTACTTATACTATCAAAGTAAAAAATGCAGGACCTGACAATGCGACCAATGTGCAGGTGAAAGATGTTTTGCCAGCAGGTTTACAATTTATTAGTAGTACAGATTTTACCAATACTTCTGGACTATTGTTGTCAAACAACATCGCCAGCGTAACGGCAGGAGGCGAAGTAAGTCTAAGTTTCCAAGCCAGAGTAACGCAAAGTGGAGCGATTCTGAACAAGGCAGAAGTCTCAAAATCGGATGTTTATGACATTGATTCACAACCTAACACAGGCACAGAAGACGGTCAGGATGATACAGGAGGGGTTTTGATTGGTGGACAACAAGCTGATTTGAGTTTACAAAAATCTGTTTCAAATACAACTCCAAATGTAGGTGATAATGTAACTTACACGATAGTCGTAACCAATGCAGGACCTTCAATAGCGACTAATGTAGAGGTACAAGATATTTTACCAGCGGGTTTACAATTCGTTTCAAGTTCAGATTTCATCAATACAAATGGAACATTAACAGGACAAGTTTTAAGTCTTCCAGTTGGTTCTCCAAGAACCTTGACATTTATTGCAAAAGTAACTGAAAATCAAACGATTACCAACAAAGCCGAAGTTAGTAAGTCCGACCAATTCGACCCAGATTCACAAGTGGGTACAGGTACAGAAGACGGACAAGATGATACAGATGATGCAGTTCTAACTCCTCAAATTGCGGATTTAAGTTTGACAAAAACAGTTTCTAAAACCAATCCAACGGTAGGAGAAACGATAACATACACGATTTCAATTACCAACGAAGGACCAAACACCGCCACCAATGTTGAGGTGAAAGATGTGTTGCCAGTAGGATTACAATTTGTTTCAAGTACAGATTTAGTAAATAATGCAGGAACATTAACAGGAACAATTGCGAACATACCTTTGGGAGCAACCAGAAGTGTAACCTTCCAAGCTAGAGTAACGCAAGCAGGAGCAATCCTCAACAAAGCCGAAGTCTCAAAATCCGACCAATTCGATAATGATTCTCAGCCTAACACAGGCACAGAAGACGGTCAGGATGATACAGGAGGGGTTTTGATCGGAGGGCAACAAGCAGATTTATCATTAACAAAAACGGTAAATAACACGACTCCAAACGTTGGTGACCAAATTATTTATACCATAAATGTAACAAATGCAGGACCTTCAACGGCTACAAATGTTGAAGTAAAAGACGTACTACCAGCAGGTTTACAATTTATTTCATCAAGTGATTTCCAATTATCAGGTAGCACCTTGACGAGTCAGATTGCGAGCTTGCCAGTAGGTTTAAAATCATTATCATTTGTAGCAAAAGTTACTGGTAATCAAGGAATTACCAATAAAGCCGAAATCAGTAAATCCGACCAATTCGACCCAGATTCACAGCCTAATACAGGTACACAAGACGGTCAGGATGATACAGATTCAGTGCGAGTTACACCACGTATTGCAGATTTAAGTTTAGAGAAATTAGTAAGTAAAACCAATCCAAACGTAGGTGAGACGATTACCTACACGATAAAAGTAAAAAATGCAGGACCAGACAATGCGACCAATGTGCAGGTGAAAGATGTCTTGCCAGTAGGTTTACAGTTTATCAGTAGTACAGATTTTACTAATACCTCTGGATTATTGTTGTCAAACAACATCGCAAGCGTAACCGCAGGTGGCGAAGTAAGTCTAAGTTTCCAAGCCAGAGTTACCCAAAGCGGAGCGATTCTGAACAAAGCAGAAGTCTCAAAATCAGATGTTTATGACCCAGATTCACAACCCAATACAGGCACAGAAGACGGTCAAGATGATACAGGAGGTGTCTTGATTGGAGGACAACAAGCAGATTTGAGTTTACAAAAATCAGTTTCAAATACAACCCCAAATGTTGGTGATAATGTAACCTACACAATCGTAGTTACCAACGCAGGACCAAGCACAGCGACTAATGTTGAGGTATTGGATATTTTGCCAGCAGGCTTGCAATTTATAAGTTCAAGTGACTTTATAAATACCAATGGAACATTAACAGGAGCAATTGCAAGTCTTCCAGTAGGTAGTCCAAAAACATTAACATTTATAGCAAAAGTAACTGGTAATCAGGCTATTACGAACAAAGCAGAAGTAAGTAAATCCGACCAATTCGACCCAGATTCACAAGTTGGAACAGGTACAGAAGATGGTCAAGATGATACAGACGATGCCGTTCTCACGCCTCAAATTGCAGATTTAAGTTTAACGAAAACGGTTTCCAAAACCAATCCAACGGTAGGCGAAACAATAACTTACACGATTTCAGTAACCAACGAAGGACCTAATGTTGCAACGAATGTTGAGGTAAAAGACGTATTGCCGGTAGGATTGATTTTTGTTTCATCAACAGATTTAATAGACAATTCTGGAACATTAACAGGAACAATTGCGAATATACCTTTGGGAGCAACTCGTTCAGTAACTTTCCAAGCCAGAGTAGCCCAAGCAGGAGCAATTTTAAACAAAGCCGAAGTTTCAAAATCCGACCAATTCGATAATGATTCACAACCGAATACAGGCACAAATGACGGTCAGGATGATACAGGCGGAGTCTTGATAGGTGGACAACAAGCAGATTTGAGTTTGACAAAAACCGTAAATAATACATCTCCAAACGTAGGTGACCAAATTATTTACACCATAAACGTAACCAACGCAGGACCTTCAACGGCTACCAATGTAGAAGTAAGAGACGTATTACCAGCAGGTTTACAATTTATCAGTTCAAGTGATTTTCAATTATCGGGAAGCACTTTGACGAGTCAAATTGGAAGTTTACCAGTCGGTAGTAAATCGTTATCATTCGTAGCAAAAGTTACTGGTAATCAAGAAATTACGAACAAAGCAGAAGTTTCAAAATCCGATCAATTCGACCCAGATTCACAGGTAAATACAGGTACACAAGATGGTCAGGATGATACCGATTCTGTGAAAGTTGTTCCAAGAATTGCGGATTTGAGTTTAGAGAAATTAGTAAGTAAAACCAATCCAAACGTAGGGGAGACAATAACTTATACGATAAAAGTCAAGAATGCAGGACCAGATAATGCGACGAATGTGCAAGTGAAAGACCCACTTCCTGCGGGATTGGATTTTGTGAGTTCTTCGGACTTCACAAATACTTCTGGATTATTGACTTCAAACAATATTCCGAGTGTGCCAGCGGGTAGCGAAGTGGTTTTGACTTTCTTAGGTAAACCTTTGACAACCAGTCCGATAACGAATAAGGCAGAGATTTCTAAATCTGACCAGTTCGACCCAGATTCTTCGCCAAATAATGGAATTACGAATAATGAGGACGATACGGACGGTATCACGATTGGCGGTCAACAAGCAGATTTGTCCTTGAAAAAAGACATTGACAACGCTTCGCCAAATGTTGGGGACATCGTAACTTATACCATCACGGTCAATAACGCAGGACCTTCAACGGGTACAGGTATTGAGGTTCGAGACATTTTACCTTCGGGTTTACAGTTTGTGAGTAGCTCAGATTTTGTCAATTCAAATGATACGTTAAAAACAATTGCTCCTTTAACATTAGCCGTTGGTACGCCAAGAACCTTAACTTTCAAAGCTAAGGTACTTCCGCCAACAGCCAATAGCCAACAGCCAACAGCCATTACCAATAAGGCTGAAATCTCAAAAGCTGACCAAGTTGATACTGATTCTCAGCCAAATACAGGTACAGAAGATGGTCAGGATGATACGGATGATGCTGTTTTGACGATTCAACAAGCGGATTTAAAATTACAGAAAATCGTTTCTAAAACCAATCCAACTGTTGGAGAATCAATTAGTTATACAATTTCTGTAACCAACGAAGGACCAAACACCGCCACCAATGTTGAGGTAAAAGACGTATTGCCAACGGGTTTACAATTTGTTTCATCAACAGATTTAACCAACAATGCAGGTACACTCACAGGCACGATTGCGAACATACCTTTGGGCGTAACTCGCTCGGTGACATTTGTCGCAAAAGTTACGCAATCGGGAGCAATTTTGAACAAAGCGGAGGTCTCAAAATCTGACCAATTTGACCCAGATTCTGAACCCAATTCAGGTACGGAAGACGGTCAGGATGATACGGGTGGAGTCTTGATTGGTGGGCAACAAGCGGATTTATCATTGACAAAAACGGTAGATAATCCACGTCCAAATGTGGGTGAAAACGTAACTTATACTATCACCGTAAACAATGCAGGACCGAGTGATGCGACCAACGTTGAGGTGCGTGATGTGCTTCCTGCGGGCTTGCAATTTGTTAGTTCGTCTGACTTCACTTCGCAAGGAACTATCCTATTGGCGAATGTGCCTTTATTGACCAATAGCTCAACAAAAACCTTAAAATTTGTAGCAAAAGTTATTGGTTCTCAGAAGATTGTGAACAAAGCGGAGATTTCTAAGGCTGACCAATTCGACCCTAATTCTCAACCAAATACAGGCACGGAAGACGGTCAAAATGATACCGATTCGACAGTTGTGAAACCCCAAGTTTCGGATTTGAGTTTGACAAAAACCGTCTCGAATCAACAGCCAAACGTGGGCGATGAAATTACATATACGATTACCGTCAAAAATGCAGGAACGGATGTAGCCACGAATGTACAGGCGAAAGATATTTTACCAGCGGGTTTAACTTTTGTAAGCTCAAATGACTTTACACTTTCAGGTACGAATATTTTAACCTCAAATAACATTCTTTCGATTGCCGTAAATGGCGAAGCGGTGCTGACCTTCAAAGCCAAAGTTACGGCTTCGGGAAGCATTACAAACAAGGCTCAAATTACGAAATCTGACCAGTATGACCCTGATTCTCAGGTAAATAACGGAACGGAGAACAACGAAGACGATACGGATGCCGTAACGATTGGTGGACAACAAGCCGACTTGTCATTGAAAAAAGACATCGACAATGCCGCTCCAAATATGGGTGATATTGTAACGTATTCAATTACGGTAAGCAATTCAGGACCAAGTGTGGCGACCAATGTTGAAGTGAAGGATATTTTGCCAACAGGTTTGCAATTTGTAAGTTCGACTGACTTTACAGCAAATGGTGATACCTTAAAAGCAAGCATCAGCAACGTACAAATCGGAACGCCAAAAGTGGTAACTTTTAAAGCGAAAGTTTTAACGCCAATCAACAATCAATACTCAATAAACAACAAAGCTGAAATTAGTAAATCTGACCAACAAGACCCTGATTCTCAACCAAATACAGGGACTTCTGACGGTCAGGATGATACGGACGATGCCTTATTGACAATCCAAGTTGCCGATTTGAGATTACTGAAAACCGTTTCAAATCCAAGTCCAACGGTGGGTTCAAATGTAATCTACTCAATCACGGTTACGAATGAGGGAACGAGTGCCGCCACGAATGTAGAAATTACGGATATATTACCAACGGGATTAACATTTGTGAGTTCGCTAAATTTTGTGGAAAGTCCTTCGGGAACGCTCAAAACTACGGTAGCAAATTTGGCTTCTGGAACGAACAGAGTTTTGACTTTCGTAGCAAAAGTAACCCAAGCGGGAGCTATCACAAATGCGGCAGAAGTTACAAAGTCTGACCAGTATGACCCTGATTCTCAACCAAATACAGGTACTACGGACGGACAAGATGATAATGACAATGTTACGATTGGCGGACAACAAGCGGATTTAAGTTTGAAGAAATTAGTCTCGAATCCAACGCCAAATGTGGGTGAAAACGTAACCTATACAATTGAAGTTACCAACGCTGGACCATCAACGGCGACTAATGTTGAGGTGAAAGATATTTTACCAACGGGCTTACAATTTATCAGTAGTTCGGACTTTATCCAACAGGGAAATATTCTAACGGCACAAATTCCAAATATCGCAAATGGAGATAAAAAGAGTTTGACATTTATTGCAAAAATATTGCCTCGAACTGCCAATAATATTTCATATACCAACAAAGCCGAAGTTAGTAAATCTGACCAATTCGACCCAGACTCAAATCCAGATTCTGGAACTTCTGACGGTGAGGATGATACGGACTCGGTGAGTGTAAAACCACGTTCGGCAGATTTGAGTTTGAAGAAATTAGTAAGCACCACCAATCCACAAGTTGGGGACGTGATTACTTACACGATTAAGATAAAAAATAACGGTTCGGACATTGCGACCAACGTACAGGCGAAGGATATTTTGCCCGATGGATTGACCTTTGTGAGTAGTTCTGACTTCGCTCTGACAACAGCTAATGTATTGACATCCAATAATATAGCCTCAATTTCTGTTGGTCAAGAAATACCATTGACTTTCCAAGCGAAGGTTACGAAGGTGGGTACGATTTTAAATAAAGCGGAGATTACAAAATCAGACCAAGCCGACCCAAATTCAACGCCAAACAATGGAACGGACAACAACGAAAACGATACGGACGGCGTAATTATCAACTCTCAACAAGCGGATTTGAGTTTAGAAAAAACGGTTTCTAACTTAAAACCAAACGTTGGCGAGGTCATTACTTACACGATAAAAGTCTTCAATGCAGGTCCAAGTAAGGCGACGAATGTACAGGTGAAAGACATTTTACCAACAGGTTTAGACTTTGTAGCGTCTGCCGATTTCACGAATTCAAACGACTCTTTGAAATCTAAAAACATAGATTCAATTGCCGTGGGAACGTCTGCGAGTTTGACTTTCCAAGCAAAAGTGGTGCAGTCGGGAGCAATAGAAAACCGTGCGGAAGTTTCTAAATCTGACCAGTATGACCCTGATTCTCAGGTAAATACAGGAACGAAGGATGGGCAAGACGACCAAAACGGCGTAACGATTCAGACCCAACAGGCAGATTTAAGTTTGTTGAAAACTGTTTCGGCAGGACCTTATAATGTGGGCGATGTCGTAACGTATTCTATCACGGTAAATAATGCAGGACCAGATTTGGCGACTAATATTGAGGTAACGGATATTCTCCCAACGGGATTGAGTTTCGTGAGTAGTACTTCGTTTGTCAATAATGCAGGAACATTGAAAGCCAATATCACAGGCTTGGCGATTGGCACGAGTACGGTTTTGACCTATCAAGCAAAAATCACGAAATCTGGAACGATTGATAACAAGGCTCAAATCACGAAAGCCGACCAATTCGACCCAGATTCAAGCCCAAATAATGGCACGGCAAATGGTGAAGATGATACTGATAATGAGGTAATTAGCACACAACCTGCCGCAGATTTGAGCTTAACAAAAGCTGTGAGCAATCGTTTGCCAAACGTAAATGATTTGATTACTTACACGATTACCGTGAAAAATGCAGGACCTGATACCGCCAGAAATGTACAGGTAAAAGATGTGTTACCAGCGGGTTTATTGTTTGTAAGTACCACAGACTTCAGTCTGTCCTTAACGACTTTATCAAGTAATAATATTCAAAAAATTGCTCCAAATGATAGTGTTAAATTGTCTTTCGTAGCAAGAGTAACGGCAAATGGAGCAATTATAAATAAAGCCGAAATCTCAAAATCTGACACGTATGATTCTGATTCTCAACCCAATACAGGCACAGAAGACGGTCAAGACGATACGGGTGGTGTAATTATCGGAGGACAACAAGCGGATTTGAGTTTGGAGAAATCAGTCAGTAACCCTACGCCGAATGTAGGAGAGACCGTTACGTACTCAATCACCGTTCGCAACGCAGGTCCAGATGTGGCTACGGGCGTACAGGTGAAGGATATTTTGCCAACGGGATTACAATTTGTGAGTAGCTTAGACTTCAATCAGTCAGGAGATACTTTAACAAATTTAAGTTTACTAACTGTTGCCGTAGGTACTCCAAAAGTGTTAACTTTTACCGCTAAAATTTTGCCGACAGCCGATAGCCGACAGCCGATAGCCAATAAGGCTCAAATCACTAAATCCGACCAATTCGACCCTGATTCTCAACCAAATACAGGCGTAAATGATGGTCAGGATGATACGGATGATGCCATCGTAACGGCACAAGTTGCGGATTTAAGTCTCTCAAAATCAGTGGATAACGCAACGTCATTCACTACAAACGGAGTTGCCATTTTCAATATTGGAGATATTTTAACGTATCGTTTGAAAGTAACAAACGCAGGACCTTCAACGGCTACCAATGTTGAAATCAAAGATATTTTACCATTAGGATTAACTTTTGTGTCTTCTAACGATGTTACAAATAATGCAGGAATATTGATAGGAACAGTTCAAAATTTACCCGTTGGTTTAACAAAAGAATTTGTTTATCAAGCGAAATTAATTTCTAATATTTCAACGATAAACAAAGCACAAGTTACAAAATCAGACCAATTTGACATTGATTCAAGTCCAAATAACGGAACACAAAACGGAGAAGACGACACCGACAGCACAGCGGTTTACGGACGTTTTGCGGACTTGTCAATTGATAAAATTGCTTCTGATTCTGTTTTCAATGTGGGCGATGTAATCACGTATTCAATCAAAGTAAAAAACAACGGAACGGATGCCCAAAGCAATGTTACGGTGAAAGATATTTTACCAGCGGAATTAGTATTTGTAAGTAGTCAAAACTTTGTAAATCAAGGAAATACGCTTACGAGTCAGGTACAAAATTTATTGGTAGGTGAAACAAAAACGCTTACTTATAGAGCAAAAATTAGTTCTTACAATGCCTCTTTAAAGAACATTGCACAGCTAATTTCGCCACAAATTCCAGACCCAATCAAGACCAATGATAAGGATTCAGTAACGGTGAGAGTTCGTCAGGCGGATTTGAGTTTGATGAAAGCGGTAAGTAATGCAAGTGCCAATGTGGGCGATATCGTAACTTTCAGTTTAACTGTCAATAATGACGGTGGAGATATTGCGACCAACGTACAAGTGAATGACATTTTACCCACTGGTTTAGAGTTTGTAAGTTCAGGCGATTTTACACTTTCAGGAGGCAATATTTTATTAAGTAAAACGCTTCCAATCGTTGTAAAAGGCACGCCAGAAGTATTGACTTTCAAAGCAAAAATTACACAATCTGGAAGAATCACTAACAAAGCCGAAATCGTAAAATCTGATACGTATGATTCTGATTCTCAACCAAATACAGGTACGGAAGATGGTCAAGATGATGTGGGTGCAGTAACATTAAGCGGTCAGCAAGCGGATTTGAGTTTGAAGAAATTAGTCTCAAATCAGCGTCCGAACGTGGGTGATGTCATTACCTATACGCTACGAGTGAACAACGCAGGACCAAGCAAGGCGACTAAGGTACAGGTGAAGGATATTTTGCCGAATGGTTTGTTATTTATTTCATCAAATATCTTACAAAAAAGTGGCGATACTTTAACGGCAAATATTGACAGCATATTAGTCAATCAGACTGTGGATTTGATTTATACTGCAAAAGTGCAATCGCCAACAGCCAACAGCCAACAGCCGACAGCCTACACAAATAAAGCTCAAATCACGAAATCAGACCAGTTTGACCCTAATTCTAAACCAAATTCAGGGACAGAAGACGGTCAAAACGATACCGACAAAATCACCATCGTACCACAAACTGCCGATTTGAGTTTACGCAAAACCGTTGATAAACCAGTAATCAATGTGGGCGATGAAGTAACGTACAGCATCACGGTTGCCAATGCGGGTCCAGACCTTGCGACTAACGTACAGGTGAAAGATATTTTGCCTTCGGGAATCATTTTTGTAAGTTCAAAAGACTTCAAATTTAATTCAGATACCTTGTTGGCAAACATTCCAACGGTGGCAGTAGGCGGTTCTCAAACGGTAACTTTCAGAGCAAGAATTACGGAGACGGGCGAGAAAATCAACAAAGCCCAAATCTCTAAATCTGACCAGTATGATACTGATTCTCAGGTAAATAACGGAACACAAAACGGTGAAGATGATACCGATAGCGTAAGAGTTGTGGTGAACCAAGCGGATTTAAGTTTGAAGAAAACCGTCTCGAATCAGAAGCCAAATGTAGGTGAAAACTTCACTTATACGATAACCGTTTCCAACGCAGGACCATCAACCGCTACGAATGTGGAGGTAAAAGATTATTTACCAGCGGGATTAACTTTTGTAAGTAGTAATGACTTCATCCAACAAGGAACAATCTTAACGGCAAAAGCCGATACCATCAAAGCGAACCAAACAAAAACGTTTACTTTGGTAGCTAAGATTTCGCCGACAGCCGACAGCCGATTGCCGATAGCCAATAAAGCTGAAATTTCAAAATCCGACCAATTCGATCCAGATTCTAAACCAAATAACGGAACAGAAAATGGCGAAGACGACCAAGACCGTGTAACCATCGGTTCGCAAGTGGCAGATTTGAGTTTGGCGAAAACGGTTAGTAATCCGACAGCCAACGTGGGCGATGTAGTAACTTTCACGATGACGGTTACGAATATTGGACCTGACACGGCTACGAATGTGAAGGTGAAAGATATTTTGCCTATCGGTTTAGAGTTGGTAAATGCCTTAGATTTTGCTGATAATAGTGGAGCATTGATTTCTAAAAACATCGCTTCGATTGCTCCAAATGGCACGGCGAAATTATCATTCTTAGCAAAAATCACCAAATCAGGCTCAATCACAAACAAAGCCGAAATCATCACCTCAGACCAATTTGACCCTGATTCTCAACCAAATACAGGAACAGAAGACGGTCAAGATGATATTGGTCGAGTGATTTTGAACGGACAACAAGCGGATTTGAGTTTGCAGAAAAATATCTCGAATACCTCCCCAAATTTAGGTGAAATCGTTACTTACACCATCAAAGTAAGCAATGCAGGACCAAACGTAGCGACTAATGTTGAGGTGAAAGATGTTTTACCAGCGGGTTTACAATTTGTGAGTAGTCCCAATTTCTTAAACGTAAGTGGAACATTAATTGGAAAAGTTGATTCAGTAAAAGTAGGTCAAGTAGTTGCTCTAATGTTTTTAGCGAAAAACATCAACAATTCAACAATTCAACTTTCAATAATTAACAAAGCCGAGATTAGTAAAGCCGACCAATTCGACCCAGATTCTTCTCCAAACAACGGAACAGAAAACGGTGAGGACGATACAGATGGTGTAAGCTTCACGACACAGGCATCTGACTTGTCAATCAAAAAGGCAGTTTCGGCAGGACCTTATAATGTTGGGGATAACATTACTTACACGATTACGGTAAAAAATAACGGACCAAGTTTAGCGACCAATGTAGTCGTAAGTGATTCATTACCAAGTAGTTTATCGTTTGTTTCGGGAACAGGATTTATCAATACTAACGGAAAAATCACGGCAGGAATCGGTAGCTTGGGAGTTGGAACTACGCAGACACTCACGGTCATTGCGAAGATTACGAAATCAGGTTCAATCCAAAATACGGGTATCATCGTAATATCTGACCAGTTCGACCCAGAGCCAAAAAATAACCGTGATTCGGTGATAATTACCACGCAAAAAGCGGCAGATTTGAGTTTAAGAAAAACTGTTTCAAACCGCACGCCAAGTGTTGGAAGCAACGTTACATTCACGATTTACGTCAAAAACTCAGGACCAGATGCGGCTCAAAATGTTCAGGCAAAAGATTATATGCCAACTGGTTTGGAGTTTATTAGTAGCTCAGATTTCAGTCTGTTAGGAGATGGAAATTTACTAAGTAAAACCATTCCAACAATAGCCAATGGCGATAGCATAGCGTTATCATTCGTAGCACAGGTTTCCCAACCTGTGTCATTGGTGAACAAAGCCGAAGTATTGAAATCTGAAACCTACGACCCTGATTCTCAACCAAATACAGGTACATCAGACGGTCAGGATGATACAGGAGGCGTAACGCTGAACGGTCAAGAAGCGGATTTGAGTTTGATAAAAGGGGTAGATAATACTAATCCAAACGTAGGCGATGTGGTAACTTATACCATCAAAGTTTCCAACGCAGGACCAAACATTGCGACCAATGTTGAGGTACAAGATGTATTGCCAAACGGTTTAGAAATTGTATCGGTAGGGGATTTTTCAAAAGTTGGAAATATTCTATCAGCACAGTTTGGTAGCATCGGAATAAAGGAAACAAAAACACTAATTTTCACAGCAAGAGTCCTTTCGCCAATAGCTAACAGCCAACAGCCAACAACTATTAGAAATGTCGCTCAAATTACAAAAAGCGACCTCTACGACCCAGATTCTAATCCAAACAGTGGAACAGAAGACGGTCAGGATGATACCGATGATGCCGTTATCAACATCCAACTGGCGGATTTGAGTTTGAAGAAAACCTTGGACGGAGCAACTTCTGTAACGAAAGGTTCAATCGTAACGTATCGCTTGACGGTGAGTAATGCAGGACCTTCGACAGCTACGAATGTGGAAGTAAAAGACATTTTGCCACAAGGTTTAGAGTTGGTAAATCCGACAGATTTTGTGAACAATAACGGCACGTTGATTGGTACGATTCCGTCTTTGGCGGCAGGTACTTCTCGCACGCTTTCGTTTGTTGCTAAAATCACCCAAGCAGGTAATGTGTTGAACACGGCAGAGATTGCTAAATCCGACCAATTCGACCCTGATTCTAAGGTGGGTAATGGTACGAATAATGCCGAAGATGACCGTGCCGAAGTCAGTACATTCGGACGTTCTGCCGATTTGAGTTTGACCAAAACCGTTTCAGATTCTGTTGTAACTTCTTTACAAACAGTTACTTATACGATTGCTGTTAGAAATTCAGGACCTGATGCCGTCGGACAATTTACCGTAAAAGATTACTTACCAACGGGTATAGAATTTATTTCGAGTAAATATTTCTCTAACTCGGCAGGGACTTTATCGGCAACCATTTTCAACGTCAAAAAGGATTCAACCGTTAAATTAACGTTCACGGCAAAAATCAAAAAGACGGTTTTGGAAAATGTGGCATCGAATAATTTACTGCCCGTTTATTTCGTGAACAAAGCCGAGATTACGGACTCTGACACGCCCGACCCAGATTCGCAACCCAACAACGGAACGGATAATGGCGAAGACGATACGGACAACGCTCAGGTACGAGTACGAGTAGCGGATTTGAGCTTACGGAAATTGGTTTCAAATCAAGCTCCACAAATCGGGCAAGTCTTTGAATATAAGTTAGTTGTGATGAATAATGGTCCTGATTTTGCGACCAACGTACAGGTTAGAGACATTCTTCCAACGGGCTTAGATTTCGTTTCAAGCAATGATTTCTCGAATAATAATGGGGTTCTGTTAAGTAAAAATATTGCTAAAATAGCCCCCCCCGCCCCCAGTGGGGGAGCTATAATTAGCACCGATACTTTGAAGTTTTTCGCACGTCTTTCTCCCCTTCTGGGGGTCGGGGGGCTAATTACAAACCGTGCTGAAATCTCAAAATCTGACCAACTCGACCCAGATTCTGAGCCAAATAATGGCTTGCAAAATGGCGAAGACGATGAGGCTTCCGTAACGATTGGAGGGCAATCTGCCGATTTGAGTTTGACCAAAGATGTGGATAATGCCGTACCAAATGTGGGCGATGTGATAACCTATTCTATCAAAGTCAAAAATAGTGGAATTTCAACGGCGACCAATGTTCAAGTACAAGATTATTTGCCAAGAGGATTACAATTTATTCCAAATGCTAATGACTGGACAATGGCGAATGATAGTACGTTAATTAGCAAAATTATTCCAGAAATTAAGGCAAATACTACGGTAACTTTATTAGTGAGAAATCGAGTGACAGCCTTAGCAATGGCTCGTGGTTCATCCGTGAAAAACTTTGCCGAAGTGATTAAATCTGACCAGTATGATGCTGATTCTCAACCAAATACGGGTTACGGAGATGGTCAGGATGATACGGATGATGCGGAGATAAAAATCCAATATGCTGATTTGAGTTTGGCAAAAACTGCCTCGAATCGTAAACCAAAAATCAATGAAGAGATTGATTATACTTTGACCGTAACCAACGACGGAGCGAGCAACGCAACCAACGTGGAAGTCAAGGATATTTTACCATTGGGCTTGCAATACGTTTCGGGTTCTGGTTGGACAAAATCGGGTGATACTTTACGCAATTTGATTCCATTAATCAATGCAGGAACGAGCCGTTCGGTAAGTTTCAAAGTGAAGGTTTTGACCCCAGGGGCATTGACGAATAAAGCCGAAATTTCAAAAGCCGACCAGTTCGACCCAGATTCGCCACACGGCAACGGAACGGGTAAAGGTGAGGACGATGAAGCGGGTGTTTTAATCAATGGAGAACAAGCGGATTTGAGTTTGATAAAGTCAGTTTCTAATAAACGCCCTAACGTGGGTGATACGCTAACGTACTCAATATCAGTGCATAACGCTGGTCCAGATGCGGCTACGAATGTGGAGGTAAAAGACAAATTACCAAAAGAATTGACCTTTATCCAAAGCGATAATTTCGATGATTTGGGCAGTACGCTTTACGGTCAAATCCGTAGAATTGGCAAAGATTCAACCGTTATTTTGACTTACAAAGCTCTGGTAAGTGGTTCGGCAGCATTTACCAACCGTGCAGAAATTACAAAATCTGACCAATACGACCCTGATTCTCAACCGAATACAGGTACAAAAGATGGTCAGGATGATACCGATTCTGAGACGGTGAAACCAAGAATTGCAGATTTGAGTTTGCAAAAATTATCAGACCGTAAAACGACAAATATTGGTACGAATATTACCTTCAAATTGGTCGTAAAAAATGCAGGTCCAGACTCCGCAACTCGTGTGGTCGTGAAGGATGTTTTACCTGCGGGATTGGAATTTATATCAAGTAATGACTTTACAATGTCGAATGATGTAGTCTTGACAAGTAAAGCAATAACCGTTGCTCCAAACAAGGCAGACACGTTAAGATTTATCGCCCGTGTCGTGAAAGAAGGCATGATTACAAACAAAGCCGAAATTGTAAAATCGGATGTTTATGACCCAAATTCTAAACCAAATACAGGTACAGAAGACGGTGAAGATGATAATGCAAGGGTAACTGTGGGCGGTGAACAGGCAGATTTGAGCTTGGTAAAAACTGTTGCCGACCAATTTGTTAATGTTGGAAAAACAACAACATTCACGATGAAAGTCTCCAACGCAGGACCAAGCATTGCGACTAACGTACAGGTGAAAGATTATTTACCAAAAGGTTTAATTTTCGTTTCGTCCCCAGACTTCGTGAAAGCAAGTGATAGTTTATTAATAGGTAAAAATATTAATCAAATCAATGTAAATCAGACAGTTAGCTTAACAGTTGTTGCAATGGTAACAAAGGATTTCTTTAACAACTCAACAACTCAACAACTCAACAACTCAACAATTACCAACCGTGCGGAAATTACAAAATCTGACCAATTCGACCCTGATTCTCAACTAAATACAGGAACAGAAGACAGTCAAGACGACCAAAGTAGAGCCACGATTAGTGTACCGATTTCTGATTTAAGTTTGAAGAAAACGGTATCAAATCCAACGGCTTCAATTGGTTCGGAAGTAACTTATACGATAACCGTAACGAATGACGGAAACGACAATGCGACTAATGTTGAGGTGAAAGATTATTTGCCAAAAGGTTTAGGAAATGTTCGTAGTAACGACTTCACGATTTCAAAAGATACTTTGACTTTGAAAATCGGAAGATTGAATACAGGAGATAGCAAATCGTTTACTTACACTGCCAAAATTTTAGCGGGTGGAAGTATCGTAAACAAAGCCGAAATCACGAAGAGCGACCAATTCGACCCAGATTCACAAGTTGGAAATGGAGTTGGAAAAGGCGAAGATGATGAAGCAACGGCAACGATAGGAGGGGAGTCAGCGGATTTGGAAATCAAGAAAACCGTTTCAAATCGTAAACCAAATGTAGGCGAGAATGTCACGTACACGATTGCGGTGAAAAACAATGGACCAAACACGGCTACGAATGTTGAGGTAAAAGATTATTTACCAGAAGGTTTGACGTTTGTAAATAGTAAAGATTTCAGTTTGTCAGGAACAATTTTAACAGCAAAAATTGATTCGATTAAGTTAGGAGAAACTAAGATTTTGAGTGTGGTTGCAAAACTCAACAATTCAACAAATCAAACTTCAACAATTTCTAACAAAGTCGAAATAACCAAGAGCGACCAATTCGACCCGAATCTTAAAAACAATAAGGATTCAGTAAGCATCGGAGGAAAATCGTCTGATTTAAGTTTGATAAAATTGGTCAATAAACCAAACGCCAATTTGGGCGAACAGGTAACGTACAAATTGATTGTCAGAAATGCAGGGGCAGACACCGCCACCAATGTAGTGATTCGTGATGTCTTGCCAGCAGGTTTGGGCTTTGTAGCAAGTACCGATTTCACGATGACAGGCTCGGCTTTGATTTCTCGTAAAATCTTGAAAATCGCCCCAAATAAAGCGGATACCTTGATTTTCATTGCCAAAGTGAAAGACAAAGGCATGATAATGAACTGTGCAGAAATCTTCAAAGCCGATCAATCAGACCCAGATTCACAAGTTGGGAATGGAACTGGAAACGGTGAAGACGACGAAGCCTGTGCGATGCTCAACGGCGACCAAGCGGATTTGAGCCTCATCAAGGGAGTGGACGGTTACGCCAGCACGCCAAATGTAGGTGACACAATTTCGTATGTATTGGAAGTACGCAACGCAGGACCGGGCATCGCAACCCGTGTACAAGTGAGTGATATTTTACCAAAAGGAATTCAGTTTTTGAGTACAGGAACGCCTGCCGGTACCGATTTTACTCTATTGAACGGAACGGCTGTTTCAAGAACGATTGATTCGATTAAAGTAGGTAGTTCTGTTAAATTAAAATTCAAAGTAAAAATCACAAGTGTAGGCGGTGAAGAAGTGGCTAATACGATTATTAACCGTGCTGAAATTACGAAATCTGACCAGTTTGACCCTGATTCTCAACCGAATACAGGCACGGCAGATGGTCAGGATGATGCTGGATATTTTGCCATCATGCCTCAAATTTCGGATTTGAGTTTGAAGAAAAACGTCTCGAATCGTTCACCATTGAAAGGGCAAACGGTTACTTATACCTTGACGGTTTACAATGCAGGACCAGCCATGGCGAACAATGTGGAGGTGAAAGATATTTTGCCTTCGGGATTGACTTTTGTAAGTAGTTCAGACTTCAAAGCAACAGGTTCAACGCTGATTGCTAAAATCCCAGCCATTGCCGCAGGGACTTCTCAATCGGTTGATTTTATTGCTCGTGTAACCTCAAATAGTGCTATTATCAACAAAGCGGAAATCTCGAAAGCCGACCAATTTGACCCAGATTCTCCTCACGGAAACGGAACGGATAAAGGCGAAGACGATGAAGCAAGCGTGATAATCAACGGAAAACAGGCAGATTTGAGTTTGCGTAAAACAGTTGATAATTTGAAACCAAACTTAGGCGATACGCTGACCTACAAACTGACCATCAGAAATGCGGGACCAGACGAAGCGACCAATGTACAGGTGCAAGATTATTTGCCAGCGGGTTTGACGATGCTCGAAAGTTATGATTTGAAATCGGTGAAAAACGTCTTGCGAAATCCAACGCCAATTGCAATTATTGCCCCTGACGACTCCGTAACGATAGAATATACGGCTTTGGTGAATCGTTTTGCCGAAAAATGCGTACTGACCAACAAGGCAGAAATCTGGAAAGCATCAGAGTTTGACCCAGATTCTAAGGTAGGAAATGGCGTAAATATTCGTGAAGACGATACAGATTCCGTGAGCGTTTGCATCCAATCTGCGGATTTGAGTTTGAAGAAAAAGGTTGATAAATACAACGTAAAAGCTGGTGAATCAGTTACTTACACTATCATCGTGAAAAATTCTGGACCAATCACAGCAACCAATGTGAAGGTGCAAGACATACTTCCAACGGGTTTGAAATTCGTGGAAAGTAGCCCCCTACCCCCCAGAGGGGGAGTTTCGGACGGTATTATTTACTCGGATGATATAATTAATAATAAAGGAAAATTAATACTCTCAATAGATAGTATTCCAAATGGTAAATCAATTGCTTGGGTTTTCAAAGTTCAAGTGATAAAAACTCCCCCTCTGGGGGCTGGGGGGCTGACCAACCACGCCCAAATAATCGAATCCGACCAATTCGACCCAGATTCAAAACCAAATAACGGAACGGATAATGACGAAGACGACGAAGTAAGCGTAACCATCAATGCAGGAACAGCCGATTTGAGTATCAGAAAGGACGTGTCTCCATGGAAAGCAAACATCGGACAGAACGTAACGTTTACGGTAACCGTTAGCAACGATGGACCAAGCACAGGCACGAATATTCACGTAAGAGATATTTTACCAGAAGGCTTAAAATTCATCTCTTCAAACGATTTTGACTACAACGAAACGTCAAGAAGTTTGATTGTAAAATTGGATTCGGTAGGAGTTTACAAGAAAGAGAAATTAACTTTCACAGCGAAAATCTTGCCGACAGCCGAAAGCCGAAAGCCGATAACCAACAAAGTTGAAATCACAAAATCTGACCAATTCGACCCAGATTCTTGTCCAAATTCAGGCACAGAAGATGGAGAAGACGATACGGATTCTGTAACGGTGAATGGTCGTGGAGCGGATTTGAGTTTAGAGAAATTTGTTTCAACAAATAAACCAAATGTAGGCAGCGATGTAACCTTCACCCTCAGAGTACGCAACGCAGGACCAGAATTAGCGAGAAATACCATCGTAAAAGATTATTTACCGAAGGAATTAGCATTGAGCGAAAAGATAGATTTCTACAATCCGAGCGAAGGAATTTTGAGTAAAATTATCCCAATCATTCAACCAAATACCTACGTGGATTTGACTTTCAAAGCACGAGTATTGAAAGGAGGATTGATTACGAATAAAGCCGAAATATTCGATACTCGTCAGTATGACCCTGATTCTCAGCCAAATACAGGCACAGAAGACGGTCAGGATGATGTCGGAGTGGTTACGCTCATTGGTCAGCAAGCGGATTTGAGTTTGAATAAAATCGTGAATCATACGGACGTAACCGTCGGCGATACGCTCCTATACATGGTGCAGGTGAACAACGCTGGACCATCGGAAGCGACCAACGTTGAGGTGTCAGATTTACTGCCCGATGGCTTGCAATTGGTGGAATCGAACAACGGAACTTTGGTCGGAAATCTCATCACTTTCAAGGCAGCGAGCATCGAAAAAGGCGGTATTGCGGTGTTTGGGTATAAGGTTTTGGTAACGAAGGCGGGCAGTTTAGTAAACAAAGCCCAAGTCTCGAAATCCGACCAACCAGACCCAGATTCGACCCCAGGCAATGGCAAATTTGAAGGTTCAGAAGACGATGAAGCCAGTTGCGTAGTTCGTGCAAAATTGCCATGCGACAAAACCGCACCAAACATCATCGCCTCGAAAGCCGAGCTAAGTTGTTCAGAATCAGTCATTTTGACCGCCTTGGGATGCACGGGCGAAGTGCTGTGGTCGGACGGACAAAAGGGCAATTCTATCACGGTGAGTCCAACGGGCAATGTCGTTTATACCGCCACTTGCGTACAATCGAGTACCTGCGTGAGTCAGGTATCGAAAGAGGTTAAATTGACAGTAAGCTCGCCATCCGCACCCGTGATTAGCACCAACCAAAAACAAATTTGTGCGGGCGATTCCGTAACCTTGGTGTCGTCGGGTTGTAAAGGCATGGTGATATGGTCGAATGGAAAAATGGGCGTAACGATGTCGGATAAAATCAACGTAACTACTTCATATACAGCAATTTGTCAAGAAGGAAATTGTAAAAGTCCACGCTCGAATGAGGTTACGGTGAAAGTCGGAATCGACAAAATCTATATCACTTGCGGACGTGAACGCCTATGTTTGGGCGAGTCGGAAGTCTTGAAAGCACACGGTTGCGAGAACGGAAAAGTAACGTGGTCGGATGGGCAAATTGGGCAAACTATTTTGGTAAAACCAACCAAAACGCAATACCAATTTACGGCAATTTGTGAGATGAATACTTGCAAATCCGAATCATCATCGGCGGCATATTTCATCGTTTCGGACTGTAAAAAAGACAGCACTTTGACCGTTGAAAAACCACAAATTGCCCTTTGCAAAGAAGCCGAAACGCCCATCAGGATTTCGGAAAAAGTGTTTGACATTACCTATAATTTGCGAGTAGTCAATCTGGGCAATGCCGACTTTGAACAACTGCAAGTGCTTGATAATCTGGATGATGTATTTACGAACAAGGGTGCAAAAATTGTGAATGTCTTATCCGTAAAAGGCGATGAAGGCTTGGCGATTAATCCAAAATACAACGGCAGAGACCAAAATCAGCTATTGATAGACACGTTGAGTGCCTTGAAAAAAGGCAAAATCAAAGGCATTCAGATTAGGGTCAGAGTTGATTTTACCAATGCCCGAGTCGATACCTTCTATAACTCCGCCCTTGCGGTAGCGAAGGCTGGAAAAATAGTGGTGCAAGACGTTTCAAACAATGGCATGGACATCAATCCAGACGGCAATAACGACCCAACGGACGACTCGAAACCAACGCCAATTAGGGTATTGAACGTACAGAAACCGAGAGAAGAACCGAAGGAAGTTTTCATTCCAGAAGGCTTCTCGCCAAACGGTGATGGCATCAATGATTTATTCGTTATCGACTTGACAGACAAGGCTTTAACCATCAATCTGCAAATCTATAACCGTTGGGGAGGATTGGTTTACGCCCAAGAAGAATACCAAAATGATTGGGACGGAACCGCCAACCAAGGCATTAACCCAACGGGCAAAACAGGCTTACCAGACGGCACGTATTTCTACATTGTGAGGTTGTCGAATGGAAAGGAATTTGTGCGGAGTATGACTTTGATGCGGTAGGGGTTTTAGGATTGATTTTTTATGAAAAGGGGGTAAGAAATTGCTCCTTTTTTTGTGGGATTTACCGAATAATAAGATTTTTGGTTGATTTATTTGAATTTGTTAGAGAGAGGAAAATGAAAAATATATGTTTGTGAGGTATTCGGAGATGAATATTTCAATAGGTGTAAACACTTGGAATATAGACGCAATAAAACTAACAAAAATAAGGGTATATATGTATATATGATTATACGCTTATTGTATGTAATATTTCAAACCAGTCAGCTAAACAAAAAAAGTAAAAATACCTTGCTCTATTTCATAAAATTTTATTGGTTCGACGTTTGACATAAACAGGGATGCCGAAAACTGAATTTTAAAACAGTAGGCAATTAATATCACAAAATATGAAATTTAAAAAATCAAATTGGTTAGGTTTATTTTTTGCCATCACTTTTGCATCTTGTGAAAAAACAGAAGATACAACAAATCCTACACCTCAACCTACTGAACCAAGTCTCGGTTTTGTAGCAGCATCAAGTGCTGAACTTGCGGGTTCTGAATCAGTCCCTGAACTTTTAATGGGGACTTTACCTTCGAGTTTCTTCTTAAATATGCCAACACCAGGAAATCAAGGTGGGCAAGGCTCTTGTGTTTCTTGGGCTACTGGCTATGCTGCTCAAAGCTATTTTATGAACAAAGCCAACGGAACAAACTATGGTTCTTCTAATAACTTATGTAGCCCGAAATACTTGTATAATCAAAGTAAGTATTTAAGTGATTGTAATGGTGGTTCAACATACCCAGCTGCCTTTAATATTTTGCAAACAAAAGGAATTTGTACTCTATCCGAAATGCCATATAATGATAGCGAATGTAGTTTACAACCAACTGCTGCACAAAATACCGCTGCTGCAAGAAACAAAATTTTGAAGTGGGAACGTCTTGACAAAACTAATATCACAAATATCAAGACAGTACTGTATTCAGGATTTCCCGTGATGATAGCTGTAACAGTTGATGCCAGTTTCGATAATTTACAGTCACCATATATTTGGACTGCAAAAAGTGGAAACGCTCGTGGGGGACATGCTATTACTGTTGTAGGATACGATGATACAAAAAATGCATTCAAGGTTCAAAATTCTTGGGGAACAAACTGGAAGGATAATGGCTATCTCTGGATTAGCTATAGCTTCTTCCCTACAGCAGTTAATTCTATGGAATGCTATGTAGTATATCCGCAGATAACAAGTCCAACAGATAATTTAAGTCAGGGCTTAATTATAAATCTTCCATTTAATGGCAATGCTAATGATGTTAGTGGGAATAACAACAATGGCACTGTAAGTGGTGCTACACTAACCACTGATAGAAAAGGGAATGCAAATAGTGCATATCAATTTGGTGGATATTACAATCAAGCATCTGTAACAGTTCCAAATAGTACATCCTTAACTTTAAGTACATCCTTTTCTATTTCTGTTTGGCTGAAAGTTAATAGTCTCATAGGAACGGGTGGAGGTGGAATTACAAACCCAGCAGACGGAAATTCTACACCATCATTTTTAGGCGTATTCGCAAAAGGTGACCCAATGAAAGGTGCTATTTTATTTGACATAAAAGGTTATCAAAATCTATCTTCAGTTAGTTTTGGACAAACCAATGGTTCTGGTATTGGAAGTGCAAGTTCTACTATTGGTTCTTGGATGCATTATGTATTTGTATATGCTAACAGCAGAGTTAAAGTGTATAAAAATGGTTCGTTAGTTTGGAATGTAAACTCAAGTATAAATTTTAATTTATCTCTTAGTAATACAGGAAGTCTTAAAATAGGTAATACGGGTTCATCGATTAGCACATATCCAAGTTTGACCTACCCCTTTAATGGAACTATCGACGATTTTCGTATTTACAATAGAGCATTAGATGAAAGCGAGATTCAAAAACTGTATCAACTATAAATTCAACGAATATTACTGCACACCAAATTGGGTTTTGTGATGGTTTTGGGTCGTAGCAACTGCTTTGCTAAACCTACGACCAGAAGTGGGATTGTATTACAGAGCGAATTAATTTTGGTGAATGATGGTATCTGAGTGAAATAAAAAATAAATTATAACATATAGCTTAATAAAATCATGAAGAGTAATCTAAATTCTAAATTTCTTTTGTTTATAGTTGTATTTGCAATTTCAGGCTGCATTGAAGAAGATTTACCAACAAAATCAACAAGTGGGTATTGTTTTGCTTCAAATTTTGGACAGTTAGGACAATTATATAAAACATCAGGTAATCAACAACTTGACTTTTGGCATTACGGAGAGTATAATAATTTAATTCAAAGATTTGGAGTGAAACCAGATATTTTTTTTTATGATGACGGCAATTCTCCAAATGCTTATTTTACTCCTCAAATTTCAAATAATCAATACCCTGACGGTCAAGTTGCAATTGGTTTGAGTTGGATCAAAAAGGAATTTGCAAACTCTCCTACAAATAGTGGGGTAAGCATAGCCATAATTATGGCACACGAATTTGGACATTGTGTTGATGTTAAATATAGTGTTTACAATACTCAATCATATAAAAGTGAACTTTTTGCAGACTATTTAGCTGGGTGTTATCTTCACTTGAAAAGTATGACAATTGGCGAGCAATATGTACGAGAAGTAGCAAATTCATTTTACTCGATAGGGGATTATGCATTTAATGACCCTAGACATCATGGGACACCTTCTCAAAGAGTAGCTTGTCTTATGGCGGGCTATAATTTTTCAAAAAGTAGAGTTGGAATTGGGATTGGATATTCACTTTTAGATGCAGTTTCAAATGCAAAAAACTATGTTGGACAATTTTAAAATACTATATCTGGTCGTAGCGGACGCTACGACCTAAAACTTCGTAGAGCATCCGCACGTTGTTGGATTTAGGAAAGAAATATAAATTCAAAAAAGTAGCTCCCGCAGTATCTCAACTCTCCCCAACTCACCCTTATCAAAAATCCCTCTGGGCGTACTGTGCCTACAAAAATGTTTAATTTCTTGTCATTGCGAGGCACGAATCGGAGTTTCGTTAAACCAATCTGTTTGATTGATGCAAAAGTGTTTGAAGATTTTTTAAAGTACATCACACCCTGTCATTGCGAGGCACGAAGCAATCTGTTGGAATGGTGAAAAGGAGTTTGAAATTTTCTTACCGTAGGCTAACAGATTGCTTCGCTACGCTCGCAATGACAAAGCTCAAAATTCTTCCCCCAATAACCCATCTCTCCCCAACTCACCCTTATCAAAAACTCCTCTGGGCGTACTGTGCCTACAAAAATGTTTGATTTCTTGTCATTGCGAGGCACGAATGTATCTGGTTGTAGCGACAGACCTAAACGGGGTTTATGAACAAAAACGAACAACCGAGTATTTACTTGTTGTGAAAACAAAGAGCAAAAGCCGTAAATCTACTGATACGTAATAGTTCGTGTCGTAGCGTGGCATAGAATAATAGTCAAGCAATCAGAGATAGAGAATAGTTTGGAATTTTTAATTCATCGACTTCGTTAGGAAGAGTATTCATTATAGGACTATTCTACCGCATCAGCGGTCCGATTTGTTTTCTTTATCCGTAAAACACGGTTAAAGATGAAAAAAAGGATTAAACAATCTACCAAAGTTTCACCCATTTCGGTGTTGAATTTTAAAGTTGCGGGTATAGATGAAGGCACAAATAGTGCTTTCGAAGGGTAATGAAAATAAAGTTAGTCCAAAATATACCACGTTTTAGGGGGATTTATTGCGGATGGAGTGAGAATTTGAACTTTCAAGTATTCCAAAATTGTTGTTTTGAAATATAACCAATTAGCAAATGCAAGTAGAATTAGTAAGATTAGATGATGCCTTTCATTTTGAGGCAAAAGGAATGTCGGGCGTACCCGTACATATAGATGCTGCCGAGAATATCGGCGGGCATAATGCAGGTGCAAGACCTATGGAATTGTTGTTGATGGGCTTAGGCGGTTGCACGGCCATTGATGTATTGTTGATTATGAAAAAACAGCGTCAAATCGTAGAAGATTTAAAAATTTCTATCTCAGGCGAGCGTGAAAAAATCGAAGGTACAGAAATGACTCCATTCCGCAAAATCAATATTCATTTTAAATTCAAAGGTAATCTTTCGGAAGATAAGGCTCAAAAAGCTATCGTGATGTCGATGGAGAAATACTGTTCAGCCACGGCTCAATTTAGTTCCACAGCTGTGATTACGCATAGCTTTGAGATTGAGGTATAAAACTAAAAAAGGCTATTTCCACAATAGAAATAGCCTTTTTCAATATATTAATAAAAATTCTCGAATTATAATTTACATCAATTTTGAAATGATTTCTTCAACTGATATTCCCTCCGCTTCTGCCTTGAAGTTACGCACAATTCTATGACGTAAAACTGCCATTGCCACTGCCTTAACATCCTCAATATCAGGCGAATACTTGCCATTTAAAAGGGCATTACATTTAGCTGCCAAAATCAAATTTTGAGAAGCTCTTGGTCCAGCACCCCATTCCAAATATTTGTTCGAGAGGGCATCTGCTATGCCTGTATTTGGGCGAGTTTTATGTACCAATTTAACGGCATATTCTACTACATTATCCGCCACAGGTACACGTCTTACAAGCTGTTGATAAGCCAGAATTTGCTCGCCTGTTACTTGGGTTTGTACTTTATATTTTTTATCAGAGGTAGTGCTTTTTACAATATCCAATTCTGATTGGTAAGATGGATAATCCAATTTTACCAAAAACATAAAACGGTCTAATTGTGCCTCTGGGAGTGGATATGTACCTTCTTGTTCAATAGGATTTTGAGTTGCCAATACGAAAAAAGGTTTATCCAAAGCATATTTTTTACCTGCCACCGTGACAGCGTATTCCTGCATGGCTTCCAACAAAGCTGATTGCGTTTTGGGAGGCGTACGGTTAATCTCATCGGCAAGGATGATGTTAGCAAAAATAGGTCCTTTTACGAATCTAAAATTACGCTCATTATCCAAAGTTTCAGAACCGACAATGTCAGAAGGCATCAAGTCGGGCGTGAATTGAATACGGTTGAAGTCCAAATCCAAAGCATCTGAAATAGTTTGAATCAAGAGGGTTTTTGCCAGTCCAGGTACGCCCACGAGAAGGCAGTGTCCCTGACAAAAAATAGCGGTGAGTAACATTTTGACTGTTTCTTCTTGACCGATAATGACTTTCCCGATTTCGGCGGTAAGTTTTTGATAAGATTCTTTCAAAGCATCTACTGCTTCAACATCTGACTGGTATTGAGCCATATTATTTAGGAAATTGTAATTTTAAATGTTCAATTTGCAATGCTCAATGAACAATGTTCAAGTTAAAATTATGATTTGGTATAAAAATCAAAGTGTCAGGCAAATATACCTGACACTTTACAAATCTAAACAAAATTATTGCCAAAGTTCTTTTAATTTGAAAATTTGGCTATTTGAAAATTTAAAAATTCTTTCATTCAATCTTCAAATTAGCACATCTTCAAATCGCACGGGCGACCCCGTTTCAAATTCAATTCCCATTCATCTTCATCACATTGCATTCCTTATATTCATCCACCACATAAATAAATACATCCTCCTTAGCTTTGGCGAACCATTTTTCGATGGCGGTATTTTTTTTCTTATTCAAGGTGTACATCGACAATCTCTGGAAATCATCTTCCATATTGGCGTAATGTGGAGCGTGTTTTTTCTTGTAATACAAAATTCTCATCGCCGAACGACCATCTTCTGTACGATATGCCATTGGAGCTGAAACCGTCCCAACAGTCATAGTATCAACGGTAAAATATAAACCTGATTCCATCGTACCGTCCAAAGGCATTCTGATGGAGCGAGTTTGTGGGTCAGAGAGCATTCCTCCTGCATCTTGGGTAGCTTTATCTTCCGAAAACTGTTTGGCAGCATTCTGGAATTTCAAAGTATCACGTTGAATCAAAACCCTAACACTATCCAAAAAACGCTTAGGCTCTGTCACATCAAGTCTTTGATAATCAGGACGTAAGAGAATATGAAGAGCATGATATTCTTGTCCACGAGTTTCTAATAATTTGATAAGGTGATACCCAAATTCAGATTCTACTACGTCAGACATTTGATTAGGCTTCAACTTCAAAGCTGCCGCCTCGAAGGGTGCAACCATTGCTCCACGTTTGGCAAAACCTAAGTCTCCTCCACGTTTTCCAGAACCAATATCTTCCGAAAATAATTTGGCTAATTCTTCAAATTTCTCTCCGTTTTCAACTCGCTTTTTGTATTCGTTCAATCTTTTATACAATTCCTCTTTTTGAGCTTTGGTAGTTTTGGCAAGTCTTACGATGTGTCCTACTTCTACTTCTGAAGGCAAATAAGGCAATGAATCTTTGGGGATTGCTTCAAAAAAACGTCTAACCTCTCTGGGCGTAACTTTCACATCTCCCGTAATTTTTTCTTGCATTTTACGAGTCGTCATTTGCTCTTTGATGGCAGAACGTAAGTCGTCTTTCAAAGAAGAAATCGTCTTTCCATAAGCCTCCACGATATTTTTTTGAGAGCCAAATTGTTGTTCCATTTGCTCCATACGACCATTTAACTCATTTTCCAAGCGTTTCTCATCCACCGTGACAGAGTCAATTTCAGCTTTTGCCAACATCAATTTTCCTACTACAAGACTTTCTAATAATTGGCATTTGGGAGGTGCAGGTTGTTGGCTTTGGGCATATTGAGCCAACTGAGTTTCCAGTTCGGATTTTAGCAAGTAATAATTATCCACCTTCGCAATGATTTTATCAAGCACCAAAGGCGTTTGAGCCACAAGTGAATGTTGAAATGTTGCAGTTAGGATAAATAATAAAAGAAGATTTTTCAAGAATTTCATGTACAAAAAATTAAATATTGTGTAAAGATAACGCTTTTTGTGGAGTGGATTGGTATAGAGAGGGCGTTAAAAAATGTTAAGGGGTGGATTTGGGGAGACGATAAGGAAATTTAAAGAACTATTTTTACATTACATTTTCCAATCAAATCTCAATGTGTGTGAGATTTGATTGGAAAATTATTTTTATTTTATTTGAGCAACTTCAAAGTGCATTCCATCTTTTCGACTGTTGAAATGCCCTCCCCAGTAAAATCCATTATCGTGGGCAATTTTTACTAACTCTCTCACACTACCTTTTTGACCAACTAAGGCAGGAGTTACACCTAATTTATTCCAAGAATAATTGATGTCAAATGCACTACCAAATGCGTGATTACTCAGTACAGTTGTACTTCCACGAACAAATCGATGATCGTAAGACCCTTCCCAAGTTAATACATTATGAATTAAATCAGCATCTTCCCAATCTTGCCATAATTTCTTTAATTGATTAGCCGCTAATTTATGAAACGCTACTCTATCATTGCCTTTTATACGTATCAATTGAGGAATTTGCACAGTTATAATATTGTCCTTTCTCCAATCATCCGTTACTTCTATATTTTCACGATTGTCTGGCAATAATGGTTTAGGTTGATATGCAAATTTTCCAAAAACTCTTTCCCTATCTGCATTATTAACCAATGGGCTAAATGCTGGTTTAGGAGGAAAGTTCTCACTCGTAATACCTGTATTGGGGTCAATAATTACGCCAAAACCAAGTAGCATGGCTTGCCCTACGGTTTTATTCCCCACAATACCATCAGGTTGTAGTCCGTACATGGACTGAAATCTAACCGTTGCATTATGCGTGTTGATGTCAAACTTTCCATCGACAACTTCGTGAAAGAGGTTTTGTCCTCTCAGAAAAAACTCCCATCTTGTTACGTCTTCGTTGGCATCTCCAATTTTCAGTAGTCTCATTTTGTTAATTGTTTATGGGTTTGAAATTATTTTTAATTTTATCTAATCCTTAATAATGGAATATCGTAAGCCAATCGTATTTGAAAACGGTCAGATGGTAATAAAGCTCCATTCCCATCTTTGGTAATTTTTCTTAATTCTGGACCTCTCTGATAACCTACTTGAATACTCCAAGGAGTTTCTGGTAACCCAATTGATATAGAAACACCAGGAGAAAAAATAGCTGACCACCCAACTTTATCAGGTAAAGTATTGGCACTGCTTTGAAGACGATAGTTGAGCATAGCTCCTAAATCTATAACTTGCAGGAACAAACCAATTGATGACCTTTTACCTTTTTTATTTTCACATAAACGAGTAGTAATATCTAAACCAATAGGAAGTGAAAGCCCTACATTGGCTTTATACCCGTCTGAGCCAACAGTATCTATTTTTTCATAAGCAAAAGACAGCCCAGGCATTGCTCCTAATGTAAATCGAACCCCTGACTCTTGACGTTTGCTGATAAATGAGGCTGGTGGTGCAGCAAAATTGCTGATTACCTTACTCACATCTGCACTGGTTTTAGCACTCACAATACCCGATGAGAAGCCTGAAAACTTGTCGATACTTGTAATTAAAGGTTGAAAATTATATTGCGAAATTGAATTGCTTATAATTTTACAATTTTTTAAACTACTCTCTATACTTAAAAATTTTACAAGTAAGTTTTCTAAATTGATAAATTTATTTTCTTTTATTAAATCTTTATGTTTAATTAAATTATCTAACGTAACAGAAGAGAAGATTTCTTTTACAATTAGGGAGTCCTTCTTTGTTTTCTTATTATTCAATGAGTCTTTTACAGATTTACCATATATCAATATACTATCTCCAAGCATTTTTGAATCTTTTTGATATTCATTTACATAAGAAAGAAACTTACTTTTAATTTCATCCTTAATTTCATCCTTAACCCCTTTATCTATTGATTTTTTAAAATCTTTATCTTTGATTATATCTATTTCATAGTTCATCATCTTTATCAATTCATCCTTTTCCATTCTTTTTAATCCACTCAATTCAGACAAAATATTCCCCAAATAGACAGGCAAATTACTGTAATTCTTAACTCTTACAGCGTTATAAATTTGAAATACATTAGACGTAATTGCGACTACATTTTTAAGTTTAGGAGACTTTAAAGTATTTGTAGTTGTTTCAACAAGTGCTACCAATTCCCCAACATTTTTGAGATATATTTCAAAGTTTTTTTCTTCTAAAAGGCTTTTGTCTTTGAGCTTAGTCAGTTCATCTAATTTTGTTAGTATTGAAAGTAAAGGAGTTATTTTATCTCTTTTTAGTGTGTTATATAATTCATAATATTGAGCTGAATTTTTTCCTTTCAGCTTTAATTCTTTTTCAAAAAAAACAGAATCTTCCTTTTGAACTAATGCTAAAAAATATTTTGAAACCTCCTGATTATTCAATTTTGAAAGTTTCTCAAAATTCAACCACACATTTGAAAACTGGTTGCTTTGACGAGTTGCAGTATCTCGGAGATTCCTTTGGAGAATGTTTAGCAAGTGAATGGTCTCACCGATTTTTTTTTCATTTTTAACATCAGATTTATAATATTTTTCATCTAAAAAACCCAACACGTCTGACGGATGAATACCATTGATAAGTTTTTGACCCATAGATGCGGTTAGACCTAAGTAAGGGTAAATATCTTTTTCTCTAAGATTACTGCAATAAGTACTATCCAATACAGAATAGGTCAATTTTGTATCAGGTTCTGCAATATGTTTCATCAAATTTTCCAATGAACTACCCAAATCATCATCAAAAACGGCTTTCATTTCATTACCAAAATCTTTATATCTGATGGGATCAAAGGTTGATATTTTTTGATAAGTCATTGGAAATAGGACTCTTAATTCCCCAGATTTACCGATAGTATTTTTGACTCCATTCATGTATGTGTGCATATATCCCTTACGAAACTCCTCCGCTAAATACACAGTAAGCCCATACAAAAGCGTGTCAGTTTGAGCTGAGGACATTTTGGAGAGATTGAAAATGGGAGAGAGTAAGCCTAATACTTCGAGACCAGCAATCGCACTTTTATCTTGTGCACCAGTTTGTATACTTTTGATTTTGCTAAAAATAGTTCGCACTCTATTAAAATCAGGGCGTTTCTTTGAGAAAGGATCTTTATGAAATTCTATCATTTCGCTCAAAATAGCATTATCACCTTTGGACAAAGTAATTGTTCCATCTATCTCAAAGTCTCCGGGTCTGAGAGAAGCACAATAAATAGCATCGTAATACGCATTTTGTGCAAAAACGTTTGAATATCCAATAAAACAAACAATTAGCGTTAATAAATATTTTTTCATGATTTTATAAATTTTGGTCTTCGTAACGTTGTAAAAATAATTTATCCTGAATTGAACGAGCTGCAAGCGTTTTACTCCACAGATGATAATATCTATCTAAATAAAAAATCTCTCCTTCACGAGTTTTGAAATAATAAGGAAATTTATCATCACTATTTTTAAGTAAGGTATATTGATATTCTATCCTTCCAATCTTCATTAAAATAGGTTTGTCTGGTTTTTTTTCTGTAAAATCAATGTTAATTATTATATCTCCATTAAGTTTATATGTTAGCATTTTGTTAGTGTTAGATTTAGATAGAGGTACTGCGAGGGTTTTTAATTCTGGTAGAGTGGTATTTAAAAGTGAACTTGTTGTGTACCATTTATTATACAATGACTCTACAAAAGGAGAAGTGTCTGTAATAAATTGATTTGTTCTTAAAGAACCTATTTTAATTGAGTAGGCAGCTTCTATCTTAGATAATGATGAGTTTGCTTTCAAATCAAGAGTATCCAAAATAACTTTATAACGAAGATTTATTTCTGATAAATCAGGCAAAATTTCTTGCTTAATATTGTTTACAAGTGAATCATTAGAAGGTAATGTATTTTTGAAACGTATAACTCGGCTATGGTCAATAAAATTGGCAATAAACCATTCTGTCATTTCTCTTACAGAATCTTTTTCTTGTATTTTTTTAAACAGATTCGCTCTATCATTAGCAATACCAAACAATAGTTGTTTTTGAGATAATTTTAAACTATCATTAACTAACTTTATCTCACTTAACTTTAGAAACTCTAACTGTTTCTTCTTTTTTAATAACCTTTTTTCTGCCTCAGCAATGACATCTCTTTTTAACTTATCAAGATCTTTTTTTATTAGTATATGAGTAAGATTTCCTTTTTCAAGTAAATCAAGTCTCGTTATCACTGGTAAATGATGTTGATTTAAAGGAAGAGTTTTGAAAAATTGAATGACGGATGGGTCATTTTCAATATCAAGATTTCCATCTTCTGCTAAAATTCTACCTGCTAAAATATCTGCATTACGCTCATTAATAACGCTTAGTTTTTGAAAAGTATGTCCTAAATAATGATGTGACCACTCATGGGCAAGAATAACTTTCAGTACATTATTCTTATTTGTTAAACTTGCATCTTGCCAAATTGTACGAAATAAATATTGATAGTTAATTAGTATGTACCTCTTATTATTTTTGGCGTTAAAATATGCAAATGCAACGCCAACGGGAGAGTTTGCTAACTCTACACCATTGATATTTAAAGTTGCATCATTGAATGTTAAGGAATCACTATAAAGAGCATTCACCGTTTTAACAAACTCCTTATACTCATTCCCCTGTCCCAAAGCACCAAACTGAACAAGCAAACTGAGATATACAATCAGTGATAGTTTTATTATTTTGATCATTATGGTTATTGCTTTTAAAAAATAAAATCTTCTCAAATTCTACCAAATATTTTCTTTCTTTAAAATTCTGGTTTGAAGTTGAAAAAAAACTTTAAGCAACGCAAATAAATCTCCAATAATCCACAAAAATCTTATTATACGGTAGGTAGCACAAAAAGAGGAGCAATTTCTCGCTCCTCTTTTGTCTAAAACTCATTCTTAACCCTCTGAAATCAAACCACTTATCCTCTTCCCCCTAATCATTCAAACCCTTCCCATCCAAAATCAAAGGCATACATTTCTGAACCCGTGCTTCACGAGTTTGGGATTGTTTGGGGGCAGAAAAATGGAGGAGATAGGCTCTTTGTCTCCCAGGGGTTAAGGCTTCAAAGGCAGATTTCAAGGTAGGATTTTCGTCTAATTTTTGTTGGAATTCTTCCGCTATTTTGAATTCTGAGGGCTTTTTTAATTCCACTTTCAAGCCCGCTTTTTCTATTTCGATGGCTTCGTAAATGTAGGCTTTCAAAGAGGTTTGTATTTCTATTATTTGCTGAACGTTGGTAAAACGAATCTGACGGGCAGCTTGTACGTTTTCGGTTTGTTGAATCAAAATACCTTCGGAATCATTCAACAAAGCCCCTTTCGGAAACAAAACCGCACAATATTCCTTAAACTCGTGGATTAAAACCACATTATTTTTCTGAAAAGTATAACACGGAACACCCCATTTTAACTCCTCAGTGAGTTCGACTTCGAGAATAATTTTTCTTAATATCCCTAACTCTTCTCGCCACTTTGTGGATTTGTTGAAATAAAAATCGACTTTTGGATTCATCACTTTATTTGGGTGTTATTGAGACCTATGATTTACTATTTCAAATTTCGCTCTCTCAAAATATCTTCTAATTCTTTCTTATTGTGGTTTGAATTGTTAATCAATTTATAGACTCGGGGTTGTATGCGTTAATTTTAAATTCTTTGATTTGCTTTGAAGTTATAGATTTATATCCGCCCGAAAAGTCTTTGCCTGTTAGCCTAATATATTTGTAAAAATCATCGGATTTTAAAGTGTTTTCAATAATATTCCAGTCAGAATAAGGTTTGTTTTTGATGATAAACAAGCCCGAATACATCAAAACATCATCGGGTACTTTATAATAATCAATTTGTCCGTTTACTAATGTACTCAAAACAATTTTTTCGTTATGAATACTTTGTACTCCTTGACTTCTACCAAACTCGTACCACGTTGCCCCTTTGTCTAAATCTCTGCTTTCAAGTTCTTGTTTATTGTCTAATAAGTATTTGTAGGCGTAAGGATAAGTATTCGTTAGCTTTTCCTCAGAAATAACGGTATATCGTTTATTAATTAACTCATAGGGGAATAAAATTTGCTCATTTTCATTGATTTTTCCTTTGAATTTTGAGCCTTTTATAACCTTTTTCAAGATATTTTTTTCAACTAAGGAGCCATTAAAATAGACTAACTCATCATTGTAGTCGATGGTTTTTGAGATGAAAATTTTATCCCGTAATGTCGCAAAACCATACTGAACATCAAAAAAATCTTTTATAGCACAATTTTTCCCTTTTTCTAATTGGTTCAAAAAGTCTTCATCATTCGTGTTAGTAAATGACCAATCATTTTTATTTAGCGTTTCAAAATTTATGTTATTGATAAACTCAATTTTATCGTTTACCAATTCTTTATATTCAAAATGACTTTCAGTTTGGTTTGTACTAATTATTGTTATTACGGTGTAAGTTGAAAAGCCTTTAAAAACTTTATTTGCTTTAAAATCAATTAACGTTTTTACAATTTTATGGCTTTTTAAATATTCTCTGAACAAACCATAAGATGAATTGTGCAAATAACTGTTTGGCGTGATATATCCTAAAAAACCACCTTTTTTGAGCATTTTAAAGCCCATTTCAAAAAAAGACAAGTAAATGTCAATCGTTCCTTCAGAAAAAAGAAAGTCTTTTTTTAGTGTTTCTTTTGTCTTTGTGTCAAGGTTGTGTATGCGTATATATGGTGGATTACCAACAATAAAATCAAAATAGCTAAGGTAGTTTTTATAAAAATCTAAGGTGTTTTGATTATAAATTTTCCAGTTCAAATTCTCGTTGATGTGAAGTTTTTCGTAAACTAATTGATTTAGATTTTGAATTGAGTTCGTGTATTCAACTTCGTCAAGTTCAACAGCATGAATATATTTCTCTAAACGCACTATTATTTCAGGCGTTTCCATTTTTTTGTCCGTACAAATATTGATATATCTGCTCACAATTTCAAGCAAAAACGCACCGTCTCCACTTGATGGCTCTAAAATATACTTGTCTAAAATACTGTCATTATTATAACCAACTAAATCTAATATCTGAGCAATTATCCAATGGGGTGTAAAAACCTGTCCGAGTATTTTATGCTTTGCCATTGTCTAAATTTATTATTTTAAATCAGTACCTCATTAAGTAGTTGATAAGTTTTAAGTGGATGAGTACACTGTTTAATAAGTTTTCGTGTACTTTTTTAGAACACGATTATAGTGATTAATTTGATTAAACAGGATTGGGAATGACAATCATATAAATCCTCAAAATCGTGTTCTGAATTTTATGAACGAAAACTTATTAAACAGTGTAATGAGTACACTGTTTAATAAGTTTTCGTGTACTGTTTTAGAATACGATTATAGTGATTAATTTGATTAAACAGGATTGGGAATGACAATCATATAAATCCTCAAAATCGTGTTCTGAATTTTATGAACGAAAACTTATTAAACAGTGTAATGAGTCCTTTGGTAACTTGCTGTTATCTGGTTGTTCCTGCATTTTCATTAGCGTAAAGTTGCACTATGTTGATATTACTCAAAGCTTAGCAATTCAACAAATTTACTTCAACTCACTCGCTTTAATTTCCCTCATCCATTTTTGCTCTCCTTTATTATCAAAAATACTGATTTTCAAGACTCTATCTTTCAAAGTTCCTGATACTTCACATATAGCAAAATTACGTTCTGTATAAACTGTACCTTCTACGATAGGCGAATTATCCTCAGCTTTTACGGGTTTTGATGGACCCGAAGTCAGCGGCGAAACAGTCAAATCATAGAGTGGATAATTAGCTCCTGAACGGTCTAATTTTTGAAGAACAGTATGGTGTCTATCGCCCGAAACAAACATTACGCCTTTGATTTTGGCATCGGTTATTTTCTTCAATAATTCTTCTCTCTCGGCTTCGTAATTAGCCATATTCTCAAAAACCTTGGCATTATTCACGACTTGTCCACCCGTTACGATAACCTTAAAAGTGGCATTACTCGTTGATAGGGCATCAATTAGCCATGTCAATTGTTTTTTCCCGTAATAATCACGGTCTCCCGTAAAGTTTTCATTAGGTGCTTTGAACCAACGATTATCCATCAAGAAAAACTGCACATCACCCCACTGAAACGTACCCGTATTGGCTTGGTCTTTGAAAACATAATTTGGGTTTGCCCAAAACAATTTGAACATTTCCAGAGACATTTCTTTATTCCAAAATGAACGGTCAGAGTCGTTTGTTCCGTAGTCGTGGTCGTCCCAGATTGCGTAATGGTGCGTACTGCCCAAAAGTGCCTGTAACTCAGGGATGTTGCGTGAATGCGTATTGCGGTGAATCATACCCGTACGAGTTCCCCAATCTGCCTCACGGTAATAGACATTATCGCCCCCCCAAATCATAAAATCGGGCTTTTTGCTGTGGATTGATTTGAAAACTTCGTTTTGTCCACCATATCCACGACCTGGGCGGTCAGTGGCTTCTTCGTTGATGTAATTACAACTTCCCAAGGCAAATTTGAAATTGGGCGGATCTTTGCGGTATTGCCAAAGCTCCTGTGTTTGGAAGGCAAGCGGATAATCACGTGCGACTACTTTGTTATTCAGTAATACTTCGTATGTATATTTTTTGCCCATCGTAACTTGGTCACATACTATTTTAGCGATGAAGCCGTCCTTCTTTGTAGTCAAAACTTCGTCCGTTGTCATTTTTACAGAAGGATTGCTTTGCTCCCAATAATTGAATTTTACTTTGGCGGGTTTCTCAGTTTGCACCCATAGCATGACCTCTTTCATGTCGGAATAGCCAACCATTGGACCATTTTTTATTTGGGCGTTTACGCCAGTAATTTGAATGAGTAGGAATAATAAAATAAGTTTTTTCATTGGGTTTGATTTTAGTTGATAAACTTTGAAGGGTATCTTTGTGGAAAATTTAATCAACGAATTCTACGAGTAACTCTCGTAAGGGTTCAAAACCCTTGCGAGGGTTTAAGTAAACTGAGCATCGAAAAATGTACTACCACATTCAATCCATTCCACTGACTGATTTAGCCGAGCAATTCGGCACACCTTTGTACGTCTATGACGCTAACAAAATTATCGAAAAAATCTCCATTCTCCGTGATTCTTTCAAGAATGTTAATCTAAAAATAAAATACGCCTGCAAAGCCAACACCAATTTAGCGATTTTAAAGTTGATGCGTAAACATGGCGTGGAGATTGACGTAGTCTCGCCCGAAGAATTACGCTTGGCATTGATGGCGGGTTTTGAAGGTTCGCAAATCACCTTCACACCCAGTGGCGTGTCGTTTGATGAGATTGAATTGGCGGCTGAATTAGGCACAAGAATCAACTTGGATAATTTGGACGTTCTCGAAAAATTTGGACAACGATATGGCAATAGAAAAGGAGCTTTGATTCGTCTGAAACCCCACGTTTTTGGCGGAGGTAACGAAAAAATTATGACGGCTCATCCAGAATCAAAATTTGGGATTTCTATTCATCAAAAAGAAGAGATTTTGGCGATTGTGGAAAAGTACAACATGAAAATCATCGGCTTGCATCAACATACAGGTTCGGACGTGAAAAATGCGGACGCTTTCACGAAAGCAGCTTCGGCAATTTTGGACATGGCTTATAGTTTTAAAGACTTAGAAATCATTGACTTAGGGGGCGGATTTAAGGTTGCGTATAAGGATGAAGACGTAGTGACAGACATGGCAGAAGTAGGGGAGGTACTAACCAATGCTTTCCTTGATTTCTCTAAAAAATATGGTCGTGAATTGCAATTATGGTTCGAGCCAGGCAAATTTTTAGTGAGTGAGGCAGGTACATTTTTGACAACAGCCAACGTAGTAAAAACCGACCCAATCAAGACATTTGTAGGCGTAAACTCAGGGCTTAACCACTTAGGCAGACCGATGATGTATGGTTCATATCACGATATTTTCAATGCTTCAAATCAAGATGAATCTGAGCAAAATGAATACCGTGTGGTAGGATATATTTGTGAAACCGATACCTTTTCATGGACTCCGGAAGGCAAACAAGGTGAGCGATTGATGAATAAAGTGACGGCAGGAGATATTATTGCGATGAAAAATGCAGGAGCTTATTGTTTTTCAATGGCTTCACAGTATAATTCAAGACTCTTACCTGCGGAGGTACTCATACATGAGGGCGAAGCAAAATTGATTCGGAAGCGAGATACTTTTGAAGATATTGTGAGGAATTTGGTGGATGTAGAAGTTTAAATGCCATGTCATTGCGAACGTAGTGACGCAATCCGTTGGATTGATGCAGGGTTGTTTAAACACCCTTTCTCAAAATGTACAGATTGCTTCACTACGTTCGCAATGACAAAACACTTAGCAATTTAGAACATATAACCTATTCCCAAAGTAGCAAAAATTGCTTTACTATTAGAGGTTTTTAAATCGTAAAAACCACGAGTTTCAATCAAGAAATTTCCATTGATTTTTACGCCTAAACCTAAGCCAGCTCCGTAGCCAAATCTATCGAAGCCTGTTAAATCGGCAGAAACCGATTCCGTTTTTTGGCTAATAGGGTTAAAAATATCAGAAGATGAACTCAGTAAATAATCCATATATCCACCTGCGTTTATCATAAACTTAGTTGAACCTTGCCCTAAATTAAAATTGAACATGATTGGGGCTAAAATTTGGTTCTGAGTTCCCTTGAAAGTGGCACTTTTTAAAGGTTGCATTGAAAACAAAACTTCTGGTTGGATAGACACTTTTTCGCTAAAAGGAATATTAACAATCAAACCAGCATTAACACCTGGTGAAATTTCAGGTTGTTCTCCTCCTGATTCAATAGAAAAAAACTGATTTGCTTCCGCTCTAATTCCAAATCTCACTCCTCCACCGTCTCTCGATGCTCTTGGAGTTCTTACTTTCTCAGGTTTGGGTTCTCTCACTTTCTCAGGTTTAGGCTCTCTCACTCTCTCAGGTTTTGGTTCTTTTACCTTTTCTGGCTTTGGCTCTTTTACTTTTTCTGGTTTAGGTTCAGCCGTTTTTTTACCTTTCGATGGACCAGACGACTGTGTGGTCGTGGTTGTCGATGGAGTTGTGCTGGTTGTGGTACTTGTCTTTTGTGAAGACGGAGACTGTGGAGTTGTAGTGGTCGTCGTGGTGGTTGTTTGCGTTGGTTGCTCCACTGGCGTTGTTACTACTGGGCTTGAAGTCGTCGTTGTTGTCTTGGTTGTGGTTTTAGTCGTCGTCTTTGGAGGCGTTGACTTCACTGTCGTTGAGGGTTTTCTCGTTGGAGTTGTTGTGGGTTTCTTGGTTTGCCCCATTGCTATTGTACTCATACAAAAAAATAGCAAGGCAGCGATAAATTGATTTTTCATGATTTTAAATTGGATTATGTGGACTGAAAAATATGGATGCAAGGTATAAAGGTTAAATTAAAACCTATCAACCATTTAATAACTCTATACTACCGTAAACTAAATTATGTATTAGGGATTAAGGATTGGGGAATTGGGGATTAGGAAAAGTAGTATATCATTTTGTAGTTGTTTTGTCATACATAAATATAATTTTCGGAAATTTTGTCATTAAAATATATTAAAAAATTATTAAAATATGCCAAAGTGTCATTAAAAGTCAAATGGTACAAGATTTGAAGAAATGGCAAATGTAGTTTTGAAGAAAACTTCAAGATTACATAAAATCAAAACTTAACATTTTAAATCATAGAAATCATGAGATTCGTAACAGTAAATCAACCAGCAAAATCATTTTTTAACTCAGAATTTAACAACATTTTAAACCAATTAGACACCATGTTCCCAGCAAAATCATTCAACAATGTAGCGTACAACAACATTCCAGCCGTGAATGTGAAAGAAGATGAAAACGCATTTCAAATAGAAGTAGCTGCCCCAGGCTTGAAGAAAGAAGATTTTAAATTAAGTCTTCACGAAAACCGTTTGATCATATCGGTAAAACAAGAAGAAAATAAAGAAGAAAAAACGGAGAAGTATAGCCGTCAGGAGTTTAATTATACTTCGTTCCAACGTACTTTTACTTTACCTAAAAATGTGGATGGCGAAAAAATTGAAGCCTCATACACAGATGGTATCTTGCACGTAGGTTTGCCTAAAAAAGAAGAATTAAAGCCAGCGGTGAAAGAAATAGCCGTGGCATAAGTAGTGATTAGTAAATAGTGATTGGTGGTTAGTGGTTAAAGTCTCTGAATATCAATTACTTATACAAAATCAAAACGTCGATTATTTATCGACGATTACTTAGTTTATTAGTTTTTATCGCAAGGACGCAACGATTTACTTTGCGTCCTTGCGGTAAATTAAAACGGCATCCCCACCAAATACACCCGAAAACCAAAATAAATCAAATACCCAATAGGTCCAAACATTAGCGTTAGAATCAAGCAAGGCACTAAAAACCATTGAGAAATATTGTTTTGCAAAGCATCACGCCATTCCCAAGCACCAACAAAAAGGTCGAAAACTAAGTAATGAATCCAAGCTGCCAACAGCACTTCACGCTTTGAAAATAGTTTTTCGACCCCTGCCAAAGTAAAGAAATTCCCTCCCGATTTTCCGAAAGTTTTAACGATATAAAATCCATACAAAACCGCCAAAACCAAAGGGAAGGCATTGGAATTAATAACGGTTTTGGTAATCTCAGCATGGGGTACAATCATCATCAAAAGCCAAGGCAAAAGGACAATGGTATTGGCAAATCGGAATACTTTTTCTGGGGTCATGGTTTTAGGGATTTGTTGTTGATTTTCAAAGATAGTTAATATCAACTTTTTTCCTCCCAAATCATACACAAATTCACAATCGTCTCTACCGCTTTTTCCATATCCTGTACAGAAACCCATTCGTGCTTTCCATGAAAAGCGTGTTCGCCCGCAAAGATATTTGGGCAAGGCAAACCCATAAATGATAACCTCGAACCGTCCGTTCCGCCTCTGATGCTTCTGCGATTGGGTTCTAATCCACTTCTTCTGATTGCCTCCAAAGCGTACTCGCTCACGTGTGGAACTTTATCCAACACTTCCTTCATATTTCGATATTGTTCATGGACTTCAAAAGTGGCTTTTGAGTTGGGATAATTCCGTAAAACATTGTTCATAATTTCACGCAACGCAAACTCATGGGCGTGTAGTTTTTCAACGGTAAAATCTCTAACAATAAACTCCAAGGTCGCCATTTCGACCATTCCAGTAATATTAGTTGGATGAATAAATCCTTCCATTCCTTCCGTGGATTCTGGTGAGAGGGTGTTTTTAGGTAATCTTGCTACAATTTCAGAGGCAATTTTCAAGGCACTTTCCATCCGTCCTTTTGCAAATCCTGGGTGCTGACTCACGCCCGTGATGTTGATTTTGACACCATCCGCTGAAAAGGTTTCATCTTCCAAAGAACCCAACGTTTCACCGTCAATCGTATAGCCAAAATCTGCCCCTAATTTCTTCAAATCAACTGCCGCAGTGCCTCTTCCAATTTCTTCATCAGGGGTAAAAAGGATTCTAATTTTACCGTGTTTGATGTCTGGATTATTAACTAAATGATAAGCCGCATCCATAATTTCAGCAACTCCCGCCTTGTTATCAGCCCCCAAAAGCGTAGTTCCACTGGCTGTGATGATGTCGTTGCCAATTTGTTGAGCCAAGTCTTCATGTTCTAACAACTTGATAATCTGAGAATTATCGCCTGGTAAAACTAAATCTTGTCCTTGATAATTTTCGTGAATAATGGGCTTCACACCCTCACCCGTACAGTCGGGTGAAGTATCCACGTGTGAGCAAAAGCAAATCGTTGGAACGTTCTTTTCTGTATTACTTGGAATGGTGGCATACACATAGCCAAATTCATCCAAATGAGCATCTTCAATACCCATTTCTAATAATTCCTCCACTAAAATTCTACTCAAATCCATCTGTTTTTCAGTGGATGGTTGAGTGTCAGAATATGGGTCTGATTGTGTATCTATTTGAACGTATTTCAAGAACCGTTCTTTGGCTGTGTTTTTATAGTTTTTTAGCATGATGATCTATCAATTCTAAATAAAATTATGGAAGTCGTCCTTTTGAAGGACGACTTCCGTGTTGTACAAACTTATCACTTATAATTTATTACTTCCTAATACTCTTCCTTCAATTTCAAAATCGTCCCATTCGACAATTGAACGCTTCCGCCTTGATAGTAAATTTTATTCGCAAAAATAGTCGTATTCGTTATTGGAACTTGAATCAAATGAGTTGAATTTATATAAATATCGTCTGAAATATCAGGAATTCTATTGCACGACCAAACACTCGGGTCGTCCCAATTGCCTGATTTGGTGGTTTCCATTTTCAAACAACAATTTGCTACGCTACTTTTATAAAATCCAAATTGGTAAGGAGAATTCTTCCAAATCGTATCACTTTTCAATGTTTTCGAGACACCGTTTTGACTTTCAATTACGCCAATTCCATACCAACCATTTGAGACGTAACTGGTCATTGTTAGCCCCACAACGCTGAAACAAGCATCTTGAATAGTAAAAGCGGGCTGACTATTTCCAGAGAATTGAGAGGCTGGATAAACCAATGCTCCTAATATTTCCGTTGCTCCGCCGTTGGTTGTGTTTGCTATCACGGCTCGTCCTTCGGTTTTCAGACCTAAAATCCAGAATTTACCCCCAACATTATCAAGGTCTTTTTCATTTTCGGGTTGTACTTCGGGGTTCAATTGCCTTGCCCACATACGTACAGGAAATTGTGGCGTAAAAGCCTCAACCATATCTTCAATAAACACTTTTCCGTTGGTGTTCCGAACGGTATTATTATATTGAAGCCCCGTTGATTTTATCACAACAGTCCTTTTACTATTGTTTAGTAGTTTTATCCCGCCTTTAAAACTATCAATAAAAAGAGGCTTCGTTGCTGATGAATCAACAATAAATTTACTATTATTGAAAAAGATAAATTTGGATAAATTCAGTCCTGTAATCTTCTCAACCGTGGCTGGAATAACCACATCAGCATATATACAATAGCCCGTACCGTTATCGCCAATTTTGCCAAAATAAACTACCTTTTTGCCAGAATTAAAAGCCGCTTGAACGCCCGCAGTAGCATTTGAAAAGCCATATTGTGGGTTCGTTGGATTTGCTCCATAAGTAGTTACATCTGCCCAATCTGTTGGTTTATTATTGTGATATTCGGGCGTTTCTTCGATTGGTAAACCAAGGCTTTTATTATCATTTGGGAATTTTGAATAATTGGTAATATCCCGAAATTCTGCAACATAAGGCGTTGTGATAGTTTGAGTTTTGTAAATAATTGATGAGCCATAACCTTGCGTATTTACATTTCTAATAAACAAAAACCCTCCACTATTAATGGCTGAATTAGTGGAAATACCACCTTTCAATTCGCTATCAATCAAAACTACTCTCCCTAAATTCCGAATTGCCGTTACAGAGTTATTACTTTTTAAGTGTCTGATTGACAACGTATTACAGTTATTGTAAAGTCCATTAATAGCTTGATTAGTCAGCGTAATATCCTCAAAAGTCATAGAGTATTCGCAGGTTGCTACCCTAATACCATAATCAAAACCATTAATATTTACATTCTTGATAATCCCAGGTCCGGGCCAATTCTGTTCCATTTTCAAACCACAATAACCACTACCGTCAGGAGAAATAATATTGACATCTCTAATTGCTCCGAAATTACTCGTTACATAGTCAAATGCCACAGCACCGCCATTATTCAAACCCGTATTTATCGTTAAATTCAAAAAGTAATTCCCAAAAGCCTGATTGCCTCCACGAGTTTTGAAAACGGGTCTCGGATTGGTTTTACTCTGAAAATTAGGGGCATTATCTATTATTTTGATGATGGTACTATCACGATTTTCGCCCTGCAAAATCAAACAACAATCGTAGTAGCCCATCAGACTTTGAATACTATCACTAACCAAATAAGTGCCTTTGGGAATATAAACGGCAACGGTGCTATTAAACCGATTGAGCGTTGTTCTAACTGCCGTTCGAAAGGCTTGGGTGTCATCATGGATTCCGTCTCCATAAGCACCATAAACCGTTTTGATGTTTTTCCAAGCTACATTTGTTTGTGGAAAATAAGTTTGCTGGGCATTTACGTTGCAAAAAATGCAGGTAAATAAAATTACCAAGAAGTTTTTAATAGCAAGATTTTTCATGAGAAAGTATGTGTTATTCTAAATAATTTAACAAAGGTCTGAATCTTTTTTACAGTTATTTTATCATAAGTAATAAAATTTAACAATCCTTTAAAATTTCGTGTTTATCTTGCATTAACATTTCTAAATTAAGAATGTTTTATCATTAAAATAGAACATTTCTTATTTCAAAATTAAATTTCCTAAGAAAAAAACGACAAGTAAATCACAACTCATTTTTTCTTTTATCTTCGTATCAACAAAATAAAAATATATCTTTAACAGATAAAGCCAAATATTATATAGGTCATGTCAGAATTTGCAGAATTATCGTTAGGCGACAAAAAGTATCAATTTCCAGTAATTACAGGAAGTGAGGATGAAAAAGCAATTGATATTGCTAAACTTCGTGATGAAACAGGTCATATCACCATCGACT
>JAAFJP010000049.1 GCA_013298125.1 Cytophagales bacterium | reverse complement strand
CGATAAATTACCATCAATCAAAACTTTTAAACAAAATATTAAACCCTTGTCTCCAATACAGAATCAGATGCAATTAAGCATCGCAGCTTAATTTGTACTTTTCTAAGAGGATGTCCATTATTCACGTAGTCATTAGTTTTGAAAGTATCAATTACATTATCAGTATATGGGTCAATAAAATCAACGCCATTAATTTTTTTCAAGTCTTCTTCATTTTCCAATCCGATTAAGGCTGGCAAGATAAACTTTTCTAACTTTCGATAATATTTCTCAAAACCACTTTTTAAATCGTAATCCACCAAAATCTGTTTGGCTGGATGTGCTGAATCACCGAAAAGTTTTTTAACAACTTTTATCTGAGATGGTAAAAGCGTAAAAGCATATCCATCAGCACTTTGATTAACATATATCTTTAAATTTTCCATAATCTTAACTATTTTCTTGATGAATTTGCTCTAAATTTTTCAAGCGTAATCTTAAATTAGTAATCCAAAACCCAAGGCACATCCAACCGATGACGGCGGGATAAAAAACGATTCGCATGGTGTGTTGCGTATCCATCGGTTTAAAGCCTGGATTTCCTCCACTGCCTGGGTGTAATGAATCACCGATTCTTGGTAAAACTATCAATAATGGAATCAAAAGTGCTACGGCAAAAATATTATAAATGGACGAAATTCTGGCTCTCTGTTGCTCGTCGTTGAATGAGCCTCTCAAAACGATGTAGGCAAAATAAATTAATAATCCGATGGCTGCACCGTTGAGTTTTACATCATTTGTCCACCATGCACCCCACGTATATCTCGCCCAAATACTTCCCGTTGCAATGCCCACTATTCCGAATAAAATGCCTGTATTTGCGTATTCTGATGATTTAGTATCGTGCAACATATCAGAAGTACGGAGGTATTGTACTGAATTCCAGACCGATACCGAAAGCATCATAAACATCGAAAACCACATTGGTACGTGGAAATATAGGTTACGAGCCGTTTCGTGTAATACAGGTTGCCGAGGAATTGTTCCAAGAAATCCCCAAATGATTACGTAAGCTAATAGCACTACGGCTAAAATTTTATACCAGTTGCTTTTCATTTTATTTATATTAACTTCTCCATAAATAAGGAAACAAAATCACACTCAAAACCAACACAATGGCATCGATTGCCAAGAGGGTCATTATTTCGTCTAAACTACTGCCTCTGTCCAATCCGTCGAGGGCATTTTTTGAGATTTTCAAAAGCATCAACAACATCGGAATGATGATGGGGAAACTCAAAATTGCCATCAAAGTTGCACTATTCTCCGCTTTTGAGGCGATGCCTGCCACCATTGTTAAGGCACTCGAAAAACCAATTGCTCCCAAAACGATACTTAACAAATAAAGTCCCATATCCCCCACAGGATTACCCATCACGAGGGAATATACCCCAAAACCCACCAAAGCCAACACCAACATCAACAACGTGTTATAGATAATTTTTGAAAGAATTATCCCCACTGGACTCGCCAACGTATAGTAGTACAATTGTCGCCCAAAGCGTTCTTGCATAAAACTTTTAGCGATAGCATTGGTTGCTGTAAATAGAAGAATAATCCAAAACAACGTATTCCACGTAATTACATCAATCTGGTTAGACTTCATCCTAAACGACAAATAACAAATATAAACCGTACTGACGATATACAAAATCATACCATTCAAGGCATATTTTTGACGAAGTTCCAGTCGTATCTCTTTGTCTATTAGGGCTTTAATTTCTTTGAGCATATTTCGAGGTGTTAGGTTTTAGGTGTTGGGGTTTAGAAGGAAAAAGGAATCGTATTTTCTTTGAAAAATCTAACACCTAACACCAAAAACCTAACACCTTAACTCACCACAAAGTTACGACACAAACAAACCTCACGCACACAAAGAGACAATATTTTGAGAAACCAAAATGTTTTATCCTCGAATAGTTTATTATCAAGGAACTCTTTGCTAAATTTGTTTTGTTTTGAATAAATCTAAATAAGGGGATTTAAGTTATCAAGTTGTAAGTTATTAAGTTGATAAGTTATAGGAAATCAAATTCTTATTTTGGGTTTTTAAGCATTTAGTAACTTAAAAGTTAACAACTTAACAACTCTAAAATTGAAAACCATCGCAGATTTAAAAATAGGAGAAAGAGGAATAATTGTCAATTTTACAGACGATGAACTTTCTTTGAAATTGTTAGAAATGGGTTGTTTGCCTGGCACACAGGTAACTATGACCCACATAGCCCCCTTCGGCGACCCAATTGCGGTGAAGGTTTCGGGCTATGTCTTGTCTATGCGTAAAGACGAAGCTGCCACCATTGTTGTTGCTTAAACTAATTCTACCACAAAAGACACAAAAGGAAACAAGAGTTTTAGATAGTAAACCATATTTTTGAGAATAAATCATATTCATTTTTAACTTAATTTTTTGTTTTCTTTTGCTCCTTTTGTGGTAAAAAATAACCAACTGTAATTGAAAAAATCACCAAAAATAGCCCTAATTGGCAATCCAAACGCTGGAAAATCATCACTGTTTAATTCATTGACGGGATTACGTCAAAAAACAGGTAATTTCCCAGGCGTTACGATGGATAAACTCATCGGCAAGTGGAAATTGGAAGCGGGCGATGATGCCGAAATCCTTGATTTGCCTGGTATTTATAGCATCTACCCCAAATCGGTGGATGAACAGGTGGTTATCAATATTTTAGCCAATCCTCAGCATCCCGACTATCCCGATTTGGCGATTGTCGTGGCGGATGCTTCCAACCTCAAACGTAATTTATTGTTGTTCAGTCAGGTACGAGATTTGGGTATTCCAACGGTCTTGGCTTTGAACATGATTGATGTTGCCGAAAACCAAGGCATCGTGATTAATTCCGTAAAATTAGCCCGTGAACTCAACGTAGAAGTGGCAGAGGTTAATGCCAAAAAAGGGATTGGACTAAACGGTTTACGATTATCGGTTAATAAAACGCTTGAAACAAATTACAACTCAAACGACTCATTACCAATGGATTACTCCGTTGAAATGGTCGAGGAAATTAAAGAAAAATACGGAGACACTGACGATTACCATGCTTTACTTTGGCTTTCGGAACATGATAATTTGAAACAATTTGACGAAAAACAAAGAGTAGGTTTCGATAAAATTCAAGAAAAATATCAATGGAATACCCAAGATGCCCAGTCGAAAGAGACAATGGCGAGGTATTCACAACTCACCGAAATTGTCGATAATTGCCTTCACGAAATGCCCGTCGAGGAAGAACCTGTAAATACTTGGACGGACAGATTAGACAAAATTTTCTTGCATCGTTTTTGGGGATATTTTGTTTTCTTGGGTATTTTGTTCATCATGTTTCAAGCCATTTTCACGTGGGCAACCTACCCGATGGACTTGATTGATGGCGGTGTGGCTTCGTTAAATGATTTTCTAAAAACCAGCCTCCCTCCCACCAAACTCACTGATTTACTGACCGATGGACTAATTGCGGGGATTGGTGGCGTGCTGATTTTTATCCCTCAAATTGCCTTTTTGTTCTTGTTTATTGCCTTGTTGGAAGAGACGGGTTATATGTCCAGAGTGATGTTTATCATGGACAAATTGATGCGACGATTTGGACTAAATGGTAAATCCGTTGTGCCTTTGATTTCGGGCGTTGCCTGTGCCGTACCTGCCATCATGAGTACCCGAAGCATAGGCTCGTGGAAGGACAGACTTATTACCATCATGGTTACGCCTTTGATGTCCTGTTCGGCTCGTTTGCCCATTTATACCGTTTTGATTGCCTTAGTTGTTCCTGAAAAAAGTACACTATTTGGCATTTTCAACCTGCAAGGCGTTGCTCTTTTTGCGATGTATTTGTTAGGTTTTTTCATGGCATTGATTTCGGCTTGGGTGATGAAATTGCTTTTGAACGTAAAAGAACGAAGCTATTTCATCATGGAATTACCGTCCTACAAAGGACCTCGATTCTCGCACGTAATGCTCACGATTTGGAACTCCACCAAAGCCTTTGTGTTGGAAGCGGGGAAAATCATCGTAGCCATTTCGATAGTTCTCTGGGTATTAGCCAGTTATGGTCCAGGCGATGCGATGGAACAAGCTGAAATTACCGCAAAAACAAATAACCCAACGCTCACGGGTAAGGATTTAGAGAATAAAATTTCTTCTCAAAAATTAGAAAACTCTTACGCAGGACATTTTGGAAAATTCATCGAACCAGCCATCAAACCTTTGGGTTATGACTGGAAAATAGGCATTGCTCTCATTACGTCATTCGCCGCCCGAGAGGTTTTTGTAGGCACAATGTCCACGATTTATAGTTTGGGTGGAGAAGTCGATGATGAAAACTCAACCGTGATGAATCGCATGAGGGCAGAGATAAATCCAGATACAGGGAAGCCCATGTACGACATGGCATTGGGTTTTTCACTACTGATTTTTTATGCCTTCGCCATGCAATGTATGAGTACGCTGGCGGTTACGTATCGAGAGACGAAGTCATGGAAATATCCGACCATTCAGTTTGTTTATATGACAGCACTGGCGTATGTCTCGGCTTTTATTGTTTATCAACTATTGAAATAATGTCAGCTATAAACCGTACACTACTTTATGAAGGTTCGGAGGGTGCAAAAAGCCTAAATACCTCTTTCCGTACAGACACAAGCATTTCTTGTATAAGTCCAGAAGTAATTAATGGATTAGCAAGTGCGAAAAAACTTTACCGTACATTACAAGTAAATTCAGTTTCTTTGGGTCAAAATTTGAATATTGAGTACGCCATTTGTGTCGATTTTTACATTGACGATGTTAGACTTTCAGATGAATTTTACGTTATTCCAGGGCTTTCAGAAGATGCTATTTTAGGAGTGAATACTTTTCAAAAATGGAGAATAAAATTAGATTTTGAACATGATACAGTGATAGTTGATCCAAAAGTTGCGAAGGCAATGTTGAAATAATCTTCAAAAGCCCAACAATAGAAAAATCCCCAAAGCAAATACTGTTTTGGGGATTTTTTGTATAAATATACGTTGAACAAATCAGCTTGGTGATTAAAATTCTATTTTGACCTAATTTCTAAATCTTTTACTATAAAAATGTCTTTTAAATAATTTTTACTTTCAAAAAGTGCCTTTATTACGTTCTAACATTAAATTTTGCATTTTATCGTGTTTTTTTTTGCAAGAATAAAGTTTGTTTTCTACCTTGAATTAAGAGGAATATTAGAAATCCTCTTCTGTTAAACAAGACTTAAACAAAAATATGCCTCATCAACACGCTCTTATTATTTTTATTGACAATGCCCCAGACAAGTCTAAATCAAACCTTGTCGAAGAATTGGGCGTGGAAAAAACCAATGCCATTCATCGTACCTTAGCCCAAATTACTCAGTCTATTACCGACCAATTGCCTTATACTAAAATTCTTTTTTACTCAGACCATATCGAAGAAAATGATGCTTGGGACATAGCCCGATACGATAAACAACTTCAACGTGGTGATGATATGGGCGAACGAATGCGAAATGCTTTTGAGTATGCTTTTGGCTTAGAAGACACACCCATCAAGCAAGCGTGTATCATTTGGGGAGACGTTACTGAACTGACACTCTGGCACTTAACAAAATCTTACTACGCCCTTGACACGCACGACTGCGTACTTGGACCTACCAATCAAGGGACGTATTATTTGTTGGGCATGAAAAATTTAATTAAGGAAGTTTTCCAAAATAAGTCTTGGGGAAATACCAATTTGATTAGAAAAACCTGTGACGAAATGCACGATTTGAGGAAGTCATATTACCTTTTACCCAATCTGTCAAACATTGATTCTCTCGAAAATTTCACGCCACAATTCACTAAAATGTTGGAGGATATGGGTATTTTGAAGGAATCAGAGATTTTGGAGATTAGGGCTAAGAAAGCGTAGCGTTTTATTTATTCCCCTTCACCATACCCTCCGTTACTTCGTTCATAATTCTAATTTTCTCCTGAAAATCACCTTTGATTGACTTTCTGATTTCTCGCAGATTCTCTAATAATTGTTGTACATTTTCGGGAATGATGTCGTCCAAAAACTCACGCATACGCTTTGCCATCGTGGGTGACTTTCCGTTGGTAGAAATACCAATTTTCAAATCTCCTTTCTGAACAATTGACCCCAAATAAAAATCACAAAGGTCGGGCGTATCAGCTACGTTACAGAGAATATGGCGTTCAGAAGTTACTCTTTTGATACTGGCGTGCAAGTCTGGATTATCCGTTGAAAGAACCACTAAGTCTCTGTTATTCAAATCACTAAATTCAAATTTTCGTTTAATCAACGTTACATTTGGATAGTCTTTTACATATTCCAACAACTCATCTCTGAACATATCCGCTACCATCGTAACCTTTGTGTCGGGGCTATTATTCAGCATTGCAGAGAGCTTTTCTAAGCCCACATTTCCACCACCCACCAACAGCACATCAAGTTCCTCCAACTTCAAAAAAACAGGGAAAAGACGATTTTTTATTTCTTTATTATTTTGCATTATTTTTAGAATTTGGAAAAATGACCTCAAAAATCTAAAACTCCAAAGTCCCAAAGAAAGTTTACGGTTGGGCAAAATACAATTAACAAAATAACTATGCTACCGAACCGACTAACTTTCTGAGTCGAAGTAAGTATGTTTAGATTTAAAAAATCCCTTGTGAATCGCTGAATACTGTTTTCTCTGTACAATGAGCGACAATAACCTTGTTGCTCTAATTACTATCAATTTGATGAATGATAACACTTTGTTTGACACTCATTTTCCTAAAAACTGTCAAAAAGTATTAAAAAAAAAATTCTGAATACTTTGTTATCACTTTAAAAAATTAAGGTTCTACTACGATTTAAACGGGATTATGGAAGCCTTCGGTGAAACCAAAGACTTCCGTAATCCCGTTTAAATCGTAATAGAACCAAAGTTAAAATAAAGATAACGAATTCTTTATTGTAGATTCCAAAAGGGTAACCCATTTTTGCGATTGAAGGATAAATTAATTACCCAACATCAAACTTGCTAACGAATTCAAGTAGCTCAGAATCGCATTTGCTCGAACCTCAACTTTCTTAGCTTTGGCAGTGTTCGTAGTTACCGTTACGGTATGTCCTGTATCAATCGTAACGTTATCCAGATTAGTCGGAACACGATTGACATTCCAAGTATTAGCAGTTTCCCAATTTCCAGTCTGTAAACTTATGATTTGGTCGCAAAGACTGGACATATTAACAGGGTTGGTGGTTAATGAAACAGAACAAGTATTGGTATTAGTCGGAGCTGACCTTGCTACTACATTGTATGTGCCAGGCGTTAAGTTGTTGAAGGTATTGGATGTTTGCCAATTTGTTCCATTGTTGACGCTGTATTCGAGCGGAGTTAGCCCATCAATGGATAGACGATAAGCACCCAGAAGAGCTACGTTACTTGTAGTCGAACTTACAACTACATCGACGGTTGCACCACCCGCTACGGTATGTCTGAATGTAGTCTGAAATGCACTACTTCCAAAATCTGCCAAGTAATTGGTACTTGGATTAGTAGGAACATAAGTAGAATACAACACCGCAAGCATATTAACACCATTAGTAGCTTGAAGTGTTACAGAAATACATACGGGCGAAGCAGATGGATTGGTAAATGTATATTTATCAGCAAGCAAACCTGTTCCTGCTGTCAAACCTGGATTTGCTTTTGGTGTTCCACAACCAGAAATTGTACTATTTCGAGTAACTCTATTTGTTTGGGCAAGGTCTCCAGTAGTCAATGTGCCATTTATTATTGTGGAACCAACACCTGTGGCATTGACAACAATACTTCCTTGGGTATTACAGGTTGGTTGGGTAACGGTTGGTGCTGATAAAGTTGGTAAAGGTGTAACAAGAACACCTGCTATGCTCGAAAAAGCCAATGGACAAATACCGCTACTAAGTACTGCACGATACACTACACTCTGATTTGGAGTGGAAGTAATGGCTGTGGTAGTGCTGTTAATATTCGTTGCAGAGGCAAAGTTATTGTTTGAAATCTGCCAGCCCAAAATTGTCCCTGCTGATCCCGCAAGCGTTAAATTAACTGATGTTCCCAAACAAACGATTGAGGCATTACTGGTAACTGTACCACCAACAGCGACAGGACTTACTGTAACCGTTGCCGAAGCTGAATTTACATTCGCACACCCTGCCAAACCTACCACCGCTCTGAACTGTGTGGTCAGGGTAAGGTTATTGTATGATTGGACCAAACTTGTGTTGGCAATATTTGTTACCGTAGTAAAATTATCAGTTGAAGACTCCCAACGAATGATATTACCAGAATAACCCGTCAGAAGTAATGTTCCCGTATTACTCGAAGCACATTCAGTTGCACTACCCGTAACCGTTCCCGCCACCAAGTTTACCACAGTTATTGTAGCTGGGGCTGAGTTACTCGCATCACAAGTTCCATTCTGAACAATGGCTCTAAATTGGGTATTCTGTGTAAGGCTCGTGTAGGTTTGGGTGGCTGTTGTGTTAGCAATTGGAGTATTGGTCGCAAAATTATCCGTTGAAGATTGCCAACCTGTGATACTTCCTGTGTAACCCGTGAGCGTCAATGTGCCTGAGTTTACCGTTGAGCATACGCTTGTACTACCCGTAACTGTACCCGCAACAGAAGCATTGGTTACGGTGATGGTTACAGGTAATGAATTGGCTGGGTCGCAAGTTCCAGATTGCACAATGGCTCTATATTGTGTTGTCTGCGTGAGATTCGTGTAAGCCAGTGTTGTTGTCGTATTCGCAATTGGTGTATTAGTTGCAAAATTATCCGTTGAAGATTCCCATCGAACGATTGTTCCAGAATGTCCCGACAGGGTAAGTGTACCTGCATTACTCACAGAACAGACCGATGAGACATCAGCAGTTACAGTTCCTGCTGATGACCCAACAGTGAAATTAACTGGATAACGACACGCTGAATTTCCATTCAAATCATTCACATAGAAAGTCGTTGTTCCAACTGTACTTGTATTCGGAATACCCGAACCTGCCACGCCAACTGGATTAAATACTCTACCCGTAAACAAAGCCGTTCCACCCGTAGGAGCAGCAAACCATTGATTCGCTTGAATAGAAATTCCTGGGCTGGCGGTCATTGTGAATGTACCATAAAAGTTTTGTAGCCATCCACTTACTACCACAATATAGAGAGTCCCAGCTGAAAGTGTCTCAGTTAAGGAAGACAAAAAAACCGTTCCTGAAATATCATCATCACCCCTCACAAAATTCAAAGCTGGATTAGCAGGATCAAATGAGTTTTGGTATAAAGAAATATAGGTATCTGTTGTTCCATTTATACCATTCGACGTAAGGCTCGCTGCACTTGTTGCAAAAGTAAATGATCCTGATGATGGAGCAACAAAATAATAAGCTCTATATAAAACAGAATTTCCAGAGGAAGTATAATTAGTGACATTATCCCCATCTGGACGAACGTATGAAGGATTATTAAGAGTAATTGTACCGTTGATTGTAGTAACTGTGCTTGCTGCTGGTACAGACAAACCTTGCCCACTTGGCACAACAGCGTTTTGGCAAACTGAATAAGGCGTTGTGGTTAAAACTGGCGAGACCGCAACTGTGATAGTTTGAAATGAAGTTGATGAACAACCAACATTTGTTCCACCTGTTTGGTTGATACTTATCACGTAAGTTACGTTTACAGTACTACTCGTCGTATTAATCAAAGTTTCACTAATCGTTGCTCCCATACCGCTTGCAGGAGGCGTACTAATGCCTACGGCTGTTGCACGTGTCCATGAGTAAGTAAATGTACCTGTTTGATTGGTTGTTGCTGTGTACGTAAATGTTTGTCCAGAACATACATTAACCGTAGTAGGTGAACTAAGAGGTGCTACTGGAAACTCCGTAAAATCCTCTTTTACAGCTCTGTCGTTTGTACTTGTACCCGTCGAAGCTAAATAACCTAAACCACGGCGAGCAAAGGCTTTTCCAATCGCACAACGATAACGTCCATTAAATAATAATTGGTCTGCCTGAAAAATAGCATCACGGGCTTGTACAAAACTTGGGCTACAAGGCTGTAATCTCAACCCTTCGTTTACTAATTTCATAGCCGCAACGTTACCTCTATAATTTACAATAGCCGCAGGAACATCGTAAATATTATTAGCTCCAATCACACCATCTTGCAAGATTATTTCCCAAGTCATATCCCAAAGCATGGTTGCCCAAATTGAACCAATACCATGCGGTTGAGAGAAAGTGATAGAATTTTGAACACCACCATAAGTTACAGCATTGTTGATATTTGTTTTGTCATAAGAATAACGAAACGGGCGAATTCCTGCACCTGTTATAGGTTGTCCAATAGCATACGTTCCTATACCCCTTGGAATGTTGGCACTGGCTAAGGTTGGCGTAAGCGTTGACCAGTCAGTGGCAGTCATCAAAGCTGCATAATCACTCCAACCCTCACCACCTTGCTCAGCATTTTGAAGACACGATGAATTGGCTGGTCCACCCGTCAAACGAGTTGACCATCCGTGTCCGTACTCGTGGGCGATGATTCCGTTATCAAAATCCGAATCTGGCTGGTATGCTGGCGAACCTGCATTACTCCAAATAAACATTTGCATACGTCCATTTGTACCATCTGCGGGAGTTGAGAAATTTGCATTATTCGTTCCACTTCCATCTTGAGCATCGGCAAAAACGAAGTCATTTCCTGCTCCTCCTTTTCCTAAATTGTCTTTCTGGAAATTACCACTGGGTTCGTCAAAACCATAACGCCAAAGAATATCGTGCATGACGTTGTTCCAATAAAAAATATTGGTAATGGCAGCATCTAAGTTCCCTGCGGCAGTGTTTGTGGCTTGTGTATAGGGAAAATTAAAATCCAAAGTGGCAGACGTTGGGCTTGCTCCGATGGTTGTTTCGTTGTCGGCAGCAAGGTCTTCTTTGGCAAAAACGTTATTTCCACGGGTCGTTGTATAGTCAGTTGTACCGTCATTGTGCCAACCATTAGTCGTCCCAGGACCCATTCCTGTTGGTATGAAACGAGTGTATGGACTTGAAACTACGGTACGAGCACCATGATTGGGGCTTTCCAGAGGGTAATCAAAAACATTATATTGGTTTGGAGCAACCAACAAATTATTCTTTGCTTCTTGACGTGTATGTGCATGACCTTCGTGATTTTGAGAAATCCCATCTTTGTTAGGCACACCAAAATCACAGTGAATCACCTCATCTACTTGTCTGATAATATTACCTGTATTTACATCAATGTGCAAATTCCAAATATTTTTATCATCTTTTGTTGAAAAACGAACACTGTATGTCAGAGCAAACTTGGTAAGTCTTTTCCCTTCTCCCTCTCCTTCTTCATAAGGTAACCAATAAAGCTTTAATTCAATATTTTCATCAGACAAATCATCATCAAAATACGTTCCTTTATCAACCGATTCAGGCGAAACAGAAGAAAATTTTTCTTTTATCTTTACGATGTCACTTGTTGATAAATTCAAATGCTCTGCCGCCCGTTCAATAGCTCGAATAGGAGTAATGGAAGTTTTTGGGCTAAATGTGTTGATTGACGCTAAATTGATATCCAAGTTTTCCACAAACGAATTTGTTGTGTGTACAACCTGTCCATTTTTCATCGTAACGTTCAACAAGGCATTAAATACATCAATATCCTTATACGTTTGATTGAAATAGATATGATACCACCCTGTTGTGGGAGACAGATAAGCACTCGAAATTTTCATTTCGTCAATGTCTCTTTTTGCCAATTTGTACTTTGTGCTATTTTCTGTCAAAAAACTTTTGGCAGTGGCAATTTCGGTTTGGGCTTTCAGCGAAAGCGAAGTAAAGGCAAGCAAAAAAGCAAACGCTAATCTGAAAAATAAGCCTTTTGAGTTTAGTTTGGAGAGTTGTTGCATATAGATTGGTGATGATTAAATTACAAAAGTTAAATTTATAAAAAATTATGACAGGAATGTCAATTTTGTGTAGATGTGAAATAAACAAGAAAGGAATTTTTACGATAATAAGTTATTATTTCAGTCATAAAGAGGAATACGATTTTCAATTCAGTATCAATAATTAAGATTTGAGCTATTGAGAAAGAACAATTATATTATTTATTGAGGTAAATGGTAGATATAGGAGTACAATTTACGTATCATTAGGAAATAAACAAAGAAAAATATCAATTGTTTGGATAAATTCAAAGATGAAATACGGGCATACAATTCCAACAATAATTTTACGGTATAATACTCCGTTTTTCCAATCAATTCTTGTTTTGGCGTATTCTGAGAAATTAATTTGCCCAAAAATCATTTATGACTTATCTTTGTACCACAATCAAAAATTACAAAATCTGAATGAACAAAAACTGGAAAATAGCAGAAGATTCACCTTTTTTCAAAGGGCATTTTCTTGTTTTAATGATATTTTAGGAGGTCAAGTTTATTGACCTCCTTTTTTGTAAAACTAAATTTGAGGTAATAGGTATGAGGTAGTAGGTGTAAGGTTATAAGTAAGAATTATAGATTTTATATTTTTACTTAAATCCAAAATCCACTGTTTTATATCTCATACCTACAACCTCATAGCTAAAATTAAATATAATGAAAGTAACACAAAGCCAACCAGCTATTTTGTTGTTGGAAGACGGTACATTTTTTAAGGGAAATGCTCTCGGCAAAATCGGGACGAGTGGCGGAGAAATTTGTTTCAATACAGGTATGACGGGCTATCAGGAAATCTATACTGACCCTTCGTATTTTGGACAAGTGGTAATCAATACGACTTCACACATCGGGAATTACGGTGTTGTGGAGGATTTAGAAGCAGAATCGTCCTCTGTGAAGATTTCTGGCATGGTTTGTAATGAATTTTCACCGATTCATTCACGTAAAACTGCGGATGATTCTCTTCAAAATTACTTTGAAAAAGCTAATATCGTAGGGATTTCGGGCGTGGATACTCGCCAAATTGTACGTCATATTCGTGAGGCGGGTGTGATGAATTGTATCATTTCTTCAGAGATTTTGGACGTGGAGGAACTGAAGAAAGAGTTAGCAAAAATTCCACCGATGGAAGGCTTAGAATTGTCTTCGCAAGTGTGTACGCAAGAGACTTATTTCTTGGGAAATCCAGAGGCAGAAAAGAAGGTTGCGGTATTGGATTTGGGCGTGAAGAAAAGCATTTTGAGTAACTTAACCGACAGAGGTTGTTACTTAAAAGTGTTTCCTGCCAAGACCACTTTTGAGGAAATGAAAGCATGGAATCCAGATGGATATTTTGTATCAAACGGTCCTGGCGACCCAGCCGTAATGCCTTATGCGATTGAAACAGTTAAGCAAATCGTGGATGGCAATAATCCAACTTTTGGCATTTGTTTGGGACATCAAATCCTGGCCCAAGCTTCTGGACTTTCGACGTATAAAATGAAGAACGGACACCGTGGTTTGAACCATCCCGTGAAGAATTTGATAACGGGTCTTTCAGAAATTACTTCTCAAAATCATGGGTTTGCCGTAGAGATGAAAGAGCTGGAAGCGTCCGACAATGTAGAACTTACGCACATAAATTTGAACGATAAAACTGTGGAAGGCTTACGTAGAACTGACAAACCAGCCTTCTCAGTACAGCATCACCCAGAGGCTTCTCCAGGACCACACGACTCACGTTATTTGTTTGATAATTTTGTTTCAATGTTGTAGAAAATTAGGGATTGGGGATTGGGTGGGGTGTGTAACCGATTAGGGATTGGGGATTGGGCGGGGTGCGTAACCGATTGGGGATTTAAAAAAATTGTCCTCTCTTATTTTAAGTTCCCGAAAATGAAAATATTATACCCAATCCCTAATTATCTAATCCCCAATTAACCAATCGGTTACGCACCCCGCCTAATTACCAATCCTCCCCTCAATAACCCCCTGAATTTCTACCGAAACATTTGATAAAAAATCATAGCCCGTTAGTCTTTCTAATTCATCCACTGACACTCGATAATTCTTCCAACTGTTCCCTCCTACGCTATTGTCGTTAGGAATATTTACGGCAATAATTCTGGTATTTTCGTTAACTCGCTGTACATCATTTTGTCCAACTGGCAATACTACAATAATTTTCCAAAGTGATGCTGGAACTGTAATGTTATTATTTTTCCCAATCTTTTTCATAAATCCATCCGTACCGCTTCCCCCCTCTCCTATCGTACCTGCGATGATATAAACTTCATTACCTTGTTCCGTTAAAAGTCTTTCATATTCCTCCAAATTCTTCCAAATATTTTGATTATGTTCAGGAGCTTGGGGAGTCATATTGGTCATAAAAAAGGTCTCCTGATTTTCCTCAATTGTGGCATCACGGTCACTTGAAGGGCATAAATGACCTCTATCAAAACCCGAACGGGAATAATCAGAAGGCGTAACTTCATACCAATTTTCGGGCAAATTAGGGTCAGGTCGGAAATCATTTTGGCGGGGTGTATCTCCTTGCCAAGCCGTACTCAAATGCCATGAAACCCAGTTGGCTGTTCCTTTATTTTTGTTGTAAGAAAGCGTAAAAGCATTCTTTACCATCAAATAATTATCTGAGTATGAGGTATTTGTAACCGCATTTGAGGGATTCCCCAAAGCCAAATTATCATCACGAGTAGGCTTGGTTGAACCATTTGGAATGGGCGTAGAAGTTGAACCGCCTGAGCCATACGTCATTACAATAATATTGTCAATATTCAAACGATTGGCAGTACCATCCGTTTTACGAATTTCGATGCGAGCGGACTGTTGAAGATTAACATTAAACAAAGCATCTCGAAGTGATTTATCCGTTGCCGTCATGGTCGAACCCACCTTATTCCAAGATGTTCCGCTGTTGGTCGAAGCCCACAATTCAAAGCTACTTTCTTTATCCAATTGATAAACACCATACTTAAAACGCACTTGCTGAATGCCCGACGGAATATCAAAATTCATCCTCAATTTAGCCGTTTCCTTCATTCTGATAGACTTTACGCCATCTTTTTGGTCGTTATCAGCACTGCCCATCATCCCATTTTCAAGATACCATTGTCCCGACGAAACGGTGATATTTCCACCTTCATAACGACTCTTGGAAGCATCATCAAATCCTTCTGGAAAATTGGCAGCTACTTTGGTCTGTATGCTTTGCGTTGTACGTGGTGGCGTGTTTGTGGGCGGTACATATACGCTTACGCATGAGGATAACGTAAGCGAGATTGTGAGGATTTGGGTTAGTTTTTTTAGCATTTTTTTAATTTTTATTCCATATCTCCCAAGCCTTCTCAGCCTGCCCGTGCAGCATCTCTAAACCATAATGTACGCCCTTTACGCCATGTTCTAAACCCTTTTTCAAGAACATCGTTTCCAAAGGATTATAAACAATATCATAAAGTAAGTGCTTGTCTGTCAATAAATTATAAGGTATTTCTGGAAATGTATCTACCTTCGGGAACATTCCCAGAGGTGTTGTATTTACGATGAAAAGATAGTCTTTCATTACCTCTTCCGTCAATTCTTCGTAGGTGATAGTATCGTCTTCTTTTCTACGAGAAACGTATTGGGTTACCATTCCTAAATCTTGTAGGGCTTGGATAATAGCTTTTGCCGCTCCGCCTTTGCCCAAAACTAAGGCTTTTTTGGGTTTGATTTCCTGGAAAGCGTCCCACTTTTCCAAAGTCCAGCGAAAGCCCCAATAGTCGGTATTGAAGCCTTTTGTCGTACCATCTTCCATAAATTTGATGGTATTGACTGCCCCAATTTTTAGAGCCGCTTCATCCACCGAATCCAAAAAAGGAATCACATTTTGTTTATGAGGAATAGTTACATTAAGTCCTTTTAAATCAGGACTTTGTGATTTTATTAACGTTGGAAAATCATTGATATTTTCTAATTCAAACTTCTCATATACGTGCGTATCTGAGAGGTTCATTTTCTCGAATTTCTCTGTAAAATATCCCTTAGAAAAAGAATGACCAAGGGGATAACCGATTAAACCGTAAATGTGCATATGTTATAAGTTGTTGAGTTGTTGAATTGTTGAGTTGTTGAAAACTACAATTCAACAACTCAACAATTCAACAATTTATAGACCTTCCTTCTCCATATAAGATTGTAAAATAATTGTTGCTGAAATTTTATCTATATTTCCTTTCTCTCGGCGGTCTTTTTTAGAGCTTCCACCAGCAATCATTGCATCCAAAGCCATTTTTGATGTAAAACGCTCATCGTGCAAATGTACTGGAATATCTGGAAATGTCTTTTTTAAATTCTTCACAAAACCCTTCACGTGGGGCGTGTTGTTAGTGTCTTCGCCGTCCAAATTAACGGGCATTCCTACCACAAATGCCTCGACTTCTTCTGTTTCGAGATAGGTTTTCAGAAACACCATCACGTCTTTGCTATGAACGGTGTCTAACGCTGAGGCAATGATTTTCAGAGGGTCGGTTACTGCCAAACCCACTCGCTTTGTTCCGTAATCTATGGCTAATATTCTGGGCATTTTGGTGTTTAAGGGCTACAAACTCCTTATTAAGGGAAAATAATTATTTTTTAGCAAAATCACAGTTTTTGTTTAAGTTTGTGAGTAAACAAATAAATAAACATAATCACAAATAAAATGAACTACGTACTTACATTTAAAATTATAGGCTGGGGAGTGTTTTTATTTAACATTTTTACAATTTATATACTTTGGAAGTCCAATATTTTCAATAAATGGCTTAAAATGCTTTTGCCTTTATTGTTAAACTTTCCTTCTTTTATTTACTCAGAATTCCAAGGCTTACATTTCAAATTCTTAATGTTTCAAGTATTAGGAAGAGGTGATTTTGTGAATTATCAGCCTAATCCTTTTGAGGAAATTCTTTTAGGCGAATCAGCTTTATTTAGTATTCCAATAGGATCTTTATATGTATTTTACAAATTAGAAAACTGGGAAAGACTTAAAGAACAAGCTGATGAAGGAATCTAATCGTTACTTAAAAACAAAGTTACGTCAAAAACATTGGCGACGATTCAGATTTTCGTAAATTAGTATCCGTTTTAAAACATACCACAAAAGCATGAGCAAAGAACAGAATCCCATTAACAATAATTCGACTATCGTGAAAGTACCCATTTGGATTGCCATTACGCTGGTCGGTGGTATTTTGTTGGGTGCTAATTTCTTTGGCGGACAAGCCAAAATGAACACTGTGTCGAAGGGTTTTAACAAATATCGAGAAATCCTTTCTTTGATTGAAACCTCCTACGTCGATTCGGTCAATACAGATTCGTTAGTAGAATTTTCTATCAAAAAAACCTTAGAAAAACTCGACCCACATACTGCCTACTTCTCAACCGACGAAGCCGCTGCCGCCCGTTCTCAATTAGAATCAGGATTTGATGGTATTGGTATTGAATTTAATATTTTTAGTGATACGGTTTACGTAATGAACGCCATGGTGGGCGGTCCTTCTGAGCAAGTAGGCATCAAGAGTGGCGATAGATTACTCAAAGCGGATGGCGTTTCTCTATCTGGACCAAAAGTTAGTAACAGTTTGATTTTTAGCAAATTACGTGGACTAAGAGGTACAGAAGTTCAGTTAGAAATATTGAGAAATGGTGAAAAAGGAATCAAGAAATTTACCGTTACACGTGACAGAATTCCGTCTTATTCCGTAACGGCGAGTTATATGGTGGATGTGCAAACGGGGTATATCAAAGTGGATAGATTTACAGAATCGACTTTTGAGGAGTTCAGAAATGCCCTCACGAATCTGAAAACTCAAGGTGCAAAACGCCTCATGCTTGACTTGCGTGGAAACCCAGGAGGATATAAAGACCGTGCCGAGAAAATGGTCGATGAACTGTTGGCGGGTGAAAAAATGATTGTTTATACCGATGGAAAAGGCACAAAATACGATACGCAAACTTATACCAAAAAAGAGGGTATTTTTGAAAAAGGGGCTGTGATGGTCATGGTCGATGAAAACAGTGCCTCGGCTGCCGAAATCGTGGCGGGTGCGTTGCAAGACAATGACCGTGCTTTGATTGTGGGCAGACGCTCATACGGGAAGGGTTTGGTGCAAATGCCTGTAAATCTGCAAGATGGCTCAGAATTAAGACTTACGATTTCGAGATATTATACGCCAAGTGGTCGTAGTATTCAGAAGCCCTACGTGATGGGTCGTGAAGATGAATATGAAAAAGACTACGAAAAAAGGACAAAAAGCGGAGAGTTTTTTAGTTCGGATAGTATTAAGTTCAACGAAAAATTAAAATACAAAACCGCAGGTGGACGTACCGTTTATGGTGGTGGAGGAATTACGCCAGATGTTTTTGTGGCTCGTGATACAACGTATTTTACCAAATATTTGAGTGATTTATGGGGTAAAAATATCATCCGTGAATTTGCCTTAAATTACGCCAATGACAATATTAAGTCATTAGAAAAACTCACTTTCAAGGATTTCAACAAGTTTTTTGTGGTGAATGATGCAATGATGATGGAAATGCAAAAATTGGCAAAACAGGCAAATGTGAAGATGAGAACCAAAGACTATGAGCGTTCGATGCCTTATATCAAAGCCCAAATCAAGGCGTATATTGCTCGTAATGTATGGCAACGCAAGGTGTCTGACGGTTTGAATAATGAATATTTCCAAGTGATGGCACCGTATGACGATACCTTTCAAAAATCATTAAAGTATTTCGACAAAGCCGAGAAAATGGCTCGTGGGGAATTGGTGGAGACGATTTCGCAGTCGGTTAAGAAGTAGTTGTTGGTTTATCGGTTACTGGTTTATCGGTTTATTAGTTACTGGTCATTTATCCATGAAATTTTTAACTGACATATAATAACTAATCACCAGTAAACCAATAACTAATAAACCAGTAACTAAGCCCCAATATACCCCTTATCTCTCAAAATCCTATCCATCAATTTCATATCATTATCATTATTAAAAACCGTGAAAGGCAAATAAATGAACTGATATTGACCCATGTCTAAGACGTAAGCATCTTTGTCTTTGCGGGCTGTTTTAATCATATCCCACTTAATAATTCCGCCTTCGGTATCATTCAATTTCATCAAAATCTGACGGCTGTCTATTTCATAACGATACTTCTGGAATAACTGTTTATATTGCTCTAATTGCGTTACGCCCATAAACTGAATAGCCCAGAAAGCTACATAAATGATTGCTCCCAAAATAGTAAGGACATAAATCCAGTAATTTGGGTAAACCTTCGTGATGTTCAAAACTGCATTTATCAAAATCAACGCCAAAGGCACAAAAGCCCAATACCATTGTTTTTTAACGAATTGAAGCATATTGAGGGTGATAAATTTATTCTTTTCAAGAGCGTATTTCTTGGTTTTAATCGCTAATGGATTACTGGGTATTGCTTGTTGTACTCGCTTTTGTTGTCCGTGACCTTGTGAAGAGTATCCTTTTGCCATTTTGGTAAATTAATTTTATAAATTGGACTGCAAAGGTAAAGAAATTTCTCTTTCTTACCACAAAAGTATCAAAAGTAAACAAAGGGTTTTGAGTGAAAGTATGAGTAGCCTCCAAGACTCCAAGACACTAAGAGAAACTTTGAGCTTTAGTGCCTTGGTGGCAAATACTTATTTACTCCAAAAATCTTTTGTTCTCTTTTGATACTTTTGTGGTAAAAAAAGAGTTTATTCCTATCTTTACAGCTATAAAAATTCCTCATTCCATGCAATTAACTGACAACCAAATACTCAACCATACCCAGGTCCTCCAAAAAATCAGAAGAATTGCTTTTGAGATTTATGAGAATAATTTTGAAGAAACCCAAATCGTCATTGCGGGTATCAAAGGACAAGGACACGCTTTTGCCAAACAATTAGCCAATGCTCTAAACGAAATTTCGAGCATCGAAGCAACGGCAGTATTGATTGATGTGGACAAAGACGTTACCTACGACAGTCCCGTAGAATTTGACTGTGATGAGCGTTTTTTGGAACATAAAACCATCGTAGTTGTAGATGATGTACTCAATACTGGACGAACGTTTGCGTATAGCCTCTCTCCCTTTTTGAGTATTCCCGTCAAGCGTATTCAAGTGGCGGTGATGGTGGACAGAAATTACCGCAGATTCCCGATTTTAGCGGATTATGTAGGATATGAGTTATCGACTACGCTGAGTGATTACGTGTCTGTGGTGTTGGATAATGAGGATGAGATGGGGGTATTCTTACGATAGGTGTTAGGGGTTGGGTTTTAGGTGTTAGTATTTTCGGCGTAGCTTTTTTCTAACACCTAAACCCCAACCCCTAACACCTCTTTCACAAATAACTAATCAACTCCATCAACCAATCTGCCTTAAAGAATAAAATCAGAATTGGTAAAACCAGAATTATTGCTAAAAAATATTGCGTTGAATTCAATTCAAACTCTTGATTTTCAAGGGGTTCTTTGAAAAATAGATAAAACGGTATCTTTAAATAAAAGAACAATGCAATGGCTGTATTCATTAATCCAAAGATAAAAAGCCATAGTAAAATGGGCTGATTTGTCGATTGATACGTTTCCCACAAAGCCGAAAAAATATTTAACTTCGCAAAAAATCCTGCCGTCGGTGGAATGCCCGCCAATGATACCATCACAATTAACATCATCACGCCGTAAAAGGGATTGAGCCTACCGAGACCCTTGAAGGAGGCGATTAGGGACGGCAGGCGTTCCTGTTGGTGATTGGTGATTGGTTTTCCGTTTGATTGGTGATTGTGTATTGATAATTGCTCATTGTTAATTGTTAATTGTTCAACGAGGTCTATCAAAAGAAATGCCACTAAATTCGTGAATAAGGTTACAATCAGATAAAAAACTACACTCGTAACTCCCAATTGTGACATGGTTACTAAGCCAATCAACATAAATCCTGAATGGGCGATGGTAGAATAGGCTAAAAGTCGTTTGGCGTTATTTTGCCAAAGTGCTGAAAAATTGCCGAAGGTAATACTCGCCATTGCCAAAACTGCAGTGATGGTTTGGAGGTTATTGGGTACGGCAAAATAGAATCTTATCGCCACTAAAAACCCTGCAATTTTGGGGGCTACCGAAAAGAACGCCACCACAGGCGTAGGGGCGGACTCATACACATCGGGTGTCCACACATGAAAGGGTGAAGCTGATACTTTAAACAGAAACCCACTGATTGTCAGGACGATAGCCACCGTGGAAGCCACTCCATCTATTTGAGAAATACCTCTCGTGAAGTCAGGGGAGGCAATATCTAACGTACCTGTCATGCCATACAACAACGACATTCCATAGAGCATTACGGCTGAGGCAGTTGCTCCAAAAAGAATATATTTCAAGCCAGCTTCGGTACTTTTTCGAGTTTTATCAATCGTTGTGAGGATGTAAGAAGACACCGAAACGATTTCGATAGAGAGATATATCATCAATAAATTAACCGACATCGTCATCAAACAAAGTCCCACAACCATACTGATAAGGAGAGGGTAAAACTCCGCCACAAAAACTTTTTTAGTGACGTAAATATGTCCAAGCATGAAAATTGCTGAAAGGATAATCAAGAATTTGAAAAGAATAGCTTTGGCATCCAAAATCAGCATTTTACCAAACAAAAACGCTTCGCTGGGTACATAAAACTGTTGAGCTATTTGGTTTAGCACAATCAGAAGCGTAATCATGCAAAATAGGAAAATAATCTGATGAGCATTTTCAGTATTTTTAACGATTTTTTTCTGATTTTTTAAATCTTGATGAAAGAATAAATCTATCAATATCATCAATAAAAAAGAGGTTGATAGTAGCACTTCTGGAAAAAGTGTATGGAGACTTTCAAGGATTTGCCTGAGCTGTTCTGGAAGATTTGAGAAATTAGTCATTTTTTTTCTGCATAAACTTTCTGCATTCTACTTTTGTTAGTATTTTTGAGGTAAACTTTAATTAACACAAATTAAGACAAATTCATGGTCAAAAAAAATATATGGTTCTGGGTTATTCAATCATGTTGTTGGCTATTCATTGCTTTCACTGCCCTGACTTTTAGTCCATTAAGGGGAGGAAACATAAATAGTCAGATAATATTTTTTCTCGTTTATACTTTGGTTGGTTTTGTGGCTGGATACATTTATTGTTATAAACTCGAAAAAATCAATCCAGACGAAATAACTACCTCTCAATTTTTATTATATCCCTTAGTGGGTAGTTTAGGTATAGGCATTTTATTTACTATTGTTGATTTTACTCTGGGCGGGTTTCATCTCCCCAATTCTACTACAAATCTTTTCGTTTTGTTTCTCGAAAATATCTGGATTGTTATTCCTTGTTTTTTCTTCTATCACCTTTACAGATTTGCGACTATTTATCAAGAAAGAAAACAACGTACTCTCGTAGCGGAAAATCTTTTACAAATATCTGAATTAGAAAACCTTAAAAAGCAACTCAATCCACATTTCTTATTTAATGCCCTCAATAGTATCAAAGCCCTGACGCTTTTTGATGGCGTAAAAGCCCGTGAGTCAATCATCCAACTATCTGATTTACTGAGACTTTCGTTGAATTTGGGAGAACAGCAACGTGCTACTTTGAGCGAAGAAATCAGATTGGCTGAAAATTATTTGGCTCTCGAAAAATTACGTTATGACAATCGTTTGACTTATGAATTTAATGTTAATGCAGACTTAGACAATGTTTTGATAATGCCTATGTCCTTGAATACCTTGCTCGAAAATGCGGTAAAACATGGCATTGGTAAGCTAAAATCTGGTGGGAAAATCTTAATTTCAGCTTCTACTGAGCAAGGCGTTGTTACTATAACGGTTGAAAATTCTGGCAATTACGACCCCAAACCTAAGAGTGACGAAGGTGGAATCGGTTTAGAAAATCTCAGAAAACGCCTTGAATTGCAGTACGGGGATAAAGCCTCTTTTACGATTATGAATAAAAATAAAATGGTTGTATCTACGATTAAAATGCCGTTTTAAAACAATTTTATAAGCTCCGCCAAAGAAAGATTCGTCACATCAAAAATCAAATGTGGAAAAATCCCAAAAACTAAGGCTAAAATCGCCAAAGGATAAAGCATAATTTTCTCTCTCAATGTTAAATCCTGCAAGGTTTCTTCGTATTGTCTTATCCAAAATTTTCCGAAAAATATTCTTTGTAAAGTCCAGAGAAAATACCCTGCCCCAAGCACTAATCCAAACGTGGCTAAACCCGCTAACCATCTGGGAATCAGGGAACTATTGAATCCTCCCATCAGCGTAAAAATCTCTCCAATGAATCCTGAAAAGGCGGGTAAACCCAAAGATGCAAAGAAGGCGATTGCGGTCATTAAAGTAAATAATGGCATTTGACTGGCAAGTCCCTGATAAGAGTCAATTCTACGGTCATGTGTGCGTGAGTACAACACGCCCACCAAGAGAAACAACATCGCAGACAGAATTCCGTGCGAGAACATTTGGTAAACCGCCCCGTTGAATCCTTCGCTCGTGAGTGAACCAATGCCCAACAACACAAACCCCATGTGCGAGACCGACGAATAGGCAATCATTTTCTTTAAGTCGTTCATTGCCAAGGCGTTGAATGCTCCGTAGATGATTGATAAAACGCCAAAACCAACAATCCAAACGGCATATTGATTAGCAACTTCTGGAAAAATTGGATAACAAATTCTCAGAAAACCGTACCCTCCAATCTTCAAAAGAATCCCCGCCAAAACCACCGAAACGGGCGTTGGGGCTTCTACGTGGGCATCAGGCAACCACGTATGAAAAGGCACGACGGGTAATTTTATTCCAAAACCAACCATCAAAAAGATGAATGAAAGAGAGCGTAAAGAAATCCCAGAAATTTTATTACCAGAAAAAATATTCAACCACGAATCCAACATATAATTACCTTGGTCGGGCATAAAACGGAGGTCGAAAGTATGCACGATGGACTGCGAAGGTAATTCGCCCTCTGCCAACAGACTTTGGATTTGGGTAATAATCTGTGGCGTAACGTCAGAAGCTGAATTTATCAAACCCATCTGCACGGCAGTTTCTACGGGGTCAATGACTGAAAGGTAAAGCCCAATCATCACAATCAAGATAAAAATCGAGCCTACGAGCGTGTAAAGGAAGAATTTGATGGAAGCATATTCTCTGCGAGGTCCTCCCCAAAGTCCGATGAGGAAGTACATCGGTAAAAGCATAAACTCAAAAAATAGGTAAAACAAGAACATATCTAAGGCAATAAAACAGCCTACGATTGAACCCGTCAAGAGCAAATACAGCGAATAATATCCACGAGATTTATCCTTAATTTCAAAAGAAGAAATCGCCCCAATGAACATTACGATACCCGTTAGCAACACCATTGGGAGGCTGATTCCGTCCACACCCAAAAGGTAATCTATTGAGCCGATGCCGAGGTTTCCCAATGGTAATGTTATCCAATCATATTGTTCAAGAAACTGATAATCAGATACTTGTTTATCAAATAGGAAGTATAAATAAACGCAAAGCAATAACTCCACACCCGTAACGATGAGCGTAAACCATTTGAAATAAGGCACAAATCGTTCAGGCGTAAACGCTAAAACAAGCGATGCGACGATGGGGAGAAATATGAGTAATGATAAAATGGGCATTTTTTATAATGTTGTATGAAATCTTGTCATTGCGAATGGCTCGGTTTTGTCATTGCGAACATTTCGGCTTTGTCATTGCGAACGCAGTGAAGCAATCTGTTAGCTCACGGGGAGAAAACGTCAAACTCTTTTAATTTTTTTGTACTCAAACATTCTTTCATCAATCCAACAGATTGCTTCGTTTCTCTCGCAATGACAGCACCCAGATTTTTGTATTCAAACTTTTTTTCATCAATCCAACAGATTGCTTCGTGCCTCGCAATGACAAAAGCACAACAATCATTGTGTCAATACTGCAAAGAAAATTAATCCAATTAACCCCAAAAATGCCAAAGCAACGTATAATTGCACTTTTCCACCTTGTACTGAACGAGTAGCCCGTCCAATAATTCCAGCCGAATAGACACTACCATTAGGAATTCCGTCAATGATTTTGGCATCAAACCAACCAATAAAATTCGCTACAAATACTTGTAAATCAGCTAATAAATTGACTAATGAATCCAATATTCTTTGGTCAAAAAATTGGGTGATATTAGAAAGTTTTAGGGTTGGGTTTATGAATATTTTGTTGTAAAAATTATCGAAAGTTGGGATTTGAAATGTAAATATTCTGTGACGAGTTAAATATCCTGCCGTGATTCCGGTTAAGGCGAACGAGGTTGAGATAATGCCTATCCAATGGTTTTCTTCAATATTTCCTTTATAAAGAACCCACAAAAATCCTTGATTAAAATTCCAAAACCAACTATTCCCTACATTAAAAGGATTTATACTAAAAACAAAGCCAGTTGAGAGTATAGCCAATATTCCAATTGGCAATTTCATTTTCCAAGAGCCTTCGTGAATAGAGTTTATATCAATTTTTTCATTCTTAAATTCTCCAAAAAATATCATCCAAATTTGACGAGTCATATAGAAAGCTGTCAAAATTATTCCCAACAAAACTGAGCAAATAATTATTAGATGAAATATATCTGTGTCAGCACCATTATCAGGAGGAAACCAAATACTCAAAATCGCATCTTTCGATAAAAACCCTGAAAATAACGGCAACCCCATTAACGCCATCGAACAAACTAAATAACACAAAAAAGTAAAGGGCATTTTCCTTCTTAATCCGCCCATCAAACGCATATCCTGAGCATCAAAATCTTCGCCTGTATGATGTAAAGCGTGTATAATTGCTCCTGCACAAAGGAATAACCCAGCTTTAAAAAAAGCGTGCGTTAATAAATGGAATGCCGAAACATCATAACCTAAACCTAATACCATTAAACCTAATTGCGAAACGGTAGAGTATGCGAGAGTCTTCTTAATATCGGTTTGAAAAATGGCATAAATTGAACCCAAAAGCATGGTTATTGCTCCTATTCCCGCTACAATTTCAGAGGCATCAGCATTAAACATAGGAGAAACTCGAATCAACAAATAAATCCCTGCAACCACCATAGTTGCAGCGTGTATGAGGGCAGACACAGGAGTTGGTCCTTCCATCGCATCGGGCAACCAAGTATGCAAAGGAAATTGAGCTGATTTGGCAATACAACCACAGAAGAGGAGTAGGCAGTAAACAGTTGGTAGTTGCGGAGGGGCAGTTGAAAATCGCCAAGCTGCAATATCCGTTAAATCTGTGGTATGATGATTATAAAAATACACTGCAAAAATCCCTATCAAAAAACCCACATCGCCAATTCTATTTATCAAAAAGGCTTTTTTAGAAGCTTGGACGGCTTCGGGTTTTTTATACCAAAATCCAATCAGTAAGTAAGAACTCAGTCCAACTAATTCCCAAAAGCCGTACATCATGAAGAGATTATCCGTCAAAACTATCCCTAACATCGAAAACACAAAGAGACTCAAAAACCCATAATATCGGTATAAATCTGGGTCATTTTTCATGTATTCAAGTGAGAAAATCTCGACTAAAAGAGCAATAAAATTCACCAGAACCAACATCATCAAGGTCAGAGAATCAAATAGAAAACCAAATTGGTAGGCTTTTCCGTTGAGCGTAAACCAATTGTAAATGAGATGATTATCTTTGATGTGAAGCGTTTGGAGGAGTAGAATTATGGAAAAAATAAGGTTCAGACCTGTCAAAGAAACCGTTAGCCAACTCACAAGGGCATTACGTTTTCTACCCAACAAGAAAGCGGTCAGAAAACCCATGAAAGGCGTGAAAAGTATGAGCCAAATTAGGGGCATTTATGATTTTGGATTTACGATTTCGGATTGCGGATTTAATTTCAAAACTCAGAACTTTAAAAGATTTTCCCTCATTTTCAAGGAAAATTCTTTTAAAAGTTCAATTTTTGTACAAATATAATACGGAATGTAGCACGGACAGCCTTGTCCGTCGTGAATAAATTATGGAAAACGCAAGAACTGCCAATTATTCCCGTACCACCATTACGGAATTGATGATACCGTCTTATGCCAATTTTGGGGGTAAGATTCACGGAGGGATTTTATTATCTTTGATGGATAAAGTCGCCTACGCTTGTGCGACCAAACACGCAGGGACGTACGTAGTGACGGTTTCGGTGGATAATGTTGAATTTCGTCAGCCCGTTGAGGTGGGCGAGTTGGTTTCGCTTCATGCCTCGGTGAATTATGTGGGCAAAAGTTCGCTGATTGTGGGCATTAAGGTTGTGGCTGAGAATATCAAAACCGCCACCGTGAAGCATACCAATACGTCCTATTTCACGATGGTAGCCAAAGATGATGACGGCAGACCAACGGAAGTACCACCGCTGATTTTGGAAGACGATATTGACATCCGTAGGTTCTTAGAATCCATGAAACGTAAAGAAATTAAAGCCTCTTACAAAACCCTCTTAGACAACGCAAAAACCTCCATGGAGATTGATGAAAACTTGCATCTACTTGATAATGAGCGTTGTGTGATTAAGAGAGATAAGGATATGCAGAGTGAGTGGATTTAAAAAAACAAACAAAAAAGTGAACATAAAAACCCTAAAACACATCTACTTCCTCGGCATTGGCGGCATTGGAATGTCTGCCATTGCTCGTTGGTTTATTGCTAATGGCTATACCTTGGCTGGTTACGACAAAACCGCTACGCCGCTCACCGATGCCCTGCAAGCGGAAGGAATTGCCGTCCATTTTGAGGATGATATTTCGTTGATTCCTGCGGAGTTTTTGGCAAACCCTTCGGAGACGCTTATTGTCTATACGCCCGCCATTCCCAAAGACCACAAAGAGTTTAACTACTTGAAAGACAGCGGCTTTACTTTAATGAAACGCTCACAAGTTTTGGGATTATTGACGCAAAATTTCTTTACGATTGCGGTTGCAGGTACACACGGGAAGACGACAACCTCTTCAATGGTGGCTCATATTTTGAAAAATGCAGGCAAAAACGTAACGGCATTTTTAGGAGGAATTACCCAAAATTATGGAACAAATTTCTTAGTAAATGAAGGTTCAGAGGACGTAATTTGCGTAGTAGAAGCCGATGAATTTGACCGTTCTTTCTTAACGCTTTTTCCAGATTTGACCATCGTAACTTCTACCGATGCTGACCATTTGGATATTTACGGTGACCATTCTCAATTGTTGGAGTCCTTCCAATTATTTGTTTCGCAGATAAAAGAAGGTGGATGGTTGTACCAATATGAAGGCATTGATTTACAGGATTTCACCCAAAATCAAACCCAAGTTTTTGGATTAAAAACAGGCGATTTCAGAACGGAAAACTTGCGAATTGAAAACGCTGAAATGGTCTTCGACATCGTTTATCCAGATGGAATTATCAAAGATTGTAGCCTATTAACGCCTGGTTTTCATAATGTTACTAATTCCATTGCAGCGGCGGCGGTTGCCTTACAAGTGGGCGTGTCACCCGAGGTGGTGCGTGAGGGAATTTGTAGCTTCAAAGGCGTTAAAAGGCGTTTCGAGTATCATATTCGTTCTGAAAAAATGGTTTATATTGATGATTATGCTCATCATCCAACTGAGATTGAGGCGTTTCTTTCTTCGGTAAAAGCATTGTATCCAAACCGTAAATTGACCGTTGTTTTCCAACCCCATTTATTCTCTCGGACGAATGATTTTCAAGAAGGATTTGCCCAAAGTTTGGATTTAGCCGATGATTTGTTACTCTTAGATATTTACCCCGCTCGTGAACTCCCGATGGAGGGCGTTACGTCGAGTATTATTTTTGATAAAATGAAGTTGGAGAACAAAACGCTTTGCACAAAATCAGAGGTTTTGGATTTACTGAAAGCTAAACAACCTGAATTGTTAGTAACCGTTGGGGCGGGAGACATCGACACCCTCATCCCGCTTATACGTGACCACTTCCAGAGATGATGGCACACGGATTTAACGGATTAGACACAGATTTAAAAGGATTTTTTGTTAAATAATACAGGGATTAGATATAGATTCTTGACTAAATTTATTGTTTTTAAATAAAAAATCCTCTTAAATCCGTGTCTAATCCGTACAATCCGTGTGCAATTAAACTCGTACCTTTGTGATATGGAAATCAACAAACAAATCCTTTCAAAATTAGGTATTGAGGCACTTAATCCGATGCAGAATGAGGCTTATTGGGCTATTTTGCAGGAAAAAACCACTTTTCTCATCTCCCCAACGGGTTCTGGAAAAACCTTGGCGTTTCTCTTGCCTTTGCTCCAAATCCTTGACCCCAAGAAAAATACCGTTCAATGTCTTATCCTTACGCCCTCTCGTGAATTGGCGATGCAGATTGAAAACGTTTGGAAAAGTATGGGAACGGGCATGAAAGTAAATGTTTGTTACGGTGGGCATTCGATGGCGACTGAAATCCAGAATCTTAGCTCCCCTCCTGCCCTACTCGTTGGTACGCCTGGACGAATTTTCGACCATATTACCCGCAAATCTTTTGATTTAGATGGTGTAAAAACCTTGATTTTAGATGAATTTGACAAGTCCTTGGATTTGGGTTTTCATGACCAAATGTCTTATATCATTGGTAGTCTTCGTAATCTCAATAAACGAGTTTTAGTATCGGCAACTTATGGAATCAAAATCCCTGAATTTGTGGGGTTTTCATCGCCTGTAACCTTGAATTTTATTCCTGAAAATGAAGAAAAAAAGGCGTTGGAAATGAAGGTCGTTATTTCGGAAGCGAAGGATAAAGTTGATACGCTTTTTGACTTAATTTGCTCGCTAAATTCGGAATCTGCCCTCATTTTTTGCAATCATCGTGATGCCGTGGAACGTACTTCAGAATTGCTGAATGAAATGGGCATTTATACCACTTTTTATCACGGAGGGATGGATCAAGACGATAGAGAAAGAGCCTTGATTTTGTTCAGAAATGGTAGCGTCAATTATTTAGTAACCACCGACTTAGCGGCAAGAGGTTTGGACATTCCAGAAATGAAACACGTGATACACTATCACTTGCCTATTCAAGAGCATGAATTTACACACAGAAATGGTCGTACTGCCCGTATGCACGCATCTGGGACATCTTATTTAATTTTTCACAGAAACGAATTTCGACCAAAATACATTCCAGAATCTATCGAAGAATTGGTTTTACCAGAAAATAATCTACTGCCAAAAGCCCCCGAATTTGTAACAATTTACGTGAGTGGAGGTAAGAAAAATAAGCTCAACAAAGTTGATATTGTAGGTTTTTTCTCAAAAAAAGGAGAATTAGAAAGAGGCGATTTAGGCTTAATTGAAGTCAAAGATTTTATGTCCTTCGCCGCCGTGAAGCGTACGATTTTTAGAACACTTTTAGAGAAAATTAAGGACGAGAAGATTAAGGGGAAGAAGTATAAAGTGGAGGTGGCTCGATGAGAAAATAGTAGTCAAAATGAACACTGTACAAAGCGAGAATCGTAAACTACAAAAGTATATTTTTGCAAAAAAATGCTTTTCCTTTTTAAAAGAAAATTTTATTAATCTTTAAGGACCCATTATCATCTTAATCACAACCATTGCAAAAAAGACTCGATATTGAAGACACTATCCTGTGGGATTCTCTCAGGACGGGTAACGAAACGGCTTTTGAAGAGTTGTACAGGCGTTATTTTCAAGTGCTTTTTAGTTATGGAAAAAGATTAATTAATGACGAAGATGCCGTCAAAGATGCCATCCAAGACCTTTTTATTGATATTTGGCGAACCCACAAAAACCTCAATCAAGCCCAATCCGTCAAGTTTTATCTCATCAGTTCGCTTCGTAGAAAAATTCATCGTTCGCTCCAACCCGACCATCTTTTGCGGGATGATTGGGAGAATGTTAATGAACAACTTTTGCCCGTTCGTCCATCCGTAGAAAATGATTTTACGCAAATGGAAGAAGAATATTTGAATAAAGAAAAAGTAACCGCTTGGCTTCTTCAATTGCCCGAACGCCAAAATGAAGCATTGATGTTACGTTATTTTCACAATTTTGAATATTCAGAAATCGCTCAGATTTTGGATATTAAAGAGCAAACCGCCCGAAATTTGGTTCAGAAGGCAATTATTTTGCTTCGGAAAATGGCTATATCCTTAATAATCACATCCTTACTATTTTTTTTATAAATTTTCAAAAAATAATTACATTTTAAGAGGTTAAAACTAAACTCGCCTGTCTCTCTACTTTTAGGGGGATATTGGTATCATCATATCCCATCATTTTTACTTATGACTTATTCAGATTTTACAGCGAATGATTTTATCGAAGATGCTCAATTTAGACTTTGGGTGCAACAGCCCAACGAGGTTTCGGATAGATTTTGGGCTAACTTTTTAGAAGAAAATCCTGAGAAAAATATAGCCATTGCCAACGCCCGAACAATCTTACTGGCGATTGAACAACAAACTGAAAGGGAATTTATTTCGAAACAAGACGAAGACCAAGTTTTTGCACAAATCCAAGAACAGATTGAGGATGAGAAGGGTCAAAGAATTCGTCGTTTACCTACTTGGTTAGGTTGGGCTGCGGCTGCCTCGGTGGTACTTGGGGTGATGCTTTGGCAATTTCTGCCGATAAATTCCCAAGAAATAAATCAGGTGGTTTATGAAAATAATAAAGCCAAAGCCTTATCACCGCTTACCGAAAAAATTAATAGTTCTACCAAAACCATTTTAGTAACCTTGGATGATGGAAGTTCCATTTTTTTGAATCCAAACAGTAAAATCAGTTACGCCAAAAATTTCAATCAAGGCAATATCCGTGAAGTTTATTTGAGCGGTGAGGCTTTTTTTGAAGTAGCTAAAAATCCTAATAAACCATTTTTAGTATATGCTAACGAATTGGTTACTAAGGTTTTAGGAACAAGTTTTAACGTTAGGGCATTTGCTGATGAAAAGAATGTCATCGTGAAAGTTCGGACGGGTAGAGTGGCAGTTGCGGTGGCGAGAATTACGGATGTCCAACAAAAAATAAGTAGTCGTGAGTTGGACGGCATTATGTTATTACCCAATCAACAAGCCGTTTTATCACGTCAGGAAGTGCGTTTGGTAAAATCGTTGGTAGAAAATCCAGCGATAATTAGTAAAAATCAGCCAGAGAATTTGATGCAACAGCAATTTATTTTCAATGCTGAAAGTGCAACGCAAGTCTTTAAAAGTATAGAAAAAGCCTACGGAATAGACATCGTTTTTGACGAAACACTTTTATCGGAATGTCAATTTACGGGAAATTTGACGGATGAATCTCTCTACGAAAAATTGGATATTATCTGTAAAACTATTGAAGCACAATATCAAATTATGGATGCTCAGGTGATTATTACTTCAAAAGGTTGTCAGTAAAATTCTGTCTAACTTCCCGAAAGTTTTTTCTACTTTCGGGAAGTTCTTCCGTAATCAACTTCCCGAAAGTAGAAAGAACTTTCGGGAAGTTAAAACCAAGTTATTAAGTCGTTAAGTTATTGAATATTAATACACTGTTTAATAAGTTATTTGGGGAACTTCCCGAAAGTAGAAATAACTTTCGGGAAGTGAAATCGGCATTTTATACTTCTCGAAAGTTCCTTCTACTTTCGAGGTACTGTGTTAAAAATCAAGTAAAAGGGTGAAAATATTTTTATTATCTTTGTCTAAAATAAGCAAGTCATTGTTTGACTATGCAGTTTAGGCAGGGCAATTTTCGTTCATTTCGATG
>JAAFJP010000048.1 GCA_013298125.1 Cytophagales bacterium | reverse complement strand
TTATGTATGTTTTGCCATTACTATTTAAGACAATGAAAACATACATAGCAATATTAAGTATTCTTTGCTCTTTTTCTTGCAAACAAGAGCAAACATTCCAAAAAGAAATTTTAGGAAACTGGAAAAGTATTTCTGTTGAAAATCTGAATGGTACTTATGGCATTCGTGAATTTATTTTCGGAATTATGTATCATTTGACGGAATTAAGGCTGGGCTTCTCCGAAGCCTGTGATTCGAGGTTATCTTGTTCTACAAAGGTTGAATTTCTCCGAAATTTAGCTGTATTATACCTCGGAGAGGTTCAGCATTTGTAGAATATAGTAGAAATCCTCATATTCACTTCGGAGAAGTGTAACATTGGAAGTCTCCGCCAAATAATACATAGTTCCGTTTATTTTTACTGATAATAAGTGGGAAGTAAAATTTACACTTTTCATGGATAAACAAACCAAAATACCAGTATTTACTTTCAGAGGGATTGGAGATTATAAATACGAAAATCAATCCCAAAATTTGAAAAATACAGCCAATTACATTTTTGGTTTTGATAAAAAATTTATGACACTTAAAACGACCGATTCGTTGGTAGTCAAAAATTTCGGATTAACAGCATTAGCTTTTGAAAAAGAAACGGATGTCACAAAAGATGGTATTTCATTTATAGAGAGTAAGCTGGCTTGTGATAAGGAATTTGATATTGTTTCAATAAAAAACGATACTCTTTATTTAGGAGCAAGACCCGAACAAGGGAAAAATATTTGTCAAGAAGCAGCAAGACCCAAATCTTATGGTAAACCATTAATAAAAATCAAATGAGAAAAATTTTCATCTTCATGTTAGTCATGAATAACTTTGACGGCTTATCTCAACTCAATGAAAGTGATACTTTGCATTATCAAATCAGGGCTTCGCTGACAGGTAATTTTCAAGATGGCAATGTACGGTTTACCTCTGTCAGAAGTAGGATAGATTTTACGGTTACTACTAAAAATAGTTGGGCTTTTAAAACCCAGAATAGTAGCCTCTATCAAGCTTTTGCCGTTAAAGCCGATAACGACTTGTTTAGTAGAAACTACCTTTATTTCAAGCCTAAAAATAAGATTTATCCTTATGCTATCGCTTATATTTCAACCAATTTTAGGCGTAAAATTGACAGTCGTATTTTTGCAGGGGCTGGGTTTACTTGGCAAATGATTAATCAACCAAATAATACGCTAAAATTATCGGCAAATGCAGTTTATGAGAACACGGAATTTAATGGAAATTCTTTTAATTTTACAGAATATGATGGAGAGAAAACATCAACCGTAGGACGTGGGACGGTTTATCTTTCAGGTTTTCATAACTTGTTTGAAAAGCGTGTTCGTTTGTATTATGATGCTTTTTGGCAACCTGCCTTTACCAATAGTAATGATTATCGAACAGAATATGAAATTGGTCTGGATTTTCCTGTTTGGAAAGGCTTTTCATTCAATGTATTGTACACATATAAATTTGAAAACATCGTAGTAACGAAAATCAGGCAGGATGACACCATTTTGACATTCGGACTGGCTTATAATTTTAAACAAAAATATCATTAAACCTAAAAAAATGAAAATGAACAACTCAATTATTTACATTATTCTCGCCATGTCCGCAGGAGCAATGATACCATTTCAAAGTGCCATGAATACGCAATTGGGCAAAAGCCTTCAAAGCCCTTATTTTTCAGCTCTTTCTGTTTTTTGTATTGCCTTTATTGGTTTGCTGTTTTACATTTTAGCATCTCGACTTTCTGTGCCTTCACCCTCACAATTTGCGGAAGCTCCCAAATGGAGTTATTTGGGTGGCATATTGGGTGGGACTTATATTTTGCTTATTGTCATTCTCGCCCCCAAGTTGGGCATAGGCAACGTCACGGTTTTGGTACTGATGGGGCAGATATTGGCAGCAATGATAATTGACCAATTTGGTTTACTTGGTGCGACATTCCATCCTATCAATTGGCAACGTGCCATTGGTGTTGTACTACTGTGTGTAGGAGTATTTTTAATTAAGAAGTTTTAAACAAAAAACACAAAATCATGAATTGGAATCACGCTATTAATTGGTTTGAAATACCTGCATTGGATTTAGACCGTGCATTTAATTTTTATAATACCGTTTTAGAAGGTCATGTTCGGAAAGGAACATTTGGGGACGGAGATTTAATTTTGTTCGATGTGCCTTTTTCAACTGGCGAAGCTGTTGGAGGTTCAATAGTAGTAAGGCAAGATTTAAAGCCGACAACGGATGGTCCCATTATTTTTATTAATACATTTGATAAAATTGACGAATGTGTTAGCCGAGTAGAAGGTGCTGGTGGAAAAGTAATAGTTGCAAAAATGGATTTAGGAAAATTTGGCTACGGTGCTATTATCATCGACAGCGAAGGAAACAAAGTTGGCTTACATCAAAATATAAAATAAAATGAAAATAGCAATTATTGGTACAGGAAATGTCGGTGGGACATTAGCGAAAAGATTATCAGAAAATCACACGATTTACTTGGGAGTGAGAGACACTCAAAACTTCAAAGGCATTGAATTGTTGAATCATAGTAACAATATTTTAGCCCATGCAATAGTGGATGCAGTACAAATGGCGGAGGTCATTATAATTGCTGTCCCTGCAAAATTTGCCATTGAAACTGCCTCGGCATTAGGAGATGTTTCTCAGAAAGTGATTATCGACACCATGAACTCTGGGGTAAGTCATACGCTGGAAAATTTTAATAATACAGCTGATGCTTTATTGGCTCATTGCAACGCTACGGATATTGTAAAGTGCTTTAATACAACGGGTTATGAAAATATGCTCAATCCAATTTATCACGAACAAGGCATTGATATGTTCACGGCGGGAGATAGTCAAAAGGGCGTAGAGATTGCCACACAATTAGCAAAAGAGATTGGTTTTGAGAACGTTTATCATTTTGGTGGAAATTCTACTTTTCATCTAATTGAACAAATGGCAATGTGTTGGATAAACTTGGCAATCGTTCAAAAGCATGGACGGGATATGGCTTTTAAGGTGATTAGGCGGTAAACTAAGAAACCCCGATTCAAATCAGGGCTTCTTGGTTTATATAGTTCAATTCATTCCTCAAAACCGCCACCTAACAAACGCCTCCATAGCCTGATATTCCGCAAGCCCAAGGGCATTATAAAGATTAGCAGTATTGCTGTTTCTGTCCTCGGCACGTTGCCAAAATTCACGGGCATCTGTTCCTTGAAACGGCACACCATCTTTCTGTGATTGGTGCTTGAAAATACCGTATCTTTTCTTCAAAACTTGGTCGGGCGACATCGGAACTGCCATTTCTATTTGGTCAATATCCCACTCTTGCCAAGCTCCTTTGTACAACCAAACCCAACAATTATTCATGTATTCACGGTGCTTTAATTTCTGAACAGCCTCCATGATTGCGTCTAAACACACTTTATGCGTTCCGTGTGGGTCGGCTAAATCGCCAGCGGCATAAATTTGGTGAGGTTGAATTTCCTCAATTTTTGCCATCACCACGTCCACATCTTCTTTACCGATAGGGTTTTTCTGAATCGTTCCTGTTTCATAAAAAGGCATATCCAAAAAGTGCATATTTTCTTTTTTTATTCCCACGTATCGACAAGTATTTTTTGCCTCTCCTCTTCTGATTAAACCTTTGATATATCGCACTTCATCCGTATCAATTTCAGAATCCTTCTTGGCTTTTAAAAACTTAGCGGCTTCTTTATAAATCCTGTTGGCTTTTGGATTATTTGCTTCAAATCTTTCGTTAAAATCTACCACAAATTCCGCAAATCGCAAGGCTTCATCATCAGCCACTGCAATATTTCCTGAAGTCTGATAAACCACGTGAACATCATGCCCTTGATCGTGCAATCGTTGGAAAGTCCCTCCCATCGAAATAATGTCATCGTCTGGGTGAGGGCTGAAAATGATAACTTTCTTTTTGGCAGGATAAGCACGTTCTGGACGGTTAGAATCATCGGCATTTGGTTTGCCCCCAGGCCAACCCGTGATGGTGTGTTGCAGATAATTAAATACCTCAATATTAATATCATACGCCTGACCGTATAGTGCCAAAAGGTCTGAAAGTCCGTTTTCGTTGTAGTCTGAACTGGTTAATTTCAAGACTGGTTTTTTCACGGTTAGAGCTAAATAAGTAACTGCTTTTTTTATCATCGGTCTGTCCCACGTTACCGCATCTACCATCCAAGGAGTCCGCATACGAGTGAGTTGAGCGGCTGCCGATGTGTCTATAATGAACGAAGCGTTTTCGTGTAATTGTAGATAAGAGGCTGGTACATCGGAAGTTACGGGACCTTCAACGGCACGGGCAACGTTGGCGGCTTTATGTTCACCCCAGGCACACAACACCACTCTTTTGGCTTCCATAATTTTCTGAACGCCCATCGTGATTGCCTTTTTCGAGACTTTCGATAATCCCCCAAAATCTCCTGCAGCATCAATTTGGGTGGTTAAATCGAGGGTCATTAGGCGTGTACGAGAATTCACGAGCGAACCTGGTTCATTAAAACCGATATGTCCGTTACGACCAATTCCTAATAACTGAAAATCCAAACCTCCGTAACGCTCAATTTGGGCTTCATAATCTTTACAAAATTCAGCCAATTTATCTAATGGCAAAGTTCCATCGGGTAAATGCCAATTTCCTGCGGGAATATCCACGTGGTCGAAGAGTTGTTCACGCATAAAACGCACGTAACTCTGGACAGCATCGGGTTCCATCGGGTAGTATTCGTCGAGGTTGTAGGTAACGACATTCTGAAAACTCAAACCCTCTTCACGGTGCATTCTGATGAGTTCTGAATAGACCTTTTTGGGCGAAGAACCCGTTGCCAGACCCAGTACGGCAGGTTTTTCTTCGGAGGCTCTTTTGCGGATGATGGCAGCAATTTCGTGAGCAATCGCCTTTGAGGCAGCATCCGAATCTGCATAAATACTGGTTGGAATTCTTTCGTAGCTAATGGCTTGTTCCATGATGTTTTTATTTCTTTTTTACTAAATCTTGTACAGTTAAAAGTCCGAAGGACTTAAATTTGAATAACCGTATGTGAAACTTACGGAAGAAATGTATGGAGAAGAAAACCCCGACGGGGTTAAATATCTTTCGCAAAATTTCTGTTGTTTATATTCAACTCTTTCAGAGTTGTAGTATCCCAATTCATAATAACCGTACGTTTCACATACGGCTATTCATATTCAAGCCTTTCAGGCTTAGTAAATACGTTATGCCCCTTTTCTATTAACAACTATAATTTCTAAATCTAAATTTTCCAGAATTTTATCTAAGGTTTTTAGAGACGGGTTTGCCTTTCCCAATTCAACGGAGTGAATGGTTTTGATAGCTACATCACTTTTGTTACTGAGTAGTTCCTGACTAAAAGAAAGCTCGTTTCTCCTTTCACGTATAATATTGCCTAACTGTTCGAGATTCATGGGTTTTAGAATTATGTTGCTGAATGTACGACAAAGTTAGTGCCATTATTTGAAATAAAAAATATTATTCGGCAATATAATACTGATTTACAAAATATATTACATTTATTTTTGATTTCAAAACTTGTAATTACAGTTATAAGTTAAATTATTGAAACTGTAAAGGAAAAATTGTAAATTAAACGTACTATGCTTAATTTGGAGGGACTTCTCAAAAATTGGTTTTAATTTAAAATTGAGTACACCGTTGACTAAATAGTTTTCATTTTTTCTAAAATTATTTAGTGGTGAACTTCCCGAAAGTTTTTTCTACTTTCGGGAAGTTAAAGAGACTTAATTAACAATGTATTGAGTGCCTCCTGAAAAGTATTTCCAAAATTTCTAAAATGTTTTTGAAAGAAGAAAAAAATCATGATACTAACCGTTGATATTTATAGCCGTAATACTTGGTGGAAAGTTGCCTTTTTGGGCTTCTGTGTGCTTGTGGGGGCGGCATCTTTGTATATTACTGATAAATTAGTGACAAAATTAGAAGAAAGAGAAAAACTACAAATTGAGATTTTTGCTGAATCGTATAAATACACGATGACAAGCGACATGAATCAAGATATAAATTTCTTTTTTGAGAAAGTCATGGCTTCTTATGAAAATAATACGATTCCAGTTATTCTAAAAAAAGAAGGTGGCTATCTTGAATCTAAGAATATTGAATTTCCACAAGGGTCAAGTTCAAAAGAGCAACAAACTTTCTTAAAACTAAAATTAGAGGAGATTGTAAGAGAAGACAACAAACCTATTGAAGTAGATATGGGCTTGCACAAGGAATACATCTACTACGGCAACTCTCAGTTACTCAACATCTTACGTTATTATCCTCTCTTTCAATTACTCGTAGTTTTAATCTTTGGATTAGCGGCTTATTTGTTTTTTGATGCCTCTCGAAAGTCGGAACAAAATCGTGTTTGGGTAGGTTTGGCAAAGGAAACTGCCCATCAATTAGGCACGCCCCTTTCGTCACTCACGGCATGGGTGGAGTTCTTCAAAACTGACCCAACTTATGACCAAGAGATTGTGAAGGAATTAGAAAAAGATGTACAACGGTTGGATGTAATCACAACTCGTTTCTCCAATATTGGCTCTGTGCCAGTCTTGAAAGAAGAGGATATTGTGGAGACGATTGAGACGTTTATGGCGTATCTCCAAAAGCGAATTTCTACCAAAGTTTCTTTCAGTTTTGTGAATGAATTACCCCCAAATACGATGATAAAATTGAACAAATATCTGTTTGAGTGGGTGATTGAAAACATCTGTAAAAATGCCGTGGATGCCATGGAGGGCGTTGGGGCATTGAAAGTATTGATAAAAGAAACCAAAAATAATCAAATCACCATTGATATTTCGGACACGGGAAAAGGCATTGCCAAGAAGAATTTAAGCAAAGTTTTTAACCCTGGATTTAGTACCAAAAAACGGGGTTGGGGCTTGGGATTAACCCTTGCTAAACGGATTATTGAAAATTATCACAACGGTAAATTGATGGTAAAAAATTCGGAGGTAAATAAGGGGACAACGTTTCGGATTTTGTTGGATGGGGCGGAATAAAATACAAAATATCTTAAAAATGAACAAAATTTTAGACTCACTAAATCTTAAAAAAATCTTACTAATCGGATTATTTTTTAGATTATTAGCCGCTATTTTTTCAAAAGGTTATGCCTTTACTGACGACCATTTTGAGGTGGTAGAATTAGCTCAAAACCTATTAGATAAAACCAAAAGTCCATTTACTCCTGAGTTTTTGGTTGGGGGAAAAGCCTATCTTTTTAGTCTTATTTATCCCTATTTCCACACGATAGTTTTTGGCATTTGCGAGTCGCTTGGAGTCTATAATCCAGATACTAAAATGCTGGTTATCAGATTATTCCATGCTATTTTCTCTATTCTTGCGGTTTATTATGGCTATAAATTAACGGAGCGTTTGAGTAGTCGTCAGAATGATGCAAAAATCGTTGGATTACTTTTGGCTACCTTCTGGGTTATTCCATTTTTATCCGTCCGTAATCTTCGTGAGTTTGCTTGTATTCCTCCGCTGTTGATGGGGTGTTATTTTATGGCTGATTCACGGTTAAGTACAAAATCTGTTTTACTTTCTGCCTTTTGGTTTACGGTAGCTTTTGTATTTCGTTATCAGATAATTTTTATCCCTTTTGTGGTGGGTTTGATGTGGTTGATTCAGAAAAAAACCTTTCAAAAAGCCCTTATTTTCGGCATTGGTTTTGTCGTATTTTATTTCTTGACCCAAGGACTTTTCGACTATTTCTATTGGGGTAATCCGATTGCTTCCATTCAAGCGTATCTTACCTTCAATTCCAATTCGTCAAATATTGATATGTATCCCAATGGACCCTGGCACAGATACATTGGCACGATGGCGGGGCTGACTTTGGGCTTTCCATTTTTGTTGTTTTTATCAGGATATTTCAAAACCGCTACGCAAAAAGGTAATCGTCAAATCTTATTTTTTGCTTCTCTACTATTCTTTGTTTTTCATTCCTATTACCCCAACAAACAAGAACGTTTTATCACACCTTTTTTGCCTTTTTTATTGATTTTGGGGACGATAGGTTTCAGAGATTTATACGAGCAATACCAAGAGAAAAAGTGGCTTCGTGGCTTTACAAAATTTGCTACGATTTGGTTTTTAGTCTTGAATACAGGCTTGGTTTTTCTCCTGTCCGTAACCTACACAAAACGCTCACGGGTTGAGAGTATGAATTACCTCAGAGAGAAAGGCGACTTGACTAATTTAGTGATTCAAAACTACGAAGCTGCCCAACCCGAAGCACCTTTTTATTTGGGCAAAAAGTATGATTTTTATACGATTGACACTCGTGAGAAAATGGCAGAATTGCCCAATCAGTTGAAATTAGGCACAAAACCTAAACCTAACTATGTGATTTTAGTAGGAAATTCTGATTTAGAAAATCGTAAAACGGAGATGAAAAAAGTATTCCCCACGATGGAGCATGAAGTGGATATTGAACCCAGTTTTGTAGATAATTTGGCGTATTTAATGAATCCTTCTCATAATCATAATGAGACGTTTTATATTTACAAAATAACTCCTAATCCTCAGGAAAAGGAATATAAATAAAATTCACAAAATCATTATCCAACACAAACAAACAGCAAAACTCATCAGGGTCTTTGTAGCTGGTTTTGAAGACTTCTACGTTTTCTTCTGCAATGATTTCACGTTGGACAAATTCCTCCATCATCGAAGCATGATAATGCCACTGATTACCATTCATTTCGTGAATACCAATGAGTTTTGAACCAATCGGAACGGGATTTTGGGATGCCGCAAAAATAGGATATTTTGAAAATCCACGAGTACGGATTTGGTAGGAAGCCTCTTTCAGAAATTCTGCCACAATAGCAAAATCAGTGGAGATAATTCCGAGGTGTTTGCCGTCTAATTCAGGTGAATTTGGGGCGTTGGATATGGCTTGGTAATCTTCGAGCATTGGTTGGTTACTGGTTTATTGGGAAATTTGTTTATTGGTTTATTGGGAATTGGTCATTATCTGTAAGTATTTGATAATCAGTATTATAAAATCAGTAACCAATTCCTAATAAACCAATTCCCCAGTAACCAATAACTAAAACCGTGCTGCACTCAGCAAACTTAAATCTTTATAATTCATACCAAATTTTTTGGCGATGTTGGCGTTTGTCAGACTGCCTTTGTATGTATAAACCCCTTTCATGAAAGATTTGTTCGCAAAGATGGCTTCATCAATGCCGCCCGTTTTGCCTGTTTTCAAGAGAAATGAGGTAAAAATATTGCTCAACGCTTGTGTGGCGGTATGTGCTACACGTGAAGGAATATTGGGAACGCAATAGTGGATAACATCATGTTTTCGGTAAATCGGTTTGTCGTGAGTTGTCATTTCGGAAGTCTCAAAACAGCCTCCTTGGTCGATACAAACATCTATAATCACCGAATCAGGCTTCATCAGCGACACCATTTCTTCGGTAACGATGCAGGGCGTAAAACCGTCCTCTGCACGCAAAGCACCAATGACCACATCCGCCTCAATGATTGCCTGTGTGAGCGTATTGGAGTCGATGATGCAGGTATAGATATTTTGTCCGACAGAGTATTTTAGTCGTTGTAATTTGTAAATATCTTTGTCAAAAACCTTCAAATCTGCCCCCATGCCTATTGCAATTCGGGCGGTGTATTCTGAGACTGTACCAGCTCCCAAAATCACGACTTTGGTAGGTGGTACGCCCGTGATTCCTCCCAAAATTACGCCCATTCCGCTATTGGCACTACTCAAACATTCAGCCGCAATCAGCATAACGGTACTACCCGCAATTTCAGACATGGCTCTGATAATTGGCATTCCACCAACGTTATCTTCGATGTATTCGTAACAAAGTCCAGTGATTTTTTTACGGTTCAATTTCTCGAAATATTCCTTCGTCATGCGGGGCATATTCAAAGCTGAAATCACTGTAGAGCCATTATTGAGGTATTCTAATTCAGTATCTGTGAGGGGTTGAACTTTGAGAATTACGTCCGTTTTGAAGACTTCTTCGGTGGTGTAAGATATTTGCCCACCTGCATCTGAGTATTGATTATCCGTAAATTTTGCTTCATTCCCTGCCCCAGTTTCAATCAAAACTTGATGTCCATTACGCACCAAAAGCCCAACAGCCGAAGGCGTAAGCGACACACGCCTTTCTTGCATCGAAACCTCTTTGGGAATTCCGATGAATAGACTTTTAGCGTTTTGTTTTGTCCAGACTAACGCTTCCTGTGGCATTAGCCCTGTTTGAGCAAGGACTTCTTTAAAACCTGTTGGTTGGGGCATATTTTGATTGCGGGGTTATTTTAAAATTTCCTATAAAAATACACTAAACCCCCACTTTTTCCAAATGAATCTCTCTTGCTCCATCTTCAAGCACTTGGATTTCGATTTTTAAGTATTTGGAAGGCAATAAGTTAGCGATTTTTGAAGCCCATTCAATGAAACATCTTTCACCAGAATACAGATAATCCTCCACGCCAATATCCATGGCTTCTTCTTCGTTTTTGATTCTATAAAAATCAAAATGATAGAGGTCTTTACCTTGCTTGGTGGTGTATTCATTAACCAACGAATACGTAGGACTCTGCACGTGACTCGTTACTATCAAAACATCGCAAATGGCTTTGATAAGCGTAGTTTTCCCTGCCCCCATTTGCCCTTCAAAAATCCAGACAGGAGTCTTTTGCCCAAAGTCAAGAATAGTTTTGGCGACGGTTTTTATTTCGTTTAAGGAGTTGTATTTGATTGATTTTGAGTTCATTAAATGATAAAGACTGAAATCCAAGGAATAAGTTATGTTGAAAATTGACGAAAGAAAGTATAATTCTGAATAGTACAATATGATTTTGATTTCAAAAGTACGGATAACAGATTTATTTTTGAATACTCTCTACAATTTTCTTAACCTCTTCGCTGAATTTCAGTCTTTGTATTGGGTGGTTTTAATTTCCGAGAATTAAATTAGACGTTGGAGAAAGTTGTAATTGACCTCCTCTATAATTTAAACTTTTTGCACGGATTGTACCTCCTGTATTTGTGATGGTATGCCCTGTGTTTATGATGACATCATCTGTTGAAATTGGTACACGATTACATGACCAGGTGGTAGGATCTGTCCATGAGCCTGATTTGATGGTTTCGCAAATTCCTGTACTAACTGTAACATTAAATGGCGAGCTGGCTGGACTTGTACAAGTTGTTGAACAAGTGGCAGTATAAACAGTATTGATAGTAGGCTTGATCACAATACTACTTCCAGTCATTCCATTAGACCAATTGATTGTTCCTGTACACGGGTTTGCTTTTAAGATTAAGCTGTCGCCTAAAGTTACAAATGCTGATGATTGAGGTGGACAATTTGATGCTACTTTTAAAAGCCATGAATCTTGTCTAAAATAAGTATTCCCAGAAAGAGGATCATAGTAAGATTGATTTGCAGCAATACTCTTATCTCCCGAAGCGGTTGAATTAGAGCCTCCTCCTACAATTATTGAACCGTCGGGATTTATTGCTAAGCTATTGGCATAATCTGTTCTATCTCCTCCTAATGTTTTATCCCAGATTTTTGTGCCATCCGCTTTAATTTTGATAAGCCACATATCTTGACCACCTTTTGAGGCTTCGGACTTATCTCCATTTATTCCAGATGTTGAGCTCCCTGCAATTAAAAAGTTATTTTCACTTGGAACTGATTTTACAGTGTTGGCTTGGTCATTACCTGTACCTCCAAATTGTTTATCCCATTGTTTTACTCCACTTGAATTTATTTCTACAGTCCAAACATTCCCATTTCCTGCATCAGTATTTCCAACTAAAATGAATCCGCCATCAGACGTTGGTTGCATAGATTTTAGATACTCTGCCCCAACGTTATTGTCATATAAAGCCTGCCACTGTTTTGTTCCACTGGAATTTATCTTGACTATAAAGAAATCATCTGTCCTTGGGGCACTTAAATTATTAAAATCAAGAGGTTTTTTGCCATTTCCTCCGAGTAAATATCCTCCATCATTTGTTTGTAAAAGAGAATTTATTGAACAGTAATCGGTTGAAAATGACTCCGTTGCGAATCGTTTATCCCATTGTTTTATTCCATTAGCATCAACTTTTACTACCCAATATTGTTTTACTCCTGCATAACCTGGTTCACTCACATCCCCACCTTGCTCCGAGGTAGTAAATCCACCCAATAAATACCCTCCGTCAGAGGTTTTGATTAAATCATTCAAATCATCCTCTCCATTTCCTCCAAAACGTTTGTCCCATTGCTTTAATCCATTGGCATCAATTTTTAGTACCCAAAAATCCCATGTAGATGAATTGCCAAGACCGAGTCTGCAAGTGCTACTAATATCACCACCAATTGAGGTAGAATTATTTTTCCCACCAATCAAATATCCTCCATCAGAAGTTTGTACCGCAGATTTCATATCCGTCGAACCATTAATGGAAGTTATGTTTTTACTCCACTGGATATTTCCAGAAGCATCAGTTTTAATAATTCTCGGTGAGTCTCCGTATAAATACCCAAGGACAGAAAGATTACCACCATCTGTTGTAGTAATGACGGTTTTTAGTTCATCATCATCAGATAATGCAATCGTATTGTCCCACACTTTAAGAGGGAGTGTATTGGTACAAACTTCTCCACCAATAGAAATTACTGGGGCATTTACTGAACTTACATTTACTGTTATGCTTGTTGAGTCACTCGTACATCCAGCTATCGTTGTAACAACTTTGTACGTTTTGGTAACTATTGGAGAAACAGAAATACTCGCTCCTGTCAATCCGCCAGTCCAAGCGTAAGTAGCTCCATTTATTGGTGTTACAGATAAAGTTGTACTTTGTCCAACACAAATGTTAGGATTTATTTGATTAATGGTTGGTTGTGTTGGTTTCGGAGTAACATTTATCGTAACCGCTGAAGAACTATCACTTGTACAAGTATTCAAAGTACAAGCCACTTTATAAGCCCTTGTTGATGAAGGACTTACAGAAATATTCGCACCTGTCAATCCACCCGTCCATGCGTATGTACCACCTGTACAACCCGTTGCGGAAAGCGTTACGCTACTGCCTTGGCAGATGGTGCTGTTGGTTGGTGGGGTGATGGTGGGTGGGTTTGGTCTTTGGGGTGGTGCTATTATAGCTGGTTTTGTTGAGCATTGTGGGGTGGAGGCTTTTTTGAGATAGAATTTATCTGGACTACCATAAGTTATATTGAACCCGTACCAACCATTATCCTCCGAAGTAAAGTCTAAATTTTTAACTACACCAATTAATCCAGTGCTTACATCAATTGACTGAACATCTCTAAAAAGAGTCCAGTTATTACCGCCATTTACTGTTTTATATATTCCTCCTAATCCGAACAAATACCCCATTTGTGGGCTAATAAAATCAAAAGAGGAAGGAGCTCCATAACTATCGTTTGGATTAATAGAAGTCCAAGTATCTCCACCATCAACCGTTTTATAAAAATTACCATATCTACCCATTACCCATCCTACATTCTGATTGATAAATTGAATATCCCCAAATTCAAAATTATTTAAACTCAAAACTGTTGTCCAGGTATTACCATTATCAGTTGATTTATTCACAACTCCTGTATAATTGGCTGCATTTCCAATCATAAATATTTTGGTTGTATTTGGAACAACCGCAAACTTTTCTGGAACTCCGTTAAATGTACTACCTAAACTCCAAGTAGTACCTCCATCATTAGTAATCAATAATTTATTTAAGCCTGAGCAAGAGATAATTCCTTTGGTATTATCTCTAAACAATATTTTTGAGAATGACGGTACAGTTGGATAAGTACCATTAGATACAGACCAGTTACTACCACCATTTGTAGTTTTTAAAATCTGATTACCAGCAAGCATCCACCCTGTATTTTCATCTAAGAAATTCACGTCAGGGATATAATTTCCTTGTGAGTACGAATTTGTCCAATTTAATCCCCCATCAACAGTCTTTTTGAGTGTGTTGTTTAAGAGATAAAAACCTTTTGTATTATCTATAAACTGAATCTTGAATACTCCTGATGTCAATAACCCTGATGGTCCACTTGATAATTCTAACTCTGTTGAAAACGAAACTCCAACCTTAAAATCATAACTCCCCGCACTATTAATCACCAAAGTAGGATTAGTTGCCCCAGCAATATCAACCCCATCTTTTCGCCATTGAATACTTGTTCCAATAGGCACATTATTAGCTGTTAAAGTAACCGTTTGCCCACATTGTAAAATGCCAGATGCGGTTACATTTGGCGTTGATAAAGCTGTGATACTAACTGATTGATTAGAAGAACAAGAACCCAATGTGCAAGTAGCTGGATAAGTAGTATTTGCAGTAGGAGAAACAGTGATGCTCGTTGTAGTAGCATTATTTGACCATAATAGTGTACCTGTACAACCTGTTGCTGTTAAAGTAGCTGATTCACCTGCACAAATTGAAGTTTTATCACTTGATATCACAAAACTTGGTGCAGGAGTGACCGTTATGGTTACCGCCGAAGAACTATCACTCGTACAAGTATTCAAGGTACAAGCTACTTTATAAGCTCTTGTTGATGAAGGATTTACGGAAATACTCGCACCTGTCAATCCTCCTGTCCATGCGTATGTACCACCTGTACAACCTGTTGCGGAAAGCGTTACGCTACTGCCTTGGCAGATGGTGCTGTTGGTTGGTGGGGTAATGGTGGGTGCGTTTGGTCTTTGGGCGGGTGCTATGACTAATGGGGTTGTTGAGCATTGTGAAGTTGTGTATTTATATAAACCATAGTAAGTTCCTATCCAGCCCTCATTCTCATTTACGAAAGATATATTAGTTGTATATAAATTGGTTGGTGTTATGAATTTTGTCCAATCGTTTCCTCCATTAGTTGTTTTGAGTAAGGTTTGTGTTCCTCCTATATAGCCTACATTTGAGTTAATGAATTGAATATTATAAAGGTTATTTGTAGCTTGGCTTGTAACAGTTTGCCATGTATCCCCTCCATCATTCGTTTTTTGAATACCACCATTGAACCCAACTATCCAACCATTATTTACTGTTGTAAAAACAATATCTTTAGGTGTTGAAGGAATAGTATTAGAAACATTATTCCAAATGGCCCCATTATCATTAGACTTTAATAAAAATCTATTAGGTAGAGAATACCCTGTTAGCAATACACTATTAGTGTTAGGAACAAACGAAACGCTTGAAAAATAATACGGAATTCCATTGGCAACAGGCATATTAGTTGATGCTAAATTCCAAGTTTGCCCTTGGTTGTTAGTGTAATAGATTACAATATCATTATTTGTTGTTCCTCCTCCAACTATAACACCAATATTACTATCTTTGAAGTTGATTTTAGATAATTCGTAATTGCTGTTTAGTTGAATTAAATTCCAAGTATTTCCTCCATCTGTTGTCTTAATTACTCGTCCTCCAGTTCCCACTGCAAATCCTATTGACGGGGTAATAAATGTTATATCATTAAAATTTACTGTTGAACTATAGACACTAACCCAAGTATTTCCACCATCAGTAGTTTTAAGGATTCCTTGTTGAGTATTTTGCCTACTCATAAATCCAACAAGAGGACTTATAAATTTGACTGAATTTATCCAATTACTACTTCCATTTACTAATTTTTCTTCAATCTTATAACTACTAAAATCATAACTCCCAGCACTATTAATCACCAATGTGGAGTTAGTAGCTCCCGCAATATCCACCCCATCCTTCCGCCACTGAATACTTGACCCAACAGGTACATTATTAGCTGTTAAAGTAACCGTTTGCCCACATTGCAAAATACCAGATGCTGTTACGTTTGGCGTTGATAAAGCTGTAATACTAACCGATTGATTGGCAGAACAAGAACCTAAAGTACAAGTAGCCGTATAGGTTGTATTAATAACAGGGGAAACTTTAATGACAGAAGTCGTTGCTCCATTCGACCATGAGAGAGAACCTGTACAACCTGCAAAGGTTAATATTGCTGTATCTCCTAAACATACTGAGGTTTTATTAGCACTAACACTAATGACAGGCGTTGGATTAACCGTTATCGTTACAACATTTGAGCTATCACTCGTACAACCATTGATTGTACAAGCTACTTTATAAATCTTCGTGACATTTGGGGAAACACTAACAGTCTGCCCACTCAATCCTCCTGTCCAACCCAAAGCTCCACCTGTACAAGCACTTGTCGTCAAACTCACACTTGTACCTTGACAAATAGTTGTAGTTGCAGGAGGCGTAATCGTTGGTTGAGATGGTTTGGCTTTGATTTGTACGGTTGTTACTGCCGAACTATCACTTGTACAACCATTGACCGTACAAGCTACTTTATATGATTTTGTCCCAACTGATGAAACAGTAATTGAAGACGTTGTTAATCCCCCTGTCCATCCGTAAGTTCCATTTAAACAAGCACTTGCCGTTAGGGTTACGTTTGTTCCTTGGCAAACGGTATTTCCTGTACTTGTAATCGTTGGCTGTGCAGGTTTTGGATTTACTGTAATTGTTACCGCCGAAGAACTATCGCTCGTACATCCATTGATAGTACAAGCTACTTTATAAGATTTTGTACCAACGGATGAAATCGAAATAGAAGAACCGCTCAACCCCCCAGTCCAACCCAAAGTACCGCCTGTACAAGCACTGGCAGTCAAACTCGCACTTGCACCTTGACAAATAGTTGTACTTGCAGGTGGCGTAATCGTTGGTTGAGAAGGTTTATTTCTATACTGAACCGTAAAAATATCACTACTATCACTCACACAAAAGCCACCTCTGATACAGACAGCTCTGAATGTTTTAGTCTGAGAAATGGTTTCGGTAAACGTTGTGCCAGTATCTTCATTTCGCCACATGACAGTCTCACCAACTCCCGAACAACCCGTTGCGGTAAGCGTTACAGGAATACCCGCACCCGTTCCACAGATGAAAGTTGAACCTGTAATCGTAGGTTTTGTTTTTGGTAAAACTACAATCGTCAATGCTGTACTACTATCACCTGGACAACCATTTGTTCCTAAACAAGATGCCTTATAACTTCTTGATGTTAAGGGTGTTACCGTTATTGGAGAGCCCGTTAAGTTCCCTGTCCATTTTACCGTTCCCGCACAGGTACTGGCACTTAATGTTACACTCGACCCATAACAAAGTCCTTGTACTTGCGACGAATTAACTGTTAGAGGGTTTGGTCTTGATAGTGTTGTTATTGAGTAAACATTGCTACTATCACTCGTACAACCATTAACCGTACAAGCTACTTTGATATTGACCGCACTCGTCAAAACAAAGTTGATTGAACTTCCAGAACGATTGCCAGTCCATCCCAAGATACCTCCTGAGCAAGCCGAAGCTGTTAGCGTCACATTTGAATTAATACAAACCGTAGAACCTGGTCCCGAAATAGTAGGTTGTGCAGGTTTTTGTTTTACGACAACTGTTAGAGAATTGCTATTTACGCTTCTACAAAGGTTTGCTCCTTCGCAAGCGGCTGTAAACGTCTGAGTTATATTTGAAGAATTACTAAACGAAGGAACAAATGTGTAAGGCGACCCTGATGCGAAGTTCGTTCCATTATAACTACTATTCCATCTCACAGTACCACTACAACCCGTTGCGGTTAGTGTGATAGATTCTCCTCCGCATACATTTCTTACACCACTTACTTCTGGAACGCTCACCGTAATCACGGGGGCTTGTGGAGTAGGATTTATGGTCAAAGTCGTAGGAGTTCTTACGCTTGGACAGCCTTTTACACATTGTGCTTGTGCATAGTAGGTGTAAGTACCTATGGTTGTATTGGTCGGTATAAATTCTGAACCTGTCCCAACTTGATTTCCACCCGTCGGAGCATCCCACCAAGTAAGCGTACCTACTTGTGCATCCGCCGTGAATGTAATCTGAAAACCACTTACACAAAGTGGATCTTTCGCAACTGCATCGTAGGGTAGTAATGTCCATGTTCCCGTTGGGTTTTCTCCAATAAATCCAGAAAGTGGTTGTGCGGGTGCAAATGTTCCTGAAACAGGAGGGCTATAAAAATTAATTGGCGATCCCCCATCTTCAAATACTGTTGTTACGGTTGGATTATCTGAACCTCCATAAGTATTAGTATTGACCAAAGTTATGATTTTCCCACTGGGTGATTGTACTCTGAATTGCGTTTCGTTATGATAAGGCCATGATTCTGTGTCTCCTACACCACAACTATTTTGATAACCTCCCTTTTGTTTTCGCCAAGTTACTGAGACTTTTATGTTTGAAATATTACCTGCCAAACTTGGGACACTAACTTTGGGGTCAATTCCACCAGTATTTATATAACCTTTATCATAGCCAACCGTTCCGCCAGAATACGTGTATGTACCAGATGCTGTAGCGTTACAATTAACCAATTGAGCTTGTAAACCATTGCCAGCTATAAGGGATGATCCTTCACAAATTATTCTGTTTGTTACTGTCGGAGAAACTGCCACAATACCAGTTGTCAATGCCGCCGCAGCCGTAGAGTCACTGACACAACCATTTTTTGCACAGGCAACTTTAAAATATGTTCCTCCGATGGCAGGGACACTAATAGACGAAACTGCCGAAGCACCAGTTGACCATATCGTGGTACTACCACCTGTACAAGCCGACGATGTTAGTGTAACAGGATTATTATCACAAATAAGAATTGTTCCAAAAGGCGTTAAGCTCGGTCTTGATGGACGTGGCTTAACCGTAATGGTATAATTAGCCGTTACCGTCTCAGTGCCTTCAACAGCCGTAATCGTAAAAGTCACAGGGGTAGCTACCAAAAATTCTGGTAAATTGAAAGTTGTTGTCCGAGAAGTTGAAAAAACCCCGCCAACTGATGAACTCCAACTATAAGACACCGCCGTAGTATCAGTACACGGGTCAGAAACTGCCACTAAGGTTTTCAATAATTCAGAACAAACAGCCGAAGGTGTATTGTCTTGAATAGTAACCGTCAATGGACAAGTAGGACTCGCTTTACGAGCAGATGAAGTTCTTTGAGGGAGATTGGGTAAACTTTTTTGGGCAATCGAAGTAGAAAAAAGTCCAAAAAACAATATGATAGTTAGTAGTAATTGTTTCACAAGATTGGATTTTAAAAGTGAAGATTATTAATCATTCTGAAAACTATAAATTTCTGTGTAAAATTATAGCTAATAAACTGTTTTTCAAAGGCTTTGAGTAGTGATTGTGTTTAGAAAATCATAACTTTCTAAACACAATACAAAACTGTTTTTTCACATTAGGAAGATTCTCCAATGGCGTATTATTAGGGTCATAGTCAGTTGTTTCCCACATATTTGCGGTAATATCTTGGTAGTAGTATTGTCCGTTAAATGAGACCCTCAGTTTGCAATTAAGAGCCTCTGTATTCTCTGGACGGCATAAATATACACCCCAATAACCTTCGGGAGTGATAAATTGTCGTTGAGGAATACTGGTCATATTGAGTACATAATCTTGTGCTTTTTCTTTCTTCCACGTTACTCCGCCATCGTAGCTGATTTCAGATTCGTGTAGTCTGTATTTAGCATTTTGAATCACCTCAATCAACGATTTCTGTTCTGTTCCAAAGTCCTGTTTTTGATAAATTCTATTGATAAAACCTAATGCTCCGTCATAGCACGCCATGCTATTTGGAGGATAGCCACTATTGCCCACCACAACTCGCCCATTGTAGCCCTGATTAATATCCCAAGGCATCCACCAACACCCTGTAAAAAAGTTGAAAGCCGCCACCGAATACCCATCTGCCCGATTGAGATGTGTGTAAGCGTATCTTGGATTTTTTACATCACAGTAACTATATCCATCATCTACCCATTTCTTCCCAACTGTCCTACCCGAATTATGAACTCGTCCAACCCCCGCCGCCTCATCATCAGCAACCATTTTTACCATGTGATTGAAGGGGCGATTGTTTAATTTATTGACACAGTACCATTTGTTGGCATCACAGCCTAAAATAACCTTGGCGATATAATGCTCAGTATTCGGAGTTCGCCCGAATTTATTAATCTTTTTAGAATCAAATTCTGTCGATGAGCCTGGGTAGCCGATATTCGTGAGCGTAGTTCCTTGTTTGTAACAAGCATCAGCCAATAGCCCTGTTTGCATAGAAGGAACTGCCTGCGGAATATCCAGAATAGATTTATTATTAATACCTTTTGAAGGTATCGACATTCTGTAAGTTGGGTCAAAGGCTTGATTTATTGAGCTTCCATGATTTCTTCCTCCTGAGTAGGGTGTTCCATCGAGATTCTGACTATAACTTGTATAACTTCCTCGGGCATCGGGGTATTTTGAAGGGTCTATTCTGTTAAATCCTTCCGCAAAAATTCCTGAGTACATATCACACACATAACCTGCACACTTGGTACTCGCTCCTAAATACCAGCCCAAAAGTTCATCCGAGTTTGTAATAAATTCTTGGTCAGAAGCCATAAACGCCACGGGATCTTTACCGTTAATTTTGGTCTTACTCCCATACCCAGCACTTCCTGTTGAACGATACCCGTAAGAATAAGCCTGTTCTGCGTTTCCAAAGGGTTTTGGATTACTTGGAACAGCCCAACTGCCCCCATACGTCCACCGAAACTGGAAGGGGATAGTAGAATTAAAATTATCGGGATTAATATTACACTCAGGGCTGTGGTTATAGACGTATTCACTGCAACTATAATAATTTCCGTAAAATCCACAGGTGGGAGAAGTAATAAAACTCACCCCATAATCCATGCTCATTTTATTATTTCTATCAAAACTCCATGAATCTACAAACCAAGTAACGGGAAAAACAGGGAACTGTTGATTGAGAAGCGGATCTAATCTTGTTAGCGTAGAAATCGTTGGAAATCTATCTCCATAACGTCCAGCGGTAGCATTTGGGGGAATTGTTTTGATAACATTTTTTTCTGAATTATTCACAACGTTATCTTCAACTTTCTTGCTACTGCCTGCATTGGGCGTACTTTTTACGGTTGAGACTTGCGTACAAGCACTAAGAACAAAAAGAGCGATAATTATTGATAATTTTTTCATGTTAAAATGAATGAAAATGCGTGAAAGAATGTCACCTTATTTTACAAAATCTATTTATCTTTTACCCCAAAAACTGATTCAAATAATTTCTCGCCGTCAAAATGGCTGATTCAACGTCTTCTGGTGAACCTTCGTAGGCTTTGTCTTCTACCTCAATCACGACAGGTCCACGATAGCGAACGTCGGTGAGGGCAGCAAAGAATTTGCTCCAATTAATATCACCTAATCCTGGCAATTTAGGAGAATGATATTCCAAAGGATTTGCCATAATTCCTACACGATTGAGTTTATCATAATACACTTTGGCATCCTTCAAATGAATATGATGTAGGCGTTCACGATAATCATAAATCGGGCGACAATAATCCATCATTTGCCAAACTAAATGCGATGGGTCATAATTGAGTCCGAAGTTTTTGGAAGGAATTATCTCAAACATTTTATCCCAAATAGCGGGGGTGGTTGCCAAGTTTTTGCCCCCAGGCCACTCGTCATTGGTAAAAAACATAGGACAATTTTCGATACCAATGTTGATATTTTCTTCCTCTGCAACCTTGACAATATCCGTCCAAACGTCTTTGAATTTATCTAAATTATAAGCCACATTTTTCTGTGGGTCACGACCTACAAAGGTATTCACAACTGGAACTCCCAATTTGGCAGCACCACGAATAATCTTCTTGATATGTTCAATATAAACCTCCGCTTGTTCAGTATTGGGGTCAAGAGGGTTTGGATAATATCCTAATCCTGAGATAGTTATATTTCTATCGGCAGTATATTTTTTGATATACGCTATCTGTGTGTCGTCAAGTGCATCCACGTTGATATGGCTCACACCCGCATACCTACGAGCATCCGCATTGTTGGCGGGCCAACACATGATTTCGACACATTTAAAGTTTTTTTCTGAAACAAAGTCAATGACTTGTTCAAAAGTACGGTCAGCTAAAATAGCACTTACGAGTCCGAGTTGTAACATGATTATTAGAGATTAAAGATGGCACACGGATTGAAGGGATTAGACACGGATTTAATTTTTTAAATAATAAGACTAACTTATCTTTTGATAAAATATTTAAAAAATCCGTGTCTAATCCATAAAATCCGTGTGCAATAACGTTTACAGAACAGACAACCCAGCATCCAAATACTTCAAAGCATCCCCTTGAAAATGGTGGTAAAATTTACCAATCGGAGAATTACCAAGACGTACAATGACAGTGTTTTTGTCTTTCACAGCATAAACATATTGCCCAAAAAGCCCATTCATCATCGGAACTGTCCTGCCCCCACGATTGAGAATCCAGTATTGATAACCATAATAATCAACAGGATTATTATTTTCAGTTGGGTCTTTCAAATAACTTGCTGGACTGGTGGCTTCTTTGATGTATTTTTCAGAAACAATTTGCTTGTCGTTCCATTTACCATTGTTCAAAATCAATTGTCCAAAACGAGCATAATCTCTGGCAATTCCATTGAAACAACAAAAGGCTTTTTCGTGGTTTTTCCCACCATCCAAGAGCCAGAGGGCATTTTTCTCAGCTCCCATCGGTTGCAGAAAACGCTCTGAAACTAAGGTAGAAATGTTTTTACCAAACACTTTTTCAACGACCAAACCCAAAGCCTGTGTATCGCCCGAACGATATTCCCAATTGACCCCAGCGGGTTCTTTAAACTCATAATTATCAACTACATACTGTTCATCATCGCCATAATATCCCATCGCATTGAGTGAGAAATAGCCTTTATCTTTTTCCAACCAACTCGTTCCAGAAGACATCGTGAGGAGGTTTCTAATTGTGATTTTGTCTTTACCGCCTTCTTTAAAAGATGGAATAAAATCACCCACAGGTTGGTCAACGGATTTGATTTTCCCTTCGTCCAAAGCAATGCCAATCAATAATGAAATCATGCTTTTAGCGGCTGAAAATGAACCACTTAGTGAATCTTTGGCGTGACCATCCCAATAGTGTTCATATTTGATTTTACCATCTTGAATCACTAAAAAAGCAATCGTATTATTCTCCTCCAAAACCTTCATTAACGAATCTGGAATTTCTTTTTTGTTGTAAGAAGAATCAATGCCCCAGGGCTGAGGTATTGCGGATGCTTGCACTACACGAGTAGGGTGCGTTCTGAAATCAAAAATGGAGTGCTTTCCCCAAGAAGCAAAATTGCGGAGGTGGGCAAATTTATTGGTAAAAGTAAGTCCATACGCAGATACGCACAGGAGTAATAAACCGATTAAGATTTTTTTCATGATTTGTGGATTTTGTTTGTTGATTTGTAAATTTACTCCTTAAAATGCTCTAAAATAGCTCCAATGACTATTTTTTCTTTTTCTTGAATCAAATTATGTCCTGCATCAAGAGGGATTTCTTTGTATTTTCCTTTGATAAATTTCGCTTGTTGCTTGATAACAGTTTCCGAAATTACTAAATCTTTTTTACCCCAAATAAAAAGCGTTGGACGAGTTATATCTTTTTCAAAAACCTTCTTTTTCACAAAGCCCTCCACGTCCATTGCTCTGTACCAATTGAGTTCCGCCGTGAGGGCATAAGGCTCTGCCATGATGGATAAATATTCCGTTTTTTGGTTTTCGGGTAAATTATTTATCAACTTTTTTATACCTCTTTGTCCTGCAAAAGTCAAGAGAAATTCTGGTAAATATTTTTTCTGAAAAAACTTAAAATACCCACTCCTTTTTGCCTGAATTGTGTCATTCAAAACGCCATCAAAAAACACCCCAAGATGCGGGACTGACAATGCTGTCCAAGTGATAATTCTTTCGGGTTTATCCATAACCGCCTTCCATCCAATTCCCGCTCCCCAATCATGTCCGACCAAGTGAAAAGTATCAAATCCAACAGCATCAGCAATGGCAAAAACGTCTTCTGAAAGTTTATTGAGTTGGTAATCAGACACTTCCGAAGGTCTTGCATTTGGACTGTAACCCCTTTGGTCGAAAGCTAAAACTCGATATCCTGAGTCGGCTGCGACTTTAATAAGAGCCTCCCATTCAATCGAAGATTCTGGAAAACCGTGAAGTAGAATGACGTTTTTACCTGTATTTTTCATGCCCGCTACTCTCGCAAAAAACTCTAAACCATTGGCTTTTATTCGACATTTTCCCGTGTCAAAATCCTTAGAAAATAACGGAGATTTTGCCACCTCAGCACTATGCTTTTTAGCCCAATCCAACGACCCTACGTATAGGAGCGTAGGTACAAGAATGATGAGTAACAAACCACCAAGTAAAAGTTTTTTCCAGTTCATTAAAGTTTTTGGATTTAAACTTAGAGAATTAGAGTTACGACAGTAATTTTTCTCTAATCCTCTAAATCTCTAAGTTTTATCTATTTTCTTCTTATTATTTGAATATTTTGTTGAAAATACCTGTAAATTCACAAAAAACAAACTCATCACAAACAAGTATTTCCCATGAATCAGAAATTGGCAATTAGATATATAATTACAACCTATTTGGCGAGATGCCCTTCCAATATCCATAGCGAGGGGTTTAAACCCCTCGCTATGGATATTGGAAGACTTTTTAACCTTGCAATCAATTTTTTAAAAACTCCGATAAAATATATATTCTTTGTAATAATTCTTCTAAGTTTTAAGATTGATATTTTTTCAAAAAATACACTTACAGGCGAAGAAATCTATAAAACCAATTGCTCATTTTGTCATAACGGAGCGGTAAAAGAAGCACCTAAATTTGAGTCTTTGCAATTGCTTTCTTCCAACGCCATCATCAAAACGCTGACCTCTGGTGTGATGAAAGTGCAAGGGGCATCACTAAGTCCAAAAGATAGAAAATTAGTGGCAGAATTTATCTCAAAAATTGATACGCAAAAGCCTCAAATCATTGCTGGTACTTGTGATTTTAACGATAAAAAATCCGCTAAAAATCTGGCTGTTAAAGTCAGCAATTGGGGCATGAATTTATCGAACCAACGCTTCGTAAATGATGCTCAAATCAATGCAAGAAACGTGGGTAATTTGACTCTAAAATGGGCGTTTGCTTTTCCAGAAGCCACTCGTGCGAGGTCGCAACCGACTGTGGCGGGCAATACACTTTTCACCGCCAGTCAGCATGGCGTTATTTATGCACTTGATACAAAAACGGGTTGCGTTCGTTGGACATTTCAGGCGGAAGATGAGATAAGAAGTGCCATTTCGATTGGTACTGACAAAAACGGAAATGCGAATCGTTTGTACTTTGGTGACTTTAAAGCCAATGTCTATGCCCTTGATATTCAGACTCGTAAATTGCTTTGGAAGAAAAAAATTGATTCGCATGAAGTCGCAACCATTACGGGTTCTTTGGTTTTACATCAAAGTCGTTTGTACATTCCTGTCTCTTCTACGGAAGTTATTTCAGCCTATAATCCGAAATACCAATGCTGTACTTTTAGAGGTTCAGTAGTGGCTCTTGATGCAGAAGATGGCTCACAAATTTGGAAAACTTATACTACGGAAGAGCCAAAACCACAAGGCATCAACGCCAAAGGAACACAGAATTTTGGACCATCGGGAGCACCCGTTTGGTCGAGTCCAACGATAGACCTGAAACGTGGACTTTTGTATGTAGGAACGGGTGAAAATTATACCCAACCAACTTCCGAAAATAGTGATGCCATTATCGCCATGAATTTATCGGATGGACAAATAAAATGGGTTCGCCAAACCGTTGGAAAAGATGCTTGGAATGCCGCTTGCACCATGCCAAATGGAGCAAACTGCCCCGAGAATTTTGGTCCAGATTTTGATTTTGGAGCTCCCCCGATTTTAGTTTCAGGGCAACAAGATTTGGTTTTGGCAGGACAAAAATCTGGGATGATTTACGCCCTCAATCCTGACAAAAACGGAGAAATAGTTTGGCAAACAAGGGCTGGTCGTGGGGGAATTATGGGGGGCATTCATTGGGGAATGGCGAGTAATAATCAAACGCTTTATGTGCCTGTGAATGACCGTGAGGCTTATGAGGCGGATAAACATAAGCCCGCTTTCCCAGGACTTCATGCGTTTGATGTGGCAGATGGAAAATTGCAATGGTCGATGGTGGAGAAAAATCGTTGTCCCGAAGGTATAAAATGGGCTTGTGGCTCAGGACTTTCCGCCGCCATTACTGCCACACCAGAATTAGTTTTTGGTGGTGCTTTGGACGGAATTCTTCACGCCTATTCAACCCAAGATGGAAAAATTTTATGGGAATTTGATGCCAATAAAGAGTTTACATCTGTTAATGGTGTAAAAGGCAACGGTGGAGCATTTGACTCGTCTGGACCAGTCATTGTTGGCAATCAATTATTCGTCAATTCTGGGTATGCTAAGTTTAACGAGAAGGCTGGAAATGTATTGTTATGCTTTGAAACACTGCCCAAATCTTCCATAAAAAGCATCAGCCATGTGAGCCTGTCGGTCAATGATTTGGATAAATCTGTACAGTTTTATGAGAAAGTAACGGGCTTGAAAGAAGCAAGTAAAACAGAAATCAAAAAGCCTATTTCAGTAGAACAACTCGCTGGTTTTCAACATCATAACCGTAAGGCTGTTATGATGAAAGGTAATAATGGGCAATTAGAATTAATCCATTTTGAGGGAAATAATCAGCTATCCGTGATGCCCGTACAAGGCTCTGGCATCACGCACGTATGCTACCAATCACCCGCTACGAACAGTATTTATGAAAAAGCAAAAGCCAACGGAGCAACCGTCGTAAGTCGTGGGAATTCACCAGTAAATCGAGGATTTGGCATTCAGTACGCTTACATCCGAGATGCCAATAATATCATGTTGGAGGTTGAGCAATTAGACAAACCAAAATTCACAGAAGACAATTGGATTGGTCACGTAGCCATCGTTACTCACGACATTGATCGTTTGGTAGAATTTTACACGCAACTGTTTGGAAACAAGCCTATTAACCGAGTTGATAATATCAAAAACAACCCAAAATTAGACGATATTGCCAATATCGACAGCCTAAAATTAAGAGGAGCATGGTTTAATGTAGGCAATATGTTGTTAGAAATATGGCAGTTTGATAACCCTAAAACTATTGCCAACGCAAAGCCCATTCCATTCACACAAACAGGCTATCAGAAAATTGCTTTTGGAGTTGAAAATTTGGAGGAAGATTATAAAAGATTAATTGAAAATGGGGTAAATTTTCTATCAAAACCCATTGGAAATGAGGTATATCTAAGAGACCCTGATGGAAATTTATTGATGTTGATAGAGAAAAAAGAGTAATTTCTTCTCTATCAACTTTTAGGCAACGGCTTTTTTGACGAACTTTAAAGGAATTTCTAACATTTCAGCAATAGCCTCCGCATTAAACCCTTTTCGATAAAGTTTATTGATATTATCGGTTAAAATCTGTTGAGTTACTCGTTTTTCTGTTTGTTCAGTAGTCTGTCTAATGACCTCCTGTTCTATGGCTTCTAAAATTCCCATCGGTTTTGCTGTTTCGGTAATGGTATCAATTTCACCTACTAATTTAGGCAATAATTCTGTATTTGCAAACGAGACATAATGTTTTATGAAGTTACACATTTTCAGGAAAGTCTTTTTTGGGAATCCTCTTTTGTGTAATCTTCGAGCCAAATCAAGTTTGAGAGCAAAGTGGTTTTCGTCTGTTAGTTTATTCTGTTTCAGAGCGTACCATGCTGTCTCTAAGACAATAGCAAACGGATTGTTACTCTTTTGGAAATCTTCTGGTTTGTAATCTGAAAGTTTAAATGTACCGTATTGATAGAAAATTTTTGTATCTAATAATCCTGTCTCAAATGTATCTGGACGATATTTTGGGTTGTCATCAGTAAACAAAGCAAAGGCAGCAACGGTTTTGTCATACTTATCATAGATTCTGTAATGATAAGTGAACATCCTTTTTGAGAAGATTTCATCTACGTAACCTTGGACTTCGATATGTATCAAAACCCATTTTTCTTCTCCTTCTTTGGTATAAACTTTCACTAATTTATCTGCAAAACGATGCTTACTTCTGGCAGGAATAGTGATTTGTTCCAATTCTTTATCCAAAAATTCAAAGCCTTTTGAAAAATCAAAAATCTCTGGTGAATTTGGATAAAAATAAGTCAAAAAGTGTTCAAATAAGTCTTCGATTATCCCTTTCCAGAGAATATCTTTACGAATTTTGGTCATTAGGTAAAATCTTTAAAATCAAGTGGTTAATCAATAATCATAATCCAATCCCAACACACTCCTAAGCTCATGCAAAGCTGGATTTTTCTCTGCCAGAAACTTAAATTTATCGGCTTGGGTATAGATTAAAGTCGTATTCTCTTGTTCAGAAACGACTACCTCTAAATGAATCGTTGAATTTTGTAATTCTTTTCTCAAAAAATTCAAAACCTCCGTTCGTAAAGTCGTTGTTAATAAATCAACTTGAATCTCATTATCAACTTCTATATGAATCGTTGTACCATTTAAAGTAAACGCTCGATTCAAAATTACATACTCACTAAACTTCCTACGGTTCTCTAAATCCTTGATTAATTTATCCCAAACAGGTTGTAATTCAGTAATTGTAAAGGGTTTATTCTGTTGAATTACAGGCTCTTGTACTTGCGAAACTGTCTGAGCAACTTGCTGAACCAATGGTTTGCCAAGCGAAGCCGTACTCCTCAATTTACCCATTGATGGAATTTGTGGGGGGGCAGGCGTTCCTGAGGCAGGCGTTCCTGTTACGGGGTTTTGGGGTTGTGGGGTTTGTGGCTGAAGAGTTGCGGGTGGCGAAACTTGCGATTGAACAGTAATACTTCCTGTCTCCTGCCCCCCTTCTCCTGTCTCCCTCTTTTTCCCCTCAACTACTTTCCCCCGCCATCGCCCTCCGTGGCGGGTAGTGTTGCTAAATTCAAGACGTTGGCGATGTTTGCCAATTTCAAGAGACAGATTTCTACGTGCAGTTTTTGGTTTTTGGCAGCTTTATAATTCAAATCACAAGATGCTCCTATACTCAAAGCTGATACTAAAAATGAATACGGTGCTGCCGCCGATTGTTCTAAATATTTCTTCTGAACTGACTCCGAAACTTGTAACAATCTGACCGTCACAGGGTCTTTGCAAACCAAAATATTTCTAAAATGCTCTAATAATCCAACGATAAATTGATGTCCGTCAAAGCCTTTTTTCAAGATTTCATCAAATAATAAAAACGAATCCGAAACCTTAGAATTCAGTAAGGCATCAGTCATTTTGAAATAGTAATCATAATCCAGAATATGCAGATTATCAAGCACTTCGGCGTATTTGAGGACATTATCTTTCGAGAAAGTAACATTCAAATCGAACATTGAAAGGGCATCACGAAGCCCGCCGTCTGCCTTTTGGGCAATCAATTCCAAAGCCTCCAAATCTGCAATAATGCCCTCCTTTGCCGCAATTTGCGACAAATGCTGAGTCATATCCGAAATCTGAATTCTATTGAAATCAAATATCTGACAACGAGACAGAATCGTAGGAAGAATTTTATGCTTTTCGGTAGTTGCCAAAATAAAAATGGCATACGAAGGAGGCTCTTCCAAGGTCTTCAAAAAGGCATTGAAAGCACTCGTCGAGAGCATATGAACCTCATCAATAATATAGATTTTGTACTTGCCCGACTGCGGAGGATAACGCACTTGGTCAATCAAATTCCGAATATCATCAACCGAGTTATTTGAAGCCGCATCTAATTCGTGGATATTGAAAGAAGCATTATTCTGAAACGAAGTACACGAGTCGCAAGTACCACAGGCTTCTGCCTCCTGCGTGAGGTTTTCGCAGTTGATAGTTTTGGCTAAAATCCTTGCACAAGTGGTTTTACCAACGCCCCGAGGACCACAAAACAAGAAAGCTTGGGCTAAATGATTGGTACGAATAGCATTTTTGAGGGTCGTGGTTATATGCGATTGCCCAACCACAGAATCAAATAATTGTGGGCGATATTTACGGGCTGAAACTACAAAATTTTCCATACGCAAATATAAATGAAATTTAATGAGTTTTAGATGTATGTTAAATACTATAAGAGGTTTTGAAGTACTTACTAATTTCTTTTAAAAATAAATTCCAAGCATTTGTTTTTTGTACGTATAATATGCGTACATTTGCGATGCTAATCTGAACATCAATAATTGCTGTTTTCTAAGAAAACAGCAAAATAGATAAACAGCAAAATAGATAAACAGCAAAATAGATAAATAGCAAAATAGATAAATAGCAAAATAGATAAATAGCAAAATAGAAAACAGCAAAATAGAAAACAGCAAATAGATAAATAGCAAATAGATAAATAGCAAATAGAAAAACAGCAAAATAGATAAAAATGGGAACTGTAATTAATGACAGAATTGATGTTCGGATTAGCAAAGAGCAAAAAGAGTTCGTTAAGTATGCTTCCGAAATCAGGGGTTTTAAGAACTTGACTGAATTCATTATTTTTTGTGTAAATAAGGAAGCGAATGAGATTATTCTCGAAAATAACCTCATTCTCAAATCATTAGAGGACAAAAGAGTATTCGTTGATGCTTTATTAAATCCACCAGCACCTAATGAAAAACTTAAACGTGCTCAATCAAATTATTTAAAATTTATTGAAGCAAATGAAGCTAACGATTGAAAAATTAGAGAGTATCCATGTAAAAGAAGAATTTAGTTGTGGTTATGATTTACTTGATAACTACCTCAAAAGGCAAGCTAACCAAGATATAAAGCGTAAATTATCATCTTGTAGCGTTTTAGTAGATAAACAAAATATTGTAAAAGGGTATTTTACCTTGTCTGCCAATTCAATAAGGAGGCAAGACCTTCCGGAGGAACTAATAAAAAAATTACCTCCGAGTTATTCAGATTTACCAGTAATCCTTTTAGGAAGAATTGCGATTGATAAAAGTATTCAAGGAAATGGATTTGGAGAAATATTACTCTTTGATGCACTTAAAAAATGTTTAGATTTATCAAATCAACTTGGCATTTTAGCGATAGTGGTTGATCCTATTGATGATAAAGCCGTCAGTTTTTATAAATCTTATGGTTTTATAGAATTACCAACATCAGATAAAATGTTTTTATCAATGAAGACGGTTGAACAACTATAAGCAAAAAGGGATAATTACATCAAATGATTATCCCTTTCTTGTTTTTATCCATCACTTCCGCCCATAATCCGCTGGATTCTCTCCCCAAAATTCCGTTTCCCATTTCAAAATCTTATTCGTGTACGGATTATCCTTCAACCATTGTACGGCTCTATCGACCAATACAAACAGTTCCTCGGTCTTTTTATTTCGTTCTAAATTAGTCTTGATGGCTTTGTTTTTCACCCAACTAATGGCAGTTTTTGAGTCGGAATAAATGGGTAAAGGAGAATTGTGTTTTTTCAAGAATGCCAAGCCATGAACTATCGCCAAAAACTCGCCAATATTCACTGTTCCTTGTGGGAAAGGACCCATTGAGAATAAGACTCTTTTCGTACCCGTTTCTACACCCTGATATTCTAATTTCCCAGGATTACCCGCACAGGCAGCATCCACAGAAATGCTTTCTACGTTATATTTCCCAACCAAAGCTGATGATTTTGTTTGCTTACCCGAAGAACTTGCCCCTTGTGGTTTCTGAACCGATTGCCAATAATTTCCTTTGAAAGCATCTTCCGCCTCTTTCAAACTCTCGAAAGATTTGTACTGAGCTGTCTCAAAGCCTTTTACTTGCTCTTCGGCTTCTTTCCAAGTGTTGAAGACTCCCGTTTGTCGCCCTTTCCAGACGGTGTAATATTTTTGTTTTTTTGCCAATTTTATTTGAGAAAATAGTTTAGAAAATGAAAATAATCTATAAAAATCTGCCTTTGGGATTTTTTATAATCTTTACAAATTTCACTTGTTCTTTGGGAATAACCGTAGCTTCTCGTTTAAGCGTATCGAATAAAAAATAGTTAGCGGAGTTGTCTCCAACGTAAACTAAACTATCGGTATTTATCACTACATCTTTGTCGATTGATAATTTATAGTGGTATATATTTTTATTGTGAGATGTTTTAGTGGAACGATACGTGGCATAGAACTGTGCTGATGCAAATAAATATAATAGAACCGAAAAAATGATATATAGAGGTGATGTCATGTATTTATTCATTTTTTTTATATCCGTTTTTTTACCCAACATCATAATTCGATAAGCAATTTGATAGCTCTTGAAATGCTTTCTCATCCAAAGAAAATTAAGATAATACAACATAAACAATAAGCCTACATTCATTAGTGCTAATATAACAACCAATGGATTAGCTAATGGTGCCATCAAAAAATCATTGATTTCAGAAAAAAGGAAAATATTAATCCTGAATGATGAAAAGTAGAAAAAGTTGTAAGTTATCCCCAAGAAAATTAGGAATAAATAACCGCCAACACTCAATGAAATACCCCACTCAAAACTCTTGAATGTATTTTTAAATCCCTCTAAAGGGTTATAATCTTCCTCTTCTTGTTCTAATAATTCTTCATTCATGGTTTATGATTATTTAAGTTATTGAGTTTATGATAAATAAGTGATTTTATCCGAGACGTTTCTGTAAAATCTTAATGGAAATAGCCAACAAAATCACCCCAAAAACCTTCCTGAGTACGTTTGTACCTACTGTTCCGAGTTTGGTTTCAATCCATTGGGATGATTTTAGTACAACATATATAAAGACTAAATTCAATAGAATTCCTATCAAAATATTGATTTCATCAAATTGAGATTTCAAGGATAAAATAGTCGTCATCGTACCTGCACCCGCTATGACAGGGAAGGCTAAGGGAACGATGGAAGCCGCTTTCCCAGCCTCAGCATCCTCTGATTTAAAGATATTTCTGCCCAAAGTCATTTCCAGACCAATCAAGAAAATAATGATTGCCCCCGCAATGGCAAAGGAATTTATATCAACGCCCAAGAGCCCCAAAATGGACTTTCCGACGTATAAAAAAGCAATCATAATCCCGCCCGAAACCAGCGTAGCTTGTTCAGCATGAATATGACCCGTTTTTTTACGTAAATCAATAATGACTGGGATTGCTCCCAAAATATCAATCACCGAAAATAATATCAGCGAAACGGACAGGATTTCTTTAAAATTTAATTGCATAAAAAGTATAACAGGTTTCTAACCTGTTGGTCAAAATTATTTTAATATCTTCATCAAAGCCTCAATCTCAAAGTCTTCAATAGCTGGAAAATTTGCAATTCTAAAAGTAGTATTTTTCCAAGAACCATAGCCGTTACCAACGGTAATTCCGTGGGCTTTTGTTAAGGTTTTTATTTGCTTGATTTGCTCCTCTGTTCCTTCTATCGTAATGACGGTATCAGAACGTACTTCTGAATTTTCGACCAAGCATTTTATTCCTTTTTTCTCGAAAAAATCATACCATATATTTGCTTGAATTTTCAATTTTTCAGAAATAATTGAAATATTAGAAATTTCTAACATTATTTTATTTATGAGATAGATATTTAGAACGTTTGGTGTGAAATGAGTTTGAAATTTCTGAAAATTATCGTGAATGAATAAAAGACTGTTATAAAATTTACGGTCATTGATTTGTTCGGCTCGCTCAATGGCTTTGGGCGAACATATCATTATTGCCATACCTGCGGGCAGTCCCAGACACTTCTGGACGGAAGCAAACCACACGTCTCCATTCGTAAAATCTAATTCAATTCCACCCAAAGAAGAAGTTGCATCTACGACAATAATTGCTTCTGGAAATGCCTTTCTGAATGGTTTTAAATCTTTGATTTGTGTACCGTTTGAGGTTTCGTTTTGGGTGATACAAACGACATCATTGAAATCAAACCTCACCCCCGACCCCTCTCCTGCTGAGAGGGGAGTATTCGTCCGACCCCCCCCCCCTCTCTGTAGGAGAGGGGCTGGGGGTGAGGTTAAACCAAAAGGTATTCTTTCAATCTCAGAAACTAACTTCTCAGCATAATCAGCCCACTTTTCTCCGAATGCTCCGTTGTAATAA
>JAAFJP010000047.1 GCA_013298125.1 Cytophagales bacterium | reverse complement strand
ACTTCCCACTGGGAATCGGTTAAAACTTCGTAACAAGTTTGCATATCTTATAAATTTTGTCGTTTAAAAGATAACAAACCGATTCCCTTTTTTGATTAAAAACTAAAATTTAAACATCTTCTAAAATGATACTTTGCCCGTTGCCAAAGTCCAATCGGTTTGATGAGTTCGCTATTGATTTCCAATTCATCATGCACCCAAAGAATTTCCAGAAAGAAGTTCTCAAAATAAAACTTTCGATTCGTAGTTCCTTGTCCAACATGAACACGGTTACTGCCTTCTTTTAGTCCAAATTCAACTAATTGGTCAGCAAGTTTTCCGTTGTCGTTTGTAAATATGAAAATATGGTCTGGGGTCATTTTGTTTTCGTTAAAATTAATTAAAATCTCATCGCTTAATCTCAAACCCACCCCCAACTTCTTTCTTCAAAATCCCTTTCAATTCCAAGTCAAAAGCCTTACCAGTGTAACCAGCGGGCATAATTATAGTATGTCCAGCTTCGATGGTTACTTGTTGGGCTGCCGTTGGGACTTTGCCGCATTGCCATGTTGAGCCTACGTCCCATCTGCCCGACATTCCGAGTGTGCCTGTGGGAATGGCACTCGAAATCTGTGTTTCTGGGCATTTTAGGGTGTTATAATAACTAAAATACCCCTCCCATTTGTTGGTAGTAATATTTAGATTAGTGCTTTGGAATGAATTTTTCAGATAAGATTTACTTTCCGTATCTTCTGAATATCCGCCAAACATCCATCTTTTACTGTTGTAAATGCCAATGGCTTTACCGTAGCCAAACGTCAAACGTACGCACATTTCTCGCACTGCCATGCTTGGACTTAGCACCAACAAATATGCTCCTCCCGTGTATTCGCCTGGGATATAGTCGGTGGTGAGGGGCAAGCCAAAAGCCGAAGTTCCTGTCAGATAAATTCTACCTGTTGAATCTGCATCTAAACTACCATTTTCGATAAATACACTATTGCCTTTGGTGTTGGGTAACCTTGCCGTGAAAGTCTGTCCACGGTCTTTGATGCCCGTTGCAGGGTCATATCTACCTACATATACGTGTGTTTCTGTGCCTGTGTTCGAGAGCGTAAAAAAGTGGTCTCCGCCTACCAAAACGGCAGGTTGCATGATGTCGTAAGGCGAATATCTAAACACATGATTTCCACCGTAAACCTGTCCGCCGATGTATAATTTTCCATCTTGCCCAATCACACAGCGGTTCAAACGTGCATCTGCCATATTGTTGTTTGAATTATTAATCCAACGGGGAGATAAAGTATCTGAGACCCAATCATACCCTACGTATTTCGTCGTGCCGTCGTAAGCTCTTCCACGCAATACAGGCACATACACGGGCAAAACTTGCGTACCACCTTTTTTGTCATAAGTATTAAAATTCTTGAATCCAACCATAATCACGGTTTGCGATGCTTCATCAATCGCAACGTCGGCACCGTACTGAGAAACGCCCCCGTATTGATAAATCAAAGTGCCATTTTCATCATAGAGATAATTTTCTGTGCCTGTCAAAGTTCCATCGTCAATATTGGTTTCATTGGCAATCATACAAACATTTTTTCCAGATATTCCTGCATCAATTCTGTGAACAGTTTTAGCAAAAGTCTTTTGCCAACGAATGGTATCTGCCGTGGTATTTAGTTTAAAAACACCTGATGTTGAGGCGGCTATGTATAAATTATCATCACCATCTTTTGAAATATCCGCAATTTTGGTACACAGACGAGTCATAGAAAGTATCTTTTTGCCATCAGAAGAAAGTCTAATAATTACGCCCGAAGAATCCGCAGTTGCACCATTCAAAAATTTGGTCTTAGGGTTTAAATGAGAGAGGTTTCCCATGTTTGCTGCCAAGATTATTGTACCATTTTTCTGAAAAATAATACCCCTAATTTCGTCTTGTCCGATACTTCCGATTAAACTCGAAACCGCAAAACGGTTGGTGTCAGAAGTAACAACAGTTTTTAGGGAAGTTCCCTGTACGTTATCATTGTCAGTTGAGCGAGCTGTCAAATTATAAGTTCCTCTTGGAATATTTGCCCAAACAGCCTCATATGCAGGCGGAACGGAGGATTCACCTACTTTGGTTTCATTGGCAAAATATTCTACTTTCTGGACGCTTCCATCCAAATCAAAAACCTGTGAATTCAAGGTCAAGATTGAATTTTCAGCCACTTTTACATTTCCCGCAGGTGTTGTGATTTTAGCAACAGGAGCAATGTTTAAGCCATCACCCGTAATACGAATATTGTCAAGATTAATTTGAACATAACTTTCCACGAGTGGATAATGAATAATTAAATAATACGTTCCACTTTGGGTAACGGTTATGTTCTTTTTGTGCAGAACTTTAAAGTCTTCGCCATACCTTATCTTAACGGTATCAATCGGAATACTGTCGTTGAGAGCTTGTTTTTTATTCAGAAATAATTTAATTGTTTTGTTTCCTGCACGAGCTAAAAATTCTAAATTGTACGTCTGACCAGCCTGTAAATAAAAACCTGGCGAAGCCGTAAAATTATTGGCATAAGCACTAAAAATATCAAAGTAAGTCGTTCCGTGAAAGCCTCCACCACGTGGGCGAAAGTCTCCTCCCGAAGTTGTCCAATAGTCCAAATTTTTACCAATAGTATTGGTCGAATTAAAATCCCAATTAATGTATGGCTTGAATGTTCCATCTCTAAAATTTACCCGATAATTAATTGGTGATGAGATAGTTACATTTCCACGATTGTCAGTAGCTTTTGTCGTAAAAACATAATCTTTTGGTAAAACATCCTTCCACAAAAAACTATATGGGGCAGTAGTTTTTTCGGCAATTTCCACACCATTCGCAAAGAATTCTACCTTTGTGACTGTACCATCGGAGTCAGAGGCATTGGCTTCAATTAGCACTTTGGTACTGTCCGCATAATTTTCGTTCATGCTTCCACCCGCCAATGGCGAAGTCAAAGTAATGATTGGATTCTGGACTTCTTCAACCGTAATTTCGTCTAAATATGTAAACGTGTAACCGTTTTCAGTATAATTGAAAATGAGGAAATAATCACCCGAAGTCGGGACAGTGAAGTTTTTAACTATATCCACAAAATCCGTACTCGAAGGTGAGCGTTGTGAGATAAAATTAGTTGTTCCCACAAGCGAACGGACTTGATTCAAGCCAACCGTCATCAACCTGTTCGCTGACCCACTTTGGCTATATGTTCTGAAAGCGAGGGTATAAGTTTTACCCGCCTCCAAAGTAATCTTCGGCGATGCAACATAATTACTATCAGAAGGGAGTTTCATGCGTAAACCGCCTGTACCTCCGACCCCTACATTATTATACCATTTCCAGTCGTGCGAACCCGCAGGAGTACGTAACCGCCAACCGTTTGCATTTGAAGTAAATGATTCTGTAAATGGAACTGTTAGAGGACTTTGAGCAAAAGAATAATAACAAGAAAAAAACGTTAGCAAGAATAAAATAATTGATTTCATAAAGAGGATTTAATGTGTTCAAAAGAGTATTTCGTGTGGTATTTCTTGGGCAACCCGATGTCAATAGTATTTGTTTACACAAGTTAGGTGTTATTTTTGTCATTTCACGTTCATCTAAAAAACCCATCAGAAAAATCATCCACATAGACATGGACGCATTTTATGCTTCCGTTGAGCAACGGGATAATCCTGAATTGCGTGGGAAACCCGTTGCCGTAGGCGGTTCTCGTGAGCGTGGCGTAGTGGCGGCTGCCAGTTATGAGGCTCGTAAATTTGGCGTTCGCTCCGCAATGGCTTCCGTGGTGGCAGCTCGTAAATGCCTAAATCTTATCTTCGTAAAACCCCGCTTTGATGCTTACAAAGCGGCTTCTAATCAAATCAGGGAGGTATTTTTGGAATATACTCCTTTGGTCGAACCACTTTCTTTGGACGAAGCCTATTTGGATGTTACCGAAAACTTGAAAGGCATTGCCTCCGCCACGGAGATTGCCAAAGAAATAAAAATCAAGATAAAAGAACGCACAGGACTCACGGCTTCGGCAGGGGTTTCTTACAATAAATTCTTGGCAAAATTAGCTTCCGATTACAACAAACCTGATGGTTTATTCGTGATAAAACCCAATCAAGGCGAAAAATTTGTAGAAACTTTGGACGTGTATCGTTTTCACGGAATCGGGAAAGTGACCGCCGAGAAAATGAACAAAATGGAGATTTTTACAGGCATGGATTTACGACAAAAAGATGAGGCTTTTCTTCGTAAACATTTCGGCAAAGCGGGTGGATATTATTACGATATTTCTCGTGCCATCGACAATCGACCCGTTAATCCAGACAGAATCAGGAAGTCCGTTGGTTCTGAAAATACCTTTGATTCAGATTTAGAAACTCGTATAGAATTAGAAGCGGGCTTGTTGCCCTTAATTGAAGACGTTTGGCGGTATTGTGAACGGACAAAAGGTTACGGCAGAACGGTCAATCTTAAAGTCAAATACCTTGATTTTCAACAGATTACCAGAAGTAAAACAACCCTCTCTCCTATCATGGACAAAGCCTTTTTCGAGAAAATTTCTTTTGATTTATTGGAGCAAATTCAACCAGTTGAAAAGGGTGTAAGACTCTTAGGAATTTCCCTTTCTAATCTTGAATTTGCGGATGAAATGGTGGGGAAGCAATTGACTTTGAATTTTTAACCACATAGGGAAATAGGTTACATAGAAAATTTAGAAGAAAAGTAGAATAAGGTCGAAGGAGTTATAGTTTTCCTTTGTGTACTAATGTCACCTAAAACCTCTATGTGGTTACAATTCACATACAAAAAACCGTCATACACATCATTATTTTGCAAATAACTTGTCAAACGATAAATTTGTATTAGAAAAAATAAATCAAAATCCTCTTATCTCTAAAATATCACTAACACATCAAAAAAAGCCTTCTGAATATCTTCAGAAGGCTTTTTTGACTATATCGGACAAATATTCTTACGCTTTATACATCACTTTCTTAACCGCCTCAATCGTTCCAGAAACACTTGGAAGGATGGCTTCGAGGAGTGTTTGAGCATAAGGCAATGGTAAATCTTTTGAGTTCACACGGATAACGGGAGCATCCAAATAATCGAAGGCAAAACGTTGAACATTATAGGCAACCTCAGAAGAAAGTGCCGCAATTGGATTGGCTTCTTCAACTACTACACAACGATTTGTTTTCTTTACTGAATTCAGAACTGTCTCATAATCAATGGGTTTCACCGTTCTAAGATCGATTACCTCCGCATTAATTCCCATTTTTGTTAATTCTTCAACGGCTGGCATTACGACTCTCGAAAGCATTTTCCCGAAGGTTACAATCGTTACGTCTGTTCCTTCTTTTACTACGTTTGCTTTTCCGATTGGAATTAAATATTCTCCGTCTGGTACAAGTCCTTTGTCGCCATACATCAATTCAGATTCCATGAAAATAACGGGGTCATTATCACGAATGGCTGATTTCAATAAACCTTTTGCATCGGCTGGATTTGATGGCACAACTACTTTCAATCCTGGGGTATTAGCAAACCAGTTTTCAAAATTTGATGAGTGTTGAGAAGACAATTGTCCAGCGTTTCCAGTTGGTCCACGGAATACGATTGGACAAGAATACTGCCCGCCCGACATCGACATCATTTTTGAGGCTGAGTTAATCACTTGGTCGATGGCTACCAACGAGAAGTTGAAAGTCATAAACTCCACAATTGGACGTAAACCATTGGCGGCAGACCCTACGGCAATCCCTGCAAAGCCTAATTCGGCGATGGGTGTGTCGATTACACGGTCTGGACCAAATTCGTCCAACATTCCTTGCGATACTTTATAAGCTCCATTATATTCGGCAACTTCTTCGCCCATTAAATAAACCGATGCGTCTCTACGCATTTCTTCGTTCATGGCTTCACGGAGTGCCTCTCTGAATTGTAATTCTCTCATTTTAAATATTATCAGTTTATCGTTATGAAAGGGTTAGTTTCATAGTTATACAAAATTAGGCAAGAAAGTTTATTTAGCCAAGATTAGTTTTGATGTTATGTAAAAAGGCTGTCTAAAAATAAAAAGACGACAAATCTGAGAGAAGTCGTCATTGTAGTATTTATTGGATTATTTTGAAATCTACTTCTTTCTCACAAAAATCAAGTAATCCGCTCCGCTATATTTATTAGGAGCTGGTACAAATAAATGGAGTTCGTCATACCCAAAAGGGTTATCAGTTTTTGTACTTTGGTAAAACGATTTAACCTCTCTAAATCGTTGTTGAAATTCGCTATCCGTTTCCGTTTCAAAGGGTTTATTTAAAATTTGCAAATTGGTTATACTCACATCGCCGTAATACAATGGAGCTGTGGCATTTACATTAGGTTTTCCTGTATAATTTCCTTTTCCAATCAATAGATTTATCCGAATATCAAACGAGCCATCTTCTTTAAAAATAACCTTGTAAATACTCTTTTCATAATCAAAATTTGGACAAACATAACACAAATAATCAGCCGCAGTATTGAATTTCCCTACATAACGCCATTCACCCAAAAGCGTAATTTTATTAGTATTGGGCTGAATGTCAGTCTTTTTACAAGCCCATAAAATGCTGAGAAATAAGAAAATATAAACAAAGGTTTTCATGATTTTCTACGTTTTCTTTAAAGACAAAATCCTTACGCAAATAGTTGTAATCGAGTCTAAAATTCATTTCCTAAATGATACCCTGACAAAAAAGCCCCCTCTACATTACCAATCCCAAAGCCATCTCCCCCTAAGAAGATATTTTGATTTTCTATTTGGTAAAATGGTTCAGCATAACGCTTAGTAGCATTACTAAATCGCCAACGATGGGTTTGGAACGAAACGATATTTTCAGAACTAACATATTGATTTACAGACGATAGCATCTCCTCTCCTACCCTTTTCAAATCATCATCAAAATATTTTTCACTAAATTCAGCGTTAGCATGAAGCGTTACTGTTGGAGTTTCTGTGATACCTTTTTGGAAATTATCCGCAATCCACGCCACGGGTTGATTTTCTAAAATAATTCCTCCACTCAGGATTTGGGTTTGTTCTTTCAAAACTGCCATTACCGCAATACATGGTTCGTAATGAATGCTATCTAAAACGGTTTTATCTCTTTCAGAAAATGGAATGTTAGAATTTTGAAATAAATCTACAACCTGTGGAATAGGAATCGTAACAATCAGATTGTCAAATGGATAGCTATTTCCAGATTCAGTCTTTACGATATTATTTTCAATCAAAACTACCTTTTCATTCACTCGTACATCCACGCCCGAAGCCATAGATTTGGGAATGGTATTCATGCCCTTCGCTCCTACGTAACGGACATTCTCACGTTGTGCGAGTTGCCATTCTGCCGTAATATTTTTTGATTGTAATTCTGAAATAAATGCTTGAAATTCAAGCGTTTTGACTGAAAAATATTGAGCTCCGTGGTCAGCTTTTGCGTTGTCTATGGTACGAGTGGACATCCTCCCTCCTACTCCACGCCCTTTATCTAAAACGGTAACTGTATGTCCTTTTTGTGTTAAAATTCTGGAAGCCGAAAGACCTGATATTCCTGCCCCGATGATGATTGTTTTCATAGAATTATAACTTGAAAGAGAGTTAATAAGTTTAAGGTTGATGAGTTATTAAGTGAAAAAATAAGGACAATATTTCACGAAGAAATACCGTCCTTGAATACTTTTTAAAATGTATGGTAATCATAAAAACTACTTATCTCCTAAAATAATCGGTGTATTACCCTTACCACTCATGATAATTACCTTTGAATTTGGCGAAGTAGCAATTGCCATTTGGGCTTTGATGGCTTCGTATTGTAACTGTTTATCGCTCAAACCCGTCGAAAGGATTTTTTGATAGTCGGCAATACCTTGGGCTTCTACCCGCTTGCGTTCGGCTTCTTGTTTTTCTTTTTGCAAAACAAATTGCATTTTTTGAGCATCTTGTTCGGCATTAATTTTTGATTCGATGGATGCTTTTACAGACGTTGGCAAAGCAATATTTCTAACCAAAAGTTGCTCTAACAAAAGCCCTCTCGCACGAAAATCTTTTTCGATTGATTTAAAAATTCCATTCTGAAATTCATCTCGTTTACTCGAATAAAGTGCCACTGCGTCATAATAGACGGCATTATCTCTGATTTTAGTACGGGTAATTGGGCGAACAATTTTGTTCTGATAATCCACGCCAATTTCTCTTAAAATCTTGGGAGCTTCGCCTGGAATAACTCTATACAAAACCGTCAAATCTATTACTACTTCCAAACCATCTGCCGTCAAAACCCTAATGGCATCATCGCCTTGTTGATTGCCCTCATCGTGAAGAGCGGACATGGTATAGTTTTGGGTTTTGATGTCAAAGGTTTCAATATTGGCTAATGGATTTACGATATTCAATCCGCTTGATAGGGTGCTTTGTCCGACATTTCCGAACAAAGACTGTACTCCAACTTCGCCCGCTCCGATTTGCTTGATACCCGATGATAATAATCCTAAAACAATCAGCACACCGCCAACGACTTTGGCTGGTCGAGAAAAACGGGCAACCGTCAATGAGGGTGTATTAATGGCAAATCCGACCATCAATACTACAATACCTAAGAAAATTAAAAACATTGATTTTTGTGTTTAAAATTGTGACTGATGTTCCTCAAAACTCTTTTTCAACGGATTAAAATCCGTTGTTAGGATATAGACCGTCCCGATGGGACTTATTCGCTCGTAATAATCCCAGAGGGATGACCGATGTCCTAACAACGGATTTTAATCCGTTGTATGAAATTATGTTTTGCGTAACATGAGATTGTGATTTAATTTTTCGTTTTGGTTGATTCTGTCATAAAACAAAACCGCATCAAATATTGGCTATTTGATGCGGTTTTATCCTGAAATAGTATGAAAGGTTGTTTTTCAGTTTTAGGTATCACTTATCAATGATTCCAAATCTTACAAAACCATAATAACTCGTGTTCCGTCCACGTCGATACCTTCCAATTTCACCCTTCCTCTACGATTAGCGAACATTTCGGCAACTTCTTTAACATCACCAATAGCTTTATCGTCAATTTTAGTAATGATAAATCCTTTTTCAAAACCTTGTGAGCCAAAGCGTCCGTTAGGATCTACTTTTACGAGTTTTACCCCACTTTGGATTTTGTATTTTGCTTTATCATTTTCAGTAAGATTTGCTACTTCCGCTCCTAAATATTCGCTGTTGATGGTCGTTGCGGTCTCTCCTTTTACGATGTTGGTATTACCATCTTTGTTTTTCAAAACAACATTAAAATCTTTGACCGCACCATCACGATTGACAGTTACGACTACGGTTTCACCTGGGCGTTTACGTCCAACCAATTCCATCAATTTTGACTGAGAAGAAGTTGGAATACCATCAATTTTAACGATAACATCATTCACTTTGATACCCGCTTCTTTGGCGGTACTTCCAGCGGGCAAGCCACCCACATACACGCCATCATTTACTTTCAGGTCTTTTTCTTCAACCAATTTACTGTTCACTTCTTGAATACTTACACCCAAATATCCACGTTGTACGTTTCCGTATTTAATCAAATCTGCCGCTACTTTTTTCACGATTCCCACGGGTACTGCGAATGAATATCCCGCAAATTGACCTGTACGGCTATAAATGGCGGTGTTTATTCCAATTAATTCACCTTTCAAATTTACTAATGCTCCACCCGAATTACCTGGGTTTACGGCGGCATCGGTTTGGATAAAAGATTCTAATGGATTTACATCTTTGTCACGGTCAATGATATTCTGACGACCTTTTGCCGAAATAATACCCGCCGTTACGGTTGATTCTAAATTGAAAGGATTACCCACTGCCAACACCCACTCACCCACACGAATTCCGTCAGAATCTCCGAAAGTTAGGAAAGGAAGCCCCGTTGATTTAATCTGAATAACGGCAATATCTGTTGATGGGTCAGTGCTGATAACTTTCGCTTTTAATTCACGTTTGTCATTCAAAATAACCGAAACCTCATCAGCATCCTGTACTACGTGATTGTTGGTTACGATATATCCATCCGCACTAATAATCACACCCGAACCCGATGCTTCTTGAGCTTCTGGTTGCTGACGACGACCTCCGCCACCACCAAAAGGATTGCCTCCACCAAAGCCTCCGAAGAAATCTTCAAAAGGATCCATCATCTGACGGCTTACGTTACGGGTCATTTTGGTTTTGATATGCACTACGGCTGGCGTAGCTTTCTCGGCTGCATACGTAAAGTCACCTGGTGTACCCGCTGGTGTGGGTGAACTGTCTGAAACTAAACGAGTGAAAGCTGAGGGAGTACTGGTAAATACGGACTCCGAAGGCGATTTCTCCAAGAACAATTTATAAGCTCCGAGCGTGGTTGCACTACTCAACGCTCCGACTATCGCAAGGGTTTTTAAATTACTTTTGATTTCCATGTTTATTTTAGTTTTTAAAATTATACGAAATTGTGATTTTTCGACCACTAAATTAACGTTAAAACTTACTTAAAGGTGCATTGGTTTCGTGGATTTTAACAAATTTTAAGAAAATTTATTATTCGTCAAAAACCTCACCCCCAACCCCTCTCCGATGGAGAGGGGAGTATTCGACGACTTTTTTCTCCCCTCTCCATCGGAGAGGGGCTGGGGGTGAGGTTAATCCATCAAATCATCTCCGCCACCTTTCGCCCTGTTGCCATTGCCGCATTGAGTGATGGGTACGCTGTTGCATCGCCACATTGATAGAGAATATCATTTATTTTCAAAGGATTTATCCCGTTTTGAGTGTTGCCAAAAGTGGGTAATGCTTGCGGAATATGATAGGTTTGGAGATGTTGCCAAGTCTCTACTTCGTTACCAAACCAAGTGGTCAATTCACGTTTGATATTTTTGGCTAATTCATTTTTGTCATACAAATCAAAACCATGTGTTGAAACCGAAATCAAGGACTTACCCGTGGGTGCGTATGAAGGCGAAATATCACTTGGTACGCAGAGGTTATGAATCATGGAAGCACGATTGGGATTGAGAGCTAACATCTTCATTTTCAAGGGTGAACGTTCGGCAGAAAAGTACGTGCAAGTAGTTGAGTTAAATTTTCTTTCGGGATTTTTTCCTAATAATTTATCCGCCTGAAAACCATCCGTTGCCAAAACAATTTTATCACCGTAAAGCCTATCTCCACTTTCTAAATACACATAATTCTCTTGTATTTTGACCACTTTCGTATTCAATTTTACCGTACCTACGTACAACATTTTGGCAATTTGTTCCGTAATTTGTTGAATACCTTTGGCAGGAATAACGGCATCGCCTTCGTAGAATTTTCCAAAGAGATATTTGAAAAAATTAGCCGAAGTATTCAATTCATTTTCCAAGAAAACACCCCCAAAAAATGGTTTAAAAAATTGCTGAATCATACTTTCTGAAAAATCGTAATTTCGGAGATATTCAATCGTTGTAATGCCCTGATTTTCAAAGACTTCTTCTTGGATATTACCCGTATCCAGTATCAATCGCAATACTCTCATTTTGTCCGTCAAAGTCCCCACATCGGAAGTCAAAGACGACCATATTTTGGCAGGTTCTTTAAAAGGATTTGCCATGACTGAGAAATCATTTTTGGAGGTATTCCGAATCATTGCCCCCGACGTAAACGCCTGTAAATCAAGGGATTCATAGTTTAATAAACGTTGAGCTTCGGGATAAGCTGTCAATAAAATTTGAAAACCCCTATCCAATCGAAAGCCGTCTTGTATATCAGTACGCACACGCCCCCCTACCCCATCAGATGCCTCTAAAATTAAGGATTGAATACCTCTGTCTCGTAAATATTTTGCACAAGTCAAGCCCGCAATGCCCGCACCGATGATGATTACCATGTTTTTAGTTTTTGATTCTTTTGTAAAAATAACACAGGGAATTGAAAAGAGTTTTGGGAGGTGGGAGAATATTTTTTTCAAAAAATAACATTTTGTTTACTTTGATGAATTAGAACTCTGATTAGTCTAATTTTAGAGTAACACAATTTTATTACAGAAAGAAAGTTTTTGATATTTATGAGAATATTTCATAATTTTAGTAAAACATAAAGATAAGATTATGAAATCTATTCAAATAAATATCCTTTCGGACAACGATGAAATTGAAGTGATGGGATTACTTTCATTCTTAGAAAAAAAATCAGTTATTAGCATGGGAAACATTAGAAATATGTCTATTCCAGGCAAACCCATGACTATCAACGAATTGAATGAGCAACTTGATATTTCAAGAAAAAGCAAATCTTATACAGCAAGCGAAGTAAAAGCAATTTTAGGATTATGATTGAAAACGAAAGAGACTTGATTTTCAAAGATATTTTTCTTGATGATTTGATTAGACTTGAAGATTACAAAAAACAGTATAACCCACAAAAAGCTCGTAAACTCATCTCTGATATTTACGATTTCCTACTCTTCACAATTGCCAAAATGCCCTTTGCATTCCGTTTATATGAGGAAGGCTTAAAAGGCATCACCCATCGAGCAGTTTTCAAAAAAGAATACGTCATTTATTATGATGTTTATGAACACCGAATTGAATTTATCCGAATTCACCATACAAGTCAAAATCCCGAAGATATTTTTTTGATAGAATAGTTTTTTCATACTAACCTTAAATTTATGTTGTGAAATTACTTCTATTTAGTCTGCGGAAATATCCCCATTTTCTAAAAAATCCCCTCCCTTTTCCGTATTTTTGAAAATCAATTATTTAGCTGATGGCTATTGGCTATTGGCTTTTAGCTTGAAACATATAAAAACAGCCCTAAAAGCCAAAGGCTAACAGCCATTAGCCAACAGCTCAAAAACTATCCAATGAAAAAACTTTTCCTCCTCGACGCAATGGCGTTGATTTACAGAGCCCACTTTGCTTTCCAAAAAACACCTCGAATTTCCTCTACGGGCATGAATACCAGTGCCGTATTTGGTTTTGCCAACACACTTTTAGAGGTTATTTCCAAAGAAAAACCTACGCATATCGGTGTGGCTTTTGATACTTCCGAACCCACTTTTCGACATATTCAATTTGAGGCGTACAAGGCTCAACGTGAAAAACAACCCGAGGATATTTCGATTGCAATTCCTTATGTAAAACAACTTTGTACTGCCATGAATATCCCGATTTTAGTGTTACCAGGCTACGAAGCCGACGACATCATCGGGACGATTGCGAAACGTGCCGCCCGTGGACATGAGGATATGGAGGTATTTATGATGACTCCCGATAAAGATTACGGGCAGTTGGTCGAGGAGCGGATTTTCATGTACAAACCCGCCTACATGGGCAAGGGCGTGGAGGTCTTGGGTATCGAGCAAATCTGTGAGCGTTGGGGCATTGATGATGTGATGAAAGTGATTGATATTTTGGGATTGATGGGTGATGCTTCTGATAATATCCCTGGCATTCCTGGCATTGGCGAGAAGACGGCTCAAAAACTGATTGAAGAATATGGTTCGGTAGAAAACCTGATTGCGAATGTTGATAAACTGAAAGGTAAGCAACAAGAAAATGTACGCAATTTCGCAGAACAGGGGCTTTTGTCAAAAGAATTAGCGACTATCATGCTCGAAGTTCCCGTTGATTTTGTGGAGGAAGATTTGAGATTGACGGAGGTAAATAAAGAATTATTATCGCCACTTTTGGATGAATTGGAGTTTAGGACTTTGCGGAGGAGATTGTTGGGAGAGGAAGCAAGCGAAGCGGGCAGTCGGCAGTCGGCAGTCAGCAATCAGCCGAAAACCGATAGCCGAAAGCCGACCGCCAATTCTGGACAAATGGATATGTTCGCCAGCCTCGCCCCAGAGAAGCAATTAGATATTTTTTCAGCAAATTCTGACAGCGAATCTCAGAACCCAGAACACAGTACCAAGAACACCATATACACAACCGTTCACCAATACCATCTCATCGATACGCCCGAATTACGCCAATCGCTGATTCACTTTTTGAGTTTGCAAGATGCCATTTGTTTTGATACAGAAACTACCAGCGTTGATGCCGTTGAAGCGGAGTTAGTCGGAATGTCATTTGCATATCGTGCGGGTGAAGGCTATTACGTACCCGTACCCGCCAATCAGACTGAGGCTCAGGCGATTGTGGATGAATTTAAGCCTATTTTCTTGAATGAAAAGATTGAAAAAATTGCTCAAAATATCAAATATGACTTGATGGTTTTGACTCAATATGGCGTTGAAATAAAGGGTAAAACCTACGATACGATGTTGGCTCATTACTTAATCGAACCCGAAAAACGTCATGGAATGGATATTTTGGCGGAAGATTTCTTGAATTATACGCCAGTATCTATCGAAGAAATCATCGGTAAAAAAGGCGTGAAACAAGGCAATATGCGTGATGCGGACATCGAAAAAGTGAAAGAATATGCGGCGGAGGATGCGGATATTACGCTACAATTGAGAGATAAATTGCATCCGATGTTGGCCCAAAATCCGAGTGCTGTTCAATTGTTTGAGGAAGTAGAAATGCCTCTGACTCAGGTGCTTTGCGATATTGAAATGGAAGGTGTGCGGTTGGACGTTGAGTTTTTGGCTACAATGTCGAAGGTTTTGGAGAAAGATATGTTGGAAGTACAGACACGGGTTTTTGAATTGGCTGGACAAGAATTTAATCTGAGTTCTCCTAAGCAATTAGGCGAAATTTTATTCGATAAACTCAAACTCGACCCCAAAGCCAAAAAGACCAAAACGGGTCAATACATGACGGGCGAAGAGGTGCTTTCTAAATTAGAATCTCAACACGAAATTGCTCGTAAGATTTTGGATTTCAGAGAATTGCAAAAATTAAAATCGACTTATGTAGATGCTTTACCACAACTGATTTCACCAAAAACGGGACGAATTCATACTTCGTTTAATCAGGCAGTTACTTCCACGGGGCGACTTTCGAGTACGAATCCGAACTTACAAAATATCCCAATTCGTACCGCTCGTGGGCGAGAAATTCGGAAGGCATTTATTCCTAAAAATGATGATTTTTTAATCCTTTCTGCCGATTATTCGCAGATTGAATTAAGGATTATGGCGGCTTTTGCCAAGGACGAATCTATGATTGAAGCCTTTAATCAAGGGCGAGATATTCACGCTACGACAGCCGCAAAAGTATTTAATGTTAGTTTGGATGAAGTAACTTCGGAGATGCGTAGAAAGGCAAAAACGGTCAATTTTGGAATTATTTATGGCGTTTCTGCCTTTGGGTTAGCGGAGCAAATTGGGGTGAGTAGAACCGAAGCCAAGGAGTTGATTGATAATTATTGGAAGGAATTTCCGTCCATCAAAAAATATATGAACGATGCCGTGATTATTGCCCGTGACAATGGTTATGTAGAAACCATTTTGGGACGCAGAAGGTATCTGCGAGACATCAATTCTCAGAACATGGTAGAGCGTGGTTTTGCCGAACGCAACGCCGTGAACGCACCCATACAAGGCTCGGCGGCGGACATGATAAAAATTGCGATGATAAAAGTAAACGACTTTATTAAGCAAGAAAAACTACAATCCCGCATCATCCTGACGGTACATGACGAATTAGTTTTTGACGTACATAAATCAGAATTAGAACTAATGAAAACCAAAGTTAACGAACTGATGGTCAATGCAATACCTTTCCCTGTGAAGATGGAAACTGGGATGGGTGTTGGGTTGAATTGGTTGGAGGCACATTGATGGAGGAAAATAGAAAGATATACATTTATTTAGAAAATCTAAATAAATGTATATCTTTGCTAAACAAAATTTATTGAAATAATGACAACTTTTGGAGACTATTTATCAAAGAAATCAATCAAGAAGGCAGAAGTTTCTCGTAAAACAGGCATAAGTACTGCTCGGTTAAGTGAGCTTAGTCATAATGAGAGTACAAATCTCAAAGCGGAAGAACTTTATCTTGTAGCTTTGGCAATTGGCGTTAAACCAAGTGAAATTCTAAATAATGTTTGTAGTCATTTAAAATTAAAACCCACAAAATGAGCAAGCTCAACTTCATAGATTTATTTGCGGGAGCGTCAGGAATGTCGGAAGGCTTTATCAAAGCTGGGTTTAACCCTGTTTCTCATATTGAAATGGATTCAGAGGCGTGTGCAACCATTAAAACAAGAGCCGCTTATCATCATCTGAAATCTGAGAATAACCTTGAAGTATACTATAAATATACAAAAGGTGAAATCTCCCAATCTGAACTTTATCAATTAGTTCCAGAAGATATCTTGAATTCTGTCATCAATGTTGAGATTAATGATAAAACAATTTCTGAGCTTTTTACAACTATTGAAAAATCAAAAAAAGAAATAGATTTGATTATTGGTGGACCGCCCTGTCAAGCCTATTCCCTTCTTGGAAGACACCATGAAGATATTGAAAATGACCCAAGGAATAAACTGTACATTCAATACGGTAGATTCCTGAAAAAGTTTAAACCAAAAGCATTTGTTTTTGAAAATGTACCAGGGCTATTGAGTGCCAATAAAGGACAACATTTCAAAAACCTAAAAGCCTATTTTAGAAAAATTGGCTACGAAGTTCATCACGATACATTAACAGCTTCTGATTTTGGAGTATTGCAAGCCAGAAAAAGAATAATTATTGTTGGTTGGAAAAAAGACCAAGATTTTGGATTTCCTGATTTTGAGAAAATAATCAAACAATTTACGGTCAATGATGCCTTTCAAGATTTGCCTAAATTGAAGCCTGGTGAGGGTTTTAGAACTACAAATTATACCGAAAGTAAAAACGAATACTTAGAAAAATTTGAATTGAGAAATGGCGTTGATTTTGTAACTCAACACATAACCAGACCTCATAATCAAAGGGATTTAGAGATATACAAAACTGCCATTCAGGCTTGGAATAAAGGAAAAGTGAGATTAAAATATCCAGATTTACCTGAAAGCCTCAAAACTCATAAAAACGAAAGTTCATTTATTGACAGATATAAAGTAATAGATGGATTAGGGGTTTCCCATACGGTTGTGGCTCATATTGCAAAAGATGGACACTATTACATTCATCCTGACATACAACAATGTCGTTCTATATCTGTAAGAGAAGCGGCAAGGTTACAATCTTTCCCAGATGATTTTTATTTTGAAGGTTCACGTTCCGCTGCATTCAAACAAATAGGAAATGCCGTACCACCACTAATGTCTTATGCAATTGCACAAAAAATGAAAGAATTATTATGTCAGAAAAATTAGTATTAAAATTTGATCCAACCACAATTGAACATTTAGGGATTTCACTATACTCTAAACTCCCAAGTGTACTTTCAGAACTAATCTCAAACTCATGGGATGCAGATGCAGATAATGTATCAATCAGTTTTATAGACCAAAATGGAATAAAAGAAATCAACTATTCTGATGATGGTGAAGGAATGCTATTTGATGAGCTTAATGAAAAATATTTAGTAATCGGCAGGAATCGAAGAGTTGAAAATAACGCTCAAATTAGTTCAAAGGGTAGAAAAATAATTGGGAAAAAAGGGTTAGGAAAACTTTCAGTGTTTGGGATTTGTGATGTTATTGAAGTGATTTCTATCAAAAATGGACTGAAAAATCATTTCAAAATGGATATAAATGAGATAAAGAAAAGTAGAAGTGACTCTTATTATCCCGAAATAATTGATTACAATACTCCTGCATCAACAGGCGAAGTAGGTACTAAAATATTTTTGAAAAAAATCAGAAGAAAATCAAGTTTTGACCTTCCAGATATATCTCTGAGTTTGTCAAAAAAGTTTTTAATCTTCGACAAAATGAAAGTCTTATCAACTCTCAATGGAAATGACGAAATACAAGTTACGAATGAGTTGAAATTTAATGACTTAAAACAACAATTTCGTTGGGACTTTCCCAACGATGAATTTGGTAAAGATTATTCATTTTGGAATTCTGTAAAAGGTTCTATAATTACAACAGAGACACCCGTAAAAGACACTGAGATGGGAGGTATTTATCTGACATCAAGAGGTAAAATTGTGAATACTGCAAGTTTCTATGGATTAAGAGATAATGACCAATTTCATAGTTATGTAACGGGTTATTTAGAGGTAGATTTTATTGACGAATTTGACGAAGATGTTATTTCGACAGACAGACATTCGTTAAATTGGGAAAATGATAAAACAAAAGAGTTACAGTCATATTTACAGTTTATTATCAAAAAGATTGGGACTGATTGGAGACATAAAAGAGCTGGATTAAAATCAGAAACAATTAAATCTAATACAAGCTTAGACATAAAAGAGTGGCAGAATTCACTTCCAACTTATGAAAGAGAATTAAGTAATAAAATTATAGATCCAATTCTTGAAAATGCTAATATTGATGTAGCCGAGTCAAGTGCAATAATTGAAGGAGTTATTGGTAAATTTGAGAACAAGACTTTCAAGGAATATGCCTCCAAAATTGCGGACATTTCAAAACCAGAGGATATTCCAACTTTACTAAAATTAATGGATGATTGGAAAGCAATTGAAGCAAAACAATACAGAGATTTAGCTTTTGCAAGAATTGAAGTAATTAAACAATTTGAAGAATATGTTGATACAAATACAAAAGAAGTTCCAACTTTACATAATTTTCTTAAAAAGTTTTCTTGGCTTCTTGACCCAAGAATTTTAGAATTCAAAGATGAGGTAACTTATACAAATCTATTAAAAGTAACTTTTCCAGAAGAAAAATTAGAGGGTAGCAACAAAAGAATTGATTTTTTGTGCAGCAACGCATTAGGCGAAATTTTATATGTAATTGAAATAAAAAGAAGTTTATTTGAAGTAGATGATAATGCCTTAGAACAGGCATACAGATACAAGGTTTTTTTAGAAGAAAAATATGCTTCGCAAACTGGATTTTCAAAAGTAGTTTGCTACGTTATAGGTGGCAGCAAATCGAAAGACCAGTTCTTTAAAAGTAAAGAAGCTACTTATATTCGTTCAGGAGAAGTATTTGTGAAAACATACAGGGAGTTGTTAGAGCAATCAAAAGAGTATCATAAGGAATTTATTGACACTTATGACCACTTTAAAAAGTAAAATTTAGAATCTATTGTGAAGTAATTTGAATATCTCCAATTTTAAATTCTCTCAAAAATGGCATTTCAAAATACAATATCAACAAAAAGACATATTAGCGATGAAGTCATTTTATCACTAAAAGGAATAGATTTATTTCCAGAGAAAACCGCAAAAGCAAAGGAAATCTTGCGAAAAGCAAAAAATCCTAATCGAATAAAATCAACAATTTAAACTCATAAAATGGTCATTGCATAGCGTAATGACCATTTTTATTTCAAAAAATCAATGACCAATAATCTCACAGACATAGGCATAAACCTCACCAACAAACAATTCCAAAACGACACCGAAACCATCATCCAAAATGCCATTGATGCGGAGGTTTCTAAGATGATTTTGACGGGTACGAGTATCCGTAATAGCGAGCAATCTGCCGTTTTGGCAAAGAAATATCCTAACCTTTTGTACGCTACGGCGGGCATTCATCCGCACGATGCCAAGAGTTTTGATGCTCAGAGTATTCCTAAATTGAGGGCATTATTAAAACAATCGCAGGTAGTTTCTGTGGGAGAATGTGGCTTAGACTTTGACCGTGATTTCTCGCCAAGACCTGTCCAAGAACAATGTTATGCAGCTCAATTAGAACTCGCCATCGAAACTCAAAAACCGCTATTCTTGCACGAGAGAGCCGCTTTTGAGCGTTTCAATGCCATTACAGATAATTATTTATCCAAACTCCCAAAAGCCGTTGTGCATTGTTTTACGGGCAGTTTGCAAGAAGCCAAAACGTATTTAGACAAAGGTTTTTACCTCGGTTTCACAGGGGCAATCAGTGATGAAAGACGTTTTGATTTTTTGAAAGAAGTCGTAAAATACACACCCTTAGACCGCCTGATGATTGAAACGGACGCTCCTTTTATGCTTCCCAAAAATGTTCCAAAGCATCAATTAACCAAATACCAAGAACGAAGAAATGAACCTAAATTTTTGCCTTTTGTGGCGGCAACGGTGGCAGAATTTAAAGGAATTTCTGTGGAGAAAGTGGCGGAACAAACTACGTTGAATGCAGCATTATTTTTTGGAATATAGCGTTAATTTTGATGTAAATTTACTTTTCAAGTATGACAAGAAATGACCATTTTGACTTATTAGTGGCAAAAAGTAAGCAAGCTCCGCTAAATGTTATCATTGAGGGGACTCCACAATGCTTTACCATAAAAGCAAAACCCCTCAATCTGGTGTTTTTGTTCAGTTTTTTGCTCTACATGGCTACTCCGATTTTGTTGTTGAATAGGGATATTACCAATTATATTTTTTGGATTATTTTTATCATCATGTTGGCTTCTGTGTTGATTTTGGTCTGGTTTTTTACGCCTTACGATGTTACAATTGATAGTCTAAATCAAAAAATTACAATAAAAAGTACCAATCTTTTGGGGCAATATTTTATACCGCTGAGGACAATTCATTTCAAGGATTTCAAAGCGTTTAGTTATGAGACGGTCAATGTGAGTGCAAAGGGATTTGCAGGCTACAAAAATAAAATTTATATTCATGCGAATAACTCAAAGCACATGATTTTGGAATTACCGTACAACTCAAATATGTCTATTGAGCCAAAGGATTTTATTGATAATCTGACGCATCTTATTTCACAATAAAATATTAAATCCAAAACCCCCATGCAAAGCAAAGCCTTCTCTCTGTGGTTAGTTTAGTGTCTTCACTGACCACTTTTCTTTAACTCAAATTTGCAGGTTATTTATCCGCTTGTATAATAAAAGGGACAATTACCCTCTCAAAAAAGAGTTCTTGAAAAAACCAGTGGTCTTGGTTGAATAAAATTGGGATATTTTAGAAAGACAGATTGAGAAATTACTAAAAAAGCGAGCAAAATCAATGACAACATTCACCACATCCTTAGACAAATTCAATAAAATCACCACTACAATTGTGTGTGTAGTTATATTAATAATTATAGGTTCTATTTTTTTATTAACTCCTGAGAGTGAACAAGGTATGGCGAAATCGTTTGCTTTTATACCATTTATCTCTTTGGTGATTGTCTATCTTTTACGACCAAACAATTACTCCGTTTCGTCCGATAAATTACTGATTCACAGGATGATAAAAGATGTAGAAATAGACAGAAATAACATTCAATCCGTTCAAGAAATTGATGAATCACAAGTCAAAGATAGTATTCGTACATTCGGTGCAGGCGGTTTCTTTGGCAGTTTTGGTACATTCTGGAATAGTAAATTAGGAAAAATGACATGGTATGTGACTCGTAAAAATAACTTCGTTTTAGTAGAAACAAAAGACCAAAAGAAAATTATCCTCACGCCTGATAAACCTGTGGAATTTGTAGCGAGTTTATCGAATAACCTTTGTTAAAAAAAATCAAAAATCATAAATTTACATTAATACTTAACGTACCAAAATATGCTCAAAATTTTATTTAGCCTACTATTTTGCATTTCATTAAATACTTACGCTCAATACAGTATTATAGAATCTCCAAAGAATTTTCAGCTTTTTCCGAGAGATAATTTTAATCAAGCAAGTGTGGCTGTAAAAGGGCAAATCACTTCTGGATTGGTTACGAAGGTAAGTTTATTAGTAAAAAAGGAAAATACTTTGTTGAAATACCACAGTTTAGCTACTACAAATAACTCAGTTTTTCCACTTAATTATGATTTTACAACCACAATCACAGCCCTACCCCAAGAATACTCTTTTAGGTTATTTATTCACACTTCCAATACCGACTCTTCTGAGGTAATGTATCGAGAACGAATTGTTTGTGGAGATATATATGTATTATACGGGCAATCTAATATGGTTGCTCAAACAGGAATTAATGAATCCAATAATGAAACAGATGATAGACTACTCAGAAACTTTGATTTTAGTAATGGTAATGACCCTAACAGTTTACAATGGTTTCCAGCCGAACAACCCTATGGAAGCGTTGGTGTTTTAGGAATCAAATTACAGGCTTTGATACTCTCAGAAAAAGGAATACCCACTTGTGTGATTAATGGAGCATCAGGGGGACTGCCAATTAGTGCTTTGAATTACAGAGATGAAAACAATCATGCAAACGTGAATACTGTTTATGGACGATTTTTAACAAAAATTCAGACGGCTGGTGCGGTTGGTAAAATAAAGGGAATATTATGGAGACAAGGCGAAAATGAATCTTGTACTTGGTATGTTGATGTTAATAATTATCCTGGGAATTTTACTACACTTTATAACAACATGAACCAAGATTTTGGAACGTTCGACTATTTCTATAATATCCAAGTCGGGATTTATACCTGTGGTTGTAGCTGTGGTGGAACAATCCGTGAGTTTCAACGAAAAACGAAGTATCTATACCCTAAAATAAAAACTGCCACTTGCCTGGGAATAGCAACGCCCGATGGCGTACATCATGCCAGAGAGGGTTACGAGCAAATCGCAAGTGAACTGTTCCAACAAATCAAATATGACATTTATAACGCAACTGATTCCGTAGAAATAAGCCCACCAGATGTACAAAAAGTAATAAAAAAGCCTTCAAATGATACTTTAATCTTGGTTTTTGATAAAAATCAGAAAATAGTTTTTCCGAATGACACTACTGTTAATAACACTTTGTGGCAATTGAAAAACTACTTTTACATAAATCAAAGTAATGCTATTGTTCAAAATGCTTGGGCAAGTGCTAATAGAGTTTTTATCAAATTAAATCAAACTATTGGTACTGGAACATTAGACTATTTACCTGCACGTCATTCGCCTGTTTATGTGGGTACGCACCTAAAAAACAGTAAAAGTTTGCGAGCGTTTTCTTTTGAAAAATTTAATATTAGTCCTCAATTACCGATACGTCCTCAAATAGATTCTGTTGTTCAAATGGCTGACAATAGGGTACGAGTATATTTTCAAGCTCCGTCAAATGGTAATAAAATGGCTTTGGAAAGAAAGAAGAATAATGATTCATTCTTTTTTCAGTTTAATGAGACAAATGGTTCTTTTATAGAAGATAATATTGAATTAGCAAGCGGCGATTCCTTAGTTTATAGAATACAATTAACTTCGACAACTTCTGAGTCTGAATATAGTGTTCCAGTAAAGTTTACATTCAGTGATTGTTTAAATAATTTGGTACTGAACGGAACAGCATCTGGGAATTCTACTTTTGTAGGTAAGAATATTGTCTCTACTCAAAATATTGGGAATAATGTACAGTACAGATTTTCACAATTCACAGAATTACGTCCTAATTTTCAAACCAATAGCCAGACTTTTTTTGAGGTGATAAAAGTAGGGTGTCCCAATTAAATCCTGATTATGAAAGTGTAAGAAATAAATTTTACGCTTTCACCGCCGCACGTTTTAGGCGGTCATTGATGGCTCTGCCTAAATCTTTTTCGGGTAATAATTCTACATAAATCTTATCAATATCCATGCCGTCTAATTGCCTCATGTAAGCAAATAAATACTTGGCGGCTTCTTTATAATCGCCTGATTCAGAGAGAATTAATTGATTTTCTCTGGGTAACTCTGGATTGTATTTTTGAAAAGCTAAGTATCCGATTTTATTCTTATTTTCTTCCAAAATTTCACCCCTAAAAATCAATAAATCTTTTCTCGGAGAATAATGACTTTTCAACATTCCAGGGGCTTTGGGGTTAGATGATGAATGAGAATTTACTCGAACTTTTCCTACCACTTTCTCAATCTCTTCAATAGCCAAACCGCCTTTCCTATATACGATAACCTCTTCATTCTCAAAACCTATAATCGTAGATTCGAGTCCGATTTGACATTCGCCACCGTCTAAGATATAAGGGATTTTTTCGCCTAATTGTTTGGCTACGTGTTGGGCAGAAGTGGGCGAAATATACCCAAAAGGATTCGCACTCGGAGCCGCCAAAGGAAAGGCTAAACTACGCAACAATTCAAGCGTAAGCGGGTGGTTGGGAATCCTGACGGCAACGGTATCAAGCCCAGAAGTTACCAAATCTGGAATGGATGGATGTTTTGGTAAAAGCATTGTCAGAGGACCAGGCATAAACTTTTGAGCCAATAACAAAGCCTTTTCTGGAATGAATTGGACAAATTCCGAAAGCCTTTCAATACTGTCAGTATGCACAATCAGTGGGTCAAAAGTTGGGCGATTTTTTACTTCAAAAATCTTGGTAACTGCCTCAATATCAAAGGCATTTCCCGCCAATCCATAGACCGTCTCCGTAGGAATCCCAACGACGTTTCCTTGTTCTAAAAATATTTTTGCTTGCTGTATGTCTGTCCCGATAATTGTCATAAGACCACAAAAATACAAAAGCCCACGGATTAATGTGGGCTTTTTGTAGAAATGAATGATTTTACTACAAAACCTCAAAAACCCGCTCCATACTCACCGCATACCCAATTTTCTCTCTCAATTCGGAAATATGTACTCGCTCTTGTTCCATCGAATCACGGTGGCGGATAGTTACGGTTTCGTCTTCCATCGTTTGATAATCTACCGCAATACAGTATGGCGTTCCAATCAAATCTTGGCGAGTATAACGCTTCCCGATTGCTCCACCATCATCGTAAGTTACATTAAATGAACGCTTTAAGGCATGATAAATGTCTTGTGCTTTTTCTGCCAAACCATCTTTTTTCACCAATGGCAAAACAGCAGCCTTGATTGGGGCAACAGTTGGGTGAAATTTCAAGTACGTTCTTTGTTTCAAAGTCTCCCCTTCGCCCGTGGTTTCTTCGGTATAAGCATTACATAAAATGGCTAAGAAAAGACGGTCAGCACCAACGGAGGTTTCTACCACATGAGGAATATAATTTCCGAAAGGCTTACCATTTTCGTCTAAATCTGAATCAAAATATTGTTGTTTTTTTCTTGACAATTCTTGGTGAGCCGTCAAATCAAAGGCTGTCCGTGAGTGGATTCCTTCCATTTCTTTAAATCCGAAAGGAAATTCGTACTCAATATCTACGGCGGCATTGGCATAATGAGCCAATTTTTCGTGGTCGTGATATTTGAGTTTTTCGGCTGGCAAACCAATGGCTTGGTGGAATTTCAAACGAGTTTCTTTCCATTTATTGTACCACTCCATTTCAGTACCAGGACGAACAAAAAACTGCATTTCCATTTGTTCAAATTCACGCATACGGAAGATGAAATTTCTCGCAACTATCTCATTTCTAAATGCTTTACCAATCTGAGCAATCCCGAAAGGTACTTTCATCCGTCCAGATTTTTGTACGTTCAAGAAGTTTACAAAAATACCTTGTGCGGTCTCAGGACGAAGATAAATCAAAGAAGCATCTTCTGAAACCGCCCCCACTTGGGTAGAAAACATCAGGTTAAATTGACGAACTTCAGTCCAGTTTGCCGTGTTTGAAATCGGGCATTTTATGCCTTCATCCAAAATAATCTGACGAAGTGCCGACATATCATCATCGGTCATGGCTTTTGCCATTGCTTCCAACAATGCTTTACCCTTTTCAGGCGAGCCTTCTTTTTCGTATTGTTCCGCTTTTGCTTCCAATAATTGGTCGGCACGGTAGCGTTTTTTAGAATCCTTATTATCAATCATCGGGTCATTGAACGAATCCACGTGACCAGAAGCCTTCCACGTAAGCGGGTGCATGAAAATAGACGCATCAATCCCCACGACATTATCATTGAGCATCGTCATGGCTTTCCACCATAGCGTTTTGAGGTTATTTTTCAATTCAACGCCATTCTGACCGTAGTCATAAACGGCTTGCAGACCGTCATAAATCTCAGAAGAAGGAAACACAAAGCCATATTCTTTGGCGTGCGAAATAATGTCTTTTAACGTTGAGGCGGTATCTTGTTGTTTTTGTTCTGCCATTGTTTGTTTATTCGTTACTGATTATCGTCGTTTTATGGAACACGGATTTAACGGATTAGACACGGATTTTAATTTTTATTTTCAGAAACTAATATTCTTTAATCCGTGTCCAATCCGTTAAATCCGTGTGCTATCTTTATCAAGATTACAAAGTTAGCTTTTTTGCCTTGAATTGCCTGTTTTCATATTCAGAATAATCATGCCAAATGGAAAATTTGTAATATTTTGTCATTTCATATTATTTATTCTATATTTGTCCCTAAGTAGTTTCTGCACTCTTCTACTCATCTATTTTTTATTGTTGATATGATAAATAGAACCGTGCATTGAGCTACGTTTTTTCAAAATCATACTTAACATTAAAAAAAACTACCACAGATGAAAGTCAAAATTACCGCACTCTTGCTGTTATTTTTCAGCATCTCCACAACCTTCGCACAACGCAATTTCGACAGCGTAATAGAAACCGAAGGAAACATCCAAGATTTAGTTCAGAATGAAATTACAGGGGTTATTGTCATCAAAGTTGGCTCTACTTTGCAAGGGATTAGTTCTGAAACCAAGCAACCTGTTTGGAAATTGACCAAAGAAGATTTTGGAGCAACCACTGCAATGGATATGCTCAAAGACCCTGAATTTGGAGCATTTTTCAAAGAGAAAAAAGAATTGACCAGCGTTTCAAACAGCCCTTATGTAGAGGCTTTTGTGAATTCTAAGTACATGATTATCAACACCGAAACGGGTAAAATTGTGTATAACTCTTCAAAGGAAGCATTCTTCGTTTTTCAGTCGGATTTTATTCCAGAATCTGATGAATATTTATTGACTTTGAAAACAGGAGCAAATATGTCAATTGCTCTTTTAGACATGAAAACAGGAGCTTTGAAATGGAATTCGCCCGTTGATAAAGCTAAGTTGATTACGATTTCATTCAAAGAATCAGCTCACACAAATATCGCTAAAATCAATGGCGAAACTATCTATTATTTGCTTTACGGAAAATTGTATTCTTTCAATAAAAATACTGGAAAATTAAGCTGGACAAGTGAAGAAACTTATTCAAGATTTTTCCCTACGCAAAATGACAAAAACATTGTCGTAGTAAACAGTAAGGGTCTTTTAGGAGCAAAAGAGTACCTAAATGTATTGAATACTGAAACAGGGAAAAGTATTTGGGAAGAATCAATCAAAACTAAAAGAGTTGTATATTTAGAAGATTGGGGTACAAAATTATTGATTGCCCACTTCGGCGGATTTAACTTTTTTGACCTAAAAACTGGCGAGAAAATCTGGAAAAAAGATGCTCGTGGTGACGGTTTAAAGCGTGTTATTCCAATCGACCAAGACTTCTTGTACGTGGCTGAAAACGAAATGATGTTGATTAATAAAAACGGTGAAAAACTTTGGAAGAGCTTTATTGAAATTGCTGACGAAAAAGAAGACCCAATTTATTACTTAGGAAAAGTTGGCGAAAAAGTAATGTATTTGACAGGTACTTACGGAAACATGGTGGACTATAAAAGTGGTCGTAAATTATGGAAACGTAACATCAAATTTAACGAAAAACGCCCTGTATTGCCAACATTCGACGAAGCATCGCAATCATATTTAGTGTACAACGATGAAAAATTATACAAATTCAATCCTACCATTGACGATAAACCAGAGCCATTTGCGGAGGTAAATATCAAAAGAGAAAAAGAATTGAACGGTATCGAGTTGTTCCCTTGGGGCGTTGTGCTGTCGGGTCCAGTGGAAGTAATGGGCGTTGGAATGGATGGAAAGGAGAAATATCACAAAGTTTACACACAACCAGGCGAAGGTAATCGTATGTTAATCAAGGGATTATCTCAGGTTGGCAGTGCCTATCTTGGAGGGAATGCAATGGTTGCTGGTGTGCAAGGAAGCGAATGGACAATGACTTATCGTGACGAAAATGGTGTTTCCAGACAAGGTGTTGTGAAAAAAGCCGACAAAGGAAAGTTGGCAGAGGCACAAATATCAGCGGCTGGTTCTGTTGCCTTAGACCAATTAGCTTCAAGATACGGTTCACGTTTCAATGCTATGAAACAAAATAGAGACTTCTCATATATCTATGCGAAAGACGAAGCGGCTGGAAAAGTATTAGTAAAAGTAAGAAAAGTGGACGGTGTGGAAGTGGATAAATTGATTTTCAAAAACGATAGACCCGTTTATGAAGTTGATCCAGCAACTCAAAACATTTTCTATATTTATGAGAATAAATTAATGATATTTGACGCTAAGAAATAATTAACCAAAATGCCATCAGAATACGTTTTGATGGCATTTTTTTGTCTTATGAAAAAACTACTATTTACCACCATTCTTTTACTTTGCTTTGTGAGTTCATACGCACAAGAAAAAGTAAAATTTACCAAGAAAAATTTTACTGTTTCAAGCATTTTTCCATCTGAATATGCTTGTTTAGACGATGTTTTGACACAATCAAGCAACTTTCAAATAGCTGATAAAGTACCAGTTGCCGTAGCAAATTTGAAAAGAGATTATTTTAAAATAGACGGTTTCATCAAAGATGCGGGCGATAATGGGCAAATGAAAATCAATGTTTCAATCCCATCACCCGAATATTTAAAAAGTAAAGTTGATACCTTTTTTAATAAAAAAACGTACAATTTTTACTACGTACCATCTTATATATTCAAGGTGATTATTAAAGTGGAAATAAAATGTAAATCGCAAAGTATTTACGTTGAAGAGTTCGATTCCAAAGAAAAAGTCCGAGTGGGAGAGTTTTTGACAAAAGATGAACTGGCAAGAGGCATACACGCCATTGAAATGAGAAATGAATTTGGTTTTGAAATTGAAAAAGCAATTAATATGTCTTTGCTAAGGATTCAAGAAAAGCTCAATCAAAAATTAAGTTATTTGCCCAATCGGAGCAAAGAAACCTTCGTTTTTCTGACCAATAAAGAACACCCAGAATATGCTAAAATGCTTGAATTTGAGAATGAAATCACGACTCAAATGTCGAAGTTTAATCTCGAAAAAGGCTTAGATGCTGTGCCTCTTGTACCTCATTTGGCGTATTTAGAAGGACTTTTGACGAAATACCCAGAGTCGCCCGATAATACCAAAATCCGTTTCATCGTAACCAATAATTTGGCACAGGTTTATTTTTTGTTGGAAAACAAAGATAAAGCCTTGTCGTTCAGTGAGTTGTTGATAAAAAATGATATGCGAAAAGTTTGGGGAAGAGAAATTATTGACCGTACAGAAAATTCTCGTTTTGTGAATCAAAAAATACGTCACCATTTGCCACGATTCATAGAATTAAAGAAATTGGGCTTCCAAATGCAACAAGAAGCCATCCAAGAAAAGGAAGATACAAGATTAGCATTTTTTGAAAAAATTGAACGTGACGTAGCCGACTGGGAACAAGAAAAAGCCAATCGTTTGAAGTATATTGAAACGGCTAAAACGACCCGAATTTCGATGTTAGATTCTATCCAAAGACAAAATAATCCAGAACTTTTGAAGAAAATAATTGACGGTTTTGGAAGTGGACAAATTTTGAAGGGCGTTGAGAAAGTTCATGTGCTTTCTAAACTCACTTTTGAAGAAACCAACATACCCGTTTATGATGAAAAATGGGGACTTGCTTTTACCAATTATCTCTTGAAAAAGAAAAATCCAGACCTTTTTTATGTAGTCGTCAATCAGGCAGAATCGTGGCAACATGATGATAGAGTAAGATCTGAAAAATGGAAAAAAATGTCAAATTCTGATTATTTGAACGTTTTGCCCAATTTAGACCCCTTATATTTACTTTCTTCTTTCCGTTTGGATTTATGGAATAATTATGAACTTTTGGCAGATGCTACGATTGATGGGAAATTATGTTATCATTTGAATTATGTAGAAAAAACGGTCAATTCAAGCAACAGAAGTATTCCTAAAACGGAGCATCATTTATACATTGATAAAGAAAAAAATAGAGTAGTTTCTACTGAAAAAACGGAATTTGAAGATGGTAAAAAGCTATCTTTTGAAAGAAAAATTTATCAAGATTATAGAGAATTAATCAGTTTGAATAGCGGGGCAGTTCCACACAGAATTTTGTATCAAATCGAAGATTTTTATGGAGATACTTTTTACCAAGAACAAATCGAAAAAATAGAAATTAATTCGGGCTTTGCGAATCGGATTTTTATTAAAGAGGTTTATTCGGGTGGGTTTAAATAAAAAACGCAGACAGGGTTTTGAACCCTGCCTGCGTTAAAATGTAACAAAATCCAAAGGTTCAGGACAAACGTCTTGAACCTTTTTTATTTACCTTTGTGAAAATTCTAAGCATGACCAAATTCCTAATTCTCCGTTTTTCATCTATTGGTGATATTGTCCTGACTACGCCCGTAATACGTTGTCTGAAACAACAATATCCTGATGCCGAAGTACATTACGCCACGAAGAAATCCTATAAATCTTTACTCGAAAATAATCCCTATATTGATAAGATTTTTGTATTAGAAAATGGCTTGAATGAATTAATAAAATCCTTACAATCAGAACGTTATGATTATATAATTGATTTGCATAATAATCTTAGGACACGCATAATTAAGATAAGATTAGGCGTAAAGTCTTTTAGTTTCGATAAGTTGAATCTACAAAAATGGATATTAGTAAAATTTAAGAAAAACCTTATGCCTAATGTTCATATTGTGGATAGGTATATGAAAACGATAGAGTCTTTGGGCGTAAAAAATGACAACAAAGGATTAGATTATTTTATTCCAGAAAAAGACGAAATGCCTTTGGATTGGTTGCCTGAAAATTTCAGAAATGGCTATGCAGTTTATGCCATCGGAGGGCAACACGAAACCAAGAAATTGCCCCTGAACAAAATGATTGAACTTTGCCAAACGATTAAACTACCTTTGGTGTTAATTGGAGGAAAGGAAGATTTAGTTATAGGGGACAAATTAGCCCCCTCCGCCCCCAGAGGGGGAACTTTCTCAGATGATTTGGACTCGAAAGTTCTCCCTCTGGGGGCGGAGGGGGCTATTCTGTCCCTTTGTGGGAAATGTAATTTGAATCAATCAGCCTCCATCATTCAAAATGCTAAGATTGTTTACACCCATGATACAGGCATGATGCACGTAGCGGCTGCCTTGAAGAAAAAGGTAATTTCTATTTGGGGAAATACCGTTCCTGAGTTTGGAATGTATCCGTATCAGACTGATTTTGAGGTGATTGAGAATATACATTTGAATTGTCGTCCCTGTTCAAAGATTGGGTATGATAAATGTCCGTTGGGGCATTTTAGATGTATGAATGATTTGAAATTTTCTAAAAATAATGAATAAAAAAATAAACATAGGCTTAGTCCAAATGTCGTGTACGGCTGACGTGCAGGCAAATATGCAAAAGGCAATCGCAGGCATTCGTGAGGCGGCTCAGAAGGGGGCAAATATTGTCTGTTTACAAGAATTATTTACGTCTCTATACTTCTGTGATGTAGAAGACCATGAGAATTTTAAATTGGCAGAATCTATACCAGGACCTTCTACGGACACACTTTCAGCCGTTGCCAAAGAGTTGGGCATTGTCATAATTGCCTCTTTATTTGAAAAACGTGCCGCTGGTTTATATCACAACACCACAGCCGTTTTAGATGCCGATGGAATGTATTTAGGAAAATATCGCAAAATGCACATTCCCGACGACCCAGGTTATTATGAAAAGTTTTATTTCACGCCAGGAGATGCTTCGCCCGAAGAATCTGGGTATCGGATTTTTGAAACAAAATTTGCTAAAATCGGAGTCTTGATTTGTTGGGATCAGTGGTATCCAGAAGCATCAAGGATTACGGCTCTGATGGGTGCAGAGGTACTTTTTTATCCTACTGCCATCGGTTGGGACACTACCGAAACCGACCCAAATATCAACCGTGAGCAATATTCAGCTTGGCAAACTATTCAGCGTTCTCATGCGGTGGCAAATGGCGTACACGTAGTCTCTGTAAACCGTGTAGGACGTGAGGCTGACCAACAGTTTTGGGGTGGAAGTTTCGTGGCAAATCCTTTTGGAAGTCTTCTGTATTTAGGTTCGCACGACCAAGAGGAAGTTCATGTACAAGAAATTGATTTAGATAAAACTGAATATTATCGCTCGACTTGGCCCTATTTGCGAGATAGACGAGTGGACAGCTATCAGCCGATTACGAGGCGGTTTATTGATTAACCTTCCCTCTAATCTCCAAAATATAAGCAAATAATAACCCCAAACCCGCTCCCCAAAGTATCAATGCAGCACCGTGGAGGGCTATTTCAAAGGAATCACTATAAATTTGCCTGAACCAAACCAAGGCAATTCCATCACAAAAAGTAGCGGTGAAAGTCATAATTACGATAGGGCGAAGCAAGTCAGAATAGGCGAATTTACTGATGAGTTTGGTAAGATAAATGGTAAAAATTGTAACTGGAAAGACTAAGAGAAACATCCAAATTAGATTAGGATTATTGGCGGTCAAACAACTTTCTCCTAAAAATCTAATAATCATCACGGCATTAAACCAAGCCACAATACCAAGCGTAGCGAACAGAGCAATTTTTGAACTTTTCATTTGTTATTTTTTTAAAGTTTTAACAAATTTCGTAATACTCAATTGATCAATTTAGACGTTACCGTACAATGATTAAAATTCAACCATTTCTTTGTTAAACTCAGCTACCATCAAACGGATATTCTTGAAATAATCCGATAGCCAGTCATAGTTTAGGGTGTCCTCAGTGAGTTGTAAATAGAAGTTTTCTAAGACCAATCCGAAGAAAATTTCAGCTAATTTGGGTTTACTTTCTAACCCAATTTCTTTTGCCCAAACTTCCAAAAAAGCATTTCCAACCAACTGATTAGCTTTCTCAAAACATTGTTTAAATACTGCATTCGACCTATTCACCCTCAATTGTCGATTAAAAAGCAAATCCTGTTTGACTTCCATTAGTAGATGAATCAAGGCTGGGTCGATGGTATCACATAATCTTTCTTGCTCAGCAATTATCTTGGCTCTTTTGAGATGAAACGCCAATAATTCTTCTGTAAAACATTCAATATCCGCAAAAAGATGGTAAAACGAAGATTTACTTTTATCCACTTTTCGAGCCATGACTTCCACTTTCAAGCCTTTTTGACCTTCTTTCGAGAATATTTTATACCCTTCCAAAATCCAAGGTTGTTTGATGTTGTCGGTCATTGACAAATGTGGTTTTGATAAAATTAAGATGCCTTTTCTTCCTTCGGTCCTCTCATATGAATCACCAAACCATTCAAGAAATTACGTAAAATCTGGTCGCCACATTTCTTGAAATTGGGGTGGTCTTCGGCTCTGAAAATATCACCTAATTCAGCCTTCGTGACCGTAAATCCTACTAATTTGGTAATCTCAATAATATCATCATTACGAAGACTTAATGCTACTCTGAGTTTCTTGAAAATATCGTTATTTGACATGGTTGATTTTGTAAGTTATTGATTATTAAGTTGTTAAATTTTAAAGTACATTTTCATCTACACCAAATTTATTATTATTTGATCTTTGTGTTAAATTAGCGAATTCATATCTTCACCGAATTTACGAATTTACTAAAATTACTCACATCAATACCGATATAATTTGCGAGATATTTATGCGGAACAATTTGCAAAATATGTGGACTTCGCTGTAATAATTGCTTGAATTTCTCTTCGGAAGAAAAACATTGAATCTCGACCAATCTTTCTAAAACCCCTGAAAATGCCCCAATAAGCCCTTTTTGTAATAGTAAACCAATTTCAGGATTATTTTGTGCGAGGATTTCTACTTGTTGAAAAGAGGCTCTTAGGAAAGTTGATGGACTGAGGGTTTCGTAATAAAACTTAGACGGTTTATGGTTCATCATGGAGTCTAAAACCCCTCCAAAATTGCCTGTGTAGGTAAAAAATAAAGTAGCTTCTCGATTTTGTTCATCCAAATAATACATCCTCTGCAAGCCTTTAATGACAAAGTACAAATGCTTTTCTTCTGTACCTGCGTGGGTCAAAATCTCTTTTCGTTTGGCAGAAAAGGGTTTCAATAAAGCATAAAATTGCTCAAAATCCTTCTCCGAGAGTGGGTGGATGTTGTTGATGGTTTTTTGGAGGAGAAGTTTGGCTTCGAGCATTTTACGACTTAATTATCTTCTCCACATTTTTATCAGGCATCAACCACATGATAGCTACAAAAGTAAAGACCGCACAAGCTACCAAAGGGTAAAAATAAGCGATGAGGACAGCAAAAATATACAGATAAAGTGAAATCAATTCCTTTCGTTTGGTACTGACAGATTTCTTGAAAATGGATTGGTCGTCGTGTATTTTGGCTAAACTTTTGGTCAGAATTGTGTAGGCAAAACCCGACATGAAAGCCACGATTGCATAACACAAAACGGGCAAAGCCGCAAAGTGAGTTGTTCCCATCCAACCTGAAACAAAGGGCAATAGCGACAACCAGAACAATAAATGTCCATTTGCCCACATTACTTTCCCATTCACGTGCTTGACGACTTGAAATAAATGATGGTGGTTATTCCAGTAAATCAAGACGAAAACAAAACTGAGAATATAGCTCAGAAAAATACTCAAAACTGGGCGTAAGTCTTCAAAACTTGTACCTTTGGGGACTTTCATTTCTAAGACCATGATGGTTATGATGATGGCTAAAACACCATCGCTGAATGCTTCTAAGCGGGTTTTTGACATTTTTTGTTCTTTTTTACCCCTCCCAAGGGTTTTGAACCCTTGGGAGGGGTGTTGCGAAAAATATTTTATCTACTTATTACTGCCCCAGCTAAGTACGCTAAATGAATAATGCCAACCGTAAAAACAAAGTAGATAAATAATGTTTTCAAGGGGTAATTCCGATAATTGACTTCTCCGTGTTCCATTTTCCAAGTAAAGAAAATAAGGGCAGTGTAAAACAGTGCAACTCTAAAACGCATCCAAGTGAAAAGATGTAATTTAGTTGCCATTTCATCGCTAATGCCCATCTGTGAGGGGAAATAGACTCTTGCGTAATCGGGTAAACGAAAGAAGAAAATCAGAAAACTTAGTAAAAAAGCAATACCTGTATTTCTGAAAATTTTACTTTTCTCATAACCGAAATTCCACCAATAATCGTTAAGCCAGATTAGGAAGTTTCCGATAATTGGATATCCATGGCGTAATTGTAATTTTTGTAATTCAATATCAAAACCTTTTGTACTTTCGCCAAACCCAATTTCTTTGCATTTTTTGATTACTTGCTCATAAACTCCTATTTTATCATCATGCTTCATGGTTGGGTCGAAGACGATAGTAAATTTTGAAGCATCTAATACGATTTTGCTAATATCCGTAAAAGTGTTGAGATAAATATGGCATTTTTGACCATTGCCCCATCTTTTTTGCAAACTATCCGTCAATGCTAAATCAAAGCGAATGGGAGTATTAAGTTCTTTTAGATTAAGGTTTGTAAGATTAAGATAAAAGGGAAGTTGAGTTTTATCAAAACTTGGAGTTTGCTTAAAGGTGGCTTTGGAGAAATCTGCGGTAATATTAAAGAATGTCTTATCCCACGATGTTACTCCTTTAAAAACAGATTCAACAAAAAATACTCTATTTTTAAATTGAACACCTTTAAAATTAGTTTCTCCTGAAAAATTAGCATTGTTAAAATAAATCTCATCATTGAATTGTGATTCTGTGAAAAATACATTTTTATTAAACTTACAATCATTAAAATAGGCTTTTTTACGAAATAAAGCATCTATAAAATCTACCGAAGAATCGAAAATAGTATTCTTCATGGTTAGTGATGAAAACTTACAAAGAGAGAAAGCAACGGAACTCAATGTGTCTTTTTCGTTAACTTTTCCATTAAATAACAATTTACGTGATTCAATAATTTTTTTGTCTCTAAAATAAGCTCCATCAAAAGTTGTACCTACAAATTCGTCATGTGGATCTATGACATTAATTAAAACCACATTTGGATAATCTGCGTAGTCATCAAAAATAGAACTCACAAACCCTGTAAAGCCCAAAAATTTTGTATTTTTAAATTCAAATCCTTCTAAAAAATGAATACCATTAAACGCAGCGGTACTTTTAAATATACTACCATTGAAACTAAACCGTTCTTTTACAATATATTGATTATGACTACTTATTTTTTTATTATATTCTCCAATATCAAGGGCATCTACGAATGAAACGATAATATCATTTTCGTTGTATACCCTACTAATTGTGGGAACTGCGTGAAATGTCTTACGTCTCCTATATAAATTCTATCAAAATATTGACGGTATCTTGAATCTTCAACTACATTATTTCTTTTCTCGTTGTATAGAGCATTCCCTGTCTGAGCTACACCTACATCTCTATTTAAATAAACAGAATCAAGATTAATAACTTTTCCTTGCCATTTAACATTCCTGCCAGCCCGCTAAAAAACTGGACACAAGTGTAAGGGAAATTCCTAACTTGTGTACTTATGAGCAAACATCGTAAAAGTTGGAATGCGACAGAGAAATTGTCCGTTGTCCAACACTATCAGG
>JAAFJP010000046.1 GCA_013298125.1 Cytophagales bacterium | reverse complement strand
TTTGAATTTGTCTTTGAGGTATTCTCCAAAAGACTTACGTCCTCTGGACTTAATTGTATAAATCTGTATCCCATAACACAAAAGTAACCAAAATAAAACGTCGTTTATTTATTAGCGACTACTTAAAAGTCAAGATATTAAAGTCAACTCTTTATTTTTTAAAATAATTTAATATCCAATCTGAATTTTAGCATCTCAGCTACCCCATCAGGTCGAAGTGTTCGGTGTCTGGTTCAAGTTTTTAACTTGGACAGTCCTCATTCCCCCATCTGGTCGAAGTGTTCGGTATCATGGTTCCCCATCTGGTCGAAGTATTCCTCAATGACATAGTTCAAGTTTTTAACTTGGACAGTACCTCATTGGTCGGGTCGTTGGTCTCTCATGGTAGCACCTCGAGGAGAGATTTATGAATATCCAAAAATAGCAAAAAGGTCGTTGAAATATCAATCAACGACCTTTTGCTATTTGTAATTATCTAAAAATCAAATACTTTCGTTGCTTTCGCCATATAGTACGGAGAGGGTGCAGACCATGGGGAAAGAACACAAAAAAGCCTTTCAAACAACTTTGAAAGGCTTTTTTTAATGAACATCAAATCCTAATTCATAATGATTTTCTCCTGATAAACAGACTTTTCTTTTTCCTTTGTGATTGGTTTTCCATTAATCAAAATTTTCTTCGTAACTGAGTCAAATTTCATTGGTTCGTATTTTGGAAACTCCTTCGGAAATTCGGGTTCTTTTTTCCTCTCCACAACCACGGGGGCTGGTTCAGGATTCACAAAAACTGGAATCGTCTCTACCGACGTTTGGCTTCCGTAAGACATTCTTCTACTTGGGCGTTCTGCCACAACTGGTACGGGCATTGGATTATCTTCTCCTCTTCTTACGACAAACACTTTCACCGTTGCTTTATTCCCACCAGTCAAACCCAAATCATGAGCCACACTGTGCGTCAATTCAACGCCTTCACGTTGGCTTTTACCATTTACTTCTACGGTCTCTGTCCTCTTGTTGGCGAGATTAGTAACTTCAATCAATGTTCCCATCGGTAAAAAATCGTGCGAACAAGTACGGTGACGGCTACTTAAATAATCTCCATTTGCCATTTTCTTTCCGTATCGCCCAATGGCATATACGCTCGCCTCCTGAGTATATTCTTCTTGGGCAAAAGATTGAGAAAAACTCATTAAAATAGCAAAAGTAAGGGCTGAAATTGTTTTCAGAAACTTCATGATATAAAATTTTAGATTAAGTCAGGAATACCCAAAGGTAATATATTGCGGATAATTTTTCAGCATTACGCACAAAAAAAGTCCACTGAAATAACGCTCAATGGACTTTTTTGTTGTACTACATATTTCAAAATAAACAAAAAATTGATTATAAAATATTGATTATCAATCAATTAGCCGTTTACTCAATTCTTCTTTTGGTCTGTTGGTTTTACGTAGTCATACTTACGAAAATCTACTTTAAAATCAGGCTCTTTATTGGAATTTACAGCTATATTACCAGCAGTTTTCCCCCAAGTAATCACCGAAATCTTAGCATCAATCGTTTCTTGGTCACGAATACCTAAACTTTGTGCCACTGCGTGAGTAAATTCAAGCATCAAATCATCGTCTGAAATTTCATTATCATTAATAATTACTTGAATTGATTTTTTATTTTTTAGATTTACGATATTTATTACTGTACCCAATGGAAAATACTCGTGCGAAGCCGTAAACGTTTTAGCATTTAATATTTCACCAGATGTGGTAGTGTCACCATAAGCCTCGGTGAGATAAGTTGTTACTTTGCCTTTGAAATCTTGTGCGGAAATTTTAGTGGTTGTTAGTAAATTAGCAAGTAAAATAAGGATTACTGTGTACTTAAACATAAATTAAGGAAGTTTTTATTAATAAAGTAAGTTTGGGAAATACATATATTTAGATAATTGTCATCGTTAAACTTGATAAAAATCTAAATATGAGATTTTGCAAATTTGTTAAAAAAATATCAAAATACCTTAATGATTTTACAATTTTTATGCCATGAAGACAACTTTGAGTTTTATTTTTTTATTTTTTTCGATAAAAAATGTTTATTCTGACAAAAGTAGGTTTAACACTGATGTTTTGGTCATTGGCGGTGGTACAAGCGGCACAATGGCAGGAATTCAATCTGCCAGAATGGGCGTAAAAACCATCATTGTAGAGGAAACGCCTTGGCTTGGTGGCATGATGACTTCGGCGGGTGTGAGTGCCATTGATGGTAATCATAGCCTTCCTTCTGGACTTTGGGCTGAGTTCAGAGAAAAATTAATCAAACATTATGGAAGTGAAGAGGCTTTGGCTTCGGGTTGGGTCAGTAAGGTGATGTTTGAACCAGCGGTTGCTCAAAAAATCTTACGAGAAATGTGTGCAAAGGAGAAGAATTTGAGTGTAATTTCTTCCGTAAAAATGCTCAATATCAAGAAGAAATCAGGCGGTTGGACAGTTGGTTTTAGCGATGATATTACCATCACTACCAAAATACTGATTGATGGGACTGAATTGGGAGATGTTGCTGCAAAAGTTGGGGTAAAATACGATGTAGGTATGGAATCAAAAGCCACTTACAACGAAAGAATTGCTCCCGAAAAAGCAAATAATATCGTTCAAGATTTGACGTATGTGGTCGTTTTGAAAGAGTTTAGCAAAGATGTAACTATCAATAAGCCAGTAAATTACAAAAAAGAAGATTTCATTTGTGCTTGCGAAAAATTATGTCCTGACAAAAAAATGCCACGCCTTTGGGACTGTGAACAAATGAAGACTTATGGCAAATTACAGAATGGAAAATACATGATAAATTGGCCTATCAATGGGAATGATTTTTATGCTAATATGGTCGAAATGAATAATGTACAGCGTGAAGAAGCCATCAAGAAAGCTAAGGAACATACATTAGGTTTTGTCTATTTTATGCAAACAGAATTAGGCTGGAAAACCTTGGGACTTTCGGATGAATTTCAGACGGATGATAAATTGCCTTTGATACCTTATCACAGAGAAAGTCGTAGAATTCATGGACTGGCTCGCCCAAATATGAATCATTTGGAAAAGCCTTACGACCAAGCTGAACCGCTTTACAGAACGGGCATTGCCGTTGGAGACTATCCCGTTGACCAACATCATGGGAAAAATACCAATGCTCCTGATTTGTACTATGTCCCTGTGCCTTCGTTTAGTATTCCGTTGGGCAGTTTAATTCCAGAAGGGGTTGATAATCTGATAGTTGTAGAGAAATCTGTTTCTGTTTCAAATATCGTAAACGGAGCAAGTCGTCTGCAACCCGTAGTGATGGGTATTGGACAGGCAGCAGGTACATTAGCCGCCTTATGTGTACAAGAACAATTGCTACCCCGACAGGCTTCTATTAGAAAAGTCCAAGATAATCTCTTGAAATCGAAGGCATATTTATTGCCATTTTTAGATGTAAAACCAGAGCATCCAAATTTTGAAGCCATCCAACGAATCGGAGCAACAGGAATATTGAAAGGAGAAGGCAAAAACTACAAATGGTCTAATCAGACATGGTTTTATCCAGATTCTGTAATGACTAACGGAGAGGTAATTAATGCCCTAAAAGTCATTTATCCGAATCTAAAAATGCAAGCCAATGAGCAAGTGATGTCAGAGAAATTAGTTGCCGATGATGCTTTTGAGATTCTTACTAAAATACAACCCGTTCCCGCAGACTATTTGCAGTCAATTATGAAAAATTATCCAAATCGTAATCAGCCCATCACTCGGGCAATTTTGGCAGATTTAATTGATAAATTAATTGACCCATTTCATAAAAAAGAGGTGGACTTTAAGGGAAATTTTAAATAAACCAGATTTTAATTCATAAATATGCTCCGCAAACTCATCCGTTTAATCCCTCTTTTCTTGGTAATAGCCCTTGCCATTTTCGCATGGGAAAAATTCAAAGATTTCAAGAATCCTTTTGGAGGTGGCGAAGTCGAAGTTTCGCACAATGTTTTGTTGCAACAAATCACGTCAATGGGTAAATTGGAATTGGTCAAATACAATTTTAGAGATGTTGTAGAAAGCAAAATAAAAAAGGACTTATTGCCTGATGCAAAAGTCCTTTTAATCGTATCTGGCGAAGCCACAGGTTGCTTGGATTTAACCAAAATCAGCGTGTCAGATATTGCCGAAAATGGCGATACTCTGGTAGTCCATTTACCCGACCCTGAGATTTGCAATTACAAGATAGACCACTCAAAATCAAGGGTTTATGATACGGAATATGCTTTTTTGGACGAAGCAAAATTAGTGGATAACGCCTTCCAAAAAGCTGAATCTCAAATTGCTGAAAACGCTCAGTCGATGGGGATTTTGGAACAAACCAAAAAATCCGCCGAACAGATTTTAAAGCCTTTTTTAGAAAATGTTTCCAAGAAAAAAGTTGTGCTACGATATGCTTTGAAAGATACGAAACGAGAGTTGAGGTGATTCGTTATTGGTTACTGGTTTACTGGTTTATTGGTTTATTGGTTTATTGGGAAACTGGAAAATGATTTTTAGCTCCCAATAAACCAGTAAACCGATAAACCAGTAACCAATTCCTAAACAACCACAACCACCTTCCCCATCACCTTCCGATTCAGCATTTCGTAGAGTGCATCCGATGCCTGTTCGAGCGAATATTGTGCGTGTACATGAGGCTTCAAATTTCCTTGGGCGATGAAGCCTAAAAGCTCCTTAAAATTCTGCATACTTTCTTTGGGTTCGTTGGCGGCAAATGCTCCCCAAAATACACCCACGATTGATGCACCTTTCAATAAAGCCAAATTCAAAGGTAAACTTGGAATATCCCCAGCCGCAAAGCCAATCACCAAATAACGCCCTTTCCAAGCAATAGAGCGGAAAGCGGGTTCGGTATAGGCACTTCCCACAGGGTCATAAATCACATCTACGCCCTTACCACCCGTGATTTCTTTTATACGTTCCCTTAAATCTTGTGTCGAATAATTGATAACTTCCGATGCTCCGTATTTTTTACAAAGTTCCAATTTTTCATCCGTAGAAGCTGCCGCAATGACTTTTGCTCCCATGATTCTGCCTAATTCAACCGCCGCCAGTCCAACGCCACCCGCTGCACCCATGACCAACAAAGTTTCACCAGCCTTCAACTCAGCTCTATTCTTGAGAGCATGATATGACGTTCCGTAGGTGTACATTACAGATGAAGCTGTAATAAAATCCAGTCCTTCGGGCATTTTGAGGGTGGTTTTGGCATCTGCCTCCACTTCTTCGGCAAAACCTCCAAAGCCAGTCAAGGAAAATACTTTATCGCCTACTTTCAGATGTTCTACCCCCTCCCCTACTTCCTTGATAATTCCAGCCACTTCACCACCTGGCGAAAAAGGCATGGGCGGTTTGATTTGGTATTTCCCTTGAATAATTAAGGTATCAGGGAAATTAACGCCACAGGCTTTTACGCTGATAACGACCTTCCCTTTTGAGGCAACGGGAGACGCAACATCCTCAACCGCAAGGCTTTCGGGAGGTCCATAAGTTTTGCAAAGTACAGCTTTCATAATGATAATAAGAGATTGTTGAATGAATAAGTGAATATAGGACAATTATTTCAGCAAATAAAAAAGGTTGTCTCAAATTATTTGAAACAACCCTTTTTTAACGACTAATATTTCTTAAACTAACCGTGAACTGTGAATTAACTTATGCAGCCATTCGGTATTCACTGTTTGGATTTTTAAGAAAAATCATTATAGAACCTACCTTTTTTAATCCATATTTCACACTATTTACTGTCTCTATTATGCCTCTGCCATTTCTAAATTCGCTTCCATCAATTCAGATAACTGTCTGATTGTCTGAATTTTATCTATCTCATTGTCTGGCAAAGTGATTCCGTACGTGTTCTCTAAATAAACTACTACTTCCAAAAACTCCAAAGAGTTCATACCCAAATCGGCATAAAAGCGTTTTTGGGGAGCTATCAATCTCGGATTTATATAAAAATTCCGTGATAAAAATTGTGTCAGTGTACTGGTGTTGAATTTCATTGTTCTGAGAATTTAAAGATTTGACAATGTTTGTGATTGATTAAACGACAATAATTCAAAATTAGTGTCATTAAAAAGTTATATTTTAATAATTATTGTTAAATAACCTTAAATCTCAATCATCCATATTAAGATTCTCTGAAATTTTAGGATTGTACTTTTACAATAACTTTGGGTGGCAATAATTTGTACATCACGGGCGTAACTAAGCGAGCCAATAAGGTCGAACTCGTGATACCGCCAATCAAGACAATTGCCAAGGGCGAATACAAATCTGAGTATTCCAAAACCAAAGGAAGCATACCGCCAATTGCCGTAAATGAGGTCAATAAAATTGGTACGAAACGGACTTCCCCAGCTTCGTGGATGGCTTCGTCAAGTCCCATGCCTTCTTCTCGTAACTGATTCGTGAAATCGACCAAAAGGAGTGAGTTTTTAATCTCAATACCTATCAATGCGATGAACCCGATGATGGACGTAAATCCTAATGTCTCTCCTGCAATCAAAAGTCCTAAAATTGCTCCCACAATGCCCAGCGGGATTACTGAAAGCACAATTAAGGTAGATTTGAAGTTGCCAAATTCCAAAATTAGGATAGCTATCATTCCGAAGACAGTTATCATAATGATTACCCCTAAGCCTCCGAAAGATTTTTCTGCATTTTCTGCCTCACCCGCCACTTTATACGAAAATCCTTTCGAGAATTTGAACTTATCTAACTTTTTGATAAGTTCCTGATTGACAACCGCCGTGTTAAATCCTGATTTCAAAAAAGCGGTAATCGTTACGTAACGTTCTTTATTGAAATGTCGAATTTGGGTTGGCGAAGTTTCAAATTTTACCTCAACCAATTGTTTTAGCGGAATGGCAGTTCCCATCACGTTATTGACGAATATATTATCAAATACACTCAAATCCTGTTTTGTATTGCTTCGTGGAATTGAAACGTTGATATTGTAGTCGTCCGTTTGCCCTTCTTCTCTGAATGTCCCGATATTTATACCCGCTACTCCCAAACGAACCACACGGTCAATATCCGAAATATTTACGCCTAAAAGTCCCGCTTTTTCACGATTGATTATTGTCCGAAAGTCGGTTGGTTGTACTTTTAGTGGGTTTTCTACGTAAATTGTGCCAGGTTGGTCGGCTAAGGTTTTCTCCACTCGCCCAGCCTCCTTTTTGAGACTATCCAAGTTGTTTCCGAAAATTCTGTACGCTAATGGGGCTTCCAGAGGTGGTCCTTGTTCAAAGTCTTTTACCTCAATTTTGGCGTTGGGATAATTCATAAATTTATCCCTCAACTGATTGATAATCTCCTTTTTATCCTTCGTTTCCATGTCTTCCAACAACACAAAAAGTTGTCCCGAATTCTCTACTTCTGGTCCTCCGATGATGTTGTAATAAATCCGTGGATTTCCCCTTCCGATATTGGCGGCAATGTTCTTGATCTCAGGAACTTTCTTCAATTCTGTTTCCACAAAACGCACCACATTGTCAGTTGTTTGTAGGTTCGTCCCCACGGGCGTACTCACGTTCACGAGGAACATGGGTTTCTCGGACGTTGGGAAAAGTGAGAAACCTAAGAATAGTTTTGCCATAAACATAACACCTGCAAAAACAGCAACAGACAGAGCCAGTGTAGTTTTTGGATGTTTCAAGCACCAAGTCATCAACTTTCCGTAAGTGGCTGAAATCAATTTTTTCATGCCTCTCAGAATAAAATTTCCCTCTGGATTTTCGTGATTTTTTAGTAAAACACTTGATAAAAACGGAACAATCGTGAGGGCAACAATCATCGAAGCAAAGACCGTTACGGACACCGCCATTGGTAAACTTCGGATGAATTTACCAGCGGCTTCTGGCAAATTAGCCACGGGTAAAAAGGCAAAAATCAAAAGAATTGTACAACCAATCACGGCAACGCTAATTTGACTGGTAGCCTCGATGGCGGCTTGTTTTTTGGGAATACCTTTGCGGATAAATCGCTCAATATTTTCAACGACTACGATAGAATCATCCACCAAAATCCCCAAAGCTACAATCATTCCGACGATAGAAAGTTGATTTATCGTAAAACCCAGGGCATATAAAAGTGCCAATCCGATAGCCAACGAAAGGGGAATCGAAATCATCACGACCAAACTCGCCCGTGAACCCAGAGGCAATAAAGTGATGAGTACCAACAAGATAGCGATGGCAAAATCTTTGGCAAAACGTGCCAAACGCTTTTGTACAGACTCCGCTTGGTCGAAAACTTTGACTAAATCAACTGATGGAGGAAGCGTTTTTCTAAATTCTTCTACGATGGGATCAGCCTGTGAACGTACCTTGATGATGTTCTGCCCAAACTTCTGACAAGCTGTTACAAATACGCTTCTGTGTCCGTTCAAACGGGTTTTGTGTGACTCGTCTTCGTAGGCGTATTTTACTTCGGCAATGTCTCGGAGTAGGACGATTTTTGTTCCATTCGAGAAGACAATCGTGTTTTTTATTTCGTCAATATCTTTATAATTTCCCGAAGTTTTGACGTTAAATTTTTTGGAAGAAAGATTAATTGAACCGCCTGGAATATTTACATTTTCAGACTGAATAGCCCCTAAGACACGATTGAGCGGTATTTTATCTTGTGCTAATTTACTCAAATTCAATTCTACCGAAATTTTACGTTTCGGAAATCCCCACGATTTGATGTTTTTTAAAGCTGAAACTTTCTCTAAACGTTTCTCAAAATCGTCGGCATATTTTTCTAATTTATTGTAAGGTAAATTTTCAGAAACAAGAGCAAATTGATAGATATTTACGCCATCGGGTTGGTATCTTTCAATCCGAACGTCCAAGACATCAGCGGGTAAATCCTTGCGTACAGCGTTCATTTCACGAACAACTTCCTGATATTTTTCTTCGGGATTTACCTCAAAATCATACTCGACTTGAAAAATGGCAGCCCCGTCCACGATGGTACTACGGACACGGTTCATATTGTCCAATTCATTGAGGCGTTTTTCCACAACATCCGCCACGAGTTCTTCCACGTCCTTGGGAGAAGCCCCTGGGTAAATGACGGTAACACCAAACTGAGGCGACGAAAACTCAGGGTCTTCGCCACGTGGCATATTCAAGAGAGAGAAAATACCAATTGATAATATTCCCAAAAACACAACTAAGGTGAATTGGTAATTTTTTACTGAGAATTCAGAGATTTTCATAATGATGCTTGAAAGCTGTCATTGCGAGCGAAGCGAAGCAATCTGTTTGCTTATGAGAAATAGACTGTAAGCTCAAAAGAACAAAGGTTTTTCTTTCAAACTTATCTCCATCAATCCAACAGATTGCTTCGCTTCGCTCGCAATGACAGCCATTTTAATATTTTTTATTTCTTCACTCACAATGACCGTTTTCAAACATTTTTACTTCACAACCTTCACCTTACTCCCCTCCACCAAATAAGCTGACCCGTCCGTTATCACCTGCGTAATGCCCGCCAAACCGCTTGCCACAAAAGCCCTTGTGTTATCAATTCCAACTAATTTAATTGGCATTTTGCGTGCCTTTCCTTCTGAAACTACATACACAAAAGCCTCATCACCGTTGCCTTCCACGACAGCATCAATCGGGATAGAAGTGTGTTTCTGGATAACTGAGGGTATAATTTGAGCATTTCCGAATAAACCCGTAGCCATTTTTTTACCTTGCGTATTCAATTTTAACTCCGCCTGATACAAACCAGAATTTACGTCTGCCCCTTGTGAAAGATTGGAAATTGTAGCCGAGAAAATTGCTTCTGGAAAAGCATCCAATTTCACACTCGCACGGTCTCCCACGTGTAGGCGAGTCCAGTCTTTGTCGGCAATGCCAACCTTCATCACCCAGTCATTTGCTCCCGAGGCGTTCATGAAAAATACGGGCATTCCCGGTCCAGCGAGTTCGCCTTCATTCATCAACTTCTTGACAATCACGCCATTAGCTGAGGCATAAATTTTGGAATATCCTTGATTATAACTCGCAATTTCTAAGGATTGTCTCGCTACGTTGAGGGCGGTGGTGAGGTTTTGGACTTGTTCCAAAGTGGCGACAGAATCACGGTAAAGGTTGGTAACCCGCTTCAAATCTCTCTCAGATTTTTGTACACTTTCAGTCGCTTGTTGGACTTGGGCGTTGATTTCTGTGAGATTCAAGGTTGCCAATAATTGCCCTTTGTGAACGTTCTGACCTTCTTTTACATAAATTTTTTCAATGATTCCACCCGTTTTGAACGACAAACGGGCTTCTTCCAAAGAGGCTACCAAACCCGAGGCTTTGAGGGCATCGGTAGAGTTTGCCTGATAGACATCAACTAATTTCACCGCCACGATGTCATCTTCGATTAAGGCTTTTTTTGGTTCTTTTTTCTTTCCACAACTCATTAATAATGAGATGATTAGGAAATAGAGAATGGATATTTTTTTCATGTTTAAAGTAATTTTAACTTATTATTTCGATAAATTTTAAATCTCTCTGGTCAGCGTGCCACGGTTTGCGTAGGGTTGCGTGAGAGACCGTGGCACGCTTGGAACGCAGATTTGTTTGATTGCATAAATCCACTCCCAGACGTGCCACGGTCTCCCGCACAAATCCTACGCAAACCGTGGCACGTCCGTAATATTTTTTGTAAATTTGGGTAGTACGAGAGCTATAATTGAAAACTCGCCTTCGCCCGCTCCAATTCCACCCATTTTGTCCAAACATCATACAACGAAATCGACTGTTGCAATTGGGCGGTTGTTATTTGAGTTTGGGCATCCAACAACTCAATAAAGTTCAAATTTCCTTCCTTATATCTCCGCATCATATCACGGTAATATCTCTCGGCGGTTGAGACTTGTGAAGCCTTCGATTCGTAGATTTCTTTGGCAGAACTTAGAGAGTTTTTTGCTAACTCAGCCTGTAAATCTAATTGATTTTTGACCTGTTGCATTTGTACATTCAACGAAGAAATTTCAAGCTCTGATTGCTTGATTTTCAGTTGATTACGTCCAAAAGAATAGACGGGTAAATCAAACGAAACACCCAAAAGAACAAAAGCATTTGGAACAAAAAAGTTCTTGTCGGCACTCGCAATTTGGGCAAATCTTCCTTGCGAACCAATGTCCAACGAAGCCCCAATTTTAAACTTTTTGTACGACTGATTTAAGCCCAAAATCTGTTGATTGATGTCGATACCTTTCTGGATTTTATCCAATTCTTCACGGTGTCCGTCTGCAAGTTCAGTTTTCAATCCGTCTTTGCCCAAACTGTCCAATGTTATCTTTTCTGTAAAATCTTTATTCAATAAAAAATTGAAATACGCCGCCGCATTTTTCTGATTACCTCGGGCGGCATCTACCTCAGCATTTATCTTAGAAATTTCGTTACGAGTACGCACCAAAACCGTTGGATTTGCCGAGCCATTTTTGATTAAACTCTCATTTACACGCTCTGATTCTCGCAAGATTTTCATGGCATTTTCATAGACTTTTATCGCCTCCGTAGCCTTCAAATAATTGATGTACGCCAACTTAATATCCTTGACTAATTCACGTTTATATACTTGAATTTCAGACTGTTGTAATGAAATTTGCTCTTGCTTAATTGCCTGATTATACTTCAATTCAGCATTCAAAAGTGGCATCGTAGTCTTGACCCGCATATCATAAAAATCCTTGGGAACTAACTGTTCGGAAGTGTTTTGGATTTGGGGAAAAGAATTCGTTTGCGTCAGTTTATTAAGGGTCGTATAAACGGGATTGACCAAGTCACCCACGGGAATCTCAATCTTCCGTCCACCCGCTGCCGTAGAGAGAGTCGTATTGAAATTGACGTTCGGTTTAAAAAGCGTTTTGGCTTCGCTGAGTGCAAAAAGGGCTTTTTGTAACTGGATGGTTTGTTGCTTCAAAGTCTGACTATTTTTCAGACCTTCCTGCACGTAGTTATTCAAAATCTCGGACTGTCCCAAAGTTCCGAAACTCAATAACATCAATAAAAAAAGAGGTTTCATAAACATAGATTAATAACTTAACAGTGTTTAGTATAAATTCAAAAGAAAAAGCATTTGTTTCAAGTATTTGAAAATCAATGCTTTGGGTTAGATTTTAAAAACTTTTAATTACTTATAAATTAACACTACACAAAAATCTTCTCTCAACGGATTAAAATCCGTTGAGTAAAACAACATTTTGTGTAAATAACTTTACGACTTACCAACCACATTCGATGTTGCCACCAAATTAGTAGTACATTTTGCTATAATTTGCCCCGCTTCGTTGCGGATTTCTCCTTCGGCATGAGCAATTTTCTTGCCCATTCTTACTATTTTCGATTTTACAGTTAGTTTTTCGTCAGGTTTTGCCGAATACAAAAAATCAGTATTTAGGTTTACCGTAGAATAAAAAATCTGATTTCCCATCATAAAAGAAGTCAATCCGATAATATCATCCATCATCCCGATTGCAACGCCCCCGTGCATGATGCCCCCAGGGTTGCACATATCCTTGCGTACGATAAACTCCATCGTCACAGAACCCTCTTCGACAGCTGTCAAAGTGCCATTTAACCAACGCCCAAAAGGGGAGGGACTAACTTCCGCTGAGGTTTTCCCGATATTACTTTTAAAAAAATCTAAGACTGGATTCATGTTATTTTTTTACCAATTCTATCATCTGTTCCAAGGAATCTCTCATCAATTGGTCAATGTCAGATTCCTCATTAAATTCTCTAAAACGATTTCGGATTCTTAACGAAACCATCCCGTGCATAAACGACCAAATGGACATTGATGCAACTTCTATATTGTTGAATTTCAACTGATTAGATTCAATTCCTCTCCTTATAGTTTCACACAAAAGCATAAAACATTTATGTCCACTACGCCAGTTTTCCTCTTTTTTCAAGGTATCCATTGGAGCATTTTGGATAAACATCAAATCGTACATTTCGGGGTTTTCAAAAGCGAATTTCATGTAGGCATACCCACGACGACGTAGTTCTTCGAAAGGGTCAGAAATACCTTCAATGACTGCCTCCATTTCTTGCAATAACTTGTCAAAACCCAACTCATGCACGGCGAAAAAAAGCTCATTTTTATCTTTAAAATACAGATAAATCGTGGCAGGACTGTATTCGATTCTTTCGGCAATGGCACGTATAGATGCCTTCTCGAAGCCTTCTTCGATAAATACTTTCTGGGCGGTTTCCAAAATCATCAACCGCATTTCCAGTTTGTCCCGTTCTTTTCTTTCTAAAATACCCATTTTTTTAATTTGAAATCGGGCGGCGAACCGCTTGAAAATTGGTTAATTTGAAAATTTGGCATGAACGCTTTTGTTTCATTATCAAATTTTCAAATTAGCACATCTTCAAATTACTTAGCTCTCGTCCAAATCGTCGTTCTTCCTAAAAGAGAAATCCCAACGAATCCTCTGATTTTCAGCTCGTTAGATTTTTCCATTTTGATAGTACACGAATATGTTTTACCACTGAGTGGGTCATATATTGTGCCATTTTCCCAATACTTTCCAGTAAAATCAAATCCTTTCAGAATCACAGAACCAACGATTGATTGTGACCTTAATTTCTCATCGGGGTTTTTAATATCTTTTTTGTCTGGACCATCCTTTCCCCACGAAATTTTGCCAAAATATTTTTCACCTTGTTTATAAATCAGGACTTTGCCATCCTTACTTTCAGCGAGCCATTCGCCCAGAACAGCATCTTTGGTTACAGCCTGTGAATGTCCTGCATTCACGAAACAAAAAGAGATAATTAATAAAGCAATGAGTTTTTTCATTATTGAGAAAGTTTAAATAAAACGATGTAAACTTACTGAACACTGTTTAGTAAAACAAATATTTGAAAATAAATTTTTATAATTCTAAGAAAAGTTATTTTTTTAAAAGTATTAATCATTTGATAATCAGATATTTAACTAATTCATCATATTAAATTAACACAATCTACTGATTTGGTGGGTTGTGGAATAAAAAGGTTATCAGTATTTTTGTGGACTAAAAATTAACAAAGATTAAAAATATGAATTATCCACTTAATCAAATACCCGAAAGAACTGCAAAACCTCGCCAAAAAGGATTAACAATGGTGATGGATAAAGGTTTGAGTCTCAGACAAGTAGAGGATTTTTTAGAAATGGGAGCTGCCTATACTGACATCGTAAAGTTGGGTTGGGCTACTTCTTTTGTTACACCAAATCTAAAAGAAAAATTAGCATTATATAAGTCCGCTGGAATTCCAACGTATTTTGGAGGAACATTGTTTGAAGCCTTCATCATCCGTAATCAATTTGACGAATACCGTCGTGTGCTTGACGAATTCGGCATGGAATATGCCGAAGTTTCGGATGGTTCATTAGAAATGGAACAGGACGATAAATGTCACTATATCAGAACATTAGCCGAACAAGTTACGGTACTTTCAGAAGTTGGTTCTAAGGACGAAACTAAAATTATTCCTCCCTATAAGTGGATTAAATTGATGAAAGCTGAGTTAGAGGCAGGTGCTTGGAAAGTAATCGGAGAAGCTCGTGAGGGTGGAAATGTTGGACTATTCCGTGCTTCGGGTGAGGTTCGTCAGGGTTTAGTTGAAGAGATTTTGACAGAAATTCCAGAGGAAAAAATCATTTGGGAAGCTCCACAAAAAGGGCAACAAGTATGGTTTGTGAAGTTGGTTGGAGCAAATGTAAACGTAGGAAACATCGCTCCACATGAAGTTATCTCGTTGGAAACTATACGTTTAGGATTGAGAGGAGATACCTTTTCTCATTTCTTGGATAAGTAGTAATCACATAGATTTAGTAGGAATCATAGATAAAAATTAAAAGTAATTTTCAATGCTCAACTTTCAATGTTCAATTTTCATGTAGTTTTTACCTTGAAAGTTGAGCATTGGACATTGAGCATTGAAAATTTAATCTTAAATCTAATAACACAATGGAAGTTATAAACTTTATATTACATCTCCTCAAAGACCCATTAGCTACTCTTTCACAGTTCATTACTGAACACGGAGCATTGACTTATGGACTTCTTTTCTTAATCATTTTCGTAGAAACAGGACTTATCGTAATGCCTTTCCTTCCAGGCGATTCACTACTTTTTGCAGTAGGTGTTTTGGCGGCAGCAACGGGTAAAATAGAATTAACTTTCGTAATTCCCTTATTAATTGGAGCGGCACTTTTAGGTGATAATGTCAATTATTTTGTGGGTAAATTTTTCAGTGATTTTATCAAGTCAAAAGAGAAGATTTTGTTCTTGAAACGTAGCCATATCGAAGAAACAGAGGCATTTTACGAAAAACACGGAGGACAAGCCGTTATCATGGCTCGCTTCGTACCTATCGTGCGTACAGTTGCCCCTTTCGTAGCGGGTGCAGGTAGCATGACCTACACAAAATACATTACGTTCTGCGTAATTGGAGCGGTTTTGTGGGTAACAGGAATTACCTCAATCGGGTATTTTTTGGGTAATAACGAATGGGTAAAACACAATTTTGAGAAAGTAGTCTTGGGGATAGTTGGAGTGTCAGTTTTGCCGATGGTTTTTGGGGTTTTGAAGGCTAAGTTTGGAGGGAAATAAAACCCTGATTTTATACTAATGAAAATGCCCAAGACTTATGTCTTGGGCATTTTTTATTGATTTCAAGCCTGTTAATCTATAAACCTAATTCTTCTTTTAATTTTTTTATTAAACTATTCACCTCCTTATCACTAACAGAGTCTCTCTCGGATTTATCATAAATATCAATGGTATAAACTTCGTTATTTTCATTGATAAGATAAGTTATTACCCTAACTCCACCGCTTTTACCTTTGCCTTTACTTTCCACTGCAACCCTAATCTTGAAACGATTATCGCCCAATGAAGTACCCAAATATGGATTTTCTGATAATTCATTGAATAACTCTTTTAACTCCACTTTCAAAGAAGCATATTTTTTTACTAATTTCTTGGATTTTTTGAGAAAAACCCGAGTCGGAATTACACTATAACTCATCGAAGAATTCTTTTAAAGTCAAAGGCTTTAATTTACCTTCTTGAATGTCTTTTATTTCCTTTAATGAACTTCTGAGAGTTTTTTCAGCATCTAATTTTTGCTCCATGTACCTAAATTTTTTCAATAATTTTTGCCATTCAGGTAAAGGTAAGCCAACCAGTAAACCTTGTTCTGTTTGGATTTGTTGCGTATGAAATTTCATAAACTTTGCTTTTTATTATTCTAAATAACGAAATCTTTAAATGACATTCTATTTCCCCAAAAACTTAGCTTTTCCAGCATCCAAAAACTCTGTAAAAGCCTTCACATCTTGGTCGAAAGCACGGGGTAAAAGCATCGGCTTTGGGTCGCCGTTTGGATTTACTAAACAATAATACGGCTGTGCATTGGCATTGAATTTCGTGATTTCAAAATCAAGGTTTTGGTCACCCAAAGTTGTTTTTTCTAAGCCATCATCCTTTGATGTAAACCACTCATTTTTAGGTAATTCTGTTTTATCATCCACGTACAAAGCCACCACCACGTAATCATTTTTTAGGCGTTTTAATACCTCTGAGTCAATCCAAACGCTGGCTTCCATCTTGCGACAATTCACACAACCATGTCCTGTAAAATCAATAAAAAGCGGTTTATTTACTTTCTTGGCATATTCCACGGCTTCTTTGTAATCAAAAAAACCTTGAATACCGTGCGGTAATTTTAGAAATGAACTGTATTTCACCGACTTAGGAAAATCAGGATTTTGATTCTCCGAAGATTGTCCAGACGATGATGCAGACAACACAAAATCTTGCGTTTCGGTTGGTGGTAAAAGCCCTGACATGGCTTTCAGAGGGGCTCCAAACATTCCTGGGAAAAGATATACCACGAAAGAGAAAACCGCCAAAGCAAACATCAATCTCGGTACACCTAATTTTTCTACCTTATCATCGTGTGGCATTTGGAATTTACCCAATAAATGAAAGCCCATTAAGGTAAAAACGGCAATCCAAATAGCTAAGAAAATTTCTCTATCCAAGATTCTCCAGTGGTACGTTTGGTCAACGGTACTGAAAAATTTGAGTGCCAAAGCTAATTCCAAGAAGCCAAAAAATACCTTAATCGTATTCATCCAACCACCTGATTTTGGAATTTTTTTCAATAATTCAGGCGATAAAGCCAATAAAACAAAAGGTGAAGCAAGCCCTAAACCAAAGCCAAACATTCCGATAATAGGCTTTATGAATTTCCCTGAAGCACCTAATCCCAAGAGCGTTCCCACGAATGGTCCTGTACATGAGAACGACACTAATGCCAAGGTAAAAGCCATAAAGAAGATGCCAATCAAACCGCCTCTATCTGACTGTGCGTCCACATTATTGACAAATTTTGAAGGTAATTGTATTTCAAATAAGCCTAAAAATGACAATCCAAAAATGATGAAAATCGTAAAGAAAAGAAGATTTGGAAACCAGTGGGTACTGATGAAGTTAGGAGCAGCTTGTCCCAACGTAGCTGCAATTACTGTTCCAAACAAAACATAAATTCCAATGATAGAAGCACCATAGATAAAGGCTTTGCCAACACCATTTTTTTGTTTGATAAAGAAGCTCACCGTCATCGGAATTAACGGATATACGCAAGGCGTAAGGCAGGTAGCCAAACCAACGCCCAAGGCAATCAAAAAGAAACTTAATAATGATTTTTCTTCTTCGGGTTTTTCCGCAGAATTCATGGTTGAAACCGATGCTTCCGAAGAGTCAGAAACAGCAACAGGAGCAGAAAGCTCTTCCGTTACACTATCTACTGTATTACCCACAACATTGGTCGTTGTAGGAATAACGGCAGTAGTTGGAACAACTTTCTCCTCCTGTTTTGTTAATTTTTCAGTCGCAGTCTGGGTTTCAGAAAGTGACTCAGTTTTATCTTTTACTTGGTTTTCGGCTTGGTCGTCGCTTTTTTTTTTTCAGAATCCGAAACAGAACCAGTTTTTGCTTCTAATTTAAAAGCTCCCTTTATGGGTACACATTGCCCTGTGGCATCTGAACAAGCCTGTCCATCATGCGAACCTTCGATGACTACGTTATCTTTTAGAATTTTAACTGACTGTCTGATTTCACCTTTTCCTTCAAAATAAGCCACATTTACTTCAAAAACCTCATCTTTTTTCTTGATTGGGTTAATTGATTTTAGCTTACCTACTAACTCATAAGAATCATTAGGTTTGAATTTTACGGTTGTAATAATTGGTCCGCCCTCATCAAAATCAGTAGCAAAATGATGCCATGTTTTATCAGATTTTATTGTGAAAATAATATCTACCGTTTCACCAACCGCAGGGTTAGGCTTAGATAATGCCCAAGACCATTTAGAAGGCGTGATTTTCTGAGCGTTTACGCCCACAGAAAGAATTAGAAGAGTAATGAAACTAAAAAATAATTTTTTCATTTGAAGATGGGTAATTTTAGAGAATAGATAACAGAGAATAATTTTGTTTGTCTATTATTCATTTTCTAATGGTTCAATTAATGGTTATTTTGTAAGGAAACGAATAAACATTGAGATTAAATATTTTGATTAACAAAATTAACAAAAAATTTCGGATAACGGTAATTATCGGTACACGGTAATTTACGGTAGAGGGTGAACGGTACACGGTTGTACTCAGAATTATTCTTTGTTTTGCCGTGTACCGTTTACCCTTTACCGTGTACCGTAAGTTACCGTGTACCGTAAATTACTGTTATTGAACTTTCAATTTATCCTTAAAAGTCTTCTGTAATTTATCCATTTTAGGTTTGATAACTACCTGACAATAAGGATTATGACCGTTCAGAGCATAATAATCTTGGTGATAGTCTTCCGCTGGTGAATAGTTGGCAACTGCCGTAATTTCTGTAACAATTGGGTTCGGGAAAACGTGTTCGTCATTCAGTTTTTTCTTCCATGCCTCCGCCGATGCTTTTTGAGCCTCGTTGTGATAAAATACGCCCGAACGATATTGTGTCCCTTCATCTGCCCCTTGACGATTCAAGGTTGTTGGGTCGTGAGTTTTCCAGAATATCTCCAAAATTGTATCAAAAGATACTTTCTTAGGGTCGAAAGTTACCTGTACAACCTCTGCACAGCCCGTATTACCCGTACATACCTCTCTGTACGTTGGCTTTTTGGCTTGTCCGTTAGAATATCCAGATTCTACTTTCACAACGCCCTCTATTTGTTGAAAAACGGCTTCAACGCACCAAAAACAACCTGCCCCAAAGGTAACAGTTTCCATGTCTGCCATATTGACTTTTTCTTCGTTCATTTTTTTGCTAATTTTCTGATTTTCAGTCTTTTGACCGCATGATACACTTGTGAATAATGTAACTATTCCAAGAATCAAGGAATTTATTTTAGTCTTCATTGTTGATAACATTTAAAAGATGATGTAATTTTGTTATTCAGTAATTAGTGATTGGTAATTAGTGATTAGTTGTTAAGAAATTTCAAACATTTGTAATTCATAAATAGGTCTTCCATTTTCTAATTATCAATCACTAATTACCAATCACATACGAACATAAAACCACAAAAGATGTCAAAAGGTTACAATACTACTGTTTTACAACGTTGGAAAGAATCTCTATCTACTTCTGGATTTGCCCCAAAATTACTCACAGCCGTGGCAGTCTTCGTGTCAGGTGCATTACAATTTCCTACATATTTTAGAAATATTCAAAAACGTCAAGGTGCATTATTGAACGATTTGGTATTGGATAATATTCCCGCCCTTGATTTTTCAACACCCATTTTTGCGATTATTTACGGACTTCTGATTTATATGCTCATACGGGTTTTGCGTAAGCCTGATTTGTTTTTACTATTTGCCCTCACCTTTGTCATTGAAACAGTTTTCCGTATGACAACCATCTATTTATTTCCTCTAAATCCTCCCAAAGACTTAGTACTTCTCCATGATATATTTTCTGAATTATTAATTTACGGAGACGCTGACCCCATCACAAAGGATTTGTTTTTCTCAGGACATACCGCTACGATGGTAATGATTTGGATGTTTGTCCAGAGTCGTACTGAAAAAATTATTGGTGGAATCGCTACTTTTGTCTTAGCATTTTTGTTATTAATTCAACATATCCATTATACAATTGATGTATTGGGAGCATTATTTTTCACCTATCTTTCATACCTAATTGCTCGCCAAATCGTTGATAAGAAATGGCAGATAACTGTGGGCATAATGATTGGTTTTTATGTAGTCCTTCAAACGGTATTTTTCTTAGGTTCAAAAATCGGTTAAGTACAAAAATGATAAAAGGCTGTATGAGAGGATAATCAAAATATCAATTTACAGTTCCATGACTTAATTTTGTTATGTCGTCAAAAAAGTCAAAATGGATTTTGAAGTAATGATTGTAAAAAAACGGATTTTTATATAATTTTTTATAGAATTATTAATAATTTTCTAACGAAAAAATTACAATTTGATTACATTCAATTAATTTGCATCGTTTTATCAAGTAACAAAAATACTTTTTTTTGTTTTGATAGAAAAGTGAATATAGTTCTGCCCAACTATATTTTGCGTTCGATTCAAAAAATCGTAAAACTATCTTTTGTACAATTTTTTACAAAGCGAAATTTGTCAAAAAAACGTAGCTTTTGTAACGAGAACTTCAAGAAATAAGTTCTTGTAAACCACATTAAATTAAAGGGTAAAAATATGGTAAAGTTCGAGTATAAAACCTTCCCATTTGGCGAGGTTCTAACCCAGGAGCAAAAAGAGTATTTCCGTCAGTACGGAGTTATTCATTTCAAAAATTTTATCAACGCTGACACCATCAAGACTTTCATTGACGAATTGGATAAAATCGAAAAGAAGTGGTTGGAAGAAGGCATTGAAAAAATAAACGGGATTCCCCTAAAATTTGGGAAAGACCCTCACGGTAACAAAATGATTCAAAGAATGTGCTTTACCAACAAGTATAGCCCAATCTTAGGAGAATTTTTGAAAGACCCACGTTTACAATTATTGATTGAACTATTAGCCCCTTACGACGGACGCATCAGCGACGAAGAGAAGGATGGTTTGGTATTTAATCACTACGTAAATGCTGCCAACAGTAAATTTACACAAATGGGGTGGCATACAGACAGCCCACGTGATTTGTTTTTAGGTCAAAAAATCCTTCCAATGTTAAATGTTGGGATTCACTTAGATAACTGTCCATCATCTAATGGAGGTTTGAGAGTATTGCCAGGAACACAAAATCAGAGTGTTTTCAAATTATTATTTGGTAAAAAACAATTCGTTGATCACAAACCAGATGCTCGTGAGGTAGGTTTTGAAATCGAAGCGGGTGATTTGACCGTACATGATGGTCGTTTGTGGCACCGTGTAGAAGTATCGCCAAATGTAGGAGAAAAATCTCGTCGTCGTGTGATGTACGTACCTATCATTACGGGTAAGTATATGCCTAAGAATGAGAACAGTAAAACTCCTTTCTATCATCGTTTTGCGAAGGTGGTACAGAAATAAACGAGAGGTTTTATACTCAAATTTAATCCCCGAAAATGTCTTTTACATCGACACCTTTCGGGGATTTTTTATATCTAATTTGTATTTATTGTTGGCTTAATCTCTACTTTTAGAGACTTTAAGCCAGCAATAATTTTTTGAAAACTTTACACTATCATTCCTACCCTCCTACTCCTATACTCACCCAACAAACCCTCCGAAGCTCTCGAATCAGTGATTAAATGTTTCACAAAATCTATCCCCGCAAAGGGAAAATAACGGTCTCTTTCTAATTTACTGGAATCACAAAGGAAATACGTCTCACGGGCATTTTGGGCAACTGCCATCGTGATTTCTGCCTCTTTTTCGCTGGATGCACTTAATCCATTTTTTAGGGAAATCCCATCTATTCCCACAAAAGCCTTATCCGCTCGGTATCTTTGGAAATGCTCAACGGCTATTTTTCCATGAGCCGCTTGTCGTTCTGAATCTATTTCTCCGCCTGCAAAATTCAGACTTACTGACGAACCCATCAATTCGTTAATAATTGGTAATGAGTTAGTTACGACTTTGATATTGAGATTTCGGATAAAAGGACACATCCTAAAAACGGTACTTCCACAGTCTAAAAATACGACATCTCCCTCTTGAATTTGGGCAGCGGCTTTTCTGCAAATCTCATCCTTTTGCTCGGCATTCACGGCTGATTTTTGAGCAAAACTCACAGGCATTTGCGAGAGGCTCACCTTCATTGCTCCCCCGTGTGTACGCACGAGTAAACCTTGTTCCGCCAAAATAGCCAAATCTCGCCTGACGGTTATTTCTGAGGTTTCGAGCAATGGAGCAATTTCTTTGACATCAATGATACCATCTTGCTCTAATTGCTCAATAATTTTTTGCTTTCTGACTTGAAAATTCATGTATTTATTTTAAATTTGTTCAAAAATAATCAATTATAATCAAATTTAATCAAAATGAACCCAAAAATAAAAAATATTTCCACCGAAATTCTTTCAAATAATTGGTATGTCCTTCGCAAAGTTACATTTGATTTTCAACAGAAAAATGGTACTTGGCAAACCCAAAGTAGAGAGGCGTATGACCGTGGGAATGGTGCAGTGATTTTGTTGTACAATAATGAATCAAAAACGGTCATTTTGACTCGCCAATTCAGAATGCCAACTTATCTCAATGGTAATCCAGACGGAATGTTGATTGAAGCCTGTGCAGGACTTTTAGATGCCGACAATCCAGAAGATTGTATCAAAAAAGAGACTCAGGAAGAAACGGGCTATCAAATCAAGGATGTTGAGAAAGTTTTTGAAGTGTATATGTCGCCAGGTTCAGTTACAGAAATTCTCTATTTTTTTGTGGCAAAATATAGCAAAGACCAAAAGTTAAACGACGGCGGAGGTGTGGAGGACGAAGAAGAAATTGATGTATTAGAATTAGATTTCAAGCAAGCCCTTGATATGATAAAAACGGGCGAAATCAAGGACGCTAAGACGATTATGTTGTTGCAGTATGTGCAGATACATGGGCTAATAGTTTAAATCAACATCCCCAATAGTTCTACCCAAATTTCCCCTATTTCTCCCTCATTTTTCCATTTAATAAAAATTTGCGAACTTTTAGGTAATTTTTTTTTAATTTCGTATAGTTTTAATCAGATTTAAGATGATAAAGAAAAAATTATCGCCAAATTACGTCTCAAATCTATTTGCTCATTAGAAATTGAAATCCTTACTGAAGTTTAAAAAATGGATATGGTTTGCAGTGCTGGCTGGTGTCTCGCTGTCTCTCGTGGTGTTTGCCGAAAATATCCATCGTCTTCAGAAGTGCAAAAAAATCAATGTTGTCATAGAAGGCAGCAACGAAAACCGCCTCATCACACCCCAAGAAATAGAAACATTAATTGCTCCCAATACTATTGTTAGCCCAGAAGGAAAACCTTTTGATAGAATAAGTTTCAAGAAAATCGAAGAAAGAGTCCGTGCGAATAAACTTGTCAAAAGCTGTCAGGTGCATCGTGATTTGAGCGGAGAGCTTACGGTGGACGTAGAAGAATATTCGCCCCTTGCCAGAATAGTAAGTAACAACAAACCAGATAATTACGTTACTGATAACGGAAGGTTTATTGGCGTTTCGCCACATTACACGGTGAGAGTTTTGTTGTTGTCGGGCAGTTATTTTGATGAAGTAGAAAATTTAGAAGAACCCAAGAGTAAACCCATTCTCGACCTCCTCAAAGCCATCAATGACGATGATTTTTGGAAGGCTCAAATTACGCAATTGGTGGTTGAAAAAGACGGAGGCATCATTCTCGTCCCAGAAGTTGGTAATCATCAAATAGAGTTTGGAATGGGCATTGAGATTGAAGCAAAATTCAAGAAATTGAAGATTTTATACAAAGAAATTCTCCCTTCAAAAGGTTGGGATAAATATAAAAAGATTAGCGTTAAATATAGAAATCAAATTGTTTGTGAGTGAGTTTTTGAGTGATAAATTATAAGTGATAAGTTATAAGTGGTTGATAATTTTACCACTCTTTAACTTATCACTTATCACTCATCACTTATCACTTATTAAAAACCTACCCTCCCATGAGCGAAATAATTGTTGGACTTGACATAGGCAGTAAGCAAGTAAATGTCGTTGCTGGCAGACTTGACCATTTGGGCAAGCTGGAAATTCTTGGTTTGGGAAAAGCCGATACCACTGGACAAGTGTCTAAGGGTGTCGTTTTGAACGTCAATAGAACCATAGAAGCCGTACAATCAGCGATAGAACAAGTTGAAAATCAGGCAAATATCCATATCAGAGGGGTCTTCGCAAGTGTGGCGGGTCCCAATATTACTTGTACACGTCACCGTGCGGTCATTACTCGTCAGACAGAGGGCGAAGAAGTAACCGTTACCGACGTTGACCAAGTAGCCAACGATGCCAAAAGAACCTTTATTTCCAAAGGTAATGCCATCGTACACACGCTCCCGCAAGAGTACGTGGCTGATACCATTGGTAATATTTATGACCCCGTAGGCATCAGTGGATTAAAACTACAAGGTGATTTTATTATGATAACTTCGCCACAGGTGGAGTTTGATAAAACCAAGCGTTGTATTGAAAGTGCCAAAGACAAAATGGAAATAGAAGGAGGCTTGATTTTTGCTCCTTTGGCAGCCTCTTTGGCGGTTTTGACTTCCCAAGAAAAGAAAAGTGGCGTTTGTTTGGTGGACATCGGAAGTGGCATGACCGAAATCGTGATTTTCCACAAAGGAATCACTCGACATATTGCGGTGTTGCCTTTTGCAGGTGATGCCATCACGGCTGATATTGAAAATGGTTGTGGCATTTCAAACGAATATGCCGAGCAATTGAAAGTGAAATTTGGCTGTGCAGTTGCCGATGAAATCCCTGTGGAGGAAGTCGTTTCTATTCCAGGCATCAACGGACGTAAAACAAAATCTATCTCTGTTAAAAACGTAGGTATCATCATCGAAGAACGACTGAAAGAAATCATTGCTTTGGTAGAGGCAGAAATCAGTCGTTGTGGTTATGGCAATCGTCTGAATTGTGGAATTGTCCTCACAGGCGGGACTGTACAAATGTCATACATAGGTGAGTTGTTTGAGCGTGTAACGGGTCGTGATGTACGCATCGGACATCCCAACGAAAACCTTGGCAAAACCCTTACCGAAGAAATCAAAAATCCCATCTACGCCACTGCCGTAGGTTTGGTTTGGAAAGGAATCAAAGATATCGATGAGCGTGAAGATATTTATAAAGAATTACGCAAAGATGCCCCACCAATTATTGTTCCTATTCCTGTTGTACAAACTTCGTCAGGCAATAATGGTAGAAAAGAAGCTGAGGAAAAGAAAAAAGGTGGTTGGAATATTTTTGGAGGATTCAAAAAAGTAGTCGGAAAGGTGATTGGAGAAGATTTAGGGGATTCGGACTCGTATGAGAAGGGGTAGTTTTAAATGATTTTGAAATGTCGGTTGATGAATTATTGAAATAAAAAAGGCTCAAGTTCAATCAGGAATTTGAGCTTTTTTTTATTTATCCCTCATTCTCTATTTTCAACTTCCGTGAGATAAAAATAATCGGTTTTACTCAATCTACTTCGGTAATTTTAAAGTTTCTGAAAACTAAGTTTAAAATGAGATGATTTCTAATAAAAAATATTATGATACTTTTTGTACTGACAAAAGACTACAATTAGTAATTTTTTGTAAAAAACTATTTTTTATTGAATTTTGGATATTTACATTTGTCTTAGTGTGGGTGAACTAACTTGAAATCTGAAAATATACTCCATGCCTAACAAAAAACTCTTAATCCTCGGCTCAACGGGACGAACTGGCAAATACCTTTTAAAGGAGGCTTTGGCAAGAGGTTTTGAGGTGAATATTTTGGTAAGAGATGCAAAGAAAATAAGTATCACTTCTGAAAAACTGAGTATTTTTGAAGGTACTCCTTCCAACAGAGAAGATTTGGCGAAGGCTTTGCAAGGTTGTACGCACGTGTTGAGTGCTTTGAATATTTCCAGAAACTCAGATTTTCCTTGGGCTGGACTGAGAACTCCGAAGGATTTTTTGGAGAAAACGATTCAAAATTTGATTGATTTGTCGAAAACTAATCCGCTCGAAAATGTCATGGTTATCTCGGCTTGGGGCGTGGCAGAAACCAAACAAGATATTCCATTTTGGTTTCGTTGGACGATAGATTTTAGCAATATCAAATACGGTTATCAAGGGCATGAACAACAGGAAAAACTGCTGCAAAATTCAGCTATAAACTATACAATCATCCGCCCCGTAGGACTGACTAATTTTGAAAAACTAAAACCGATTATTGTTACAAAAAACAATTACCCAAAGCCTAACTTGCTGATTCCCAGAAAGAATGTGGCGAAGTTTATGTTGGATGTGTTAGAGAAAAAAGAGTTTTTTAGAGAGGTTTTGGTGATTTCGGAGGGATAGAAGCAAATTACAAGAATAATAGATTTAACCTTAAATAAAAGAAAATGAAAACGATTCTCACGGTTATTTTAATGTGTATTACAGTTTCTGGATTTACTCAGGACTATCAATCATTTATCAGTGATGCAGAAAAAGCGTCTGAATTAAAGGAGTATAAAAAAGCTATTGAGTATTACGAAAAAGCATTTGCAACGGGTAAAAATACTCCATTAGACCTTATGCGTGCTTCTCAAATAACAGCAAAGGCATTAGATAAAGATAAAGCGTTCTATTATCTAAATAAAGCAATAGATAATGGGTGGAATTCTTTTGAATTCTTACCTAAAATAAAGAGTTTTGAGCCTCTATATACTGATAAAAGATGGACTGAAGTATTGGATAAATGTAAAGCTATTCAAGAGAAAGATTTAAAGATGGTAAAGCACCCTAACCTTATTCCATTATTAGATTCAATGGTCGTTGTTGATCAAAATGTTAGAGTGCTTGGGACTAAATTAATCAGAGAGAAAGGAGAAAGTAATCCAGAAACACAAGTTGTACTGAAACAAATGAGTCAAGTAGATAGCTCCAATAGAAAAGTGTTGAAGCAAATTTATGAAAAATACGGATTTTTAGGATTTAATAAGGTTGGGAAAAAAGGTTCTAATAATTTTTGGCTTCTTTTACAACATTGTGATAGAGATGTGAATTTTCAGGAAGAGGTACTGAAAATGATGAAACAAGAAGTAGAAGTAAAAAATGCTGACTCTAAGAATTATGCGTACCTTATTGATAGGGTAAAAAGAAATACGAATCAAATGCAAATTTATGGAACACAAGCTCAGCTAAATAAAGATGGTACAAGCTATGAACCACAACCTGTTATCGAACCAGAAAATTTGAATAATAGACGGCTTGAAATGGGCTTAGAATCAATAGAGAGTTATATTCAAGCCTTAAATGAAATAAAATTGAAGAAAAAGAATAACTAATGTATCAACAACAACAAAAACCACCCAAATGAAAACATTTCTAAAAATACTAATCGCTCTAATTGGAGTTGGAACGGTAGCTTATTTATTAGGTCCAAAACCTGATGCTCCAAAATTGGAAGCTCCAATGTTTAAATTGGCAGGAGATTTACCTACTCTGGAAAAACAAATCCAAGAAGGAGAACTCGCTACCGAAGGCTTACGTCCTGATTGTCAGGCTCGTATCGTGTGGGCGGATTCTTTGAAAAAAGTAAAAACTAAATTGGCAATTGTCTATATTCACGGCTTCTCGGCAACGCAGGAAGAAGGAAATCCTGTACATAGAAATCTTGCTAAAAAATACGGTGCAAACCTCTATTTGGCACGTTTGGCAGGGCATGGCATTGATTTGGGAGATTCTACAATGGCAAAAGTAACGGCTGATGATTTTATCCTTTCGGCAGAACACGCCTTGGCAGTTGGCAAAACGTTGGGCGATGAAGTGGTGATAGTGGCAACGTCTTTCGGTGCAGCTTTGACGACCCATTTAGCATCGCAACATCCTGAAATTAAGGCAATTGTGATGTATTCGCCTTGTATCAAAGTTTTTGATGATAATGCAGAGTTATTGGATGATCCTTGGGGTTTGGAATTAGGGAAAGCCGTCTCAGGTTCATACGTACGTGATTTTAAACCTTTTAACCCAGAACATGGTAAATATTGGAGTACGCATTATCATTTGAATGGCGTTGTTTCTTTACAAAATTTTCTAACAAATGCCATGAAGCCAGAGACTTTTGCGAAGATAAAATGTCCCGCTTTTATGGGTTATTATTACAAAAACGAAAAAGAGCAAGACAATGTAGTTTCCGTACCAGCGATGTTAAAAATGTTTGATGAATTAGGTTCAAAAAACAAGCAAAAAGTAGCCTTCCAAAATACAGGAAATCACGTATTGGCTTCGCCGATTTTGTCGAAAGATGTGGTAATGGTACAAGCGGAGACGGAGAAGTTTTTGGATAATATTTTAACTAAAAAATAAAGAAAAATCAACAAAATAAATGATACAAGAAATAGAATACAAAGTGCCTACAATGGCAGAAATGATGGCTACGGGCGAGACTCCCGAGGTGCTTTTTTGGGTAGGTTGTGCGGGGTCGTTTGATGACCGCTACAAAAAAGTAACCATTGCTTTTTGTAAAATCTTAAACCACGTAGGTGTAAACTTTGCCGTTTTGGGTACGGAAGAATCCTGCACAGGTGACCCCGCACGTAGGGCAGGAAACGAATTTTTGTTCCAAATGCAAGCCACAATGAATATTCAAGTGCTTGATGGCTACGGCGTTAAGAAAATCGTAACGGCTTGTCCGCATTGTTTTAATACTTTGAAAAACGAATATCCAGCATTGGGCGGTAACTACGATGTTATTCATCACTCTACTTTTTTACAAGAATTAATCAATGCTGGAAAAGTAAAACTTTCAGGTGGCGGAGAATTTAAAGGTAAAAAAATTACCTACCACGATTCATGTTATTTGGGACGTGCCAATGATGTTTACGAAGCACCAAGAGCCGTTTTGGAGGCTTTGGACGCTGATTTAGTAGAAATGAAACGTTGTAAAACCAAAGGACTTTGTTGTGGTGCAGGTGGGGCTCAGATGTTTAAAGATGCTGAAAAAGGCAACAAAGAAGTAAACATCGAACGCATAGAAGATGCCCTCGAAACAGGGGCAAGTGCCATTGCGGTAGCATGTCCGTTTTGTATGGTAATGATGTCTGACGGGGTCAAAAACAAGGAAAAAGAGGATTCTGTAAAGGTGTATGACTTGGCGGAATTGTTGTTGGAGGCGATGTAGAAATTTTGATAATATTTGTTAGAAAGAGGGAGTTTTCTTAATTTGGGTCATTGTTCAAATCCAAATAAGAAAACGCCCTCTTTTTATGAAAAAACTATTGTTTGCTTTCGTTTTTATTCTTCCCTTAACGCTCAATGCCCAAAATTCTCCTGCCTTAGAAGTTCATGAGGTTGATTCGGTTGCCATTCCAAATGGAGGGGATTTTTTTCTGAAAAATTTTATTCAGGCTAACTTACAAATTCCATACATGGCAAGGGTAGCCAAAATTAATGGAACTGTCTTTTTATCAGGAGTAATTAATGAAAAAGGCGAAATTTCATCTGTTGAAATTTTGAAAAGCATTCGTCCAGACTGTGATAAGGAAGCAATCAGAGTTTTTAGTCTTTTCAATGCTTGGAAACCCGCTCAAAAAAACGGAAGACCAGTTGCTATGAAAATTAATTATCCTATTTCTTTCAAAACTACTGAAACAATATACTTTGTAAATGGAGAGCAAATTGACTATTTTGATGAAAATTACAGACCCGTTAAAGAAACAGAATCATATAGTTACATTCTGAAAACCAAAATGGATACTACAAAAAATCAAGCAATTGGAAACATTCACTTTTTCAACAAAAAAGAATTAATAGCGACAATCACGTGTAAGAAGGATAGTTTACGAAAATATACCCCTATCTACCCAGATAACCTTATTGATTCTACTTTAAAGACATATTCCGTAAGATACGAACAATCGAATAATACTAATTATGGAGATATTATAACTTATTTTTCAGATGGGACTGTTTTAGAAAAGGCACATACTGAGCCTAATAAAGCCCCTTTTACATACATCAAATACTATAAAAATGGAATGGTTCGTGAGGTTTCGAGATATAAAGATTCTGATAAAAAAACCGTTGAAACAGCTTATTGGTACCCCAATGGACAGATTCAACAAGTTATAAATGTGAAAGATACTTTGTTTGCACCGATTGGGAAAAATAAAATGGCACCCATTTCTCCACAGAAAATTATGTATATCCAGAATCAATCTGACTCAAAAGGAAATCATACTGTTCTTTCAGGTAATGGAGAGGCAATATTCAAGTCGTATGATTCATCGAGCAATATTTTTACAGAAAAAGGAATGGTCAAAAATTACAAAAAAGAAGGATATTGGACAGGTAAAACAGATAAAGAAAATTCATTTTCATACAGAGATTTTTTTGAAAAGGGCGTTTTGGTAAAAGGGGTTGCATATTATTCAAAAGGAGATTCGTCTGTTTATGCAGGAGAAGCTGAAATAAGTCCAACATTTAATGGAGGCATTGATGGTTATACTCGTTTCTTACAAACTAATCTTTCGTACCCAAGTGATGCACAGAGACAAAATGTTCAAGGTAAAGTATATCTTCAATTTGTAGTTTGTACAGATGGTACTTTATGTGATTTTGAAGTTTTAAAATCTGCGGGTCATCCATCCTTAGATAAAGAAGCCATTAGAGTTATTCGGAAATCAAGTGGATTATGGACATCGGGCATTCAGAGAGGTCGAAAAGTTAGATCCAGATATACAATACCCATAAATTTCTCTTTATCCAGATAAATAAAATAGCATAATTCCAATACATCAAAAAATCAATCAACTGATTATCAATACAATAACATTATGTTTGATTGCACGATTATTTCTTCGTAATTTTACAATCTCAAAACCCAAAAGAGTAAAGACATCCATCTTTGCTCTTTTTTTGTCGAGATAAATTATGCTGATTAACGTCAAAAAAGATATACGCAAACAGTCAATCACTCAACTCAAAGAGTTTTTGACGGAACATAAAGAACAGGCATTCAGAGCGAAACAAGTGTATGAATGGCTCTGGAAAAAGTCGGTGCAGAGTTTTGAGGAAATGACTAATCTTTCCTTGAAAACCCGTGAATTATTAGCTGAACATTTTGAAATTCGAGCGGTGAAAGTGGCTGAGAAACAGGTCAGTACAGACCGTACTATCAAATCTTCCTTTGAATTATTCGATAAAAATTTGGTCGAAGGCGTATTGATTCCTGCCGATGACCGCATGACTGCCTGTGTATCCTCGCAGGTGGGTTGCTCGCTCACGTGCAAATTTTGTGCAACGGGCTACATGGACAGAAAGCGTAACCTCGACCCTGCCGAAATCTACGACCAAGTAGTCAGAATCCGTGACCAGGCGGAATCTCACTATCAAACTCCCCTCACCAACATCGTGTATATGGGTATGGGCGAACCGTTATTGAATTATGCAAATGTCTTAGAATCAGTCAATTATATCACATCTCCCGAAGGTTTGGGAATGTCGCCTAAGCGGATTACGGTTTCAACGGCAGGAATTGCGAAGATGATTACGAAGTTGGGGGATGATGAAGTGAAGTTCAATTTGGCACTATCTCTACACGCTGCCAATGACGTGAAACGCAACGAAATTATGCCCATCAACGAGTCGAATACTTTGGAGGCTTTGAAAGAATCGTTATTACATTTCTATAGAAAAACGGGTAGTCGTATCACGTTGGAATATATCCTTTTTTATAAATTTAACGATAGCTTAGAAGATGCCCGTGAGCTTTGGGAATTTGCCAAACAGTTTCCTTGCAAGATAAATATTATCGAGTATAACCCAATTGCAGAAGCAAATTATACCAATACCGACCCACAAACCTTAGCAAAGTTTGCGGCGTTTTTAGAAGCCAAAAATATGATTGTAAACGTCCGTCGTTCACGGGGAAAGGACATTGATGCGGCTTGTGGGCAGTTGGCGGGGAAGAAAGCACCTGTTGTACTGTAGCTCGAAATGGCATTTCGAGAAGCTGAGTACAGTTATTCTACTCTTCTCGAAATGCTATCGGGAGTCGCACTCTTCGAGCTACAGTATCCTACTCTACCCCATTATCATAAAATATTCCCCAACAGCCATCACTGCCAAAATAATCATCGCCAAACACAAAAGAACTTTTCCAACAATTCCAGTAATCAGTCCAATAAAAGAGCCAATGGCGGCTTTCAGGGCTACTTTTGGTTCAGTCTTACCCAAAATTTCACCAATAAATGCCCCGAGAAATGCCCCCAAAAACATTCCGATTGGGGTAAAGAAAAGCCCTAACAAAAGCCCAATCGTTGAACCCCAAGAACCGTATTTTGTCCCACCAAATTTCTTAGTTCCCCAGATGGGTGCGTAGTAGTCGAATATGCTCATGCCTACGGTTAGTAAGGTAAAGAAAATCAACGTTTTACGGTCAAATTGAGCGTATTTTGAATAGTGTAACATAAATAGCCCAATCAAACTAATAGGTGGTCCAGGTAAAGGGAGTACCGCCCCTGCCAAGCCTATGAGGAGGCAAATTATTGAGCCAATTAATAGAAGTATATCAGTCATATGGGTTTGGGATTTATTTCAAAACATTTCTTATCTTGTGCAAGTAAACAAAATTAGATTTATGAAAAAACATTTAGCTCAATTAAACATTTCCAGAATTATTCCAGAAACGATGGAAGACCCCATCATGGCTGATTTTGTGGCTCAATTAGATACGATAAACGCTTTGGCAGAAAGTAGTAAAGGCTTCGTTTGGCGACTGAAAGATGATGCAGGCAATGCTACTAATCTACGCCCATTCGATGATGATAGGATTATCGTAAATATGTCTGTCTGGGAATCTGTGGAGGAATTGATGGATTTTGCCTATAAATCTGCCCATGCCGTAGTGATGAAAGACCGTAACAAGTGGTTTGAAAAATTCGGAAAGCCCTCAACGGTGCTTTGGAATGTAGAAGAAGGGCATATTCCAACGGTTCAAGAAGCCCGTGGAAGATTAGAGTATTTTCAAGCAAATGGAGCAAGTGAGTTTGCTTTTGATTTTAGGTATAGGGGTTAGGAATTAGGGGTTGGAATTTAGTGTTTGGAGTAAAAATCCCCACATCCTATATCCCAACCCCTAACCACCTTTTACTCCTCCGTCCCATCGTCCGTTACTGTAGCCAATCCCACAACTTTATCGTTTTGAACGGTGATTTCTAAAAATGAATCACTTACGCCAAACTGTACGCTTACCGTAGTAACCCAATCATCAACAGTATTATCTACATCACGGAGTTTGTATGATTTTGGGAAACGCTTTTTCACTTTTGACATTGGGTCACCCACTTTCAAACCTCCTAAGTTTTCGAGTACGTATTTGGGAGTTGTTAATTCAAAACCACTTATATTATCATCCATTACAAAGAAGTGATCTTTGCCATAAATATAGACTTCAAAATGGTTAGAAGCCTGAGCATCAGGGGTTTCCTCTTTGCGTACAGAGTCGGGAGTACCGAATTTTTCTAAAACTTTACCGTAGTTTGTTCCCAATTTTATGCCCGAAACATTCATGGATTGGAAGTTAAGCGTATCGTAATCTTCATCTTCAATAACGCTCGTGGGTTGGGATTTGAAAGAAGAGAAAGTAATTGTAATCAGTAATGAAAATAGTAAAGCAATACTTAATGATTTCATGAATTCTATATTTTATGGTTGTTTGTATATTATTTGGCAAGAAGTGCAAATTTACAAAATATAACATCATCCTCAAATCGTCGCTAAAAACATCTTCCGATAGTTCAGAGGGCTATATCCTGTAAAAACTTTAAACTGTTTGTTGAAATGTGAAATATTACCAAAACCACTCTCAAAACATACCTCGGCTACTTGTTTGTCGCTGGTTGTGAGGAGGTTACAAGCGTGTTTGATTCTGAATTCGGTAACTAAATCTAAGAACGTTTTTTTCGTAATTTTCTTGAAATATCTACAAAAAGCGGTCTCGGTCATATTGGTCAAATGAGCTGCCGTTTCTAAGTGAATATCTTGCGTATAATGCTCAATTACGTAGGCATACACCTTATTAATTCGGTCTAAGTCGATGGCTGACAAATCGTACTTATCTGGCTGATTATCAATTATTTCAATATCTTTTGAGGTGGCAATGGTGTTCAATAAATCCAAGATACCCAAGAGCTTTTGAAAGGGTGGTACGGTCAATAAAAATATCATTTCACGGGCAACTCTATCTCTTGTTTTTCCAGAAATCAAAATACCTGATTTTGCTTTGTCCAACAGGGATTTAATAGGCTGTGTTTCAATGTTTTCAAAGAATTTATCCCCCAAAAAATCTTCCTTGAACTGAATCACAATCGACCTTGAAGAGTTTTCAATTCCAATGCCATCGTTTTTCCAACAATGCGGTACGTTTGGACCCAACAGCACCAAGTCGCCTTCTTTGAAATCAGCTACTTGATTGCCTACAAAACGTTTTCCTTCGCTTTTCAGTATAAGGGTCAGCTCAAATTCTGGATGAAAATGATATGGAGCATCAAAATATGCAAGGTTAAATTGGCGGAATAAAAATGAACCGTCTTTGGAGTTGTCTAATTGTTCAAACGAGGCTTTCATGCAAAAAGTAGGGATTGGGGGTTAGGGATTAGGGATTAGGGAAGTAGATTAAGTAGTTCACACAATTTAAACAACGTTTTTTTGAAACACAAAAGAATCAAAAGGTATCAATAGTTTAAAGAATAAATACTTTGTTTTCTTTTGATTCTTTTGTGGTAAAAAAATAAACGATGTTTATTTACATTCGACTACTTAAAACACTTAATCTCCAACTCCTAACCCCTAAAACCTTTAACAATGATAAAATTGCACAAAAAATGGCAAAAAATGACAATAAGTATCTGAAAACTAATGAATTACTTTGTGAAATATTTACTATTAAACAAAATTTAAACGATGAATACAATAACTGAATTACCAGAGCTAACACAAAACTATACAATTACCGAACAGCAACAAGCTGATTATCAGGCAAATGGACATATTTTGTTGAGAAATATTCTTAATCAAGATGAAGCCGAAGCCTATCGCCAAGTGATTGTGGATGCTGCCGACAGATTCAATACTGAAAAACGTAAAATGGAAGACCGTGATACCTACGGAAAGGCTTTTTTACAAATTATGAATCTTTGGGAGGTCGATGAAGATGTACGTAAGTTTACTTTGGCAAAACGTTTTGGGAAGATTGCGGCTGATTTATTGGGTGTTGAAAAAGTAAGAATTTACCACGACCAAGCCTTGTTTAAAGAAGCGGGCGGAGGTCATACGCCTTGGCATCAAGACCAGTATTATTGGCCTCTCGAAACTAAAAAAACGGTTACGATGTGGATGCCGTTGGTAGATATTTCCGTAGAAATGGGAATGCTCACTTTTGCCTCTGGTTCGCAGGAATTGGGCTTTATGGGTAATTTGGAGATTTCGGATAAGTCAGAAGAAGTTTTAGGAAATATTGTGAAAGATAAAGGCTATCCCATCACACGGGCGGAGGTGATGCAGGCGGGTGATGCAACCTTCCATGCAGGTTGGACTTTGCACTCAGCCCCAGGCAATCACTCAGATACACTGCGAGAAGTTATGACGATTATTTTCATAGAAGACGGAGCAACAATCACTGAACCCAAAAACAAAAACCAAGAAGCAGATCGTATGAGATGGTTTAAGGGCTTGCCAGTAGGTAGTTTGGCAGCTTCTGAGATTAATCCTTTGGTTTAGTTATTGGTTTACTGGGAACTGGTTGATTGGTTGATTGGGGAACTGGTTGATTGGGACATGGTTGATTGGTTTACTGGGAACTGGTTGATTGGTTTATTGAGGAACTGGTTGATTAAACATTGGATTATTCGGAAGAACCCGAATAACCAGTTTTCCAATAAACCAATTAACCAGTTTCCAATAAACCAATAACTAATCAATGCTTCGGACAACCGCAGTCTTTTTTCTTAAACAATCCCCAAAGAAAACCTTTTTTACGGCGACGTTTTACGACTGTTTTTACCTCTAATGAAGCGGTAGAAATGGTCGTATTTTTATTTGAAACAGTATTCATAGCCTCGGTTTCTACTTGGAAAGCCGAAAAAATGATGAATAAAAGAATGAGCTTTTTCATGGAGCAATGAGCTTTTTATATATGTAATTTACAACGAAAAAGCCGTGCCAAAATTACTTTTTGAGTTAGAATTTGTAAAAGTTAAACAGTTACAGAAGCTATAAAGCTAAACAGTTTTGAAGTAAAAACTCAGCTACAACTCTTTAACTTTTCAACTTCTATAACTCTTCAACTTTTCTCCTAAAACTTCCCTTTCAAATAAGCAATCGCCAATCCATAAGCATCTTCTGAGGCGACTTTATCAAATTTAGGATTTGAAGGATTCGCAAAGGCGTGTTCGGCATCGTAGCTTTTTACTTTCACAGATTTACCAGCCGTTGCCATATCTTTTTCAAATTGAGTCACAACTGCGGGTGAAATCCATTGTTCTTTTCCTGCAAAAAGCCCCAATACATCACAGTTAAGCATTTTTAGTTTTTCTACATCCTTCTCAGGCATCCCGTAATACATAATACACCCAACGGCTTGCTTACCCTCTAAAATGGCTGATTTCAAGGATAGTCCACCACCAAAACACCAACCTACTGAGGCAATTTTAGCCTCTTTTCCTACAAATCCAACAGCCCCTTCGATGATAGAAGCCAAACGTTTTTGGTCTGCACCGCTCATTAGTTTACCTGCCTCTTCACGGGTTGTAGCCACTTTACCGTCATACATATCAATCGCCATAACGTTTACGTCTTTAAGGTCGTTGTAGAATGTTTCAGACTGTTTTTTGATGTAATCGTTGAGTCCCCACCATTCCTGATAAACGAAAAGGTATTTGTTTGATTTTGAAGCGGCTTTAATCAAAAAGGCATTCGCCATAGCTCCATCGGGCGTTTTGAACTGAATCATCTCGCCACCTGCCTTGCTTACGTGCGTGTAAGGAAGAGGCTCGTCGTGAGCTTTTTGAAATTCTTTTGTTGATGCCATTAGTTGCATATCGTCTTTGTTACAATCAGCTTTTGAGGCAGAGGAGCAACAACTCTGTGAAAACCCAATGTAGCTCAAACTTGAAAATACGAGGGTTATGAATAGTTTTTTCATGGTAATTTTTAGTTTTTGTTTGTGAATTGTAAACTGAGAAATTTGGAGAAAAGTTTTTGAAATATAAGAAGTGAAATATAGTAGGTAGTATTTAGTAGGAAACTGACAGTAGGTAAAATACATACTTAATCATCTCATTGTAAGAAGATGTTTAAATTTTAGTTTTTAATCAAAAAAGGGAATCGGTTTGTTATCTTTTAAACGACAAAATTTATAAGATATGCAAACTTGTTACGAAGTTTTAACCGATTCCCAGTGGGAAGTT
>JAAFJP010000045.1 GCA_013298125.1 Cytophagales bacterium | reverse complement strand
TAATTTTGTTGGCACATCTAAAATACAAAAATCCCCGAAATATGCCAAATTAGTGCATATTCGGGGATTAATTTCAATATAAAATATTGATTATCAATTAGTTATATCATTCAAGGAAAGCCTAATTTAAACAAAAAATCCCTCAAAAATTAAGCCATTTTTGAGGGATTTTTGTTGTTATGTTCTGAAATTCAGACTTATACCGTTGCTTCTTGCTTTTTGGGAAATGAACGAAGAGCAATGCCTAATGCTAAGAAAGTTAATAAACCAGCCATAAAAAATGCTGCTCCTGGAAATTGGAAATGGTCTTTGCCATCTGAATAATAAGAGAATAAATTGGAGGCGAGCAAAGGTCCAATGATGGTTGTAACACTTTGCAAACTGGTGATTCCACCCTGTAATTCGCCTTGTTCGTTGGGGGCAACTTGCTTAGTGATAAGGCTTTGAAGGGCGGGTCCTGCAATGCCTCCCAAGCCAAAAGGAATCATAAAGGCATACATCATCCAGCCTTGGGTAGCGATTGAAAATAAGATAAATCCTGCCCCATAAAATAATAAACCCGTTATAACAGAGTTTCTATCCCCAATTTTGGGATTAATAACTCTATTCAACCCACCTTGCACGATAGCAACCATCAAGCCTACAAAAGCCAAAGAATAACCCACTTGGTCGGAATTCCAACCAAATTCTTTCATCGTAAAATATGACCATGTACTTGGGTGAGTTTGACCCGCAATTTGTAAGCAAAATAACGCTCCAACTAATCCCAAAAGGGCTGGGAAACGTCCAAAGTTTTTGAGAGAACCAATCGGATTTGCTCTTTTCCAGTCAAACGCTCTACGGTTTTCTTTCGTGAGTGACTCTGGTAAAATGAAATATCCGTAAAGTGCATTTATTAAAGCCAGTCCTGCCGCAAACATGAAGGGTACTCGTGTACCCAAATTTCCCAAAATGCCGCCAATAGGTGGTCCAACAATAAATCCAAGCCCAAAAGCCGCCCCAACCATCCCAAAGTTTTTTGCTCTATTTTCATCATTTGAAATATCTGCAATATAAGCCGTAGCCGTTGTAAAACTTGCTCCTGTGATGCCTGCAAGGATTCTACCCACAAAAAGCCAAGCCATTGTTGGTGCATAAACCAAAATCATATAGTCTATAAAAAAGCCAAAAAGGGAAGCTAAAATCACGGGACGACGACCATATTTATCACTCAACCCACCAATGATTGGAGAGAACATAAACTGCATGACCGCATACGAAGCCATCAAATAACCAGAGAGTTTCGAGGCTTCGCTTAGTCCTTTGCCCGTTAATTCTAATAAAATTTTGGGAAGAACAGGAATGATAATTCCGATTCCGAGAACGTCAATGACAATGGTAATAAAAATAAAAATAATGGCTGGATTCCGCTTTGCTGACATGAATTTTGATGGCTAAATGTTCTGCAAGTTAGGATTTTTTGAGGGATTTATGGTCAAAATTTTGTGGAATTACAAAAACGAGATAATTCTACGAAGAATACATGACGCATTAAATTTTACCAAAACTTCACACCCGACAAACGATTCATTTCTAATTTTGCCAAAGCCATTTGATATTGATATTGCAATTGTGCAAATTGAGCGTCTTTCAAAGCCGTCTGAGCAGCTTCGATTTCTATATTGGTTAGTACACCATTTTTATAACGTATATTAGCTAAGTCAAGTGCGTATTTGGCTTGAAAAACATTTCTCTCCGATAACTCCAACTTATTTTTTGCTGAATTATACTCATTTTGTGCCGCTTCTAAATCTCGTTTCAAGGCTTGGTTTGTTACGTCCACCGAGTACTTCAACATCTCTCTATTTATCTTGGCTACCTCCGTTTGTGCCGCCCCACGGTGTCCTGTATAGACAGGTATCGTGAGTTTTACCCCTACGATTGTATTCAATTTAAAATCGTCCAAAACGTCTGGGGCTTCGCCATTTATTCTGGGTACATAGCCGTTTCTGATACCTATTTGGGCATTGGCAGCCAAACTTGGCAAAGCACTCATCTGAGAAATCTTAACATCTCGTTCTGCAATTAAGTCTTTGTCTTTCAGTACTTTAAGGTCATAATTATTGGTTTGAGCTTGGGTAATTGCACCTTCAACGCTAAGGTCTACTATCCCTAAATCAAAACCTGTACCTTCTGGAATCATACCGTGAGCATCTTTCCCAATTAAGGAAGAGAGGTAAATATATTGACGTTCCATCTGGCTTTGTAAATCGGTCAGGCGAGTTTCAGCATTTTTGAAACGAACTGCCCCCGATACCAAATCAAAGTCTAAGGCATCGCCTTGTTTTACCTTACTCTCCACAATTGCCTTGTTATCGTCAATTAGTTTTAACTGTAATTTTTGAACTTCTATGGCTTTTTGTGCATAAATAATGCTGTAATATAATTGAGCTACTTGATAGGCATAGATATTTTTCAGGGCTTCTACGCCTGTTTTTACCAAGTTGGTTTCTAACTTGGTTTTCTCAATATTGACGAACTGTTTTCCCCAATCATAAAGTACATAATTTCCCCCAATATTAGCATTGTAGTTCATATTGGGTTGAAATTGGATGGTATTTATTCCAAATTGTGCCTTAGCAATAGGGTCAATACGAGTAATACCAATCTCCGACTGAATCTGTGGTTTGAGGGCAGTTTCTTGGATTTTGGTTTTATAATCTCCCATCAAAACCATTTGTTGTTGTTCCTTGATTTTAGGAGCATATTCGATGGCTGAACGCACCAATTGATTGAGCGTTTCGTTGGCTTTCTCTTGTGCAAAGGTGGTTGTGTATGCGAGAGAAAGTATGGCTATGTATTTGAATTTCATTGTGTTGTAATTTTTTCACCTCACCCCCCAGCCCCCTCTCCTTAATAAGTGGGGGAGCAAGCGGACGAATACTCCCCCTCTCATTAAGGAGAGGGGCTGGGGGGTGAGGTGGTATTGTTAATGACTATCCGCCGCAGCCTTTGCCGCTTTGGCAGCTTCTTCGGGAGATATTTTTTTAGTTCTTAGTAAAAATAAAAATGGAAAAATGATGATGAAAAATATCGAAATTAGTCTGAAAGTATCTAAATAAGCCAAATAATAGGCTTGCTTGACGACTGCAAATTCCAATTGTTTATACGCCATCGTGGTAGCATTAAAGGCATCACCTGTAATGGTCGTTAAATTTCTGACAGCATTTCCGATTCTTTCATTAAAAAGTGGATTATCGGTACTCATATTCGACATCAAATCTGAACGATGTTGGGCGGCTCTGTTGGTTACATAATTATTTGCCAAAGCAATTCCAAAAGCACCTCCTAACTGCCGTATCATGTTGGTTAAGGCAATGCCAGCGGGATATTCAGAGGGCTTCAAACCCGCAACTGCCTGACTGATAAGGGGTAACTGCAACACGGCAATTCCCAAAACACGACAAATTTGTATTGGGAAAAAATCCCAGCGACCCATTTCTGGCGTTGCTGTGCCTGAGTAAAAACCAAAGAGGATAAAGAAAAAAATACCCGTTGCCATAAAAGGAATTGGCGAAGCTCCCGAACCCATCCGTTTTCCGATAACAGGAAATAAAACAATCGCCGCCAGCGTTGGAAAAGCCAAAGATAATCCCGTTTCATAAGCCGTAAATCCGTTAATTCTTTGTACCATCACTGGATAAACGAATACAGAAGTAAACATCCCAAAACCCGAAATGAGCGTAAAAATAGACGATAAAGCAAATATTTTATAATTGAAAACTCGCAGATTTACCACGGGATGGTCGGTATTAAATTGTCGCCATACGAAACCAATTATCCCAACTGTTGCCATGGTACTAATAATCACAATTTGGCGAGATTCAAACCAACTTTCTGATTCCCCTTTTTCTAACACATATTGTAACGAACCGATACCCATTATCAGAAGGAAAATCCCTGTATAATCTATTCTGATTTGGTCTTTTCGCTCGCCTTCTCCAACTTTTCTATCAATAAAAAGGATGGTCAGAATACTGGCTAAAATACAAATTGGAATATTGACATAAAAGATTTGTTCCCAACTATAATGTTCAACGATATAACCACCCAAAACAGGTCCCATGGTAGGTCCTAAAACGATTCCCATTCCGAATAATCCAGAGGCGAGTCCACGTTCTTTAGTCTCGAAGGCATCAAACAAAATGGCTTGTGAAGTTGATAATAAAGCTCCTCCACCAATGCCTTGAATAAATCGCCAAAAGACTAATTCCCAAAGCGTTTCGGATGCTCCACAGAAGTAAGATGCAACGCCAAAAAGTATCATTGAGGTTAAATAGTAGGTTTTTCTTCCAAAATATTCCCCCAAGAAACCAGTCATCGGAATAATGATTACGTTAGCAATGGCATACGAAGTAATCACCCAAGCGATGTCTTCAATAGTCGCTCCTAATGCCCCCGAAATTTGGTTCAGAGCCACATTGACGATTGTTGTATCGAGCAATTCCATGACGGCAGCCGATACGGTTGTTAAGACAATGATGTATTTCTTCATGTCTTTTATTTCTTTAATTCAATACTTACTTCCAAAGATAAACCTGCCCGTAACATGGCTTTGTTTTTCTCCAAATCCACTATTTCAATCTTCACAGGTACTTTTTGCGTTACTTTCACGAAGTTTCCAGAAGCATTATCGGCTGGTAAAAGAGAGGTTTTGGCTCCTGTTGCTTCTGAAATTGAGATGATTTTTCCTTTCAAAATTCGGTCAGGATAGGCATCTAATTTTAACTCGGCTTTATCGCCAATTTTGAGGTTATGCACTTGGGTTTCTTTAAAATTTGCCACAACCCAAAACGAAGCATCTTGAACAATCGTCATTAATGGTTGTCCAGCCTGGATAAATTGTCCTGCCTCTACATTCTTCTTACCAATTCTCCCAGAAGTTGGAGCATATACTTTTGAATAATTCAAACGTAATTTTTGTTGTTCAATTTTTACCTTCTTTACACCCATAATCGCCTCCGCTTTGTGGAGAGCCGCTTGAAGAATTGGTATTCTTGATTTTGCCGTCAAAATATCCTCTTGTCCAGCTTCGTATTGAGCTGACAAAATTTCATAATTTGCCTGACTATCATCCGCTTGCTTACGAGTAATGGCATTTTCTGCCACTAATTTTGCATCACGTTCAGCATCTTTTCTGGCTTTTTCTTTTCTTAGAAAATTAGCTTTCAAGTTTGCATTGGCTGAATTTATCGTAACGTTCAAATTATTAATATTGGCTTTGGCGTTTTCAATATCAGTTTGTGATTGAACGAAATCAGCATTGAGTTCTTCCAAAACCAAACGAGCTTCATCAGTATCAATTTCTGCCAAAACTTCATCTTTTTTTACAACGTCATAATCTTTGACGTTTACAGTTTTGACATAACCAGCCATACGTGGTAGCACAGGCACAAAATACGTCTCGATTTGTGCGTTATCAGTTTCTTCGTGCGTTTTGGCGTAGGTGTATTTGTTATATCCGAAGTATGCTGCCGTACCTAATACACATAAAAGAATAACTTTTGGAAGATACTTTTTGATGGGACTTTGTGATTCCATGATTTTATTTGAGAATTAATTTTAATGACCTTTATGCCTTTCTTTACTTTTTTGTACTCTTAATTGATACTTCAAATTTTCAGCTTCTTCTTTTTCTTGCTTAGAGACTTGCTTTTTTTCTTTCTTATTTTGTTCCTGTAATAATTTCAATTGTTCACTTGCCTTTGTATAGGTATAAAGTGTCTTTTTTTCGGTTTGAATCTTGGCTAATTTTTGTTGTTTTTTGAAAGAAATTTTCTTGAATTCTTTTTGTTTCTCTTCCAATATTGGTTCTGAAAAATTTAGTCTATCATAATTCAATTGTTCAAAGAAAATTGCCAAATCAGAATTTGTAGGATCGCTTGTTCCTATAATCTCTTTTGCTACCGAATATTTACCATCAATAAAATTTTCAAAGAGGATGATATAAAATGGCGTTTCAAAGATGATGGAGACGTTTTGTTCAGATTTTTTCATATTTGAACGAATTTTAAATTACAATATATTTGAAGACTTTATCTTAAATATTGCCACAAAGGTAAACTAAGTTTACTAATATAGTCAAGTATATTGACAATTATTTTTTTTATTGTATCTTTGTAGAAAAATAATTGTTTTTAAAGTATAACAGGTTTCCAACCTGTTGTTTCATCGAACAGGTTAGAAACCTGTTGAACTTTCAAATGGACGCAGAAAAAATATTAGAAATACAAACTTTCAAAGACAATAAAAGTCGTTTGCTTGGGCGATTATTGAATAAATCGTACCGGTATATGAGCGAGGTTGCGACTGATTTTTTGAGAGAAAAAGGCTATACTGATTTCCGTGTGGGGCATATTGTGGCTTTGGTACACATTGAGTTTGAGGGAGATACCGTAAATACATTGGCATCCAGGGCGGGTATCACCAAACAAGGCATGAGTAAAATCGTGAAGGAATTGGTGGATGGTGGCTATGTAGTTTCTGAAAAACACCCTTCTGATGCCCGTGCAGTGATGGTAAAACTGACCGACAGAGGCTACGAAGCCCTCACGCATTGGAAAGCCTGTACGGAACATATTGACAGAAAATTTACAGAAATATTAGGCTCAGAGCGTTTAGAGCAAGTAAAAGATATTTTGGGAACACTCGTAGATTATTACGAAAATAATGTGGATGAAAATCGTGAGAATGAAATTATGAGTAAGATTATGTTTGATAAAAGATAATCTTACTCATGAATATTATAAGGCAAAAACTCATCGACATTCGTTCCATATCTATGCAAATCACGAATAATTGTTGAACTGATAGGAGCTAAGTGTGGAGAGGTTATCAAAAACACCGTTTCAAGATTTTCTACTAAATAACGGTTTACTTGGGCAATGGAGTTTTCGTACTCAAAATCTGTCGTATTGCGTAAGCCTCTTACCAAAAAACTGGCATTCATATCTTTGGCGACATTGGCAGTTAAATCATTGTAGGAAACCACCTGAACAGGCTTACCTTCAAAGGTTGATTCTATCCAAGCTATCATTTTTTCGATAGGAAAATATCGTGCTTTATTGGCGTTATGCCCAATCCCGATAATGACTTCATCAAACACATTCAAGGCTCTCAAAACAATATCCTCATGCCCTTTGGTGAAAGGGTCAAATGAACCTGGGAAGAAGGCAGTCTTTTTCATCTTTATTGGTTTAATGGTTTAATGGTTTAATGGTTTATTGGTTTAATGGTTTAATGGTTTATTGGTTTAATGGTTTATTGGTTTATTGGTTTAATGGTTTATTGGTTTAATGGTTTATTGGTTTATTGGTTTAATGGTTTAATGGTTTAATGGTTTAATGATTTAATGGTTTATTGGTTTATTGGTTTAATGAAGGATACTAAACAAAAGTAAGTTCCCAAAAAAAGAATTTAATTCACATAATTACCAATAAACCAGTAACAGATAACCAATAAACTAAATCTTGACGTTAGGTAAATATTGGTTTAGTAATTCAAAATCTTCTGATTTTTCGGTAATATTTCCGTTGAGTCTCAGGATGATTTCATCGGGTTCAATGTTCAATTCATTCATCGCAAAAAGTACGTAATAGACTAAATCTTGGGCGGTTTTATAGACAAAACGATTACAAAATTTGAGCGAACCATTGGCAGTAATGACCATTGTAAAATGATGATTCCCAAAATAAAGAAAAGCTGTTTGGGCTTTGCTCGTGAATACCCCAAAATCAATCAATTGACTTGTTTTGTGTTTGAAAGACATCTCCACCAAAGGATAAGTATCTGACAACCAATTGTATAATTCACGGTCTGAGCTATACACATTCACGATTGCTAAGTCCTCGTGTGTATGCGTATGCACCTCCTCGCTGTCGTTCATGAGCGTGCCTTTTGCCAATTGTAAATAACGAGTGGTGTATTCCTTTTTAAATAAATCCAAAGGAACTAAGGTAAACGACTGATTATCAATAATTATCTCAACCGATTTCCATTTCAAAGACTTCAAAAAATCATGGGTATCGTAAATGGATTCCAAATACTGGGTAATCGAAACGGGTTCTTTTTGTTCTGGAAAATTGTATTTCTCAGAAGCAATCAGCTGACTATCAACCGAATCCAAAACCTCACAGGCGAAAGAGGATTCAGAAATTTCACAAGAAAGTGTATATTGATTCAATTTTTCAATATCAAATCGTGGACTCTCTGATTTTGTGGTCGGAGGAATATGTAAAATAGCTGTTGGCAATGTAATGCGGATTTGTTTGGGTGCAAATTACGAATATTTTAAGGGGAAAAACAAAAACTCCCCGCCAGAACAAGTTGGGCGGGGAGTTTTTTACAAATATTAGTTGTTAAATTTTAAGTTGATAAGTTGTAAAGTTCTATACTATTTCTTCTTACTCAACTTTCTCACCTTCCCTTCCAATTTTGCAATTTTCTTATTTTGTTCAATTACATAAAGAGTCAATTCTTCTACTTTTTGTAAAAGCAATGCCTGAGTTTCTGCAAGGTCAATCCCGTTTGTGCGAACGTCTGACGTTGAAGGGATTTCTGGTAAGTGATTATTGGCTTTGATATAACTTTCTACTTCTGACAGTGGACGAAGTTTGTAGTCTTTATCAAATACAAAATCTGCCCAAAAGGTTGTACCATTGGTTGCTACACGAACTTTCTCCGTCAAAATTCCACCTGCAATTGCCATTTTGTAAGTACTTCCTGCGGGAATACTTACGCCTGTACCCACGGTTATTCCGTTTGGAAAACCTACTGGGCTTTGTCCGAAGCTATTAAAAGTGGCTATTCCACTAATGAGAAGAAGGTATGCTAATTTTTTCATATCTTTGATTTGTTTTAGATTTCTAATTGATATTCAAATTTAGGGAATTTTATGATTTGGTGCTATCTATGAATAGAAAAAGTATGTACCGTTTACTAAATATATTTGTTTTGATTTGTTTTAACTTACCTAACAAATACCCTATCTTAGCCTAAAAATTATGGCAAGACGAGATTTTTTTCACGATAATATTAAAGACGCTTTAATTAAGGACGGTTGGTTGATTACTGACGACCCATTGGATTTGACCATTGGCGAAGTCGAATTATTGGCTGACTTAGGTGCTGAAAGAATGATTGCCGCTGAACGTGATAACGAAAAAATCGCCGTAGAGATTAAGTCTTTTGAAGGTCAATCACCCGTTTCTGAGTTTCATAAAGCTATTGGGCAATATGAAAATTATAGACTTTCCTTAGAAGAATTAGAACCAGACCGCCGTATTTGGTTAGCTATTCCAGACAATGCTTGGCAACAATTTTTCCAACGTTCATTTATTCAAAAAGCCATCAAACGTTTTGAAATTGAAATCATCGTTTTTAATACTGAAACAAACACGATAACGTCATGGATAAAATAACAAAATATCAAAATATTCTTTGCGACCTACTCAATGAGTTTGGATCTATCAAAAAACGACTTACGCCCGATGTAAAATCGCAGTTGATTATTGACAAAGAAAATAATCACTATCAATTAGTTTCGGTGGGGTGGCACAATGCCCAATTTGTGTATCTGGTTGCCTTTCATTTTGATATTATTAATGAAAAAATCTGGATTCAGCAAAATAATACCGATTGTTTAATTGCTGACGAATTGGTAGAGCGTGGAGTTTTGCCGCAAGATATTGTTTTGGGCTTCGTCTCTGAGCGTGCCAGAGAACAAAGTGGCTTTGCAATGGCGTGAAAAAAACGTCAAGCCCTGTCATTGCGAGGTACGAATCGGAGTTTCGCAATGACAGAGCCAAAGGCTTTCAAACTCTCTCACATCAATCCGACAGATTGCTTCGCTGAAAAAGCTCGCAATGACAGAGCTTGACGTTTTTACAACCCAAACCGCAACAAGCCCCCATTCACATACCGTAAAATCGCCCCTGTTTTATACTCCAAATCCTTCGCCCTTGCTAAATTAGTCCCTATCATTACGTTATGCCCGTTTAGAATTACCTTATCTGTTGCCAACGGCTGCCTTTTCAAATTCCAAGTGCTACTACTCTCCCAATTGCCATTGATGATGCTGATGATTTCGTTCATATTCACATTGCTTTCATACGCTCCCATATCGGTTTTACCGCCTTTTGGTCTTGGGTTTCTATCCAAATCTAAGGGACTTACGCCTACATCATCGCCTACATTGATGCAGGGGGACGAATCTTTTAGGCGATAATCTCCCATATTAGCCAAACTAAGACTACCAAAACCACTGCCCAAAGGACTCACAAACTGAGGATTAACCGTATTGCCATTCAAATTGCCAGTACCTGTTGTTACGCCCTGCACCAAGCTGTATGTGATGGTATTTGTGCTATTGCCAGCAATTCCACCTGAGACATTGCCATAAATTAGGTTGTTTTTTATGGTGTTGGTTGATGTTGATCCAATTATATTAAAATCAATTCCCTTGCCTGCGTTGAAAGCTATGGTATTGTTGGTAATGGTTTTTAGTTTAGTTGTTCCATCAGTTACAGAAATAAAAACCCCATCACTACCATTATTGGCTAAGAGGCTATTGTTGATATTTAGGGGTGTTACATTAAAAGCATCGACACCTGTAAATTGATTTCCCGAGATGATGCTATTTGCAATGATGGTGTTATTTCCACGTACTTCTATTCCCGTTCTATTATCTATTACTTTGTTGTGCTTGAAAAGGGTGTTTGTGATTCCAGAATTAATAGAAACACCATAATTTCTTGAACCCCTAATCGTAAAACCATCTATTACGGCATTTGAGCCATTTATTACTACCACATTTTGAGAGTTATCAGTACGATTGGTAGTAAAATTAAAAGGGATATCACTATCATTGATTGATAAATCGCCCGAAAGGGTAGTTTCATTGGTGGTACGAATCAATGCCAAATTGCGGTGATTAATGCTTTTTTCTGTTCCTGCAAAACCGCCATAAATCCTCATGCCTGTTGGGATATTGAAGGAGATATTGACATCAGAAAAGGCTGGTTTATAAGAAGCATTGCCTTTGGCTACATATACATCAAAGAGGTCGTTGCAGGTATTTGCAGTTAGGGCGATTTGTAGACTGGGAAAGACATTTGTCCATGAAGAGCCATTGTTGTTACCTGCGTCATCGTTATTTACATATTTCACCTGCCCCGTTACAAAATTAGAAGCATCGCCTGTTTTGGCAAAGTTGTTTAATGTACCGTGATTAGTTCCTACGGCATCTTGTACTTGTGTAATGAGGGAGTTGTTGTCATGCGGTACGCCATTACTGAAATTGTAGGCTACCACTAAATTGGTGGCGTTGGGTGTTTTGCAAAATCTTTCATTGGCTATTTCGGTGGCAGTTTTGCCAAAAGACCAGATGCGTACTTCGTCTATTTCGCCTTTGAAGAAATTTTGGTTATTTACTTTTCTGCCTATTTGTAGGGGGTGAATGTTGGTAGTATTGTTATTGGCATTATCAGTAACATTGCTCCCTTCTTGTACGCCATCAATATATAGTTTAAAAACACCACTATTACCACCTGTACGCACAAAAGCTACGTGATGCCATTTTCCATCATTGACGGCGGTGGCAGAAGTTACCTCTTTGAAAGTTGTACCGTCCCATTGTCCCACTTTTATTTTATGACGGTCAGTAACTACGGGATAATTTACATTCAAATACCTGATTTCAAAAGGATAAGGGTCGCTGATAGAGGCACTTTGGTCATTTCTTTTGGTAATGATGTCATTATCGTAGGAATAGAACTGACCCGATGGCGTGGGCTGGTTTGGGTCAGGTTTTATCCAACAGCTTACCGTAAAGTCTTGATTGGTAGCAAAATTGCCAACGGCACTTGGTATCGAAACATAATCATTGCTACCATCAAAATTGAGGGCTACGTTTTGGGGGGTATTGTCGCCCAAAATGATATTTTGCATGGAAAGGTAAGCCGCAGGGCTTGGTGTACTATTAAATTGGATAGTTACCGAAACAAGGTATTCGTTTTCGCCCATCACGTTAAAACCTACAAATCTTGAACCATTCACGCTCGTTTGCGTAGCCACCGCCCCTAAATTAGTAGTAGCAGTAAGGCGTATGACATCAGTTGTTATGTTTGCAACAGCGATATCAATACCATCAGTACGGCAACCAAATTTTCTGATATTATTGCCATAAAATTGAATGGTCAAAGGCGTATTAGTATTCGTAGCGGTGATATAACCCGCTCTATTGGTAATACCCCCCACCGCCGAAACACCATAGCTAAAATCATTTTGAGGCGAAGGACCTGAAACTATATATGGATTTGCCTGTACGCCATTGGGGAAGGTGGTTTGTGTATAAGAATAACCCCCAATGCCATAGAAATTGTTTTGGGCGGCATTGTTGAAGGTATCTATTATCAAAACCGAAGTTAACTGCCCTCTGATTTTTACTGATGAATAATCTAACTCTACATAAATATTTCCTACTAAAAGATTGGTAATATCAGTGGCTGTAAGAGTGAATGTCCCATTTGTTGGAGGATTGCAATTGGAGCTGGGAGAAAAAATTTGAGGTCCATTTGTACCAGCAGCCCCTGAGTGAAATCGTATTTGCGGTGCACAAGGAGAATAAGTAATCGAATAAGTAAGTAAGCCAGTTACATCATCAAGTGTACCAGTGAGTGTTCCAGTTTGAGTAACAGGGTTATATATAGGTGGATTAGGTGGTGTAACATGTGTAGCATTTAAAGTAGCCCTAACACTAAACAGTCTGGCAGTTGCCGAGAAGGTGCTTAGGGTGAGGAGGAGGAAAAGGATGGTAAGATTTTTCATTTTATTTTTTAATTTAAATATAAATTGTTGGTTTTTAAGGGGTTATGGAATTGTTAGAACACGATTTATAAGATTAAAATGATTAGCAGGATTTTTTAATTGCAATCTTATTTAATCCTAAAAATCTTATAAATCGTGTTCAGACTGAGTCGCACAGACTGAGTCGCACAGACGGGGTGTACAGACGGGGTCGCCCAGACAAAAAAATGCTAAAAAAAATTCCCATCACAGACGAGGATTTTTTTGTAATACCTTTTCTAAAAATCACTGGGTCGCATAGACTGTTGTGAAAATAGGTTTTGGCGTGTTAGCTATCTGAATTTGGCACATTTTGTTGTTAATAGTATCAAAAGGTAAGTTTTGTAATTTAAAAGTAAGCCGACATCACAAAGTCTGCAAGTTTTCAGGCGTTAATTAGCTGATTTTCAAGGTAAAATACTCATTGTAAGTATCGTTTTTACTCAAAAATTTGTAGATTTGCACATACTACCACTTAATTTTTTGATGTATCATGGAAGAGAATCCAGACTATGAGTATGCCATTTCTGAGAGTATAAAACTCTGGCTTGACTATTCAAAAAATCAACAATTAGAAGATAATTTCGATAAATCAATTATCGAAAAAAGCCCCATTGGCATTTTATCGAGGTCGAGCCAAATCGTTATTTCAGTTTTTCAGAATAAAACACAGAAGGCAGAATATATTAGCCCCAACGTGAAAGATATGTTTGGTTATGACGAAACAAGCGATAGTCTTTTGGGAATGATGTTGTGGATGAAATTGGTAGTCTGGGAACATATTTTTTATCCAATATATGCTTTCAGAATTCATCAAAAATTCATGAAAGCTATTCCCATGAATGAGCGAATCAATGTCAAAATATTCTATTGTGGATTGAAATTGAAGAACCGTTGGGGCAGAATACTTCGTTTGTTTGTGCAGACCAATCCACTCGAAACCGATGAAGAAGGTGAGGCAGTCAGGACGCTTTCATTGTGCCATGATATTGCCCCATACTTAAAAAATAATGATTGGTGGATAAGGTATAGCTACGGCGAAAAGCCCCAAAAGATTAAATATCACCATTCAGTAGGGAATAAATCTTATGACCATGACATACTTTCTGAGCGAGAAATAGAAATCTTACAACTCATTGCCGAAGGCTACGAATCAAAAGAAATTGCCGATAAATTATTTTTATCAAAAGTTACGATAGACACCCACCGCCGCAACATGATTGAACGCATGGGAGTGATTGATACTACGGCATTGATGCACTTGGCGAGGCTTTGTGAGATGATTTGATAATAATTTTAATTCATGAAAAAGAAAATAGTCGCCATTTGTGGTAGCACAAGACAAAACTCCATAAACTTAGAATTACTCGAAATTATTGCTCAATTATATCAAGAAACCATTGATTTTGAGACAGTTACCAATCTTGACAAAATTCCACATTTCAATCCAGACCTTGATAACCCTACTGACGTACCATCGCAAGTTTTAGCTTTTAGAAATCAATTAAAATCTTCTGACGCAATCTTGATTTGCACTCCTGAATACGCAATGGGTGTGCCTGGGACATTGAAAAACGCCATTGATTGGACGGTCTCTTCGATGGAATTTTCTCACAAACCTACCGCACTCATCACAGCTTCAACTTCGGGTGAAAAAGGACACGCCTCACTATTAGAAACCTTGAAAGTTATTGAAGCAAAAATTGATGAGAAAACTTCGCTTTTGATTTCTACGCCTCGGACTAAAATTAAGGATGGGGAGATTACTGATGAGGGTATATTGCTAAGAGTGAAAGAGTTGATAGAAAATTTGGTTTAAAACAAAAAAACTCTCCGCCAGAAATTCTGACGAAGAGTTTTTCAAAATAGAATTCTAATAAATCCTAATAACGGTACAAGTCAGACTTAAACGGTCCAGCTACGTTTACACCGATATAATCAGCTTGGTCAGACTCTAATGTCTCCAAAGTAACGCCGATATGACCTAAATGTAATCTTGCTACTTTCTCGTCCAAATGCTTTGGAAGTATGTATAATTTCTTCTCGTATTGGTCTGTATTACACCATAATTCTAATTGAGCCAAAGTTTGGTTCGTGAATGATGCTGACATTACGAAAGAAGGGTGTCCCATTGCACAACCTAAGTTCACTAAACGTCCTTCTGCCAAAACGATAATGTCCTTACCATCAACATTATACATATCAACCTGTGGCTTGATTTGTGATTTAGTTGAACCATAAGTTCCGTTTAACCAAGCCATATCAATTTCATTATCAAAGTGACCGATATTACAAACAATTGCCTTATCTTTCATCGCTCTGAAATGTTTTTCACGAATGATTTTTAAGTTACCAGTTGCTGTAACGAATATGTTTGCACGCAAAGCCGCCTGATCCATCGTAACAACCTCATAACCGTCCATTGCCGCTTGTAAAGCACAAATTGGGTCAATTTCAGTTACTAAAACTCTACAACCAGCACCTTTCAATGATTCAGCCGAACCTTTACCTACGTCACCATAACCAGCAACAACGGCAACTTTTCCAGCCAACATAATATCAGTAGCACGACGGATTGAGTCAACTAATGATTCTTTACAACCGTATTTATTATCAAATTTAGACTTAGTTACAGAGTCATTTACGTTAATAGCTGGAAGGTATAAAGTTCCATTTTTCAAACGCTCATACAAACGGTGAACACCCGTAGTAGTTTCTTCTGAAAGACCTTTGATTCCGTCGATTAATTCTGGGTATTCGTCAAAAACCATGTTTGTCAAATCACCGCCGTCGTCAAGAATCATGTTCAATGGCTGACGGTCTTCTCCGAAAAACAAAGTTTGCTCGATACACCAGTTGAACTCTTCTTCGTTCATACCTTTCCAAGCATACACAGGAATACCTGCGGCAGCAATGGCAGCGGCAGCGTGGTCTTGTGTAGAGAAAATATTACATGAAGACCAAGTTACGTCAGCACCCAAAGCGGTCAATGTTTCGATTAAAACGGCAGTTTGAATTGTCATGTGAAGACATCCTGCGATTCTTGCACCTTTTAAAGGCTGAGCCTCACCAAATTCAGCACGAAGAGCCATCAAACCTGGCATTTCAGCTTCTGCTAAACGAATTTCTTTGCGACCCCACTCGGCAAGAGCGATGTCTTTAACTTTGTACGGAACGTACTGTTGTGTTGCAGTTGACATTTTTTATTAGTTTTTGAGCTTTTACACCCGAATCATTTTCTTAGAATAACACAAAATTAATACCTTAGTTTTTGATTTTAAAAGTATTGAAACAAAGTTTTCTTTTTTACCTCAAAAAATACTAAAATTGGTTATTTTATCTATGAAAAATTATTTTTCAGGTAAATTATCTATCTATTTTGAAATATTTAGAAGAATAGAAATGTCGAAAGCTAAATATTTTTTTGTTTTATTCTTAAAATATTGATTTCCAACTTGTAGCTATAATATTATTTTTTTTGCTTAAATTTAGGGTGAATTGGAGTTTAATTGTCATCATGTAAACTAACACAGATATGAAAAAGCACATCATTTTAACGCTATTCTTTGCAATGTATAGTCAAACTATTTTTGCCCAAACCTCATTACTTGACTCCATCTTCACAAACGAAGGTATTATTTTAGCCAACGTAAAAAAGGTATCCCCAGAGGAGGTTGAGTATAGTCTTCCAAATGAAGAAATTATAACAGCCATTTACAAAAATACGGTCAAGAAAATTCGTTTTAAATCTGGGCGTTTACAGATATTCACAGGGGCAATTGCTTTGAATTCAGTAAATAGTGCTCTTGATTTTAGAAGTGTGTATTTAACCCGTTTAGAAAGCGAAACAATGGGGATGTTAAAAATTGATGATGTTGAGTTGAATATCGTTGAGCCACGGGTAAACTCAAGTAATGAGAAAAATAGATTTTTCCAAAAAGTAAAAATAATATCAGCTATGTTAGGAGGGAATTTATTGTACATCATTGATAAAACAACTGTAAATAATCAATGGAGAGGGCAATTACCAATGAGAAATACGACAACTGTTAGTGGTGTTTCTTATACCAATAGATTACCCAAAATGGAAGAATTAAAAGCAATTATTAAAGACAAAAAAGCATTTCCTATTTATCAAACGCTCTATATGGGTAAAAATGGAGACGAAATTAAATATGGAAAAGTAGAAGAAAGAAGTTTGGAAATTGAAAATATTTATGAAGAAAATAATTTCATTTATATCAATGCAAAAGGTTTTGAAAACGTATTATTAAGAGTAGTTTCATTTGATGAAAGTCAAATAGTTTTAGTTTGGAAAGATGCTGACAGGAATCGAATTTACAATATATTTTTGAAACTATGAGGGGCAGATAATACAAAGTTGTCTTATTGGAAAACAAAATTTCTATGAAACAACAAATCACTATCGCCATATTTTTGACCCTTTTGAGTTCTTCAATCTTGGGTCAATCTGCCAAAACAGACTCCATTTTCACAAATACGGGTTTGGTACTTGCCAACGTCAAAGACATATCTTTGGAAATCATCAAATACAGTTTTCCAGATGAAGAACTGATGATTTCTATTCATAAAAACTCAGTCCAAAAGATAGTTTTCAAATCTGGAAGAGTTCAACTTTTTACAAATGATTTAGGACTAAATATGATTGATAATGCCTATGAATACGAAAAAGTAAAATTCACAAGATTTAGTGACGATACGAAAGGGCTGGTAAAAATTGACGATATTTTTGCTACCATGACAAGTTCAGGACAATTTTCTGACCCTGCCACTACTCGTGAAAGAGGTCTTAGAAAGCTAAAAATTCAAGCGGCGATGTTGGGAGGGAATTTAGTTTATATAACGGAAGATACTGGACAAAATAATGCGTATTGGTCTGGTTATCATGTCAATACACCCAGAGAATCAGTAGCTACTGGCGGTGTTTTTACGAGTAAAACGATTGATTTAGAAGACTTTAAGGATTTTGTGGGAAGTAAAAATGAGTTTAACGTTTATTCTTCTATTTATTTTGCAAATAATAATACTCGGATTCAAGAAAGTAATTATTTCCCTCGAAAGGTCATTTTTGAAGACATTTACCAAGAAAATAAATTTGTCTATGTAAGATTAAGGGCAGATAGAATGATGAATCTTCAAAGCCAGACGGTTAAAGTGATTTCGTTTAGGAAAGGAAATATTACGCTACAATACAGAATTGATGACCGTATTTATAATTTGTTTTTAGATTCGGAATAAGGCATAAAAATAGGCTTCCAGTTACGTGAAGCCTATTTTTTATTTCAATTTCATCTGTGCATAATAAGGATGTTCTGGATTTACAATTAGCTCTTGTCGGGCTGGGTGAATCAAAACATCCATATCTTCCAAAGGAATTGCTCCAAGCAAAGGCTCACTATCTCCTTGTAAAACCATTGCATTACAAACTGTTCTTCTATTTTTGAATTTCAAAACAATTGGACCTACGACATTATATTCTTCAACATGACCATTAGCCAATTGAGCTTTTCGCTTTTCTATAAAAGGTAAATCCAATTGTTCCTGGATTGTCTCATTGATACATAGATTGTACGCACCCGTATCTACGAGAATATTAACATTCATTCGTTTTACTTCGTCTTCGCCAATCATGTATCGGCGAGCCAAACCCATATCTTCACTGTTGATAAGCTCAACATCAGCATATACTAATCCCATTTTATTTTTCTTTATTTTTTCTCAAATTTAGCGAAAAATCTTCAATAAAAAAGGAGTCTGATTTTGACAATCAAACTCCTTTCTAACGATTAAACTACTCAGGCAATTACTTCACTTCAAAACCCCCAGTTCCAATTTTGAAACCTTCGGCATATAGTTCAACAACATAATTTCCTTCACGATATGGTGTACCGCCACGATTGTAAACCATTTCAATATATAAGTTTTCATTATCATAATTCAAATCTCCACGAGTAGTATATGCCAACTCCTGACCGTTGAAAGTGAAATTTCCAGAACCAGTAGCTGCATCAAAAATCGTTGAGCCGTCTGGACCAAGAACTCTGATGAAAACCGTTTTGCGTTCTTGTTCGGTCAAATCATTTTTAGCCAATTGAAAAACGACTTTAATTTTTGCCAATTTCTTCGCACGATAACGTTTCTCTTCTGACTCTTTACCTCGGTCATTTATTCCAATCACCTTTACATACTCCGCACGAAGGGCAGCGGCTTTGGTTACTTTTTCTGCCAACACTTTATTTTTAGCAACTTCCTCTTCTTTCTGAGCTTTTGCTTCTTCGGCAGATTGTGCAAGACCTTTTGTTTCACCTTTTAAGCTACTATTTTCAGAGGCAAGGTTCTGATTTTGAGAAGCTAAGGCAGCATTTTCTTCACGAAGTTTTACTAATTCTTGTTCTTTTGAAGCTAACAAAGATTCATAATTTTTAATCTTTCCTTCATACTTTGCACGAATACTTGATGCTTCACCAGCATTTCTACTGTTGCTTTTTGTAAGTTCAACTTTATCCGCTTCCAATTCAGTTTTGGCTTTTTGGAGTTCCGTAATGTCACCTCCAAGTTTCTGAACCTCAGCGATTTGCGAGTCTAATTCTCTCGAAATCGAATCTAATTTTGTACGAGTATTTGCCAATTCCATTACCTTCGTACTAATCACCTCTTGTTGATTGGTGACGGTTTCTTTGGTTTGGAAAAGCATATAGCCCAAGCCACCTGCCAAAAGAGTCATAACGGCTAATCCCGCTTTGAGGACATTATTGCTACTGCCAGATTTTTGTGGTTGATTTTGATTTGAAAAATTATCCATGATTTCTTAATGGGTTGGTATGGTTGAATTTGGTTTTAAAAAGTATAACTCAAATGTACTCAATCAATCAAGATAATTGTATTTTGATTGAGTATGCGGTTGCGAAAATGAGTAAACGGTCAGTTTTATCCTAAAAACGGCAACACACTCTCCAAACCCATGCCCCTCGACCCTTTCACGAGTATGTGCGTGTCAGTCTGAGGGTAATCTTGCAACCACGTATGCAAACCAAATTTATCTGGAAAATACAAAACCTTCATCATCGGCAATGCTTTCACGGCACTTTCCATCAAAGTACCTACCAATAGGATTTTGTCAAAATTGCATTCTACCAATAATTTACCGAGGGCTTTGTGTTCCATTTCGGCATCTTCTCCCAACTCAAACATATCGCCCAGAATGACCATTTTTTTATTTGCTTTCAAATCATTGAAATAAGAAATAGCGGCAGACATCGAAGAAGGGTTAGCATTGTAAGCATCCATAAAGACCATATTTGAGCCTTTTTCGATAAATTGCGAACGATTATTGTTAGGTTGATAATCGGCAACCGCTTGACAAGCTGTTTTAGTATCAACGCCAAAATATTGTCCAATTCTGATTGCGGCTACCATATTCTGAAAATTGTACATTCCTGTGAGATGGGATGTATAATATCCTCCTTCTGGGTCAGTAAAAATCACGAATGGGCTTTCTTCTAACATCGTTACCACCGTCTGAAACCTACGGTTGGAGTCTGTCGTATAAGTGATAATTTCTTTAAAACCAGTCCTTTCCTGAGCCATCTCGTACGTGGGCGTGGAGGCTACATTCACGAAAACAGTTTGATTATTATTTGATAACCAATCGAATAATTCTCCTTTACCTTTTCGGACACCTTCCAATCCTCCAAAACCTTCTAAATGTGCCTTTCCGATGTTGGTAATGAAGCCGTGCGTTGGCTCACAAATTTCGACTAATTCTTTAATATCACCTTGTTTATTTGCCCCCATTTCGATAATTGCCATCTGGACAGATTTGTCAATTGCTAAAACCGTTAGTGGGACTCCGATGTGATTATTGAGGTTTCCTTGAGTTGCATACGTTTTATATTTTTTAGATAAAACGCTGTTAATCAGTTCCTTAGTAGTTGTCTTTCCATTTGAACCCGTTAAGCCAATAAAAGGAATGTCCAACTGTTGAGCGTGATAGTTTGCTAAATTTTGTAGCGTATTCAAAACATCATCGACCAACAAAAGATTTTCATTAATATCTAAATTTTTATCATCGACAACCGCATATTTTGCCCCTTTTTCGATGGCTTGCATGGCGAAGGAATTAGCATCAAAATTTGGACCTTTCAAGGCAAAAAACATTGCTCCCGAGGGGATTTTACGAGTATCAGTTGAAACCCCAGAGCATTCTTTGTATTTTTGGTATAATTCGATAAGCGAAATCATGGTTTTGTTCGTTATAGTTAAAGAGTTGCGAATTTAAAATTCCTCACGAAATTAATCTATTGAAAACATAAATTTCAGAAAAAATAAATCAAAATAAATGATACACGTATTTACGGATAAATTTTTAACATTTGACTTTGCCACCAAGGTACAAAAACAGCAGGGTTTCAACGCTGGCGGGGTTCAAAACCCCGCCAGCGTTATATTACTCGCTAAACTTAGAGCCTTCGTGCCTTTGTGGCTAATAATTCTTACTTGTCAAACGCTAAAAGCCCAAGATTTCAACTTCAAATTCGACAATTCCTTAAAAATTATTCAAAACGGGCAAACGCTTCCAAATGCTTTTGCGGGTGGACTGAATGCCTCTCAATTTTCGACTTGTAAATTAGATAACGACGGTGTTGAAGACCTTGTTGTTTTTGATAGAACCTCCTCAAAGCTCTATACTTTCTTAGCTAAAAAAGATAATGCAGATAAGTATTTTTGGCAATATGCTCCTCAATATGAATCTTATTTTCCTAAAATTCAGAATTGGATTTTACTAAGAGACTACAACCGTGATGGAAAGAAAGATATTTTTACTTCAACACCTGGCGGAATCAAAGTTTTTCTCAACATAAGTACCACAGAATTATCTTTTAAATTAGTAAACAACCCTCTACTTTCAACGGGGTATTCAGGAAAATTGAACCTCTATATCAGTGCAACAGACATACCTTCCATTACGGATATAGACAACGACGGAGACGATGATATTCTTGCATTTGAGTCTTCTGGTAACTTTGTAATCTTTCACAAAAATTTCAGTATTGAAAATTACAAGAATGCTAACTTTTTAGAATTCAGACGAGTAGGTGATTGTTGGGGAGGTTTTTACAAGGAGCATTTTGATGATATGGTTTTCAAACAACCTTGTGGAGATAACCCGTTGCCACTTTCAAATCCACTGCCAGAAGCCAAATCTGCGAGGGTATTACACTCAGGAAATTCAATTACTTTGGTCGATTTGAACGGTGATGGATTAAAAGACGTACTTTTTGGTCATGTTACGAAAAATAAAATTGCCTCAATCATCAATACTGGCAAGGCTTCTCAGGCTACCTTCACGAAGGCAGATTATAATTTTCCTAATATTTACCCCGTTGATTTTCCAGTATTTCCAACGATATATTACGAAGATTTAGATTTTGATGGAGTCAAAGATATTATTGCCTCGCCCAATGGCTCGGATAATGCTTTGCAGACCGTAGATTATCAAAAATCTGTTTGGTTTTATAAAAATAAAGGTAAAGACGATAAGCCTGATTTGAGTTTTGTTCAGAATAATATGTTACAAAATTCGATGGTGGATTTAGGAGAAAATACCTCCCCTGTTTTCGCAGATATTGACGGTGACGGCGACCAAGATTTATTAGTAGGAATTGCAGGCAATAGAGGCGAAACGGGCTATCGTGGTAGCATCTATCTATTTGAAAATAAGGGCAATAGCACTTTTGAAATTACGAATACCGATTATTTGAACATCTCAAAAACTGACCAATTATTTGAAATAAAACCCTTCGTAACGGACATGAATGCCGATGGCGTTGATGATTTAGGATTTATTGCCAACTCCTTCACGGGCGTAAGTATTCGCTTCATTCCCAACAAGGGTGCAAAGGGAAAAGCATTTGATTTGAAATATGCCGAGGTGGTTGTTTTACCAAAAAACGACAACATTACCAACGGAGACACTCCTTTGTTTTTTGATATGAACAAAGACGGTTTGAAAGACCTTTTGTTGGGCAAAGGAGGTGGCAGATTGGATTATTATAAAAACACAGGAACTGCAAAATCGCCAGTTTATACCCTTGAAAAAGAGGAATTGGGTGGTATTGTTTCAGATTATACCGTTGGAAATCTCTCCTTAGCAACGGCAGATTTGAACGGTGATGGCAAGGACGAATTAATCACAGGAAGTAGGAATGGGTATGTGAAAGTTTACAAGAATTTCACAGAACAAAATCAATCAAAATTCATTGCCGACAGTACCAATATTTTTGATGAATCGAACACAAAAAACACCTTACCATTAGGCGGAAATCTAAGCATTGCCATAGCCGACTTAAATAATGATTTCATCCCAGACGTAATGATGGGGACAAATACGGGAGGTTTGAGATGGTTGAAAAACACCTCAAAATACATCATAACTGCCACCGAAGAAGAAGCGATAAACCAAACAATTTACCCAAACCCTACAACTCGTTTTGTGTATATCAAAAGTCCATTAATAGCTGATTATGAAATATTTGACAATATGGGAAGGAAAGTTTTATCACAAAAAAATCAACAAACGACACAGAATTTAGTGATTGACTTAGGGGGACAGATTGAAGGAGTTTATTTTTTGAAGGTTTTGAGTGGTGGAGAGATAAAAGGTGTTGGGAAGGTGGTTTTGAAGAGGTGAGTTTTATAGACATTTGAGAGAATTGCTATTTGGGCGGATAGGAAATGGTTGTACGATTGTTGATAAATTAAGCCAAAACCTTAAAAAAATAAGTTTTGTTCTTTTCAAAAATATATTTAGTTTTGGTATTCATAAATCAACCACTTTAATATGAATAAACCAAAATATGAAGTAAATTATTCCCCATTTGAAGAAATCTATACTTTTACAAGTATAGGACAAAAAGGAGAAATTAGAAAAGCGGTTCAACTCTTTGAATATCAAGAAAATGTATTTAATTTGGGTTTTGGTGATTTAGACCCTCTTACCGATGAAATAGATGATAAATCTGTGAGCGGAAATGGAGATACAGAAATGGTCTTAGCGACTGTAATTAGTATTGCAGTTGATTTTCTAAAAAGAAATCCAATGGCAAATATCTCATTCAAAGGTAGCTCTGAATCTCGAACACGTTTATATCAAATGGCAATAAACATTTACTACGATGAATTTATAGAGTATTTTGAAATATTTGGTTCGATAGATGATAATTTAGAGCCTTACCAAAAACATAAAAAGTACGAATCTTTTTTAATCAGAAAATTGTTATAAATCAAACAACAAATACAATGAAAACTATTGATAAAAAAAATATAAACAAACTTCCAGAAATAGTTTATGTTAAAGACGAATCTCTCGTTCGTTTTAAAGGTAAAAACCTTTTCCCCGAGAAAGTGGCTCTTGCAAAAGACAGTTTCAAAAATGTTATTTTACCTCCTCGTTAGAATAATTTTACTCATTTGGTTTAGCCGTGACCAAAAATCTTTCTATTTATAAACTACGCCATCTTTCATTACAAAAGACACCTTTCTCATCATCTTAATATCTTGCAAAGGATTACCGTCTGTGGCGATAATATCAGCTAATTTTCCAGCTTCAATTGTTCCTGATTCTTTCTGTACACCCATAATCTCGGCGGGAATAATAGTAGCAGATTTGATGGCTTCCATTGCTGGCATACCAGCCTCAACCATGTACTGGAAGTCGTAGGCATTGTACCCGTGTATGGAAACACCCGAGTCAGTCCCGAATGCAATTCTCACGCCCGCTTTATAGGCTTTTCCGAAAGTAGCCTGAATAATTGGACCAGTTTCTAATGCCTTTGGTACAACTAATGGATGATAATAACCTGGCACTTTGGCAGAATCCGCAACGGTCTTTCCCGCTAAGATTGTGGCTACCAAATACGTTCCATTTTTCTTCATTAATTCAATACCTTCATCGTCCAAAAACGTACCGTGTTCGATGGTCGTAACGCCTCCTCTGACCGCTCTTTTAATGCCTTCTGCCCCGTGGGCGTGTGCAGCTACGTGATAACCATAATCTTTGGCGGTTTCAACAATAGCTCTGATTTCTTCCTCGGTAAATTGTGGTGCTTTTCCACTTTTGGCAATACTCAAAACACCACCCGTTGCCGTGATTTTGATACAATCTGAACCTTCTTTATACCGCTGACGAACCGCCTGACGACATTCATCTACGCCATTGACTACACCTGTAAGATACTGACCATCAAGGGTTAATTTATCCGCAAGACCATTTGAAGGGTCACCGTGACCACCTGTGGTGGCGATGGTTCTGCCAGATGTAAATATTCTTGGACCAATGACTGTCCCCTTATTAATAGCATTTCTAAGAGCAATATTCACGCCCGAACCTCCCAAATCTCGAACACTCGTAAAACCTGCCATCAAGGTATTTTTGGCGTATTTTGCGGCATCAAAAGCGATGTCAGCTTGATTGAGTTGGTAGCGTTTTATCTCGCCACCCTTACTTGTTTCTTGTTCCAAATGCACGTGCATATCGGTAAGCCCAGGCATGACGGTTTGAGATTTCAAATCAATCACTTTATCCGTTCCAGAAGGGGCAGAAAAGCCTTTTTGAACAGCCGTAATTTTCTTACCTTCTACCACAATCGTCATTTGAGATTGAGCTTCGTTCTTGACAGCATCTATTAGCGTACCACAGTGAATTAAGGTTTTTTGAGAGAATGAAGGAATGCTCAAAAAGCACAGTCCTGTGAGGGTTAGTAGTTGTTTTTTCATTTGTTGATTTTTTAGTTTTTTAGGTAAGGAAAATTGTAAATTTAAACGTAACGTATTTGACTTGAAGGAACTTCCCGAAAGTTTAAAACTTTCGGGAAGTTAGACGATACTCTTAATTTTACAACACCCTAATTTAAAATTAACTAACGCTGATAAGGTTTTGAACCTACCTGTGTTCATCGAATATTCAAACCATTATTTTACACAATATTTAAACTCATCTTTGTATTGATAAAGAATATCCTCTACATCTGCCATGGTAAACTCTGAACGATGAAATGGACTTGGCAAGTCTTCCAAAGTCAAGTATTTTTTATCACCCAAATTCCCCAAAAGGTTCTCAGCACCTGTTCGTGTTCCGCTTTGAAGGTAAATTTTATCTGGATGAATATTCCTGAAAGCTCCAATTCGTTGGGCAGTGTCATATATGGTCAGTTCTGTAATATACTGATTACCAACAGAATGCACCAAATCATAAATCTCATCAAATTTTTCACAAGATGCAATCTCATTTTCTAATAAAGACACACGTTCCGAAAAGCTAATCAATTCTGGTTTCTCTACTCTTCTTTGATGAAAGTGAATTTTTCCATTTTCATCAATTGATTTTGAAGCAACTTCAATCGCATCTTTCAACGTTTTTTGACTCATACAAAACAAAATATGACCATCAACCTGACGCTTACTTTTCAATTTATAATGTTTTATGACTCTCTCTAACTTCGGAATATTAAATGTTCTCATGTTTCTGTTTTTAAATAGCAATCCCCAATTTCGTTCCTTGCTCAATAGCAAATTTGGCATCCAAATCACCCGCTTCAAAAGCTCCTCCAATTAAATGCAGGTGTTTTACTTTGCCTTGAAGATTTGTATATAACTGATTATTAGACACTTGCCCTGCACAAATCACAACATTATCAACTTCCAAAACATGAGGTTGCCCTTTTATCAAAACATGAAGTCCATCATTATCCACTTTTTGATAAGACACTTCTTTGATCATTTTCACATCTTTCAACCTCATGGCAGTTCTGTGAATCCATCCCGTAGTTTTACCCAAACCTTCTCCCATTTTATTGCTCGAACGTTGTAAAAGATATACTTCTCTCGGCGAACTCATTTCTTCGCTTTCTAACAATGCCCCACCTTTTTTGTACTCCATATCCACACCCCATTCTTTCATAAAGTGTTTAATGTCAGTATTTTCTGAGTGAGTCAAAAATTCAGCAACATCAAATCCAACGCCTCCCGCACCAATAATAGCTACTTTCTTTCCAACAGGTTTTTTATGCAAAACAACATCCGTATAACTCAAAACCATCGGGTGATTTGAACCCTCAAAATCAACAGTTCGTCCGTTTACACCAGTAGCTACCACAACTTCATCAAAATTTGCTGCATTACTTTCCTCAAAACGAGTGTTTAGATGCACGTTTACTTGATGTATTTCCATCTGACGACGGTAATATCTGAGTGTTTCGCTGAATTCTTCTTTTCCTGGAATTTCTTTGGCGATATTAAACTGTCCCCCCAACATACTTTGGGCTTCAAAAAGATGAACTTCGTGTCCACGTTGGGCGAGAGTAACAGCACACGACAAACCAGCAGGACCCGCACCCACTACGGCAACTTTCTTTTTATTTTTTGTAGGTAAAATATTAATAGTCAGTTCATTACAAGCTCTCGGATTGACAATACAACTGGCAGTTTTACGGTCAAAAACGTGGTCGAGACAGGCTTGATTACAGGCGATACAGGTATTGATTTCGTCCGTTCTTCCTTGCATTGCTTTGTTAGGAAATTCAGGGTCAGCCAAAAAGGGGCGTGCCATCGAAACCATATCTGCGTGTCCATCGGCTAATATTTTCTCTGCCACATCTGGCATATTGATACGATTAGTAGTAATTAATGGAATAGATAATTTGCCCATTAATCGCTGTGTGACCCAGCTAAATCCTCCTCTGGGTACCATCGTTGCAATCGTTGGTACACGGGCTTCGTGCCAACCGATTCCAGTATTGATGATTGTTGCCCCTGCCTTTTCGATTTCTTTTGCTAAATGAACCACTTCATCCCAAGTTGAACCATCTTCTACTAAATCAAGCATAGAAAGTCGGTAAATGATGATGAAATTTTTACCAACCGCTTCTCTACAACTTCTAACAATTTCAATCGGAAATTTTATTCTATTTTCATACGAACCACCCCACTCATCAGTTCTTTTGTTTGTCTTAGAAACGATAAACTGATTAATTAAATAACCCTCTGAACCCATGATTTCCACACCGTCATAACCCGCTTCCTGAGCTTTCAAGGTACAATTTGCAAAATCTGTTATCGTTTCACGAATACCACCATCCGACAATTCCCAAGGTTTAAAAGGCGAAATCGGCGACTTCAATCCAGAAGGTGCAACTGCCATTGGGTGATAGGCATACCTACCCGTGTGAAGAATCTGCATACAAATCTTCCCTCCTTCTGCATGAACAGCGTCTGTGATTTTTTTATGTTGGCGAGCTTCGGATTTTGTAGAAAGTTTACTACCAAAAGGTATCGTCCAACCCGCACGATTGGGAGCAACGCCACCCGTTACAATAAGCCCAACGCCTCCTCTTGCACGCTCGGCAAAATAGGCGGCTTGTTTTTCAAAACCATTTTTACTTTCTTCCAAACCTGTGTGCATCGAACCCATCAAGATTCTGTTTTTCAAGGTCGTAAACCCTAAATCAAGTGGTTGAAAAAGATGTGGGTAATTCATATTTTTGAGTTTTATTGATGACAAAAATTAAATAAAAAAATCACTTATAAACACGACCAAAAGGCTCACCGTTAAGCCTAAAAAAGTACCTGCCATAATCTGATTGGGGGTGTGGGCATTCAAATGTAAACGAGCCGACATCACGAATCCAGCCATTAAAATTATTCCTAAAATTGGATAAAAAAGCTCATTATTACTGTATTTGATGGCAATTCCGACCAATGCTCCCAACATCCCACTGACCCCAACAGCATGAGCTGAGATTTTCCAATAAAGGCTAATTATCGCAACCGCAGCTATCGAAAAAGCAATGCCTGTAATGATAATCGAAACTTCGGGAAATTGTTGGAGTTTTAACGTAAAAAAATAAGCAACGAAGGTATAAATGGCAACAGTAACTAAATATGGGATTCGCCTGTCCGCCAAGGTCTCCATTTTTAAATCGCCAATAAATCCAAAACGATAAAGGGCATAAATACTAAAAACTGGAAGCACAAAGGTTTGAAGAAAAATTAATACCAAAAGCCCCATTTTCAAGGACATCATCCCGACCTTTGCGGAACTATTGAACAACTCCAAATTTTGTATTGATTCGGGGGCAAGGTAAAATAAAATCGCAAAAATGATAGTTGGCATCATTAAAGGATGCAAAGCGGCTGAAAGTATTTGGGCAAAACGAGTAGTCAAGTTTGGTTCAATTATTAGTGAACGATAAACAATTATCAATGAGCAATAAACAATTAACAATTTAAGTTCTATGACCATTTTTTGGTAGGGACGAATAGCATTCGTCCAACAGGGCATCTGAAAAGGACGAATGCTATTCGTCCCTACCTAAGTTATTCTGCAAAAACTGTTAGAAATTATCAATTTAGTACAAATTACATAAAAAAAAATTACCAGTATCTATTCCTAAAAATAAATACTGGTAATTTTTAAATGGTAATTGATTTTATAGTTGTTTACGTAAGCGAGCCACAGGAATATTCAATTGTTCACGATATTTGGCAACAGTTCTACGAGCAATGTTATAACCCTTTTCGTTTAAGTATTTTTCTAATTTATCATCCGACAATGGGCTTCTCTTTGGCTCATTATCAATCAATTCTTTCAGGATATTTTTCACTTCACGACTCGAAACATCTTCACCCGAATCGGTGGCTATTCCTTCTGAGAAGAAGTATTTTAGAGGATATAAACCAAATTCCGTTTGTACAGACTTACTACTCGCTACCCTCGAAACTGTCGAAATATCCATCTCAATTTGTGTTGCGATGTCTTTCAAAATCATTGGTTTCAATTTTGTCTCATCACCCGTCAGGAAGAATTCTTTTTGATATTCCAAAATCGAGTGCATTGTTCTCAAAAGCGTATTCTGACGTTGTTTGATGGCATCAATAAACCATTTTGCTGAATCTAATTTTTGCTTAATAAACGTTACCGTCTCTTTAATGACACGATTATTCTTGTCTGATTTGTCATAAGTGTCCAACATTTCGTGGAAAGAATGGCTTACACGCAACTCAGGAGCATTTTTTGAATTGAGAGTCAATTCTAACTTACCATTGTTATTAAACAACAAATAGTCAGGCATCAAGTACTGAATAATTGTGCCATCCTCCTCGGCAGAGCCAGGTTTTGGGTTCAATTTAGTAATAGCTGTAACGGCAAGTTTCATCCCTTCATCATCCACACCCAAACGTTTCTGAATTTTGTCGTAATGTTTTTTTGCAAATTCATCAAAACTGTCTGTTAAGATTTTTGTGGCATTTTGAACACCTTTATCGTCTTGGTCTTTTCTTGCCAATTGCAACAAAAGGCATTCTTGCAAATCTCTTGCGGCAATTCCAGGAGGGTCAAATTGTTGTACATATTTCAAAACAACCTCAACATCTTCCACAGAAGTATAAACTCCCTGCGTGAATGCCAAATCATTCACCACCGCCTGCAATGGACGACGAATATACCCGTCAGTCTCGATTGAGCCGATTAATTGTTTGCCTATAATTTCTTGTTGTTCTTCTAAACGGAGAAAGCCTAATTGGTCGATGAGGTGGTCGGTCAAACTCGTAATCATGGCGATAGGCATTTCCTTATCGTCATCATCACCGTTGCCATCACCTTGCATTTTATAACCGTTATGGTCGTCATGGAGATACGACTCAATGTCTAATTCACGGTCATTATAATCATCGAAATTGTCGTCTGCATAATCATCAAAATCATCGTCATATTCATCACGCTCTTTGATGTCATTATCCATCTCCATACCTTCTTCGAGGGCAGGATTAATTTCAAGTTCTTCTTCTATACGGGCGGACAATTCAAAAGTTGGAATCTGCAACAGTTTAATAAATTGAATCTGTTGAGGCGACAGCCTTTGTTGTTGTGATTGATTAAGGGAAAGTTTTTGCATAATCTCAGGCAGTAAGGGACAAATGAATAACTTAGGTTTGGTATTGTATTTGTGCAAAGCACATCTTAATATCCTTCTAACAAATATCTTGCCAAATTTATGAAATAATAATTCACAATGTCAAGACCGATTACTCATTTTATTGAAAATAAATTTTAAATACTTGAAAATCAAATATTTAATTCTTAAAAAATATTTTCAAAATTTTCTTACTTTTTTAAATTAGTTCTTAAATATGGATAATTTAATACCTACTTAGCCTGAGCATTTTGTCCGAATTTAAACGATAAACTGAACGAAAATGAACTCGAATATTAAACGTGAAATGGGTAGAAAAGTAACGAAAATCCATTAAATTGTATAACAGGTTTCTAACTGAGACGCACAGTCATGTTAATGGAGTCTCACAAACAGGTTGGAAGCCCGTTGTACTCTAAAATTATAGAAGAACCAGAATTTTTATATGATAACAAATGAAATCTTGGTAATTTTGAAAAAAATTGAAAATCACATGGAAAATCAGACAAAACAAGAAAAATGGTCAGAGCCTCTTTTGATTAAAACTTTTGGTTTAAAGAAGTTTTATGAAAATTATCCATTGTTAGATGAATGGTTAGATGCAAAAGAAGATTTCAGCAAATTGGAACTTGATTTTATGAGTAATCTTCGTCGAAGACTGATGGTTAATGTAAATACTTGGAATGAAGAAGAACTGAAAATGAACTTTATCGCCTTGTTACTCAACGTCTTAGTTGATTACGAGAGTGATAAATATAATACCTATTTTGAAAAAGAAATTTCAGCCAATTATAATGGTCACTTACTAAAAACTCGTACCGATTTCATGATTGCTAAGGGTATTTTGAATAGGGTTGAGAATCCATATTTTTGTTTCCATGAATATAAGGCAACTAAGAAAAACCCAGAGGACCCGATTACCCAAGTGCTACTTGGAATGTTAATTGCTCAAATAACAAACCATGATAACAAACCACTTTACGGAGTTTATAACATCGGAAGAGAATGGTATTTTATGGTTTTAGAAAATCAAAATTATGCGGTAAGTAAATCTTACGATTCCACACAAATAACTGATTTAGAGGAGATTGTGGCGATTTTAAGAAAATTTAAAATAATACTTGAAGAAAAATTAATCTAATAAATGCAAATCAAACAAATTTTAGCGGAGGCTGCCATTGGTAGCGAAATAACTGTAAAAGGATGGGTCAGAACCAAGCGAGTTCAACCTAATGTAATCTTTATAAATATCAATGATGGTTCGGTGATTCATAATATTCAGGCGGTGGCAGAACCAAGTATTATTGATGAAGAAACCCTAAAACTTATTACCACAGGCTCGTGTGTGGCAGTTTCGGGTACGTTGATTGAGTCAAAAGGTTCTGGGCAAAGAGTTGAATTGGAGGTAAAATCTGTTCAAGTTTACGGTACGGCTGACCCTGAAAAATATCCTCTGCAACCCAAAAAACACAGTTTGGAGTTCTTGCGTGAGATTGCCCACCTTCGCCCACGGACGAATACGTTTTCGGCAATTCTCAGAATTCGTCATGCTTTGGCGTTTGCGGTGCATAAGTTTTATAACGACAACGGGTTCTTTTACCTACATACGCCCATCATCACAGGATCGGATGCTGAGGGGGCGGGCGAGATGTTTAGAGTAACAACTTTGGATGCCACCAAACCTCCACTCAATGAAGATGGAACTGTAAATTATAAAGAAGATTTCTTTGGGAAAGAGACTAATTTGACCGTTTCAGGGCAATTGGAAGGGGAATTAGGAGCAATGGCTTTATCGAAAATTTATACCTTTGGACCAACTTTCCGTGCAGAAAATTCAAACACAACTCGCCACTTAGCTGAGTTCTGGATGATTGAGCCAGAGGTTGCTTTCAATGAGCTGGAAGACAATATGAAATTGGCAGAAGATTTCACGAAATATGTAATCAATTATGCCTTAGAAAACTGTGGAGATGATTTAGCATTCTTAGAAAATCGTTTAAAAGATGAAGAAAAATCAAAGAAAGCCGAAGAACGTTCGGAGTTGGATTTGATTCAAAAACTTCGCTTTGTGGTTGATAATGAGTATGTTAAGCTGACTTATACCGAAGCCATCAAGATTTTATTATCCTCAAAACGTCATAAAGAAGGCAAGTTCCAATATCCCGTTGAATGGGGCATTGATTTGCAGTCGGAGCATGAGCGTTATTTAGTTGAAAAACATTTCAAAAAGCCCGTTATCTTGACAAATTATCCAAAAGACATCAAGGCATTTTACATGAAATTGGATGATGATGGAACGACTGTAAGAGCTATGGACGTACTTTTCCCAGGCATTGGCGAAATCATCGGAGGCTCTCAACGTGAAGATAATTACGATAAATTATTGGCTCGTAGTAAAGAAGTGGGCATTCACGAAGAAACAATTTGGTGGTACTTAGAAACTCGTCAATTTGGAACAGCTCCTCACGCAGGATTTGGTTTAGGTTTTGAGCGTTTGGTATTGTTTGTAACGGGTATGACTAATATTCGTGATGTGATTCCTTTCCCAAGAACGCCTAAGTCGGCTGAGTTTTGATTTCCCCTGCCACGAAGACACCAAGTCTCTAAGTTTTTTCAATAAATCCTTTGAGACTTGGTGTCTTTTTTTAGACATTTTAAACATGAAAAAAATATTCATTCTTTCACTATTACTACTTACAACAAATATCTCTTTCGCCCAATCAGAAGACGAAAAAGCTATTCAAAGCGTTGTAACACAGTTATTTGAAGGAATAGAAAAGCATGATTCGACATTATTAAGAAATACATTACACCCTTCTGCACGAATTCAAAGGATGGGCGTTAATAGTAAAACAGGTTTAAACTTTATCAATACTGAAAACAATATTGATAACTTTATCAAAGAAATATGTCAAAATTCTATCAATGTTGCATTTAAAGAAATTCCAAAAAGTTTTGAGATAAAAATTGACAATCAATTAGCAACCGCTTGGACTCCGTACGAATTTTATAGAAATGAGAAAAGCTCTCACTGTGGCGTTGATTCTTTTCAATTTTTTAAAACTGACAAAGGCTGGAAAATTTTATCATTAATTTATACAATCCATAAGTGCGAGTAAATCAAACAAAACCATGAACAAAATCCTAACGCTTATATTCTTAGTTTTTACAACAAACTTAACTTTCGCCCAATCAGAAGACGAAAAAGCCGTCAAAGCCGTTGTCGTTCAGTTATTTGACGGGATGCAAAAACATGACTCCACGATGATTAGAGCCTGTTTTCACCCATCCGCCCGTATGCAATCTGTGGGTGCAGACAGAAAAACTGGCGTTGTGGGATTGACCACAGAAAACACCATTGACAGTTTTGTAAAGTCAATCGGAAGTATGCCTGCAACAGTGCAAATTGAAGAAAGAGTGTTGAGCTATGAAATCAGAGTAGATACTCAAATGGCAACCGCTTGGACTCCTTATGAATTATACGTAAACGAAAAACGCCAACATTGTGGTGTTGACGCTTTTCAATTTTATAAAACCGATAAAGGTTGGAAGATTTTGACGATTGCTGATACTCGTCGGAAATGTGAGTGAATTAATTTACAGTAACCTCATTTACATTTATAGGTATATCCTGAAACTTCTTCTATTGAGCCATCTAAATATTTAATAAACGAAGACGAAAGATACCCTTTACTATCCAATTTATAGGTAAAATTACCTTGTCGATATACTGAACCATCAACATGGAAAGAAATTACTCCTTTCGGATGATTTCTATTACCTTTACCAAAATCATTTACTCCATAATTAAATAGAAAAGAGATGATATTTTTGTTTGGGATTGAACCTGGGTTATACTCATTAAATAAATGTCTCTTGAAGTAGAGACCGTAAATGAGATTATTATCAGTCAAGTATAATTTGACCAAATTCCCTCTTTCGTATTCTGCATCAAAAATAGAATAATTCCCAGTTAAAGAACCATTTAAAAGATTTTGTTCTCTGGTTGTTGATTTAGAGTGATTCCCATTATTATCATATTCTTCATATTCCGTTGAAAATGGAAAAAAATTAGAACCTGAGCTAAAATTTTCTTTTTTATTTACCCTCCCATCTTTATTACAGTAATATTTAGCACTAAGTACTTTATCTTTAAATTCAATAACATAAGGTTTTGTATCAGAACCTAAATTCTCCTTATTTTCTTGAAACGTAATTTTTTCTATAATACTCTTATCTACATAACTTGGATACCAATACTCATCAACTTTGTTTTCTTCATTGTAGAAATAAGTAAAAGTTTTTTTATAGACAATTGAACCATAGTCATCACTAACAATATATCCTTTCGTAACACATTCAGACGTACCATTCAAACCTACTGCATTTTGATTTGGTGTAAGATCATTTGTTTTACTACATGAGTAAATACCTATTAGTGATACAATTGTCAATAATTTCGTGATTGTCTTAATCATTTTGTGTATGTTTAAATTGAAAGTGGAATATAACAAATCCTTAATGTTGAATAATTTTCTACTTTTTCTTCACCTCAAAGAAAACAGCCAAGCCCAAAAGCCCAATCATCAAAATCGAAGCTACTAAATCAACTTTTCCTCCTTTTGCGACTGTTTCAGGCTCAAATTTGAATTCGATTTTGTGCTTTCCTGCGGGTATAACCATGCCTCTGAGTATATAATTAGCTCGTAAATGTGGTTTATAAACACCGTCCACGTAAGCCTTCCAGTCGATATTTCCACGGTAGTAAACTTCTGAAAAAATGGCTAATTGGTCGGTTTTCGCATTACTCTCATACGTCATTACGTTGAGTTTATAATCCGTCAATTTGATAGAATTTGCAGTACTGTCAAATGCTATTTTCAGATTATTTACTTGGTCTGCAAAACGTTGGTCGATGAAGGCAGTTTGTTTTGGATTAAATTTATCCAAAGATTTCATTTCTTCATCAGCATTTTTTACGATTTTAAATTCCTTCACAAACCACGCATTTCCACAAGCATCTGGGTTCTGTTGAACCGTTGGCTGTCCGCCTTGTTGTTGGGCAGGTTGGGTGAAGTACTTGGTATTCAGCATATTAAAGACTGCCATATTTCCTTTTGAGAATTGCGTTTCGATAATTTCACTATACCTACGCAATTTTGCCCCGTGATAACCTCCTAATGATTTATGAAAATACGAGGCTCTTGCATCGCTCGTAACGCCACCACCTGCACCATCATATACCCGATAGATGGATTTGTCTTGTAAAATTTGCGTATCCAAAGCATTAGGCTCAAAAGTAGCTTCCGCATCTGATTTTGATTCGAAATTATCATTGTTAAAATACCTTTTGCTCACACTATACATATCAATCGTTACCAATAAAATCAAGATTAGATAAAACACAACATCCTTAATTTTATTAGAAACCCAAGCCCAAAGTAGCCCTGCTGCCAATAAAATAAACATCAATGAACGAAAAGCATCTGAACGTGTTAATGATTCACGGTCTGAAACCATTGCCCTGATAATTTGTCCATCCACACCTTTATCACCCGTGATTTGCATGGCTGCATCATTACTACTTTTGAAACTTAAAAATATAGAAGGAAGTAAAGCAAAAATGAGCGAAAGCCCAGCCGTAAGAGCTAAGGAGTAAATCAAAGGCTTTTTGATGTCATTGAAAGTAGGTTTTTGTTCACCAATTTGCTTTAAACCTAAAATCCCTAAAATCACAAAAGCTAATTGTAAAACCGACAAAATAGAAGTTACGCCTCTGAATTTATTATAACCTGGGAAATAATCGAAGATAGGATAATTTAAGGCAGGTAAATTTTTACCCCATGACAACATCGTAAAAAGTATTGCCGAGGCTACTAACCACCATTTGATTTTTCCTTTTACGATAAACGCTCCCAAAACAAATAAAAATATCACGATTGCCCCTGCATAATTTGGACCTCCAACACCTGGTTGTTCTCCCCAATACGAAGGACCTTGTTCCACAAAACCCATGGCGTTTTCTTCTGGAATTCCTGCATTGACCATCGTTTTCAAAGTCTCTGATTTTGCACCACCCAAACTTCCACCAGATTTTCCACCGTAAAAATTAGGAATCAAAAACGTACCCGTTTCACCTATTCCATAACTCCAATTGAAGGCATAATCACGGTCTAAACCACCTTTTGACTCTTTATTGGTTGTTAATTCTGATTTTCCACGGATGGTTTCTTCGGCATAAACAGCATTATTCCACAAACGCATGGTATGATTTCCGAGACCAATCAATGAGCCTCCTCCAAAAGCTAAACAAGCAAAAATTAGAGGTTTTATTTGTCCAGATTTAAGATGGTCTAAGGCTTGAACAATAAAATATCCAATTAATAAAAGACCAGTGTAATAAGTTATCTGCACGTGATTAGCGTATAATTCAAGACTCATAAAAAGAGCTGTCAAAGCTGCACCCAAAATATATTTCCCTCTAAAACACCAAACCGCCCCTGCCATCAACATCGGTGCGTAAGCCAAGGCAATTACTTTTGAAGTATGTCCCGCAGGCATCAAAATCATGGTCAAAGAACAGAATGCAAAGGCAATTGACCCTAAAACCGCTTGCCAGACGTTGGCTCGTAAGGAAATTAACAAGATATACATCCCCAACATTAACAAGAAAATCATGTTGATAGGCGTGGGTAAAACCCCCATCAAATTAGCTCCGATTTTAGAACCAATACTGTTTGGATAACCTCCCTGAATCATGTAAGCGGGCATTCCGCCAAACATGGAGTTTGTCCACCAAGCATATTCGCCTGTTTGTTTTGTAAATTCAGTAGCTTCATGCGAACCCGCCTGAGCCATTTTTATGTCATGTTGAGCAAGTTCTTTTCCCTGAAAAACAGGAGAAGCATAAATACCCGCCAAAATCAAAAAAACGAGAACGGCGATTAAATGTGGCAGGAATTTTTTGAATGAAAATTGCATAAGGAAATTATCAGGTTTTAGGTTTTGGGTGCTAGGTGTTAGCCTCGCACTTTATACCAATTTGAAATTATTTTACGTTATTGAAGTGTCAAAAAACACTTTCTTATTTACAAAGATATGGATTTACTAAATGAACACGATTTCAGAAATGAAATTAGGTACGATTTCCGAATAATTTATTTTTTAGTAAAGACTTTATTCATTAAATCCGAAATCGAAAATCCAAAATCGTAAATCTATTTGCGTTCATCTTTCATGCCAATTTGAACCTTTTAACGAATTTTATGTTTTATTTACGATTATTCAAACCTTTTCTTATTAACTTTGTCTAATCAAAAAAGTACAAAATATACATTCCATAAAAAATGAAAATTAAAACTCTTTTTCTTACAATTTGTCTATCAATTAGTGTATTTGGGGCATATTCTCAGGATTCAAAAGCTGGGGCAATTATTGATGCCATGCAGAAAAAGTACAAATCCATGAAAACTTTTGGTGCTTCTTTTACCTATGGGACTGATGGTTCGAGTCAAACTTTGCAAGGAAATATTACGGTAAAGGGAACAAAATACCGCTTGAAAACGGGCGGTCAAGAAATTTTTAATAATGGAAAAGAGGTTTCGACTTACATCAAGGAAACTAACGAAGTAAATATTTCTGACTATGAGCCTTCTGAGAGTGATTTGAATCCTGCGAAGGTTTATACTTTTGATAAAAAAGGATTTCGTTATGTTTTCGTGCAAGAAGTGAAAGAAGGGGCTGAATCTTATGAGGTTATTGAGATGTCGCCTGAGAAAAAAGGAACACAAATTACCAAAGTGAAGATTAAATTAAACAAAAAAGATAAGTCTGTAAAGAGTTGGGTAATTACTGATAAAAACGGAAAACGTCAGACTTTTAAAGTCAATAAATTTACGCCAAACGTCCCTGTGGACGATAAATTTTTCGTCTTTGATTCAAGTAAATACCCTGGGGTTGAGGTGAATGATTTACGTTAAAACAGGAGGAAAGTAGAAATGAAGTAAGAAGATGTTTAAATTTTAGTTTTTAATCAAAAAAGGGAATCGGTTTGTTATCTTTTAAACGACAAAATTTATAAGATATGCAAACTTGTTACGAAGTTTTAACCGATTCCCAGTGGGAAGTT
>JAAFJP010000044.1 GCA_013298125.1 Cytophagales bacterium | reverse complement strand
AACTTCCCACTGGGAATCGGTTAAAACTTCGTAACAAGTTTGCATATCTTATAAATTTTGTCGTTTAAAAGATAACAAACCGATTCCCTTTTTTGATTAAAAACTAAAATTTAAACATCTTCTAAATCAAAAACTGAAAGAAGAAAATAATTCCATTTTTATTTAACGGTAAAATACTAAGATGTAAATCCATTTTCCAAGTAAAATAATTCGTTAATCTTATCAACTGCAATTTTTATTTCTCGTGCTTTACCGATTCTAAAAATATCTACCAAGGCTAATAAATCGTATAAAAAAGGGTCTTCTCGGCACGCCTTGGGTACATTTTTGAATAATGGCTCAATACTTTCTCCTTTTGATTTTCCATCTAAATCAGCCCAAACGTAAGGATTTTCAGAAATGATTTTTCCTTCCATCACAGGGGCAGAATGAGCGGTTAGCATACCAATGGCTAATGAATTGGGTAAAACTGGAAAGACATATCGAATTCCAAATTGTAAAAAATCAAGTAAGTTTCGTTTAAAAACCTTCTTCTTTGTTCCATCAATCAAACCTGCAATCATTGAACGGTTCAATGACTCGCTGATTTCTGATAGACTTATTCCTAAATCCAAAGACAAATCTCTTGTTTTCCAATCAGAATGTTGATAAGCTATGATTTTTAAGAGAACCACAATGTCAAGCGGTCTCATTCCATTATGTTTTTTCATGTTCGCTGTTTGCAATATGCGAACAAATATAATGATTGTTTTGAAGATTGATTAAAATAATCAAAATTTTTATCCAAATAAAGCCCTATTGATTAAAATATTACAATCCTTTCCTAATCGCCTGATAAATCACTTCATTGATATTCGTACGCACATTCAAATCTGAAATTTTAGAATTATTGCGAGTTGGATATACTCTGTTCGATAAGAAAACGTAAACTAATTGGTGTTCTGGGTCTACCCACGTATATGTCCCCGTGAAGCCTGAATGTCCGAAGCTATTTGCACTTGCACTTGGAGCTGCACTGATACCTGCCCGTTTACGATCTGGTTTGTCGAAACCTACGCCTCTCCTACTGTTTACTTCCGCTGGAAATGGATATGCTGTCCATTCGTTTAAGGTACTTTCGTTGATGTATCGCTTGCCACCGTAAAACCCTTTTTGCAAGTACATTTGCATCAATTTTGCCAAATCTTGGGCAGTTCCGAATAATCCAGCGTGTCCTGAAACTCCGCCTAACATAGATGCCCCTTCATCATGTACTCGCCCGTGTATGAGGGTTTTACGATACAAAGAGTCATACTCCGTTGGAACGATTTTTGATAATGCGAATCTTTCTCTCGGTGAAAACCCTAAACTATTTGCTCCCAAAGGTTTATAGAAATTATCACTCAAAAAAGTTGGAAAATCTTTACCTGTCAGTCTTGGAATAATTTGGGGGTATAAATAGTACGACAAATCTGAATACACATATTCCTTTTTCTCTCGCAAAGGCGAATCTTCAATAGCTTTAAAAAGCATTTTATCATAATCTTTATGCATCCACAAACCATCCGCAATTTGGATTGTAAAATCTGCCGATGGTTTGTAGGCAAAAGTATTAGGTTTCCAGATTGTTGCGTCTTTGCTTAGATTTACACAATCTTTCCATAGTTGTTTATCGTTTTGAATAGCCAAGCAAATTCGTTGCAAAGCCTTCTTTTTTCTAAATAATTTATCCCAAAATGAAATTGTATATTTCTCAGAATACTTCTCTTTGTAAATCTTACTCCCCAACACCATTTTAGTAGAATCAAGGCAATCCATCCAAAACGGAATCCATGCTTTCAAACGGGCTTGATGCGTGAGAATATCTTTGTAAACTAAGCCTGATTTATTACTATTTTGCCACGAAGGCATCAAGTCACCAAGGGTTTTATCTAAGTTAAATTTCCCTTCGTCTTGCATCTTCATCATTGCTAAAACAGAGGTACTAATTTTGGTAATAGAGGCTAAATCATACAAGTCAGTTGTCTGTACTTTTTCATTACCTTCGTAGGTATGTTTTCCATAAGATTTATGTAAAATTACTTTACCATTTTTTGCTACTAAAACCACAGCTCCAGGTGTTGCTTTTTGTCTAATTGCCTCATTTACAATAGAGTCCACTTTGTAATTTAAAAATTTTGTATCAATTCCAACGTTTTCAGCCAAAGCATACTGGAATCTTTTGAGCGGTTCGGTCGTGATACCATCGTTGTATTTGAATGTCATATTTACTGTTACGGGTAACTTTCCTTTTGCTCCAATTCCTCCAAAAATCAACTCTGCCGCCGCCACAGATTCGTGCATTTGCGGGCTTTCTTGGTAGCTAATCATCAAGGCTTTTGCTTTATCCAAATTCTCAAATTTTGATAAAGTATAAGCATTTGAAAACAAGGAAACTATGGTTTTTGGAGAATTCGCAAACTCTGCCACTAAGGTTTGAATCTTAGGATTGATATTATAATTTTTGGCAGGACGGACAGATTGTCCATTAACTGCCATTAATATTAAATTATAATTTTTCAAAGATTCACGCACTCGCTGAATGGTTGAATCGGTTGAGTTTTCATCTAAATTAAAATGCTGAACGTCCGTATAATTTGACACCATTTTCTGAAAATCAGTTGGTGATTTTGACCCAAACGATGGATTACCAATATTCAAAGTCGCAATTCGTAAAGTATCTAAATTTTGCAGTGGAAGAATGTTATCATTATTTTTCAAAAGCGTAATCGTCTCCTCCGCAAACTGACGATTTAATGCCTGAGATTTTGCAGGATTCAAATCTTCAATTAAGTTGCTGATTTTGATGGGTTTATAATTATCTAAACCCGCCCAAGCCTTTGCCGTCAGAATTCTTTTTACTCGCTCGTCAATGTCTTTTTGAGCAATTTCTCCCTTCTCCAAAGCCTTTTTGATGGCATTGAAAGCGGCAGGAACATCCACGAAAGTTTCCAAAATATCATTACCTGCCAAAATGGCTTTTACGTTGGCTGTTCCTTCTGGAAAAAACTTCACAGCCCCTTGCATATCCATTGCATCTGTAAAGACTAATCCTTTGAAATTCAAATCTTTACGCAATAAATTTGTTACAATTTTTTGGGATAATGTTGAAGCTAAATTCTTGGTTGTATCCAAGGACGGAATGCTCAAATGAGCCACCATCACGCCCTGCAAACCATTTTTTATCAACTCACGGTAAGGGAATAGTTCGAGCGAATCTAATCGGTTTCGAGTATGCCCAATCACGGGTAAATCTGAGTGCGAATCCACGCCCGTATCACCATGTCCAGGGAAGTGTTTTGCCGAAGTGATGATGCCTCCTTTTTGTAGCCCACGCATATACGCAAGGGCTTTTGAGGTCACTTTTTCTCTATTTTCACCAAATGAACGGAAGTTAATGACGGGATTGTTAAGATTATTATTCACGTCCACCACGGGGGCATAATTCACGTGTACGCCCATGCGTTTGCATTGTTGGGCAAGTTGCAAGCCCATCTCCTCAATCATACTTTCATTACCCTGCATAGCTCCCAAAGTCATTTGATACGGAAAGCGGATAGTGCTATCCAAACGCATTTCCATGCCCCATTCCAAGTCCATTCCAATCATCATAGGCACTTTACTCATTGCCTGTAACTTATTGACTAACAGAGCCTGAGCCGTCGGACGGTTACGAAAAAGCACAAATCCACCTACGTGATAATCTCTCACAATTTTATAAAAACGAGCGGTGTCATACTCATAGCTATAATTGCCACGAGGCATCATCAATTGCCCAATTTTTTCATCCACCGAAAGCGTATTAAAAACCGAATCCACCCAACGCATATTGGCATTTGGGAAAAGATTATCGGGTGTTGGTTGAGGTCTTTGTGTCGTTTGTGAAAACACCGACAAAGGCAGGGAAATGAAAAGTAAGATTAAAAATTTGACGAAGTAATGGTTTTTCATGGTGGTATTTGTTTGTTTGAGCTGCAATTTACGTAAAAATCATTGTTTAGGAAGACAAAACGGTCTCCACTCGTCCCACAAAATTTTTATATCAAACCATTCTTCCTTAAATTCGTTCTATAAAAAATACTATTCAAACTATTCATCATGCTAAAAATCACTAAGAATGCCTTGTTATTGGCTTCTTTGGCTTTTCTAAGCCTCAACGCACAAGCCCAAGACAAGAAGGGAGATGCCAAAACGCCACCTCCGTCTGCCACACCCCCAAAACCTGCCGAAGCACCTAAAATAGGTCCAAAACCTTATAAAGAGGTCATTACGGAAAAAGCCAAGACTTCAAGAGGACTTTTTTTCGTTCATAAAGTAGAAGATAAATTTTACTTTGAAATCCCAGATTCGTTGATGAGTCGGGAGATTATGACAGTTACTCGTATTTCCAAAACGGGTACAATCCCAGGGACGTACGGAGGTGAACAATTAAACCGTCAGGTTATTAATTTTGATAAAGGTCCTGATAATAAAATCTTCCTTCGGACAGTTCAGTACATCAATGTTTCGACGGATTCTACCGCTCCGATGTACAAAGCCGTTCAGAATTCTAATGTGCAACCCATCGCACAAGCCTTTGACGTTAAGGCAGTTAAGAAAGATTCTGTAAGCAAACAAAGTAGTACGGTAATTGATGTTACTGATTTTTTCAAAGGTGATAATCAGATAATTTCGTTACCAGCTTTCTCAAAATCTATTTACAAAATCACGTCTTTGGCGGCTGACCGTTCGTATATCCAAAACATCAAAACGTTTCCGATAAACATTGAGGTCAAGATGGTCAAAACCTTCAATGGTTCAGCCCCAACGCCTTCGTTTGGACCTCCTTCGCCAAGTCCGATTCCTTCGGTAAATATTCCTGCCTTTTCAGCGGCGGGGGCAATTACGATGGAATTGAATACCTCGATGGTTCTTTTGCCAAAACAACCGATGAAGCAACGTTTTTATGACCCACGAGTTGGTTATTTTGCGAATGGTTATACTGTTTTTGAAGACGGTGGACAACGTACCGAAGACCGTACATTTGCTATCAGATGGCGTTTAGAGCCTAAAAATGCCGAAGATGCCGCCAAGCAAAAGAAGGGTGAATTGATTGAACCTAAAAAACCAATCGTTTATTATATCGACCCTGCAACGCCCGCAAAATGGAGAAAATATTTGAAATTAGGGGTGGACGATTGGCAAAAAGCCTTTGAAGCCGCTGGTTGGAAAAATGCTATCAGAGGTGAGATTTTGGCGGATGGCGATACTACCATCAGTTTAGAAGATGCTCGTTATTCAGCGATTCGTTATTTTGCTTCGGATATTGAAAATGCCTATGGACCAACCGTAAGTGACCCACGTTCGGGTGAGATTATGGAAAGTCATATCGGGTGGTATCACAACGTAATGAAGCTATTGAAAAAATGGTACATGACCCAAGGGGCTGCCGTGGATGCACGTGCAAGAAAGAATAAATTTAACGATGAATTGATGGGCGATTTAATCCGTTTTGTGTCTTCGCACGAAGTTGGGCATACGATAGGTTTACGTCATAATTTTGGTTCGAGTTCGACTGTTCCCGTTGAAAATTTACGTAACCCAGCTTGGATTGCGGAACACGGACATACGCCTTCGATTATGGATTATGCTCGTTTTAACTACGTGGCTCAACCAGAAGATGGTGTAAAAGATTTGTACCCAAGAATTGGTGAATATGACATCTGGGCTATCAAATGGGCATATCAAACCCTTGACGGAGCAACGGCAGATGACGACCAGAAGTTTTTGAATAAGCAATTTATTACAGAATATGCCAAAAATCCAAGAATTTGGTTTGGTACAGAATCTAACCCTTACGACCCACGTTCTCAGTCGGAGTGTTTGGGTGATAATAATATGTTGGCGAGTGATTATGGTATCAAAAACCTGAAAAGAATTGTTCCAAATTTGATTGAATGGACGAAAGAAGAAGCTCAGGATTATGATATGTTGGCGGAAGGGTACGGTGAAATCGTGAATCAATATCGTCGTTATATCGGACACGTTACTAAAAATGTAGGCGGTGTTTACGAAACGCCAAAATCAATGGATGAGCAAGGGGCAGTTTATGAACCAACCCCAAGAAATATTCAGAAAGATGCAGTTTCGTGGTTAGGTCGTCAGGTTTTTGATACGCCAACGTGGTTATTGGATGAAAAAATTATGGCAAAAACCCGCCCAGACCAAGGCGTGGATGCTATCAGTCGTATTCAAGAAGCAACCTTGAATAGTTTGTTTACCAATGACAGAATGCAACGCTTTATCGAGACAAATGCCAAGTTTTCAGCCTCTTATAGTTTAGACGAAATGTTTACGGATGTACGCTCGTCTATCTGGTCGGAGTTGCGTACACGTAAGGCGATTGATGCTTCGAGAAGGAATTTACAGAAGATTTATGTTGAGAAAATGATTGCGACTTTGAACGCTACGGGTATTGCTCCATCGTTTAATTTTGGAGGCAGAGGTACGGTAGTTCCATTTCCAGTTGATCCTCGCAAAACAGATATTACCTCAGTAACACGTGGACATTTATTGACATTAAAAGATGAGATAAAAAGTGCCTTGTATCAGCCTATGCTTGATAAAATGAGCAAATATCACTTGCAGGATTGTTTGTTTAGAATTGAGAAGGGACTTGACCCTAAGTAGGGGTTAATGATTCGTTATTAGGGAATTGGTTATTGGAGAATTGGTTTAGAGCCAAATTCTCCAATGACGAATTCCCTTTTTTTGTTATCTTTGATTTTAAACAAAATATCAATCAAAACCAATGACCAATACAGAATCACTCACCCCAGACCAAGCCTTTGAAAAATTAGGGCTTACTTTGCCACCAGCCCCAACACCTAAGGGAGTTTATAAACCCTGTCTGATTGATGGGAAATACCTTTATTTATCGGGGCATGGACCTTTTAAAGATGACAGTAGCCTAATCATTGGACGAATTGGGAAGGATATCGACATCGAAGAGGGCAAATTAGCGGCTCGTCAGGTAGGCTTGTCAATGCTTTCGACCATCAAAGCGAAACTTGGGAGCTTTAGCCGAGTGAAGCGAGTGATTAAGATTTTGGGCATGGTCAATTGTGTAGAAGATTTTGAACGCCATCCTTACGTAATTAACGGTTGTAGTGAACTTTTTGCTGAAATTTGGGGAACGGAAAATGGCGTAGGCGTAAGAAGTGCAGTAGGTATGGGTTCATTGCCTGATAATATTCCTGTGGAAATTGAGGCTATGTTTGAGTTGGTGGAGGGGTATTAAATTAACATAAAAAAACATAAAACATGGACTTCGGAAAAATCTCTAAACAAGACCTTGAAAAAACTGATTTAAGGCTTCAACCAGACAATATTTTCAATGAAAAGGTCTTAAAAAATACTGCAAAAATACCCCTCATTAAAGTTGGTTGTCCAGTTTGGTCAAATAAAGATTGGAATGGTAAAATTTATCCTAATAATGCCAAAACACAAGATTTACTTAGGTTATATTCCCAACAATTCAACACTATCGAACTCAACGTTACGCACTACCAAATTCCCAGTGATGAAACCATTGACCGTTGGTTTGGTGAAACAAGAGATGATTTTACTTTTTGTACAAAATTTCCCCAAGTTATTTCCCACGATAAGTTTCTTCAAAATATTGAAGGCTTAACCGATGAGTTTTGTAGGCAGATTTTAAAATTAGGTCATAAATTAGGAATGCCCTTTTTACAATTAGCTCCTTATTTTACTCCAAAACAATTCCCAATTCTTGAAAAATACCTTCGCCAACTTCCTGATAGTCTGAAAATAGCGGTAGAATTTCGACACGAAGATTGGTTTAAAAATGAAACTATTTGGCAAGAAACCTTAACAATGTTGAATGAGCTTGGTCATGCAACCGTTATTACGGACGTAGCGGGTAGGAGGGATGTTGTTCATCAAAGTTTGTCCGTTCCGAAAGCGGTGATTCGTTGGGTTGGTAATGAACATCCTACTGATTATCAACGGATTGACGAATGGGTAAAAAGAATAAAATCATGGCTTGAAATGGGTTTAGAAGAGCTTTGGCTTTTTGTTCATATCAACGAAAACGTAATTGCTCCCGAAATGGCAAACTATTGGATTCAACAATTGAATCAACAATGTGGACTGAATATTGAACAACCCAAATTTTTACCAAAAGTAGAACAAATGTCTTTGTTTTGATAAACTCTATTTATTCAATAACCAGCCCGTTACGCTAAATCTTTCCGCAAAAGCCTCTGTAACTTCATGGTCTAATTTTTCACTTTCAAAACATACCAAACGACCTGCCAGAGGTGAAATGGTGATGGTTTTTTCAAGATTATTTTCTGTGGTATAAATCAACAAATTCCCTCCGTCGGCAGGAATCCAATCGAGATTTAGGTAGTAAATGACGGAGAGAATCCTCCCTTTTTGAGCTTGGAAAGTATCACGATGACGGCGGTAGAATTTACCGATGTCATATTTGGCAAAGTGAATTTCGGAGTCCTTGATTCCTAAATAACAAGTCTGATTGAGATAATCTATAAAGGCTTGGTTTTTGTCTAAAAGTACCCTTTCTGCCAAATCTTCTGATTCATTTTCAAGCCACAGGATTTCATCGCCTCTGATTTGAGTAGCTGTTTGAACTTTGCTTTGTTTTCCAATACCCGCTTCCTTAAATTTTCCTGCCTGATAGCGTGTATGAAAGGTTTTTAGAAGATTTTGAACTTCGGTTTTATCCAAAAAATCATCACAAACAGCATAGCCATTTGCCAAAACACCTTCGATAATTAACTCAAATTGTTGCTCCTGTACCGTCATTTCCCAAACAAAAACCCTTGTAAGTCCTGCGAGACTTACAAGGGTTTTTTGGGGTTTTGGTAAAGGTAGGGAATTCTTATAACTTATCCGCAATACCTCTGTCATTAGAAAGCCTCGGCACTTTGTTTTGCCCTCCCAATTTACCTTCTTTTTTCATATAATCAATAAAAGAATTTCGGGGTAATGATTTGATTTTCAGGGGTCTAAGAATATTCCCGACCATCAAATCATCATAATAAACATTTAATTCTGCCAATTTTTGGTTTAAATCTTGGGCGAATTTTTCTATGCTTTGGGGTTCTCTCGAAAACTCAACCAACCATTCGTGATAAGGCAATCCACCTTCGGGTGGGGTTACTTGTGGGGCAACCGTAAATTCTACTAATTCCGTTTCGGATTGTTGTTGCATGGCAAATTGCATCGCTTTTTCGACCTCTTCGCCTATGATGTGTTCTCCAAAGGCAGAAATAAAATGTTTAATTCTACCTGAAACCACGATGCGATAGGGATTCAGAGAAACGAATTTCACGGTGTCTCCAATGGAATATCCCCAAAGTCCAGCATTGGTATTCATCACTACGGCATAGTTTACGCCCAATTGTACTTCTCCAATATGTAACCTTCTTGGGTTTGGAGTAAAATACTCGTCTGTTGGGATAAATTCATAGAAAACTCCTGAGTTCAATAACATCAAAAGCCCTTCTTCGGTTTGGGTGTCTTGATATGCAATAAATCCCTCAGAGGCGGGATAAGTTTCGATAGAATCTATTTTGCAACCAATTGATTCATAGAGTTTTGCACGATAAGGTTCAAAGTTTACGCCTCCATAAACGAAGAGTGAGAAATCTGGAAAAACATCTTTGATTTTCTTACCTGTACGTGCTTGAATACGGTCAAAATACATCTGCACCCAAGGTGGAATTCCAGAGATTAATGACATGGGTTTGTCAATGGTCTCATCTATAATTTTTTCAAGTTTTGTTTCCCAATCTTCAATGCAATTTGTCTCATAACTTGGCATTTGATTGCTTCGTAGATACGCTGGTACATGATGATTTACAATGCCCGAAAGTCGCCCTGTGAAGATGCCATTTTTCTTTTCCATTTCGGGCGAACCCGAGAGGAAGATAAGATTTTTATCTAAAAATTTTGAATTGCCTGTTTCGTGTACATAACTCAAAAGTGCATCTCTCGCCCCGTTGATATGAAACCCGATGGATTCTTTGGAGATGGGAATATATTTTACGCCCGAAGTCGTACCCGAAGTTTTTGCGAAATAAAGCGGTTTGCCTTTCCACAAAATATCAGGTTCTCCAGCTACTACCTTTTCAATATAGGGTTTTAGATTTTCGTAATCTTGAACTTGAACAGATTGTTTAAAGTCCTGATAATCAGAAATTTGACTAAATTTATTATCCTTGCTGAAAAGCGTATTAGAAGCATCCGAAACCAAAGATTTCATCAAAGCGAGTTGGGTTTCAACGGCACGTTTTTCCCATTTTCGACGATTCTGAACGACGTATGAGGCAAAAGGTTTAGCGAGTATGGAGCGGAAGGACATTGGTAAATTTGGAGGTTTAGGAAGTAAAAACTAAGATGAACGTTTATTTTTAGAAGGAAGTAAAATGAGGTCAATTGACTTTACCGAATCGAATTTTTCATCACCCGTTACTAAAACTAATTTTGTCCACTGAGCTGATGCAGCAATAATTGAATCCATCAGTTTCAAGCGAGTCGATAGCCTTATTTTTATAGCCAAATCTTTGATTTCTTCGTTGAGTCGAATAATTATACATTCTCCCAAAAATTCTTTTAATAGTATTCTTTCTGATGAATTTAACGCTGGATTGCACTGGATTTCCATTTCTGTAATTTCAGAAATAGTAATTCTTCTTCCATCAACAATGTCTGTTTCGAGCAATTCTCCACTTAAAAAGTTAATTAAAGCATTAGTATCAAGTAAAATGGTTTGTTTATTTCTCATTATCTCAAATCTCTTTGAAACTCTACGGGGTCACCTGAAAATTTTATTTTACCAATATATTTGCTGGCATCAAAAGGTTTTTCAGACTTATCTAATTTTTTGAGTGCCTTATCAAGTTCTAACTTGGTTGCATTGGCTGGTATTTTGATTGTCATAACGATTTCGTTTTTTACATAACAAAAGTAATAAAATTATCTCTCAAACCGATACGTCAGCCGATGATGAACTGTCACGCCATATTCTAAAATCGCTTTTCGATGTTTGGGCGTTGGATAACCCGCATTTTGCTCCCAACCGTATTGTGGAAATTCTTTGGCTAAGTTTTCCATCAAATCATCTCGATAAGTTTTTGCTAAAATAGAAGCCGCTGCGATTGATAGAAATTTGCTATCACCTTTCACGATGCAGGTATGAGGAATGAGAGGATAAACAGGAAAACGATTGCCGTCAATCAATAAATGCTCTGGATGAATTTTGAGTTTGTCGATTGCCAAGTGCATGGCTTTCATGCTGGCTTTGAGGATGTTAATTTGGTCAATTTCTTGGTTAGATACCTCTGCAATCTCATACGCAAGGGCATCACGCATGATGTCTGTGCGTAAGGTTTCACGTTGTTTTTTTGTTAATTGTTTAGAATCATTGAGTAACTCGTGTTGATAATATTTGGGTAAAATCACCGCCGCCGCAACCACTGGACCCGACAAACAGCCACGACCCGCTTCGTCTAATCCCGCCTCGATGAGAGATTCATTGTAAAAACTTTTTAGCATTGGTTAATTTTAAGGTTAATATTTTGTTAATTTATATTTTAGCCAAAAAAATTAATTTTTTTGGCTAAAATATAAATTAAATCATTATTTTAGCCAAAAAATAGACTTAATTATGGCTAAAATAATTGGTAGAAAAGAAGAAATCTCTCTTTTGCAATCACTCCAACTATCTGACCGTTCAGCTTTTGTGGCTGTATATGGTCGGCGGAGAGTTGGTAAAACGTATTTGATTCGCTCATTTTTTGAGGAAAAATTTACGTTTCAATTAACGGGTATTGCCAATGTTGAAACTGAACAGCAACTTACTAATTTTCACTCAGCATTGGTAAGAATTTTTCCAGAATTTGAAGATAATGTTCTTGCCAAAGACTGGTTTCAAGCATTTCAGCAATTAATTACCGCCATAGAATCGTTAAATCATTCTGAAAAAAAGGTCTTATTCATTGATGAATTGCCTTGGTTAGATACGCCAAATTCTATGTTCATTCCTGCCTTAGAGCATTTTTGGAATAGTTGGGCAAGTACTCGCAACGATATTATTTTGGTTGTCTGCGGTTCGGCAGCCTCATGGATGATTAATCAACTCATTAATAATACAGGGGGCTTATACAACCGAGTTACGCATCCTATCCAGATTGAACCTTTCACATTGGCGGAATGTGAGGCTTTTTTTCAAGCCAAATCTCCTGGGTATGACCGTTACCAGTTAATCCAACTTTATATGGTTTTCGGGGGAATTCCATTTTATTTAGATTTCATAGATACCCGCAAAAGTGCTATTCAAAATATCAATGACCTTTGTTTTTCGCCAAAAGGACGACTCCGAAACGAGTTTCAAAAATTATACGCTTCACTTTTCAAAAAGGCTGATAAACACATTGCCATTATTGAAGCCCTTGCTCAAAAAGCAAAGGGACTGGAAAGAGATGAATTACTAAAAACGGCTAAATTATCAAATGGAGGCAATACAACTGCCATTTTAAGGGAATTAGAAGAAAGTAGCTTTATCAGAAAATATAATACTTTTGGAAAAGCCAAAAACAATGCAATCTATCAACTGACGGATTTTTATTCTCTTTTTTACTTGAAATTCATTAAAAAAACCAGTTTGTTTGACGACAATTTTTGGATAAATGGGATTGATACGCCCGAAATTAGAGCGTGGTCTGGATATGCTTTTGAGCAAGTTTGCTTGTTTCATACTTCACAAATAAAACGTGCATTGGGTATTGCTCATGTACAGACGCAAACATCTGCATGGCTTGGTGGAGATGGAAGCAATAAAGCTCAAATTGATTTAATTATAGACCGAAGAGACCAAGTAATTAACCTTTGTGAAATAAAATTTTCTATTAATTCTTTTACCATCGAAAAAGATTATGCCGAAAACCTTCGTAAAAAAATAGGTGTTTTTAAAGATGCCACCAAAACGACAAAAGCACTTTGGCTCACGTTTATTACTACGCATGGACTGACTCAAAATAACTATTCCCAATCGTTAGTTCATCAATCTTTGACGATGGATGATTTGTTTGGGTAGAGTTTATCAATGACAGAATAATAACCATAAAAAATCCATTAATAATTTTTCAAAAGCCATTCAAAATGCTTCCTAAAAATTATAAATGGATTTTTGTTTTTTAGGGCTATTGATTATATTTATCTAAAAATCAACACTATGGATCCAATTTTAACTACTGTTGTTGCAACTCTTCTTGGGAAATGTACTATTGCCTATATAACCGAAACCGTTTTTGGTGGTTGGATTGCTAATAGAGGTGATAATGCAATCTCAAAGCAAATTCCCAATATTTCTAAACGTATCCTTGCCCAATTTAAAGATACTGAAAAGCCTGTAAATCATCATTTACAGAAAGCCATTCTTTCTTCTCATTGGTTAGCGACCAAAATATTTGCCGAAGATTTCAAGAAAAAAAGTACTTCTCCGCTTTTTCAAAGAATTATTATACTTGCGGATGAGCAATTAAACCAGTTAAAAAAAGAAGATTATCAATTGAAAACTGTAAGCCCAGATGCTTATGAGGCTGATTTGTTGATTTTTAAAGATAATGAAAGTAATATAACCGAGATACTGAGAAACAAAGTAATTGATTATCATGTAGAGATACTTTTTGAATTGTTAAGAGTAAAAGCCGACCACCCTGAGTATATCGTTTTCCGAAATGCAGTTATTAATGGTTTACCAAATGAAAACCTTGATTGGTTTGAACTGGCTTGTTCTTTTTTGAATGAATTATTGAAAGGAGATAATAACAAAGCCAAAGATGCTTTTCAAAACCAAGAATTAGCTAAAATAGCGTTTGGAATTGACGGTTTGAAACAAGAACTTATGCAAGGCTTTGAAACCTTAGCTAATACTTACGTACAAGGCATTGGTGAGGAACGATTTGCGGGTTTTGTTAATTGGCTTGCTGAGGAGATAAAGGAAATGAAAGGTTCTTTGAGTAGAATAGAAACTGATGTAAAGGAAATAAAGCAGGATTCTAAGGAGATAAAAATAGATATAAAAGAAACGAAAGAAATAACTAAAAAAGGGATTAGCATTTTTTCAGAGGTTCATAAAGCTATCTCAGAAGCAAATAATGAAATTAGTGAAATAAAACACTTATTAAAAAAGAAGGAAATTAATCTGAATAATTATGCAGATTACAAAGAATTATTGTTAGAGATTGAAAAGTTTGATATTGATATACAAAATAAAGAAAATGAAAAAAAAGATCTTATAGATATTTTTAAAGGTGAAACAGATGAAAAAAAATTAAAATATTTTAATAAAGATATTGTCAGAATCAATCAAGAGTTAGTGAATATTAATAGCGAAAAACAATCAATATTAAAGAAATCCAATGAGTTTAAAAAAATAATTGAAATAACGTGGTTAAACCTAATTGAACAAAGCCCCCCTAACAGTAACCGATTAATGACAGCTAAAGAGTTATTTCAAAAAGGAGATTTAAAAGGTGCAGATGAAATTTTAGATGAAAGTACATTAAAAGAGGAATACGCATTATTACAGAAAACAAGTGAATATGTAATAAAAAGAAATGAAATTCTTGCCAGAGAGTTTATAATAAAAGCTAATCTCATTTTTGTGCAAAAATTAAAAGACAACTGGTTCGAGATAAGTGAAAGCTTTTATATTAAGGCGAATCATTTAAATGAAAACTATGAGAATTGTTTTGTTTATGCCTATTTTCTTCAAAAAAATGAACGTTTCGTAGACGCAATTTTATGGTATGAGAAAGCACAAGTTTTAACTAAAAATGGTTATGAAAAAGCAGAAATTCTAAATAATTTAGGGGTTATACATCGTGATATTAATGAAATTGCTACAGCAGAACGTTATTTTGAAGAAGCTTTACAAATCCGAAGAAAATTAGCGTGTAATTCACAAAGTCTTTTGCCTGAGATGGGTATGACTTTAAATAATATAGGGAATTTACAGAGGAGTCAAAATGAATTTGTAAATGCCCTCTCAAGCTATGAAGAAGCATTAGCCATTTATAGAGACTTGGGAAGAGTAGATCTGCAAACATATTTACCTGATGTAGCAATGACACTGAATAATTTAGCTGTTTTACAGAGTGATCAAAATGATTTTGAAAGAGCCACTTCAAGTTATCAAGAAGCTTTAGCTATTTGTAAGGAATTAGCAAGTGCAAACCCACAAATTCATTTACCTGATGTAGCGATGACTTTAAATAACATTGGGAATTTACAGAGAAGTCAAAATAAATTTATAGAAGCTCTGTCAAGCTATGAAGAAGCCTTGATCACTTACAGAGAATTGACAAAACTAAATTCGCAAACGTATTTACCTGAATTAGCTACTACGCTGAATAATTTAGCTGTTTTACAGAGTGACCAAAATGATTTTGAGCGAGCCTCCTCAAGCTATCAAGAAGCCTTAAGCATCAGAAGGGAATTGGCAAGGGTAAATCCTCAAACATATATACCTGATGTGGCTACCACATTAACCAATCTGGCTACTCTACAAAGGGCTCAAAATGATTTTGAAAATGCTTCTTTTAGCTACTTAGAAGCCTTAGACATCAGAAGAGAATTGGCAAGGGTAAATCCGCAAATGTATTTACTTGATGTGGCTACTACGCTGAATAATTTGGGGAATTTACAGAGTGATAAAAATGATTTTGAAAATGCCTTGGCAAGCTATCAAGAAGCCTTAAACATTTATAGAGAATTGGCAAGAGTAAATCCAAATGCCTTTCAAATTGATTTAGCCGAGATACTTATCAATTTGGCTATTTTCCATTTGTATAGTGTAAAAGATAAAGATAAGTCATTGGGGTTATCATACGATGCTCTCATGAATGCATTACCTTATCAACAAGTACCCAAAGCATTACAAATATGCCAAGTGGCAAACAAAGTCTGGCAGGCTTGGGAGGAGGATTTGATGAAGTATTTAGAAGAAAATCAGGGAGAGAAAAATGAATAATAGTAATGGTCTTGAAGATATTATTCAAGACCATCTCCATTAACTTTAAATGTTAAAATCAAGGCAAATCCAACAAAAATCCAATCGTGAAATTCGCTTCCCAGTCGAACACAAATTGCTTGCAACCCGTTGATTCTGCGATAGATTTGTAAATATTTAGACCCGCTTTTGATTTAGCATTGTCTAAATTATAGGCTGATGGAGTATCTAAAACCGTATAACGCTCTTTGCCTTGACGAACCTTTTTTGCTAACTCAAAAGGCACACCACCGATGATGAAACATACTTCACGCTTGCTCGAAGGAATTTGCTTAGCTTTGGCTGCTACTTCTTTGGCAACCACATCATCCGAAACATTATTCTGAAAATATTTTGCTCCGTAAGTTTCAATCGCTGAGATTTTACCGCCTTCTTTCCATGAGATCTTCGTATTTCCAGAACCAATATCTGTTACGAAAGAGTTATCCACAAACTTGGCAGGTTGAACGCATTTCAAGGCTAATTGTCCTTCTTTTTCAGGCGTAACGGTGTTCACGAAGTATTTTAATGATTTCAAAACGTTGATAATCTTTTGCGTTCCTTCCGCTTTCACCGCTCCTGAACTTACTACGAAGTGAATATCACGACCGCTTACGCCATAGTCTAACATTCCACCAATATACTTTTTCAGACCAGCACGAATGTCATCATCCGAAGCCATGTTTTCCATGACTAAACTGTTTCCGAACTCGGCTTTTTCTTGTTTCCAGTTTTTATCGGCATCAATTCTGATGATGAATGAATTAAAACCAGATGCTCCTAATTCTACGACACCTTTCAATTTACCTGCAACGGGTCCAGGAGGGGTATAACTGAAAGTAGGTTTTTGTCCACCGTCTGAGGCTGATGAAGATTGTGAGTCGGTTGCGGAACTACTTGATTCAGAAGAACTTGCTGAACTTGATTCTGATGTCGTGGCGGAGGTTTCGGTTGTTGTTTCAGGAGCTAATTTTTTGAGGGCTTCTTGTCCTCCAAACATTCGGAAGCCAAAATAAATGGCTGCGATAATAAGGGCGGTGATAATTAATCTGCCCGCTACGGTTAATCTTTGCATTGTTTTTAAGTTATGAGCTTTGAGCGGTGAGCAATGAGTTTTGAAATAGATTAATCCCAAAGTTCATTACTCAAAGCTCATTGCTGAGTAAAATATATTCTAAAAGTACATAAACTCTTGATTTCTTACAATTTTGATTGGGGTATTCGGTAAATCTATCTTGTAATTTTGTAAAAAAACAGGATGAAATCAAAAAGAAACCCTCTCAAATACGATTTTGAGAGGGTTTCTTTTTGATTTCCATTCAATAAATTATGCTGCTAAATTTTTCAAAACCGACTTTCGTCTTCTTGAAATAGTAGCCTTTTCACCGTTAGTCATGGTCAAAAGATATTCTTCTGGATTATAGTTTTTTACATGGTTTGGGTTAATCATGTACGAGCGATGCACTCGTAGGAAACCATGTTTTTCTAAATAATTCTCAAAGAATTTGATGGTATGAGCCACAACTTTTTCTTTTCCATGTTCCAAATAAAAGGTCGTGTAATTGACATCTCCTTTTAGTAGGACTACGTTTTCAATCAATACCTTTTTTAAGGTTTTTTGATTGATGATTAATAGGGCATTATTGCCTTTTTGTTGATAAGTTTTCATTAGAGATAATTTTGATGTGTTTATGAAAAAGATAGGAGAATAAGCAACTCCTATCTTTTTCAATTGCTTAAAACCCAATATTCAATTTAGACGAAATATTAGTAAAGAACAAAGAGGCATTAGTTCTATACTCTACCGCCATCGCACTTACTGCCGTAGTGATTTGGACAGTGTGGTTTTGGTCAATAATAACAAATTCAGACGGGAACGGAGGTCGATTAACATTCCAAGTATTAGGGTCATTCCAAGCCCCATTTCTAATACTAATGACAATACCCCCGCCAACACCTTGGAATTCATACGCCCCTCTGTCAACTCGTCCACCATTAAAACGTCTTAGATTTCCATCTAAGTCTAAATCAGTTAATGAGATAGTACCATTATCCCCCGTGTCGGTAGTCGGTGAATTCGCCATGATATGATAGTCTCCCGTTGCGATTGGAGCAACTCCAAACGGTTGTGGGTTCACAAATTTGGGTGATTGATTTAGATTCGCAGTACCCGGATATCCTCCCTCAACAATACTGTAACTGATAGTATTTAAGATAGGTTGCAACGTCCCCGAGTTACCCCATACAATACAATTCTTCAAGACAGGATAACTGATAATACCAGGAATAGAGGTGTTGTAAATACTACCCAAATCACTATCAGTAAAGGCTCTATTTCCTGCAATGGTTACGTTATTGAGTATTGGATTTGAGGTATGATTAAAGATAGCCCCTCCCAGAGCTTTATTCCCCGAAATCAAAGTATTTTCAATCAAAGAATTGTTTTGATAATGATAAATAGCCCCTCCAAAATTAGCCGTATTATTGGTAAATTTACAGAATTTTATCGTAGCATTACTTCCAGTACTCAAATATACACCCGCCCCAAAAGTAGCTTGATTATTAGTAATGATACAGTTGGCAATAGTCATCAAACTATTTTCTGCTAAAATTCCCCCTCCAGAAGGCGGAGCGTTGAATGAGGCGTTAATAGCATTAGAGACATTAACATTTGCCGTAGCATTCAATGGATTTTGGTCAGCAGGAGCGGCATATCCTCCTTGAATCGTAAAACCATCTAATAGGGTTTGATTATTAGCATTGATGAACCTCACCACATGGAGAACATTATCCTCAACAAGTCCTAAATTACCAATTTCACCGCTCAAAATAGAGATATTTGTTCTAAAATTACGTTCTGCCAAAGTTGTTTCAGTACCCGCAAAACCTCCAATCACTTTTGCCCCCGAAGGAATGACGAATGAAATGGTTTTGTCGGTAGTAGTTGTAGGTTTATACAGTCCTTTGGCTACCCAAACCTCAACAGGAATACTACCTAAACCTGCGGCAGCAGCTAAACCCGTTTGTAGATTTCCATAAGCCGTAGCCCAAGATGTACCGTTTTGGATTGGGGCAGCAATCTTCGTAATATCCACAAATATTCTGTTCACAACTATTACCATTACATCATTACTTTTTGGCGAAAGACAAGTTACTGAATTAGCCGTTTGTTCACATTTTGAGTAATACTGAGTCGTTACCGTTGGTGAAACTGGCATCGTAACTAAGGCATTATCAGAGGTTTGATACCATTTCAAGGTAAATGTCCCTAACGTTCCTGTGCAACCTGTGGCGGTTAATGAAATTGAATTTCCCAAATAAATAGTGCCACCTGTTGAGACTGGTGTTGCTGGATTTAGGATGGTCAAAGTAACTACGTTTGATTTTCCACTTACTGCCGTTACCGAGTTGAAAGTCTGTTCACATTTAGCGTAATAATCTGTGGTCGTTGTGGGTGAAACTGGCATTGTTACCAAGGCATCATCTGCGTTTTGATACCACTTCAAGACGAACGTTCCTACACTTCCTGAGCAACCCGTAGCGGTGAGTGTTGTAGGTGTTCCCAAACAATTGGTTGTTCCCGTTGCCACTGGTGGAGTTGGTTGCAGAACGGTTACGGTTACATCCGTTGAATTAGCTGAAATACAAGTAATTCCGTTCAAAGTCGTTTCACATTTTGCGTAAAAATTAGTCGTTGCTGTGGGTGAAACTGGCATCGTTGCTAATGAATTATCCGAAGATTTGTACCATTTCAGAACATCATTTACCCCTGAACATCCCGTTGCGGTAAGCGTAATACTTGCTCCAAAGATGATTTGGGTATTTGCCTGTGGAACGGGAGGACTCACAACTGGATTGACAATTACGGATGTTGTAGCCGTACTGGTACAACCGTTAGCATTAGTTACGGTAATCGTATAAGTTCCTGACATGGAAGCCGTTGCCGATGGAATACTTGGGCTTTGTGCGGTTGAAGTATATCCAGTTGAACTTGTCCATGCGTAGCTAACTCCGCCTCCACCTGTGAGATTTAAAGTAGCTCCCGAGCATATAGGAGAGTTATTACTCGCCGTTGCCGTTGGTAAAGCATTCACCGTTACTACCGTTGTTGCCGTATTTATACAGCCATTTACATTTGTGACCGTTACGGTATAAGTCCCTGATGTTGAAACCGTTGCATTCGTAATCGTTGGATTTTGATCTGTTGAAGTGAATCCATTTGAACTCGTCCATGCGTAATTTGTACCACCACTCGAAGTCAAATTCAAGGTAGTTCCCGCACAAATTGGAGAGTTACTTCCAATCGTAGGAACTGGTTTTGGATTTACATTGACCGTTGTAGTTGCCGTTGTTGAACAGCCTGTGGTTGAATTGCTTGCTGTGACGGTATAAATCAGAGTAGCTATTGGCGAAACCGTTACCGTTTGTCCTGATAAACTACCTGGATTCCAAACAAAACTATTGGCGACACAAGCTGTACTCAACTGCCCTCTGATTTCTCCACCTGGGAAAGAGGAGTTATGCACATTGACATAATAAAGCCCTGCCAACAAATCCGCTTCTTGGGTTGTGGTCAGTGTTCCTGTATAAGTGAAACTGCCCGAAATTGTGAATGGAATACCGGGGAATCCAATCTGTACTGGACCATTTACGCCCACTGCACCTTTATGAATGTGGGCAGCCGAAATACTGGAAGTTAATTCATTGAAAGAAATCGTCAATAATAATTGTCTGGTTGTCTTATCGTATGTTCCAGAAACCGTGCCTGTTGCCAGAGACGCATTGGCTGGTACTTCCGAAGTCCCACTTAACGTTGTGCTAACGGTCAGTAAATTACAAATTGCTGTCAGAGAAGCCGTTGAACCTTCACAAATGGTTTGGTTAGCTCCTGCATCAACGACTGGTAATGGATTGACCGTTACCGAAGTCGTAGCCGTTGAAGTACAGTTATTGACATTCGTTACAGTAATTCTATAAACCCCTGATGCTAACACCGTTGGACTCGCAATCGTTGGGCTTTGAGCCGATGAAGTGTAACCGTTTGGTCCTGTCCAAGCATAGGCAGTACCAACGCCTCCACCTGTGAGATTCAAAGTTGTTCCCGAACAAATCGTTGGTGTACTACTACTTGCCGTTGCCGTTGGTAAAGCATTGACCGTAACAGCCACCGAAGCTGTACTTGTACACCCTCCTCCATTGGTAACAGTTATCGTATAAGTACCTGATGCTGAAATCGTTGCATTAGCAATTGTCGGACTTTGAGCCGTTGAAGTAAATCCCGTTGAACTTGTCCATGCGTATGTACCCACACCTCCGCCTGTGAGAGAAATAGTGTTTCCTGCACAAACAGTTGGGGTATTTGTACTGGCTGTTGCAGTTGGATTATCATTTACCACTACCGCTATCGTGGTGGTACTGGTACAACCGTTGTTAGTAACTCTAACTGTATAAATTCCATTGAATGAATTAACTGCATTTGGAATACTTGGGTTTTGCGTAGTTGAATTCATGGGATTTATCGCTGGTCCTGACCAAGTGTAAGAACTACCGCCTCCACTGGTAAGATTTAAAGTATTTCCAACACAAATCGGAGAATTACTACTGGCTGTTGCCGTTGGATTGGCATTCACTGTTACAGCCACCGAAGCCGTTGAGGTACAACCACTTAAATTAGTAACCGTTATCGTATAAGTCCCTGTTGCTGAAACAGTTGCATTACTTATCGTGGGACTTTGAGCCGTTGAAGTAAATCCATTTGAACTTGTCCACGCATACGTACCAATGCCTCCACCTGTGAGAGAAACTGTATTTCCTGCACAAATTGTTGGCGTACTACTACTCGCCGTTGCGGTTGGGGTTGCGTTAACTGTTACTACCACCGAAGCCGTTGATTGACAACCATTTAAATCGGTTACTGTGACGATATAAGGGTTAGGTGCTCCTCCATCAGCAATTCTTGCGTTTGTTATACTTGGATTTTGTAATGTAGAAGCGTATAAATTTGTAATAGGTCCTGCCCACGAATAAGAAAATCCACCCCCACTCGTAAGATTTAAAGTATTTCCAACACAAATCGGAGAATTACTACTGGCAGTTGCCGTTGGTAAAGCATTCACCGTAACCGCTACCGAAGCTGTACTGATACACCCATTGTTATTTGTAACAGTCACCGTATAAGTCCCTGATGCTGAAACGGTTGCATTACTTATCGTTGGACTTTGAACATTTGAAGTAAAGCCCGTTGAACTTATCCATGCGTAAGCCGTGCCAACTCCCCCGCCTGTGAGATTCAAGGTATTTCCAACACAAATTGGAGAGTTACTGCTCGCTGTTGCTGTTGGTAAAGCATTCACGGTTACAGACGTAGTTGCAGAGGCTGTACATCCAGTCGTATTAGTTACCGTAATTGTATAAGTGCCTGTTGCTAATGATGTTACGCTGGCAATCGTTGGACTTTGAGACGCTGAAGTAAATCCAGTTGAACTTGTCCAAGCATACGTATTTCCTGCTGAACCACCCGTTAAATTCAAGGTTGTTCCTGCACAAACTGGCGAATTGCTACTCGCCGATGCACTTGGTAATGAAGAAATAGTAACGGCATTTGTGGCAACTCGTCCACTTACGCAATTTGTTGCCTCACAAGCTACATAATAAGTAGTGGCAACGGTTGGAGAATTTGATAAACTTGCTCCCGTTCCGATGCTTGTTCCTCCCGTTGCGGTGGTGTACCATGTAGGCGTTCCGCTTGCACAAGTGGCTGAAAGCGTTACACTTCTCCCTGGACAAACAGTTGTGTTATTGACCGAAACAGCCGTTGGTTTTACATTATTAAAATCAAAAGGAACAACAAACGTACAAGTTCCATCTGTTACTTGGGCATAAAGCGTTTGTGTACCCGTTGGGATGGTATTATTTGCTGTAAATTTATTGCCAACTGAAGTATAAGTTCCTGCCGAAGTGGTGGCGGCTGCATTGGTGAAAATACCACTTACAGTATAATTATTAGAACCACCCAACGTAAAGATTGGACAAGCATTCGTAATTACCATTTTATTATTAGTAATGCCTGAAACTGTGTTTGCTTTTAAAACACCATTATTAGTAAATGTGCCTGTATTAGTAAAATCATAAGTATTTAGCATTTGTATTAAACCTGCATTAGTGGTTGTTCCTCCATTTTCATAAAGACCCGCACCTCCTGTTATCAAGATTTTACCGCAAGCATTATTGGTAATGGTTGAACCACTTGGATTTGATATACCGCTTCCTCCTGCAATGCTAATAGTTCCATCGTTTATTACACTTGACCCAGCACTACCCAAACTTAGAGCATAAGTTCCAACTCCATAATTGATAGTTCCACGATTTGTTAGAGTTAGAGTATTGTTATTAGCTTTAAAATCACCAGTAAAAATTCCTGTACTTTCATTCGTAAAAGTAAGATTACCGAATTGCAGTGATGCACCATAGAGATTATTGGTAGTGATAGTTCCTCTATTAATAATGCTTGCATTAGCTCCAATGGCAAGCCCAACGCTGCTTCCACCACCACTTGTGTTTATAGTTCCATCATTGATAATGTTACCTCCTTGCAAAGTTATTGCCGCTGTGGTACTATTTGAATTTAATGTACCGCCACTACTGACAGTTAGCGTTGCACCTGAATTAACGTATATTAGATTTACATTAGGCACAGTACCCGAAATAGTGGGTTGATTCGTCCGTAAATTAATAACCACCGCACTATTCGTAGCATCAGGCACCCATGCAGGATTCCAGTTACAGGGGTTGTTCCAATCGGTGCTGACAAGACCTGTCCAATTGATGCCTACATTACCAGGCGATGAAACCAAAGGCGTACACAGCGTTACTGGCACGGAAACGTTTATACTCGCATCACTCACACAGGTATTTGCTCCCGTACATTTTGCGTAAAAATTGAATGTTCCCTGAGTGTTAAAACTGGGCTGATTGTTTGGCGAAGGTACTGCCACATTGGTTGCAGCATTGAACCAAGTAAGCGTTCCGCCCGAACAGCCAGTCGCCGAGAGCGTTACTGAACCCGTTGTTGTTCTACTCGATGGTGTTGCGGTTGGAGCGGTTGGTGCTTGGGTTGAATTAATGACCACTTGGGTCGTTGCCGTTCCTGTACATCCTGCTGCATTCGTAACTCTCAATGTATAAGTTCCCCCTTTCACAATTGTTACATTGCTAATACTTGGGTCTTCAACTGTCGATGTAAATGAATCTGGTCCATTCCATAAATAACTTGTGGCAGTTGTTGAGGTTAAGTTCAAAGTACTTCCAACACAAACGGGTGTATTACTACCTGGGCTTGCGGTTGGATTTGCGTTTATCGTTACAGAACGAACCAGAGTTCTTGAACTCTCGCACGTACCTATTACACAGGCAGCATAATAAGAAGTTGCCGCTGTAATATTAGTTGGATTATAAGGACTACCCGTTGCAACCGATGAACCACCCGATGCCGCCGTGTACCAAGTAACCGTTCCCACAGGACAAACTGCCGATGCAGAAGTGCCTCCTCCGCTACAAATGGCGGCAGAACTTGCACTAACTGTGTTGATGGGTGAAACCGTAAAGCTTGTATTGACCAAATTGGTTTGTACCGAAGTAAAATTAGAACCCGACACCGTTCCTTGGTCTGGAATTGGGCAGGTCGTTGGCGTTGAGTTAATGGTAGCACTGTATTTTATCGTGGTGCTTTTACCCGCAGGTAAAGAAAAACCAGCACCAGCACCATTTACCAAAACAGTCTCACCTGCCATTTTTCTGGCACTTGAACTGGTTGATTCTGTGCTTGGTTTTGTATCTGTATCTTCTGTTTTTACCTCCTCAATTACTGGACTCTCTTCCGTTGGATTCTCAACAATCTCCTCTGCCGATAATTCAGCTATTGAGTTTGGTGAAGGTGGATTTGAAGCTGTCAAACAAGTATTCAATGGAACAATCGTAAACGAACCTGCACCACTATTAACAACAGTATTCGCATTTGTAGTACTGACTGGTGTATTGCCATTATTATCCCAAGCATACTCCATTGGGTCCAAAGCCCCATTTGTTCCAGATGTTGCCAATCTAATACTCGAAGCCGCTTGACCATTCCGTAATCTGAATGTCCTTGCACTAGCGTTTTGTTGAGTTGTAGTATTATTAGTTACTTGCGAACAATTGATATAAGTAGAGGCAGCACTTTCAGAGCCACCAGCACTTAGGTTAATTACCTGAAAACCGGAAGCATTAACAAAAACAGTATTATTATGAATGTAGGCATCGGTTCTGGCAGTTTCTACGGTTGTTGTAGAACCAATACCTACACCCACATCCATGCCATACTGAGTAGTTGCTCCAGTACCGCCAAAAGTTGTCAAATCAGTAATAACTACCCCACTCGTATTTACTGGCTTGCATTGATTACCTGTTATATCTACTTTCAAGGTTGAATATTCTTGTGAATAAGCACTTAGATATGCTCCTGCATTTCCACCCGCTGCCGTAAATACTTTTTGAATTAAATTATTCTGAATTTTTCCTTGTCCATCGGCTTTGCCTTGCATCAATACGTTGGCAACAGTACCAGCTCTACCTCTAATCGTATTGGCAGCAATTGTTCCGACATTAAAGTTATACGTCGAACGACCCGAGCCATTGCCAAAACTTACTGCCCCAAAACCTAATCCTACTCCTGTTCCAGGGTCAATGGTACTACCGTCCATGTTGAAAGTCATCGTAGAGTTTCCAGAATTTTGAGCCAGGACTCCACTACTTTGGTTTCTCAAAAAGTTAGAATTTTTTACGTTCAAGGTGGCATTTCCCGTAGCGGTTGTACCTGTTATTTCAAATAATAATCCAACTTCGGGAGCATCAGAAAGAGTTGAATTTGTTACATTCAGCGTTACTGTTTCGCTTCCTAAGTTAGTTACATTCACTACTCTTTGGGCTGAAACTGATAGGGTTGAGTTGGTAATATCACAAGTTCCTTTCAAACTATTCGCCACCATACAACCTTCATAAATATTATTTCCACAGTTAGAAATATTGGAATTTTTTACGGATAAAGCGGTTACATTATTGGCATTTATTCCCATCTGGGAGGTTGTTCCAGAGATGTTAATATTATCAAGCGTAGCACCATTGACTGTTCGCAAATATACCGCACCATTACATCCACTGTTACCATTTGAAGCATCACAATTAGTACCATCGGCAGTATTGGCGGAGGTTAAATCCATGTTTTTCAAAGTAATATTGGTACACAAAATAAACTCTACGCCTCTTGTAGTCATGTTGTTGATTGTTCCACCAGTACCATCCGTTGTACCTGTTCCCAATACTTGCAAATTCCCCGTAGAGCTATTCACCGAAATACCTTTGGCTGCACCAGAAGCTGAAATACTTTTAAATTGTGCATCCAATGCTCCACCTGCCGTAATTTGCAAAGCCTGTCCTGCGGTATTATTCAAACTTACGTCTCGTACTTTCAAAGCTCCCACGCTTGCACCTGTCATGGTTGTGCCTGTGGTCGAGTTGAAATTAATTCCTTGGACATCATTTCCAGAACCCAAGGTCAAAGCGGCAGAATTCCAAGTGGGATTTGTTCCGCCCGTTGCTGGCAAAGAAGTAGGTGCGTTGGTAAATGTTAAACCTGTAATGCTTGCCAAAGAAGCCGCAGCTCCTTGTCCGATTAATTTTTGAGTTCCTAAAAGCGTTAAAGAACCTGTATATGTACCTGTATAAAGGAAAATGGTATGTCCTGCCGCAGTTCCCGTAATATCTGAAATTGCCTTGAACGGACTCGCCAAAGTACCCGTTCCAGAACTGGCAGCGGCGGCATTGACAAACCAAATCATCCCTGAAACCGTGATATTAACTGTCCCTGTTGCTGATACTGATCCAATATTTGAGGTATAGGTAAAACTGTCTGAACCTGTAAAGCCTGCATTTGGGGTATAGGTAAAACTACCATCGGCAGCAATGGTGTAAGTTCCGTTTGTACTTGTTCCACTCGCCACTACGGTAGCTGTTTTCGCTAAATTCAATGGACTAACATCATTTGCTAATAAGCCCGAAGCCGCATTTACCACAATACCGACATTACCCACGACATTATAACTATCATCGACAACAATGGGTGTAGCCGTTACAGAGCCAGCTACTAAGGTAAGATTTGAATTAAGGACATCGGTATAAGCCACGCCCGTAGCATCCGTACCAGCATTGTTTATCACAACGGTATAGTTTAACTGTCCACCTGGAACAGCACTACCACCGCCTTGAACTGCCACAGAATTGTTTGCCGTGATACTTGGCGGTAAAACCAAGGCATCGGTAGTGGTGATTTCACCCGTCAATAAAGAAAAGTGGGTAATTTTTGAAGAAGTGTTTTTTGCCTCCTTATGCTTCTTGGGCTGAGGTTTGTCTTGCTTCTTAGGACTGGGATTATCCTTATAAACTAAGCCTAAACGTGCATTTATGCTTGTTGCAACGCCCGAAAACCCAAAGGCTAATAGGCTAATCCCCACGAGGAAATAGTAAATTGATTTCATAGAAGTAATTTTGTGTATTAGTATATTTTGGTACTCAAAAAGAACATCCCCCTGCCCCCTTCAAAGGGGGAATACCATTAGTGCGAGTCCCCCTTTGAAGGGGGTAGGGGGATGTTCTTCGGACTTTAATTAATTTTATCTTTAACATTAAGCAAACACCGTCTCGTATTTCATCCCCACTTCATCAAAGCCTACGGGTACGAAAAACAAGGGAAGCTCACCCTTTTCAGGATGAGCAACTATCATCATTCCTTGCGGATAATATTCGGTTTTTTGGTTGGTACGAAAAACCAATGAAAAGGGCTTTCGTGCCAAGGGAGAATATCCTTTTAATTCTGTATATTCTATTAATTCTCCTTGTAAAACAGCCTCTTCGGCAAATTTTATGTCAAAACTTTTATTACTAAAATCCATAAAATCATTTACGGATAAATCGCTTATTGTTTGTAATTCCATGCTAAAAGATGGTAAACTCCGTTTGTTTCTGAAACTTTTTTAAATCCTAATCTAAAATAAAATCGCATCGCAGGGTTGAACGACTCCACATGGATTTCTATGTTCTTTTCAATTACTTTGGCTCTTTCAAAAATAGCCTTCAAAATGCCTTCTCCTAAACCTTTACCTCTATATTCGGGTAAAAGGGCAATGTCAACAATACAAATATTATCTCCCGATTCATCATAATAGAGCCTTCCAATCCCTTCCTTTTTTCGCTCAATTATCCAATATTTGGCTTCGGTATAATTTTGCTGATAATGCGTATGTTGGGCATTGAACTGTTGTGTGAGAAAAGCGAGTTTCATCTCATCAGTCCAATGTCCAACTTGTTTCATTTCGTCCTCTCTGACGCTGAAATAGACTTTTTTCAAAAAATCAATATCATCATCAGTGAACGCTCTTAAACCTAATGATTGCTCATGTAATTCAATCATAATTACTTTTTTAGCAATTTTTTACTTGAAACTTAACAACTTATAACTTGACAATTTCTTAACTCCTCGGTGGATAAATCCCTTGCATGGCAATAATAAAATTCATCGTCAAATAAGGCATCATGTTATTGTGAGGCTGCCCGCTACCACTTACCCCAACACTCTGAGCATTCATGGTGGTATTGGGTGCATTGGTTGTATAAATCGCACCATTAGTTGAAATCGCCAAGGCATTATTACTTGGCGTATTTATTTCTCCAGGGTCAGGCGATGTCCTCATGGCGTGATTATGTTGAGGCATTTGGTTTTGAAGCAAAGTAACATTGGCTACACCACCCGTTTCTCCAAGACTTCTGGGTGTTAATCCTGGTCCTTGTCCTGGGTGCATAGGGCTTCTGCCTTGCATATTGGGTAAACCAAAAGTGGTTTGTCCATTTCCTCCATAAGTTGTTCCCACTAATGAAAACAAGGCAGTATTCTGAGCAATCGGCAATAACTGTCCGTTACAAAATGACCACCCTCGGGGGGCAAAATTGAAACCTACCATTCGTATTTCAGCAATAAAAGGGCTTGACATATTTTTAAATATTTTTTGCTTAGTGAATTAAAAATTTATCGACTTTTTTCATCAGTTCGGACTCGGGAAAATCCCAAACAACGAAATGATAAAATTGACACACAAAAACGGTTGCACATTTTCATGCGGCTGATTGCCACCACTATTTGTTACGGTAGTCGGAAGCAAAGAGTCCGAAGGAGTTGAATTTCCCACAAAGGCTTTGATATCCGATGACCTCGCCAAATACCCGTTGGCGGGTGTTGCCGTATTGGCAGTATTATTATTGGCAATCAATGCGTGGGTATGGGCGGGCAGTTGCTGAGTTGTGAGCGTTACAGTTTCCGTACCACCAGATTGTGCAAGCTGAAAACTTGTCCCAGCTACATGAATAGGCACTCTACTTCGTAAATCAGGCAATGCAAAAGTAGTTTGTCCATCTCCACCATACGTATTGCGAATTAATTCAAATAAAACTTCATTCTCACTAATCGCTAAAATACTACCATTACAAAACGACCAGCCATTTGGGGCAAAATTGCCTGCAAACATTCTTATTTCTCCAACATAAGGTTGTGACATAATCTTATTTCTTTAAAGGTTAATGAATGATTTGATTAGTTTCGACTTGGAAATATACCCTGTAAAGCGATACAAAAATTTAGCGTCAGATAGGGCATCATGTTATTATGCCCTTGGCTTCCTCCTGCATTGGCTATTGTTCCATTAGCAACAGTTACAGGTGCAATGCTTGCACCATCACTATACAATAGGCTCGGGGTAGTTCCCGCTAAAACCGTTGTCGCACCAGGGCTATCGGTTACATTGGTATTGTCGGTATTAGCATTCACCAAATGATTATGCTGAGGCATTTGTGCAGTCGTCAGAGTTTGATTATACTCCCCTGCTGCTTGCCCCTGTGTGTAACCATTGCCAAAGTGTAAAGGGGTTCGACCCTGCATATTTGGCAAAGCAAAATTGGTTGTACCATTGCCCCCATAAGTAGTACCCAAGAGTGAAAACAGTGCTTGATTTTGATTGATGGGCAATAATTGTCCATTTGCCAAAGCCCAACGTTTGGGAGCAAAGCTGAACGACATTATTCTAAGTTCACCGATAAATGGATTTGACATAGTAATAAAAGATTTGTATTAGTGAAAAAAATATTCCAAAAGTAATGTGCTAAAAAGCGAGGTAACAGGGTAAAAATACCTGTTTTATGCAACGGGTATTTTTACGGGTTTTCCTTCGGTTTTTACTTTGAATTTTACGGGCTTCGTATTTTTTTCTAAAAATATAAGCGTTGTGATAACCTTTTGAAAATCAATCGTTTTTGAATTATTACACTCATAAAAAGTAGCATTTTCAAACAGTGTTGAATCGTCCTTTGAACGCTCTACGATGGTTAATAAAAGCCCTGATTTTCTACAATCTTCAATCAATGAATCACGGTTTCCGTTGTCTTCAATGATTAAATGTTTACCAGATGCTAAAATTTCTTGAATATATGATTGACTATGTTGATTGGTTTTGCTCAAATAGATAACATCCGCCAAGGTATGGTCGTCAATAAGGCTCATTTTATCCGAAATATCAATCACCTGTGCAAGCGAAGCATCTTCTCCCAAAAGGGCAAAACGCAATAATTTTGCTGAATTATTAGCCAATAAAACAGTCGGTGAAGCCACCAAAATAGTTGAAGCAATAGCAAGACGCTCTAAAAAATTTCTTCGTGAAGAATTAGTAAAGGTTGATTCCATACTTTTGATTGTTAGTGATAATTCAGTTTTTGAAATAGACACACGTTCATATCCAGAAAAGAAAATTCTCTGAAATAATTTATACTACAAAAACGGGAAAAGGGCAAAAGACTCAATGCTTTGATTTGTAGGCACTGTTCTGCAAATGGACAAAATATTATCAGACTGGCTTATGAAGAAAAAAGGGCCAACAGAAGATAAATTTTGGTGTGTTAATGGTTGAGATAATTGTTTTAAGTTCATGGTAATTGCTACGTCCTTATCCAAGAAATCATTTTTGGGTAAGATAACGTATTGATTTTGTGTGTGTTAGCTGTACTCTTTCTTTCGGTCATTCCTAACCATTCTAAAATCGGAACGCCAAAATATCTTCCTTGATTGAAATTATCAACAATATCCTGACCTCCTCCCTTGTACCCGTCTGCGTGAAAAACCACCGAAGGGTCAATGCCAATTTCTAAGCAAGCGGCATACGTCCAAGCAATAACCGCCATTTCAGTTGCATCGGATTCAAGCTGACCTTCCAACGAACCTGATAGATTCAGACGTTCTTCGGGAGTCATTAAAGCAATGTGTCCCGCTTCGTGCAGAGTATCACCAATGTATTTTAACTGATTTTTATCAATCCACAGTGTTCCGTTTTCAATCCACAATCCAGGCAAAAAACTCGACTCAGAAATCTGACGATAACCGACAGGAATACCTATACGCTGAATAAAATCGGTAATCTTTCGGAAGACCGTTTCATTAAAATCCATGATGAAAACAAAGGATATTGATTAATAAATTGTTGAGCAAGAATCTGAAAATATTAAATTTTCTAAACTACTTTTGAGGGCAAATAATTATGATAAGAATAACAAGAAGTGCGACAATATTACATAAAAAATTAATAAATGTCAATATTGCTCACTTTTTTGTTGTGAAATCAAGTTTTTTGTATGTAAATGAAAATAAACACGCCAATGAATGATATTAAACTTCCCCAAACCTTTGATATTGAAAGTTTAAAAACTGACCTCAAATGCTGTCAAGAAATTGATTGGACAATACATTTTAATAAAAAAGACTTCACAGGTCATTGGTCGAGCTTTGCTCTTCGTTCCATTTCAGGGAGTGAATTAGATATACTGGCAACACCCAATGCGACCTTTCAAGATACGCCAACTCTCAGTAAATGCCTGTATTTCAAGGAGATAATTGATTCTTTTCAATGCGAAAAAGAGGCGGTGAGATTGCTTTCTCTTTCTCCCAACAGCTACATAAAAGAACATCGAGACAATGCCTCTGGCTATGAAAATGGCTTTTTCAGAATTCACATTCCTATCCAAACGAACGATAAAGTTGTTTTTACGGTCAATCAAAAACCGCTACCCATGCGTGAAGGTGAATGTTGGTACGCAGACTTCAATTTACCCCATTTTGTATCAAACGAAGGAGAAACCGACAGAATTCATTTGGTGATTGATTGTTTGAGAAATGCGTGGTCAGACCAATTGTTTGCCACTTTGGGCTATGATTTCGAGGAAGAAAAGAAGAGCAAATACGACCATAAAACTAAGTTGTTAATGATAGAACAATTGTCATTAATGAAAACCGAAACGGCAGATAATCTTATTAAGAAATTGCGGGAAGAATTAGAGATGACTTCTGTTATAAATTGATAATCAGATAGTTATCGTTAATTTATATTTTTTTTAATTCTTCAAATACCATTGGACATCCCCCTACCCCCTTCAAAGGGGGACTTTCACTAATGCTAATCCCCCTTTGAAGCGGGTAGGGGGATGTCCAATGGTATTTAACCTTGTAACTAACTGATAATGAATAGATAACAAATCTATTCACTTACTAAATCACAACACATCAAAAAAATGCAAACACAATCCCTAATTTCCCCAAATGATTCCAAGCAAAATTGGATTCCAAGCAAATTGACTTTCCGAAACGGAGCATTGATGGCAAAGTGGCAATTTGTCGGAGACTTATCTTTTGCTGAACCTTTCTTTGAAGGAGTCATTCAAAAAAGTATGCAATTAGAAGAAAACAAGCAAGATATTCCCGTGATGACCTCGCTTGACGATTTATCTGAAATTGCCGAAAAAATGCCCTACATCGCTCCTGATGCCTTTATTTTTCATGTTTCACGTTGTGGCTCTACGCTCATGACCCAACTTTTGGGCTTAGACGAACGCAATATCGTAGTGTCAGAACCCAGTATTTTAGATGAAGCCCTGAGAGAATTTGCCTTCAAAATTAATCCTCAAAACGGCTTCGACCCTAACCTTCAAGCCACTATCAGGATGATTGGCAGAAGGACTTTACCCAACGATTCGATGGAAGACATGACTGGCAACAGAGTAGAATTGGACGAAGAAACCATTGAGAAAACCATCAAATCCATCGTAAAAATACTTGGTCAAAAACGTACAGGTGATGAAGAAAAATTATTCATAAAATTGGACAGTTGGCACATATTTTATTATGAAAAATTAAGGAAATTATACCCCAGTACACCCTTCATTTTTTCATACCGAAGACCCGATGAAGTGATACGCTCGCAAATGCAATCGAACGGAATGCACTCCGTTCCAGGCTTAGTGCTTTTAGAACTTTTTGGTATGGATTTTTTTCAATTAAATAATGAAAGTACGGAAGTGTTTGTGGCAAAAATTCTTGAAAAATATCATGAAAAATTCATCTCCATTATTGCCAAAGATACCAATGTTTTGTTTGTGAATTACAAAGACGGCATCATGCAAAATATGGACAAAATAGCCGATTATTTGGGACTGTCTTTTGATGAAGATTTAAAGCAAAAGATGATCAAACGAACTCAATTTCACAGTAAAAACCCCAATGCTGTTTTTGAAGAAAAACCATTGGAAGGTGAATTGCCTGATTATCAGAAAAATGTATTTGGGATGTATGAAGAGTTGTTATTCACTCAATCTAATATTTTCCACTCGTAGCACGGGAATCCTTTCCCGTGAGTCGTACGAAGATACACGGGAAAGGATTCCCGTGCTACGAGTGTCGCAAAAAGTCACTAAAACAACCATGGCAAACACATCAATTTTAAACACTTTCAGAGAACAGATTTTAGCCAATAAAACCATTGAGCCAAATGATTGGAATGTCTTTCAAAATTCGCTTTTTGAGTACGGAATTGGTATGGAGGAAACCCTACAATTTCTCTATTTTAATCAACCATCTGCCCAAGATTTTCAAGACTGGATTGATAAAAATAAGCGAATTTATCAAAATTCAACTATTGAACATTTCCCAGATGTACTGAGTCAGGAAGATTTGGAATTTTGGGATAAAAATGGCTATATCGTTATCAAAAACGCCATTTCCACAGAAGATTGTGAAGAAACTCAAAATGCTATTTTGAACTATTTGGAGGCTTCCTTAGATAATCGAGACTCGTGGTACAAACATCATGAGGCAAAAGAAGGTTTGATGGTGTTGTTTACAAGACACCCAACATTGGACAAAAATAGAGCTTCTTTAACAATCCAAAAAGCCTATCAACAGCTTTATGAAACCGACAAAATTTATCGGGTGATAGACAAAGTAAGTTTCAATCCTCCTGAAAGTAATTCGTACAGATTCATGGGTAGTGCCTTGCATTGGGACGTGAGTTTACGCCTTCCGATTCCTTTCAGATTACAGGGTTTGCTCTATTTGACGGACGTAAAACAAGATAGTGGGGCGTTTCATTGCGTGCCAGGTTTTCATCATGAAATAGAAAATTGGTTGAAAAATTTACCCCAAAATGAGAACCCAAGAGAAATAGCTGTTCAAGAATTAAAGCCGATTCCAGTGCTTGGCGATGCAGGAGATTTCGTGATTTGGCATCAAGCCTTGCCCCATTGTGCCACACCCAACCGAAGTAATTTACCCAGAATGGTTCAGTATTTGACGTATTTCCCCGTTGAAAATCAGGACGAAATAGGCGAATGGATTTAAGATTTTGCTAACACAAAACCCAATACTTTTTCCAAAAAATCTTCAAGATTTTCTTCCGAAGTATCAATCAAAAAGTCAGGATTTTCGGGGATTTCAAAAGTGTCATTCACACCCGTGAGATTATGGATTTTATCGGGGTGATTTTCGGGTAAAAAAGCTCTTTCATAAAGCCCTTTGGTATCTCTTTTTCGGAGGGTTTCAACATCACATTTTACGTAAATGAGTTTGGCGTTATAAAGTAATTTCAACTCATTTCGGGCAGTATTGTAGGGATTAATCGCAGCGATAATCGTGATGATTTCATTGCGAGCCAATAGATTAGCCACAAAGCCAAGTCGTTTGATATTCTCAATTCTATCATCTTTTGAGAAACCCAAATCAGCACAAAGTGTCTTTCTGAACTCATCTCCATCAATAATTTCAACTTTGAAATCCATAGTTAACAATCTATCTTTCAGCAAATTAGCGAGTGAAGATTTGCCCGCACCCGAAAGCCCCGTCATTTGGAAAAGTGGCATACGATTATTATTTTGTTGTGTTAATTTTTAGCAAATAACAAAAAAAAGCGAACCAAATAAAATTTAGCTCGCTTTTAATCAAAAATGTATGTTTTATTATTCTGTTCTAATTTTTGTAATTTTTACAGTCGTTCTGCGGTTTTTTTGATGCTCAACTTCTGTACAACTTACACCATCTACGCAATTATTAACCAAATCACTTTCTCCGTAACCTTTTGCCAACATCCTGTTTCTATCAACGCCTTTTTTAGCGATATAATCAACGGCAGCTTGGGCTCTTTTTTCTGACAGATTCATGTTGTCTTGGGCATCGCCTCGGCTATCTGTGTGCGAGCCTAACTCAATGACCATCGAAGGAAATTTTTGTAAAGTAGCTGCCAATTTATCCAATTCACGAGCGGCATCTTTACGAATAGCAATACTTTTTGAATCGTAGTAAATATTATCCATTGTTACCAAAACATCACCCTCTTTGAAAAGTCCTGCATTCAAGGCAATTTCTTTTGGTTTTCCTTTCTTTACTTTCTTGATTTTATTAACATTTGTTCCATAACCATCCTTTGAAACCTCCAAAGTATAGTCACAACCATCAGTCATGTTGAAGGCATAAACCCCGTCTGGACCTGTCATTACTTGTTGTGTGGTATTATCACAATCATTTTTGAATGTTACCAAAACGCCCTCAATCGGTGTTTTTTCTACTTCTGTTTTCACGACCCCTTTCAACAATGACTTCTTTTTCGTTACTGCCTCTGGCTTGTACACAGGTGCCGCAGGTGCTTTTGGAACAACTATTTTTTCGATAACTGCCTGTGGTTCAGGCTCTGGTTCAACGATTTGTACTTTCATCAAAGGCACATCCAATCTTGATGGCTCATCGTCGGCTTCTCCTTTGGTTGAATATCCTATAAAGTTGGTTACATAACCTTCCTTATTGATTTTCATCGAATAATCTAAATCTTGACCTGTACAGAATTTCAACGCTCCGTTTTTGTCAGTTTTCTTCTTTTCGGTAGCTCCTGTTTTTGTATGAATCTCAACTTCTGTGTCCGCAACGGGTTCTTTGGTTTCAGGGTCAAAAACATTGACAGTCATCTCACGACAGTCATACGCCGCCCCCGCCTCACGGGTAAAACGATAAATATCATCATCTTCGCCACGCTTACGGTCTGAACTGAAATAACCTGTCTTACGGCTACCATCCGTTATAATTCCGAAATCATCATTAGGAGAATTGAAAGGCTCGCCCAAAGCAACGGGTTTGTTGGTAGTTGCCCCATTCTTCATTTCTACATAAAACAAATCCAAACCACCTTCTCCACCAAATCCGTCTGAGGAATAGTATAAATGTCCTTTATCATCTACGAATGGAAAAACCTCCACACCTTTTGAATTTACCTCTTTTCCTAAGTTTTTGGGTTCGCCCCAGTTACCATTTTTGTATTCAACCACCCAAATATCCATGCCACCCATACCGCCTTCACGGTCAGAGGCAAAGTACAAAAATCTTCCGTCTTTTGACCATGAGGGGTGAGCTGTCGAGAACTCATCATCATTAAAAGGTAGTTCTATTGCTTCTCCCCATCCACCGTTAAGATTTTCGGCAGAATAGAGTTTCAACTTCATTTCATTGTCTTCACTTACACCTTTTTCACCTGCATTATAGTTATTTCTGGTAAAAATTATTTGCGTAAAATCTTTATTAAAAGTAGCTGGACCTTCGTGGAATTTAGTATTTAATGTTTTGCTAAATATCTCAGATTCAGCAATTTGCCCTTTTACTTTATTGACAATTGCCTCATCCGAACCTCCGAAGAAATTGAGGGTTTTTGAGTCATTTGCCGTTGGACGAGAATAATAATCATTCCCCAAAGATTTTACACCACCTGATGAAATTCTCTTAGGTTTTTTAGCATTTCCATCACTCCCAAGCCCTTGAACTTTACTGAGGTCGTTTAGGTAAAATAAATCTAAATAACCTCCTTTATCGTTCATCAAACTCGTTCCCGACCCTTTACCCGAACAGTAAACAATACCATCACGATAATACATCGGACTAAATTCTGGATTGGCAGTATTGAAATCCAAAAAATCAACTTTGTAGTTTCCTTTCAGATTACTCAATCCACTACTAACCTCTTGGGTAGCTTTTGGAGTACTGATAGCCTTGAAAGAATTAACTTCTTGGCTCTCAATTACTTGTGAAGTACTAAATTTATCATAATATTCTTGTGATTCTTTGAATTTACCGTTTTCGGCTAAAACCTGAGCAAATTGAAGATAGGATTTCGTGTTATCGCCCATCAGCTCATTGGAAGAAGCAAACGCTTGACGAAATACACGTTCGGCATTTTCTCCGTCTTTGTTTTGTTGGTAACTACTCGCCAATTTTAAGAGAGCCGAGAGTTTATCAGCTTCTGAAAGCGTGGTAGATCCATCTTTCAAAAGACTTTCAAATTTCTGAATAGCAGTCGGAAAACTCCGAAGTTCAAAATGACGCATGGCATCATTCAACAACGGATTAACTTGTTGGGCAGAAACATTACTCAAAAGAGCAGTCGCCAACGTGATGGTAAGTCCAATTTTTCTTAACTGAGGCATTTTATTATTATCGTAAGTCCTTGTATGTTCTGACAACATTCGTTCCATGAATTGATTTCGGAGATTTTTTTCATATCAGTAAGGATTTTTGACGGGCAATTAGGGCGGTATTTTTTATGAATATGTATAATTATCCATTTCAATTATGAGCATAAATCATGCCAAAAATGATTATCTATAATAAAATTTTTAATAGCGTTTTTTTATAAGTATTTGATTTTCAGTATTTTATAAAAAATGTAGATTGATGCTTATGAAACCAATAGTAGAACTGATTTTCAATAGAAGCACGCAGACCTATAAAACCGACTCAAATGGGGTTTTGTAAAACGAAGCAAAACAAAAAAGGACTACCTAAATGAATAGACAACCCTTCTTTAAATTTTAACTTTTTCGCACTTGTATCAATGTCATTTTTGTTCTTTGAAAATTTGAAACGGCTTTATCTCACTTTTTTATATAGATAAAGCCATCTCAACTATGTCGAAACGGCTTAAAGTCTATTTTTTTATGAGATAAAGCCGTTTCAATTTTCCAGAAAACAAAAAAATAGCCCATTCTTCAACCGAAAAATGGGCTATTTTTAATTATAACTATCTGGAAATCAAGATAATAAATATTTCTTAAAATCAACAAACTCCTTACTCATCGGAATTGCAATTTTCTCTTTCGACAACAAAGCCGATAAACGCTCTGGAACATCAACCTTCGTTCCCAAAGTTTCCTCTACAACATCCAAAAATTTAGCATAATGAGCCGTTGAAAGTAATACGCCCGCCACTTCTTCATTTAAGGTTTCAGTATAAGATTTCAAGCCCAAATAAGCCACTGCTGTATGAGGACACATCACGTAACCAGTTTTATCAAACACCTCTTTCATGGCTTTGCGAGTGTCAGTATCATCACTAAAATCTCCCACAATGTGCGTGACTACTTGCTCATGTGCATCACCCGCTAAGAGTCGCATACGTATGAAGTTGGAAGGATTGCCTACATCCATTGCATTTGAAATTGTCTCCTGAGATGTTTTAGAGCTATAATTTCCTGTCTTCAAATATTCTGGAACAGCATTATTAACGTTAGTAGCCGCCACAAACATTTTCACAGGTAAACCCGTTTTTTGAGCAATCAATCCTGCCGATAAATTCCCAAAATTGCCACTCGGAACACAAAATACTACAGGTTTGGTATTCCCTTTACGTTTCAGTTCTGCAAAAGCATTGAAATAATAAAAAGATTGAGGAATTAAACGACTGATGTTGATGGAGTTAGCTGATGCCAAATTGAATGTTGAAGATAATTCTTTATCCAAAAATGCCGCCTTCACCAAAGCCTGACAATCATCAAAAGTACCATCAACTTCCAATGCCGTAACGTTTTCGCCCAAAGTCGTCAATTGCTTTTCTTGAATATCCGAAACCTTGCCAGTCGGGTACAAAATCGTAACCTTAATACCAGAAGTCTTATAAAAACCTTGTGCAACCGCTCCGCCCGTATCGCCCGAAGTTGCCACGAGAATATGAATATCCTTTTGAGATTTTTGTAAGAAATACGACATCAACGAAGCCATAAATCTTGCTCCAAAGTCTTTGAAAGCCATCGAAGGTCCATGAAATAATTCCAAAACGAAAGTATTTTCTTCAATTTCAACGACAGGAGCATCAAAATCAATCGCACGATTGACAATCATTCTCAAATCATAATCCGAAATATCATCGCTCAATAATGCCTTAGAAACCTCAAAAGCAATGTCAGTTATCGACATTTTGTCAATATTCTCAAAAAAAGAATCTGGCAAAGTCGGAATGGCATGAGGCATATACAAGCCATTATCAGGTGGCAAACCTCTAAAAACTGCCTCTTCCAACGACACATCAGGGCTTTGATGATTGGTGCTATAAAGTATCATAAAATATTTTTCAAATAGCGTCCTTGCGACTTTGCGGTAAATCCACTAATTTAACCCCACAAAATTAAGCCAAAACCACTAATTATTCATGTTCAAAAAAATCAAATTCTATCTACGGGATTATTTTGCCTTCAATCAGACCGAAATCAAAGGATTCATGTTTATGATTTTCCTAATAATTGTCCTCATTATTTCAGTTTTCATTTTTGACTTCCTCCCTGACAATCCCCAAACCGCCAAGACCATTGACCCTAAACGAGTGGAGGAATTAATGGCAAAAATTGAAGTAAAAGAATCTGAGAAAAAAGAGGCTTTTCAAGATCGTTATGCCAATAAATACGAAAAATATGATTCGGAAAATGCTCCTTCAAAACCCATAAAATTAGCCCCATTCGACCCAAATCAAGCCTCTGAGGCACAATTGGAAGAATTAGGAATTCAAAAATGGATGGTAAAACGCATCATCAATTACCGAAGCAAAGGCGGACAATTTCGTAAAAAAGAAGACCTCCAAAGAATCTATGATTTCCCCGCTGACCTCTACGCAAAATTAGAGCCATATATCACCCTACCCGAAAAACCAGCAAGCGGAGGATTTGCTCCATTCCCAAAACCAGAAGCAAATTCCGAAGTAAAAATTGCAACAACAACCCCAACAAAAGAATCCTTCAAACCAGTGGCTTTTGATTTGAACCGTGCAGATACCAACGATTTGAAAAAATTGAAAGGAATAGGCTCAAAATTATCTGCCCGCATCATCAAATATCGAGATATGATAGGTGGTTTTTATTCAGAAAATCAAGTAAAAGAGGTTTTTGGCTTAGATTCAACCGTAGTGGATGAGCTATTAAAATTTGGAACAATCAAAAATCCTTCGCTCAAAAAAATAAAAATCAACGAGGTAACCGCCGAGGAGTTCAAGCACCTCTACATACGCCCATACGTAGCAAAATCCATCATCGCCTACCGACAACAGCACGGCAATTTTACTTCAAAAAAAGACTTTGAACCGATAAAATTATTAGATGCGAAGACGCTGGATAAAATATTTCCGTATTTTGAATTGTAATGAAAAAGAGGCTCTGAAACATAAATCTCATCACCCCTCAAAAACCCCATCTCTTTTCCCCATTTTTGCCTCAAAAGCCTCCTGTAAATCCGCTGAGAGCAACATGGCTGCATTCCACGTTGCCATGTAATTGAGTCCGTCGGCAACGGAATGGTCACGGGTGTGGAGGAGAATATGTTTTGTACCTCTGATAGATAACGGCGATTTTTGAGCAATCGTTTCGGCAATTTTCATTACCTCCTCCATCATCGTGGATTTGTCTGAAAATGAACGGTTTACGATGCCAATTCGCTCTGCCTCACGCCCGTCCACGTTGCGTCCTGTGTATGCCATTTCACGCACCATGCCTTCGCTTATGAGCTTGGGTAGCCGTTGGAGCGTTCCCAAATCTGCGACCATGCCCATATCAATTTCTTTAATCGTAAAATAGGCATCGTCCGTGCAGTACCGCATATCACATCCACAAATCAAATCTATACCACCACCAATACAACCGCCATGAATTGCCACTAAAACAGGCTTTGAACAATTTTCAATCGCATTGATTGGAGCTTGTAATTTCAAGACATTTTTACGCAATTTTTCCCTTTTTCGCCCCTCACATTTGGTATGATTCTGAGAAACCGACATCAATAAACTAAGGTCAATTCCTGCACAGAAATTTTTGGAATCTCCGCCTTCCAAGACAACGACTCTAACTTCTACATTTTCATCAAGGTACTCAAAAACCTCCGTAATTTCATCCCAAGCGGTTTGATTGAGGGCATTCATCTTTTCGGGACGATTAATGGTTACGTGGGCGATGTGGTTTTGGATGTCTAATTTGAGGGTTTCCATGATTTGAGCGTTGTTTGTTGAAGAGTAAGTTTAAGCGTTATTGCTCGCTTTATCTGAACAAAAATAACAGTTAGAGCGAGCAATAAAAATTATTACTCGCTCTAAGTAGTCGCTAATAAATAAACGACGTTTTATTTTGGTTACTTTTGTGTTATGGGATACAGATTTATACAATTAAGTCCAGAGGACGTAAGTCTTTTGGAGAATACCTCAAAGACAAATTCAA
>JAAFJP010000043.1 GCA_013298125.1 Cytophagales bacterium | reverse complement strand
TTCTGCCTCAAATTCGCCCGAAGCACGTCGCATGATTTCGGAAGTGGCTTCGTCTAATCCTTGATAAAACTGCCCTGCCTGAAAGTAGGGCTTCAAAATAGTATTGATTATCCTTTTGGAAATGGCATCGGTAATGGTCGCTTCCATGCCTCGCCCTGTTACGATTCTGAGCTTACGGGTTTCGGTTGCCCACAACAGTACCAAGCCATTATTTTTGCCTTTTTGTCCAACGCCCCAATCTTTCGCAATCTTCATGGCATAATCGTAAGGGTCAGAATCTCCTGTATTTTTTACGATAACTACCGTGATTTGAGTAGAGGTACTATCCGCATATCCACGAAGTTTTTGCTCCAACGACTGTAACTCCGAAGGCGATAATTTCATCACAAAATCATTGACTAATCTCGGAGGATTGGGCTTTGCGGGTATATCCTGTGCGAATGAGTGGGCAGTCGTCAGGAGGCAGTACACGGTGAAAAAGAAATATATAATTAATTTTCTGGACATGAAATTATGTGATTCGATGTGGAGAAGGACTGGTTTTGATGTTAAATTATGACTATCAGCATTTTTTAAAACCTAATACCCAAAACCTAACACCTCTATTTACCCAAATGAAATATCATCAGGCAATTCATTTACATCGTCTGATTGATACGGAAAGAAATGCTTTAATTGTTCGCCCGCCGAGTGAATGCCTTTGACCAATCCTTCGGTAAAAAGTCCTTGCGAAAAGTGTGTTTTTAATAATGCCTTCGTTGATTCCCAGAAATCTGCGGGAACAACTTTGTCAATACCCTTGTCACCCAAAACAGCAAATTTTCTATCATCAATCGAAAGATAAAAAAGTACACCATTCAGTTGAGCCGTGTTACTCATCCCAAGTTCAATAAATACTTCGGCGGCACGGTCAAGGACGTTTGCGGTAGCACACACCTTCTCGATATGCACACGGATTTCACCCGAACTATTGCGTTCAGCGGATTGAATAGCCTTAATAATTTCGGCTTTTTGAGTATCGGAAAAGAAGTTTTGGGGCATTATTTTAAGGAGAAAAGGTAAAAAGATTAAATAATTTTCAATTTACAATGCTCAATGTTCAATGCTCAAGTGTCAGACCTTCAAGGACTTGAACATTGAGAATTGAACATTGAGCATTGAAAATTATTTTTACTTTTTATTTATTTCGCTCCTCCTCCAAAATCAACCGTTGGAGCTTTTGATGCACCTGCGTCAGCTTGGAAATATCCTTTCTGAGTAAACCCTGAGAAGCTGGCAATCAAGCTATTAGGGAACGTAACGACTTTGTTGTTAAAGCCTTTGACAGTTCCGTTGAAACGGTCTCTCTCTTCCTTGATGCGGTTTTCTGTACCTTCCAATTGCGACTGTAATTCTGAGAAATTTTCAGTAGCTTTCAATTGTGGATAGTTCTCAGCAACAGCCATTAAACGTGATAATGAACCGCTCAATTGACTTTGAGCAGCTTGATACTTAGCGATGTTGGCATCGGTCAAATCGTTGGCATCTAACTTAATTTGTGTGGCACTCGCACGTGCGGCGATAACTTCAGTGATAGTAGATTTCTCGAAATTAGCAACACCTTGAACGGTTTTTACTAAGTTCGGAATCAAGTCTGCACGACGTTGATAAGCCGTTTCTACATTCGCCCACGAAGCCTTCACTTCTTGGTCGCCAGTAGCCATTCCGTTTCTGACACCAATACCCCAAAATAATACTAAGGCTGCAACGCCCAATCCGATAAGAAGTCCTTTTGACATAGTTTTGATTAATTTGAAAATTTGAAAATTGGTTAATTTGAAAATTATACGTCAAATGTAGATATTTTTTTGAAATACCCGCAAATTCTGTGTGGAATATTTGGTTTTTGGTGGGAAGCGGTTGTTTTTTGATGTGAAGGTCATACAATTTTATTGAGATTTTTCTTCGGTTTTTTTCTTCAAACTTCCTTTATAACGGCTATTCATAATTCCAATATATTCCTCAATTGTACCCAGACCAACTTCTGCACGTCTTTTATTCAAATTTTCAGGTTCTATGACTGGTAGGGGTTCATAGCTTGAACCTTCTTGATTTAATTTCATCTGCGTTCCATAAACTTGTGGTTTTCCAGTATTCCCGTTTACTCTATCAATCAAATAAGCATAGTTTGACGGATTAGCATTTTTCCTTTCAATGTGCTTCTTCATTTCTGATAAAACCTCTTCTTGAAATTTGGGGTCTCTATCACAATGTTGCATCATCAACCAAAAATTACCTGACCCTTGCTTTCCAACTTCTTCAATGCCCATGAAGCCGTACTCTTTGAATATTTTTTTCAAAATTATCATATTTGAACTGTCTGCACTAAACATCGCCTTACCCGCATTTACTCTATCGGGTGCATTTTCTTTTAAACCTTGATTCATTAGTTCAATATATTTATGTCTAACAGCTTGGTCACTAACTACCATAGAATCAAGCATTTTAGCAATTTTTGGGTGCTTTAATTTCGCCAATTCATCCGCTTGTATTTTCTCAATTTTGGCAATAACTTCTTTCCAACGATTGTCTTTGTACAGAGGACTTAAATCTGTATCAGCCCTCAAATGTCCAAGATTTGAATATCCAGCATCAATGGCTTGTCCAAGAAAATCAAAGGCTTTATCGGTTTGATTTGCCAAAGATGCCGAACAGGCAGCATTGTATAAATCAGAAGATGTTGGTTTGGCTAATTTGAAGGCTTGTTCAAATATTTCTACGGATTTTACGTACTCTTTATCTTCGTAAACTTTGTAGGCTTGCTTTGCTAATGTTGAATAGTCTTGTGAGAAGCCTTGTGATAAGGCAAAAAGGAGCAAAAGGGTGGTGAATAGAGTCTTTTTCATTTTTTAGAATTTTTTGTTTGAAATATTGGGTAGTGCTGATTCTCACTCGTACTACGGAAATCCTTTTCCGTGAATCGGACGAATATTCACGGAAAAGATTCCCATGGTACGAGTGAAACCAAATTTGACGGCTTACTTCTTCCTTTTCAAAGCCAAATCATGGGCTGTGTCATAATAACTTCTCAGATTCACCCAATCAAAAGTTTCGGAGATACTCTCTACACGATTACGTTGTGTAATACGCTCACGCTGAGACTGTTTTACGAATTTCAAGAGCATTTCTGAAAGTTGTTCTGCCGCCTTATGAAAATCTTGTGAAGTTCTATTCACGACCATAACGCCCCATTGCTCGTAATCACGCATGATTTGCATCATATAATCCCCAAACCCCGAAAGGTCGGAGGTGATAGTTGGTACGCCACGAGCGATACATTCCAAAGGCGTATATCCCCACGGTTCATAATAACTCGGAAAAACGCCCAAATTACAACCTCTCACAAACTGCCCATAATCCAAACCAAAAAGTGGATTGGTCGAAACGATAAAATCTGGATGATAGACAATCTTCACTTTATCCTCTGGATTATTCAGGAGGTTCGCTTTGCGAGTATAATCCGTGATGCCGTCTTCTTCTTTGAGTAAATGGGTAACTACTTTTGGGCGTTTATTGGTCTTCCACGTCTGGATAGTTCTACGCAAACGCAAACGCCAATATTCGTCTATAAATTCGTTCAAATCGGGCATTTTTAAGTCCGTTGCCGAGGCTGAGGCTTGGAACAATTTATCACCAATTTGCTTTTCGATGGCATTACAAGTTTCATGGATTTCGTCCATCACTGCCCTCGATTGCAACACTTCGGGGTCGATAGAATGATAAGGTTGTTTGGTGATAAAAAACATCACAACGGTCTTATCAATCTTCGCTTGTTTCATCTTGTAATTCAGTCTTGCGAGGGCTTCCAACGTAATATCATAGCCCTTATTCGAGAACTCATAACGTCCAGAGGTAAAGAAATAAAGCGTTTTTTCGAGGTTAAAAGGCTGGCTTTGGAAGAAATGCCCCATCACAAATTCATTGATTCGGTCTTTGAATTTGGTATGCAAATTTTGATGCTCGTGCATTGCCGAAAAACGAGTGATATTCAATCCATTTGGTAGAATTAAATCAGGTACTTTTCCTAATAAAAACTCACACTCACGGGCGGTAACATCACTGACCGTTGTCATTACGTTACAAAGATTTGCCGCTAATCGTTCGATGGTGGCTTGGGCTTCGATTCCGTAGTGGCGTGCTTCGTCTAACCAGTTGAAAGTGTGGAGTTTATCGTAAAAATTAGGCACATTTCCCGCTAAATATCGCCCTAACATCGTGGCGTGTGTCGTGAAAACGGTTGATATTTTCACCCCATCTTTTTTTAAATCAGGTACACAAGTAGCCGCCATCCACTCGTGTATGTGAGCTACGATTTCTGATTTATTCCCTTGTTCCTGAGCGAGTTCCGTCAGAAATATACGTATCATTTCACCAAATAAAATCGTCTGGTTTACGATGTCTTCAACGTTCAAAGTTGATACTTGGTGTCTCTCCCAAAGCCTTGCTTTGAGTTCATTTAGTTTTGGAGCAAGTGAAGCTAAATCAAAAAGAATAATGCGGGGTTTTCCTGTTATTAACCAATAGCCATAATGTACACCCAAACCCACTGCACGCATTTTTTGGATGGTTTTTCCCAAAATAGAATCGTCCAAATCGTGGATTGGCTCAAATTCGGCAGAGGCAGTTTGGGGAAAATATGGACCTAAAAGAAAATAATTATCACCCCACTTCTCGACCATCGAAGGGACTTTGGTACGGATAACAGTATAAATTCCACCAACTTGATTACAGGTTTCCCAAGCAATTTCTATTAATACTTTTTGCTTATTGGCAGAGGCTTTGAGAGGATTTTGGATTTCCATAATGGGGTGTTGGGTATTGGTTTATTAGTTTATTGGAAATTGGAAACTTGTTATCGGGTATTAGAAATTGGGAGCTAATAATACTAATAGCCTTTCATAACCTAAATTAGCAATATTTTTAAATGATTCTATGATTTTTTTGTAATAAAATATGAATGATGGAGTATAGCTAATTACATGGATAACCAATAACTAATAAACCAGTAACTAATAAACCAGAATCAATCCTCCAAAACATTCCCCATAAATGTACTTTTCAAAGCAAACGAAATCAAGAAAAATACGATTGCCCAGCGGAGATATGGATGATAAAAATCCTGTACATTTCGGTATTGACTTTGTTTGATTTCTACTTTTTCTAAACGGTCAATGGCTTTAAAAATATCTCCCAACGAGCGGGCATCCGTAGCTCGAAAGAATTTTCCTTCACTGATTTGGGCAATTTCTCTGAGCGTACCCTCATCCACTTTATCTGTGGTTGTTTTCTCGCTACCTACCGCAATCGTATATACTCGCACGCCAAAAACTTTTGCTAATTTGGCAGAAATAACGGGATCAAGATTTCCAGCGGTATTGTCGCCATCAGAAATCAAAATAGCTACTTTACTGGTTGATTCAATTTCTCGTAAGCGGTTGATACACAAGCCCAAAGAATTTCCAACTGCCGTACCCGATGTATTAATTTGATTAGAAGAAATATCGTCAATATATTCTTTAATCATCTCATAATCAGTGGTTAATGGACAAAGAGATTGTGGTTCTCCTGAGAAAATTACAAGTCCGATGCGGTCATTCGTACGTCCTTTGATAAACTGATTGGCTACGTTTTTAGCAACTGACAAACGACTTGGCGGAATGTCCTTATTGTCCATAGATTTAGAAATATCCATCGCCAACATGATGTCGATACCCTCGGCAAATTGGTCAGATTCAGAAGTTGAGCGTTGCGGGCGAGCCAAAGAAATAATGATTAAAGCCAGTGAACACATCAAAAAAAATCCAGGAATAAATCGTAGAAAACTCACCCAATTCGACTGAATATCGTTGGCAGGAAAGGCTACATTGAGTTTTTGAGTGGCACTACTCCGAAGCCAATCACGCAAGAGAAAAAGAATAGGAATGATAGGCAAACTGTATAGAAATAGAGGATGTTCCCAATCGAAACTCGAAAAGGTAGAAGGAAGAAACCAATATTTTGAAAACCAGTCTGTCATGTTTTACGGTAAAAGGTAAACGGTTCACGGTGAACGGGCAAAAGACAGTGAAGGGTAAACGGTACATGGTGAATGGCTCTACCGAGAATTTTACCGTGAGCCGTTCACCGTGTACCGTTCTCCGTTTACCCCCATCTCAATTCTCCTCTCACGATAAAGCCCATTTGCCAATTCTTGAAGCACCTGTAAAGATGCAATAGTTTTGTTTGAATACACGCCTCCATACACGGTAGCATCAATTTCTCTGAGAGCATCCGACAAGCGAGAATCTTTGAGATTATCGAGAATTTCTTTGGTAGTAAAAGTTGTAAATGGCTTATTTTCAAGACGTTCTATGTATTTTTTCCAAAGAACAACTGCCTTTTCTATATTCTCTAAACGCTTTTTTGAATCTTCTGTACCACGACTGAGGCGTTGAAAAAGTTTTTGAAATTCGTCATATCTTCTTTTGAAATTAAACAATCGAATTTGTCGGCGGATAGGTTTTCCGAAAAACCAAAAGATGATTCCAACGATAGCAAAAATACCCATGATAATTAAAAATATCAAGGGAAAATTAACCTGTTGAGCAATCGGAATGAGGCGAGTATCTTTTTTGAGAGACAGAGTATCAGCCAAAACATTATTCGGAATGATACTTTCCAAAACCACATAATCCATCGGGGCAAATACACGAGTGCAGTCACGCTTTGCACGTACATATACGGGTACACTCAACTCTTGCACGGGCGTAACCTCGAAAGAAATGAGGGTATAAACCACACTATCCAAACTCCCATTTTGGTCTGTTACCGTATTGAAATAGTCTCTTTTGACCATCTCGAAGGGAGCAAAATTATAGGTAGAATCAGGAAAAAATACATCCGCAGTTGCCTTATGGCGGTAACTGAGAGCATATTTCACGGGCAAACCTACCTTTACACTATCACTCAAAAACTTGCCTTTTGGCGGTGCCCAACTGGGTATTTGGGCGTTGGTTTTTTGAGTGATAATTAAGAGTAATATGTTGATTATTAGATATTTAATGTGTTTTGGGGGCATTATTTTTTACTCAAATATTCGTCGTCTTGCCAAGTGAGTTTAAACATATTATTTTTATCTATTTCAAAAACCCAAACAGGTTCGCTTTCTTCCTCGGCGGCAATAGTTATTTCTCCGTCGTCTTTTATGCAATCGGTTATTTCTAAATCATGCAATTCAGCGTAAAGATTTAAAAGGTTTTCTGAGTAGGTTATGTTTTTGTTGAAGATGTTTGTCATTGTTTGTCAAGAATTTCTGGAATTAGCTCATTCCATCTGAGTTTATGAACGTCTTGTAATTCCTTATCAACTTCGATTAATGAAGAATAAGTATCGAAAAAATCTGTTAAATTCGATAGCAAGCGTAGGTAATATTTCAGAGAAGGAATCACCCCATTGACAATTATTTGACAGCCATGTTTTGCTTTTATTTCAGTAATCAATTCTTCGATTTCAACCTTATTTTCTGACTTTACATTTTTTAAAGATAGAATGTAATAGCGAGATGGATTATATCTTTGGATTTTCTCAATAGCTATTCTAACAATTGAGCTATCTATCTCTTTATCTAACTTTATTTCAATAGCTTCAAAAAGGTCTTTACCTTTAAAAATCTGAATATCTCCTGCCGTTTTAGAGGTTCTATCTGATGCAGTATGACTTCCTAAAATTCCTAATGAACATGATTCATACCTTTTAATTTCTTTGATAATTGACTGATAAACAGCGTAAAAAGCTAATACAGGCAGTTTTGAGCCACCATGAGTTTTGTAATTAAAACTGAAATGTGACTCTAAGGCTGAAATGAGTTTTCCAATCGTTAGATTTTCAGGGTTAAGTAATGGAACGATTGGAATGATACTTTTTTCTCTTGCTTGAATAGCAAAATTTAACATAATTCTAAGAACACTTACGGCTTTATTTGGCTTCGTTTCAACAAAATCAACAAGGTTTAAAAATGCCTCTTTTACCAACGTATTTGAAATCTTACCACCATAATCTAAGGTATATGGAAATGGTTGTTCTAATGAACGAGTTAGCCATCCACTTTCAGCCATTGACGATAAACCTAATTCTTTCAAAGTGGGCGTAATGAATTGAGTATCAATACTTCTTCCAGAAAAACCATCTTTCATATTAGTTTGATGATTCCGTATATCTTGATTTGGAGATAGTATTTTATGAACAATAAGGGTTACTAAAACAGTAAAAACTCCTTTTTGAGTCGATATATTTCCTCCGATAGTATTGAGAAAACTCAGATATTTTTCATCAATATTTTTAATATCCTCAACTGAAAAGGAGGAGTTGTAGATTTCCAATAATTTCTGTTTGTGGTTCATCAATCAATAGTTTTTGAGTTAAAATAGATTTTGCAATAGCTTCAACAACAGGGATGGCAACGGAGTTTCCGACTTGTCTATAATTTTCAGATAAACGTTTATGTCGTTTGAAATTTTCTGGATAACCCATCAGACGATAACATTCATTGATAGTCAATTTTCTAACTAATTTTTGTTCAGGAATATAAACAAAAAACCTTCCTGATGTCTCCTGAGAGGGGATTGTTGGATGAACGCCATCAACTGAATAAATTCGATTGGGTTGTCGATGAACCCTTGAAAGATGTTCTGTATTGGGTCTAACACCGTTTCGCCAAGTGCCTTTATTCCTATACCCTGCAAATAAAAGCCCTGTTTCTTGTTCTCTTAAATTTTCAATAAGCGTATATTCTTCCTCATCCAAAATCTCAAAATCTCCTTCTTTATCTAAGAAATCACGAAGTTGAGGAGGATATTTTTTCTTTAATTGTCCAAAGTCAAAAATCTTATATTTTGAAGCAATAATAAAAATTCGTTCTCTATTTTGAGGAACTCCAAAATCTTTGGCGTTCAAAATTTGATAACTTACTTTGTAACCCAACTCTTTCAAAGCGTTGATAATTACTTTAAAAGTTCGCTTACCGTCATGGTGAATCAAATGTTTGACATTTTCTAAAACTACAACTTCGGGCTGTTTTTCTTCAATAATTTGACAAATATTAAAGAATAAAGTGCCTCTGGTGTCTTCAAAGCCCAATTTTCTGCCTGAAATACTGAAAGGCTGACAAGGAAATCCAGCCAGTAAAACCTCAAAATCAGGCAAATCTTGTGGGTCAATTTTGGTAATATCTCCGAATGGTTTATCTCCAAAGTTATTTTCATAAACCTCTTGACAAGCTGAATCAATTTCAGACGTAAACACACATTCAAAACCAGCCCTTTCAAAGCCTGTTCTAAACCCTCCAATACCTGCAAAAAGGTCTATAAAACGATAATTTTCAAGCATAAATTTTATATTTTTTTTGTTTCAATTACTTCAAGATGCGAAACCTGATAATCTGAAAATAGTGAATCAAACAGTTCCTTTGTAAAGTCTAAATTCCCCAACAGAATCGTCAAAAAAATTTCAATTCTATCTTCAACACTAAGCATATTTAGCATCTCATCATCACGGAAAAATTCCATAAAATCCTCTCTTGTATTCATATATCCCGTTTTTAAGATTAACTCTATTTCCTCACCTTAAACAATTTAATCAACTTAGGCACATAATCCTCCGAAGCATCAATTGCCAAATAATTCGCTCGATTTTGCTTACAAATTTGGTCTAATTGTTCGGAGTTTTTCTCAAATAAATCCTTCATTCTGTTCCTAAACCAATTGGAAGAGGCATTGACCCAAATCGTTTTTTTGCTCTCTGTATCAAATACTGGAATGATGCCCAAACGGGGCAAATTCGTCTCTCGTTGGTCGTAAAGATGAATCACTATCAAGTCATGTCTTCGGGCGAGGGCTTTTAGATTTTCTTCGTAACCTGTATCAATAAAATCTGATACTAAAATTACTAAACTCCTCCGTTTCAAAACGTCTAAGGTAAACAAAATCATCTTTTTGAGATTCGTTCCTACCGATTCGGTTTTGAGTTTAAAAAGCTCTAAAATCGTCCTGTAACCGTGTTTTAGGGTATTGGCGGGTTTAATATATTTCTCCTTTTGGTCAGAAAAACACAACAATCCCACGTGACTTGCTTCTTTGATTGCCGATAAAGTCAAGACTCCACAAATCTCTTTGATGGTATCCAATTTTGAACGGTCAGACCGTCCAACGTTTTGCGAAGCACTCACATCTACCACAAAAAATACCGTTTGTTCTTTCTCTTCCTTGAATATTTTTACGTACGTTCCGTGTCCTTTGGCGGAGGTATTCCAGTCGATGAGTCGGACATCATCACCGTATTGATACAAACGTAAGTCGCTGAATTCCAAGCCCGAACCTTTAAAAATAGAATGGAAATTTCCCCGCATCTGCGAAGTAACCGCCTTGCGAATTTTAATTTCGTATTTATAAAGTTTGGATAAAAATTCGTTTGGATTCATGTTTCTGATTGCGGATTTTGGAATGTGGATTTCGGATTTTGCTCTTCACATCCTCATGTTCAGAACTCAAAAATAAGCATTTACGCCTGATAACTCATTATTTGTAGTGTTTAATTTGATGTAAAACATAAGTAGAGCAATTTTCTTATTCAAAAGTTTTTATCGTAATTTTGCATCTAACAATTTAAACATCCAATGACTCACAAAAATTACATCGCCTTATTGCTTTTGACGCTCATCAGTGTCAAGACAATACTTGTGCCTGTGGTTTATTTGGATTTTGAATTAAGGAAAGAATTTATCATTAAAAACCTTTGCGAAAACCGTTTCAAGCCCCAATTAAACTGTAATGGGCAATGTTATTTGGCAAAAAAACTCCACAAAATTGCGGAAGATAACGCCACCAAAGAAACCCAAAAGCAAAGCCAGTCCATGAAGAAAATTATGGAAGAAGTTTTTGAAACGACTCCGCTTTTTTCTTGTGACTTGATGAGTAAAAACTTTTCTACGAAATCCATTTATTCCTACCAATTAGCTCATTTTCAGAGCTTTACCTTCTCTATTTTTCATCCTCCGATTGTTTGATTTCATTTATTCTCTGAAATTACTGTAGCTCGAAATAGCATTTCGAGAATATTCTACCGTTCTCGAAATGCCATTTCGAGCTACAGTAATTACGCCAATTCCAATTTTTATTCTCATTTGCGGATAATGCTGTTCGCATCAAACAAAAATCAATATGAAATCAATATATAATTTCCTCATTGTCAGCATCTTGACAATGACAGCATCTTTCGCACAAACAGAAAGCAAACCCCTAAACGTAGCCGTTTTTTTATACGAAGGCGTAGAGCTTTTAGACTTCGCTGGACCTTATGAGGTTTTTGGAAATACGGGCGGATTCAATGTTTACACCGTTTCGTATTTGCCAGAGGTTAGTATTTTTCCACAGAAAAAAATCAAAATAAAGCCTGATTATCAATTAGTTGATTGTCCAAAACCAGATATTATTATCTTTCCAGGAGCAACAACAGAGGGCGTAATGAAGGTGTATATGAATGAGGACGTAATGAAATGGGTAAAAGAAATCAATGAACAAACTCAGATAACAATGTCGGTTTGTACGGGAGCTTATTTTCTATCAAAAAATGGTATTTTAGATGGAAAATCCGTTACGACGCATCACGGGGCGGTGGATTATCTACAAAAATATACGCCCAAAGCGAAGGTATTAAGAAATACCCGATTTGTAGAAGATGGTAAAATCATTACTACCGCAGGCGTATCGGCAGGACTTGACGGAGCATTGCACATTGTCGAAAAATTGAAAGGTTTGGAAGTAGCAAAACAGGTTGTCTCAGCTTTGGAATATGACCATTGGAAACCCAACATGGGTATTGTGATTGGAGCAACAAATCAACAACCAATCAATAAAAAGACAAAGGTTTCCATCAAAAAATCAAAGGTTAAAGTAGCTCAGAAAGAGGAGGTTATCAAAGATTTTTTGGCAGAAGAAACCGATCCAGTTTGTAAAATGCACATTGATAAAAACACGAAGTATTTATCAGAATATAAAGGTAAGAAAATAGGATTTTGCAGTATAGTTTGTAAAGAAATGTTTGATAAAAAGCCTGAGAAGTTTGTTCATGCGGGGCATTGACTTACCCCAGACTTCATAATTTCGACCTATCCAGTAGTGATGTCATCGGGTAAAGATTTATTAGTAGCTTACGAACAGAAAAAGGACATGAAAGACAATTCTGTGATTGTTGTTCAACGTTTGAGCGATTTAGTTAAGTAATTGATAAACAAAGTGTCACCTTTTACTCATTCATCATGCGATTATTTGATTTCACAAAAGTTATTCTTCATTTTTGGAGAAGCAATATTGCTATGTCATCTAAGTAGAAAACAAAATGAATCAATTATCCGCCTCTCTCAGTTTGGTTGCTGAGAATTATGCTCTTGCAAAATCACTTGGAATTATCCAGGGACATTTCACCGATTATCAGCTAAATGGAAAAACCATAACGCTGCATAATAAAGAATTACAACACTTCGCCAATTGTAGTTATCTCGGTTTAGATATTGACCGTCGAATTAAAGATGCCGCCAAAGATGCTATAGAACGTTATGGTGTTCAGTTTTCAAGTTCGAGGACTTACATTGAGTCTGAGTATTATAACATTTTAGAAAAAAAGCTGAGTCAAATTTTCGAGAAACCTTCTATCGTTGCTCCCACCACCAGTTTGGGTCATATTTCTTGGATACCTAACATAGCTGAACCCCAAGATGCCATCATTCTTGACCACCAAGTTCATAAGAGCGTGCAAAATGCCTCTATGATTTCAAAAGCAAAGGGAAGTCATCTTGAATTTTTAAGGCATAGTAGAATGGATTTGTTGGAACAACGAATTATCGAATTATCGAAAACAAATCGTAAAATTTGGTACATGGCTGATGGGGTGTATTCCATGTTTGGAGATGTTGCTCCGATGGAAGAACTGTACTATCTGTTGGATAAGTACGAACAGTTTTACTTGTATGTGGACGATGCTCATGGGATGAGTTGGGCAGGGAAAAATGGAAGAGGCTTCGCTTTGAGTCAAGTGGCTCATTATCACGAAAAAATGTGTTTGATTACATCTTTGAATAAGGCTTATGCAGCCAATGGGGCGGTGATGGTTTTTTCAGATGAAATTCAGAAACAAATAATAAAATATACAGGTTCGACTTTGATATTTTCGGGACCCGTTGCCCCTACGATGCTTGCTGCGGGCATCGCCTCGGCAGATATACATTTGAGTGATGAAATTTATGACCGTCAGGATAATTTAGAAAATCTAATCAACCATTTCAATCAAAAGGCTTGTGAGTTAGACTTACCCCTTGCCAGTGATGATAGAACTCCAATTTTTTATGTTGGAATCGGGGGAGATACTAAAAGATGCTTTGAAATGGCTCGGGATTTACAACACGATGGCTTTTTCGTGAATGTATCATCATTGCCAAGTGTTCCGCTTAAAAATACAGGTATTAGAATAACGCTCAACATCAATCATAATGAAGGAACAGTAACTGATTTATTAACTTGTCTGAAACAACGAATGGACGAAAAAGGTATTGTCAAAGAAGAGGTTATGAAGGCATTTACGAAAAGGGCATTAGCATATGTTTAATACAAATAAAAAGAGCCTTGAAACTACTTTCAAGGCTCATTTGTGTGTACTATAAAATCTATTTCTTCACTTTCTCAACAATAATCACATCTTCAACATCTGCCAAAATACGTCCGCAGTGTTCACAAACGATGATTCTTTTCTTGTCTTTAATGTCAGCTTGACGTTGTGGTGGAACGGCACTAAAACATCCTCCACAAGCTCCACGTTTTACCATAACTACTGCCAAACCGTTTGGATAATTACCACGTAATTTGTCATAAGGACGCAACAAACGCTCTTCAACGTGCTTAGTAGCTTTGTCACGGTCTTTGTTTAACTTGATTTCGTCTTCTTCGCTTTCCTTAATCAAAACGTCCAATTCTTTTCTTTTGGCATCAAGGTCTTTTCTACGAAGATTCAAGCGAGTTTCTGTTTCTGAAACATCGTCTCTTTTATTCAAAACCTTAAATTCAAACTCACGAGTACGTTTATCTGCCAATTCACCTTCAAGTTGTTGCAATTCGATTTCTTTCGAGATGGCATCGTACTCACGGTTATTACGGACGTTCATTTGTTGGTCTTTATATTTAGTTACCAACTTTTCAGCGTCTTTTTTGGCGTTACGATTTTTTGAAATTTCTTCTTCCAAAACAGCAATTTCACGGTTGAATTTGCTGATACGAGTTTCGATTCCAGCTACCTCATCTTCCAAATCACGTACTTCTTCTGGTAAATCGCCACGCATTTTCTTGATGCTATCTAAGGCTGAATCTATGCTTTGAAGCTTCAAAAGGGCTTCTAATTTCTGAGCAATGGTTGTTTCGGTTGCTACTGCTGCCATTTGTTTTTATTTGGTTTATCTGTTAGATAGCTATTCTTGATTCGTATAACTCTTTAACGTCTTTAACTTTGTAACTCTTTAACTGAAAAAATGTACAGGATTGGTATTGACCTGACTTTTGAGAACCGCAAAATTACTAAATTTTTCGGACAAATACCTAACAATTAAGTCCTTTGTATAAACTTCTGATTCATAATGCCCAATATCACAGATAATTATCTGACCATCGGCATCAAAAAACTCGTGATATTTGTAGTCGGACGTGATAAACACGTCTGCACCTTGTCGTATGGCATCATTCAGCAAAAAGCCTCCTGCACCACCACAAAGAGCGATTTTTTGAATACTTTTTCCTCGTAAAGGTGTATGTCTGAAAGTCTTTAATTCCATTTTTTCTTTCAGATAATTCATGAAATTATTTTCGGATAAACTTTCTGATAATGAACCAATTACGCCCGAACCTACCTCTTGATTCTGGTTTTCTAAGAGACTCAAATAATAGGCAACTTCTTCGTAGGGATGGGCAGTTTTCAAAGCCCTCAAAATTTGTGATTCGAGATGAGCATCAAAAATTACTTCGATACGATTTTCTGAAACTTCTTCTGATTCATTCAATGTACCAATGTGTGGATTAGCCTCGCCCGTGGGTGTAAACGTCCCCGTACCTTCTACCCGAAAACTACAATTTTTATATTCCCCAATTTGCCCAGCACCTGCCACATAGAGGGCATCAAGCACGGATTGGGTATTTTCAAGCGGAACAAAAGCGACTAATTTCTTTAAAATATTTTTTTCGGGAGCAAGAATTTTAGGATTTTGGAGTCCTAATTTCTCCGCTATCATGTAGTTTACGCCCCCTTTTACGCTGTCTAAATTGGTATGGGTGGCATAGATGGCAACGTCATTTTTGATGGCAAGCATTACGGCACGTTCTACGTAATTTTTACCATTAAAACGCTTCAAACCCTTGAAAACGATGGGGTGATGAGCTACGATGAGATTACAATTTTTAGTAATGGCTTCGTGGATAATTTCCTCCGTACAGTCGAGGGTAGCGAGTACACCCGTAACCTCCGTGTGTGGATAGCCCACGAGCAAGCCCGCATTGTCGTAACTTGCTTGATAAGAAAGCGGAGCGAGTTGCTCTAAATAATTGGTAATGTCTTTGATGGTCATTATAATGCTGATTTTGAACTCCCGAATTTAAGAAAATTTAAGCGGGTCTTTATCAAAAATTAGTTTTAAAGATTCCGTAAGAGAGCATATAAATTTAAACATACCCACTTGTGACTCGTAGGAACTTCCCGAAAGTAGAAATAACTTTCGGGAAGTTAAATGGAAGTCATGGGTGTATTATTTATTGGATGCACCATGCTATGATAATGTTTGTTTCGTAATTTTAGTAAAAATCAATCTTAATCAAAACAACTATGAATTTTCAGAAAAGCCTCTTTACTTTTTTCGGAATCATTTTTCTCTTTATAAATTGCTCAAAATCAGACAATAACGTTGTCATTCCGCCTGTTATCCCACCCGTAGTTACAGGCACAAACGATATGGATTTTTGGCTAACCAGAGGCGACCAAATTACGTTATTACAAAAACAATCCAGCGTTTTGACTTTTGGAACTACCAGTAATTCTTATGCAGAAATCGAGGTAGATTCAACCAAGCAATACCAAACAATTGATGGCTTTGGCTATACCCTCACGGGCGGAAGTGCCTTCGTCATCAACCAAATGAGTGCCTCTGCAAAGGCGGATTTATTACAAGAATTATTCGGAAATAGTGATAAATCTATCTCGATAAGCTATCTCAGAATTAGTATCGGTGCATCAGATTTAAACGATTCGCCTTTTACTTACAGTGATTTGATTTATGGACAAACAGACTTGAATTTGACTAATTTTAGTTTGAATCCAGACAAAAAGGACTTGATTCCTTTGTTGAAAGAGATTTTGGCAATAAATCCTAAAATCAAAATTATGGCAACGCCGTGGTCACCACCCGTTTGGATGAAAGACAAGGATTCGTTTGTTGGGGGAAGTCTGAAACCGATTTATTACGATGTTTACGCCAAATATTTTGTAAAATACATCCAACAAATGAAGGCAGAAGGCATCACGATTGAAGCCATTACCCCACAAAATGAGCCTTTGAATCCGAACAATAATCCAAGTCTTTTGATGACTGCCGAACAGCAAACCGAATTTATCAAAACCAATTTGGGACCCGCTTTTAAAACGGCTGGCATTACGACCAAAATCATTGCTTACGACCATAATTGTGATGTTCCGAATTACCCCATTACGGTCTTAACTGATGCTCAGGCACGTCCTTTTGTGGATGGTTCTGCATTTCATTTATACGCAGGGAATATTTCGGCTTTGACAACGGTACACAATGCTTTTCCAGATAAAAATGTATATTTCACCGAGCAATATACCGACTCAAAAGGAGATTTTGGAGGAGATTTGAAGTGGCATTTAAAGAACGTAATCATAGGCTCAATGCGAAATTGGAGCAAAAACGTCTTAGAATGGAATCTTGCCAATGACCCCACTTTTGGACCACGTACACAAGGCGGATGCACCACTTGCAAAGGGGCTTTGACGATTGGGACAGGCTCATCAGTTACTCGAAATGTGTCTTATTACATCATTGCCCATGCTTCAAAATTTGTGCCTGTCGGGTCAGTTTGTATTGGCAGTAATAATGCAGGAAATTTACAATCAGTAGCCTTCAAAACACCCGCAGGAAAAAAGGTTTTGATTGTTGAAAACGATGGAAGTGAAGGCGTTAGTTTTAATATAAAATATAGAAATAAATGGGTGACTACCCAATTACCAGGCGGTAGCGTAGGGACTTATGTGTGGTAAATCTGATACTAATTTGTAAAATATATTGTAGAACTGAGTTTCAACGGAAGTCTTCGTTCAAAACGAAGACTTCCGTAAAATACACATCAAATCTTTAAATTTAGTATAACATAAAAGAGGCTCAAATTTAATCCAAATTTGAGCCTCTTTTATAATTTAAAATATCGTCAATCCTTCTCAACCACACTCGCTCCCGAAACACTAATTTCAGTGGTTGGATTTCCTCTATAACGTACTTTACTTGCACCCGAAGCATTGATTTTCAGATACTTAGCTACATCAACTCGGGCATTGCTTGCTCCTGACACACTCACATTCATTTCGTCTGAAAAGAAACTAAAAGCATTTAATTGTGATGCTCCACTCAAATCACCACTTACTTTTTGGGCATTTCCAGAAGGCGTAAATTGCGAAGCTCCCGAAACATCAATGTTCATTTTTTGAGCTTTTATATCAAGATTTAATTTGGAAGCACCCGACAAATACACGTCAAAAGTATTGGTATTGAAGCTACCGACCTCTGCAACCGTTGCCCCCGAAAAATCAACCGCCGAAAGCGTAGGCAACGTAATGTCAATTTTCATTCCATAACGTTGGTTTCGGGAATTACTACGATAACCGCCATTCAAAACGCCATTGCGTACATAAAAATCCAAATCATTGACATCAGTACGGTCACCAGTGGCAGTTATTCTAAAATTACTACCTTGCGAAACCGTAACTTTAAAAGCACTTCCCGTTCTGATTTGGTCAAAGTTTTTTAGATTAATTTCTTGTCTTACTTCATCATAGGCTGATAACGGCAGATTATTGTTATCGACCTTAATAATACAGCTACTAAGCGATACAATAAATAAAAATAGCGAAGTTTTTAGGAGATTTTTCATTGAATTTAAGAGTTTATGTTTATTTTGCCAGAGATAAAAATCATTTATAGAAACATGACAATCAATAGTGGAATTTACCCCTATTAAAATTTTAAAAATTAATGAAAGTACGTCCCAGCATAGCTATTGTAGAAAATAATCAAATCTTGTTGATGCGGTATCGTTACGGTAAAACCGATGTCTATAATCTCCCTGGAGGGAATGTGGACAAAGGCGAAACACTCACAGAAACGGTTGTACGAGAATTGATGGAAGAATTAGGGATAGAAGTAGAAGTGGGCGAAATGATTTTGTCAGGCGATGTCATCATGCCCGAAGGAAAAGAAGACGTGCTTCATTGTGTTTTTGAAGGAAAAATTCTTGCTGGAAAACCTGTTTTGAATTCTGAACAAACCTCAGCTTTGGAATTGGTTTGGATGTCCTTGGTGGACTTGCACGAATTGGAAATGTACCCGAATGTTGGTGCTGAATTGCAACGCTTTTATTTGAAAGGACGTGGAATTGATTATATGGGGAAGATTGGTCAAAAGTGGTTTTAATGTAAATTTGAAGTATTATTTTATTTTTTGTAAATTTGATAAAAACAAATAACAGACAAAATAACTACTATTAACCCCTCATACAGTGTTCGATTTAATAGACTACTCAAACTACTACTACTTAATTCTTGGGCTTCAAGGCTTTTGCCTCTATCACGCCTACAAGAACAACAATCAACAAAAATGGTACTATCTTATCATTTTTTTACCCATCATTGGTAGCCTCATTTATCTCTACGAAAATTTTTACAGTCGTCGTAATGTCTCTAATGTAACAGACAATGTAACAGAGGGCATGAAAAGTATCTTGAATAGTAATCATACCATTGAAAAGTTAGAAAAAACGGTAAAATTTTCGGATACCCACACCAATAAAATGAACTTAGCGGATGCCTACGTTGATAAGGGACGTTTGGACGAAGCAATACACATTTATGAATCTTGTAGAAATGGAATCTATGCAGATAATGTGGAGCTATTTCAAAAACTATCTCATGCGTATTATTTGAAAAAGGATTACCCAAAAGTGATTGAATTATCTAAAAAATTGAATCCTGTTGGCGAAAACAATATCACTTTTGCTTGGGCATTACACTATGCAGGAGACTCCGCAAAGGCGGAGGAGAAATTCAAGGAAATGAATCGGAGATTTTCTAATTTCCAAGGGAGGTTGGAGTATTCAAAATTCTTGTTGGAAAAAGACCGTAAAGAAGATGCGTATAATCTTTTGTGTGACATTATTGAAGAATACGATTCGATGACCAGTTATGAGAAAAATCTCAAAAAAGGGGTAATGGGAGAAGTGAAAAGGGTTTTGAGAACTATAAAATAAAAAATCATGCAAAAACTCCTCTTTGTGTGTAGCCAAAATAAATGGCGAAGTCTGACGGCTGAAAAAATCTTTGAAAATCATGAAGATTATTCAGTAAAATCGGCAGGTACGGAAAATGGTGCGAGAGTAAAAATCACCGCTGGTTTGATTGGTTGGGCTGATATTATCTTTGTGATGGAGAAAAAACATCGTTCCAGAATCCAAGAAAAATTCAAAGATTCATTGAATGGCAAGTCTCTTCACGTATTAAATATTCCAGACGATTATCAGTTTATGGATGAAGAGTTGATTGAGATTTTGGAGGAGAAGGTAGGGGCGATTATTGATTTATAGCTTTGTTGAAAGTAATTTTACCACTAAAATGCGTTGTTTTAATTTTTATGAATGTTGAAAAATACACTACAAAAAATACTGTACATAGTTTAGTTTATACTTTTGAAAGTGTTGGTATGAGAGTTATCAAAAAGATGATAATTTATTCCAAAATTGATAATCCTGAATTTGCAGAGTTACCTTCGGGAACTGAGGTCTATAATTTAGGATTTGGCGATTATGATGAAGAGACAGGTGGGATTGATGATGAAATTGAAAGTAAAAATGGTGATACTCAAAAAGTATTGGCAACTGTGGCAAATACCGCCAATGAGTTTTGGGAAGAATATCCAAATGCTTCAATATTTTTTAGAGGTAGTCAGCTTCCAGATGAAAAGCCAAGAAGGACACGCTTATACCAAATGGGGCTTAACAGGTATATGAATGAAATAAACAAAGTAGCCTATGTTTTCGGTTACAGTAATAATGGCTGGGAAATATTTACGATAAATAAAAACTATCATGCTTTTTTGATTTTAAGAAAAGATTAATTAGTTTAGTATCATGAAAACAGTAACAAAAAATATCAAGTCAAATAATAACTTTCAACGAAGTATTTATGATCCTTCACTTGATCATTTAGAAGGGAAAGTTTTTTTCAAGGAAAAGTTAGAGGATGCCAAAGAATTTTTAAAAAAATATGGATTGCCCAAAGAGGCAATAGAAATCTTGAACAAAAGAGCCCTATCTAAACAGTAGGGTTTTTTTGTGTATTTTATCCATTTTTAGATTAGACCTAAATGCAAAAAAAACTCTGTATATTATTCTTAACTATAATTTCTTTAAGCTCAAAAGCCGCAGATTTTGACATGAATCCGACCATGCAAAGGGCTTATTTAGAGATAATTAAGACGAATTTGGGTGTAGGTAGAACGATTTTAGAGAATGATAAAACCAATAATGGTGTAAAAGTTTACTTGAAAAGTTATGCCGATTTGATTCAATTATTAATCAATGAAGAAAAGAGTTTTTATGAGCAATTTATTGATAATCAGGTAAGTAGATTAGAATATCTTGAAAAATTAGATAAAAAATCGCCCTATAATCGTTTCCTACAAGCGGAGATACGCATACATACAGCCTTCGTGAAGTTGAAGTTTGGGCATGAAGTCAAAGGCTCTTGGGAAATCATCAAAGCCTACAAATTATTAGAAGCTAACGCCAAAGAATTTCCAGATTTTCTACCCAATCAAAAGTCACTGGGATTACTACACATCTTGATTGGCTCAACACCCGAAAATTACCAGTGGGTTGCCAATCTTTTGGGACTCAAAGGCAATATCAAACAAGGACTTGCTGAACTTCAAAACGTTATTCAAAAAGACCCAATTTATAGTGACGAAGCTCAATTGATTGACTACCTAATTTATGCCTTCATTCTGAAATTTACGCCTAAGAAACTTGCTGATTTTCAAGCATTTATCCAACAACACCCAGATAATCAACTCTTTATTTTTTTCGGAATAACAACGCTTATGAAAGAGGGTAGGAGTGAGGTTGCTTTGAGTATTATGGATAACCGAAAATTAGATAAAAATCATCTACCCTTTCCATTTTTAGAATACCTCAAAGCCGAGATTTATTTGCAAAAAGGGCAATATCAAATCGCTGCAAAATTATTCCAAAATTTTCTAACAAAATATAAAGGCTTCAACTTTCTAAAAGATACATACTATAAGCTATTTCTTTGCTATTGGCTTAATAATGAGGAAGTTAAAGGTGTTTATTTTTTAGAAAAAGTAAAATCCGTCGGTTCAACGATTGTAGAGTCTGACAAGGCTGCCGCTAAATTTTCGGAGAATTATTTGAACAAAAAATCAATTCCTCAAAAAGTATTAATGAAAGCACGATTAGCCTTTGATGGAGGGTATTATGACAAGGCTTTGGAAATTCTAAATTCCTATTCAGAAACCAATTTTGACCAAGCCTCAGACCGTGCTGAACTCAATTATCGGAAAGGTAGAATTTTTCAAAAAATGAACAATTTTCCACAAGCTATCACTTCTTTTGAACGAGCTATTTTACTTTCCGAAAATCAAAATTGGTCATTTGGAGCGAGTTCTGCCTTGCAGATGGGCTATATTTTTCAATCAAAAAAAGAAAAGGCGAAGGCAAAAAGCTATTTTGAAAAATCAATTTCCTACAAAAAACATGAATACAAAAATTCAGTTGATAATAAAGCAAAGGCAGCCCTAAACGAAATGGGATTTTAATGATTTAGGATTTGGGAGTGTGGATTTCGGATTTATTTTTTACTTTCGTTAAAAGAATATTAAACCACCAAGCCCCATGAAACTTTTTCATAGATTTTTTATTGTACTCACAGTTTTTTTATACGCTCAAAAGTCTAATGCTCAGGCAATTAGCTATTATCCATTCGGAAATGCACAACAACTTTCAATAGCGACCAATCCCACGAAGGTTGTTTGGATGGATTTTCGTTTTCAGATGAATTCGTTTCTTTCTTCTTTAAATACTGAACCCGCTTTGATGTTCAACGTAGCCTACGTTCCCAATGCCAATTTTTATGTCGGTGGAGGGGCAAATATGGGAATTGTAGGAGCAATTTTAGATAATAGACGGCTTATCAATGGTTATTTTGGAAGTTTCGGCGTGCGTGCCTATCCGTTCGAGAAAGCACCCAAAGTAAGTGTCAATTTTGAAGTAGGTCCTTACGTTCAGTATGATGGCACAGCGGGTCAATTTAGGGCTTGGTTAGGCTTAGGGTATCATTTTGGGGGTAAAAAATAATAAAAATATGCAAAATAATCTTTCATCAACGGCTAAATTAATCATCTCCATTACCTTGTGTCTGGGCGGAGGAATCGCCAGTGGTTTTTTCTCACAATCAGGTTTGGGAACGTGGTATATGTCCATTAACAAGCCTTCTTGGAATCCACCCGCCTATCTATTTGGACCCGTCTGGACGACCTTGTATATCCTCATGGGTATAGCTTTGTGGACAATCTGGAAAAGCGAAACGCCCGAAGCCTACAAAAAGAAAGCACTCACTATTTTTGGGATACAGTTATTCTTGAATTTTATTTGGTCATTATTATTCTTCAAATTTGAATCTCCCGCATGGGCTTTGGTTGATATTTTGATGATGGTTGTCACGATTATCACCACGATTTTTATCTTTGCCGAATCTTCCAAAAAAGCGGCTTGGTTACTCGTTCCGTATATTTGCTGGGTGAGTTTTGCAACGATTTTGAATTATACTATTTGGTCATTGAACTGAAAACTACTGTAGCTCGAAGTGGCACTTCGAGAATTGGACTCTAACGCCTTGAAGTGCCACTTCGAGCTACAGTAGTTTATTTTTCTTTTACAGAAATGGAATAAACACAAAAACAAAAAATGGATAAAGACATCAATAATCTGTTGCAATCAGAAGCTGAGCAAGTGAAAAAACTGCAAGAAATCGTTAAAAAAACGATAGAAGACGAGAAATTGATTATCGAAAATCTGTTGAATCCGCCCAAAGAATTATTGACTCGAGGACAAAAAATTTCTGACAGAGTCGCACGTTTTGGAGGAAGTTGGGCATTTATTATTTCGTTTTTTATCGTTCTGGTCGTTTGGATATTGTTTAATGTGAATGCTGCCAGCAATTTGATTTTTGACCCTTATCCTTTTATTTTGATGAACCTAATTTTGTCGTGTATTGCTGCCTTACAAGCTCCAATCATCATGATGAGTCAGAATCGACAAGAAGAAAAAGACCGTCAGCGGAGTGAAAATGACTATTTGATAAACCTAAAAGCCGAGTTGGAAGTGAGAAGTTTGCATCAAAAAGTGGATTTATTGTTGGAAGAACAAATCAAAACGCTCTTTGAAAGCCAAGCTAAACAATTAGAAATTTTGAAATCAATTGAACAAAAAATAGATTCTTTAAGGTAATTTGTAAATCTGATAATTTGCAGGGGCGTATCGCATACGCCCATTTCGTCCGAGAGGGCGTATTCGATACGCCGCTACAAATTACTTTTGATATTTTTTAATACAATAAATATCCCATGCTCCAATCCCTAACCACAATCGACCTCATTGTAGTCGTTTTACTCATCCTTTTTTTGATAATTGCCAGTATGTATTCCAGTTTCAAAAAGAAAAATTCGGAAGACTATTTTATGGCTGGGCGTTCGCTGAAATGGTATTCGGTTGCGGGTTCGATTTTTGGGACAAATATTCATGCTCAACAAATTATTGGCATGATGGGCGTGGGCTATTCTATCGGTTTTGCACAAAGCCATTACGAAATTTGGGCAATCCCCGCCATCTTGGTTTTGGCGTATGTTTTCATTCCGATTTATCGAAAAAAACAATTTTTCACCCTCTCTCAATTCCTCGAAAGTCGCTATAATTCAAAGGCACGTTTGGCGTACATGATTTTGATGATTGTCTTCATCATGATTCAATTAATTGGCGGATTTTATATCGGTAGTCGGACTTTGGGATTACTTTTTCAGGGTACAAGTTTTGAAATTACTTATCTACAAGGAATCATCCTAATTGCCTCAGTAACAGCACTTTTTACAGTTTTTGGAGGAATGGAATCTGTCGTAATAGCGGATAATATTCTGACGGTTGTGATGATTCTGGCACTCATACTCATGGGTACACTTACCTATATGCAACCCGAAATTAACGGGCTGTCTGGATTGCTAAAAATTGACCATGAACAAGCTAATAAAATGCACCTGTATTTACCCACAAATCACTCTACATTGCCGTGGTTGGGCATTTTTACGGGTCTGACGATACTCAATTTATTTTACTGGACAACCAATCAATACCAAGTTCAGCGAGTTTTAGCTGCCCAAACAGACCGTGATGCACGCCTCGGCATTGTGGCGGCGGGTTTCTTGAAATTATTGATTCCATTCTTTTCGATAGCCGTAGGTTCAGCGGCTTTTTACATTTTCAAAAATCGCTTTGGCGTAGATGCCGTAAAGCCCGACGATACCTTTTTGACCTTGATGAAAACCGTCGTACCCGTAGGCTATGGCTTCGTAGGATTGATTTTGGCAGGCTTAATTTGTGCCATTTTCTCCGCCATTTATTCGATGATGAATTCAGTTTCGACGATGATGGCTTTTGATGTTTTTAGAAAATATATCAACCCGCAAGCCACTGATAAACAGACGGTTAGATTTGGACAGGGCTTCGTGATTTTGATGTGTATTCTGGCAACATTTCTGGCAAATACTACTTACAACCCATCATCTTCGGATAACTTTTTTATCACCTTAGCCAAACAAACTTCTTACATAAAACCAGGCTTAGTAATCGTTTTTTTCTGGGGAATTTTATGGAAGAAAACCAATCCAACGGCTGCTGTGATTGTGTTGTTGGGCTCGCCAATTATCGGTTTATGTTGTGATTTATTATATGAAAATGTCTTGGTAAATTACGATTGGGTAAAAGAAACCTTCGGAGAAAAATTCAATTTTCTTTATCGAGTATTCTTGATTTTCGTAATTGGTTCAGCCTTCGTGGTTGTTTTGAGTAAAATATTGAATACTCAAAAAGATGTAGAAAATGAGCAAGACTTAAACGTTTCAGTATCAGGGATTTTTGGAGCGGTTTTACGTTTTTCTGTACTACAATTACCAATATTTTTATTAGTATTTTTCTCAGTAATAACCCCACAATTGGGAGCGTTTCCAGCTTCATTCCTTACATTGGGGCTTTTTATGTGGTATTACAAAAAAGAAAAATCAGACTTGCCATTTTACCTATCTGATGTTTTTTATGCAGGAATCTTGACGGGGACAATGGTTTGGATTATGTATTATTTTGCGTAGATAGATAGTAAAGAGTAATTTAGTATGCAGTAGGCAGTTTGTAAAATGGATATTTAACAACTTTATTTAGACAGAGACTTTACTGACTGCCTACTGCAAACTAAATTTTACTGCCTACTTGATGTGTCCTTTTAACAATATTTAACGCCCATTTCACGTATTCCTACGTACAAACCTCCTGATTGATTTCAGTATTAACCTCTCAAATGGCAATTTCTGGAAAGATTGCCCTAACTTTGTATTCGTTTTAATTAAATATGTAAATGAAAAAACTTTTTTTATTAACCACCTTACTGTTATTCACCTTGAAGGGCTTTTCGCAGGTAACGACTTCTACGGGAATAACCATTAAGGACGAATTTTATAATAATCGTCAATTAATCGAAATCTTACAGGATTTAGAGGCAAAGACTAACATTAAATTCAAATATGACCCTGCCAAACTCAAAGGCGTTTATGCCAGTTATTGGTTTGATAATATGGCTCTTGAAGTTGGTTTAAAAGGGCTTTTGAAAGGCTCTGGACTGAAATTTTATGTGGATGATAACCAAGTCGTAAACATCATTTCGAAGACAGATAAAGTCTATGTGAAAAGTAGCTACAACAGCGGAACGTATTATGGTGGAAATGCAGGAGATGCTCCAATCGTAGCAAGTCCTACTCCAAATGTTCAAGTTGGGCAAGTGCAAACAGAACGCCCTAAAATAGCCATTGTCAATAATCGTGCGACTGATAAACCTGCCAGAAAATTTGGTTTCACCTTCACAGGTCGTATCATTGATGCTCGTACTTCTGAGCCACTGCCTTTCGTAAACCTCACGATAAAAAGTAACAAAACAGGCTCTCAGGGCAATGTGGACGGATATTTTACGCTATTGAACGTTCCGACAGATACCACAACTTTGACTTTGAGTTATATCGGATACATTACCACAACCATCAAATTGGTTCCTGATGCTCCTATCAATGGCGTAACGATTGAGATGGAACCCGATAATGCTGAGTTGGACGAAGTTGTCGTGAAAGGTGAAAAAACCGAGGTCTTGAAAGCCGCCGAAACGATTGGTATGTTCAAAATGACTCCTCGAAATATTGCTAAATTGCCTAATATTGGCGAAAAGGACATTTTTCGTGCTTTTCAGTTAATGCCAGGTATTAGTGCCGCCAATCAGTCGTCTTCGGGCTTGTATGTACGTGGAGGCACGCCCGACCAAAACTTGGTGCTTTATGATGGATTCACGGTTTATTATGTGGACCACTTGTATGGTTTCTTCTCAGCTTTCAATTCCAACCCTATCAAAGACGTACAGTTGTATAAAGGTGGTTTTGATGCCAAATTTGGTGGACGTATATCATCAGTAGTAGAAATCACGAGTAAGGATGGTAATAAACGTGAACGGAATTTTGGCGGAGATTTAACGCTGATGAGTGCCAACGTTTGGGCAGAAGGTCCAATTTTGAATAAAGACAAACGCTTGACTTTCTCAGTTGCGGGCAGACACTCATGGGCAGGACCTTTGTATGGGACTATTTTTGATAGTTTCAATTCAAACAGTAATAATGCACAATTTAGTGGACCTCGCTTTTCGCAGACTACCACTACACCAAGCTCTTACTTCTATGATTTGAACGGAAAAGTGACTTTCAAGCCTTCCGAAAACGAGAATATTTCATTGAGTTATTATAGCGGAAAAGATAATTTAGATAATTCTCAAAATATTTTATCTCCCTTTGGTGGTAATGGAGGTTTTAGTAATACGGACCTTTCGCAATGGGGAAATACAGGGTCGAGTTTGAAGTGGTCGAAACGTTGGAGTGATACGTTTTATACAAATGCTTTGGTTAGTTATTCTAATTTTTTTAGTGATAGAGATAACACCAATACCGCTGAATTTTTACGTGGAACTGAAGTGCGTACCGTGAAATTTGGCTCGTTAGAATCTAATAATTTGAGAGATGTTTCAGCAAAATTTGATGTAGAGTATAAAACTTCTTCAAAGAATAGTGTTCTTTTCGGATTACAATATAACAAATTCAACATTGATTATACATACAGCCAAAACGATACACTTGAAATCATCGGAAAGCGAGACAATGGAGGCTTGATGGCTGGCTATTTGCAAGATGAGGCACATTTTGGCGATTTTACCGTAAAAGGCGGTTTGAGAATGTCCTATTTTAGCCCAACGAAAAAAACGTATTTTGAACCACGTTTGTCCGCTACATACGCTGTGAATGACCGTTTGAAAATCAAGGGAGCATGGGGAATTTATCATCAATTTGCCAAGCAAGTAGAGCGTGAAGATATTACAAACGGTAGTCGTAATTTCTGGGTTTTGGCAAATGATACTTACTTGCCCGTAACGACTTCGACACATATTATTCTGGGAGCGAGCTATGAAATCAACGACTATCTTTTTGATGTAGAAGGATATTATAAAGACATCCAAAACGATTCAAGATATTCTTTGCGATTTACCCCCCAAATCGGACGGGGTATCTTAGCCCAAGAAACGTTCTTTAATGGTACAGGGAAAGTCAAGGGAATTGACTTTTTGGTACAAAAGAAATTTGGCGATTACACAGGCTGGGTAGGTTATACGATTGCACAAGCAGATAAAAACATTGTGTTGCCCTCGGGAGAAAGCAATTTTCCTTCAAATTTTGACGTAAGACACGAATTCAAATCGGTAAATATCTATAAATTAGGACGTTGGGATTTGGGAGCTACTTGGATTTATGCAACGGGCAGACCTTACACGTCTATCGTAGGTGGTTATACAGTAAGACTATTAGATGGCTCTGAGCGTACTTTCACCGACCCATCAACGACCAACGGAAACCGTTTGCCAGACTCGCATCGTATGGATGTCTCGGCAACCTATAACTTCGGACACGGTAGCATCGGACTCTCGATTTATAATCTTTATGGTCATAGTAATGTGTGGTTTAAGAAATATCAAACCCTCACAGACTCAAAAACCAACGAAAAAAGTTTATCAGTCACGGATGTAAATTACCTTGGGTTTACGCCAAATATTACGTTTAGTTATAAGTTTAAATAAAGGAAACCTCACCCCCCGCCCCTCTCCATTAGAGAGGGGAGCATTCGTTCGATTTCTCCCCCTCTCTAATGGAGAGGGGGGCAGGGGGTGAGGTAAGACATAAAGAAATGAAATCATATTCAACATATAAAACATTCCTCAACCTAACCACAACCTTAGCGTTGGGATTGGGACTTTTGACTGCCTGCGAGAAAGAATCGAATACTATTCCAGGAGGGGCTAAACCTGTTGTGGAGGGGTATTTAGTGCCAAATCAGCCCATTGCCATCAAGGTAAAGAAAGAGATTGCTTTTAATGAAGATTTGTCAAACAAAGAAACCTTAATTGCTGGACTCTCTATCAAAGTAAGTGGTAGCGATGGACAAACGTACTTATTAAAGCCTTATCAAGGGACAGATTCCTTGTATCGTTCAGAGCCAAATGTGAAACTAAAAGCTGGCGTAACGTACTCATTGTCATTTGATTATAATGGGAAAACGATTTCTGCCAGTACCATAATTCCTACGAAACCAGTAGGTTTAAAATCTGATATTGCTTCAATTGTACGTACTCGTCAAGTCATCACCAGCGGTTTTGGGCGGGATTTGGATGGGAACGTTGATGTCAATTTATCATGGACAAATCCGAGTAACGAATATCATTTTGTAGTGGCAGATAACATTGAATCAACTCCTGACTTGGTAGTAACATTACCGACCTCTTCAACGGCTACATTCAATGAATTTAATCGTCGTTTTAGAAGTCAGCCCGTTCAAGGAACTACGACCCGTTTGCGTTCACAACAATTTCAGTATTTTGGAAGATATAACGTGGTGCTATTGAAAGTAAATCCAGACTATGCGGCTCTTTACAATAGTACAGGAAGCACCTCACAAAATATCAGCACCCCTCCAACTACTATCACAAACGGTCTCGGAATTTTTACAGGAATCAATGGTGATACGTTGAGATTTCAGGTGAAGGAGAGATAGGATAAAACCAATGCAAAATTTCAGAACAACCTTCCATATCCCATCGTCAAAGTACAAGGTTTCACTTGAATCTCAGCTCTTGACGATGGGATCTTGTTTTGCGGATGTAGTGGGCAATCAGTTGAGACATAACAAATTAGATATTATCGTCAATCCCTTTGGAACGCTTTTTAATCCACTTTCTATTTTCAAAATTCTATCGCCTACCTACACACAGGCAGATGAACGTTTGTACATAGAAAATCAAAAAATGTGGTTGCACTATGATTTTCATTCGCAGTTTTTTAGTAATTCAAAAGAGACGTTACGTAATCAAATTGACCAAACTTTATTTGGAATTAAATGCCAATTACCGACGACCAATTATCTCCTTATCACCTTCGGAACAGCCTTTATTTACAGACTGTTAAATCCACAAACTTACATAGCCAATTGTCATAAAATGCCCAATAGTTTATTTGAAAAAGAACTGTTGAGTGTGAAAGATATTTGTAAAGGGTTTGCCGTTTTGCATAAAGAATTAAAGGAAATCAATCCCGATTTAACAATAATTCTGACCGTCTCGCCTGTCAGACACACGAAGGACGGCGTACCCGAAAATCAGGTTTCAAAATCCATTCTCAGAGCCGCTTGTCATTATTTAACCACTGATTATGAGAATGTTGAGTATTTTCCATCTTACGAAATCATGGTGGATGATTTGCGTGATTATCGTTTCTACAAATCAGACCTAATCCACCCCAACGAAGTAGCGGAGCAATACATTTTTGAGAAATTTATAGAAACCTATTTTGATGAAGATTTAAAAGATTTCACCAAAGAATGGACTTCAATTCAAAACTCACTAAATCACCGTCCTTTCAATGAAAAATCAGAAAGTCACCAAACGTTTTTGAAGAAATTATTGGAAGATTTGATGAAGATTTCTGGACGAGTTGATGTGCGGGAGGAAGTGAGTTTTGTTCGACAGAAATTGGTGGGGTAATCCCTTTATTTCTTCCGAACCAACCGATAAACCAAAGAAGGCAAAAAACGCTTCAAATAAACGCCAAAAACCTCATAAGCTCCACCAATATAAACTTCCTTTTTATTGCTCAAAATGGCTCTCATGGCTTTTTTGGCGAAAACATCTGCCGTCATACCGTTGGCTTGGTTATCGTCCATTTTGCCGTGTTTGTTGCCCGAAGAATCTAAGGCATTCACAGATATTTGGGTTAAAATATAGCCTGGACAAATAGTGGTGACATTGATATTATCTTGCCAAACTTCCGCCCTGAGTGAATCAAAAAAGGCGATAATGGCGTGTTTGGCAGCTCCGTAACCTCCACGTAAAGGAACCCCAATTTTACCCGCAATACTACTAATTACGACAAAATGCCCTTCCTTACGCTCGCTCATGTGTGGTAGGAGTGCCTGTGTGAAGGCAATCACACTAAAAAAATCTAATTCCATCAAATCCCGATAGACTTGAAATTTAGTGTCCTTCACGTACGAGCGTTGTGAGATTCCAGCATTCTGTACAACGAAATCAATTTGTCCAAAATGTTCAATAACGGTTTTGACTTTATCAGGAAAATGCTCAAATTCGAGCATATCCATTGGCAAGACCAAAATGTCTTTTTCAGATAAACCTATCGCATCCGCAACTCGCTGTAATTCAGATTCACGCCTTGCCGAAAGCACTAACTTTGCTCCTTCTTTGGCAAATTGATACGCAAGAGCTTCGCCAATTCCTGACGAAGCTCCTGTAATCCAGACGGTTTTGTTTTTTATGATTGTCATAATTACGCTCTATAAGCAATGGCTTTCACCAATCTAATATTGTTCAGTTCCTTCAAATCCAAGATATTTTCACTCGGGATTTTTCCTCTTTTTATCCAGTTTGTAACCACACTGGTACTCTCAATATCAAACATTTTACAATAATTTTGAATCGTAACCCAATCATTTAGAGAATATTCTTTACCATCTACTGCAATTGAAATTTGTTTTGAATCTTCAAACTGAGCCATGATAGTGTCATATTCCTTATTAAGTTTCTCAACTTTCTTTTTAGATTTTTCAAAACCCGCCATGATAGCTTGTTTCAACATCTCTTTCTCCTCTGAATTAGTCAATAATTGATAATGTTCACTGGCTTCTTTACTGGCTTTATCCACTTCTTCAAGTGTTATGGCATCGTTTAGATTTTTTATTATTTGTTTTAACTTCTTCATATCCTTTTCATTGTGTTTTACAATTTCTTTAAAATATCTCGTAATTTTTCCACTCTGTCATTCAAATCTTCTTGAAGCTCCAATTCTTCGTTTACAATATCATCTGTCAATAAATCAAGAGAGGCATAATTTTGCAGTTTTAACTTGCTCATGGATATTTCGGTTAGATATTGAGCAATCAAATGTTTGATTTTGTCTTCCATTATTTTGTGGTTTATTCATATACAAAAATACGGATTGTTTTGTTATGCAACAAAACAATCCGTATTTTATTTAAACACCCCTAAGCCAACTCCATTTCTTCAACAACAATCTTTTTAGATTCACGATGAATCTCAATCAACTGAATATCAAGGGCTTTCTCAACACGACTAATCGTTTCAAGGGTTAAATTTCTGTACCTTTTACCATTTTATTCACTTATTGAGGCGTGATATTCATGAGTTCAGCCAAGTCCTTTTGGGTGTTTGGGAAACGATTTTCTTTACGATTATGACGTAAAGTGCTTAAAATTGTGATGGCAATATTTGCGGAACGATCAAGCCATTCTTTGTTGTTTCTGTAAAATTTAGCCTCCTCTCGCCAAGAATTATCCACTTGTGAGATTTCATTTAATTTGTTAATAAGAGCTTGATTTTTCATATTTTAAATTGTGAAAGCTACTTTTTTTCACAGTTATTTTTATAAATTTCAATCACTTTTTGATTTCCCAAATCAATGGCTTCTTTTAAGTATGGGCAACCATCTTGACGTAACGTTAACATTGCAAGTCCTTTGTTTCCTATTGCAATAGGTGAAAAATAAGATATATAATTATCGAATTTGATTGTTTTTTCAAAATCATCAATTGCTCCATAGCAATCATTTTTATGAAATTTTATATAACCTCTATTTGTGTAAGATTGATAATGAAAAGGATCATATTCAATTGAATTGGTGTAATCTTCAACAATATCATTCAAATCAATTTCTCTAAGCTGTTTTTTACTAATTGCTCTGTTATAAAAAGAACTTGCTATAAAAACAGAATCCTCTTTTGGATAAGTTTCAATTGCTCTTGTAAATAATTTAACTGCATCTTCGCTATTAGATGATTTTACACCGTCATTATAAAACTGTGTAGCTTTGTTATGTGTTTCTAAATATTCTCTTGTAATCATAATTGAACTGATATCTTTTACAGAAGAGAATATTCGTGATATTTTGCCTTTATCTGAGCTGTATTCGTTTTTATAATCACAGTATATTACCATAAAACTTGCATTCTTACCAAAATAAAGTCCCATGATTACCATTAAATCCCCTTTTGCATCTCTTCCAATATCGACAGGATTTAATATTACTTTCATCGTAGATTCTCTATAATATTTTCCTACTTCTATATTTATATCGGAGGTGTCCTTTATATCAATATTGCTTTTTTGAATTTCAGATTTTTGTGAAATGAACTTTTGTAACTCCTCCATTGCTTTACCGTATTCATCTTCATATTTGGATGTTTTATAAATAGTTTTTACAATAAAATAAGGAAAACCGTTATCATTATTAGAAGCTTTATGAAAACAATTATCTATATCCAAATCGAAAATATGTTTAGTTTTCAAATTTTTGACTTCTTTAAGTTTTGAAAATAAATCATGCTTTGAGGTTTTGCTCCATGTTTCTCCTAAGTTTATACGAAACCCTAAAACACTTTCATAAGTTGTAGTCAAACTGGCTTGTGAAAATGAAGAATAAATTGATAAGAATAGAAATAATACAATTAATTTTTTCATGGTTAGCTAATAATTGAACCTTTAAATTTATGAGTAAAAACAATATTTATTGATTATATTGGAAGTTCATTTTACTAAATAAGGAAGTAATTTGAAGGGTTTACTTTTGCAAACCCTTCAAATTACAACTACTCACCAACCCCAACCAAATTCAACATAAACGCATACTCTCTCGCTACATCATGAAAACGCTTGAAACGCCCAGATGCACCGCCGTGTCCTGCCTCCATGTCGCAATGAAAAAGGAGTACATTTTTATCCGTTTTCAAGGCTCTGAGCTTAGAAACCCACTTGGCTGGCTCAAAATATTGCACTTGCGAGTCGTGCAAGCCTGACGTTACCAATAGATTTGGATAGTCCTTTTTAACCACATTATCAATCGGAGAATAGGATTTCATGTAGTCGTAATAAACCTTATTTTTAGGATTTCCCCACTCTTCCCATTCGCCCGTTGTTAGGGGAATAGTCTCATCTAACATCGTAGTAACCACATCCACAAAAGGCACACCCGCCACGATTCCTCTGTATAAATCTGGACGCATATTTGTAATTGCACCCATCAATAAACCGCCCGCAGAGCCTCCATTGGCAAATAATTTCTCTTTTGTCGTAAATTTTTCTTTTATCAAAAACTCTGAAACGTCAATAAAATCGTTAAAAGTATTCATCTTTTTCAACAACTTCCCGTCTTCATACCATTGACGACCCATCTCTTGTCCACCTCTGATGTGGGCAATCGCAAAGGCAAAACCACGATTCAATAAACTCAGACGAGCCGCCGAGAAATAAGGGTCAGTCGAGTAGCCATACGAACCATAAGCGTACTGCAAAAGTGGTTGCGAACCGTCCTTCTTGAAGCCTTTTTTATAGACAATCGACACAGGCACTTTCACGCCATCACGAGCCGTTGCGAAGAGTCTTTCCGTCACATAATCACCTTTGTTGAACTCGCCCAAAACCTCTTGTTCTTTCATCAATTTGTCTTCTTTCGTGTCCATGTTATAGTCGAAAGTTGAGCTTGGCGTAGTCAAAGAAGTATAGCTAAAACGTAAAATATTGGTCTCAAAATCTGGATTTGCACTCACTCCCGCATCATAGGCAGGTTCATCAAATTTTACGTAATGTTCTTTTTTGTCGGTCTGATTGATGATTCTGAGGTGCAAAAGAGCGTTTCTTCTTTCCTGCAAAACCAAATGATTTTTGAAAACTTCCATACCGTCCAAATACGTATCAGCACGGTGGGCAATCACCTCTTTCCAGTTTTTCATATCGGCAGTTTTGCCTTCCTCAACCTCCATTAATTTGAAGTTTGTAGCTCCATCGGCATTTGTTCTCACATAAAATTTACTGCCAAAATGCTCAATATCGTACTGCAAACCGTGTTTTCTTGGATAAAATACCTCAAATTTCCCCGTAGGATTTGAAGCATCTAACAAACGATACTCCGTCGAAACGCCGTTATGGTCAGAAACCGAAATAATATATTTCTTCGATTTCGTTCTGCCGATTCCTGTATAAAATTGTGGGTCTTTTTCTGTATAAACCAACACGTCCGTTTTGGGGTCAGTTCCCAAAACGTGACGATAGGCTTTTGATGCCAACAAAGTCTGTGGGTCACGCACCATGTAGAAAATCGTCTTGTTGTCAGTCGCCCAAGCATACGAACCGCCTTCGGTATTTTTGATTTGGTCTTTCAAGATTTTACCCGTTTTCAAATCCTTGAATCTCAGCGTATAATTTCTACGACTCACCGTATCAACGCCAAAAGCCATAATTTGCTCATCGTCAGATATATCGTAGCCTCCGATGTTGAAATAAGTCTTGCCTTTCCCCATCGCATTACCATCTAACAAAATCTCCTCTGCGGCATCCAAAGAGCCTTTTTTACGACAATAGACTGGGTATTCTCCGCCTTCTACGTATTTTGAATAGTAATAATAATCACCATCTTTCACAGGCACAGACTCATCTTTTTCTTTAACTCTACCCTTCATTTCATCAAAAAGTTTATCTTGAAAAGCCTTGGTAGGAGCCATTACGGTATCAGTATAGGCATTTTCGGCATTGAGGTATTTGATAACTTCTGGATTTTTGGGGTCGTTTAGCCAATAATAATTATCTTCACGAGTATCTCCGTGGAGGGTCATGGGGTGAGGCTTTATTGCCGCCATCGGGGCTTTCATCACGTCTGGGTTCATTGGTACAGCTTTTTTTGATTCTTTTTGGCACGATGCTAATAACAAAGCAACGCCGATTGTGAGCGATAAGTTTTTCATTGTTGATGGATTTGTTGTGGGCTTTCAGCTTTCAGCAATCGGCTATCAGCTGTCGGTAATTTGTTTTGGCTGACAGCTGATAGCCGACTGCCGAAAGCCACCAGCTATAAAATTAATGAAAAATCAAGAACATTGTTGATATAAATTGTTGATTGTATATTTACTAAAAATTCAGACAACATGAAAAACATCGCTTACATACTCCTCGGAATCGCAGGAATCATGCTCATCGCTTTTGTGATTTGGGGCGTAATGTCCTTATTCTCAATGGGAATCAATGAAAAAACACTAATTATAGTCATTTTTGGAGGGATTGCCAGTTTTGGATTGATTGGCAGAATTATTCACGTTGCCAAAGATTCGAGAAAGTAAACCCTAATCCATTGAACAAAGAAGCCCTCATAAAAGCTGCCAATTTTTGTGCCTACCAAGAACGCACCCACAAAGAAGTGCGTAACAGATTAGCTGAATTAGACGTTCTGGGCGATGAATCAGAGGAAATTATCTCGTGGTTAATCGAAAATAATTATCTCAACGAAGAGCGTTTTGCCAGAATATTTGCGGGCAGTAAATTCCGACAAAAAAAATGGGGCAGAATCAAAATCCGACAAGAACTCAAAATGCGGGGCGTGTCAGACTATTGCCTTCGGGCGGGTATGAGTGAGATTGATGGAGACGATTATATGATTACATTGGAAGAAATCATCGAAAAAAAATCAAGAGATATTAAAGATTCCGATAAATTAATCAAAAAACAAAAATTAGTCAGATTCGCCCTCAGTCGTGGTTTTGAGCAAGATTTGGTGTATGATGTGGTGGGGAGGTTTTTGAAATAGATTTGCCAAAATAAATTTTTCGCCCTACCTTTGAGGAATGAAATTGACAAACAACACATATCTAACTTATTATTACTACTACGGTCAGTGATAGTCGGGTGTGTTCAAATTGGAATAAAGAACTAACAATACACAAGCCGACTCAATTTGAGTTGGCTTTTTTTATTTATTTGAGTTATTAGTTACTGGTTATTAGTTATTAGAAAAATTCTGATGCTTCTCCAATCCCTAATAACCAATAACCAGTAACTAATGACCATCTCCCCCGCTTCCCGAATGAATTTGGTGCAAGAATATTATTTCTCAACCAAACTAAAACAAATAGCCGAAATGCGTGCTTCGGGCATTGATGTCCTGAATCTTGGCATCGGTAGCCCCGACCTTCCACCTTCCGACTCCACGATTGAGACATTGGCTTCGGCTGCCCAAAATCCTAAAAATCATGCGTACCAAAGCTACGTAGGCATACCCGCCCTACGTGAGGGCATGGCAAGTTTTTATCAGAATGCCTACGGAGTTGAACTGAATCCAGTTAATGAAATATTGCCTCTGATTGGCTCTAAGGAGGGAATTATGCATATTTCGATGGCATATCTCGAAGCGGGCGATGAAGTTTTAGTACCTAATCCTGGCTATCCAACTTATCGTGCGGCATCCCTTTTGACTGGGGCGACAGTGGTGGACTACGACCTCTCAGAAGCTAACAGTTGGTTACCAGATTTAGCGGGATTAGCCAAAAAAGATTTATCAAAAGTAAAACTCATGTGGGTTAATTATCCTCATATGCCTACGGGTGCGAAGGCTACGAAAGGCTTTTTTGAGGAATTAAGAGATTTTGCTTCGACTCATAACATCCTGATAGTCAATGACAATCCATACAGTTTTATCTTGAACGACGACCCACAAAGTATTTTTTCGGTAGAGGGAATGAAAGAAGTGGCGATGGAGTTAAATTCTCTCTCAAAATCTCACAATATGGCAGGTTGGCGGATTGGAATGTTGGCAGGTAAAGCGGAGTTTATCAATCCAGTTTTAAGGTTCAAATCCAACATGGATTCGGGAATGTTTTTGCCTTTGCAGATGGCAGCGGTTCAGGCTTTACAAAATGATAAATCTTGGTTTGATGAATTGAATAAAACCTATAAAATACGTCAGCAAAAAGTTTTTGAAATGATGGAATTGCTTGATTGTCAGTATGATGTAAATCAAACGGGAATGTTTGTTTGGGCAAAAATTCCTGCAAAATATTCAACAGGCTACGAATTATCAGACGAAATTTTAGAAAAATCAGGCGTTTTTATCACCCCAGGAGGTATCTTCGGAACGGCTGGTGATGGCTATATTCGTACATCACTTTGTTCAGAAGTTTTGGTTTTTGAGGCTGCGATTTTACGAATTCGTAAGGCTTTGGGGATTTGTTGAGAATGTCATTGTAATGATACTGTCATTGCGAGGAACGAAGCAATCTTTTCGATTGATGCAATGGGTTTCAAAGTTCTTTTCATCAATCCAACAGATTGCTTCGTACTTCGCAATGACAGTTATCCATTTTCTAATCAAGTGAATTCATTTTCTCAAAATCTCCCGAATATTATACTCCTGAATCAAGGCAGGGTTTTCGGGAGAAAGTGTAAAACTTACTTCAAAATTTCCTTTCTCTCCTTCCATTACAAACGCTCCACGAAGATTATTTTCTGGAATTATCTCATTGATTTTCAAGATTTTACCTACTTTATTAAAAATGCCTTCTGCCTCTTTTCTTAAACTATTTGGGAAATAATCTAAGAAAAAATTCTCTGCAAAAATGTCAGTTGCTTCGGCATTTTTCCATTCGGGCAGGAGGCTTACCAATTCCTTCTGACGTTGTTTTAAGATTGGAGAAACGGCGACGGGCTTTGGTTTAAGATGTGCCAAAGCCACCAAAGTATCCAAAATTTGTACGTTCAATCCGCTCACAGGGGCATAAGTGCGATTGGCAAAAGCAATAATTCCAATACCATATTTTGGTAGAATTTTCCAGTTACTTCCAAAGCCTGGCAAGCCTCCCGAATGCCCAATACCAATTTTGTGGTCGGCATCTTCTACCCAACGCAAACCATATCCGTAGGCTGATACAAAGGGCATAAGTTTGCCATTTGCATTTTTATTTTCTGTATTAAACGCACTAATATTCCACGGGTGGTGCATTTCTCGCAAGGAACTCCGCTTCAAAACAGGCGACTCCTTTACATCCGAAACTCCCGCTGAGAGATGAAAGGCGGTATATTTTGCAAAATCATCCATTGTTGTCAGCATTCCGCCCATTGCTCCATACGCACCATCGCCCAACATGGGTTGTTCTACCCAATTTTCATCCAAGTATCTATACCCCTTAACCAATTGATTTTGAGGGACTTTGGTATAGTCCCAATAGGTATTTATCATTCCCAAGGGATTCAGAATATTTTGGTTGATATAAGTTTGATAAGGCTGTCCACTCACTTTTTTGATGATATATCCTAACATTGCAAAACCCATATTACTGTACTCATAAGCCCTGCCTGGGGTGTTTGAAAACGAAATGCCCTTTTTGAACATTTTGAGCATCGTTTCATCAGAAATTGCCAATTGACGGTCTCCCCAAGGATTATCTTCTGGAAAACCAGCGGCATGAGTCAATAAATGTCGGATGGTGATTTCGGGCGAATCGGTTGAGAATTTTTGCCCTTTTAATTCTGGAATATAAAGATAGGCAGGGTCGTCTAAACGTAATTTCCCTGCATCTCGTAATTGCAAAATCGCCATTGCCGCAAAACTTTTCGACATAGACGCAATGCGATAAACAGATGTATTATTGGCAATGGTTTTTGTATTCGTATTGATAATCCCAATATTGCCCGAATGCACCAATTGCCCATCCACCACCAAACCATAAACCAAACTTGGCAAATGCTGTTTTTCGGCAAATCCTTTACAAATTTGATCTATGGTAGATAAATAAGGTTTTATTAATTCCGCCTGATTGGTAATATTTTGGGCAATAATACTAATCTGAGAGAATAACAAAAAGCCTAAAATTAGATTTCTTTTTTTCATTTTAAAATGTGTTTGAAGGGTTTATTCATTGTAGTAGCAATCAACCAATCACCATCTTTTCAATCAACAAAATAAAAATATGAATGACCTTAATATGAATTTCTTGAATGCGGTCTGCGTAGCCAAAATGAGGCACTCTGATTTCTACGTCTGCCTTGCCAGCTAATTTTCCACCATCTTTTCCTGAAAGAATAATTACCTTCATTCCTTTTGCATGGGCTGCCTCAACGGCTTTGATGATATTACCCGAATTACCACTGGTTGAGATTCCCAACAACACATCTCCTTGATTGCCAAGCCCTTCGATAAATCGTGAGAAGACAAACTCATAGCCATAGTCATTACTCACACATGATAAATGTGAAACGTCTGAAATAGCAATGGCGGGTAAAGCCCTACGATTATCACGATAACGACCTGAGAGTTCTTCGGCAAAGTGCATGGCATCGCAATGCGAACCACCATTGCCACAAGAAATAATTTTATTGCCAGACTGAATAGCCGAAGCCATCAAGCGAGCCGCCGATTCAATGTCAGTTATGTTTTTTTCGTCAGAAAGGAAATTTTGAAGGACTATTTGAGCCTCGTTTAACTCTTGGGAAATGATTTCGAGCATTTTGTATTTCTTTTATTTATCCAAAATTACGAAATACCATGTAGGAATATTCATTAGACGCAAAAAAACCTGACTGTGCGGGTCAGGTTCATAGCCAATCTTTGGAGGTAAAAAATGCTTGTAGGTGTAGGCTATCACTAATTTCTGAAATACCACTTTCGAAATATAGTACAAAGCAACGTCATAAAATCAGGTTTGTCAATAGTCGTTTTTCTATCATTTTTCAATATGATATAGTCGATTTTCTACTAATTTGAGGGTTTTTATATAGTAGATTTATATTTTAGAGGTTAGAGAATTGGGTATAGAGGTTAGATTTTATGAAACAAGAAATCTCATATTTACATAAAAAAAATAGGCATACTCGTTTGAGTTTGCCTACTTTATAATTCTTTCTATACTCTACCAATCTAAAATCTATTCTCTAAAAACCTATCCATAATAATTCTTCTGAGAAATGGCATATTGTAACAAAATGCTCTTACCGCCTTTCAAGTCCAATTTTTTTCTAATATTTGCTCGGTGATTATTAACCGTATTTGAAGCAATATTCAGAATATCGGCAATTTCATCATTGGTTTTTCCTTCTGCCAACAGACTCATCACTCGGTTTTCTTGGTCTGATAATTTGCTATTTTTAATGGGTTTTACGGGTTGTTGATTTTCCATTAGAAATAAAGCATTTCGAGTGATATGACACAAAAATTTAGAACCATTAATAACTGCTTTTACACAAGTTAACAACTCGTCCAAATCCGTTTCTGTATTCAAATACCCCATTACACCCTTTTTGATAGCGGTCAGGGTTTCTTCTAAATCAGTGTTACGAGTATAAAGAATTACTTTCGTTGAAGGATTGACCGATAGATTTTCCAAGGCTTTAAGATTGCTCATACCTGACAATTCACTCCCCAAAATTAAAATATCTGGACTGTGTTTTTTGAGTAATTCGAGCGTTTCAGCAAATGAAGGGGAGGTTGCCTTTACGTCAAAACCATTTTGAATCAATGCTGTTTTAATAGCATCGACCATGATTTTTTCTTGTTTAGCAATAATGATTGTGGTAGGATTCACTTTCTATAATTTCGTTGTGGTATTTTATGGAGATGGATTGATATGACAAAGTACGGTATTTTTTATAGAAAAACTTTATTTAAAACTCTCATTCCTTCTTTTTTCAATACTTTACTCGTCCATAAAGCACTTTGTTTCGATAAAGTGTGTTATTTTTCATATAAAACCTTCATCATGGAACAAATGAAAGATAAAAATACTCATTACGAATTGATCCTCTTCGACGGAGTCTGTAATTTTTGCAATGCATCCATCAATTTTGTGATTGACCACGACCCCGAAAAACACTTCAAATTTGCCCCTCTTCAATCAGAGATTGGACAAGACATTTTACGTAAATTTAATAAAAACACCGAGGATTTTGATTCAGTTATTTTGCTGAAAGACAATCAGTTATATCAAAAGGCAGAAGCAGCCTTGGAAATCGTCAAACATCTTTCGGGGGCGTGGAAATACCTCACTATATTTAAAATTCTTCCTGCGTTTTTTCTCAATTTTTTCTATGACATTATTGCCAAAAACCGTTATCGAATTTTTGGAAAAGCGGATTCTTGTAGAATTCCTACGCCTGAGTTGCGGGAAAGGTTTTTGATTTCATAAATTTATTTCCAAAATCAAGTATAGATATCTGATTACGTTTTACTTTCGTAACTTTGATTTATTTTTTATTTAACTATTGGATAACATGAGTACAAAAGATAGAAAACTGTTAGAAAAAGAGAACCGAAGAGAAAGTATTTTATCGGCGGCAGAAACTGTCATGTCCACGCATGGCATACACGGACTCAGCATTGATTTGATTGCTAATGAAACTCAGTTGGCAAAAGGAACAATTTATTTGTATTTCAAGAGTAAGGAGGAGATTATGGCACAATTAACCCTCAAAGCCCGCCTATTACTTTTAAAAGAATTTAGAACTATTGAACAGAATGATGAAAACGGTCTCGAAAAAGTAAAATCAATCGTAAAAGCTAATTATCTATTTTTCAAAAAACATCCTCTTTCTTACGATTTATTTTCGTTTTATGAAGCTAACAATAGATTCGTTGAAACAGAGGAATTATATAAAGCCAGCGAAGACATCGCCAAAGTTGTCATAGGAATTACTGAAAAAGCACAAAAAGAAGGATTTATCAATCCAAATCTTGACCCTGATAGTTTCACTTGGTGTCTCTACGGAATGACCGTTGGGGTGCTACAACTTGCCAAAGTTAGAGGAGAATCTATCAAAGAACACATGGATATTTCGGAAGAAAGTATTTTGAATACCTATTTGAAGGTTTTAGAATTTGGTATAGTGAATAAATAATTTTTTTTGATAAAAATGACCTAAGTAGTCGCTAATAAATAAACGACGTTTTATTTTGGTTACTTTTGTGTTATGGGATACAGATTTATACAATTAAGTCCAGAGGACGTAAGTCTTTTGGAGAATACCTCAAAGACAAATTCAAA
>JAAFJP010000042.1 GCA_013298125.1 Cytophagales bacterium | reverse complement strand
AGCACTTTACGCAAGGTCAAACGCTTGAAAAGTTTGATATTTCCAAAGTTTCTGAGCATCTGAATTGGGTTATAAATCGAAATGTAAAACGATGGTAAAACGCCAGCCACAAAGCCAATCACAATACTAAAAATAAGGAATACAAGGAATAGAGATAGATTTTGGTCGAAAGTAACGTTCAAGAATTTGTTTAACCACAATCCTTCAAAGGCAAATTTCAATACTTCCAAAAAGCCAATTGCCAAAATCAAAGACAACAAAGAAACCACGATGGCTTCGCTGATAAATTGGGTAAAAATTTGCTTTCTCGAAGCCCCAACTACCTTCCGAAGTCCAACTTCTTTGGCTCTCGACAATGACCTTGCAATAGAGAGATTGGTATAATTCAAACAAGCCGAAATCATCACAATTAAACCCAAAATACTCAGAATCAACAACACGATTTCTGGCATGGCGATGTGCGTTTCGTTACCAATCGGATTGCTTGGTGTAATTTTGGTAAGAGCCTTTGCTTCAAAAGCATTTTGATTGAATTGCCCTTTGGGATATTGCTTATCGGAAATTTGATTGAGGATTTTTTGGAGGTCTTCTTGACTCTTGTTTTTTTCCATCAAAACGTAAGTATAGCTATTCCAAATATTATCCCAATCATTGTATTTGACATCAAATTTCTTATCATTTGATAACATCGGAAGCGTACTTAACGAAGCCAATAATTTAAAAGGCAAGTGCGTTTTACTGGCATTTTTTGCTAAAATACCCGTGATGGTAAACGTTCCATATTCAGTTTCACGATTTCCTTTCTCGGGTGTACCTGGGCTAATGCCTTTGTCATTAAATTTGACAATTTTTCCGATAGCCTCTTGATTACCAAAGAGTTGCGAAGCCATTTCTTCGGAAATTATCAAGGAAAACGGATTTTGTAAAGCCGTATTTACATCTCCTTTTGAGAGTTTGAAATCTAAGATTTTGAATAATTCTCCATCAGCAAAATATCCTCCGCCCGAAGCAAATTTTTCATCATAAACCACATCTCCGCCAATGTTTCTGACCAAACTGGCGGTGCGTTCAATGCCCGTAAATTCCTTTTTGAGTTTCTGACCCAAAGGCAAAGCCGAACTTGCCGTTTGGAAGTCATTGCCATTTTTACCATGCGTCAAAATCCGATAAATTCGGTCTTTTTTTGCATGAAATTGGTCATAACTTTTTTGGTCGGCTATGAGGTTGATAATCAGCAAACAAACCGACATACTGACTGCCAAGCCAACAATATTGATAAGCGAAAAAGCCTTGTTGCGAAGGAGATTTCGGAGGGCGATTTTTAGATAGTTTTTTAGCATTATTTTGTTGGTTAAAGGTAAACGGTGAACGGTGAACGATTCGCAGCCTATCGTTCACCTTTTACCGTTCACCGTAAATTATTCCGTTCGCAAACTCTTCACAGGATTAGCCAATGCCGCCCTCGAAGATTGCCAACCTACCGTTATCACCGCAATGATTCCCGTTAAGAAAATTGCTGCCGCAAATACACTTGCCCCGATACTGATTCTGTATTCAAAATCTTGTAGCCAACCATTCAAAACCCACCAAGCCGCAGGGGCAGCAATGACGAAAGCGATTAGGATTAGGAATGAAAATTCTTTGCCGAACAACCACAAAATCTGCCCTACCGAAGCTCCAAGCACTTTTCTTACGCCAATCTCTTTCGTTTTTTGGGCTACCATAAAACTCACTAAACCGTACAATCCAAGGCAACCAATCAGAATAGCAATCAAAGCAAATGCTTGAATTAGCCCCAACATTGCCGTTTCCATTTGGTACATTTTACCGATGGCTTCGTCATAAAATTCGTATTCAAACACGAAATCAGGGAAGGCTACACTCCAAATTTTATCTAACTTTTTGATGGTATTTTGGGCATCCGCCATGTTCATTTTCACGGCAATGGTTTGGAACATTTCTGTCGAGGAAGTAATTGCCAAAGGAGGGATTTTCTCATGTAAGGTCATTACGTGATAGTCTTGCACAACGCCTACGATGGTCACATTTTTTCCATTAAAATTTAGAATTTTGTTCAATACTTTATCATTAGATTTTTCGCCCAAACGCCTTACCATTTCTTCATTTACTAAGGTCTCTCGCATGGTGTCAATATGAGCAATATTTCGCCCTGCCAATAATTTAATATCATAAAGACCAATATAATCTTCATCTACAAATTTGGTATTCAATTGAAACTTCTCATCCTGTTGGCGAGTATCATATCGCACATTGGTCGTGTTATGACTTTGCGACATGGGCGGAGTCCAGATGTATGATACTTTTTCGATGGATGGAATGCTTTTAAATTGTGTTTTTAAAGTTGCTAATTTTGTTGCATCTTGTTGAGGAACAGGCATTTGCAGAATTGCATCGTGTTTGAAACCCATTTCAGATTTCGTAAAATAATTCATCTGTGAACTCACCACGATTGTGCCAATAACCAAGATTTGGGTGATGATAAATTGCGTAACAACCAAGGCTTTTCTGACCGAAATACCGCCTAAACTTTGCGTACTGATTTTGCCTTTTAGAGCCACGATGGTATTGAATCCACCCAAGACAAAACCTGGATATGAACCCGCCAAGAAGATTAATGAAATGATGGTTGCGATAAAAATTAACCAGAACCGAAGGTCAATTAATTCAGAGAAAATCATTTTATAGTTAATCAAACCTTCTTGCCAATTACTCAAAAATGGGAATAGTATTGAAGCAAAAATATAAGAGAAAAAACCCGCTAAAACCGTAATAATGGCTGTTTCAGCGATAAATTGCCAAAATAATTGCCCTCTCGAACTGCCCATAACTTTACGAACACCCACTTCTTTGGAGCGTTTAAGGGCTTGGGCAGTTGCCATGTTTACGAAGTTTATACAAGCAGTAATCAATAAAAGTAAGCCGATGATTCCCAAAGTTGTAATCATTTTTTTAGGAATTACGCCGTTATAATTATCGTTGAAATGAATATCAGAAAGCGGTTGAACATAAAGAAATCGAGACTTTTTTTCTTCTGGTGTTTGGTATTTTTTACGTAAGAAAGGATTAGCTAATTGCTGCACTTGGGCAACGGTCGTATTAGGTTTAATCAAGGCATAACATTGTGTAGAACTATTTATCCCGCCCCAATGATTTTTCATATATTTTTCCCAATTAGTATCATATATTCCACGAGTGGCGTAACTGGCTATGATTGAGCCTCTTATATCAGTATTTGAAGGAAAGTCTTGGATGATTCCCGCTACTTTAACGTTCAATCGAGCATCAAAACGTAAGATTTTACCGATTGGGTCGGTGTCTCCATAATATTTTTTAGCCGTTTTTTCCGTTAAAAAAACGACATTAGGTTGCTTCAAATCTTGTACATTTCCTTTCAAAACCTTTAAATCAAGAATTGAAAATAAATCAGGTTCAACGAAAAATAAACCTCCGTTATCTTCCTTAAATTTCTTAGTGGGAACGTTGTTTTCCATTAAAGAAACCGTTACAGAATTTTCGGTGTAAACCATTGAAACTTTCTCTAAGGGAGCAATTTCTGCACGGGCAGCATTTCCCAAAGGTGCAGGAACTCCTGGGGTATAAAACTCACCGTCGGGTGTATTAAAATAAGACACAATCCGTACCACACGGTCGGCTTTTGAGTGATATTGGTCAAAACTCAAATGAAATTTCACCATCATAAAAATCAAGATGGCACAAGTCAGTCCGAGGGTCAATCCCAAGACGTTGAGGGCGGTATATGCCTTGTAACGAAGCAATGTTCGGTAGGCGATTTTTAGATAATTTCTTAGCATGACATGGATTTATTTTCTAAATTTGAAAAACTAAATTTTATGATAAGTATAGATAATATCTCAGAACAAACTCGTACTAAAATATCTGCTATCAGGTGGGATAGGTTCATCGAAAAACACGAAGGACCTTGGGATTGGGAATATTTAATTAGTAAAAAAGGGCTTCCTGATGAAATGATGAAGCATTTTCCTAATTATGACCCAATTGCTGAAACTCCCGAATTTATTGAAATTGGTTCTTATGATGTACTTCTTCCCATCGGTAGGAATCATCATCCCAAAATCACAATTCTCAAACATTTTTTTAGCCAAGATTTAGGTAAATTAGTTATTTACTTAAAAGATGAAACTTATGATGAGGGAATATTCGCTGGATACGTTGCTATTTGTGATTTCATTTTACCCGAAAATATCTATGTCGCTACTTTTTATCACGAATGGTATATTACTGACTATGATAATATAGAAAGCTAAGAAAGTACATTTTCCATCACAACCTGACCGTCCAACATCCGTATAATTCTATGTGCATATCTCGCATCATGCTCAGAGTGCGTTACCATCACGACAGTCGTTCCATTACTGTTCAAATCGGTTAATAATTCCATTACTTCATTACCATTTTTCGAGTCCAAATTACCTGTTGGTTCATCGGCAAGGATTAATTTCGGGTTGTTTACTACCGCACGAGCTACGGCACAACGCTGTTGCTGTCCACCCGATAATTGTTGTGGGAAATGGTTGCGGCGGTGCATGATTTGTACCTTCTCCAAAACCGCTTCTACACGCTTTTTACGCTCATCGGCATCAATTCCCAAATACAATAAAGGCAACTCAACGTTCTCATAAACAGTGAGTTCGTCAATCAGATTGAAAGACTGAAACACAAAACCGATGTTGCGTTTGCGGAGGTCGGCACGCTTGCGTTCGTTGTAAGAAATCACTTCTTCGCTGTTGAATTTGAAGCTACCAGTATCGGCATCATCCAACAATCCTACGATGTTCAAAAGCGTAGATTTCCCACAACCCGAAGGTCCCATGATGGCTACAAATTCACCATCTTTTACATCAACAGAAATTTTGTTGAGAGCTACCGTTTCGATGTCTTCGGTGCGATAGATTTTTTCTAAATCGGTTATTTTTAACATGATATTTTTGGTTTTAATGAATGTCTGTTTATCTAATTTTAGTCTTTTTAATTCTTCTAATCACATAAGCCAATAGCAAGAGTACAGTTAAAAAAATACCTATTGCTGTCAGCCAAATATTTCTTATGGTGTTATCTTTTTGGTCAAAAAAAAATTGGGTTTCAAATAAATAAACCCTTGCTGATTGTCGATGATGAAATTGAACTTTTTGAGTAATTGATTTCCTAAAAACCCACCACCATTGGCAAAACTTGATGCACTTTTGTTGTTTTTTTCAAGTGTGATAACTCCCTCATTAAAAGTATTATCGGCAAAATGTAACTGAGGAATTTTTGCAATGGCTCTGTTACCAATCGCCATAATTTTTGAGAATTTATCGTAAATATTATGTTTCGTCAAAAAATGATTGCTGACGATGCCATTTCCCGTATTACCCGTATCAAAAAGAAACCAATCTTTGTATTTTTTTCCTTCTAATTCAAAAGTTGCTTCAACCACTGGTTTTATGCCATTCTCCAAAAGCATATCGTATTTTTTGTATTCTGAGGCAATTACAGGCATCTTTTCATGGATAATTAGCATTTTTTTATCGTAATCAACCTCCACATATTTATCTAAAAAAAGCCCATTCCCGAATATTGCATCTTCATAATTATTCATGTTTTTGGTTTCTACGAATTCAATATTTTGCCATTGCATATTCCCAATTTTTATCTCGTTTGTACTACTCAATCGGGTCTGGTTTGCTCCATCGCTGTTAATTAAAGTGGTAGTTTTATCAAAATTTATTGACACTTTTTTCACTGATTTATGATTGATATTGCACATTCCCAAACCGCCTGCCCCCAAATCAAACTGAAACGTCAAATCTTCTGAACCATTGATTTTGCCCTTTACATAAATCCTATTATCTCGCATCGTAAAAGGAATTGTGTCACTGGTTGCTGTACTATTCAGTTTAATAACCTTCGGAAACGTAGCAGAGATGCGAGTATAACAACTATCTTTCCCATTGAGTAGAATGATAAAATCATAGTTTTTGCCAAATTTTACGTCAAAAGAAATGGAATCTTTATCCGTAATAAAAGTTACTTTTTGTTCTTTTCTCGGAATATCGACGTAGTAAATATCTGGTTTTGTTTCAGGAAAAATAACCCAAAAGTTCTCCTTGAAATTTGCTCCATCTCTGATTTTTACATTCTTTGAATTTGCTTTTATAACAGGTAAACTTTGAGCAAATACACCTTCTGCTATTAGTAAGATTAGGATTGTTATGGATTTCAGTTTGTTCATTTTAAGAAGGTTATACCAAAGTATTTTAGAGGTACTGTTTTTCGGGATTGAGGTTACACAGAGAGCCACAGAGTTTTAAATTGAGAACCACAGAGAATTCAGAGTTTTTTCTCTGTGGTTCTCGTTTTTTCTCTGTGGTTCTCTGTGTAACCTCAATCCCTCCAAAATTTACTTCGGGGCTTTGATAACAAGTTCCTGCATATCCCCATAATTCTCATAGCTACTCGTTACCACTTTGTCCCCCACTTTCAAGCCGCCCATAACCTCATAAAACTCAGGGTTTTGGCGACCTAACTGAATATCAACTTTATATGCCTTCGTGCCATTTTCGTTTACTTTAAAAATCCAGTTACCTCCCGTTTGTTGATAAAAACCGCCTTTTGATAACAGAATAGCCTGTGTATCATCACTCAAAGAAAGACGAACTTGTAGTGTTTGACCTCTACGTACATTGCTCGGAGGCGTACCCACAAACTCCATATCCACTTGAAAACGTCCATTTGTTACTTGTGAATAAACCTTTTTTACTTTCAATTTATACGTCTTATCAGAAATCGTGAACTCGCCCATCAAACCAATGAAAACTCTTGAAATATAATGTTCGTCAATATCAGCCCGAACCTTAAAACCGCTCAATACATCAATCTGACCTAATCTTTGTCCACGAGTTTTCAATTCACCCACCTCCGCATTTCTCGAAGTCAATTGACCATCAACGGGAGCTTTCACAATCAAATCCTCCGCCTTTTTACGCATCAAAGCCAAAGTGGCTTGGTTACGTTTGATGGTTTCTTGCATCTGACTAATTTGTTGATTATTTATCAATGAGTCTTGTGCCAAGGTTCGAGTGACTAATTTTCTTCTACGGGTTTGATAATTGTAGGCATTCAAAGAGGCTTTATAATCTTGTTCTGAAATCACTTTTTCACGGTACAATCTTTCGTTCAACTTATAAAGACGTTCCGCCTCTGCTACACCGTTATCAATATCCGCCTGAGAATTTTGATATTGAATAGTAGCCTGAGCCGCCAAATTGCGGGTATATTGCATATTAGTTTGAAGCGTAAAAACGGAAGTTTCCTGATTTGCCAAGGATAATTCCAAATCCGTATTTGCCATTTTCATAATTGGCTGACCTTTCTTCAGCGTCGCTCCGTCTTCTGCATAAAGTTCCTCAACTCGTCCACCTTCGATAGCATCCAAATAGATAGTTTGAATTGGTAAAACGACTCCGTTAATCGGGATAAATTCTTGAAAATTTCCCTTCGTAACCTCCGAAATCATCAAGCGGTCTTGTTCTACATTTAGTTTTGGTTTGCCAGTGGTATTCAAATAAGCCGCTGCAATTAAGGCAACTAAGCCAACGCCCCCCGCAATCGGAAGGATTCGCTTCATTGACCATTTCTTTTTTTCTACTACTCTGTCCATTGTCTTGGTTGTTAAATTGTTCTGTGGTGAATTGTTTTCATCAAATAAGTTTTGGTAATAGTATGGTCAATTTTATGCCAAAAAAATAAGTATCTGATTTTCAGATACTTAAAAATTTTACCTAAAATAAAACTGTTCGTTTTTGATACAGTTTTTGTACGTAAGCGAACAGTCTTTTTACCATGTATCACCTTTTACCATAAAGAAATCTTTGCATTCAAAGCGTGGGTATTCTATGCCTTCGCAAACCATACCACTTAAAAAAGGAGAAGCCCACAATTGAAATCATCAACTGCGGGCTTCTTCTTTTTTACGAAATATTTATGCAAAAACCTTATTCAAGTCTAACTCAACATCAAGGATTGTATCTTTCAGAATTGGATTGGCAATGGTAAAAGTTTGGTAGTTACGAGGTGAATCAAAAACATAAATTGTTTGAAAAATAGGAACAACAAGCCATACGGTTTTAATGCCCAGTTCAAAATAAGGAGGGAATTTATTAATTAATTCTTGCTCTGATTGACTTGGTGAAAGAATTTCAATAACGCCATGAGGAATTTCTGTAATCTTCGTTTCATCATCAAACCAATCACTTACTCTTACATCAAAAAACGCCAAATCAGGCACTCTTGGGCGTTCGAGCATTTGTAAGGTTGGCTCTGAAACAATGTCAAAGCGGTCTTCGTATTGGTTCAACAATAGTCCTCCAATACGCATTTGTAATTTTCCATGATTAAAGCTTGGTAATGGTTTATCTCGTTCAATTTCGTACGAAGTCAATTCTCTGTCTTCGACTACGTTTTCCAATAATAATTCCATAAGCATTTATATTTTTTTCAAATATACTAAAAACCATATACTATTCACAAAAGATTTGTTTTCAATCTCTTTTGTCCTTTCAGATTCTGGCTATACCTTTACACAAAATTTAAGGATTTTCATTAAAAATAATTCATATCAAATAAAATGAGTGTACTTGTTAATAAAAACTCAAAAGTAATCGTTCAAGGCTTTACGGGAACAGAGGGTTCGTTTCATGCCCAACAAATGTTAGAATACGGCACGAACGTAGTAGGAGGAGTAACCCCAGGAAAAGGTGGTTCAATGCACCTTGACCGTCCAGTTTTTAATACTGTGATTGAGGCAGTCGAAAAAGCGGGAGCTGATACTTCTATCATTTTTGTACCACCAGCTTTTGCAGCCGATGCCATCATGGAAGCCGCCGATGCGGGTATCAAAGTGATTATTTGTATCACCGAAGGCATCCCAACGAAAGATATGATTTATGCCAAAGAGTATATTCAAGGAAAAGGTACTACTTTAATCGGACCAAACTGCCCAGGTGTCATGACCGCAGGAGAATGTAAAGTGGGTATCATGCCAGGTTTTATTTTCACGAAAGGAAAAATTGGAATTGTCTCAAAATCAGGGACTTTGACGTATGAAGCGGTTGACCAATTGACCAAAGCGGGCTTAGGACAAACAACAGCTATCGGTATCGGAGGTGACCCAATCATCGGGACAACTACCAAAGAAGCCGTTGAATTATTAATGAACGACCCAGAAACCGAAGGAATCGTAATGATTGGTGAAATCGGTGGAGGTATGGAAGCCGAAGCTGCCAACTGGATTAAAGCTGATGGAAACCGCAAGCCAGTCGTTGGTTTTATTGCAGGACAAACAGCTCCAAAAGGACGTAGAATGGGTCACGCAGGAGCAATCATCGGTGGTGCAGACGATACGGCAGCCGCTAAAATGGCAATCATGGAAGCCTGCGGAATCCACGTAGTTCACTCGCCAGCGGATATTGGTGCAACGATGTTGAAGGCTTTGGGAATGTAATTTTGAAGTTTTAAGTTATTAAGGCAGGCTGTGTTTTGAACACAGCCTGCCTTTTTATTAACAGATTTTTATAACAAAAAAATCTTATAACTGAAGTTACGCAGATTGTTAAGGTTAAGCATCTCCGATGCTGTTTTACCTTTCATTTGGTTTCCTACAAAGATTATACATCTCCGATGTTTATTGCGTTCTATTACATCGGAGATGTGAAACCTTTGTAAAAAGTAAAAAAGTAGATATAATAGCATCGGAGATGCTTAACCTTAAATCTTGCGTAACATCAGTTATAATGTTGAATTCACTTTCTTTTCCATTAAAACTTTTAAAATATTTATTGCTAATTTATCAACATCATTTGCTGAATTAGAGAGAATCACAATGCCTGTCTTTGTTTCTTTATTAAATCCAAAAAAAGAGCGAAAACCGCCTGTACCTCCATTATGCCAAATAATTTCTTTATTATTTGTATTCTCAGAATTTGATTTAATCCAAGCTAATCCAATGGTTCGACGCTCAGAAATTTTGAATTGAGTAGTCTGACAATCATCTAATAAACTATGTAAATATTCATTAGTGTTTTTTAAATTCACTTCTAAAAACTTCATCAAGTCATTCACTGATGAAGTTATAGTACCAGCACCTCCCATTTCTTCCTTAAAAGTCCATCGGGGCGTTTTCAATCCCAATTTATTATGACCATCGGCAAAATTATTATACTCTGATTTGGGCAAATCAACATAAGTATGCTTCATTTTAAGGGTATCAAGAATGGTTGTTTTTAATAGAGAGCCAAAAGTCATTTTCGATTTATTGGTTAAAATGTACCCCAATACTGTCATTCCAAAATTAGAATATGAAAATTTTGAACCTATCTCGTTTTTTAACTTTACGTCTCTCAAATCTTTAAATAACTTTGTAGTATCATAGTTTCTATACGGATTCATTGCTCCTAAAATGGAGTCATACAGCCCAATAGGCAAAAATACTCGTGACCAAAAAATGCCATTTACCGAACGGTTTGTTACACGGGGAAAACCAGAAGTATGAGAAGCTAAATTGAGGACACTTATATTTTTAATAGATTCGGAGTAAACATAATCATTTTTGGGAAGTAGATTCATTATAGGTTCATCCAATTGAATTGAGTCTTTTTTGACTAAGTCAGCCAATAATAAGGTTGTAAAAACTTTTGTAATTGAGCCAATTTCAAATAATGTATTGCCATCAGGTGTAGTATTTTTTTTACCCCAAGTATTGATTTTACCGTAACCTTTAACTGATTCCACACCGTCTTTAATCACACCAATTACCAGACTTTTAGTACCATTTTTTTTCAAATAATCCTGAACTAACTTTTCATCATAAGGACTGGATAGACTGTCTTGTGATTTTGCAGAAAGATAAAATGTAAAAACAATAAACAAGATTTTGCCAAAGATTGCTAACTTCTTCATAGGATTTTGAATTAATGGTGAAAAACTTAAAACTCATTTAAATTCAGACACTCTTAATTCAAACTACCCCTATGTAATAAAATATATTCAAAACGAAGTTTTCCTTTTTTTGTAGCATATCAATTATTTTGTACTTTTAATATTATTGATAACAAACTCATAAACCAACCCATGGAAGAACAAGCATTACCCCAAATCCCAATTTTTGAAATTCCCAAAGATGGCAAAGACTGTTTCCAAATCGGAGAGTTTAGTTTCAATATCAAAAAATGCGATTTTTCGATTGCTAAAATGACGCATGAATTTTTTACTGAGATAAAAGGCGAATTAGTCAATCCACAAAAAGCCATTAAAAAGGAATTGTTGGATAATTATGACCAGGACGGCTTTGTTTCGCTTCAATTTGCGTGTTTAGGCATTCACAAAAACGGTATTCCTACTGGCGAGTTTATGCTTGAAGAAGACAAAACTAATGGTCCTTATTTCTATCTCCGCAGAGAGGGCTTTCATTACAGCATGAGTTATTACGGTAAAATAACTTTCCAAGACGGTTGGATGGGCTATCATGGCTATATAAAACCCACCTATCGAGACTTGCCCATTTATCCCGTAAAAATTTATAAAAAATTTGATTACAGTATATTAGACTGGGGAGATTACCATTTTTCTTCAATCGCCGAAACCGAAGGTATTGATTATGACACGATTCAATATCTGAGTGTAGAGAGACCTAAAACAGCTGAATTCCCCATTAGTATCTTGAATTTCAGACAGTTAAAAAATCTAAACATTGGTAATTACCAAGATTATTACAGCAATACTCATGCTCCACTTAATGAAATTCCCAAGGCTATTGGAAGTTTAAGTAAGTTGGAAGGCTTGAGTATTATCAATTGCTCTATCACAACATTACCCGAAAGTATGAGTAAATTGAAAAGTTTACAGACCCTCAATGTCTCAAATTGTCGGTTAGAGAGTCTTCCCTATGGCATTTTTCAGTTGCCCGATTTAACGTATATTTTTGCCGATAATAATCAAATAACTTACCTGCCAGAAAGCTTTGATGCTCCAAAACTTACGGCTATTTCATTAAATAAAAATCAACTTCAAACGCTCCCAGAAGACTTGGCAAAATTGCCAAATTTGAATAGCCTAAAAATAGAAGGCAATCCGCTAAAATCACTCCCAAAGAATTTTAATGAAGTAAAAGGTGTGGAAATGAGTATCGAAGACAAACGCCGCTTGCTTGATTTTGAATATCGTGGTGCTGATGGTAAAGGAGTTACTGAATGGAATAATGACATCTTTTATGCAGACCGTAACAGTACCCTTTTAAAACCCATAGAAGAAATTATAAAGAAAAACAAGCTAACAAAATACCAGACAGAACTATTGGCTTTGGGTAAAAAAACGGTAAGTTTCAAAATATCAGGCGATGAAAATTATCAGAAAATTGGTAATCATCGCTTCGGAGGAATGCCCGATTTGCCCGCAAGTATTGTTTATCCTACTTTTGAATACGAAGAAAAGACCAATAAATACGAATTCATTGCCCAAATAAACTGTCAAGAAATAGCCCATTTGCAAGAGTATCTACCTCGAACTGGAATGCTCTATTTCTTCCTCAGTTCTATACATTTTATAGGTTTTGAAGAAAATTTTAAATTTATCCAAGTTCATTATTTTGAAGGTAAAATTGATGAATTAATCTCTGGGAAAAACTTAAAATTTAGTAACGAAGACTACTATGAAATGATAGATGAAGGTTACGCAGGACTACAAGTAACTGCAAGCGAAGCAGTTACGTTTCCGTATTTTTATTTTTATAGCAATAACATCCATATTTTTAAAGGACGAGCAGATAAGTTAAATACAGATTTTGAAACCGATGATAAGTTACAAGACAAAATTTACGATAATTTTGAAACTCCCGTGCAAGAACTCAATAAAGCTGATTTTGAAATAAATGGCTATATGTTCACTCAACACGAATCGCCCGAATTGCAAGCCGCATTGAGCAAAAAAGGCGAACCTCAAGACTGGATAACACTCTTGAAAGTAACATCTCGAGGTGATTTTCAATGGTGGGATGCGGGTGAATTAGCCTTCGTCATTCATAAAAGTGATTTATTGAAAAGGAATTTTAGTAATGTGTTTTGTACGATGGAGAGTAGTTAATATTAGGCTGAGGTTAAAATGTAACCCTTTTCGGTAATAAGGCATCTGATAAAGATGCAGGATTCGACAGTATTTCATCAGACACAGCAATAATTTTTGATGTGGTAGTGTGTATCAATACACAGAGTATGAATGTTTTATCGAAGCATCAACTGACAAAGATTTGACAGTAATTTTAAAGGATGCTAATGGGGATATTTTAATGAAAGACCATATTGGGAAGAATGAAAAAACTATCATGCAGAAGATGACATGAGCCAATTGGCTGAGAGAAAATACACTTTCAAGTTTTCAAAAGGTAACGAAACTCTCGTGAAAGAAGTAAATTTAGTAACAACTAAACCAACTACCATAAACCGTCAAATTACGGTTCAATAAAAAGATATAACCTCCTTAGTACACAGTCTAATAAGTTTTTTCAACTAAATTTTCAGAACACGATTTCGAAGATTAATAGGATTATCGTTTCTATTCTTATTTAGGGAAATTGTAAAATTAAAAGTACCATTTTCGTTTAGTAAAGATTTGCCAATTTTTAAAAAATTGGTAAATCTAACTTGGTACTTTATTATTTACAATTTCCCTTAATCAATATAATTCCTAAAATCGTGTTCTGAAAAAATACACGAAAACTTATTAAACGCTGTATTTAATCTATAAAAAAAGCTGTAACATGATTTGTCATATTCTGGCTTTTATGTTTTTTACTCCTCCCAAAAACAAATAATCCTCCCCTAAATTTGCCATTCTCCCACAGATTCACTAATTTAGTTTATCACCGATTTACCAATTTATCAACTAAAATACAAACCGTGGAAGCCGCAGTAATAGATTTAGAACAGGAAAGAAAAGAAATCCTCAAACGGTACCGAAAATTACTTCATACCGCTCGTCCGTACCTTCAAGATGATGATGCAAAACTGATTAAAAAAGCCTTTTTGATGTCGGCAGAAGCCCACAAAGAGATGCGTCGCAAGTCGGGAGAGCCTTATATTTATCACCCAATTGCTGTTGCTCAGATTTGTGTGGAGGAAATTGGCTTGGGTTCTACGTCCATTATGTGTGCCTTGTTGCATGATGTAGTGGAGGACACAGAAATCGGTTTAGACGAAATCAAGGCAGATTTTGGAGCAAATGTCGCTAAAATCATTGACGGACTCACCAAAATTTCAGGGGTTTTTGACTACGGAAGTTCACAACAAGCAGAGAATTTCCGTAAAATGTTATTGACGCTTTCGGATGATATTCGGGTGATTCTCATCAAGCTCGCTGACCGCCTCCACAATATGCGGACACTCGGGAGCATGGCACGAGATAAGCAACTCAAAATTGCTTCGGAGACGTTTTATTTATACGCCCCACTTGCTCATAGGCTGGGTTTGCACGCCATCAAGTCCGAATTGGAGGATTTGTGTTTGAAATATACCGAACCCGAAGCCTACAAGGATGTTGCCCGAAAACTGAAAGAAACCAAAACTTCCCGAGAGAATTTTATCCAGAGTTTTATTCGCCCGATTGAAAAGGATTTGAATGAAATGGGTTTTAAGCACATCATCAAAGGTCGTCCGAAATCCATTTATTCGATTTATAACAAACTCAAAAAGAACAACACGCCTTTTGAGGAAATTTATGACCTTTTTGCAGTCAGAGTGATTTTGGATGTACCTACCGAACAAGAAAAAGCCGCTTGTTGGGCGGTGTACTCGATGGTAACAGACCATTATAAACCCAATCCTGACCGACTGAAAGACTGGATATCTACCCCAAAATCAAACGGTTACGAGTCCTTGCATACAACCGTGATGGGCGGAAGCAAGCGTGGACGTTGGGTAGAAGTACAAATCCGTACCGTGCGGATGGATGAAATTGCGGAGAAAGGTTTTGCTGCCCACTGGAAATATAAAGGCAACGATACCCGCACCAATACCGCCTTTGAATCATGGTTGAGCCAGATTCGGGAGGCTTTGGACACCAACGATAAATCGCAATCGGCAGTTGATTTGGTGGATGATATTCGGAGTAGTTTGTACAATGAGGAAGTTTTTGTTTATACACCAAAAGGTAAATTAGTCGTACTGAAAGACGGGGCAACGGCTCTGGATTTTGCCTTTGAGATTCATACCGAAGTTGGAGCAAAATGTATCGGGGCGAAGGTCAATAATCGCCTCGTGCCACTGAGCCACAAACTCACAACGGGCGATATTATTGAGTGTATGACCTCGCAGAAGCAAAAACCATCGGAAGATTGGTTGAAGTTTGTGGTAACGACCAAGGCAAAATCTCGGATTAAGGATTACATCAAAGAAGCCAACAAATCGCACGTCATCATGGGGCGTGATATGGTCGAACACCGTCTGAAAGTTTTGGGTGTTTCGCCTTTGACTTTGGAAGTAACCAACCAACTCAGAGCCTATTTCAACGCCAAAGATTCCAATGATTTATTTTATCGTTTTGGCAAAGGATTCTTGCAATTAGATGAGCTAAAACGCTGGAAATCAGACCGTGAGGCTCACGAACGCAAGCAAGCCGCAAAGTCTATCAAAGAGCCTCTGACGGATTTAAAATCGGTTACGAAGGAATTAAAAAAACTCCACGGCGACAAGAAAAATGCCGATGGAATCCTCATTGGCGAAGACATGGACAAGGTGGATTATACCCTTGCCAAATGTTGTAATCCGATTGCGGGAGACGATGTTTTTGGGTTTGTGACCATCAACGAAGGCATCAAAATCCATAGAACATCTTGCCCAAATTCAACGGAACTACTGTCAAGACACGGCGACAGAGTTATCAAAGCCTTCTGGACGAGTCAGATTCAGATGTCGTTTTTGGCTCATTTGGTCATCCGAGGCATGGACAGAATGGGCTTGATGAACGACGTAACAAGAGTAATTTCTCAGGAATTAAAAGTCAATATTCAAAGCCTTTCGATTGGTGTAAATGAAGGGATTTTTGAAGGAAAAATTGCCTTGATGGTGAGTGACACGAGTCATTTGGAGACTTTGGTGAATTCTTTGGAACAAGTGGATGGGGTGATTGAGGTGGAGCGTGGGGAGTGATGGTGATTGCCAAAATATCTGTAAAAATATTATCCACTCCAAGATTCGGTGATTGGTAATACAAAGTGTTTGAACATTAATACTAAAACCATTAAAACAGACTAATATATGCTCCCTACTACCCAAGAATACAAAATATCGCTCATGATTGGGCAGGACTCTTTCCGTACTTTGGAAGGCGTGGAAGTGATACCCAACCCCAATTATCCCGATGAACCTTGGTACTCTACGGGTGGCTTGGCGATTGTTTTTAAGCTAAAACGCAACGACAAACTCTACGCCCTCAAATGTTTTTATACCGAAGCCCACGAACGCCAAGAACGTTTGGGACTCATTGCGGCATACCTCAAACAAAACCCTTCTCCGTATTTTGTGGATTTTACTTACCTCGAAAATGAACTTTGGGTACAAACCGACAACAACGAAGGACAAGGCTACCCCGTGGTTTTGATGGAATGGGTTGAGGGCAAAACCTTAGATAATTATCTGGAACAAATTTGTACCCAAAACAATACTCCCGCCCTCAAAAACCTCTATTTTCAGTTTTGTAATTTGGCTTGGTGGCTACAACAACAACCCATTGCCCACGGTGATATAAAGCACGATAATTTGATTGTTACGCCCGATAGAAAACTAAAACTGATTGATTACGATGGCGTATTTGTACCCGCCTTGCGTGGACGAAAAGCCAACGAAATGGGTAGCCCTTGTTACCAACACCCCAAAAGAGATGCTTATTTTTTTGATAAAAATTTGGATGATTTTAGTTTATTGGTTCTCCAAATAACGCTTTTAGCTTTACAGCAACAACCCAAACTTTTTACCGAACATTACAACGGTGACGGCATTATTTTAAAAGATACTGACCACCAAAACTTTGCCCAAAGCCCCATAAAGACCATTTTGTGGCAATTACCAGAAGTAAAAATACCGCTACTATTAAGCCAATTGCAGGGAAATCTTAACAATTTAAGTGCGATTGATTTAATGCCTGTGTTACAGGATGTAGCTTGGATTAATTGGTTGGTTGATGGGCAGAAAGACGGGAAATTAGAGTTTGACAGGCAGAGGTTGAAGGAGTTGGTTTTGGGGGATTGGAGGTGGAAAAATTTGTTTGCTGGTCAAGTTTCACGTAATTATTCTTTGAATGAAAAGTTGATTGAAAAACATAAAGATAAATGGGATTGGGAGGATTTAAGTGGAAGTAAATCTTTATTATGGTCGCTGGAATTAATTGAAAAATACGAGGATAAATGGAAATGGTGGCGTTTGTGTAAAAATAATGCCTTGCCATGGTCGGTTGAATTGATAAATAAATATATTGATACAAATAAATGGACATCGGAAACATTAAGTAGAAGTGAGGCTTTCCCATGGTCTATGGAATTAATTGAAAAATATAAAGAAAAATGGGACTTCTGGTATTTAAGTGTGAATATTGAACTCCCATGGTCACTTGAATTAATTGAAAAATATAAACATGAATGGAACTGGGATTGGTTAAGTAAGAATAAAGCTTTACCGTGGTCGCTTGAACTAATTGAAAAATATGAAGATAAATGGGATTGGAATCGATTAAGTGAGAATGAAGCTATACCATGGTCTATTGAATTAATTGAAAAATACCAAGATAAATGGAATTGGGATGGTGCGACTGATGATGATGATGATCCTTACAACCCAATTACGATGGGTATGAGTGGGAACAGTTCTTTACCATGGTCTATTGAACTACTTGCTAAATATGCAGATAGGTGGAAATGGTATTATTTAAGTTTGAATAAATCTTTACTATATTCTTATGATTTAATTGAAAAATTTGAAGACAGATGGGAATGGAAAAATTTAAGTAAGAATAAATTCTTACCATGGTCACTCGAATTAATTGGAAAATTTAAAGATAAGTGGGATTGGAAAAATTTAACTGAAAATATTTCATTCCCTTTTATCATTGAATTTGGATATAAAAAATGTGAATGGGCATGGGATGGATTTAGAGGAAATGGATGGTCATTGGACTTAATTGAAAATTACAAAGATAAATGGGAATGGTTTTTTCTAAGTAGAAATGAAAATCTACCTTGGTCAATTGATTTAATTGAAAAAATTAAAGATGAATTTGGTGCAGTGCAAGAGCTAACCAAAAACAATTCTGTCTATGAAAAAGTGTTTCAACCTTTATTAAATGATGAGTTTATTGATGAGGTAATGTCTGAAATTAAAGGTGATGACTAACAAAAAATTGTTAGCATAATAAGAATTTGTTAGTATAACAAGAATTTATTAAAATTTTGAAATGTAAATTTTGTTTTTGAAAATTTGGGGAAATAAAAAAACAAATGGAAATTTTCAAAAATAAATGGTTTCAATTAACCACAATCATACTTATCTTACTTATATCATATTCTTTCTATTGGGTGGTATTTCATTATCCATACTGGGTAAAATCACAAGTAATATTAATAAACGGACATGTCAAAAACGCCTCAGACTTAAATACAGATTTAAATGAAGGCACATTCGGAGATATGTATGGGGCATTAAATTCTTTTGTTTCTGGTTTGGCATTTTTAGGATTACTTATAACAATTGGTATTCAAATATGGCTTCATTATCGTGAGCAACAATTAAAGAAGAAAGAGAAACTTGGTAAGGCAGATAATAAACTTATTTACTTAGATTTTTTAGTTAAACAATCCCTTTCTGAAATAGAAGCATTTAAGGCTGGTGTAAATGATTTGATAAGAGACAATTCATTGGAGAAAGAGAAAGCTGTTTTTTTTACAGAAGATAATACTTTTGAATACAATAAGGTTAATCATATTGATAACAAAATCGACCAAGAAGTATTTTTTACTGCCTATTTTCACAAATATAATAAGACGGATATAATTGACCTTTTTGTATCATTTGGGAAGTTAGTTAATTCATGGCAATCATTTATTGGAAAATTAAGAGGGTATAAAGAAGAATATGAAATGGAAATTCTTAAACTAAAAAATGCTTTTTTTAAACTCCAAGAACAAGAAAGAGAAGAATTTTTATTACCATCTGATGGTCACACTGATGGTCACAACACATTTGTATATAGAATAATATGTAATTCTAATGCTCTCTATTTTAAAGAAATTGGCAATATAGAAAATCCATTAGAAATTTACTATAAAGTTCAGGAAGAAAAAATTAAGGATTTTGAGAAAGAAGTGAATCTGGCAGAAGTTAATGAATATTCGGAAAATTGTAAAGAGTCTATTGAAAAGATAGAATCTATAAAATGTAAAATTGTAAGACTATGCAACGAGCAGATAACTGACATTACTAACCATGAAAGGGACATAAGAAAGGTAAAAATTAGAGAATCTTAATTTTATTACTCGACTGGTAAGCTATCATTTTCCTCAGCTATGAGTTCTTAACAAGCAGTAACGAATAACAATACTTAAACAACAAATCAATGGTATATCCAAAAATGGTTTTTTTAAAATGCCAAATTTCAGAAGACTCTGATTTATTGCAAGCCTGTTTAAAAAGTGATTACTCGAAACTAAAAGTATCACTTTTAGATGGATTTAACATTAATTTAAACACAATGGAAAAGATACATTTTTATTCAGATAAATTAAACTCTGATTCTCTCACAATTATTACAATTGATATGGGTGGACTTTTCAGTGCAAACACTTTAAAAGGAGATTTTGTAAAAAATTTAAGGGACTTTCTTTCATCTCAGTAACTGTATTTTTATTCCGTCCCGTGGATGCGTGTCTTCACCATCTATCTTGCGTCAGCAACTTGCCATTTGATTTTTACAAATTATTAATAATCAGATACTTGCATCACTAACGCATGATAAATGATGGGGACACGCATTTACGAGGGAAGGAGTGATTCTACCAATTAAGAAAGGTGGATTTTTTCACATCAGACGAAAAATTTAACCAAAAATGATTAAATTGCATAATGGAAAATGAGTTTTATAACGAAAAAGAACGGTTCATTTCGTTACTTTCAGACTACGGATTTAAGGCAACATTTGGGAATGAATCGGACACCAGATTTTTGAAAAAGGCTTTACAAGCATTGATTAATTCACCAGTGCCTATTCGAGAAGTCAAATTCGTTAAAAATGACATTTCTGCCCTTACAAAAGATAGTCGAAGCGGTATTTATGACTTGGCTTGTACTGATGAAAACGGCAATCATTTCATCGTGGAGATGCAATTGGGAGCTTATGCAGAGTTTGTTCAACGCATGAAGTTTTACGCTTTGTACCGTTTCAATACGCTTGTAGAAAAAGGTAATTTTACATTTGAGGAATTGCCACGCATCTATTGTATCGGTATTTTGGCTAAATCTATTTTACCAAACATCAAAGACTACCACAATATTGCCGTTTTGAGGAACGAAAAAGGTGAACTAATTGATGAGCAACTTACGTTTATTACCTTAGAATTAGATAAATTTAACACGCAAATCGCTGATATTCAGACTGATTTGGACAAATTAATTTATACGATGAAAAATTTACATAAGGCAACCAGCCCAACGCAATATCCTCAATTTTGGAATGAAGAATGGCTAAAAGTCGCAATTAACGAATTAGACAAAAAAGCCCTGACACAAGAAGAACGCCTTGTTTATGCCATGACGATTTCGGCTAATGCTTTGGCAGTTAAGAACGAAAACAAGAAAATTGAGAATGCTAAACAAGAAAAAGCATTTGCAGTTGTAAAAAAGATGCTTTTGAGAGGAAAGGCGACAATACAAGAAATTGCAGAAGATTGTGATGTTACAATTGATTTTGTTCTTGACGTTCAAAATCAACTTTCGGATAAGTAAAAACGGTTGGTGTAAGTGAAAGTTTAGTAATTCAATTAGCTACCAATGCTTAAATTATAGGTTTAAAATTGTCCAACAACAAAGCCAAGTTTATTTTTTAAAAGATAAATTTGGCTTATTTTTTATCAAAAATCTTACAAAAAAAATCATACCCATTCCAAAAATCAAACATCAAACCCTCAAAAAAAATGAAACTCAAACTATTCGCACTCCTCCTAATTACTTCTCTAAAAGTAATGGCTCAAAAGCCCCTTTTTATGCCTCAAAACATCAAGAAAGCCTACGAAAATAATACTCGAAGCATGGATGGAAAACCTGGCGAAAAGTATTGGCAAAATACTGCCAGATATGACATCAATATTACTGTAAACCCTCCGAGTAAACTTGTAAAAGGCTCTGAGTCAATTATTTATATCAACAAAAATCCAAATCCTCTCACTCGGATTACTTACAAGTTGATTATGAATATCCATAACCCAGGAGCTTCACGTCAAGGCAACGCTTCGGCTGATTATCTCACAAAAGGCATAATAATCGATAAGTTCATGGAAAATGACGTTGAGCAAAAATTTGGCGACCCCAAAGGCTCAACCGTTCATGCCGTCAAATTAGCAAAATCCTTAGCCTCTGGCGATAGCGTGAAATTGAGTTTTGATTGGCATTATGAACTCAGCGAAGAAAGTGGTCGAGAAGGTAAGTTGGATAGTACCAGTTTCCACTTGGCTTATTTTTACCCAAGAGTGGCTGTTTTGGACGATACCCAAGGTTGGGATCGCATGGCTTTTGTTGATGCACAGGAGTTTTATAATGACTTCAACGACTACAAAGTTTCGGTAACAGTGCCTAAAAATTATCTCGTCTGGGGTACGGGTGACTTATTGAATCCCAATGAAGTATTACAACCTACTTTTACGGAAAAATACTTCAAAAGTTTAACCAGCGATGAGGTCTTAAACATCGTAACTCAAAAAGATTTGTATGCCAAAAATGTGACCGTTCAAAACGCTACCAATACATGGAAATGGCAAGCTAAAAACATCAGCGACATGGCTTATTGTATTAGTAATCAATACGTTTGGGATGCCGCCAGTGTAATAGTCGATAAAACGACAGGTCGAAGAGCCAGTTGCCAGTCAGCCTATAAATCAAAAGGTTCGGGTAAGTTTTCAAGCCAAGTAAAGTTCATTCAGCATTCGCTCGATTGGTTTAGTAATAATTGGCCTGGCGTGCCTTATCCTTTTCCAAAAAGCACAATTATTCAAGGCTTTGCCGATATGGAATACCCTATGATGGCGAATGATAGCCCGCAAGAAATGGATATGGTTCAGCGGTTTATTGCTGAACACGAAATCGCTCATACTTATTTTCCATTTTATATGGGCATCAACGAACACCGTTATGGCTTTATGGACGAAGGCTGGACAACCGCTTTTGAGAACTTGATAGGTATCGCTGACTTGGGGAAAGAACAAGCAAGTGGCTTTTTTAAGCAATTCAGAGTAAATGGTTGGGCTACGAACCCTTCCGAAGAAACACAGATACCCATTATCACCCCAACCAACGTATTGAGCGGGCAAGGTTTGGGTCACAACGAATACGGAAAAGCGGCTTGTGCTTACTTAGGAATGAAAGATATGCTTGGCGATGATCTTTTCAAAAAGAGTTTGCACGGATTTATGGAACGTTGGAACGGCAAGCATCCTTTGCCTTGGGATATGTTCAACAGCTTCAATAATTTGTCGGGCAAGGATTTGAATTGGTACTGGAATAACTGGTTTTTCACGGGGAATTACATGGATATTGCCGTTGGTAACGTCACCAGTAAGAAAAAAGAGCATCTCGTTGAAGTAAAAAATATTGGAGGGTTTGCCATTCCGTTTGATTTGGTGATAACTTATGACGATAAAACTACCGAAACCATCCATCAGACGGCAGGATTTTGGGAGCAAAATCAAACATTAGGCACGATGAAAATGGAGAATAAAAAGGTGATTAAGAGCCTGAAACTCGAAACGGATATTTATGTAGATGCTAATAAAAAGGATAATGAGTGGGCGAAATGATCTTAATCGCCAAAGTAGCATTAACTACTTAACAGTCAAATCTTTCTCAATCCAATTTTGATTTTTAAATTGAAAACCGTACCTTTGCAATCCAATTTTTAAAATCAAATATATCATAATGGAATTACGTAATTATGAAACGGTATTCATCTTAACTCCCGTTTTGTCTGAACAGCAGACAAAGGATGCCGTTGACAAGTTTAAAAAAATCCTAACGGATAACAATGCCGAAATCGTAAACGAAGACGCATGGGGAATACGTAAGCTGGCGTATCCTATTCAAAACAAACACACAGGTTATTATTACATCATCGAATTCAAAGCAGAAGGCTCATTAATCGCCAAATTGGAACTTGAATACAAGCGTGACGAAAAAGTAATCCGTTTCTTGACAACTGCCCTTGATAAGCACGCTGTGGCTTATAATGAGAAAAAACAAAAAGGTTTAATCGGGAAAAAACCAGCCGAAGCTGCCAAAGCAGAGTAAGAACATTTTAATTAAACTTAGAAATCATGACATTAGTAAACGAACCAATTGACAAAAGCGTAGTACGCAAAAAATATTGCCGTTTCAAGAAATCAGGCATTAAGTATATTGACTACAAAAACCCAGATTTCTTGTTGAAATTAGTAAACGAACAAGGAAAAATTCTTCCACGTCGTTTGACGGGTACTTCGTTGAAATTCCAACGTAAAGTAGCAACTTCTATAAAACGTGCAAGACACTTGGCTTTGATGCCTTATGTGGCTGACGGACTTAAATAGGTAATTAGGGGGATTAGGGATTAGGGATTAGGGATTAGGGATAGATATTAGTTTAATAAATAAATTAATTGCCAATCAACAATTCAACAATTCCATAGATCAACAATTCCATAAAATCATTATAAAAATGGATATCATCTTAAAGACTGACATCGTAGGTCTCGGTTATAAAAATGACGTAGTTGCCGTAAAACCAGGGTATGGTCGCAATTACTTGATTCCACAAGGGTTCGCTACAATGGCGACGGAATCAAACAAAAAAATTCTTGCTGAAAATATTAAGCAAGTAGCTCACAAAGCTGAAAAAATTAAAATGGATGCTACGGCATTGGCTGAATCAATCGGTGATATTACCCTTGATATTCCTGCAAAAGTAGGTGAAAGTGGAAAAATCTTCGGACGTGTAACGACTATCCAAATCTCAGAAGTTTTGAAAGAAAAAGGCTTCGATGTTGATAGAAAGAAAATTGCACTTGACTCAGAAGTTAAGTTTGTAGGTGAATATACTGCAACACTTGATTTACACAAAGAAGTGAAGCATAAAGTGAAATTTAACGTAGTTGCTGATTAATTTTCTAAAAAATATATAACTCGACTAATTTAGTGAATACTGCTGATTATCAATGAGTTAATTTTTTTAAAGACAAATGCAATGACCGTTTGATAGATTTAGAATAAAAATACAAAAAGCATCTCAGTTTTTGAGGTGCTTTTTGTATTTTTGTAGGATTATTCTTCGTTTTTTCAAATGTGGAGCAACCTTTTTGACAAAACTTGGTCTAATAATTTTAGTAAGGAAATATTCAACCCACTACCCAAATACCGCAATTATGTTTAGAAAAATATTACTAATAACACTATTACTAAGTATTGCCAAACTTTCGCATAGTCAGATTTCGATAACATACCCAGTAGTTCGACAAATTTTTCAGAGAGACCTCAACAATCAAGCAGTTGTCACTATCACGGGGAGCTATTCATTACCTATTGATACTGTTCAAGTAAGGTTTATCCCCGTAAAATCTGGACAGGGAACATCAATCGATTGGACTGTTATAAAATCGTCCCCCTTGGGAGGACTTTTCAAAGGTACAGTAACGGTAAAAGGTGGTTGGTATATAATGGAAGTCAGAGGGATGCTTAATGGAAAAATAGTAGGAAATATCACATCCCTTGAACGGGTTGGAGTCGGAGAGGTTTTTGTCATTGCGGGACAATCAAATGCGGGCGGAAGTGGAAATTTGGAAGCAAACGAAACAGCAGCTTCTGATGATAGGGTGAACTGTGCTAACTTCATCAGTCCAAGGACTTATTTTGCATCTTATCCAGCTTTACACGCAGATGTTTCACAGTTTGCCATTACCATTTTTAGTCGTTTAACTAAAGGTTCAGCTATTGCTCCCACAGGGTTGGGACCATACTATTGGGGAAAAGTTGGGGATGCTTTGGTGGCAAAACTAAATGTTCCAGTAATGTTTTTCAATACGGCGTGGGGAGGTTCGTCTCTCAAAACTTGGCGAGAAAGTGCAGAGAATCCCAAAGTATCTCTTCCGTTTGAGTATTTTGATAATCCCTATCCAGCAGGTTATCCTTATGCAAATCTTAATGCCGTATTGAGATATTATGGAATAAACTTGGGCGTAAGAGCGGTTTTATGGATGGAGGGAGAAACTCATAATGCCTTTAACCTTGCAGCAATTGCGGGTAAAAAACCCCTTCCGACAACGACAGAAAGTTATTTGAGTGATTTGACAAGATTAATTAAGAAGAGCCGTCAGGATTTGGGTACTAATAAATTAACATGGGTAGTTGCACGTACATCATACTCAAGTTTTGCTGGTTTAACAAATTGTACATCTTCGGGACCTTCTCCCGAAATAGTTGCGGCTCAAAATAAAGCGATTGCAGACCCCAGTCTTAGCCCAATATTACCTGGTCCAGAATCAGACCGTATTCAAACGTCAAGGTTAGGCGAACGTTCTGACTGTATTCACTTCACAGGTAGTGGCTTAGATGATATAGCAAATGCTTGGTTCAAGGTTTTTACTGATAAAAATAGTGATAATAAAGATTTTTTTGATATTGTAGAACCTATTTTGGCAGATACAATACCAAGTATTTCACTGGATTGTATATCATCAAGTGCTTTAAAATTGAGCCTTCCTTCTGGATATTCGGCTTATGAGTGGGTTAATGCTGATAATGGTGAGATTATCGGAAGAAATTCAAATGTGATAGTTGGCACAGGTTCTTATGCGGGTCGGGTTACTCGCAGCAACGGTAATGTTGTTCAAGTACCTATCGTTAGTGTAAAAGCAAACACCCCACCTAATGCTCCAATCGTTACGCCACTGAGTGATGTAAATTTTTGTATTGGTACAAGCGTAATTTTAAAATCCTCGACAGAAGTAGATAATCCAATTTATGAATGGATTAGTAGTCCTGTCATTGGAAATATATCTCGTGTAAAAGATATTGTGGCTACTCGTGAGGCAACATATAGACTTCGTGTGATTGATAAAAATGCCTGTGCTTCTCCTTATTCGAGTGAAGTAAAATTGGTGGCAAAAACCCGTCCTGAAACACCCACAATTGCAACTTCTGGTTCTGCGGAATTTTGCGATGGTCAATCAATTGTTCTGACTTCTACTAATGTTGGTGCAACAAGCTACTTGTGGAGTACAGGTGAAAACACCCAAACAATCACTGTGAGAAAAGGAGGCAACTATTTTGTTCAAACCCGTTCTTCCAATGGTTGCCTTTCGCCAAGTTCAAAAGATAATATAACCGTAATAGTTAATCCGTTACCTCCTACTCCCCAAATAGTGGCAAAAGGTGATACGGTTTTTTGTGAAGGAGGGAATGTACAGTTAGAAATGAGTACAAATGAAAAGAAATACAGCTGGAGTCGAAACAATGTTGTTAGTAATTCTGATAATTTATCGACTATACGTATATCTGGCACAGAATTAGTAAGAGGTTTTGTGACTGATAATAAAAACTGTATTTCTAAATTATCGAATGCCATTCAAGTAGTTAAGAGAGATGCTCCAAAAATGAGTATTTTTCAAAAGGGCCCTTATACGTTAGTAGCTCGTAGTAGCATACTTACTGATGAATATATTTGGAAAATAGATGGACAGCTAAAATCATCATTAAGAGATAGCACCGTCGCAGGAATCAGAGAAGGAGATGGTAATTATACGGTAACAGGGAGAAAAAAGTACGTTATAAAATCTTCCCCAACACCTCTAATTTGTATTTCGGCTGAAAGCGGTGCTTATCAGTATAAAACTTACGATGATAAAGGATTATCAATCTATCCTAATCCGTCAAATGGTCGTTTTACTTTGGAGGCACGATATCCCGATAGCAAGTCAATAGTATCAGTTTACAGCCTTGATGGTAAGCTGGTTTTTGAGAAATTATCTGTTAATTTCAATAGCCCCGTTATAATAGATCTAAGCACATTAACAACAGGAATGTATATTTTGAAAGTCGGCAGTAAGAATGATATTACCAAAGACGATATTTCAAAATACATTTACATTTCACGTTGATTTGCTATGAAATAAAAAAACACTTAACCACGCTCCATCAAACATAACTCATAAAGAATTAAAATTTGTATGACAGCGTTTAAAAGTACAGTACTTATCTCTATTTTAATGTGTTTTAGTTATTTTTCATATAGTCAAATAAAAATAACTTCCCCCCAAAATCGAGCGGTCTATCAGCGAGAAAATGGATTTTCGAGAATAACTATTGCAGGCTCTTATCAGCAACAAGTTGATAAAATTGAAGCTCGCTTTATTCCCGTAGAGCCAGGTCAAGGTGATGAAACCAATTGGATTACCATACGAGATTTTCCATTAAACGGAAATTTTAGTAGTACATTATCGATTAGACAGGGCTGGTACACACTCGAAGTAAGAGGAAGTATCAACGGTAACTTCGTAGGCGGTGTCTCTCGTGTAGATAGAGTAGGTGTGGGAGAAGTATTCATCATTTCAGGACAGTCTAATGCCGAAGGAGTTGATAATGTTAATCCATTAGGAGCTAATAGTGACAGAGTAAATTGCTTTGACGGTTTAAACGATAGGACTTTCGGAGGGACTAATTACATATCGCCTTCTCCATTTTCAAAACTAAATGCTAATTCTCGTATTGCACCAAGAGGCTTAAATGCTTGGTGCTGGGGAAGATTAGGAGATTTATTAGTAAGTCGCTTAAATGTCCCTGTAATGTTTTTTAATACTGCCTTTGAAGGTACGTCCAGTTCTATGTGGGCTACAACTGCCAATGGTAACTTAGCTCCTAATCCCTACACTGGTGGGAATTATTTTAACAGACTTCCTTACCAAAATCTTTCAGAGGTACTGCGTTATTATGTCAGTCTGTTGGGCGTGAGGTCGATTTTGTGGTGTCAAGGAGAAACGGATAACTTCATTGTTAGAACAAAACAAAATATAAGTGCGAGTACCTATAAATCAAATTTACAAACTGTCATAAACCGTTCCCGTAGTGAATCTGGCAAGGATATTTCGTGGGTTGTTTCTTTAACATCCGCCACGACCTTCTGCCCAGGGTGTTCTTTTTCACCATTTGCTCCATCTGATAATAATATCTTAGAAGGGCAACGTGCAACTATTCGAGAAACTCCAAACGTCTTTCAAGGTCCTGAAACAGACGGCATTCAGAATCCAGGTCGTCAAGATGGTGTCCATTTTAATTCAGGATTAGCCCAATTAGCAGATGCTTGGAATAACTCATTGAATGATTCTTTTTTTGCTAATTCAAGAACCCATTTACCCATTGAGACCCCTGCACCCACTTTTATATGCGGGGATGGACAAGTCGAAATTGCCTTACCAGATGGTTTTTCTAACTATGAATGGTCTAATAATGGGCAAAATTTTAATAATGGAAGAATATCTAATCAGAGAAAATTATTAGTACAAGTAGAACCTAATAGAGAATATTTTGCTCGTTTTACAAATGCTAATGGAAATGTAATACAAGTTCCTGCCATTTCATTTAGAGGAAGTAACTATCCCGTTGCGAGAATTACGGCAACAGGTGCAACTGATTTTTGCGAAGGAAATAGTGTAAACCTCAGAGCCAATGATGCAATTTTCTATGAGTGGAATACAGGAAGTAGAGAAAAAGAAATTAATGTTACTACATCGGGAAACTATGCTGTCAGAATTGTTAATACTTTTGGATGTCAGTCAGAGTTTTCAAATGCAGTTAATATCATTTCAAAACCAGGTCCACCAAAGCCTATTGTTTCGGCTAATTCTTCCACTACTTTTTGTTCAGATTCAAGTGTTACATTACAGTCTTCTAATCAGAATGCTGTAAAATACCTTTGGAGTGATGGTTCAACCAATAGGTTACTTAAAATAAATACGTCTGGAACTTTTTCAGTAAAAACAATCAATAGTCAAGGTTGTGTTTCTAATCAATCCGACGCTATCAAGGTAACAGCACTTCCATTACCTCAAACACCAAGCATCGTACCTAATAGTCCAACTACTTTTTGCACAGACACAAGTGTAGTTTTGACCTCGTCTAATCAAGATGCGGAGTCTTATCGATGGAGTACAGGAGCAACCACTCGGAGCATCACAGTCAGAAATGCAGGAGATTACAATGTCAAGGTTATAGATAAAAATGGATGTAATTCAAAGGTATCGATTAATACCAGAATAAAAGTGAATCCATTACCTCCATTACCCATCATCACAAGTACGAGGGACACGGTTTTTTGTGAAGGAGAAAGTACGATATTACAGATGAATATTGTAAGTGGAGGCTTTGCCACTTGGTTTGCTAAACAGAATGGTGCTACGATTAGGTATAACTTTCAAAATCTAAATGTCAATAGTTCAGGTTTATTTCAAGGATTTCAGACAGATCAAAATGGCTGTAAATCAGGACTATCAGCACCTTTGTATGTATCTGTAAAACCTATTCCAGCAAGAGTAGATACAAGCAATATCGTAAGATTGAGTCCTTATACCATTGCTATCAATAATCCCAAAGCTGACACCTATAATTGGCAGGTTAATGGAGCAAATTCTCCTATCTATTTTGGAGAAAAAATAAGATTTAATGAAGCAGCAGAATTTAGTGTAATTTCCAAAAATATCTATAAAACAAAGTCCTATGGTGAAAAGGTATGTGTCTCTGAACCATCACAAAGAAAATATTTTGCTTTATTCAATGACAATGGTTTATCAATTTTCCCAAATCCAAGCCGTGGAGTATTTAACATAGATTCAAGAGTCGATTGGTTAAATTCAACCATTGAAATTTTTAGTCTTAGAGGAGAGTTCATTACAAAAACACTCGTGAATATTTTTAATGATGTGAAATCAATAGATTTGACCTCCCTCCCAGAGGGTGAATATATGATGAGAATAAAGACAGATACTTTTTATACCATCACAAAGAGGATAATTATTGAACGTTAGTTTTGGGAGCAATTCTATTCCATAAACAAAAAATATGAAAGAGGTAAGTCATCTTCAATTAGTTACAAAACGCACCAAAATCCAAGCCATTGGCGAAGCTCGTTGTCCGCAGTGTCGTGAAGGAAAAATGTTTTTATATCCCTTTTGGCGGGTAGATAAATTCTCGGAAATGCACGAAAAATGCCCTGTCTGTGGTTTGAAGTTCGAGGTAGAGCCTGGCTTTTGGTACGGAGCAATGTTTGTAAGTTATGCCAACACGATTGCTTTATTAGTAGTTTTAGGCGTAACAATATTTTATCTCTTCAATGACCCACCTGTGATGTATTACATCGTTCCTGTTACAATTTTATCCATTCTAACAGTCCCCTTTAATTTTAGAATATCACGCTCTGTATTTTTACATTTGTTCGGATTTGTGAAATATAAACCATCTATACGAACTTAGAGATTTAGAAAAAAGGATGATTATTTACTTTTTCTTCTAACACTGTTCCCCTTTTCACATACCTTTAATCCTCTAACTCTCTAAGTTCTCCATTTCACTTTCATATAAGTTCCTAACTTTCCTCTAATCCTCCCTTCCTCTAAGTTTTATTTGGGTTAGCTTATTCTTTTTTGTAACTTGGTATTAGAAATATCTAAAAATTACACAACATCATGCAAAAAATTATTACCATTATGGCTTTGACTGGTCTGGTTTCAGTCTCAGTACAAGCACAAAACGCTCCTGCCCTTAAAGCTAAAATTGCCCAAAAAGCCGAAACCCTTGAAGCCAAGGTAGTAGCTTGGCGAAGAGATTTTCACCAAAATCCAGAATTAGGAAATCGTGAATTTAAAACTGCCGAAAAGGTAGCGACTCATCTCAAATCTTTGGGAATAGAAGTCCAAACAGGCGTAGGTAAAACAGGCGTTGTCGGTATCTTGAAAGGTGGAAAACCTGGTCCAGTGGTAGCTCTACGGGCTGACATGGACGGTTTGCCTGTAAAAGAAAGAGCCGAATTATCTTTCGCTTCAAAAGTTGTGGGCGAGTACAACGGACAACCTGTAAGCGTCATGCACGCCTGTGGACACGATACACACGTGGCAATTTTGATGGGAACTGCCGAAATACTTTCATCTATGAAAAATGATTTGAAAGGAACAGTAAAATTTATTTTCCAACCCGCCGAAGAAGGTGCTCCCGAAGGTGAAGAAGGTGGAGCCGCCTTGATGGTAAAAGAAGGAGTTTTAGAAAACCCAAAAGTGGATGTAATCTTCGGTTTACACATCAACGCTCAGACAGAAATAGGTAAAATTCGTTATCGCCCAGGTGGTACGATGGCGAGTTCTGACTGGTTCAAAATTAAGGTAAAAGGCAAGCAAACCCATGGAGCAAGTCCTTGGCAAGGGATTGACCCTATCGTTACAGCTTCGCAAATTGTAATGGGTTTACAGACCATTATTAGTAGAAATACTCCTTTGATTGAGTCGGCAGCGGTTGTTACGGTTGGACAAATCAACGGCGGAGTTCGTAGCAATATCATTCCAGAAGAAGTAAATATGAACGGAACGATTCGTACCCTTGATTTAAAAACACAAGATATGATTCATGCTCGTATCGCTCAGGTGGCTACCAATATCGCCCAAAGTGCAGGAGCAACTGCCGATGTGAAAATCACAAAAATGTGTCCGATTACTTACAATGATATAGCTTTGACTGATAAAATGATTCCGACTTTGGAAGGCGTTGCGGGTAAAGATAACGTTTCAATCACTGCCGCTGTAACAGGTGCGGAGGATTTTGCTTTCTATCAAGAAAAAGTACCAGGCTTATTTTTCTTCTTGGGCGGAGCTGCCAAAGGTAAGAAAGAATCTGAAACAGCCCCACATCATACTCCTGATTTTCAGATAGATGAAGGTGGTTTTGTCTTAGGAATGAAATCTATGGCGAGTTTGGTAATTGATTATATGGAAAAAGGAAAATAAAATAAAGGGTCTAGTCCTATGTGTTCGTCCAACATACTTTCTTTGTTGTTCTATAATGATATTTTTGGTACTGATAATATTTTAGGACAAGACAAGATTTTACTATAAAATGGCTTCTGAAATCATCCAGAAGCCATTTTTATATCTCAAAACGTAACTAATTACAAAGTACGTTTCAACTCTTGCAATTCATAACATTCTACGACATCGCCTATTTCAATATCGTTGAAATTCTTGATTGATAGACCACATTCGTAGCCAAACTTGACCTATCTCCGTGGTCGGCATCTCCACCGAACATCGTGCGTTAGCAACATAAATATTTGATTATCAATTAATTATGAAAAATCTAAAATCGTGAGTTATCCCATCTGGTCGTAGCGGACGCTACGACCAGATACAGATTTTTTTCATTTTAAGAATTAGATTGCGTGAATAATTTTATTGACAATTTAAGAAAATAAATGAAAATTAGCTATTTGTTATGACCGATTTAATTCTTGGAAATTTAGGATAAAAGACCTACATTTATTTTACAAATTGAACTATATCTAATAAATAACAGCTATGATGCGTTTCCTCTTCTCAATAATTCTCTTTTATTTCATTTCCAATACAGCCTTTTCACAGTGGAAATTGCTGAATAGTAATTTGGATAATGTTGGTGTTTCTGGAATTTATACCAATGATTCTATTTGGCTGGCGGGTCATGCGGCGAGCGATGCAATGTTTTACTCAACAGATAAAGGAAAGTCTTGGAAGACCAACGATAAGGTTATTGTATATGAGGGCTATCCTTATCTGTATATGTCTATTTCTATGAATAATACGGGGAATGTGGTGGCGGGAGGTATTTTAGGCGATACGGGTTTTTGGACTACTTACTCAAATCAAGGTAGAAAGAGAATCGCTCGTGGTCAATTTACGGAAGTTTTGCTCACAGTTCCATATCTTAATAATGAATGGCTAAGAATTGAACAACAAGGTATATTTAGTTCCTTAAATAATGGTATTAATTGGACAAAGGAGAACGGAATAGGAGATAATTTATCTACATCTATTAGGAATGTAGTAGAAAAAAATGGTATCATCTACGGCTATGATTATAACAGAATTTTTGTCTCACCTGATAAAGGGCGTACATTTCAAAATTATCCAATTCCAATAGGATATAAAAGTGTTGATATTTTTGATATTTCTGAAAAAGATATAATTGGTTTTTTCAAGAATGAAACAAATTTCTCTATATATTCATCTCCTTTGGGAGTAAAGCCTTCATGGAATTTCGTTTCAAATGTTGTTAATTTTTCACTTGCTTGGAAAACTTTCAGACGAAATAATCACCTTTTTGTCTTATCACGTAATTCCATTGACCCAATATACTATTCAGAAGATATGGGCAAAACGTTTGTTCCTGTTAGAGGTGGGTTAAATATCACATCTTTTCCGTATTGCGTTCATATCGTAGGCGATACAGTTCTGTTAGGAACAACCAGAGGCATTTACTGGACAAAACTTTCAGAGATAGATAAAGCCATTGTATTATCAAATGAAATCAATATTGACAAAGAACTGTTAATCTATCCAAATCCTACGGAAAGTTATTTGATTGTAGAACATTCAACTCCAATCACCAAAATTGAAGTTTTCGACTTGACAGGTAACTTATTAAAATCTAATTTCCAGAAAATATCTCCTAACAAATACCAAGTAGATATTGAAAATCTGCCCGTAGGAATATATCTGATACGAGCCAATACCAATAATCAAAATTTCACAAAACGGTTTTTCAAAAAATAAAATCAATATGAAATATACCATCCTCATTCTATTCATTTGGCTAATAATTTCTTGTAAAACTACTGATTTAGAGGTAGTTCCAGATGAAATTGCTTATAAAACGAACTGCTTGTTATCGAAGATTGAAGGTTATATTGACGCTTCGGGAAAGCCAGGTTATTCAATAGAATATTTTTATAATGATAAAAAACAAATCATAAAAAAGAAATTCTGGTCTAATGACGGAACAGGTGATAGTTCCAGAACTACGTACAACATAGATTATGATTATCAATATGACCAGAATGATTTTTTGAAAGAAATAACCATATCGGGGCAATTATATTGGGGCTATGCACTATATCAAAAACGTGACCCCGTTGCCCCAATTCGTGGGTATGTTAGGTATAAGTATGATGGTGAAAAAATGATTGAAGAAGATATGTATTGGAAATTTTATGGCAATTTTTTCTATGATGTAGCTAATCCAGTTACCAGTAAAAAGACTTTTGAATACGACAGTAAAGGAGATTTGATTAAATATACAGACATTGATTTCCGAAATGATACCTACTATTTGAAAAATAACGTAGTTCACAAGGCTGAAACAAATGTTGGCAGACAAATTTTACAACATGAGGTTAATGCGGAGGGACAAATTGTAGTTGAAAATTTATACAATTACCTTTCTGAACCAGGTAGAATGGATACTGATAGATTTTATTACGATAAGAAAGGGCGGGTTATTAAACAAGAAGGCTATACTAATACTAAAATGTGGAATTATGCAGATATTGAATATGAAGAAGTGGCTGACCCTACTTTTACATTACCCAAGCCCAAAAATTATCCTAAATTACCTTCTCCAAGAGGCAACAAAAATTCAATTTATAAGAGACGTTTCTCGTATTACAGTAATGATAATGGAAAAAGTTTCATAAAAACTGGTGAGTACAATTATACCAACATTAAAAATACCAGTAATTTACCCACGATGATTCAATACAGTGTTACAAGTTTCAACCTAAAAGGAGAATCCACAATAGAATTTCCAAATTATGCAAAAACCAGATATGAATATATCAATTGTAATTAAATCATTAGATAAGAGATCTCCCATAATTATTGGGAGGTCTATTCTCTTCTCTCTGGTCGTAGGAAATGACTTATATAAACAAAAATGGCTTCCGAAATCATCCAGAAGCCTTTTTTATATCTCAAAACGCATTTGATTACAAAGTACGTTTCAACTCTTTCAATTCATAACATTCAACTACATCGCCAATTTCAATATCGTTGAAGTTCTTGATAGATAGACCACATTCGTAGCCAAACTTAACCTCAGCCACATCGTCTTTGAAACGTTTTAGAGCGGATATTTCGCCTTCGTGAACTACAACGAAATCACGTATAATACGTATTTTATTTGAACGTTTCACCGTTCCGTCTAATACATACGCCCCTGCAACTGTACCCACTTTCGTAATCTTGAATACATCACGTACTTCGATGTTTGCCGTAACAACTTCCTCAAATGTTGGAGCTAATAAGCCTTCCATCGCATCACGTACATCGTCAATTGCTTGATAGATAATTGAATACGTACGGATTTCGATTTGTTCGTTTTCTGCCAAACGACGGGCGTTTGTGCTTGGACGAACTTGGAACGCCACAATCACCGCATCCGAAGCCGAAGCCAACAATACGTCTGATTCTGAAACTTGTCCAACCCCTTTGTGGATAATTCTTACTTGTACTTCTTCCGTTGATAGTTTCAATAACGAATCTGATAACGCCTCTACTGAACCGTCCACGTCTCCTTTTACGATTACGTTCAACTCTTTGAAAGTACCAATAGCCTTACGACGACCAATCTCTTCCAAGGTAATATGCTTACGACTACGTAATGATTGTTCACGGATAATTTGCTCACGTTTGTTGGCAATGTCACGTGCATCACGCTCATTTTCCATTACGCTCAACTTATCTCCTGCACCTGGGGCTCCGTTCAATCCCAATACTTGTACTGGAATAGATGGACCTGCCTCTTTCAATTTATTTCCACGGTAATCAAACATCGCTTTTACACGTCCGTAGTTTGCTCCTGCAAGCATCATATCTCCTACTCTCAATGTTCCAGCTTGTACCAAGATATTGGCTACGTATCCACGTCCTTTGTCCAAAGAGGCTTCTACGACAGTACCAATGGCACGTTTGTTAGCGTTGGCTTTCAATTCTAACATCTCCGCTTCGAGCAATACTTTTTCCAACAATTCATTTACCCCCATACCTGATTTAGAAGATAATTCTTGGGTTTGGTATTTACCACCCCATTCTTCTACAAGGATATTTTTGATAGATAATTGTTCACGAATTTTCTCAGTATTGGCTCCTGGCTTATCTACTTTCGAGAACGCAAACACGATTGGTACACCCGCTACCATAGCGTGATTGATGGCTTCCTCGGTTTGTGGCATCACGGCATCATCCGCCGCAATTACGATAATGGCAACGTCCGTTACCTTCGCACCCCTTGCACGCATGGCGGTAAACGCCTCGTGACCAGGTGTATCTAAGAATGTGATTCTACGACCATCGTCTTGTTTTACTGAATATGCACCAATGTGCTGCGTGATACCTCCTGCCTCACCAGCCGCAACTTTCGCACGACGGATGTAGTCAAGTAAAGAAGTTTTACCGTGGTCAACGTGTCCCATGATGGTAACGATTGGAGCTCTTGGTAACAAATCTTCTGGGGCATCTTCTTCCTCAGCAATTACTGAATCAATTTCTTCTTCGGCAGATACGAATTGTACTTCAAATCCAAATTCCTCTGTAATCAAAGCAATTACGTCAGCTTCAAGGCGTTGATTTATCGAAATAAACATACCCAAACTCATACAAGCTGAGATGATTTCGTTGATTGAAACATCCATCAATGACGCTAACTCAGAGGCAGAAATATATTCAGTTACCTTTAAGATTTTTGCTTCTTCGTCTTCGGCTAATTGACGTTGTTCACTTCTATCCGCACGGAATTTACGTTTTTCACGACGCTCCTTCGCACCAAAGTTCGACTTATTCGACTGTCCTTGGAGACGAGCCATTGTTGCCTTGATTTGGTCTTGAATCTGTTTTTCGGTAACTTCTCCTTTTGGAACTGGTTTTGCACCAGCATTGTTACCAGTATTGTTATTTCCTCGATTTCCTTTGTAATTAGGGCTATGACCACCTTGTCGGTTGCCTCCGCCACCTTGTCCACCGCCAGTATTAGTACCTGTTCCTGCGGGTTTCTTAGGTGCATTAGGGTCAACTGGTGCACCGTCTTTTTTCGGACGTGGAGCACCTTTTTCATTTCTGATTTCTGCCTCCGTAACTTTCGCTCCGCCTGGTTTATCAATGCGTTTGCGTTTTTTCTTGTTACGATTATTACCACCTCCACGAGGGGTTTCTACTGGTAATTCAATTTTACCCAAAACCTTCAAACCACGCAATTGCTCACCTCTTGCTTCGATTAATTCTACCGATGAAGTATCGTCTGGAATCGCATCGTTACGTCCTAATTTTTGAGGTCTATTATCAACGGGTTGTACTGGCTTAGGCTGATTTTGAGTACCACCACCCACAACCGTACCAGCGGCTGGACGTTGTTGGGTTGGGCTATTCGCTCCACCTTGTGGTCTTATCGGTTGGCTGTTTCCACCACCTTGGTTTCTATTTCCTTGGTTTTGGTTGTTTCCACCGCCTTGGTTGTTTCTATTTCCTTGGTTTTGGTTATTTCCTCCGCCTTGGGGTCTATTTCCTTGGTTTTGGTTATTTCCGCCACCTTGATTTCTATTTCCTTGGCTTTGGTTGTTATTAACTCCACCTTGGTTATTTCTATTTCCTTGGTTTTGGTTACTTTGCTGATTTTGAGCGTTTTGCTGAGGTTTTGGTTGTTCAGTAACTACTGGTTTAGCTTCCTCAACCCTCACAGACTCAACGGCTTTTGGTTGTTCTACCGCTACTGGTTTAGCTTCCTCAACCTTCACAGGCTCTGCGGCTTTCGGAGTTTCTACTACTACTGGTTTTGCTTCTTCAACTTTCGGAGTTTCTACTGCCACAGGTTTTGCTTCCTCAACTTTCGGAGCTTCTACCTTCGCTTCTGGTGCAACGACTGGTTTTGGAGGAACAACGTTACCCTTTGCATCCAGTTCTACTTTACCAATTACCTTAAACTCTACCTCAGATTTTGCACTGATTTTTTCTACTTCCTTCTCAACTTTCTCAACCTTTGGAGCTTCAACGGCGGGCGTAGGAGTCTCGGTTTTTGGAGGAGTATTGCGTGAGTATAAAGGCAAATAATCATCGTCCTGTCTTCTGTTAGGCACAACGACTTCTTCCACTACTTTTGGGGCAGCAGCTTGTTCTTGCAAAAGGTCGCTTGCTCCGAACTCTTTTGCTACAATTTTTAATTGTTCAAAATTTAATTTGGCGTTAGGGTTGTTCTCGACCTTATGACCTTGGACAGAGAGCTTTTGTACGATGGTTGAGGTACCTACGCCAATTTGCTTTGCCACAAGGCTCAAACGCATCATTTTGTCTTCTGTCATACTTGTTGTTTGATACTTTTCTATAATAATTTAAAATTTTGTGTGATTGAATGATAGAATAGCTTTGATGAGCAAGTGAAATAAGTACAATGACTATTCTATCATTCCTTCACTTACTCATTCTAACTTATTCAAACTCCGAGCGTAGGATTGATAATACTTCGTTCACAGTTTCTTCTTCAAGTTCAGTACGACGAATCAACTCTTCGCTGTCCAATGCCAGAACTTGCTTGGCGGTATCTAAACCGATTTTGTGTAATTCTGCAATTACCCAGTCTTCGATTTCGTCAGTGAATTCTGTTAAGTCCACGTCTTCATCGTCTATTTCGGATTCTTTAATATCACGATAAACGTCCAATTCGTAACCTACTAATTTCCCTGCCAATTTAATGTTTTGTCCACCTTTACCAATCGCCAACGACACCTGGTCTGGCTGTAAGTAAACGGCGATACGTTTTTTCTCTTTATCAATCTTCATCGAACTCACTTTGGCAGGGCTTAAAGCACGACCCACCAACAGTTCAAGATTCTCAGTATAGTTTATAACGTCAATGTTCTCGTTTTGTAACTCACGTACAATCCCGTGAATACGTGAACCCTTCATACCTACGCAAGCACCTACTGGGTCAATACGGTCATCATACGATTCTACGGCTACTTTTGCACGTTCGCCTGGCTCACGTACAATTTTACGAATCATGATTTGTCCATCATAAATCTCAGGAATTTCTTGTTCAAACAGACGTTCCAAGAACACAGGAGAGGTTCTCGAAAGAATAATCTTAGGTGTTCCGTTGTTGTTATCTACTTTGTGGATAACAGCCTTCACGGGTTCACCTTTCTTGAAACGGTCTTTCTGAATCATCTCTGATTTTGGAAGAGTCAATTCGTTGCCTTCTTGATCAGTAATAATAAATTCTTTTCCGATGATCTGATACACATCTCCCGACACCATTTCACCCACCAAATCCTTGTATTTTTCAAACAGACCTTCTTTTTCAAGGTCTTTGATTTTCTGAATCAATGTCTGGCGAGCGGTCTGCACGATTCTACGACCAAAATCTTCCAATTTAACGAGTTCGGCTACTTCCTCACCGATTTCAAAATCGGGTTCGATTTTCTTAGCTTCCTCCAAAGGAATTTTGTCATAGTCCCAAATGTCTTCTGAGTTGTCATCGACAATCTCACGAGTACGCCACATTTCTAAGTCGCCACTATCGGGGTTGATGATTACATCGAAGTTTTCATCTGTTCCGTATCTCTTACGAATCATGGTGCGGAATACTTCATCCAGCACTTTTATCATCGTCGGACGGTCAATGTTTTTTTCTTTTGCAAAATCCGCAAACGACGAAATTAATTCTGCACTATTCATCTTTTCATAAGTTTTAAATGAGTTTAGGTTTTAGGTTTTGGGTTTTAGGTTTTAGAATTACAGGTTTTAGGTTTTGGGTTTTAGGTTTTAGATTCCAGTCTTACACTGATTCCCTAAGTCCTACTACCTAACACCTAACACCTACTACCTAACACCTAACACCTACTACCTAACACCTTTCCCACTATTTAAACGATATTTGTACTTTGGCTTGTTGGATATTCCCAAATGGAATGATTACGCTTTCTATGGGTACAACTTTTTTGCCTTTTGATTTCTTTGCTTCTTCTTTAAAAACGATGCCCTCATCGTTTACATCTTCTAACTTTCCAATCTTCTCGCCACCTTCTGTCAGATTTAACTTTACATCTCTACCAATATTTTTGATGTATTGGCGTTTAAAAGTCAAAGGAAAATCAACCCCTGGCGATGATACTTCTAAATTGTAGGCATCTTTTATCAATTCGTTAGTTTCAATAAAATGAGCTAATCTTCTACTAATAGAAGCACATTCTTCAATCTTAATTCCTTCGTCAGTATCTAACAAGATGGTGATATTCTGACGATTTTTGCCTGCCGTTGCCGATACATCTACGATAAAGATTCTGTCTTCTTCGAGGTACGGTTGGAGCAATTCTATTACTTTTTCTTTGGTCATTTTTGGTGATTTGTGATTGGTGAATGGTGATTGGATTAAAATAACTCACAGAATTTTGAACTAATTACCAATCACTAATTACTAATCACTCAATAAAATTTAGAAAACAAAAAAGAGGGATTATCGACCCCTCTTTCTTTAAATTCTCCGCAAAATTAATGAATTGCTTATCAAAAAGCAAGCATTTTTGTAGGAGGAATAAATATAAATCCTTGATTTCTATGAATTTGACAATATTAACGTGTTAAAATGATGGATTCTAAATCAACCTCCTCAAATTAATTGACGCAAAAAATACTTTCCCTTCACGATTCACTATCAAAGAAATATTTTTCCCTTCTCCTTTTTGGAATAATTTGTAGATTTCACTGATGGTGATTTCTTTGGAAGATTTGTTATTAATAAAAACAACTTTGTCGCCTTGCAATAAACCTGCATCATCGGCAGGAGAATTCTCTATGACTCTATCAATCGTATATTCGTGATAATCATCGCCTTTTGCCATCAGTTCAATGCCTGACATATTATGCTCAAAAGGCTCTTTCATACGGCGATTGATGGGTTTCAAAACCACGTACTGGTCTCTGTAATTGAAGGTTACCTTAAATCTTCTTAAAAACTCACAACCAATATTTCCTTGTCGTTCACTCATTTCCAAACCTCTAATTTTGTAAGAAGCACTATCTGGAAATGAGGCAACTAAATTTGACATCTCAAATTTACCGACTTTTAATTTCGAAATTCTACCAAGATTGCCATTGATGATACCACTTAATCCACGCCCTAACTGTGCCTTCACAACTTTATCAGGCATCGGGATTCCATTGATTCTATTGGCATCCAAAGAAATAGCATGACCAGCACCTGTGTCTAATACGACTTTGAGGGGTAGATTTTGCTTATCATTAATCAATTCTATTGTACTCAAATAGGGTTTATTTTCCTCAATCGAAATTGGGAATCGTTCGCCTTTGCTGGGTTTATACTTATAATGTTCTGGATTTTCGAGGATAATTTCGTTGGTTGAAAAGTCTAAGGTAACCGCAAAACGATTGAAAATATCGTAGCCAATAATGCCGTGGATGGGCTTTCCAACAAATTCGCTCAATTTGAGAATATCATCTTTCAAGACTACTAAGTTTTGACGATAGCCAATCATATCGCCCATCGTGATAGTATTCTCTAAAACAATTCCCGCCTCAATGGCATCGCCCTCACCCGCTCCTGAAATTTTTACATTTCTCACAAATTTCATTCTTTGTTTTTCAGCAATTGTAGGGTCTGTGAGGAGAATTGAGCTGACTCCAGTATCTAAAATAAAACGTAAAGTATCTGATTTATTGACTTTTACAGGTACTATGACTAAATTTGCTTGAAAATCAAATGGGATTCTTGCTGTCTTCCGCTTTTTAGTAAGTTGAAATCCAAATTTTTCGTCAGAAACCGCTTTTAATTTTACTTTTTTGAGCGTTGGTTTCTCCTCTCTTTCAAGATTTGAAATAACTTCTCTTTCAGGAATATTTTGTATCTTGCAATATCCGCCAAAGGGAGAAAGCACAAGGAGTGTTAGTAATAATTTTTGATAAATCGTTTTCATAATTTTAAAGAGAAATTTGATGAAGTAATTATGAATTAAAAGTTTAAAATTAAGAATTATTAGAAGATTGAATTCCCATAATTCATTGATATTTATAAATCTATAAAATATTCAAGTGTAATTTTATTAAAGTTAAAATTACCATTTATTGAGTTTCAATACCCTAAATTTTTAATTTTATATTTTTAATTTTTAATTTAAACTAAGGTACTCATTATTTATAAAAATTCAAATAATTATTATTGCTATTTTAATACTTAACCCTGAAATAATTAACCCATAATCCAAGAAACCATGACCATTGCTCTCCGTAAAGTAAGTATTGTTTTATCATTTGCCGTTTTGGTAAGTTCGTGCGTTAGTCAAAAGCAGTATGCAGATTTGGCAAAAGATAAAGACCGTCTTGACGTAAATGTTGAGCGAGCTCATAAAGAAATAAGAGAATTGAAGGATGTAAAATTGACCTTAGAAGACCAAATAAAGGCTAAAAACGTTGAAATTACTAAATTAGAACAACAAGTTAATACCTTCAAACGTCAAAATGAAGAAATGGGAGCAAAGTTCTCTGTATTAGACGAACAGATGAAGAAAATGATGTCTGATTTGGAGTCTAAAAAATCTGAAAGTGCTTCATTAATAGCGAGTTACGAGCAAAAAATAACAGAGTTACAATTGGCAAATGCGACTATATCTTCTGCTCGTAAGAGTGTGGGACGTAAGCCCACAAAACCAAGAAAATCTAAGGTAGCTTTACCTGCGGCTTTGAAAATATAGGATGTTACGGGTATTATAAAGTCTGAAAGGGAGTGGCAATTTGTTTGCCACTCCCTTTTTGCGTAGAAAAGGTTTTATAAGTAAAAAATCTTTATTCAACGATAATCTTACTCGAAAGACTTTTTTCTCCCTTTTGGACTTTTAAAAAATAAATTCCTCTCAATAAACCTTGTATTTTAGCCTGAGATATTGAACGGGTGAAATAACATTCTCTACCAAAAGAATCGAAGATCTGTATTTCAGCTGATTTTAGTGACTGAGACAAGACGATATCAAATTCACCTTTATTAGGATTTGGGTAAATTAAGATTTTGTCCTCTTCATCATTTAGGGTATTCAAAACGATTTTTGGACATTGGAAAAACTCATTATTACCAATGGTTTTACCATTTTCATTAAGCCTCATTTGGGCTGAAAAAGAACCCTTGGGAAGGTTCGGGATTGTTGCAATGAATAAGTGCTTTGTAGCATCGGGGGTATTAATGAGGGAGGATAATAAGTCTGGTCTATTGATATTTGCATCATAAGTTTTTATCAATTTATCGTTTAGCATAAAATCAATTTTCACAGTTTTGGACAAGTTGTTTTTATCATAAACCCATCCAATTATTTCATTACAGTCTAAACTTACCCAACCTGAAACATAGTCTGCTGGCAAATCGGTTTTTTTACAAGAAAGAGTAACTCCTGAGTAATACAAAAATTTAGCATCTTTCCAGCATGGTTTTGCCTTTATGGTATGTGGTTTACCATCCTTCCATGTTACACCCGCAGGTATTGTATAACTGAATCCATGTTTTACACCTTTTTCGCCATATGTACTTCGTAAATCAGGGCGGTCAATATTTGCCAATAAGTTTACGAAAGGTTTGTCATCAACGAGTATTTCAACCTCAATTGTTCGTTCAAGATTGTCCATGTCCAATGCCCAACCTTTTATGGTATCACAAGAAGCTAAGTCTAAGAAACCGATATGATTACCTTCTTGACAATAATTACACTTTTGGTAGTATTTACAAAATAAGTCATCAATTTCAATGATTAAACTTTTCCAAACTTTATCTCTAATGGCTGACATTCCTTTATCGGAAGGATGTGCTGCAACTCCTAAATTACTGAATAATCCTTGGGCTGTGTTGGTTTTGTCATCATAGAGTCCATTAAGGTCTATAAAGCCCGTTTTATTTTTTAAGGAAAAAGAAAATAAAGCTGAGTCTCTATAATAACTTGTCCAAAAACTATTAGAAATGATGACTTTCATAGACCTACCATTTGCAATAAAATCAATTAGATTTTGTAAGGCTTTATGCAGAGATTCAACGTCTAATTGTCTTTCATCTATGTTATCTCCAATTCTAAGAATTAAAATATCAGGACCAAATTCTTTGATTCCTTTCAATGGAGTTTTTACATCGTAATCCCAATATTTTCTTTCAAAATCTGCAATATTTGCACTCTTCAATTCTATACCCGAAGATAAGTTTTTCAAATCCTGTTCCAATAAACGTACAAAATCTTTATCCCTCGCCGAAGCTGCCATTCCCCAATTCCCAAACCAACCAATTGATTCATTAGGACCATTTTCGACGATACTATTTCCTAATATTGCTATTTTTAATGGATATGATTGTCCAAGAGCCCCTGAAACCGAAAGAACAGATATTAATATGATAAGAAGATTTTTATTCATTAACTGATGTTACGCAAGTTTCTCCTGACGTAGTTATTTGATACTGATTATCTTTGTCTATGGAAAAGTTGTTAGATTTTTACACAGACTATTTGATTAGTAGCACTTCACAGACAAGTGCTACGGGTTTATCAAGACTTTTGGATAATACTATCAGCCATGATAGTATTACACGCTTTTTAAGTAATTTAAGTTGTAACCTACATTAAAATCTAAGAATGGTCATCCTGCATTAATTTTGAGTTTCCAAACAACAAATTATATGCTATCTGACACATTCTCAGACAATGTTTTAGTCATTTATTGTTTT
>JAAFJP010000041.1 GCA_013298125.1 Cytophagales bacterium | reverse complement strand
TAATTTTGTTGGCACATCTAAAATACAAAAATCCCCGAAATATGCCAAATTAGTGCATATTCGGGGATTAATTTCAATATAAAATATTGATTATCAATTAGTTATATCATTCAAGGAAAGCCTAATTACTCAAAAGTCTTTCTTGTCGCCATATTATAGAAAAGCCTTAAATCTGATTGATTTAAGGCTTTTCTTATTTTTTCGCTTGAATTTCTAATTTATTTTTTGAAATCAAGGCACTCAGTTTTTCTTTTTCCTTTTGACTCAAAGGTTTGGATTGAATATACTCAATCTCAAAAGGTATTTCTTGTTTTTTCATTTGAGTTATTGATTAAAGTATTTGTCTATTCTTTTTCAGTGGGGAAACTTTCCTGTCCCGTGGTTCTGTCTCCCGACCAACCATCGTGCGAAAGCAACTCGCCATTTTTTTTAATCATAATTTACTGATAATCAAACACCTGTGTTGCTTTCGCACGCTGTCTGGTCGGGAGACACAGCCACGGGACAGAGAGATTCTACCGACCAAGAAAAAATGACAGGGCGGGGATACTAAACTAAATGTCATTAAAATTTGTTTTGCAGGCGTACCTCAGAATATATATCACTTATATCTGCAAAAATCACTTTCTTATTCTTTTTTAAACTTTTCAAACACTCATAAAATAGTTCCTCATTATAGTATGTATTCATGATTTTAGTCATATCATACAACATAGCAATTGTTGTTCTTTTTCTCTGTGATGCTAACTTGTCAAGAATATCTATTTTCATCTTTTTCTTTAATGTTATAGCTTTCTTTTCATCATCCAAAGGCTCATTTTTCTTAAACTTAGGCTCAAAACGTATTATGTTGCTATATTCCTCAGCACTATCTTTGTGTTTATCAATATCTAAAAATTGTTTACAAAATGGATTATTAGGAAATATTTTTGATAATTTTTTACAATAATCTAAATCCGAATCTTCATGTATTTTTATTAAACATACAATGAGCCTCTCAAACAAATCATTTGAAAGGTGCAAAATTTTTCCAGAATGTGCCCCATATAAAGCTCCTACCCACTCTGTTGTCCTTTTTTGAGGTTTTTTATTTGCAAAATCATCTTCCAATTCTTTCATTAAAATTTTTAATGGATTTGGAAGAAGTGGATTGTCATTTATTTCAGTTTCATATTTTTTATAGTATCTTATGAAACCGTCATACTGATTTTTAAAGAGTAATTCAAAAAGATAATTAATTTCCATTGCTTAACTATTTATAACAAATTAGGTATAAACCAAAAACCTACCCCTTCAACTCCTCCTTCAAAAATTTAGCCGTATAACTCCCTTTCACCTTCGCTACTTGCTCTGGTGTGCCTTCTGCGATGATGTTTCCGCCTTTTTGTCCTCCTTCTGGACCGATGTCAATTACGTGGTCTGATACTTTTATTACGTCTAAATTATGCTCAATAATCAAGACGGTATTGCCTTTGTCTGCCAATCGGTTGAGGACTTCTAAGAGTTTTTTGATGTCTTGAAAATGGAGTCCAGTCGTAGGTTCGTCCAAGATGTACATGGTTTTGCCCGTGTCTCTTTTCGAGAGTTCTTCGGCTAATTTTACCCGTTGAGCTTCTCCTCCCGATAGCGTAGTGGCTTGTTGCCCGATGGTGATATATCCCAAACCTACTTCGTTGAGCATCTGGACTTTACGAGCAATTTTTGGCTGATTTTCAAAGAATTCTACGGCTTGTTCCACCGTCATATCCAAGACATCGGCAATAGATTTCCCCTTAAAACGTACTTCCTGAGTCTCACGATTAAAGCGTTTCCCTTTGCAGGTTTCGCAGGCTACGTGTACGTCGGGCAAGAACTCCATTTCAATCTTTTTCATGCCCGCACCTTCGCAATCTTCGCAACGTCCACCTTTGACATTAAAACTAAAACGACCCGCTTTGTAGCCTCTGATTTTGGACTCGGGCAACTCCGCATACAGACTACGGATGTCCGTAAACATACCCGTATAAGTGGCAGGATTCGAGCGTGGCGTGCGTCCGATGGGCGATTGATCCACTTCAATTACTTTATCCAAATGCTCCAAACCCTCCACCGATTTATGAGCCATTGGTTCACGTTTTGAGTTGAAAAAATGACGGTTCAAAATCGGGTACATCGTGTCATGAATCAGCGAAGATTTCCCAGAACCACTCACGCCCGTTATCGAAATCATTTTCCCCAAAGGCAATTTTAAACTTACATTTTTCAAATTATTACCCGTTGCTCCTTTGATAATCAGCGAGTTACCATTGCCTTGTCTTCTTTTCTTTGGAACGTCAATACTGATTTGTCCACTCAAAAAATTAGCCGTTGTTGAGTTATTTTTCAAAAATTCTTCGGGCGTTCCTTGTCCCACAATTGCCCCGCCGTGTCGTCCTGCCCCTGGTCCAATATCCACAATATAATCCGACTCCAACATCATGTCTTTATCGTGTTCGACGATGAGGACAGAATTGCCCAAATCACGCAAATCTTTGAGGGCTTGAATCAGTTTTACGTTATCTCGTTGGTGCAAACCGATGCTTGGTTCGTCCATAATATACAGCACGTTGGTCAGTTGCGTACCAATTTGCGTGGCGAGCCTAATCCGTTGAGCCTCACCACCTGAGAGCGTTCTCAGAGAGCGGTTTAGCGTTAAATATTCCAAGCCAATACCCGTCAAAAAGCCAATCCTTTTTCTGATTTCCTTCAAAATTTCTTTGGCAATCACGTTTTGGCGTTCATTCATTCTGGGTTCTAAATCAGTAAACCATTCCGCCAATTCCGAAATATCTAAATCGGCTAAATACGCAATATTTTGTCCATCAATCAGGAAATGGAGCGACTCTTTTTTCAACCTTGCCCCCTTGCAATCTGGACAAGTATTTATCGCCATAAAATCCTTCAACCAGTCCTGAATCTTCTCAGAACCCGTTTCTTGCTGACGTTTCAAAAACGTTACTATACCTTCATATTTGGTATTCCAGTCCGTTCCTTCGTATTTTTTAGACGGTACCGCCACGGGTTCCTCCGTTCCATAAAGCATGATTTCGATAGCTTCGGCAGGGAATTTTTCGATGGGCGTTTTCAGATTGACTTTGTAGGGTTTCAACAAGACCTCCAATTGCTTGAAAATCCACATTTCACGGTACTCGCCAATGGGTGCAATTGCTCCTTTTTCGATGCTGAGGGTTTTGTCGGGGAGAATAGAATCTTCGGTAATTTCCTCCACCTTACCCAAACCCTGACAATTTGGACACCAACCGTAGGGCGAATTGAAGGAGAAATTATTGGGCGAAGGTTCATCGTAACTAATGCCCGAAACAGGGTCCATCAAGAATTTCGAGAAATTTCTGACCTCATTTTTTTCATCACGAGTCATCATAATTCCCTTGCCTTGATTCATTGCCGTTTGCACGGATTGCGACAAACGAAAACGGTCTTCGGTTTTAACAATAATTCTGTCCACCACAATTTCAATATCGTGAATCTTGAAGCGGTCCAATTGCATTTTGGGTTGAATATCCATCACCACGCCATCCACACGCACTTTTGTATAGCCCAATTTCTCAATCTGAACGAATAATTCACGGTAATGACCCTTCCGACCTTTCACAACGGGGGCAAGAATAATCAATTTTTGGTCTTGATAATCTTGCAGAATTACGTCAATAATTTGGTCGATAGATTGCTTAATCATCTTCTCACCCGTGACATAACTGTACGCCTCACTCGCCCGTGCATACAACAGACGCATGAAGTCATAAATCTCCGTAACTGTACCAACCGTCGAGCGTGGATTTTTGGAAGTCGTCTTTTGTTCAATCGAAATCACGGGCGAAAGTCCATTGATTTTATCGACATCGGGGCGTTCCATATTGCCCAAAAAGCTACGGGCATACGCTGAAAAAGACTCCATGTAGCGGCGTTGCCCTTCGGCATAAACGGTATCAAAAGCCAGCGAGGACTTCCCAGAGCCAGATATTCCTGTGAAAACGACTAACTTATTGCGGGGAATGGTTAGGTCAATATTTTTAAGATTATGTTCTCTTGCCCCAAGAATTTCGATATTCTCGTGACCTGTAATGTCGGGATTGTTGTTTGCCATATTTTGGGGGTTGGGGTTAGGATTTGGGGGTTAATTTTAAACCTAAGTCTCTAAAACCTAACACCTAAATTGACTATAAAGTTAAACAAAAACCCACGTTTTTGGCGTGGGCTTTTTGGGTTTTTATTGATATACCAAGTTCTTAATCCTTATTTTGAATCACGATTCCACCAAATTTTGCTTCGCTTGCAATGAATGGCTTTCCATCAAGATAACATTCAAACTTAGTAAAAGAAGTATCTTCACGGATAACCTGTTGATTTTCATCATAATAAATCACAACTAAACCTCCTCCAATGTCTTTATTACAAAATTTTACAAGCGTTCCATTTGCATCTCGAATTTCTTTATTCTGACAATCTTTACAAATGTATTCAGGGTATCTTGGATTAAGAGGAACATCTTTAAGGCAATTTGAGCATGGTTGGGTTTCTTCTACTTCTCTTTCTAATTCTTCTTTTTCTAAACTTAAAATACTGACCAACTTCATTATTCTGACAGTTTCTTTCCTCGGTAAGGTACTATCTAAAAGTTTAGCTTCTAATATTTTAATGTATGATTCCATTTTTGATTTTAATGAAACTGGCAACAATTCCAAATATACCAAATATTTTACCACAAAAGTCAAAAAGAGAACAAAGTTTTGGGAAGAATGTATGTTCAAAAACTTTGTTTCCTTTGTGCCTTTTGTGGTAAGAAAAGCTCACAACCCACCCAAAATCCCCAAGACCAAATTTGAAGAATTATAAGCCGCAATCGAACCAAAAATATTCATGTCCACGTGGGCTTTTGAGTTGGCGTTATCGCTGATGCTTCTTAGTATCAAACAAGGTACTTTTAACTGGTAACAAACCTGTGCCACGGCGGCTCCTTCCATCTCGGTTGCATCAGCTTTTACTTGTTCTTGAAGGACTTTTACCTTCTCGTCTGAATTCACAAAAACGTCTCCCGTTGCCACAATTCCTGTCATAATTTTTATCTTTCGACCTTCAATTTCCTTGAATTTAGTCTGATTTGAGGCTTTTTGTGCCTTCATTAGCAAAACAGAATCCGCAGGAAAATACATGGGATTTTGAACGCCATCAATTGGATTTCGGGTATTCCAAATTAGCATTCCTTGTGGATTTATCTTGCCAAAATCATGCTGAATCGTGGACTTTGCAATGACCATATCGCCAGGCAAAATTTCAGGATTCACACCGCCCGCAATACCCGTGAAAATCAGTTGTTGGGGTTGCCAATTCATCAATAAAATAGTAGTGGTCATGGCGGCATTCACTTTGCCCACGCCCGTGAGAGCCACCACAACGGGTCGCCCACGGAAATCACCCGTAACGAAACGAATGCCTTTTACGGTCACTTCTTGTTTATTTTGAAGAGAATCTTCCAATAATTTTACTTCATCCCGAAATGCACCTAAAATTGCCGTTAAAGGCTTTTGGGCTTGGATTTTGAAAGAAAATAATAACAGAATGAATACGACTTTTTTCATTGGTTCTAATTTCATGGATTTGAGTGACTCGAAAAAGCCTATGTATAAAAAAGTCTCAAAACGATTTGTTTTGAGACTTTTCTAATGTGAATCGTTTTTTTGATAACAACAAATTATAAATACTTATGCCAATGCCGCCTTCAAATTATCATCAATGGCATCCAAGAAATCTTGTGTATTTAGGTAATGCTCACCCAAAGTAACTTTATTTCCGTGAACACAAATGGCTAAATCTTTGGTCATTTTTCCAGACTCAACGGTCTCAACGCAAACTCTTTCCAGAGTCTGGCAGAAGTCAATAAGGGCTTGATTTCCGTCTAATTTACCACGGAATTCTAATCCACGAGTCCATGCAAAGATGGATGCGATTGGGTTTGTTGAGGTTGGTTTTCCTGCTTGGTGGTCTCTGAAATGGCGTGTAACCGTTCCGTGAGCCGCTTCTGCTTCCATTACTTTTCCGTCTGGTGTTACTAAAACCGAAGTCATCAAACCTAATGAACCAAATCCTTGGGCTACTGAATCTGACTGTACGTCACCATCGTAGTTTTTACAAGCCCAGATAAATTTACCGTTCCACTTCATGGCAGATGCCACCATGTCGTCAATTAAACGGTGTTCGTAAACGATTCCTGCTTCCTTGAATTTATCCGCAAATTCAGCGTCAAAAATTTCTTGGAAAATATCTTTAAAACGACCATCGTATTTTTTCAAGATTGTATTTTTCGTTGAAAGATATACAGGCCATCCTTTGGTGATTCCCATGTTCAGACACGCACGAGCAAATCCACGGATAGACTCATCTACGTTATACATACCCATCGCAACACCGCCCGATTTGAAGTTGAAAACCTCAAATTCTTGGATTGTTCCGTCTTCGCCTTCAAATTTCATGGTTAATTTACCAGCACCTTTCACAACGAAATCAGTTGCTTTATATTGGTCACCAAAAGCATGACGACCCACGATGATTGGAGAATCCCAGTTAGTTACCAAACGTGGTACATTCTGACAAACGATTGGCTCACGGAAAACAGTACCGTCCAAAATGTTACGAATTGTTCCGTTTGGTGACTTCCACATTTGCTTCAAATTAAACTCTTTTACACGAGCTTCATCGGGCGTGATGGTGGCACATTTGATACCTACGCCATACTTTTTGATAGCCTCAGCAGCATCAATCGTCACTTGGTCGTTGGTTTCGTCACGGTATTCCATTCCTAAGTCGTAGTATTTAATATCCACGTCCAAATACGGAACGATTAATTTATCCTTAATAAATTTCCAGATAATTCGAGTCATTTCATCGCCATCAAGTTCGACGACGGGGTTGGCAACTTTAATTTTTTCCATTTGTGAAATTATGCTATTGTTATTCGTTTGGGGAGCTAAGATGCTCTATACGTTCAAGTTTGGAAACTTGAACCAAGTTTAATTTTCCGCAAAGGTACGGAATGAATTAATACGGAGTAAAGAAGAGGGGAATATTAACCGTTAAATAAGTAATAGACCCTACTTTGTTTCTCTTTCCGATAAAAGCATAACTTAGAAGATGTTTACCGGATCTCAATTTTTTACGACTAAACCCTCAAACTGTTTTATCATTCAAACCCTTTTAAAATCAAACCATTATGAGACGACTACTAATTCTCATCTTAATCCTTTTGGGATTATTTTCACTCTTCTTTTATTTTTCGTTGGGGACAAAGCCCAGAATTGTTGGTAAAGAAATGTCACCAACAGAGGTTACACCATTAGGAACTATTATTAAAAATTATCCAAAAGAATATCCCTATGTTTTTGTTGAAGGAGTAGGATATGTTTTGAAAGACCGTAAGATTGTTTTATTGGTTGGAAAAGATACTGTTCAGGCAAATCAAGCTGATGCTATTAAAAGTGTAGAAAAAGATTTGGAAAGCTATTGGAAATGGCAAATTCTGAGCGGAGCAAAGAATATAGAAGAATTAACCGATGAAAAGCAAAGTGATGAATACGCCCGTGGGAAAGAGCCTATTGTTTCAAAAAATATTTTTGGTAGAATTTTAGATGTATTCAAAGTAGCCGATGCGGTCAATGTGGTTCGAGATAATTCTAAAACTTGCGACTGCGATGATGATTTACTTTTATTATCAGGCAAAGATTTACATTTAATTGCTACAACACTTAACCCTGATGGTCATGGAATAGGAATGCCACCGCCTACTCATGATGGAATGTCTATTTCTAATGTAGGGCAAAATTTTAAACTACCACAAAAAGAATTACAAGTAGGCGATGGTCAGAAGCCTCCAATTATGGTTGGTATAATAGATTCGGGCATAAATTTTAATATCTCTCCTAAAATATCCACCACAGGACTTTTAGGTAGCGAATCCTTAATTTCGCCTATTATGAACAACTCCCTTCACTACAATTTTATAGACCATAATTCAGATATTAGTGATACCAATAAGATTATTCATGGAACAAAAATTGCACGAATTATTGCGAATAATGTGAATAGAGCAAACATAGGAATTGTTGGACTAAAAGCCTATGATAAACGTTATGTAGGAAATCTATATGATAACCTGTGTGCGATCATATACGCAATGAAACACAATATCAAAATCGTAAATGCCAGTTGGGGTGTTGCTACCACGGAGCCAATACCTGTTTTTGAGGAAGTCTTGCGTCGTGCCAAAATCGCTAATATGGTAATAGTTTGTTCTGCTGGGAATCAAAAATTTAATATTGATAAAAATAACTATCTCCCTGCTTGCTATACTGACAATTCAGAAATAGGTAATCATATCATTTCAGTAACAAGCAAAAAAGATTCAACAATTTGTCAAAATTTTTCAAGCTCAGAAAAGAAGATAGACTTAACTTTTCAAGCGGACAAAGACTGTGGACACGCTATTCCGTCAGCAAGCGGAGGTGCTGGTACATCCGAGCTTGGAACATCATACGCAGCCCCATACGTAACAGCGGATGTTATCAAATATTTATCTGTAACTTCTGGCGGGTTCTCAAAAAGTGGATATATTGGACTCATTCCCACAACGAGTGATATTAAAAAATATAAAAATTAAGCACTCCCTTTTTGAATTCCTATAAAAGTCTTAAATTGAGGTAATTACGTTGTAATTACCTCAATTTTTATATCCCATGAAACGATTTATAACCTGTTGCTATTTATTATTTTTCACTTACTCTGCTTGGGCTGAGTGTCCAAGTGCTAATCAGTTTAAGCATGATTTTCAAAAAATAGTACTAAACCCTGATAACCAAAAAGAGCTTTTGAGACTTCGGGATACTGGACGAAATTGTCGTTTACAAGATTCTATCTACACATTAATTCTTCAAAAAATTGCAGAGAATTATCTTAAATTGCAGGATTTTATTCATGCCAATCAGTTTGTTCAAGAAGCTATAAAATTGAACTCTTCCTCTCAAAAAAATATTCAATCCATTCAATTAATTGATAATTATGAGTTATTGGCTAAAATTTATGACCAACAAAGTCTCTATGTAAAAGCATTGGAAACTTATGACCGTGCCATTGCAATATCAATGACTTACAAGGAAAAAATAAAAATTGTTCCAAAGTTTTATATCCAAAAAGCCAGTATTCATAGTAGAATCGGTGATTTTGAGAAAGCCATTTCTCAGGTTAATATTGGCATAATGATTACTAAACAAAAAGGAAACGACTCCTTATCAACTTTGTGTCTTATTGAAAGAGGAAAAGCATTGAGCCTAATGGGAGATTACAACAAAGCGAAAAATGATTTAGAGAAAGCCGTTGCCTTATTGGGTCAAAAAAAAGATTCAAAATTACTACCTTATGCTTATTATTGGTTAGCACAATTAGCTAATAATGAAAATGATTTTCAAGGAGCTATTGAGTATTATGAAAAAGTACAGGATATTTACTTAAGTACAAAACAGTATGACCGATACGCCATAGCTTCCGAATCAATTGGAATCGCTTACTATTATTTAAAAGAATATGATAAAGCCTTAGAAAATTATCAAAAAGGTTTGAAAACAACGATTAATGCTAATCAAAAAGTGATTTTTTTGGATGATATTGCCGCAGTATATTGGAAGAAAAAAGATTATGCACTGGCATTTGAAAATTATCAAAAGGCTCTTTCGGTTGCCCCTATTGGTTTTATCTCAAAAAACTCCTTTGATAATCCTAATGTTAAAAATTTAAAAATTACAGATTTCAAATCATATTACCTCACCACCCTAACCGACAAAGCCGACACTTGGCTCGAATACTACCAAACCACCAAACAAAAGGAAAACCTCAAAATTGCTCTTGATACATACCTTACTGCCGATAAACTCATCGACCTCATGCGTTTTGAGCATACGGGTACGCAGTCAAAACTCTATTGGCGAAATAATACGCATCACCTGTATGTGCAGGCAATTGAGACGTGTTTTTTGTTGAAAAATTATGAAAAAGCCTTCTATTTTTTTGAGAAAAGTAAAGCCGTTTTATTGAACGACCAACTCAATGGACTCAGTGCTAATCAACAACTTTCTGCCAATGATTTAGCTCAAGAAAAAGGCTTTCAACAGAGCATTGCTGAATTGAATAAAAAGATTACTTCGGAGGCTGAAAATTCTAAAAATTATGCCGTTCTACAAAGTCACTTATTAGAGCAACAAGGTAAACAAGAGCAATTTATTAAGACCTTAGAAACCAAAAATCCAACTTATTTTAAGTACAAATATGATACAACTTTGGTATCGTTGGATAAGGTAAAAAAATATCTCGCCAAAGACCAAACCGTTTTGGAATATTTTATGGGCGATGATGCCATTTATGCCTTAATTATTTCTCCCGAAAAAACGGATTTACAGAAAATCCCTTTGTTAGAGTATGCTAAAAATGCCAACCAGTTTCTGAGTTATTGTTCTGATAATCAAAAACTTAATCAAAATTTTCAAAATTTTTTAACGGTCAGTAATCAAATTTATCAACAAATTTTCAGGTATCTGAACGTACCCAAAGGGCGGCTGATTATTACCCAGGATGGTTATTTTTTGCCCTTCGAGGCATTGAGTAAATCATCCAAACGAGCCGAATATTTACTGAATGATTATGCCATTTCTTATACGTATTCTGTTCAATTTTTACTGAAAAATTTGGGTAAAAATTCGTTTTCTTTCAGTCATAAATTTATGGGGATGTCGCCTGTAAATTTTAGTCAGAACCTGAATCAAACGAGTTTGTCAGGTTCGGATATTTCACTCTCGGAAGTAGCTTCAAATTTTGTTTTTGGGAAGAAATTTTCTACAAAAGAAGCCACAAAAAATGCCTTTTTGAGCAATGCCAAAGATTACAAAATTGTCCACCTATACACCCACGCACAGGCAGACAGCACCGACCAAGAACCGATGATTTATTTTGCAGATTCTGTCTTAAAATTATCAGAATTAAATGCTCTGGAACGCTTCAAAACGCAATTATTGGTACTTTCTGCCTGTAAAACTGCCGTAGGGAAAAATGCCAAAGGTGAAGGGATTTTGAGTCTTTCAAGAGGCTTTGCAGCTTTGGGAATTCCAGCCACTTTGACGACCCTTTGGAGCGTGGAAAATCAATCGACTTATACGCTTAACGAGTTGTTTTACAGATACTTATCAGAAGGTTATCCCAAAGATATTTCTTTACAAAAAGCCAAAATTGAGTTCTTGCAGAGTCAGTCGGGAGAGAAACAATTACCAACTTTTTGGGCGGCTGCCGTGTTGGTAGGTGATGCAGAAGCGGTTTCTTTGAGTAATGCTTGGTTTTATTTGGGGGTTGTTGGATTATTGGGTTTATTAGGATTTTGGTGGTATCGAAAAATAAAAAACTTAGAGGTTTAGAGAATTAGAGATATTAGACTATTCAATTAATAAAAAATCAGAAGTTTTTGCTCATTTACTTAAATTCCCAAGTAAACTAATGTACTTTTCTCTAATTCTCTAAATCTCTAAGTTTTCAAAAAATAATTCTCCACAATGCAACCCTTTTATATTTCGTTCTTGTCTTATCATCGTAGCTACAAAATTTACGAACTCGAATTAAAGATTTTAACAAATATCAAAAACAATGAAAAAGCTTCTTTTAATACTCTCAATCGCCAGTTTAGGCTTATTGAATGCTTGTACGGAAAAATTAGACCCTGCAACGCAACCATCAACTTCAACCGTTGATGCAACGACCTCAGCCAGAATTTCAACTTCAATTAAAGTAGATTTCCCTTCGGCAAGTAATCTTACCATCTCGGTTATTGATGATAAAAAAACATACGGGGCTGACTTTACCGTAAATGGTATCTCGCATGAGAGTTGTCATTCATCGACTGGACAAATTTTGAGTATTTACAAATCCTCGGAGACTACAACCCTTCCAGATGCTATCAAAACCTATTTGGAGACAAATTACAAAGGATATAAACTCGAAAAATTTTATGTTGGAAAAGATGCTAACGGCAAAGCCTCAACAAAGGTATTAATTCAGTTTAATGACCAAAGAATTACGATAGTTTTTGATGATAAAAACTTGATGGTTGCTACTTTCTCAGAGCCTAAAAACAACGTTGGAGGTGATAAAAATAAGGTTTTCTTAGCAAAATTAGCTGATTTGCCCGCTAATATCCAGAGCCAATTAACAGGTTATGAATTCATTGGGGCGGTAGTGAAAACAAATTCTGATAATAGTAAAAAAACCTATTATGTTACTGCCAAAAAGGATGGGATAATTTATGAGTTTACGTATGATAACGACGGTAAATTAACAAAAACGGATTCGTTTGACCCAAGTAAAAAACCTGAAAATAAGGAATTGAAAGAGAGTGATTTACCCCAAGTAATTAAAGATTATATCAAAATCAATTATAAAGATTGGAAGTATGAAAAAGGATATGTTTTGATGAAGGGTAATGCCATTGATTCTTATACAATTGTGTATTCTAAGGATAAAAAGTTGATTATTTTTACATTTGATAAAGATGGGAAACTCATAAAATCATCGGAAACACCAACAATCGTAATTCCGAAAATTGAGATTAAAGACATTGTTGCCAATGATTTACCACAAGTCATTAAAGATTATATGAACAAAACATACGCTGGTTGGACGTTTATTAAAGGTAATGTTACTTTAAAAGATGGCGTAGCGGATGGATATTACGTAAATTTCTCATTAGGTTCGGATAAATACCAGATTTTGTTTGATAAAGACGGTAAGTTTGTTTTGGCTAAAAGAGGGTAGCTTTAACGGTGAAGGGTACACGGTAAACGATAAAGGTTTAAAATAAAAATTTCATTACATTTAAAGCCGTACTTTTACTGTGTATCGTGTACCCTTCACCCAAAAAAGATATGAAAAAACTTTACAAAATACTGATAATCAGCATATTGATATTTTCATCATGGTCTTGTGATGAGATAAAAGAAGTGCCACCTGTTGTTCCAAAACCTGATGCAATACTTTTAAATAGCACCACTGTCCTCTATACCCAATCCAACAATTTTGTCGCTTTTGACACCAAAAATTTACTCAACAAAGCTCAAGGATTTACTTCGTTAAAAGTTGAAACTTCACCGCAATTTGGTAAGATAGGTTACAATAAAAATGGAGGACTCCTGATTTATAAAGCCGACTCTACCAAAGCCGAAGGCACGGAGGTTTTAATTTACAAAGCCCTCAATACAGATTCCAACAAAGACAAACGAGATACCCTCAAAATCATCATCACGTCTGATTTCTCAAAAACACCTTGCAACGCAGGGGCAATTCCAGATGTTTTTCCAGTAAAAATTAACACCCCAACAATATTAAACGTTCTAAGAAATGACCGTTTTTGTAGTTCAATTCTGGACTCTACCACCCTTGAAGTCATTGAAAAACCCCTTCTCGGCACAGCAGTGGTGGAGAATAATCGTATAAAATATACGCCCAAAGCGGGTTCAGAAGCGGATGATTATTTCTTATACAAGATATGTACAGGTGGCACTACGCCCGTATGTATGATAGCGGGTGTACGGATAGATGTGCAAGGGAATACGTGCAGAAGTTTTTTATTTCCAGACCTTTTGATTGTTAATAAAAATAACCCTAATGCCCAGATAATCAATGTATTAGACAATGACAAAATTTGTGATAATTATGATAAAAAGAGTTTGAAAATAACCTCAAAACCAAGTTTCGGAACGGCAATTGTCAATAAAAATCAAGAGATAGAATATACTCAGACTGCAAATAAAGCGGCTCTTGATGAATTGGAGTACAGTATTGTTGATAAAGACGGGAAGAATCCATTAAAAATGTTGGTCGGAATTATTATTCGTGAAGTACCAGTTTGCAAAGCCTATGTAAAAAATGGTGAAATGGAATTATCAGTAACCCAAATAAAAGACAAAGAGATACAAATCCCCTATGATTTATACGTTGCTCCGTGCGTAGAAATAAAGGAGGTAGCTTTCGAGAAACAGCCTGATTTCGGAACTGTACGAATTGAGGGCAAAAAGATTTTATATAAACTAAAATCTCCAACTGACACCAAAGAACGCAACGACCAATTTAAGTTCATCGTTACGACTTCAAATGGAGAAACTTTAAAAGCGAATTTTACGATTAGGATAAAGAAATAAAAGCACCTCACCCCCAGCCCCTCTCCTTAATGAGAGGGGAGTCACTCGGAAGAATTCTCCCCCTCTCATTAAGGAGAGGGGGCTGGGGGGTGAGGTGGAAACGCCAACAAATGACCAACGAACAGGAATTAGTCAGAGCCTGCCAGAATAACGACCGTAAAGCCCAAAATGCCTTTTATAACCTCTACAAAGGTAAAATGATGGGTATTTGTCGTCGTTATACACGCACGCCCGACGAAGCCGAGGACGTTTATCAAGAAGCATTTGTCAAGATTTTTAATAACATCAAAACCCTCGAAAAAACGGGTGCAGTGGGTGCTTGGGTACGCAGAACGGTGGTTAATACCGCCATCAATTATTATCACGCAAATCTGAAATTTCAACAAAATACTGATTATGAAGACATTATACACAGCAACGATGATTACCCCAATATGTTGGCGAGCCTCTCGAACGAGGAGCTACTAAAACTTATTAACCAATTGCCCGACGGCTACCGCATGGTTTTTAACCTTTATGTTATTGACGGTTATAGCCATGTAGAAATCGGCGAGATGTTGGGAGTCAGTGAGAATACGTCAAAATCGCAACTCTCACGGGCAAAAGAACAACTGAGGAAGCAATTAAAACCTTTGGGAATTATCAGCTATGAACATCCATAACAACGACATAGACCCTTTTGAGGACGTGTTCAGAGACAGATTCTCCGATTTTGAATCTGAACCCGACACCCAACTCTGGCAAAAAATAGAGCCAAAACTCCCTGTGGATGCCACAAGGAAATTTCCGTATTGGCAAACTTCTTCGGTAGTGATTTTGCTATTGGCAGGGTTGTGGATTTATCGTGAGAAAAATTCTGGCGATGGAGTAATGAAATCGAATGATAATGAAACAATCGCTGAAAGTCACGGAAGTCGTCCTTTTGAAGGACGACTTCCGTATTCGGCGAATAACTCGCTGACTGTTAATGATTTAGAAAAAAATACGACTAATAATATAATTGTAAAATCAGAGGGAAAAACATCGGCACATGAGCCATCTGTGCAGACTCATGCAACAGACACGGAGTCTGTCATCCCGACGCAGGAGGGAACTGTTATAAGTGCAAAAAATAAGATTGAGGTTACAAAAATCAGTTCTTCCCGCCTCGGCGTTCCGATTCGTCAGGATGACAAATCTGTGGAAATTGTAGGGGAAATAAATTCTCCAATATTTTCAAATCATAATGCAACCTTCGAGACTTCAAAAACGTCTTTTGATAAGACAATAGAAAATATTTTTTCAAAAAATAACAACTCAATATTAAACCCTTTTACCGTAAATAACTCTAATAAAAAACAAGAGATAATTTCAGAGAATTTGAGCAATAATTCAAGTGTTTCAAGCGTATTCTCAAATAAAGAAAATGTTTCTGCTTTGGGTAAAAATATACTAACATCCTTAGATTCAAAGGAATATAGTTTGTTAAGAAATCATTTCAAAACACCCAAATTAAAGTTTGTTGCTGTTCCGAAAAAAGATGATTATTTCAAAGAACGAAAACCTTTGGAGATGTACGTAAGTGTGATGCCTTTGTTGAATTACTACACCATCACACCCAACGGAAACGATGCCAATTTTGTGCATAGCATAGCCGTCAATGGAGACGAAGATAGATTAGGATTTTATACCCAAGCGGGAGTAGTTTTCACACTCTCAGACAAATTCAAACTTCGCACAGGATTGACTTTTACGAAAACGAATCATAGCATCAATTACCAAGTTAGAACCGACTCCTTAATTGTACAACCATCTGACAGACAAGGAGTTGATGTTAGTTTTGAAGAATTAAAAAAGACCTATTCCCAGTCCGCTAACTACTTAGGCACAAAAATTGAGGTACAATATACATTCTTAGAAGGCGAAGCCCTTTCGCATTATGTGAATGTAGGTTTGGAAGGAGCTTATAGACTCAATGGAGGCAATCAGTTCAATGGATTTGCCAATTTTGCTTACGGTGTAACTCGCCAAATCGGCGACAATGCGTATTTATTTGTAGAACCCACATTTAGCTACTCTCTGAATCAACAAAGTGATAATAATTCTTTCTTATTAGTCAAACCCAATAAAATCGGATTCAATATTGGGGTCAATTTTAAAATTAAATAGAAAGATAATTCATACATCAAAAAGGCTTCGTAACATTACGAAGCCTTTTTTGATGTATGAATTATCTTCTAATACTAAAATACCATTCCTTCTAAATCTCCTACCGAAACAATATATTTTGATTCGTTATTACCCAAACGTACTTTCAAATGATAATTTCCTCCCGCCAGATAGTATAATGGTTTCAAAACACCTGTTTGCGTAGCCTCGTTATACTTATAGTCACATGGAATACCCATACCCGATTCAGTCGTTAAAATAGGGACTAATCTACTATCACCTGTTTTGATATGAATAACATTATTCTCTTCGGTTTGCAAACATTTTACCAACTCACTTGGAGCTGGAATAGCCACGAGTGTAACCTGTACAGGAGCATATACAAACGTTTTTTCTGTCTCATCTTCTTCCATAATACGGTAATATCTCACACCTACATTTGCACGATTATCAGTAAAACTATATAATTGTCTTTCATCTATAACTGGTATTGCTTCTACTTCTACCAAATCAAAGAAAGTCTCTTTGTCGTGGCTAATCTGAATGGTAAAACGCTTGGTTTTATGTCCCGTGGGGCTTAACCAAGTGAGTTTCGCCTTATAGTTTTCGTCAAGTACAATCTTGAAAGATATTTTCGAGCTGCTTACGGACTTGATTGGCTCTACAAATTTTGGAAGGAGAAAAGGAATAATAGGTTTTTCTTCTTCTGAAAAACTGACTGTAAGATTTCTATAATCTTTTGTGGCTAATATTCTGAAGGGCTTTGCTGGAATGGCAAAAGATGTACTGACAATAAAAATCATCAATGTGATATAAGATAAAATCTTTTTCATGGGTTTTGTTACTATTGAATGTAAACAAATGATAACAAAACCTATACCAAAACCCTACAAACTCATTAAAATATTTTTAATGTCGGCTCTTTGCTGATAGTTTTCGTCAAAGTGTACAAATTCTATTTTCCCATTTTGACCAATTACGTAGGTTGCAGGCACGGGAAGCATCCAATCACCTTGTTGCTTTTCTAAGTCCAAACCATAGCCTTTGTATTTGGTTTTCATATCATCCGACATTGAATAAGCCACTTTCCAATCCTTCATAATTTTACGGTCTTTGTCGTAAATAATTGAGAATGTGGCTTTTGTCTTTTCAAGAGCTTTACTGATTGATTCTTCTGGCTCGGGCGTAATAGCGATGACAGTGGTATTTTTAGCACTAAATTCTGGTAAAGCCGCCTCCAATTGGCTCATGTATTTATTACAGAACGGACACCAAGCTCCACGGTAAAACATCACAACGACTTTCCCTTTTTTGGATAGTTCTTTCAAACTTACCATTTTTCCCGAATGGTCTTTTGCCATTAGATTGGGAGCAACGTCCCCTACTTTAAATGCCGCTGGTTTGTCTTGTGCAAAAGTTGATAAAAGACTAAAAGCCAGAATAATTGTAAATAATTGTTTCATTTTTTGATTGATTTTTAGTTTAATAATGAACAAATATCTATCAATTTATCTTAGGAGAATGTAAGATGGCTGACAATTTAAAAATTGTTTTCACAATCCATTTTTAAGCCTTATTTTTACATCGTAAAACAATCTAACGGGTTGATTTTGTGAATATTCCAAGATTTTCTTAAATCTTATTAATTCAGGTTACCTAACTCGTTCATTATTCACTCATTCATTCATTGATATTCCGATGACAACAGCAACCTTCACACTCGAAAGAGACCTTGAAATTTTTAATCTCATTAATCAAGAAGCACACCGTCAAGAATTCGGTTTGGAATTGATTGCTTCTGAAAATTTTACTTCAAAACAAGTCATGGAAGCCCAAGGCTCAGTTTTGACGAATAAATATGCCGAAGGACTTCCTGGCAAACGTTATTATGGAGGTTGTGAAGTAGTTGACCAAGTTGAAAATATTGCTATTGAGCGTGCCAAAGCCCTTTTTGGTGCATCTTGGGCAAACGTTCAGCCACACTCAGGAGCTCAGGCAAATGCGGCAGTTTTCCTTTCGTTTTTGAATCCTGGGGATAAAATTCTCGGTTTTAATCTTGCTCATGGGGGACACCTTTCGCATGGCTCGCCCGTGAATTTTTCGGGAAAATATTTCCAAGCATTTTTCTATGGTGTTGAAGAAGAAACAGGTTTGATTGACTGGGATAAAGTAGAAGCAACCGCTTTGAAAGAACAACCAAGATTGATTATTTGTGGAGCGTCTGCCTATTCTCGTGATTGGGATTATGCCCGTTTACGTTCGATTGCAGATGAAATTGGAGCGATTCTTTTAGCCGATATTTCTCACCCATCTGCCTTGATTGCGAAGGGATTATTGAATGATCCCATGCAACATTGCCACATCGTAACTACGACAACGCATAAGACTTTGAGAGGTCCACGTGGCGGTTTGATTATGATGGGAAATGATTTTGTGAATCCATTTGGATTAACAACTTTGAAAGGTGAATTGAAAATGATGTCGGCTTTATTAGACGGTGGCGTTTTCCCAGGCACACAAGGCGGACCTTTGGAACACGTAATTGCGGCAAAAGCTATTGCATTCGGAGAGGCTTTGACCGATAATTTCCAAGATTATGCTGAACAATTACAACGCAATGCCAAAGTAATGGCTCAGGGTTTTGTTGATAAAGGCTATAAAATTATTTCAGGAGGAACAGATAATCACTTGATGCTCATTGACTTACGTCCAAAAGGATTGACTGGTAAATTGGCAGAAAATACTTTAGTAAAAGCTGACATTACTATCAATAAAAACATGGTTCCGTTTGATGATAAATCACCTTTCGTAACGTCAGGTATGCGTGTAGGTACAGCCGCCATGACCACTCGTGGCATGAAAGAAGCTGAAATGTTGCACATCGTTGAATTAATAGACAGCGTTTTGATGAATCACGATAACGAAACATTTATTGGTTCAGTAAAATCTGAAATCAATAAGTGGATGGAGGCTTTTCCTTTGTATATGTAGAATTTAAAAAAGCAAAATACAAAACCCTGACAATCGTGAATGTTGTCGGGGTTTTTTGTGTTTTTGATGTAACTTTGTGGAATAACTAAATATCAAAAGCAATGGTAGGAACAATGATTTCAGGGTTTTATGAAAACGGACAAATTGTTTTAGATGATTTGCCTAAAACCAACAAGAAGGTTCAAGTTTTTGTGAGCTTCGCTGAACCGCTTGAAATAGAAAAGAAAACTAAGAAAAAACGTCAGTTCGGAATTTCAAAGGGAAGCATAAAAATGAGTGACGATTTTAATGACCCCTTAGACGATTTGAAAGATTATGTGTAATGAAAATACTTTTAGATACACATACATTGCTGTGGTTTATAGAAGGCGATGACCAATTATCGCAAAACGCCAAAAAATTGATTGAGAACTCTGATAATGAGGTTTTTGTTAGTTTCATTAGTTTTTTTGAAATAAGTATTAAACTGAAAATCGGAAAATTACATTTAACAAAAACGTTGAAAGAAATTTATCAGGATACACTCACGGCGGGTATTGAGATAATGAGCTTGGAGTTTGAACATATTGAAAATTACCAATCCGTTCCATTATTTCCTGAACACAGAGACCCTTTCGATAGAATATTGATTGCAACTGCTTTGCATGAAGAATTGTCAATCATCACGATTGACGAAAAGTTTGAAAATTATAAAAATATTGTTGATATTATTTGGTAGATAACATACTACCTAACCTTAATAAAATGGCATTAGATCAAGAATTTGACTCAGAAATAGATGAAACCGAAGGCAAAGAAATGTCCTTCATCGACCACCTCGAAGAACTCCGTTGGCATATTATCCGTTCGTTGATTTCGATTTTGGTTTTCACGATTGGGGCATGGGTTTTTCAGAAGGAAATTTTTGGGGGAATTATCATGGCTCCTTCAAAATCAGAATTTTGGACGAATAGAATGCTTTGCAAATTAGCGGATTTGACGGGTGTAGAAGGACTATGTTTTAAACAAGCTGATTTTATCTTACAAAGCCGTGAAGTATCAGGACAATTTATGATGGCACTTACGCAATCACTCATGGTTGGTTTGTTATTCTCTTTTCCTTATTTCTTTTGGGAAATTTGGCGTTTTGTAAAACCTGGTTTGAAACTCAAAGAAGCCAGTGCAGCCCGTGGAGCGGTTTTTTGGGTTTCTTTACTATTCTTTTTGGGCGTTGGTTTTGGCTATTATGTGGTTTCACCAATGGCAATTAACTTTTTGGCAAGTTTCAAATTAGATGATGCTATTCAAAATCAGTTTGATATTAATGATTATATTTCATTACTCTCGACGATGACATTGGCGTGTGGAATTACCTTCCAATTACCTATGATTGCCTATGTACTCTCGCAGGTGGGAGTGCTTACGCCCGCTTTCATGCGTGAGTACCGTCGTCATGCTATTGTTGTCATCTTGATTTTGGCGGCTGTGATTACGCCTTCGCCAGATATGATTTCACAATTATTGGTAACGCTACCACTATTGGGGCTTTACGAAGTGAGTATTTTGGTTTCGGCAAGGGTGAATAAAAGGCGTGATGCGGAGTTATTGTAGATAAAATCACAAAAAGGGCTACGAAATGTATTTTCGTAGCCCTTTTTGTGATTTTATAGACCTGCAACTGTAAGTTTCACGCCCGCCGCCATTGTCAAATTTCCAAAATTTTGAAGATTTTTTACCGAAGCATTTGCATTGAGCGTAACGCTATGCCCCGCACATATACGGGTGTTCTCAGTCGTGAAAGGCACACGCCCGCAAGACCACGTTTTTTCATCGTGCCAGCTCCCTGTTTTAATGGTACAAACTTCATCCGTAAATAATGAAACGGTGTCAAACGATTTATTTAAGAATAAAGAAGTTACTTCGGTTTTGCTTCTTCCAAACCAATCAACTAAAATATCCCAGTAGATTCTTCGGAAGTCAATCTGCATCTTCAAATCTTGATTACCAACCGTTCCATTCAAATCATTTGGAAGGTTTGAATAACCTCCAATATTTGGGTTTCTTCCTACGGATTGACGTTTTAGACTACTACCAAAAACAAACATTGGGGCTGCTACTCCGTGGTCTGTGCCTGCACTTGCATTTGAATTTGCTCTTCTTCCAAATTCTGAAAAAGTAAAACCTACTACTTTATCTTCAATCCCACGTAGTTGTAAATCATCCTGAAATGCTTTGATGCCTTCAGATAATCTACCCAAAAGTGTATTATGATTTCCTGTCAAGGGATTTGTTGCTCCAGTAGTTTTGTTTACTGTAACCTGTTCTGAATGAGTATCAAATCCTCCAAGTGAGATAAAATATACTTTCGTTTTGAGTCCGCCACCAATCAAACGAGCTACGATTTTTAGCTGGTCTGCTACCGAGTTGGTATTAGCAGTTGGATAAGGATTAGTTGTATAAGTAAAGTTTCCTGCATTATGAGCGGCTGTGATTTCAGATGAATAACCAATCGCTAACACCTGTTGATTACGAATAAATGAAATTAAATCTGCCGCCTCACAAGTATTGTTGCAAGGTAAATCTACTGGTGGAAGAGTAGCACCCCCTCCACCTATTAATTTCGCATACTCAACGGGGTCGCTGATGGCAACAGCCATTGACTGATTACTTCCCAAGAGGGTTGTAGAAGTCAAATACCCTATCTGAATAGCCAACGGGTCTTCCATCGTAGCGTTCAAATTATCTCTATCCGTAATCGGAGGTGTTGGATAATTAGTGAAACGGTCTTCCAAATATCGCCCTGCCCAACCTGTATCCTCCGTTACGGCAGAATCAGTAGCAGTCATCCAAATATCCGTGGCTCGTTGGTGCGAGTAATTGGGCGTTGGGTACGAAACGGAATGAACGACTGACAATTTACCATTATCGTGCATTTGTTTCAAGCCCGTCATGCTTGGGTGCAAGCCCGTAGAGCCATTTCCCAAAGGCAAAACAGAAGCCTGCGGAATGGCAATATTAGCTCTGAGATTGTTATATTGAGAATATTGGTCGAGTGGAATGACTGTATTTAATCCGTCATTACCGCCACTCATATAAATTATCACTAAGGCACGGTCTTTGGCAAGGGCGTTGGTTTTTAACAAGGATTGTACCAAAGGCGAATTGATACCAAAGGCTTTTACACCAAAACCTTCAACCATTACGGGTAATAAAAAAGAGGATGTTGCGGCAATAAAATCTCTACGTTTCATGTTTTTATGGCTTTTGCTGTGAGCTATCGGCAATTGACTTTTAGCTATTGGCTTTTTTGACAAAATTTGGATTAAAAAAATGTTTTATTTTTTGTAATGAGTTGATTTTCAATAAAATAAACTTCATTTATCACTCATACCTTATCACTTTAAAAAATCTGATATTCAGCCATTCTGAAAAGATATTTCATTACATTTTCTAAACGTCCTCGCACACTTGCTGCTCTTGATGCAAGATTGGCGGGAGTGGCTGTTTTGTACATATTCCAATTGTTAGTCCAAATGTTTCGGGCTTCATTTTGCATAAAAATCGTATCAATCAAGAAATTTTTTTGATTGGAGTTTAGTCCTGTAGCAAACAGATTTTTAGTTAATAAATCAATTATTGAAACAGGGTCAGAAGCATCATAATAATTAGGAGCGGCAGTTGTAGGTTTATCCACCCAAGCCAAGAAATCAATTTTAGCCTTATATGGTGTGACACCTGTACCAGTGCCTGAGAAGGTCTGATTCAGACCCGTAATCATGGCATCACCAAATTTATTGCGTAAACCAATCATCGTAGCATTAATCCAATTTCGGGATAAACCAGGCTGATAGTAGGCATCGTACCCAAAAACTGTGGGTTGTGCAAAAATACTCATCTGCATTTCGTTCATACGAGCGTAAATGTAATCGGTGTAACCTTTGTATATCGCAATACTATTCAAATCCCCTGGTGTAATTACAGGAGTGCTAAAACCAAAAAATTGAAAAGTTCCAATGATTAATTCAGAAGGGGCTTTTACGATTGAGCCGATATTTTCTTCATCATAAAAATGTTGCGACATTAATAATTTTTTGATAACGGGCTTAATTTCAAAAGTTCTACCCGTAACAGGGTCTTGGCTTTTGAAAAGGTTAGCTAAGGGAATAATTACATTGGTTTCAATATCTTGGGTAACATTAGGATTAACAAAAAAACGATAGATTTTGCGACAAATAAACTTCGGCGTTTCGGGGTGGCGAAAAAGCATCGTCAATAAATCATCCAATTCAGCATCTCCTTCGGTAGCATAACCCACGGGAGGAACCGAACGCCCTGTAATGACCGTTCCCAAGGTAGGGTTTACAGGGTCAGGATATTTTGTGGAAAACTGTTTATTGGTCGTATCGTGACGTGATGATACAAATTTTGAGATTACACCAGTTGAGCCAGCTTTACCAAAAAAATCATATTGCCAACCTGTTAGAACCCTTGCGGCAGCTTTTACATCATTTTCTGTATAGTTATTATTTCCCGCAAAATCCTTTGCCCCGACCACAAACAACTCTTGCAACTCACGGGCGTAGTTTTCATTAGGTTTCGTTTTTTCATTATCATGCCCATTGAGGTATTTGAGCATCGCAGGGTCTTGGGTTATGTTATACACAAAGTCTCTGAAATTGCCCAAAATACTGGTTCTAATGAGGCTAAAATACCGATAGATAGCACGATGGTCACTTACATCAGGTGCTTCCGTTACGAAATGATTTTGCCAAAACATGGTTAGTTTTTCTGCCAAGGAAGGGTTATTGGTTTGAGCTGCCATCAAGCCAATCCACCAATTGCGAAGATAATTTCTAAAATCACTACTTCGGATGCCTTCATAAGGAAGCCCTACATAAGGCTGCCCGACACTTGGATTAGGTGTCAAGGTAGTGTTCAAATCAATGGGTTGGGGTGTTGGATTCAGATCGATGTTATCAATCAAAGTTTGAATCGCCAAACCAGCACTAATCCCCGTAAAAGCCGAGATATGATTTTGAGCAGGTCCGAATGTTGTTCTTCGGAGTAAATGAATAGCTTGTGCCACCGTAAGAGGTTGAGCATAAGCGTCCAGAGAGTAATTCATAAATTCAGTAAATTAAGATTATGGGAAACACAATAAGGATTAAGTAACAAGCGTAAAAGAAACATTTTAAGAAGTAGAAGACGTTTTAGTGGTTTAATAATTCTCTAAATTTAGCAATTAATCTTATCTTTTCTACACTAATTATGTAAAGAAATGAGCAAATGGTAATTTTATAGAAAATTTTAGGTCCACGAAAAAAATACGTACTACTTTTCTTTTTCTCCTCAAAATTCATGCCCAAAAGCCTTCAACGGCAATTTTGGGAGCTTTTCGTGATGTAGTAAAATATTGATAAATCTTATCTTTTCATCACTAACACAGTTCATTCCGTTTAGAAAAGTAATTTATGTCAAAAGAGAATCAACGAATAAACCTGTTTATACTTTTCTTTTTGAGTTTGGTGTTTGGAGAAGTTCTGCTAAGCCAAACATAGTCTAAGTTTACAATTTCCCTTCAACAAGGACAAAAACAAAGTTTCGTGATGATTTCTCAAACAAAGCCTTTTTATCTTTGTTTAATATTTATCAATAATTACCATAGAAATATTCAACAAGGTTAAATGAAAGTAATAGTTATCGGTTCGGGATTTTCGGGTTTGGCGGCGGCTACAAGTTTGGCAGACAAAGGGCATGAAGTTACCATTTTAGAGAAAAATAGCGTCGCTGGTGGTCGTGCGAGGGTTTTTGAGGCAGAAGGCTTTACGTTCGACATGGGTCCGAGTTGGTATTGGATGCCTGATATTTTTGAAAACTACTTCGCTACCTTCGGGAAAAAGGTTTCTGATTATTACGATTTAGTAAGATTAGATCCTTCTTACTCTGTTATCTTGGAAGGCAACGAAACCATCAATCTCCCCGCAGGAGTTGATAAATTAGGCGATTTATTTGAATCAATGGAAGCTGGCAGTCGGGCGAAATTTCAAGAATTTATGCGTCAGGCGGAGTATAAATACGATGTCGGCATCAATAATTTTGTTTGGAAACCATCACGAAGTATTACCGAATTTTTGAGTTTGAAATTACTCTATGATGTAACTCGTTTGGACGTTTTTCAATCTTTTTCTTCACACATTCGTAAGTTTTTTCAAGACGAAAAAATCTTGAAAATCATGGAATTCCCCATCCTTTTCTTGGGTGCAACGCCTGAAAATACCCCTGCGATGTACAGTTTGATGAATTATGCGGAGATGCAAAACGGCACGTGGTATCCCATGGGCGGAATGCACCAAATCGTAAAAGGAATGGTATCGTTGGCAGAAGAAAAAGGCGTTAAAATTTTATTGAATAAAAATGTACAAAAGATTGATGTTCAAGGAGATAAAGTGAATAGAATCGTTACAAACGATGGTGATTTTACGGCTGATGTAGTCGTGGCAAGTGCCGACTATCACCACGTAGAAGATAAATTATTAGGAGAAAATTATCGTAATTATGATGAAAAATATTGGGATAAACGAGTGATGGCTCCGTCTTCATTATTATTTTATTTGGGAGTGAACAAAAGAATTCCGAAATTACAACATCATAACCTCTTTTTCGATGAGGATTTCAAGATACACGCCCACGAAATCTACACCGAACCTCAATGGCCCTCGAAGCCACTTTTTTACGCATCTGCACCTTCAAAAACTGATAATAGTGTAGCACCAGAAGGATGTGAAAATTTATTTTTATTAATTCCCGTTGCTCCTGATTTAGAAGATACCGACGAAATTCGTGAGAAATATTATCATATCATCATGGAGCGTTTAGAAAAATATTGTGGCGTAAGTATCAGAGATTCAATTGTTTACAAAAGAAGTTATGCTCACGCAGATTTCAAAGGTGATTATAACGCTTTCAAAGGAAATGCCTACGGATTGGCAAATACCTTGATGCAAACGGCACTTTTGAAACCAACTTTAAAGAGTAAAAAAGTAAAAAATCTTTATTACACAGGACAATTAACTGTGCCAGGTCCAGGCGTTCCTCCATCGCTGATTTCAGGATTGGTGGTAGCTGGAGAAGTCATTAAGTCATTAAGTTGATAAGTTTTAAGTTAAGAAAAAGCCTTTGCAAATAACTTAATAGCCTGAAAATTAATAACTTAACAACTTAGAAACTTAGCAACTTAAACTCATGGATTTATATACAACAACAACCCTCGAATGCAGCAAGCTCATCACTGAGCATTACAGTACCTCATTCACGCTGGGAATCAAGACCTTAGACAAACGCTTTCATTTGCCCATTTATGCAATTTATGGGTTTGTTCGCTATGCGGATGAGATTGTAGATACCTTTGAAGGATTTGACAAAAAAACTTTATTAAGTCGTTTCAAATCAGACACTTATACTGCTATCGAAGAAGGTATAAGTTTAAATCCTGTGCTACATTCGTTTCAATTAATGGTAAATAAATACAAAATTGACCATGATTTGATTGAGTCATTTTTGCACTCGATGGAAATGGATTTATACTACGCAGACTATAACCAAGAAGGCTATGAAGCCTATATTTACGGCTCGGCTGAGGTAGTAGGATTGATGTGTTTGCGAGTATTTTGTGAAGGAAATTTAGAAGAATATGACCGACTCAAAGCCGATGCCAAACGCTTAGGTTCAGCTTTTCAGAAAGTGAATTTTTTGAGAGATATTAAATCAGATTTTCAAGAAAGAGGACGTACTTATTTTCCAGATGTGGATTTTACAAATTTTACTTTGGAAGATAAAAAACTCATCGAGAACGATATCCAAGCGGATTTTGATGCTGCCTTACGTGGTATTATGGAATTGCCGAGGGGTGCAAAAGGAGGCGTTTATTTGGCTTACAAATATTACCTGAGACTTTTCGATAAAATCAAAAATTGCCCCGCCTCACGCATACAGAACGAACGTATCAGAGTACCAGATTTTCAGAAATTAACCATGTTGGCGAGTACCTATTTTCAGTTACGACTCAACGTTTTATAAGTTTTTACGACTTTAATGACTAAGCGGCGGGTACTTGCACTCGCCGTTTTTTTTTGTAAATTTGAGTAAAATTATTCACTTTCATCCAACCTAAAAATGACTCGTAAAACCCTACTGTTGGGCATTGTCCTTTTGACAGTCCAAATTACCAATCTATTAGCACAACAACCTGCTAATCAATACAATAGCAATACTCGTTTTGAGCAATTAGGCAATACTTTGCCAACGCCAAATTCCTACCGTGCGGCTTCGGGTGCTCCTGGAAAAGACTATTGGCAAAACCGTGCCGACTATGACATCAAGGCAGAATTGGACGACCAAAACCAATCTATGACGGCTTCGGAGGTGATTACTTACAAAAACTTTTCGCCCGATGAATTGCGTTATTTGTGGTTGCAGTTAGACCAAAATAATTTCAAAAAAGGTGGTATCGCTCAATTGACAACCACTTCATCTTTGACCGACAGAGGAACAACATTTGGTCGTTTGTCTTCAACGGCTGGTGTACTTGCCAAAAAGGAATACGGCTATAATATTCTTGCAGTAAAAGACCGTGCGGGTAATCCATTAAAATTTACCATCAACGAAACCATGATGCGAGTTGATTTACCAACGCCCCTAAAAACAGGCGGAAGTTTCTCATTTTCAGTCGATTGGAGTTTTAATATTACTGATGCAGTAGCTACTCGTGCGAGAAGTGGGTACGAATTTTTTCCGAAAGATGGAAATTATTTATACGAACTTGCTCAGTGGTTTCCACGTATGTGTGTGTATGATGATGTGAACGGCTGGCAACACAAACAGTTTTTGGGTCAAGGAGAATTTACTGTTCCTTTCGGCGATTATAGAGTGTCAATCACAGCACCGAACGACTTTGTAGTTTTGGGAACGGGTGAATTACAAAACCCTTCTCAGGTGCTTTCTGCGACACAAATGAAGCGTTTGGAAAGTGCTAAAAATGCCACTCGCCCCGTGATGATTGTTACACAAGAAGAAGCCACTGCCTCTGAGAAAGCGAAGCCATCAGGTAAAAAAACGTGGACATTTGCAGCTCAGAACGTAAGAGATTTTGCCTTTGCGGGTTCTCGTAAATTCCTTTGGGATGCCATGCAGGTTGATATTGAGGGTAAAAAAGTGTGGGCAATGTCAGCTTTTCCGAAAGAAGCGATGCCACTTTGGGGTAAATATTCAACGATGTTGGTGGCTCATACGTTGCGTTCCTATTCAAAGCACACGATTCCTTATCCATACCCAGTGGCTCAGTCGATTCATGGACCTGTGGGCGGGATGGAATATCCGATGATTTCGTTTAATGGAGCAAGACCAGAGGAAGACGGGACGTATTCGGAGGGTACTAAAAACTTTTTGATTGGCGTAGTTATCCACGAAGTTGGGCATAATTTCTTCCCGATGATTGTTAATTCAGACGAAAGACAATGGTCGTGGATGGATGAAGGTTTGAATACTTTTTGTGAGGAACTCGCTGAAAAAGAGTGGGATAGAGATTTTGAGAGTCAAGGTTCCCCACAAGCAATCGTGAGTTATATGCGTACAGAAAAGACACAACAAATGCCAATTATGTCAAGTTCGGATAACATCATGGCGTTTGGACCAAATGCGTATTCAAAACCTGCGGCGGCTTTGACTGTATTACGTGAAACCGTGATGGGACGTGAATTATTTGACCATGCTTTCAAGGAATATGCTCGTCGTTGGGCTTTCAAGCACCCAACCCCACAAGACTTTTTCCGCACGATGGAAGATGCTTCGGGTGTGGATTTAGATTGGTTTTGGAAAGGTTGGTTCTATGGTGTTGAGCCTGTGGATTTGTCTTTGGATAATGTAGAATGGTTCGGAATTGATAACGCAACACCAACTGCCAAAAACGAAAAAGCCAAGGCAGATGCAGAAGCTAAACGTCAGACAATCAGCAACATCCGTAACAAAAAAGATATTCCGAAAACGGTAGTGGAGGAAAACCCAGACATGAAAGATTTTTATAATTCGTACGATAAATTTGCGACTTCGGAGTCAGATAAAAAACGGTTTGAGCAAACGATGGCGGGCTTGGGCGAAGACGAAAAGAAGTTAGTAGAATCAAACAAGAACTTCTATGTCTTGAACATCAAAAACACAGGAGGTTTAGTAAGTCCAGTGATTGTGAAAATGAATTTTGAAGACGGAACGGACGAAGTAGTAAGAATTCCAGCTGAGATTTGGCGTTTGAATGACAAAGAAATTAAGAAGGTAATTCCAACGGATAAGAAGGTAGTAAAATGGACATTAGACCCATTCTTCGAGACGGCAGATATTGACACAAAAAGTAATGTCTTCCCACGTGAACCAGAGCAACCTACTCGTTTTCAAGTATTTAAGCAAAATCGCCCAGCGGGTTCAAACCCAATGCAACAGCAAAAAACTACGCAAGGTAGTGCTGTGCAGGGGGCTAAGAATTAAATTAGTTTGAGTTAAAATTTTGGAATGGAGGATGTAGATTTTTGTCTATGTTCTCCATTTTTGTTTGTGGTTAAGTAGAAATTTTATTTTTGAAAAGATTTCCCCTTTCTGTCATTCTGTAAGAATCTCGTTAGTAATTTAGTGATGTCTTTTATTTTTCAAATCTAACTTTATAAAACGCCTAAATAGATTCCTAAGGAATGACAGGTATGACATTTTACTTCCAAAATATAAAATCACTTATCAAATGTACAAATATCTATTCGCTTCCTTTTTTATTATTTTACAATCATGTAGTTCAGTTAAAAAGGTTAAAGTTCCTACTAAATATCCCATTGGTATTAATTTTAGTAGTGCTTGTTGTGGAACAGCAAGTCAAGAGCCAATTTGTAATTTTATATCTAATTTTTTACAACAAAATAATCTTCGTAAAATAAATGTGATTTTTAGCCCTTGTTTACATTGTGATGAAGGTGAATATTCTCTTTATTTTCCTTTAAATGATGTTAGTAAAAAGCAGAAAGATGATTTTATAATTAAGATGAGTAGCATTGTAAAGAGTATAAAGCCCAAAACAGAAAGTGGGGGTACTATTGAACTTACAGAATGGAATCTAAGACCGAGGGGGAAAATCTGGAAGAAAAAAACTAAATTATTAGAGTGGGCATTTTATAGCTATGATTCAACTATGATAAATTGTTACTCTTGGTGGAAAACAATGCCTTTGGCTGCATCTCCGAAGGTTATTAAAATGTTTTCTCGATAATTTTTATAAGACAATGAATGAAACCCGAAAATATACAAGCCCAATAATACAAGAGGCTTTAAGAAATATTGACCCTACTCGTCGTGAGATGGTCAGAAGAAGAATGATGATTTCTGCAAGAATAGATGATGCTTTGAAATCAAAAGGCTGGACTCAAAAACAGTTAGCTGACATGATGGGAAAACGTCCCTCAGAAGTAACAAAATGGCTTTCGGGGAATCATAATTTTACGCTTGAAACTATTGCTCTAATTGAGAAGAATTTAGGAATAACCCTAATTACAGTTTCAGACGAAGTAATAATTTAACGATAAGTCTTATGAAAGAAAAACTAACTCCCACCGTTGTCTGTGTCTTCACAGGCTATTTTTTTTCATTTTCACTCAAATAACACGCTCATTTTCAAGCTATTATGAACCAATCCCGTATTATTTACCGAAGCTAAACCGTAGGTCGTCAGAAATTTTAAGATAGATACCGCTGGAATTTTTTAAAAATATTGGTTCTCAACAGAAGTCATCGTTCAAAATAATCTTTGGTAATCTCTTCTATAATTTCTTTGTTTCCAATTTAATTATTTCCCTACCTCTCAAATAAAAATTATAAGCAATCAGCATCAAGCCACTGAGCATGAAAAGATATCGAGCAAGGGCGAAAATGGGTTGCAATGACTCAGGGGAAGTATAAACCAAAACGCCCACAGGCAATTGTAAAAATAAGATGCTATATTTCAAAAATTTCTCTAAAAAGGTATTTTTGACAATGAAAATCCCATCAAGAATAAACTCAAATAGCTCAAATGAAACTTTAACTGGCTCAATATTATTTGATTAGCAATTTCGTCTCGGTAAGCATAATATTGAGGCTTTTTCCAGTATAAGATAAGTTACATTTATTTAGTAATCATCTCCAAAAACTCCAACAACAATCTCACCCCAAAAGCCGTCCCTGCACGTTGTGGAGCGAATTCTGTATCACCAAAAGCCGTTCCTGCGATGTCGAGATGAGCCCAATTTTGATGATTTTCTGTAAAAACTTCTAAAAATTTTGTTGCTGAAATTGCCCCTGCCATGGGCTTACCCGAAAAATTACGAACATCAGCAATATCGGAAGAAATATCTTCTTTATACACATCCCAAAGTGGTAAACGCCAGAGCCTTTCGCCCGTTTGGTCGGCGGCTTTGGTGAGATTTTGGGCTAATTTGTCATTGTTCGTAAACATCCCTGCTGCATGGTAGCCCAAGGTCGCTACGCAACTGCCTGTGAGGGTGGCTAAGTCAATCATGGTGTCGGGCTGATAGTTTCTGACGAGATAGTTTAAACCATCCGCCAAAATCAATCTTCCTTCTGCATCGGTGTCAATAATTTCAATGGTTTTGCCTGAGTATGAGTTGATTACGTCGCTGGGTTTGAAGGATTTTCCGTCTACGGCATTCTCACAGGCGGGGATAATACCGATGAGATGGACAGGTAATCTCAATTTTGCCGCTAATTCTATCGTTCCCATCACGGCGGCAGCCCCACCCATGTCCGACTTCATCAAGTGCATATTGGTAGAGGCTTTTATTGAAATTCCACCTGTGTCAAACGTTACGCCTTTGCCTACTAAACCCACTTTTTGTTTGGCTTCGGGCGATTTATATTCCATCACAATCAAAACTGGTGGGTGTTCGCTGCCCTGTCCAACTGCCAAAAGTGCTTCTAATTTTTGGGTTTTGAGTTGTTGTTTTTCTAAAACTGTAACAGAATAGCCAAATTTTGCACCTGAATCTACTGCCCATTTTGCCAAAGTATATGGCGTTTTTTTATTAGCTGGGGCGTTCATCAAATCAAAAACTTGCATTTGGGTTTTTGAAATATATTTTCCTCTTACGATGCCTTCCTCTGCCTTGGGATTATTGGAAAGAATATTAAAAAAGCCTTCTTTTTTAAAAATGGGAGCCGTTTCTTTTCTTTCGCTTTTGTACAAATCCAAATCATACCCCCCTAACATTGAGCCAATTACAACGTATTCGAGATATTCGTCTGGGAGATTCTGAATATCAATCGTAAGGTCGTTGGGGAGATTTGGTTTTTGTTTAAAAAATAAAGTTCGGAACGCCTTGATAATATCCGACGAATTAGGTTTTTTACCTAATCCCAAGAAGATAACCTTCTGATTTTGAGGAGAATAAATAAATGAAAACTCCTTCAAATCAGCCTTGAAATCTTGTTTGAGCAACTCAAAATTAAGTCCGAAATCCGTACAGGTTTTTTGGAGATGAGTTTCAAAATTTTCATCCTGTAAAAAAGCAAAAATAATGACCTTTGAATCAGGTTTTAATTGTGTAATGTGATTGATTTTCATGTTGCTGGATTTGGTCTTACAAAATAAAATTAATGTTGCAAAACCTCACCCCCAGCCACTCTCCGATGGAGAGGGGGGGAAAACGAACGAATGCTCCCCTCTCCATCGGAGAGGGGCTGGGGGTGAGGTTTTGCAACTCGTACCACTATGTCAATTATTTAAGAATAAATAAAAAATGCCACCCAAAAAGGTGGCATTAATGGATTCTTAATATTCGTCTTCATTAAAGAAGAAATCATCTTTGGTCGGATAGTCGGGCCAGATTTCTTCGATACTTTCATACGGCTGACCGTCGTCTTCTAATTCTTGCACGTTTTCAACAACTTCCAACGGAGAACCCGTACGGATTGCGAAGTCAATTAATTCATCTTTGGTTGCAGGCCATGGTGCATCTTCTAAGTATGATGCCAGTTCGAGTGTCCAGTACATAATATATGGATTTGGTTACGTTAAATTACTTATTTAAGACCTGATTATCAGTTTATTAAGGACTAATTTTGTGTCGTTTTTTATCAGGATTGCAAAAGTATCATTTTTTTGTTTACGAAAAACTTTTTTAATGAAAATTCTTGTGTTCAATTAACTAAATTTATTCCAAAAAATTACAAAATATTCAAGATTTATTTTAAACGATGATATTTAGCCCAAAACCCCCAATTGTTGAAGTCTGTGCTTTCTCCCTCGAATCGTGCCTTGCCGCTGAAAAAGGCGGTGCAAAACGCATCGAACTTTGCGGTTCGATGTACGAAGGAGGCACAACGCCCTCGGCAGGTTTGATTCAGTTAGCCAAGCAAAGAGTTAATATCGAAATTCATGCCATGATTCGCCCACGTGGGGGAGATTTTTGTTATTCAGATAATGAAATAGCTGTCATGCAAGCGGATATACGCATAGCAAAAAAACTTGGATGTGAGGGAATTGTTTTGGGAATTTTACAGAAAGATGGACAAGTGAATATTGCCCAAACTAAGGTATTGGTAGCTTTGGCAGAACCGATGCAAGTAACTTTCCACCGTGCTATCGACATGACTCCTGATTACTTAGAAGCCCTCGAAGATATTATCGAATCTGGTTGTGATAGAATCCTTACTTCTGGACAAAAAAATACGGCAATGGAAGGCATCGAAAATATCAAAAAATTAGCAAAACAAGCCAATGGTAGAATCGAAATCATGGCAGGAAGTGGCGTAAACGCAGCTAATGCCCAAATGCTCATACATACGGGCGTAAATGCCTTGCACCTCACAGGCAAGGCAAGCCGTGATTCTGAAATGGTTTATCGGAAAGAAGGTATTGCGATGGGTGGGCTTTCAGAAGTACCTGAATATGAGGTAGTTTACTCTGATTTTGAGAAAATTCTGGCGGTGGTGGAGTGTTTGTAAAATATGTGAATGGTTGTGATTGCGAGCGAAACGAAGCAATCTGTTAGAATGGTGAAAAGGAGTTTGAAATTTCCTTCTCGTAAGCTAACAGATTGCTTCGCTACGCTCGCAATGACAGCCATTTATATATTTTTGTCGATAAAACTACTTCAACAACCACTCCGCCCAAGCCTTTGCGGCTTTGAAGTTCTCGAAATCAGCGGGTAGTTTTCTGCCGTTGAGGTATTCGTTATAAATCCAAGGGTCACCGAGTACGAAGACTTTTCCTTTACCTACGTTGGCGGTAGCCATAATTACGTCCCCGCCTTCTTCTAATACCGCTTTGGCTGGATTTTTTACGGATAGCGTTACCAATTCTTTGACATAAATCTTCTTGGCATCTTTAAAAATTGGGTCATTGCCCGAAAGGATTAATTGCCCTTGAACATACTGGTCGTTTTGCACCATGTTTCTACTTTTGCCCGTCAAACTCACGCAAAAGGCTTTGGTGAGTTCATTGAAACGTTTTGTTTCACAATTGGCGGTATCATTAGCAAGTAGTACCAACGTCCCTCCGTTCGACACCCAGTCTTTCAAAACTTGTATATGCTTGGTTTCTATCATATTAGGGCTTTCCGTTTCCTTTTTGGTATCGGGGTCCACGATGATATAGACATTTGCATTTTTTAGATTTTCTTTGGTGGGTTCGGTGGTAAGTGTACTGGTTTTTGCTCCAAAATCATTGAAAATTGTTCCTAAAAATGAATATCCTGAGTCGAAACGGTCTTCCCAGAGATAGTGATATTTACCCCCATTTTTTCGGTATTCGTTATTGAAAAAATTATCTAACATGACCGTTTTACCCTTTCCCACGGACATTTGAGCCAACATATCCATCTCTACACAGGCTTGCATGAAAGGTCCAATGGCTTTGAGGTCGTCGGTACGGGTGGGTTCTTTTACGTAATACTCATACGTGCCATCACGGTAGGGTGTACCGCCCAAACCTGCCCCGCCCACGGCTTTGGTATAATGCACCGTGCCGTCTGCATCGGTAGTTACAAAGGTTTTGAGTAAACCATCAAAACCCTTTTTGACGGCGGGCAAATATGATTCTGATAAATAGCCCATTCTGATACCCTTTGCCAAACCAAACACAAACATTGCCGAACCCGAAGATTCTAAGTAGTTGCCCGCTTGCCCGCCTTTGTCGGTTACTTGCCACCACACGCCCGAGGTAGGGTCTTGGTATTTGATAATGGCAGTCGAAAAACGATTGAGGGCGGCAATTAACTCGGTACGGCGGGGATGGTCTTTTGGAAAATAATCTAAGGTTTCGACGATTGCCATAACGTACCAACCCATCGCTCTACTCCAAAATTCGGGCGATTTTCCTGTTTGCGGATTTGCCCATTTTTGTAGTTTACTTTCGTCCCAACCGTGATAAAGCAAACCTGTTTTATCGTCTCTGGTGTAGCGTTCTACCATCGCAAACTGATTGGCAATATCTTCAAAATCTTGCGTATTACCCGTCATTTGGGCATATTCTGCATAAAATGGCTCAATCATATACAAGCCATCGAGCCACATTTGAGTAGGATATTTGAGTTTATGCCAAAAGCCCCCTACTCGGTTGCGAGGTTGCCAAGCCAATTGATTGCGGAGGATGTCGGCGGCTTTTTTGTACTTCTGTTCGTTTTTTAGTTGATACAAAGTCAGCAATTGTCGCCCTGTGGGAATATTGTCTGAATTATATTCGTCAAACTTATACGTTTTGATATTGCCCTCTTCATTGATGAATTTATCGACAATGTGTTTGATATATTGTTGATAACGGATGTCACCCGTAGTACGCCAGAGTCGCTCGAAGCCCATCATCACGACTCCGATTTCGTAGTTCCAGTTGGCGGGGCGATTTTTAGCGGCTTGTTCAGCCGTCATGCCTGATGGAATTTGTTTGTCTTGCTCTAAATGACTGGCATATTTCATCACTACCATCGAATCGGGGTAGGCTTTGATGATGGTTTCAGCCATTTTAGCGGCTAATTGAGAATGTTGAGCAAAAGCTGAAACACCCAAAAATAAGAGAGAAAAGAAGAGAGCGAGTTTTTTCATTAGTACAGTTTGAATTTTTAGACAAAAGGGGGTAAAGTCAAAATTCTAATGAAAAAAAACCTCACCCCCTACCCCTCTCCTGCTGAGAGGGGAGTTTTGTCTAAGAATTACTCCCCTATCAGCAGGAGAGGGGCGGGGGGTGAGGTCAAAACCCAAACTGATGAATCCAATTCATATCTTTTATTTGTGCAATACAACTTAAAAACAAATCGGGCTTCAAAATCAAGGTAAATGCTACCCCAAAAGCCGCACCGAATAAGTGAGCAGAGTGTCCGATGTTGTCGATGTTTTTCTTGGACATATAATACGAGTAATACGAATACACAATGGCATAGACAAAGGCAGGCATAAAAAAGATGGATAGTCCCACAGGCTCAAATAAAATAGCCGAAAAAATAACCGAAGAAACCCCTCCTGATGCCCCCAGAGCGTTGTAATAGGTATTATTTTGATGTTTGAGAAAATCTGGAATATTGGCAACTACAACACCAACCAAGTACAAGGCAGCGTACAGAATACCCCCACGAGTTTCGCCAAAGTAGTACATAAATCGTGGTTCGACGATATTTCCGAAAAGGTACAAACTGTACATATTGAAGAACAAATGCCCATAGTCGGCATGAAGAAATCCTGATGTGAGGAAACGGTAATATTCTTGGTATTTATGAACGGAATAAGGGTTCATAATCCATTTGCCTGTAATGCTTTGATTGTTCCAAGCGTATAGACTGAGGACTACCGTGATTCCGATGAAAATGTAAGTTAATGACATAATTGGGTTGATTAATTAAGCCCAAATTTATGGTAGTAGAATGGTTTTTTAATGGAATTGGGGATTTAATTTTAAAACTGGCTATCGCACACTCACTAATATCCCTCGCTTCCGCCGTCTCGAAATCGGCAAAACGGTCTTATCAGTCAGTACCACAAAATCATTTCCGACTTCCACAATAAACTTGCGATTGACTAAATACTTCCGATTGATACGGATGAAGGTATCAGCATCGGTTTTTTGTTCGATATACAAAAGTGTACGGGCAATAACCTGTTGCTTGCCCGTGGCGAAATGAATCCAAGTATAATTGACATCTCCTTCAAAAAAGAGAATTTCGTTGGAGTACAGCTTGGTTCGCATACCGATAGTTAATGGTGTCCCGAAGTAATTAGCGATGTGTTGTTGCATTTGGGTATTGGTTTATTGGTTATTGGTTTATCGGTTTATTGGTTATTGGCTTATTAGTTATTGGTCTATTGGTTATTGGTTTATTGGTTTAAGATTTTTATCGGGAACTATAAAACCATTTTCCAGTTCCCCAATAAACTAATAAACCAGTTCCCCTGTAAACCAATAAACCAATTCCCCAATAAACCAATAACTAATTCCCCGACTCCCATCCACTGATAATCCATTTATTGTTGTCGATAAAGACCTTGTTTTGGTTGAGCATATCAATCAAGATTTGGAATTCTGACTGAGGTAATTTGCCAAAAACATGGGACTGTTGAGTTTCGTCGATGGCGGTCAGATACCCTTCTTTTCCTTCCATATCCCAGCCGATGGTGTATTTGATGATTTGTTTCATGTACTATTTTGCGTTAATGTTAGATGTCTCAAAATTAGAGTGTTAGCATAGTTCTTGAAATACTGACTTGACAGTATTTTCGTACTGTCCAGACAGTAGTTTTGTATTTTTTGAGCATTTTTTTTGTATATTCGTTTCAAATCACGATAAAATGAAGCCCACTAACACGTTACTGTTATTCTTGTTTTTTGCTATTACGACCCACGCCCAAAAGCCATCCAAATTGGATAGCCTCAAAAACGTATTGGCTCATTTACCAGCGGAAGGAAAGACTTTTGCAGGGGATACTTTGCGGGTTAGGGTTTTGTGTGAGATGGGGGATGAAGGAGCTGCAGCATTAGGAGATTCAGCCTTTTTTATTATTAATAAAGCTTTTAATATTGCCAATAATAGAAATTGGTCTAAAGGAATAGCTATTGCCCAGAATGGCTTAGGTCTTCACTATATGCTTAAAAATGAATACATGGTTTCGATAGATTATTTTTACAAAAGTCTATCTATCAGTATTGACATTGATGATAAATATTTGATAGCTAAAAATTATCGAACATTGGGAGACTGTTATTCTTTACTTGGCAACTATGAAAAAGCTATTGACTTCAACTTAAAATCAATAGCCATTTATGAAAATCTTAAAGATTATAAATTGTACATTAAAGGTTTAAATAATTTAGGATTAGCATATCACGATAAAAAAGATTTTAGTAAGTCCATCATATATTTTCGGAAGGGATTGGAGTTAAATAAAAGCTATAAATATCCAAAACTTGACAATTTTTTTCTTGCAAATCTTGGTTTATCGTTAGTTCAAATAAAACAGTATGAGGAAGCTATTAAATGCTATAATCAAGTATTAGAAAACCATAAAGACAATTATGGATATGATGACATAATTATATTCATTTCGCTTGCAGAGGTGTTTGAATATAAAAAAAATCCTCAAAAGGCACTTGATTATTTAAATGAGGCGGAGAATTTAATGAAGAAAGAGAAAGGGATTGATGATGTTTTACTATTTTTTTCGGAAGTAAGTTACAAAGTTTATACACAATTAAATCAACCAGAGAAAGCACTCAATAGCTATATTACCTATAATGAAATCAAACAAAGAAACTCAAAGCAAGATGTTGATAAGCGAATCCAAAGTTTACAATTTGAATTTGATAATAAAAATCAACAGAAAGAAATTCAGATTTTGAAAAGGAATGGTTTTATTGCTTTTGGAGTAGCCTCTATTTTAGTGATTTTTGGGCTAATTCTTTTTAGAATAAATAAAAAACTTACCGCCAAAAATGTCACTATCGAAAATCAGAAAAAGGAAATTACAAAAGCTAATCAACAGTTAGAATCTTTCAATAATGAATTAGAAGAAAAAGTAGAATTAAGAACTTCTGAACTCAAAAGAGCAAATGCCAATTTACTCAAAAAGAATGATGAAATTATGGCAGCCTTAGTAGAAGGTCAAACTATTGAACGAAAAAGAGTCTCAGCAGAGCTTCATGACAATTTGGGAAGTACCATTTCGGGTATCAAATACCGTTTGCAGACCTTGGATATGGTGAACTTTACCGAAAAAGAAAAATATGTCTATGAGAGCGTGATGAATATGATGAATGATGCGTACTCGGAAGTACGATTGATTTCGCACAATCTTCTTCCGACTGAATTTGAACAAAAGGGATTGAAAGGAGCATTAGAAAAATTAGTGAAGGATATCAATCAGAGTGGTAAAATCACTCTTTCCTTACTCTACAAAGAACCCAAACAACCACTTGAACAAAAAATAGCCCTCGAATTGTATAGTATTGGCTTAGAGTTAGTCAATAATATCATCAAACATTCCGCAGCAACAGAGGGAGAAATTTGCCTCTTCTCAAACTCAAAAAATATCGTATTAAGTGTACGAGATAACGGAGGAAATGCCCAAAACCTTACCGAGGGCTTCGGATTAAAAAATATCAAAGCAAGAGTGTCACGATTTAATGGAGAAATGGAAGTTTCTTCCACCACTGCTGAGACGGAGATCTCGGTGATGATTCCCCTTGCGAAGTCCTTTCAAACAGAATCGGACAGTAAACATATAGCATCACAATAGCTATTTTTAGTTTGCCCTTATCGGTTGGGACATATTCGTAATTTCCTTGCTTATTTTTGATGGGATAATTTGGCTTTACAAATTTGTTGTACATCCGAAATGCGAATCTTACTGTTTCTTTTTTATCCGCAAAAATATCAAATTTGTGAATCTCCTCATCAGTAATATTTTTAGGATTCCACTTTTGGAGGGTTTCCACCCATTTGCCTATGCGTTCCTCGACATTTGTTTCTTCTTGATTGAGTCGTGTGGTAGGCATCCACGAACTTATGCGTTCCAACCATGAAGCATCTTGTTCGGCTTCTTCTATGATGTCACTCCAAGTCTCTTTACTTTCTTTTACGATTCCCTTCCAAATACTTTTATTATCTCCTCCGTTTTCCTCAATGATGCGGATAACATTCTTCGGAAATCTACGTCTGTTATAATTTATTTGCAAAAGTTGATACAAAAATGTGTAAATTTCCAAACGCTCATTATTGGTCACCACTCGGTAACTACCATCAGCAGTATCCCAGGTAAACCACGTGAAGGATTTGTCATTCGTCCAAATGGCTCGTTCCATAAAATCAAGACCGTAATTGAGTGCTACCAGATTGAAGGTAAGATATACAGGTTTTGTCCACCAACTGAGTTTAGAGTCAGCACAATAATAAATAGGAAGGTCACTCTTTCCGAAATAATTATCAAATTTATAGTCAAACTCGGTGTGAGGATTACAATAAAATTTATCCTCCTTGTACTGTTTCGTGATTTCCGTGATAATCTCATCAATAGTTACGGAGTCTTTGTTCTTGCCTATTTCATTGATAATATTATATACCAAACCACATCGGTGTTCGCCAAAACTATCTAATCCCGCAAAAAAAGGGTCTTCGGCAAAACCAATTTTACAGGATTTTGTTCCTTGACTAAATTTCAGTTGTTTGACAAACAGCGGAAGGTTATCCTTGAAAATGTCTTTTTTTAGTCCTTCCAAAACTAATTCGTTGATAAATGCAACAACATAGAAATAATGACTTTGACTCAGGTATAACACCAAAGTGTCCCCCCGCCCAAAGTTATTCAAAGCAAATGGAGTTTTGAACTGAAAAGGGATTCTACGTTCGTTAAAATATTCTCGGATTTTATCCGTAAAATCATTGACTTTATCTTTGTCGGGTATTAAACTAAAATAAAATCGAATAATATGCTGATTGGTATTGTTGAGCAAAAATTGTCCGTAGGTTTGTAGATAGAAATTATTAGTCGATTTCCTAATTTTTTGAGGGTCATACACATACACAAACTCTGAATATCGGTCTCCTATTTCACTATTTTCCACTTCGCCCCCCCCAACATATCTACCAGGTTTGAGTATAATATTTCGCCCTTCTTGAAAAGCCAATATCTCGTTTTCTTTCAGGTTAATTTTAGGCTTAGAGTCCTTGAACCAAAAACGTCGGATGTTGAAGGACTGAAAATAGGAGGTTGTATGTGTTAGTGTCGTAGTGTCCTCTTGGTTGATGAGGGTATTTGGGCTTGGGAGGATATTTTTATACCGCTCATACATGATGTAGTCTTTTGCATCAGGATTATTCATCGTATTTTCAGTAGCTATCGTACCGTCAAGGTTTTTATAGTCCTGTAAAAGGGCTTCTAAGTCTGTCTTTATCATCGTTGAATGTTAGTTGAAAAGGTAATTCACTACGTTGAAGAAATGAGGAATACGGTATAAATCACAATACAAGACTTTGAAAATAATTTTCAAATCATCTTTATTTCCAGCAAATTCATAACACTCCAAAAAATAGTTGATAAACTCTTTGGTCTTTGTCCATGCTGTGCCAGTTATAGGAGGAACAGGGAAATCAAAAGGATAATCCGAATGATAGCACAAGCATATTATTCGGATGATAGCACATAGATCGAAATACGGATGCCCTATTTCTGACATTTCCCAGTCTATAATGGATATGTCGGAAGAGTTATTATCTACCAAGACATTAGCTCCGTTCAAATCATGATGGACTAAACCCCAAGGTTGTTGTTTCCAAATTCGTTGGAAATCTGATAATAAAGAAGAAACATCATAGTTAGACTTGATTTTAGTTTCCCATTTTTCCAGAGGAAATTTTTGGTTGTTGGAATATGCCTTTAAATCCAACTTTTGGTGTATTTCTATGAGTTTTTTAGCGGTATTATCAATAACCTTCTTGATAGAATCATCAGAATTTTCTTCTACAATAACTATTGAAATGGGGTCTTGCGATGGGATTTTCTGGGTAATGATAACCTGATTAAGTTCATCACAAAAGACGAGAATTGGAGCGAACGGAATCTCTAAGTTGAGTGCCTCCCGTTCTGAGACGAAGTAAGGTTTCCTTTCGTTCAAATCAGGTCTAAATTGCTTGATGATATACTTTTCTAAGTTTTGACTAAACTCAAAAACTAAATTTTGAGTACCCGATTCAACTTCCCTGACTTTGATGGACTCCAACTGCTCGAGACTCATATCACAGCCAGAGAAGTTGTTGGTTTTAAGCCAAAGCAGATATTCAAGTACTGTGTATTTTGATAACAATAACATCGTTTTATTTTTTAACCATTACATGGATAGCGTGAAGTAGAGCAATTGACACTTTTAGCAGAGAAACTTGGGTCATTGGTCTTTTTTCTGCTGATGTAAGCACTAAACTCCGCAGATGTGAGTTGGTTTAATCTATAACTTTCTGAGCTAACATACGCTTGTGTGTTAGGGTCAGATATAGCCAGATAGCCTTTACAATCATCCGCTACCTTGATGATTTTTATTTTAGGAGTGACTTTTTTGCCCCCAATGCCTTTCTCTATTACCTCACAAGTATCTGCCGAGTCGCTGTTACTTTGGATAGCACTCAGTGGAATATGCCACAAAATATATCTATCTGCATGAGTGTCATTATTATTATTAATTTTTTTATCATTCGTTAGTAAAACTTGAAGTGTTATCAAGTTTTCAGTTACGAGGGGATTATTTTTCTTAATCTCGTCATTAAAATGCGAGGTTGCTCTACTGATTAAAGCCTTTAATTCTACCATGATTTTTCTATGTTTAAGTTAAAAAATAATTTACATTCCCAAAAACCCCTACACCCCCTCCACCAACCCATGCCTCAACCCCCACCGCATCAACCCAATTGCCGTATTTACTCCCACTTTTTTCATCAAATTCCGTCGGTGGGTTTCTACGGTTGTGCTACTAATATCAAGGCGTTCGCCAATTTCTATATTGCTGAGGTCTTCTACTACCAATCGTAAAATCTCTATTTCTCGCTTCGTGAGGGGCATAATGTCCTCAATACGAGACTTGCCGTTGGGGCTTTGGTCGTCGGCAACTTCGGCTAATTTATTGATAATCTTTTCGCTAAAATATTTCTCCCCCTTCATCACCGTCTTGATGGCTTTGATGAGTTCGGGTTTTTCGGCACTTTTCATCACGTAGCCATGCACGCCCGCCTGTAACGCCTCCCGTATATGATGCGGGTCTTCGCTCATGGTGAGCATGATGATGTAGGTAGAAGTCGGTTTTTCTCTTAATTTGATAGCCATTTCCAGACCATTCAACAAGGGCATATGGATATCCGCCAACACAATATCAACCTTGTGGGTCTCGATAAACGAAAGTGCTTGCCAACCGTTATTGACTACGCCCATTATCTCAAATTTATCAACCGTCCCGAGCAACATACTTAGACTCTCGGCTACTAAATGGTGGTCATCGGCAATTAAGATTTTGGTGGTGGGCATCTTTGAATTATAAGTTTATACGAAGTAATTTAAAGAAAAAATGGATAAAGTACAATTTTCTCTTTTTTATGTTACAAATATGGAAGGTTAAATCGAAAGAAAAAATACTGACTGGACAGTATTTTTTCTTTATTTTCTACTGTCCAGACAGTAGTTTTGGTGTTAGGGGAAATTAGTCATTGAACCACGCAAGAAAATAAAGGATAATGGATTAAAATTTCGTATGGCTCAAAACTACGAAAATCCCCTTTTCGCAAAGAAATTTGAATAAAACGCATTAAGGGAGTAATTTTATGAAAAAATTAATCATTTATTAAGCATTGCAACCAAATCCAATCCAAAAAGGTGATACCGTGGGCTTATTAGCCTTAGCCTGCAAAGTCGATTTTGAAGTCCTCCGTCCAGCCATCGAATTGATGGAAAATGTGTGGGGTTTAAAGGTAATCTTGGGCGAATCCCTCACGAGCGAGTACCACCAATTTGCGGGTACAGATACCGTACGTGCAGGAGATTTTCAGCGGATGTTAGATAATCCAGAAATCAAGGCAATCTTCTCAGCCAGAGGAGGTTATGGGAGTTCTCGGTTATTGGATTCGATTGATTTTACAAAGTTTCAGAAACATCCAAAATGGGTCGTTGGCTTCTCAGATATTACGGCAGTGCATTGTCATATTCATACGCTCAATATCGAAAGTCTGCACGCTACTATGCCTAAATTGTTTTTGCAAGAAGGTGGAGAAAAGTCATTGGAAACGTTGAGAAAAATACTTTTTGGTGAAGAGCTTAATTACAAAATAGCACCTCATCCAATGAATCGCTTAGGAGTAGGAGAGGGGCAATTGATAGGCGGAAATTTAGCATTATTGTCTCATATCATAGGCTCAGAATCAGACATTGATTACGACGGAAAGATTTTATTTTTGGAAGATGTAAATGAATATCTCTATAACATTGACCGCATGATGATACAACTGAAACGGAGCGGAAAACTAAAAAACCTTGCGGGTTTGATTGTAGGTAGCTTTTCGGATTGTCAGGACAATGATGTACCGTTTGGCAAAACCGTAAATGAGATTATTGAAGAAGCGGTTGCGGATTATGATTATCCTGTTTGTTACGATTTCCCTGTGGGGCATGAGGTTGATAATTGGGCAATGCCTTGTGGGCGTGAGGTGAGGTTGTTAGTGGAGGAGTATGGGGTAGGGTTGAGGGGAAGTATTTTATTATAGATCTAAATTTGTTTGAAAATTCTTATGGTCAGCCATACTTTTTCTTTAAACGCAAAAACCCTTGCTACAATGAAGTAACAAGGGTTTTGAATTGATGTATTTGGGGTTTATTTACTTTCCCGCATGTGATTGCAGTATCATCAACGGCAGTAGGCTTAACTTCTCTGTTCGAGATGGGAAGAGGTGAACACTACTCCTATCAACCCCATAAGATTGGTGAGTTTTTGTACTGTTGTACTAATCTCAATTTCTTATGGTTTAATTCATTTAGATATTGTGAAAGATTTTGAAGAGTAAGAGTATTACGTGATTGTTCATACAGTATATTTAATAAGCTGTTGGGTAATTAGTATAGCTTGACTTTGGTATTACTACCTTTACATCTGCTACCTATCAA
>JAAFJP010000040.1 GCA_013298125.1 Cytophagales bacterium | reverse complement strand
CTCGAAAACAGCATACTACCAAGAGTTGCTTAGAAGTCTAATATCTCTCCTTTTCATTATTCTAAGTTCAGTTTTTACCCTTTATTTTCAAAATAAAATTTGTAACAAACATACGAGAAGTATAAAACGCCAATTTTACTTCCCGAAAGTTATTTCTACTTTCGGGAAGTTCCCCAATCAAAGATTTATGATAAGAATTATTCAGAAAACGTGTTAAATAGTGTACTAAATTTGAACTTAATAAATACTAAAACATATGGACACTGATAAACGAAAAAAGGTTATTACAACGATTTTAGCAATGAATTTTATTCCTTTGGTTATTGCAGTAATTGCACTGGTAATGATATTGTTTTTTGGTTTTGGAGAAATCTATCAAGCCACATTGAAAGGTGTCTCAATAATTATTTTACTATCAATACTCCCATCATTAGGAATAGTAACTTACCAATCAGCCTTTATCAATAGAAAATCGCCTGAAAAGAAATGGATATGGGAATTAGGCTGTGTCAATAGTGGAATTTGGATAGCTATATTTTTAGGAATTGTAGTCTATCAAATTTTAACTTATAAGAGTCATCGTCATATACGTATTGATACATTTTTACCATTTATTAGTTTCATTTACTTTGGTTTTTTATTCTATTTGAATAAAAAAATGGTTAAATTAAGTCCATTTGAAGTAAACACGCAAACCCCATGAAAATCATCATCGCAGGAGGCTCAGGTTTCTTAGGAAAAGCCTTAGAAAACCACTTCCAAAATCACGAAGTCTGGATTTTGACTCGTAATCCAAAACGTCCAAACGAAATACTGTGGGATGCTAAAACTCTCGGAGATTGGACTGATTCACTCGAAAAGGCGGATGTGCTTATCAACATGACGGGTAAATCAGTCGATTGTCGATATAATGACATAAATCGGGCAGAGATTTTGAGGTCGAGAATTGATAGTACCAATGTTTTGCAAAGGGTAATTGACAACTGTAAAAACCCTCCTAAAACATGGCTCAATTCGAGTAGTGCCACGATTTACATTCATGCCGAAACCCAATTAATGACCGAAGCAAACGGCATAATCGGCGATGATTTTTCGATGAATATTTGTAAATCTTGGGAGAAGGCTTTTTTCGCATCGCCTACGTCACATACACGTAAAGTTGCCTTACGAACCGCCATCGTTTTGGGAAGAGAAGGAGAGGCTTTTCATAAGCTCAAAACCATCACTCGCTTGGGCTTGGGCGGACAACAAGGCAATGGTCGCCAAAAGATGAGTTGGATTCACGTAGAGGACTTTTGTAGAGCTGTCGAGTTCATTATTCGTGATGAAAACATTAACGGTGCAATTAATATTTCTGCCCCCAATCCTATTGATAATCAGAGTTTTATGAAAATATTGAGAGATAAATTGAAAGTGCCTTTTGGACTTCCATCACCCACTTTTTTGTTAGAAATCGGGACACTTTTTCTACAAACAGAAACAGAATTATTGCTAAAAAGTAGAAACGTTTATCCCGAACGATTGTTGAATTCTGGCTTTCGGTTTAGGTTTGAGTCGGTTGATGAGGCTTTGAAAGAATTAGTTGAGTAAAATGGAAATTCAGAGACTTTGATAGGTCTGGTCGTAGAAACGCTTTGTTTAACCTTCAACCAAACCTGTCAAAATCATAAGATTTCACTGAATAAAACCACAACCTTTTAAAATTCAGGCAAATAAATAATCTCACCACCCTTCATAGCTGACTCATGTGCCAAAATTCCAACGCTTGTCCAATTGGCAGACTGAACTGCATTTGGGAATGGGTCACGGTCTTCAATTAATGCCATCACAAACTCGTGGGCAAGGTGCGGGTGAGAGCCTCCGTGTCCGCCTCCTTGGGCAAAACTTAAATGCGTATTATCGTCAGAATCATAAACGCCTTTACCCGTAAAAGATTGAATTTCTTTGGGTAAATAATGGGCGTAATCTGGCACTTTTACCTTCTCTGGGATTTCTGGTTCGGATTTTTTAGCGGTATGGATTACGTGTTCTTCGTCTTCAATCAACGACCACTCAAAGGATTTTTTTGAACCATACACTTCAAAACTTTCACGATATTGGCGAGCCACATCAAACAGTGAACGATAGACGTATGCACTCAAATCTGAATCTTTAAATTTGATATGGGCTGATTCCACGGCAAAAGGTGAATTATGAATTTTTACAAGGTCTTCACTGATTCTACCCGACCCAAAACACGACACATATTCTGCCTGCAATTTCAACAATCCTGCCACTGGACCCACGCAATGCGTAGCGTAGTGCATCGGTGGAAGCCCAGGCCAATAGTCGGGCCAGCCTTCCATATCTTGCTGATGTGAGGCTTTCAGAAATTGTACTTTACCAAGTTCTCCTTTTTCATAAAGTTCTTTCACAAACAGAAATTCACGGGCGTAAACCACCGTTTCCATCATCATATATTTCTTGCCAGTTGCTCTGCAAGCATCCACAATTTTCTGACAATCTTCAACCGTTGTCGCCATCGGGACGGTACAGGCTACGTGCTTGCCTGCGTAAAGAGCTTTCAGACTTTGCTCGGCATGATTCGGAATCGGTGAGTTGATATGAACGGCATCAATATTAGGGTCTTTCAACAATTCGTTATAATCAGAATACCGTTTTTCGATGTTGAGTTTATCGCCAATGGCATTCAATTTTTCTACATTACGCTGACAAATGGCATACATATTGGTATGCGGATGACGTTGATAAATGGGGATAAATTCAGCCCCAAACCCTAAGCCAACGATGGCGATGTTTAGTTTTTTCATGTTGGTTTTATATATGTAGGGGCGTATCGCATACGCCCTTGTTGGGCAGTGGGCGTATGCGATACCAATGCTGTCAACTTAAGGATTTACTTTTGTCAAAATATATTTAAAAAACCCGTTTGAACGCTGGTAGGGTTTTGAACCCTACCAGCGTTAGTCGAACAAATTTCTTAAATTGACAGCATTGGTATGCGATACGCCCCTACCGATTTTATTATTCCGCTTTACTCTTCAAAAATGCCAATCCCTCCTTCATCAAAACCTCCTCACTCTCAAACATTTGTCGCCAAATATTAGCGGCAGGTAGTTTCATACCAAATGCTTCTATTGAGACAACATCTTGATAATCAATATCTTTCAAAGCCTGAAACGTTCCTTCCCAGTCCACATTTCCTTTGCCTGGGGTGCTTCGGTCATTTTCAGATAATTGTACGAAGGCTATTTTATTACCCATTTTTCGGACGGCATCACCGATGTTTTTTTCTTCAATATTAGCGTGGAAAGTATCGAACATAATCTTACAATTCGGGCGATTAACTTCATCCACGAAACGGATTAATTCGTCTGAACAAGAGGTCAATAATAATTCAAAACGATTCAAATATTCCAAGCAAATCATCACGCCTATTTCATCGGCATATTGCGATAATTGTTGGATGCCTTCCACGCCCCAAGCCCACTCTTCTTCGGTGGCGGATTTCCCAGTAAAAACCCCCAAAGCCGAGTGAATAGGTCCCATCAATTTATCCGAACCCAAAACTAAGGCACAGTCCACGCAAGATTTTAGATAGCCCAATCCCGCCTGACGTACGGCTTGGTCTGGACTAATAAGATTGGTTTCTGCCCCGCAAAAGGTATCACAAACTCTTTCCAAATCCAAATCATCCAACTTCTTTCGCCATGCGTACCAATGTGCTGGGTCTGGATTGAAAATGGGTACTTCAACGCCATCAAAACCGATGGATTTGATGAGTTCTAAGGTTGGGAAAAGGCTTTCATCTACTTCTGTTCCCCACAGGAGGAGATTCATGTAATATTTCATGGTACAAATTTATTCTATTGTTAAAATCTCCGCATCTTTCCCTCTAAAACTAAACGTATCTCCTACCATTTTTCCCATCAACAATGCTCCAATAGGAGATTGAGGAGAAATAATCATAATCGGTTTTTCATCAATCTTTACATTACCAATACTGACAGAAAGGAAAAAATCACCCATTGTTGTTTGTAAAAATGCCCCCAAAGCCCCTTTTTTGTATATAAGAGACTCATCAATTCTTTCTACTAATTTCCGTTCTTCTAACGTTTGCTGATACATACGAGCGTGCATATCACGGTCAAGTTGCCCCATTGCCCGTGAGGTTTCATATTTATCTCCTGCCGATGATTTTGATTCTCCATTGGCAGATTCTTGGGCGGCATTCATAGCATCCAAAGAAGTTTGCATTCGTTGGTCTAAGTAGGTTTTTACGTATGTGAGGATGGTTGATTTCAAGAGTTCTATTTTAAGACTTCAAAGTTAGTAGATTCGCTTCAACGCACAAAGGGCTTGAACTGTACAGTTCAAGCCCTTTGTGCGTTGAAGCGAATTTTAACAAACAAAATGCCCCAATTGCCTTTGCAGAACTACCGAAATAGTGATTAATTCAGGAAGGGTGGGTAGTGCCTTTCCGTTTTCAATCTTCGATAAATGTGCTTGGGAGATGCCTGTTAGGCGAGCGAAGAAATACTGTTTGTGTCCTTGTTCTTCACGAGTTGTTTTGACAATAGAACCTCTGAATTCCATAGTGTTGAATGTTTTAAGATTAACAATATCATAAGTTTAGAAATCAGTGGTATCCCTTGCCTATCACAATCTCAAGAGGGATTTGAGGGATTTGAGGGATTTGAGGGATTTGAGGGATTTGAGGGATTTACGCATAAAAATACACCTAATTTTTCAGATATGCAAGTATAAGGCTCAATATTTTTACAAAAACCAAATTATTCTGTACGGAATACAGTTTTGTAGATTTTTCTTTGAAATACGATAAAAACCCTAAACCTTTACAAAAGTTAAGCCCCAGTCTAAGTTTGGCGACCTGATGGGGCTTAAAGGTCAATTATTTTCCAACAATTAAACCCAATGTAAAGGTAATGAAAAATGTATTTAGAGTTTTATCCTCTTTAATTATCACATCAACAATTTTACTTTCTTGTCAGAAAGAAATTGTAAGAGAGTTAATACCAAACAATAGTGATAATTATGCTGTTACGCTCGACGAAGCAAAGGCTATCTGTCAAAACAACAATGGTATTGCGAATGCAAGAATTGGTGCAGAAAAAACAATTTTATCTGCAAAATCAAAGAAGAATAAAAATGGAGAGGATATTTACCATATTATCACTTACGATAATAATAAAGGGTATAAAGTGATTTCGGCTGATAAGAGAGCATTTCCATTATTGACAGAAGCTGAAAGTGGACAATTTGATACGACTGTTACAGGTGTAGCGATATGGATGCATGGTTTAGAGGGCTATATTGAAAAACAGAAAGTTAAAAAAATAGCTCAAAACGAAGATAAATACTTGAAGTTGATTTGGAAGGATTTTGAAGAAACAGGTGATGCTTTGAAACAAATTAAGACTAAAAAGAATGGAGCAACGGTAAATAGATTGCCTGACGATGGCGGTGGCGGAGGTGGCTCTAATTGTCAAGATTCATATCAAGCAAATGAGAATGTGCTTAATACTTCATGGGCACAATGGGGAGGATTCAATAATTTTTGCCCTGGAGACCCCTGCCCAAAGAACGGTTATTGCGGAAAAGTCCCTGCAGGGTGTGGACCTGTTGCTATGGCTCAAATTATGTTTCGTCATCAAAGACCATTAGAATTTAATTATGTGAATATGACATCAGCAACTAATGACCCATTTGGATGTAATTTTAACGCAGGTCAAATAGAAATAGCACGACTCATAAAATATGCAGGAGATAAAGCGGGTAGTACTCCTATTACAAGTGGTCCTTTTGCAAATTGTTCAACAAGTACCTCCACTTTTCCTTGGGCAATTCCTTCTGCCTTTTCAAATTCAGGATACAGTTCTGGAGGCTATAACCAAGATTATGTATTTAATAATGTAAGAGACGACTTATTACAAGGCTTTCCCGTAGTTGTATCAGGCACAAAAGGCTGGGTTTTAAATTTTAGTGAATGGCATATTTGGGTTGCCGATGGAGTTAGATATTGGACATTATTAGTAGATGGGCAATGTTACAGTGGAGGACAAGTACATTTCAATATGGGTTGGGGAGGAAGTTCTAACAATTGGTACTATTCTCCTTATAGTATGGGATATGACACACAAGTAAAATCAATAACAAACATCAGACCATGAAAAAACAATTTTTCACTAACATATCTATCATTTTACTCTTAACAGGTTGTTGCACAACCGATTATGTAACACATACACCTCAATACGTTGTCATAAAAAGCTACGGAGGCTTCAATCTTACAAGGCTTAATTTACAAGACCAACAAGAGAATTTAATAATCGTCAGTGAAAAATTAGAAGCACGTACTATTATTGATAAAGGGGACACCCTTTGTTTGATAAGACCTTATTATGGTTTAGTGAATGGGGGCTTTAATCCTGCCATTAAAGTTCTTTTGGTCAATAAAATATTAAACCGAACTGATACACTCAGTGTAAAATTTTCTCTAAAAAAGGTTGATAGTTGCAATGAATATCCAATAATGGAGGAGGCATCGCTCAATGGTAAAAAGGGTATTACTCGAAATTTAGTAGATTTCTATGGAGATGTTATTGAATTAAAATACAAATAGAAAATGCCTTCTGATGATTTCAGAAGGCGTTTTTTGTTTACCTCCGCCTCATCTCCTTCTCAATACTCTCCTTATAAGGATGAAAGTCCACCTGCAAAGTATGTCGTGGAGATTCTTTATATCGCTTTGCCATTGCCTCTTTATCTTCTTGGATAGATTTTAGCATTTCATCTTTGTTGGGCAATGTGGTTTCTCCTTTCAATATCTTCGCAATCCACTTGCTTTGTACTTCTGCCAAAGGCATAATTGCTCCCAAAGGTTGAATCAAAGCCAAGAAAAATAGTCCTGCAAAATCAGGGTGTACTACTTTTTTATACAACCTAAAATCGTTGGTTTCAGATACATTAAATGACTGGTCTTTCAAGAACGGGAATGTTACTTTATAGCCCGTTGCATAGACAATCATATCAAAATCTTGCTCCGTTCCGTCTTCAAAAATGACCGTTTTGCCTTTAAATTCAAGGATATTGGGCTTAAATTTTATCAAACCTCTTCCCGATAAATTCAATAAATCTTGTGAGAGTGTAGGGTGTTCGCTCAATAGTGGGCGTTTAGGTTTTGGTACGCCAAAATCTTCTTGTTTTCCTCTCGCCAAACGAAGGGCTGAACCCAAAAATATTCGCTGAATGGCAATCGGTAATTTTGAAGTCAGTGAATTTGCCAAACTATCAAATGGAATACTCCAAAGCCAATTAGGAACAATATTCGCCCCACTACGGGTAGATATGACCACATCACCCGAGTACGTACGTGCTGACTCACAGGCAATGTCCACGGCAGAATTTCCGATGCCCACGACCAACACATTTTTCCCTCTCACTTGCTCAACTTCTCTGTAATAATGCGAATGCAGGATTTCACCTGTGAAATTCCCCTGAAATGCTGGTTCAGGAAAACGGGGATTCCAGTGGTGTCCATTGGCAATAATTACGTTGTCGTATAGTGAAGAACCTTTATCTGTTACGACTGTGTAAGTGCCATCTTCATTGCGAGTTACGTCTTTGACCTCGGTATTAAATTGAATATCCTGACGAACGCCAAAATGATTGACGTAATCATCAAAATAATTAATGATATGACTGTGGTGTGGAAACATCGGATAATCAGCGGGCATCGGATAGTCCGAATACGCCATAATCATACGATTGGTGTTGATGTGCAAAGACTTATACGCCGACGACATTCCGTTATCATTATTAAACCGCCAGTTTCCGCCTATTTGAGAACCTTTTTCAAAGCAATCAAAGCTAATGCCGTTCTCTTTTAACGTCTTCGCCGCCGTGATTCCAGAAGACCCCGCCCCGATAATGCAAACGGTTTTTTTTACGCTCATAAGGTTAATGTTATTGTTCGTGAAATAGTTGACAAAAATCAATTCTTATCCTTTGATAATTAGTGTAGATACACATATCTTTGAAATAATAAATAGCTAATCACAGTTTAAAGTCTGATTTTTCGTGGCGGCTTAAAGTCAGACAATAAAAATTTAAACTGAAAAGAGGTTTATAAACTCCTAACACGCTTAATCGTTTTAAAATCCTTTTACCATCGTGGCGGCTTTGGTACTCTGATATAGATTTGATGTTAGGAGTTTATTTTTTTACTCCTTGGTACCAATCAACTCTTGACCTTGCACTGCCACTTTTATTCCTGTAACTTTTCCATCCGTACGTGTGAACGTAATCACTGCCCCGAAGTTACTTTCCTCAAATTCATCATCCTTTTTACGAGTCAGTTTTGTTGCTGGATAGCCTGATGCTTCGCCCAACAAATCTCCGTTTTTGAAATACACTTTCATTTTCTCGACCATTGGGTTGTCAGCCATTTTGTAGCTTCCGTAATAATCATTAAATTCTGTTGAATCAGCAACGATGGCTTTGCTGATAGAAATGTTTGATGAAACACTTGTTGTTTTTGCAAAAGACGAAACAGCAAAAAACGAAACGATGGCTGTAATTAAAATTGACTTTTTCATTTTGATTTTGTTAGATTATATTGATAAAAATTTGAAACTTGCAAAGAATAAACGAAGGTAAACGATAATTGTTTTAGCTTAAAATTTTCCCATGAAAAAAACGGTTTTTATTACTGGAAGTGCCAATGGCATAGGAAAACACCTTTCAGACGTGTTTTATAATCAAGGTCACAACGTGGTAGCGACTGACTTTTTGATTGAGAAACTCAACGACCAAACCAAGGACTGGAACACGGCAACTTGTTTGGTTGAAAAACTGAATGTAACCGATATCGAAAACTGGCAAAGCGTTGTTCAGAAAGCCATTCAGAAGTTCGGAAAAATAGATATTCTTTTGAACGTTGCGGGTGTAATTACGCCAGGATTTGTCTCGGATTTTGACTTGAAAGACATTGATTATCACATAGATATCAACGTGAAGGGCGTGATGTACGGAACAAAGATTGTGGCGGACGAAATGCTCAAACTAAGCTCTGGACATATCATTAATTTTGCCTCGCTTGCGGGTGTTGCTCCTATACACGGGATAGCCCTTTACTCTGCCTCAAAATATGCGGTGAGGGGTTTTTCTTTGGCAATTAGACCTGAGTTGAGAGCAAAAGGTATTGATGTTTCGGTCATTTGTCCAGATTTAGTTGATACAAATATGCTGACTCAACAATTAAATCATAAAGCCGCCGCCTTGACATTTTCGGGTAATAATATCCTGACAGTCAATGATATAGAAAAAGTAGTCTTGAAAAATGCTTTACAGAAAAAACAGGTTGAAATTTTAGTACCTCTGAGTCGTGGATTGACCGCAAAATTAGGCAATCTTTTTCCAGCCGTTGGATTTTGGCTAACTGAAACTTTGACGAAAAAAGGTTTGGAGAAACAGGCGGGGTATAGGAAGTTATAATTTTTAAGTTACCAAGTTGCCAAGAGAAAACTCTCACAACTTAATAACTTAAAAATTAGAGACTTATAACTTCATTTACTGAAACACCCGAATATAATCAACCACTAATTGCTGTGGAAGTACAGTTGTTCCATCGGGTCTCCCAGGCCAATCACCTCCTACCGCTAAATTGACTAATAAAAAATATTCTTCTTGGAATTCGCTCAAACCCGATGGAGTTGTGTCGATGATGTGAAACTGTTTGTCATCCAAATACCAAGCAATTTTCTTTTCGTCCCACACAATTGAGAATACGTGAAACTCATCATTGAAAGTCCCCGAAGTTAATTTTGTATTGCCTCCGTATTGAGCGTGCTGTCCGCTGTTATCCCAATGAGCCGTTCCGTAAGTGGTTCTGTCACTTCCTGCCCCTGAGCCATTCCCTCCAATCATTTCCATAATATCTATCTCACCGCATTTAGGCCAATTGACTTGTGGAATATTCTTGCCTAACATCCATAAAGCGGGCCAAATCCCTTGACCCTTGGGTAATAATGCTCTAATGTCAATTCTACCGTATTTGAAGTTAAATTTATTCTGAGTCGTCAACCTCGAAGACGTATATACTTGATTACCAGCACTTTCTGATTTAGCTTGAATGGTTAAATAGCCATCTTTGACCGTTGTGTTTTCCTTTTTATAATACTGCAATTCCTTGTTACCCCAACCATTATCTCCATTTCCGATTTCATAATTCCAGAACTTTTCATTCAGACTCGTTCCATCAAATTCATCCGCCCAAAGCAATTTCATGTTTGGGTATGTAGCGGGTGTTGAATAGCCCTTATTTATGTTTTTGGGAGGTTCGTCATTGTCGTCATTAGAGTTTGAGACATAACCGACAGGTCGTTCGCAAGCCTCATAAGGTTTTGATTTATCTCCCAATCCATCAGCGTCAGCGTCCAAATACCAAGTCGTTTTGACACAGGGTGTCTCTTCTTTCTTACAAGCACTGTAAGTTAGAGGAATAAAAAATGCAAATAATAAAATATTGAATCCTGAGTTTTTCATCTTGTTGTTGGAATTTTTATGTCTGTAAGCGTAAATTTAACCATATTGTTTTACTACTTCAACATTTTATCCAAAGCCTCCTTGATTCTATCGGTTTCGCTTGGTCTTGGGGCGTTATCATCAATTACATTTCCTTTCTCATCTATTAAAACGTATCTTGGAATTGAACTGATATTGAACCTTGTCATAATCTCAGACCCCGAAGGATTTGGTAACACAAAACTATATCCATCGGGCAAAGCAAAATTCTTATTTGCCGAAGCCCAATCTGCCTTATCTTCATCCAATGAGATATACACAAAATTGACTCCTTTGGCAGCATATTCTTCTCTCAAAGCCTGTGAAGCTGGCATTTCTCCCCGACAAGGACCACACCAACTCGCCCAAAAATCAATGTAAGTTACTTTACTTTTAGTCGTAATATCCTTAAAATCAACCACTTTACTACTCGCATCCTGCAAAGAAGTTGGCGTTAAAGCCACCGCTGGGATTGTTGAAACGCTATCTGTCGAAGCTGTTTCTGCTGGTTTTTTTGAGGTGCATTTTGAGAATAAGATTGTTGAACCAAGAGCAAGTAAGATAATTGATTTTTTCATTGTTTTTGATTGGGGAATGATGGTTTTAATAATGTTAAGTGCTGCCTCTCTCCTACCCTTCTTTCACGGTATCAATAAAACATTTCACTTTATCGGGGTCAGTATCTGGATAAACACCGTGTCCTAAGTTAGCGATATATCGTTGATTACCAAACTGTTGCATCATCGAACGAGTTTGTTTTTTGATTTCATCGAATGTTCCGTACAGTACGCATGGGTCAAGATTACCTTGTAAGGTTTTTGAATTGCCAATCAATCTACGAGATTCGGCGATGTCCATATTCCAGTCTAAACCGATGACTTCACAGTTCAGCTTACCCATTTCTTCACGGGCAAAAAATGCTCCTTTGGCAAAAACGGTTACGGGAACTTCGGTGATGGCATCACAAATTTGAGAAATATACGGCAATGAATAAATACGGTATTGTTCGGGCGAAAGAATCCCCGCCCATGAATCAAAAATCTGTACCAAATTAGCCCCTGAGGCAATTTGAGCCTTCAAATATGCAATGGTTGTATCGGTAATTTTCTGTAAAAGTGCGTGCGAAAGGGCTGGTTCTGTATATAGATATTTTTTGGCTTTCGAGAACGTTTTTGACCCACGACCTTCAATCATGTAACACAACAAAGTAAATGGAGCTCCCGCAAAACCAATCAAAGGTACACGTCCATTAAGTTCACGTTTTACGATTTTGATAGCATCCAAAACATACTTCAAATCCTCCTCTGGATTGCCCACACGCAGTTTTTCGACATCTGCCATTGTAGAAATTACTTCTGGGAAAATAGGTCCAACTCGTTCTTCCATGATGTAGGGCAAGCCCATTGCTTCGGGAACTACCAAAATATCCGAGAAAATAATGGCGGCATCAACTCCTAAGATATCAACGGGTTGGATGGTTACTTCCGCCGCCAATTCGGGATTAGTCGCCAACTGAATAAAACTGCCCGCCTTCTCACGGACGGCACGGTATTCTGCCAAAATCCTTCCTGCCTGACGCATCATCCACACGGGGGTACGTTCCACTTGCTCGCCACGGGCAGCACGTAATAATAAATCGTTTTGTAAAATTTCCATAAAAACTGTAAAGTGAGTAGTAGGCAGTAAAAATTAGTATTCAGTAGGCAGTAGACAAAATAAGATTTAAATATTTAATAATGAGATAGTTAAATACAAAATTACGTAACTGAATACTGCCTACTAATTACTATCTACTACTTAAAGTTATTGTATTCACTGCCTACTGCAAACTATATTTTACTGCATACTTAATTACAAAGATACGATTGAATGATGAGAATGGATTTGAAATTTAACATCATTTAAAAATCAATCCTTACAATTCGTTTTTAAATTTAACGTTAAAATACAGGGTACGTCCCTTTTTAATTGTCACTCTACTGAAATATTTACGCTAAAATTTTAATTTACTAAACTCAGAATCAATGAAAAAACACCAACTATTATTGGCATTCTGTGCCTTTTTATGCTTTTCTGTATCTTCAAAAGCACAATCCCAAGAAAAATTTACGATTAATGGTTATGTTCGAGAGAAAGGCTCTGGCGAGTTGCTTCCAGGGGTAAGTATCTATGTTCAAGGCAAAAAAATTGGTACACAAACCAATAATTATGGCTTTTATTCACTGACTATGAATACTTCCGAAGAAATTACGATTGTATATAGTTTTGTGGGTTATAAATCAGAAATTAAGTCGCTGAAAATTCCGAGAAAATTAGAATTAAATATCGAGTTAAGTCTTGAAAATCAAGAACTTGGTGAGATAGTTGTACGAGCCAATACGCTCGAAAATCAAAAGGTTTCGGAGTCGGTACAAATGTCTCAGGTTTCTATTCCGATTCAACAAATCAAAGAAATTCCTGCTCTTTTGGGTGAAAAAGATGTCTTGAAAGTTTTGCAATTAATGCCTGGCATTCAGAAAGGTTCGGAAGGCAATTCTGGGATTTATGTGCGAGGTGGTGGTCCTGACCAAAACCTCTTGATTCTGGACGATGCCCCTGTATATAATGTATCCCATTTGTTCGGGTTTTTCTCAGTTTTTAATGGTGATGCCCTCAAATCGGTGGAACTGACCAAAGGCGGTTTTCCTGCCCGCTTTGGAGGTCGATTATCGTCCGTAATCGAAATGCAGATGAAAGAAGGGAGTAAGGAAAAGTTACACGTAGAAGGCGGTATAGGCTTGGTAGCCAGCAGATTAGTAGTGGAAGCCCCGATTGGAAAAAGCAAAAAATCATCCTTTCTGATTTCGGGAAGGCGTACTTATATAGATGCTTTGATACGTCCGTTTATACCTAAAAATGAAGGAGATGGAGGTTATTATTTCTACGATCTCAACGCCAAAATTAATTATGAGTTTAGTCAAAAAGATAGGATTTATTTGAGCGGATATTTTGGTCAAGATAAATTCTTTGGTATTAATAAAAATTATGACAATACACAAGACGAATCTGGATTAAACTGGGGAAATCAAACCGCTACCCTTCGTTGGAATCACCTTTTCAATGAGCAATTATTTGTGAACTCTTCGGTAATTTATAGCAATTATAAATTCAATGTATTTTCCCTTCAACAACAAAGAAGACAGGGCAAAATAGTAGAGAGTGAATTGGACTATCTATCTCAAATTCAGGACGTTGGCTTTAAATCTGACTTCGATTATCTACCTAATCCAGAACATTCTATTAAGGCGGGTTTTGCGGTTACTTCTCATCAATTTTCGCCCAGTGCCATTGTCGTAACTGACCCTTCTATCAATAAATTTGAAAGAACTGTTGATAGAATTGATGCCATCGAGACGGGCGTGTATGTAGAAGACACTTACAAGCCTTTCGAGAAACTAAAGATCAATGCAGGGTTTAGGTTGAGTTCATTCAAGACCAATAAAGTCAATTATCTCAACCCTGAGCCTCGGGTGGCACTGGCTTTTTCAGCCCGTAATGATTTGGCTTTCAAGGCTTCGTACGCCACGATGAATCAATACATTCACTTATTGTCTAATTCAGGAGCAAGTCTGCCAACGGATTTATGGGTGCCTGCCACTGATAAATTGCCCGCCCAACGCTCTCGTCAGATTGCTTTTGGGGTTGCTAAAGATTTCAACGAAAAGAACCTTGCCTTGACCGTAGAGGGCTATTATAAGGAAATGGATAATATTGTAGCCTTGCGTGAAGGGGCTTCATTTTTATTAGAAGACGGTCCAGAGGAATTAGCCACAGAAAAAGCAAATGGGAGAAGTTGGGACGACCAAGCTACCTTCGGAAAAGGAAAGTCTTACGGAGCTGAGATTTTATTACAACGCAAAGTTGGTAAGTTTTCGGGCTGGATTGGCTACACACTTTCTTTTATTCGTCACCAGTTTGACGAGTTAAATTTTGGGAAAGAGTTTTGGGCAAAATATGACCGCCGCCATGATTTATCAGTAGTAGGGATTTATAGATTATCGCCACGCATTACGCTATCAGGTACGTGGGTGTATGGAACGGGAAATGCCTTGACGATACCTGTGGCATCATTTCAAGGTAAAACCTTTAATCCTGGCATACCAGTAGAGTCAGCTATAAATTATACTTATTTAGGAAGTGGTAATCGCCCAAATTACGCTTATAACCAGTCATTTTTTCGAGAATTGCCCGACTATGGCGAACGTAATAATTTCAGAGCTGAAAGCTATCACCGCTTAGATATAGGAATTCAATTTCATAAAAAAATGAAGAAAGGACAAGAGCGTACTTGGGATATTAGTTTTTATAATGTCTATGCTCGTAAAAACCCTTTTTTCTATTCGATAACCAGCAATCAGCGTTACGAACCTTTGACTCAACAAACTACCGTTACGAAGAATTTATCAAGATTTTCCCTATTTGGGTTTGTTATTCCATCATTCAGTTATTCGTTCAAATTCTAAATCAATCATTCGATGAAAACATATAGATTATTACTCACATTTATTGTCAGTATATTAACATTGATGTCTTGCCAAACGGTTTTAGAAAATGTGACCGTCCCTTACGAAGAGCGTTTGGTTATTAACTCTTTCATATCACCCCAAGATACCCTTGTAGAAGTAATTGTTTCTAAAACAAAACCTGTTACGGGCGTAACAACCGATGTTTACAATTACAATCAAACGTATTATTATGACGTTTTGAAAGGAGCAACTGTTGAAATATCCGATGGGCAACAAAAGGCAATCCTTACTTACAAGGAAATAATTAATCCTAACAGGTTTGTATATGACCCTGTGACCAAGAAACAAACATTAGCCACCAGACCTGGGTATTTTATAAGTACAAAAGAGTTTCCAATCATTACAGGGAAAACTTATACATTGGTAGTTTCAGCCCCTAATTTACCCACAGCTACTGCCACTTGTACGATACCTAAAAATTCACTGATTTACCAAAAAGATGTGGATTTTATTTATAATGGAATAGACTCAGTAGCTAACGGAGGAACTTATATCAATGGTCAGCTTGTGAGTACGAGTTATAGTCTGAATAAAAAATATACCGTCAAAATAAAGGATAATCCATCGGAAGAGAATTTTTATTCTGTGGCTTATCTATCACAGAAAATAGAGCAAACAAAAGGAAGTGATGGAAAGATAATCACTTTACCACCTTTGAATCTACAAGAAGCATTTAGTGATATAATTAATGACGATAAAAGGAATGGAAGTGAGTTGAGTTTTATTCCATTAAGAATAAATATTGGCTCTACTACCCGTAATGATCCAAATACGAAAGTAATCTTATACAAAGTTTCTTGTTTTGTAGCCATCACCGACAAAACTTTTTATCTCTATAATAAATCCGTGGGTAATAGTGCAGGAATCTATAACGATAATCCATTTGTTGAACCGACCTTGAACTATTCCAATATCAATGGCGGTCTGGGTGCTTTCGCAGGGTATAATATGACTAAGATTGATATCGATTTGTTGAAGTAGATGAGAAATGTTGTGGGAGGTGAAAATTTTGTTAAATTTGGTAAAAATCAAACGCTTATAGCTATGACAGAGACAATCCAAATTCCTAAAATTCTCATTTATGAAGAATTTGACGGACACCCAATCTATCGAAAGGGTTATAAGGATTTCTTGTTAGGGTTTAAGACAATTGAGGAGCTTAATTTTGGAAATAATACTTTACACTGGTTCATTACAAATTCAATTATCAATTTTTTGTATAAAAACCTTCCAGATAGTTACTTTGCGGGAGCAAGTGAATTAGGCTTACATCTATCTCATAAAACCAACTTTTCGGCTGATATTGCCATCTATCGTGAGGGACAATTAAAAGTAGGTTTTCATTCTATAAAATACGAACAAACCCCTCCAAACGTCATTATTGAAGTAGATATTAAGATTGATGAATCTGATTATTTTCAAAACGAAGAAGAGTACTTTCATAAAAAAACGGAGAAATTATTGCAATGGGGCGTTGAGAAAGTGATTTGGGTATTTTCTCACGGAGAGTTTTGATTGCGGACAACCTTCAAAAATGGGAATTTAATAGTTGGGATATTCCATTTAATGTGATTGATGATATTGAAATGAATGTTTGGGAATTGATGTTGAAGAGTGGATTTGAGGTGGGTGAGCAATAGATATATCAGAATAATGGATAGAAAAATAAAGAAATATCAGAAAGTATTAACTGATTTTTTAGTGGCTGAATCTATTTCCAAAGATTTGGGAACTATTGAACTGCAAGTTGTTACTGATTTTTCGCCTTTATTGATGTTTTCCACCAACAATCGGATGAACAATTTAGTGTCTGATTATCAAGTAGTTATAAGAAAAAGTATTCACCCGATTGCTTTCGCACGTGTCGTTGGTGGAAAACACCAAACTACGAAAGACGAGTTTAGAACACCAACAAAGGCAAAAAAGTTCCAAACGATACCCCTGAAAATCAGGCAATTAACAGACGTGTGGAGTTTAAGGTTTTGAAGAATTAGAATACAAAATTTTCAATAGATGAGAGTGGCAGTTTAGCAAAATTGTCACTCTTTTTTATTGAAAATTTGGGTGTCCGAAAGAATCGGAAGTATCTGTGTCCTATTTTTCCTACAAAACCCAACAATATTTCTAAAATCCTTTCTTATTTTTACCCTAAACACAATTTACCAAAATCCACATGGAACAAATTTCCCGTAGAAATCTTATCAAATCTGGCGTTGCCCTTAGTTCAGCGATGGTTATTCCTTCTGAAAAAACCCTTGGTAATATACCCAAATCAAATTTCAGCTTTTGCCTCAATACGAGTACCATCATGAAGCAAAATATTGGCTTGATGGCAGAAATTGAATTAACAGCAAAGGCAGGTTACAATGGCATTGAAATCTGGATTCGCACGCTGGAAGCATTTGTTGCAGCAGGTGGGAAACTGAAAGATGTCAAACAAAAAGCTAATGATTTAGGCATCGTCATTGAAGATGCCATTTGTTTTGCTCCGTGGATTGTGGACGACCCAAACGAACGCCAAAAAGCACTCGAACAAACCAAGCGAGAAATGTATATGTTGGCTCAAATAGGCTGTAAACGCATTGCAGCCCCACCTTTTGGCGCAATCGAAAAGGCGGGAATCAATCTACAACAAGCGGCTGCACGTTACAGAGCCATGTGTGATTTGGGCGAACAGATGGGCGTTTTGCCGATGCTCGAACTGTGGGGATTTTCTGCGAACCTGCATTTATTCGGAGAAACGCTTTTTGTAGCTGCCGAAAGCGGACACCCAAAAGCCATGATTTTGGCGGATGTCTATCACCTCCACAAAGGCGGGTCAGAACTGAATGCGTTGAGTTTTTTGAGTGGCAATCATATTCAAGTTTTCCACATGAATGACTACCCCGCCATTCCAAGTCGTGAGACCCTCAATGACAGTTTTAGAGTTATGCCAGGCGATGGTATTGCTCCAATGAATAAAATTCTAAAAATGCTCAATGATAAAAATACGCCCATTGTGCTTTCGCTTGAACTTTTTAATGAAGATTATTGGAAAAAAGACCCTATGGAAGTAGCAAAAATTGGCTTAGAAAAAATGAAAATGTCCGTTGAAAAGGCTTTGAAATGACAAATCAAACGATACAAAATAAGTGCTTTTGCAGCTCTAATGATACTTTCGAGCAATGTTGTAAACCTATCATCGACAGCTCACAACCCGCCCCAACCGCCCAAGCCCTCATGCGGTCACGGTATTCCGCCTACGTGATTGTTGCCTCCCAATACTTGATTGACAGCACTCACATTTCACAAAGAGCCAACTATTCAAAAGCCGATATTGAAGCATGGGCAAAGGAAAGTCATTGGCAAAAATTAGAAATAATTGATTGCAAAAAAGGGCTTTCTGACGATTCAATAGGCGAAGTTGAGTTTAAAGCGTATTATCATGACTCCCAAAACACCCTCCAAATTCATCACGAAAAGTCTTTTTTTAAGAAAGAAAATGAGGGTTGGTTTTATGTAAATGGTACAATTGTTCCTTCAAAAGCAAACATCAATCGCAATGACCCTTGTACGTGTGGGAGTGGGAAGAAGTTTAAGAAATGTTGTGGGAGGTGAAAATTTTGTTAAATTTGATAAAAATCAAACGCTTAAAGCTATGACAGAGACTATCCAAATTCCTAAAATTCTCATTTATGAAGAATTTGACGGACACCCTATCTACCGAAAGGGTTATCGAGATTTTATGTTAGGATTAAAAACAATCGAAGAAATTAGTATGGGAACAAGTACATTGCAGTGGTTTATCACCTCTTCATTAAATAAATTTTTAATCAAATATTTACCTGATAATTATTTGTGTGGTTCAGGTGAATTAGGCTTACATTTATCTCATAAAACTAATTTTTCGGCTGATATTGCCATCTATCGTGAAGGACAATTAAAAGTAGGTTTTCATTCTGTAAAATATGAACAAACCCCTCCAAACGTCATTATTGAAGTAGATATTAAGATTGATGAATCTGATTATTTTCAGAATGAAGAAGAGTATTTTCATAAAAAAACGGAAAAATTATTGCAATGGGGCGTTGAGAAAGTGATTTGGGTATTTTCATCTTCTCGTAGAGTTTTGATAGCCGACAACCTTCAAAAATGGGAATTTAATAGTTGGGATATTCCGTTCAATGTGATTGATGATATTGAAATGAATGTTTGGGAGTTGATGTTGAAGAGTGGGTTTGAGGTGGGTGAGTGATAAAGTCATCATACAATGGATAGAAAGATAAAGAAATATCAGAAAATATTAACTGATTTTTTAGTCGCTGAATCTATTTCCAAAGATTTAGGGACTATTGAATTACAAGTGGTTACTGATTTTAAAAACAACCATTTTCAATTAGTTGAAACGGGCTGGTTTGAGAAACGTTTTATCTATCAAGTCGTTTTTCACTTTGATATAAAACCTACTGGAAAAGTCTGGATTTTAGTAAATAATACCGATACGTTAGTTGCCGAGGAGTTAATCAAAAAGGGTATTCCTTCTACTGATATTGTATTAGGCTTTCATCCTGCCCATGCACGGCAATATACGGGTTTTGCTGTGGCTTAGGTTTTGGAAAACAAGCAATTTTAATTCATAATTGACTGAAAATCAAACATTTATATTGCTTTCGCACGATGTCTGGTGGGGACATCAAACGACGGCGGACGAACTTGGAGTACCAACAAAGAAAAAAAGGAAAAAACTATAACAGCCCAACATATGCAACCTTTAGAATTATTATCGAACTTAGAAAAACTACAAAGTATAGTCAATTTAAGTGAATTAGAGAATCAGCTTTTGAGACCTGAACTATGGAATCCAGTTTTTTATCACATTGCAGTAGAAAGGTTTAGTAATGTGGAAAATTTAGAAAAAGCAATGTATTACGCTTCATTTTCTTCTGATTTCATTAATGAAGATGATGGTAAATATTCTAATACAGTATTTGGAAATAGTATTGGAACTATGATAAGTTTTCCTCTAATTCAATGGAGAGTTAATTCTTCAAATCGTATTGCGTGGTTTAAAGTATTAGCATCAGCATATATTTATTTAACGAATGGAATTCTGCAATCAGGGCTTGACGCTCATGATACAATAAGAACTCGAGGAATATTATTACACAAATATTCCAGAGGATTTGAGAATTTAGCAAATGAATACTATGACTCTTACATTGGTACAAAAGAAATAACGCAAGCAGTTATTTACGATAAACTACTAACCTGCAATGCTTTACGTGAAATAAATAGGCAAAATGCTAAAGATGCTTTAAGTACCGCAGAAGAATTAATAAGTTGGTATAAAAATAATTTTAACGGAGAGGAATCGGTAGAATCTATTATATCTGAAGGTTTAGATTTCCACGAAGGGCTATATAATTCATTAATAGATAATTTCAAGAATGGAGACTTTAACTTTTCGAGAGAGGAGTATATTAGTCTTATAAAATCGTAAATATTTTTATCTTTCCCCGCTCTTTCGGATTTGCAATCCGAAAGCCAATTGTAAAGGTTTTAAAATCCGAGAAGTGCATAATCATCGAACTAAATATTACTACCCCTCCCAAACCTTTTCCCCAAAAAATCAGTTAATTTTACAGATATTTTTCTCGCCACGAATAGCTTTTGATTCTTTGGAGTCAAGCGATTCGTGGCTATTTGTTGTTTAGGAATGTAAGAATCAATTAGATTTGAAGAAAAACGTAATTTTTTCCTCACGCCATCGCAAAGCCACTTTGTTCTCTGGCACGTTCAGAAACAAAACCTAAAACAATATCCTGTGGAGCAACACCACGCTCTACCAATTCGTCGGCAATTAAGCAATCGGTATTATTTTGTTGAATCCAAATTTTTTCATTGATGATATCAAAATGAAAAGCAACGAGATACACAAATTGAGCATTGTGCCAACCCACTGAAACTAATTGATAATGATTATTTTCTTTGTCAATAATCAACTGTGACTTTACGTTTGGTGTAAGTCTTTTTTTGATAGACCCAAACTCATTAAGGAGGTCTAAAAGGATAGTCTGATATTTTGTTACTTTATCCATGACGTTATTGTATTAGTTTCTGGATTAAAAACGATGATTTCAATTTCAAAACGTTTGATTGCTTTTTGAATAAATGGACGTTGGAAAAATCTTTGCCAAGCATTGTCTGGAATTGCTAACCAAACACGACGCTCGGGTTCTAATTCCTCTAACGAAAGTCTGTAATTTTCATATTGTCCAATAGCTTTATGAAATTCAGAAACAGGAGATTGACCTTCAAAAGACTTGATTTCGACAGCAATCTTTTCATTATCTCGCTCTGCGGCAATCATTCTTTCTGCCCCTAAATCAGCCAATAATTCTACTTCACCAATAGTCAAATCCAAAGGGTCATCAGTAATTATCCAACCATCTTTGATTAAAGCATCTTTGATATTATCGTGAAAAAAGTCTCGTCTTGCCATATTTTTTATGCTAAGATACAATATTTGTCATATATATTTAAAAAAAACACTCCCAAATCCGCTCTTTCGGATTAGAAACTTGAAAGCAAACCGTCAAGGATTTAAAATCCCAACAACCCCAAACCTTTTCCCCAAAAAATCAGTTAATTTTACAGATATTATTCTCGCCACGAATGGCTTTTGATTCTTTGGAGTCAAGCGATTCGTGGCTATTTCTGTTTTACAAGTTTTAAGTTATTAAGTTGCTAAGTTGTCAAAACTCGCCCCTTAACAACTTAAAAATTAACAACTTAGCAACTTAAAAAATGCTCGTTAAAGATTTCCTTACACTCTATCGTGAAGACGGCTTCGTGCAGACGATTATAGAGCAAATTAAAAAACCGAATGAACATCCGCATATCCAAATCAAAGGGCTTGTCGGTAGTCTTGATGCGGTGATTGCTTCCGCCATTTTCCTTCAAAATCCTAAGCAAACGCACCTTTTCGTGCTATCTGACCGTGAAGAGGCAGCTTATTTCATCAACGATTTACAGAATTTGGTAGGAGAGGAACACGTGCTTTCTTTCCCGATGTCATACAAGCGTGCCTACGTGTATGAGGAGGTGGACAACGCCAATGTGCTGATGCGGGCGGAGGTTTTGAACAAATTGAACAACGCCACCGAGGGCTTACTCTTGGTATCATATCCCGAAGCTCTTTCCGAAAAAGTTATCAACAAACGTTCCTTATCGAAGAATACTTTTACGGTTACGGTCAATGAAAAATTGGACACAAATTTCTTGGGGGAAGTCTTGGCGAGTTACGATTTTGAGAAGACCGATTTTGTCTATGAGGCTGGGCAATATTCAATTCGTGGGGGAATTGTGGACGTGTTTAGTTATGCCAACGACTTGCCTTATCGCATTGATTTGTTTGGTGACGAAGTGGAAAGTATCCGAACGTTCGACCCTGAGTCTCAACTTTCAATTGAGTCCGTTTCCAGAATTAATATCATTCCCGACGTTCAAAACCGACTAACTTTGGAAAGCCGTGAGCCGTTCTTGAACTTCCTTCCGACGGATGCCCGAATTTGGTTTAAAGACGTAGAATTAACTTTGGAGATTATCGAAAAATGTTTTGAAAAAGTAGAAGGTAATTTTGCCGAAATCATCGCTAAATCAGGCGGAATTAAGGTTATTTCAGACCCAAATCAATTATTTGAAACTCGCCGAGGGTTTTTGAATTTAGTCAAAGGCTTCGGTACGGTTGAATTTGGGAAACGTTTTTATTTTAAATCTGAAAAAGAGAAAACCCTCTACACCTCTAAACTCCAACCTGTTTTCAACAAAGACTTCAAACGTCTTGCCGATAACCTTCGTGAAAATCAGGGGTTCGGTTTTACCAACATTATCACGGCAGATTCACCCAAGCAATTAGAAAGATTAGCGACTATTTTTGAAGAAATTGACCGTTCTGTGCGTTTTCAACCTTTGAATATTTCTTTGCGTGAAGGTTTCATCGACGAACAAACCAAAATCGTTTGTTACACCGACCATCAAGTTTTTGACCGTTTCCATCGTTTCCGTGAAAAAAGTAAATATTCTAAGTCCAAAGCCTTGACTTTGAAGGAGTTGCGGACTTTACAGATTGGTGATTATGTTACGCACGTGGACTATGGCATCGGGCGTTTTGCGGGTTTAGACCGTGTGATGGTCGGTGATTCTGAGCAAGAAGCCATGCGTTTGATTTATAAAGACAATGATGTTTTGATGGTTTCGATTCATTCGCTCCACAAAATCGCCAAGTATTCTGGAAAGGAGGGAGGACCGCCCACGATGTCAAAATTGGGTTCTCAGGAGTGGGATAATCGTAAATCGAAGGTCAAAAGACAAGTCAAAGACATTGCCAAAGAGTTGATTTCGCTCTATGCCAAACGTCGTATGGCACCAGGCTTTGCTTATTCAAAAGATACCTTCATGCAAGTTGAATTGGAATCGTCCTTTCTGTACGAAGACACACCCGACCAAGCCAAATCGACTATTGATGTAAAAGTAGATATGGAAAAACCGCACCCAATGGACCGATTGGTTTGTGGAGATGTGGGTTTTGGGAAAACAGAAATCGCCATTCGTGCCGCCTTCAAAGCCGTTGCAGACTCAAAACAAGTGGCGGTTTTAGTCCCTACCACCGTTTTGGCGATGCAACATTTCAGAACCTTCCGTGACCGTTTGGAGAAATTCCCTTGTCGAGTGGAGTATGTCAATCGTTTCAAGTCGGATAAACAAATCAAAGAAACGCTGAAAAGAGTGGCTTCGGGTGAAACGGATATTCTCATCGGCACGCACCGAATCGTGAACAAAGACATCATTTTCAAAAACTTAGGGTTGATGATTATTGATGAAGAACAAAAATTTGGCGTAAAAGTAAAAGACCGTTTGAAAGAAATGCGGGTCAATGTGGACGTATTGACCCTGACTGCAACGCCAATTCCAAGAACCTTGCACTTTTCATTGATGGGAGCGAGGGATTTATCCATCATCGCCACGCCTCCGCCTAACCGTCAGCCAGTTACGACAGAATTACAGATTTTTAACGAAGTACTAATCCGTGATGCCGTCAGTTATGAACTCAAACGGGGTGGACAGGTTTATTTTGTTCATAATCGAGTTGCAGAATTAGATTCCATTGCAAATCTAATCCTCCGCTTAGTACCTGATTCAAAAGTAGGCACGGCTCACGGACAAATGGAAGGCGATAAACTCGAAAAGGTAATGATGAACTTCATCGAAGGACATTATGACGTGTTGGTTTCTACAAATATCATCGAATCGGGATTGGATATTCCAAACGCCAATACCATTTTTATAAATCATGCCAATCATTTTGGCTTGTCAGATTTACACCAAATGCGGGGTAGGGTAGGGCGTTCCAACAAAAAAGCCTTCTGTTATTTGCTCACACCTGCCTTGTCCCTCCTCACGAGTGATGCACGCAAGCGTTTGAGTACCTTAGAGGAGTTTTCTGACTTAGGAGACGGCTTTAAAGTTGCCATGAGGGATTTAGACATTCGTGGGGCGGGAAACCTACTCGGGGCAGAACAAAGCGGTTTTATCAATGATTTAGGGTACGAACTTTATCATAAAATCTTAGATGAAGCTGTCCAAGAGTTGAAAGAGAATGAATTTAGAGAATTATTTGAAAAAGACCTTTCCGAAATCGTTGAGGCAGTTAAAGTAGATTGTCAGATTGAGACTGATTTACAAGTACTTATTCCAGAAAAATACGTTTCGAGTATCTCCGAAAGATTGTCGCTTTATACTCAATTAGACGACATGAAATCGGAGGAGGAATTACATAAATTTGAAGTAATGGTGAAAGACCGCTTCGGACCTTTACCTCCCGAAGTGAAAGACATTATTGAAATCGTACGTGTACGATGGGTGGCAGAAATGCTTGGAATGGAAAAAATATTGCTCAAAAACAATAATCTCAAATGTTACTTCGTTTCATCAGAGAACGAAAAGTATTATAAATCAGCGACTTTTGGCAAGATTCTTGATTATGTTAAGATGAATTCTCGGAAGTGTTCGCTCAAAGAAGCCAAAGGAAAATTGATATTGATTTTTGAAAAAATCACCGCAATTGAAGAACTGAAAGGCATTTTGAAAGAAATTATCGGGAATCAGTCTTAATTTGAAAATATGTTAATTTGAAAATTTGAAAATGAATTTAATCGTTCTTTTCTTACATTTTCAAATTAAACAATCTTCAAATTCTCAAATTAATCGCCATTCCCGCCAAATTTCACGCTGATTAACGTAACTTTGCAATCCTTTTCACGTCACATTTTGGCGTTTTGAAACAGAATTTTAAATCATTTTTTATATCACGACAATCCAATTATTCAACAAATGAAGTTGTCCCTCAAATCAACGGCTATTCTTTTTGCTGGACTTGCTCTTGCAGGTGCTTGTAAATCAAAGAAGCCAAGTAGTGTAAAAATAGGTAAAGGAAGTACCGCAACGGGTATTGCTTACAACAAAAAAGGCGGTTTTCAAGTTGATAAAAACTTCAAAGGTCAGCCTACTGGTCCTAACTTAGTATTTATCGAAGGCGGACGCTTTACGATGGGTGCTTTGGAAGAAGATGTTATCAATTCAAGAGATAACTTAGAAAGAACTGTATCTGTACAATCTTTCTACATGGACGAAACCGAAATCGGTAACGTTCACTATCTTGAATATTTGAATGGTATTCAGAAAGATTCATCACAAGAATTCTATGAGTCAGCTCTTCCAGATACTTTGGTTTGGAAAAACGAGTTAGCTTTTAACGATTCTTACGTTGAGCAATACCTTCGTTACCCTGGCTTCCGTATGTACCCTGTTGTAGGTGTATCTTGGACACAGGCTTCCGATTATTGTAGCTGGCGTACTGAGGCTGTTAATAGAGACTTAGCTGCCAAAGCACAAAAAGGAAACAAAGGGGGAGGTAAATCAGCCAAAAGTAGTGGTAAAACTAAAAGAGGTGCAGAATCTAACAAGCCTGCATTGGCTGCCACACCTGGTAGATTACGTATTGAATCGGGTACTGTTTTACCAGCTTATCGTCTTCCAACAGAAGCTGAGTGGGAGTATGCAGCGAAGGCAATGATTGGTACTCAGTACGAAGATGAGAACCAAACAAATCAAAGAATTTATCCTTGGGATGGACCTAATATGCGTGCCTCTCGTGGACGTACAAAAGGTACAATGTTAGCGAACTTCAAACGTGGTCGTGGTGACTATGCGGGTATTGCTGGTAAGTCAAATGACAAGGCAATTATTACTACTGAACTTTATGAATATCCAGCCAACGATTTTGGTTTATACCAAATGGCGGGTAACGTAAACGAGTGGGTTTTTGACTTGTATCGTCCATTGTCTTACACAGATTTTAGTGACTTAAATCCAATCCGTAGAAACGAATTCTTAGACAAAGAAAAGAACTACGATAAGAAAAATAACAACTCTTTGATTGACAATAAATCACGTGTTTTCAAAGGAGGTTCATGGGCAGATGTAGCTTACTGGTTAGCTCCTGGAACTCGTCGTTTTATCGACCAAGATTCAGCTACTTCAACCATCGGTTTTCGTTGTGCAATGATTAGAGCTGGTACTAACAAATAGTAAAATTTATCCAAAAAATAAGGGTCAGATTTTGAAGTCTGACCCTTATTTTTTTGCTTTTAATCTGTCATTGCCATTGCGATTATTGAAACATTTTTTGCCCCTACATCATTGAGTGCAAGCACGCAAGATTCGAGCGTTGCCCCTGTTGTGAGGGTATCATCTACAAGGACAATTTTACGTTCTGAAAGCCCTTCGGGTTTGTCCACATAGAAGACATCTTGCATATTTTCATAACGCTCCAACCTTGATTTGTTTACTTGGGTTTCTGTCTCGATTCCTCTTTTCAAGACATCACCTCTCCATTCTATATTCAAACTCTCCGAAAGTCCTTTTGCAATACAATCAGATTGGTTATATTCCCGAATGATTAATCGTTTTTTATGTAACGGTACAGTCAAAATCAAGTCAAATTTCTCAGAAAAGCCATTTTCTTTTAACTCCGCTCCGTACATTCTTCCTAATAGCTCTCCTACCTCAATGTTTCCTTTATACTTCAAATTGTGCATAATATTCTGAACTTTACCCCCTTTTACGAACTTTAAATAGGCGAGTGAATGTTCAAGTTTTACTTTACCCCTAAACTTATTGTTGAGCCTTTCGTTGGGTTCGAGGTGTGAATTGGTCAGGGGTAATTCAAAGCGGCAGTCAGTACAAATTTGGTCTTCTTTGTGTTGAAGAGGTTGCTCGCAGCCCGCACAAATCCTTGGAAAAATCAGGTCGATGAATGATTGAAACATGAGAGAAATAGTGGTTTGTTTTTTGAAATTTAAAGGTACAAAATCTTTTGAAAAGATTGGTAGTCGGTGATAATGATTAACTTTGTTTTATAGTAGAACGGACAGCCTTGTCCGATGTTAAATTGTAGCGGACAAGGCTGTCCGTTTTACATAATTATTTCTAAAAAAACAGCATGAGTTTAGTAAAAGAATTCAACGATTACCGAGGCAAAATGAACGAAAAAATCATGGCTTCGGACAATAAAGTTATCAAAAGAATTTTCAATCTTGACACCAATACTTACGCCGACGGAGCCTTGTCGGAGAAGACAAAAGAGATGATGGGATTGTCATGTTCGATGGTTTTGCGGTGTGACGATTGTGTCAAATATCACCTCGGAAGATGTTATGAGTTAGGTGTAAATTCTGAGGAAATTCAAGAGATTTTCTCAGTCGCTACGCTCATCGGTGGAACGATTGTGATACCACATTTACGCCGTGCAACTGAGTACTGGGAGGAGTTAATTAATCAATAATCATGACAGAAAATTTAGCCCAAGATTGGGAATTACTTTTAGATAAATTAGAGGAATCAATTGGCAAACGACCTGCCGATTTGGATTCGGTTTTGTTCCTCATGGGCGTACAAGAGTTAGGCAAAGGACATCAGTTTTTTACGAAAGAACAGAAACAAGATTTGATGCACATAGCCATTTGCAAAGCTCTTAGTTACAGTGGAATTTATGAACTCGAAGGCATCGACCAAGACGGTTGGCCTCATTGGAAGTTGGTTCAGCAATTACCATTTGTCAATATTGTTGAACAGGAAAAACTCATGAAAGCTCATGTAATTGAGTATTTTGAAAAAGAAGTGTTTGTATGAAAATTTTAACTTATAATGTAAACGGCATTCGTTCCGCTATTTCAAAAGGTTTTGTAGATTGGTTAAAGGCTACTAATGCCGATATGATTTGCTTACAGGAAGTCAAAGCCGAAGAAAACCAAATCGAAAAAGCCCTTTTTGAAGACTTGGGCTATCATATCAATTGGTTTTCAGCCGAGAAGAAAGGGTATTCAGGCGTTGCTATTTTGACAAAAACAAAACCTACGAAAATAGTACACGGTTGTGGAATTGATATTTATGACCGAGAGGGGAGGGTCTTGCGTACTGATTTTGAGGATTTTTCGTTAATGTCTGTGTATATGCCTTCGGGTTCAAGCGGAGATGAGCGTCAGGATTTCAAGATGCAATGGCTTGCTGATTTTCAAGGTTATATAAATGATTTGACGAAAACTGTCCCTAATTTGATTGTTTCGGGCGATTATAACATTTGCCATCGTGCTATCGACATTCATAATCCTAAGTCAAATGCCAATAGTTCAGGCTTTTTGCCAGAAGAACGAGACTGGATGGAGGGCTTTTTGAATAGTGGCTTCATTGATACATTCCGTCATTTCAATAAAGAACCTCATCATTACTCGTGGTGGAGCTATCGGGCAGAAGCGAGGGACAAAAATTTAGGTTGGCGAATTGACTATAATTGTGCCACTGAACCCATGCGTGAGCGTTTAGTACGTGCTGCGATATTGCCAGAAGCCAAACACTCTGACCATTGCCCTGTTTTGTTGGAGATTTTATAGCTTTTGAGAATTGGCTTTTTAGAATAAATCTTAGTGACTTAGTACACTTTTAATATGTTCTCGGGGAAGTTTTATTCTCTGAAAGAACTTCTCGAAAGTAGAAGGAACTTTCGAGAAGTATAAAACGCCAACTTCACTTCCCGAAAGTTATTTCTACTTTCGGGAAGTTCCACTGTTAAAGATTTTAGGATAAAAATTATCCAGAAAATTAATTAAACATTATACTACGTGCCTTACTGGCAAATCAAAATTCACTGTAATTACTTAAAAACGAACGTTTTGGAATTGAATTTGCAATACATATTCTAACGAAATTTTATCACTATGACAACTTCACCCATTGCTACGCTTTTGATGCGTATTGAGGAGTACAAACGTAAATATTACCTCAACAGGCTCATAAAAGGCTCTATTTTCTCAGCGGCAGTTATCTTGTCCGCTTTTTTGGTTTTTAATACCCTCGAATATTTTGGACATTTCGGGACTACTTTCCGTACTATTTTGTTCTTTTCGTTCTTGGCTGCCTTCATTACTTCCATCATTTTTTGGGTTGTGAAGCCTCTGATGTTTTTGTATGGCGAAAAGAAACCGCTTTCCAACGAACAAGCTGCCGACCAAATCGGGAAGTATTTTCCAGAAGTGGGGGATAAGCTCGTGAATACGCTACAACTCACACGTACGCTTGACCGTGACCAAAACGAATTGCTTTTGGCTTCTATCAATCAAAAATCAAAACAATTGGGCTTTTTGAAGTTTGCGGATGCTATCAAAATCAATGAAAATCGTAAATATGTCAAGTTTGCGGCTCTTCCTGCGGGAGCGATTGCCTTGATTTTGATGCTTTATCCAGCCTTCTTCTCAAAAAGTACCGAACGTATCGTTAACTTCAAAAACGAATATCAAGAAGAAGCCCCTTTTACCTTTCTTTTGGAGAATAAAAAATTGCAAGCCTTTAAGAATGAAGACTTTACGGTAAATTTAACACTTCAAGGCAATACCATTCCTGAATCAGTTTACTTGATGCACAATGACCGTAAACTGAAAATGGAGACGGTTGATAAACGTCATTATACCTACACATTCTCGAAAGTTCAGCAAAATTTTGATTTCAAATTTGAGGCGGCAGGTTTCAAATCGGCAGAATATGAAATCGAGATTGTGAATAGACCAAGTTTAGCGTTTTTTGATGTCAATATGAATTACCCTTCGTACCTAAACAAACCCAATGAATCTATGAAAAACGTGGGTAATTTGACTGTTCCAGAGGGTACTTCCATTGAGTGGGACTTTAATGTTACCGATACAGACTCAATCGTGATGATTTTTGATGGTGATGGAAAGCGTTATTATGCAGAGAAGAAATTGTTGGGCGGTGGTTTTGACCTTTCTCGAAGAGTAAAAACTTCTGGAACGTACAAGGTATTTCTCAAAAATCAGTACGCTTCCAACGCTGACGGTATTAGTTTTTTCTTGAACGTAGTTCCTGACAAACATCCTCAGTTGAGTTTAGAGCAATATAAAGACTCGACATTATATAATTTTATGGTTTTGGGTGGAAATATTGCCGATGATTACGGAATCAGTAAATTGTCGATTTTCTACAAAATTTTACGTGATGGAAAGTCCTCAACTCAGAACTATGCGAGTATTAATTTACCCGTAAATCCAAATCAAACGATTCAGAGTTTTTATAAACAATGGAACTTAGATAGCTTGAAACTAAGTCCTGCCGATAAGGTTGAGTATTTCGTACAAGTTTGGGATAACGATGGTGTTAATGGTGCGAAGTCCACCCGCTCGCAGGTGATGAATTATGCCGTTCCTGACAAGAAATCGATTGACAAGGAGATTGATAATTCGATAGCTAAAACAGAGGAGCAAATCGAAAAAACGCTCGAAAAGGCTCAAAAACTGCGAAAAGAGATTGCTGCCTTAGAAAATCGTTTGAAAAATAAGAAAGACCTCGACTTCCAAGACAAGAAAATTGCCGAAGAACTCATCAAAAAGAAAGAGGAATTGATGAATGAAATCAAGCAAATGCAGGAGCAAAACCAGAATCTGAACGAAAAACAGCAACGTTTTAACGAACAAAAACCTGAAAATCAACAGAAAATGGATGCTTTGCAGAAGATGATGAATGAGTTGATGGACCCCGAAACTCAAAAAATGTACGATGAATTGAAGAAAATGCTCGAACAGAATCCAGAAGACAATAAGATGCTTGAACAAATGGAGCGTTTGAAGAACAAGGAAAAGAATGCTGAGAAAGAATTAGAGCGTATGAAAGACCTTTTCAAGAAACTTCAACTCGACCAAAAGTTGGATAAAGCCATCAAAGACCTTGAAAATCAAGCGGAAAAGGAAGAAAAATTAGCTGAGAAAAACGAGCAAACAGATAAAAAACCTGAAAATTCTCCTGAAAAACAGAAGGAAAATGAGGCAAATAAGAAGGAACAGGAGAAACTGAGCAAGGAATTTGATGATTTGAAGAAGGATTTGAAGGAAGCCGAGAAGATGAATGAAGAGATGAAGAATTCTGAAAAGATGGATATGGACAAAGAACAGCAAGAGGACATCTCAGAAGACCAAAAGGATTCCGAAAAGCAAATGGATAAAGGCGATAATAAAAGTGCCTCTGAGAAGCAAAAACGTGCTGCCAAAAAGATGAGAAATCTTGCCCAAAAACTTGCTGCCGCCAAACAGCAACAAGAAATGAAGCAAAACGAAGAGAATATGGACGATTTGAGAGATATTCTTGAAAATTTGGTAACACTTTCTTTCGACCAAGAACGTTTGATGAAGGATTTTAGAGGAATTAATCCATCTGACCCAAGATTTGTGAAATTGTCCCAAGACCAAATTAAATTGCAAGACGATGCAAAAGTTATTGAAGATAGTCTTTATACTTTGTCGAAACGGGTTTTACAGATTGAAACATTCGTAACCCGTGAGATGAACAATATGAAAGGTTACATGGGCGATGCTGTAAAGTTGATTAAGGAGCGTAAATTAACTATGACAAGCTCAAAACAGCAATTTGCGATGACTTCGATGAATAACTTGGCTCTTTTGCTTTCAGACGTTTTGAAACAGATGCAACAAAATCAACAAATGATGGCTGGTTCTGGAAGTGGAAAAGGGAAAAATAAAGGAAAACAAAAAAGTATGGGCGAGGCTCAAAAAGAACTGAATGAGCAAATGGGTAAAACCATGCAAAAAGGTTCAAAAGGGCAGGGGGGCGTTTCGGAACAATTAGCCAAAATGGCAAGAGAACAAGCCGCCCTAAGAAAAATGCTTCAAGGATTTTTGGATAGTTCAAAAGGGACTGAAAAGGGTAGAAAATTGGGCGATGACATAAAAGACATGATGAAGAAAATGGAAGAAACAGAAACGGATTTAGTCAATAAACGAATCAATCCAGAAATGATGAAACGCCAACAAGAACTTTTGACTCGTTTATTAGAATCTGAAAAAGCGATGAAAGAACAAGAGGAAGACCAAAAACGTAAGGCAGAAACTGCACGTCAAGCTTTTGAACGTAAAGCCCCACCTCAGTTTCAGCAATATGTAAAGGATAAGCAAAAACAAACTGAGTTACTTCGTACTGTTCCACCAAATTTGAATCCTTATTATAAACGTCAGGTTGATAATTATTTTAAGCAAATCAATTAATTTTTTCGTTCTCTTTAAAATCAAAAAGTGCCTTGTAAAATTTACAAGGCACTTTTTGATTTTATGAGTATTGAGTTATCAACCAATTCCTTTAATTACTTTGAACTCTACACGTCTATTTATTTCACGTTCTTTTTCGTTTCCTGAACGTTTTAAAGGTCTTGCACTACCGTAACCCTTCGTCTGTATTCTTCGGCTTTCTATGCCTTTATTTACGAGGTATTTTTTACAAGAATTAACTCTTTCCAAAGATAGATGTATATTCTCATCTGCATCACCCGTAATGTCCGTATGACCTTCCAATAATATTTCTACTTGATTATATTTTTTTAATTGTCTAACTAATTTATCTAATTCTCCGTAAGATTCTGGTTGTAATTCTGATTCACCTAATTGAAAAATAATGTTTTTTAATCTTATGCTTTCATTAACCGTTGTAGTTGCGGTAATTAATTCATCTTTTTCTTCCTCAACTGGCTTTACTTCTTTTTTGATAAAATTATTACAACCCGCTATCTCCGTAAAAAAACCTAATCTCATGGTATCAATTTTTACTAAGGAATACACATCACTTTTCTTTGTTGAATAATTATAAACAGCATTTCTTCCTAATAAAAAAGTCATCATTGTTCCTGATGAATTTATATATTCCATAATGTCATTGGTAGGATTAACTTCATTGATTGAATTAACTTGATCCATTTTAATTACCGACTTTTCATTTCCTATCGAAACTTTCCACATTCCAGTTCCACGATTTTCTTTTATAACTAATTCATCCTTTTGATTAATGAAAAAATTGCATCCCGTTGCACAATTCTCTTTTTTCCATCCACTTACTGATAAATTATCAGACCAAATTACGTCAGGTTCAGCTTTACGAATATCTATTCTCACAAGATTTTCCATCGTAGTTGAAATAAAATAAATCTTCCCTTTTGAATCCACAGCCCCAGAAACCCAACCCCCATCATTATTTGAAGGCAATGTCCATTTCGCAAAACTTCCTTGTCGGCTTTTGGGATTGTACTCATAAACGGGTGTACGTGCCTGTTCGTAAGCCTTTACGGCGTATAGTTTGTTATTTAATCCTTTTGCCAAAGCATTACATCTAAATGGCAAGGCAGTACCTAATTCTTTTGTAATTCTTTCTTTGCTTTCTATTTTTTCAATTTCTAATAAATTTCCTATTTCTGTGATAGCATATATTTTATCATCACAATTATTAGGAAGACCTGTGTTCTCATATTTATCTTCATTTTTTCGTAAACCATCTTTTACTTTTTGTGAAAAACCTTCTTGTGAAACAAATAGTATTGTTGAGATAATGATACTACAAATGAACGGCGGGATTCTTTTTTTCATCTTAATTTAATTTTGGTTGTTATACTTTTTCACTAAAATACTGATTTTCATTTCCTAATTAATTGTGTCGTATCTTTGTACTTTCAAATTTCATGCAACACATTTCAATTATCAAATGATTAGTTTTTTTAACGAAGATATTAATTTTAAATTTCAAGGCAAAAATAATTTTAAGTCTTGGTTAAAGAAAGTGTCTGAAAAAGAGGGTTTTAAGATTAATAATCTAAACTATATCTTCTGTTCTGATGAGTATTTACACAAAATCAACTTAGAATACTTAGACCACGACACTTTCACTGACATCATAACTTTTGATAATTCAGAGGATGAAACGACTATCGAAGGAGACATTTTTATCAGCATCGAGCGTGTACGAGAGAACTCTGAGACTTTAAAAACTGTTTTTGATGAAGAACTCAAACGAGTTATTGTTCATGGTCTTTTACATTTGTGTGGATATGATGACCATTCACCAGAAGACAAAGCTGAAATGAGGCGTTTGGAGAGTGAGTATATTGAAATTTTCTAACTCAAATTGACACTTTTGCTCATCGACTCCACGTGAAACAGTTGATAAAAAATGACTGTGAAACAAGAAATAAATAATGTGAAACAACACAAGAAATTATAAAAAAGTAAATAGAAATGTATAAAAATTATGACGTAATAGTAGTAGGTGCAGGACACGCAGGATGCGAAGCGGCTCACGCTGCGGCAACAATGGGTTCAAAGGTTTTATTGATAACAATGAACATGAATACCATAGCACAAATGTCTTGTAATCCAGCAATGGGGGGAGTTGCAAAAGGACAAATAGTTCGTGAAGTAGATGCACTTGGAGGAATGTCTGGTATTATTTCTGATAAAACCATGATTCAGTTTAGAATGTTAAATCGTTCAAAAGGACCAGCCATGTGGTCTCCACGTTGTCAGTCAGACAGGATGCGATTTGCAGAAGAATGGAGAATGGCATTGGAACAAAACCTAAATGTGGATTTTTGGCAAGAGATGGTATCTGGACTATTAATTGAGGACAATAAAGTAGTAGGAGTGAGGACACAATTGGGAGTTGAGTTCAAAGCTAAATCCGTAGTCTTAACAAATGGAACATTCTTGAATGGATTAATTCACATCGGAGAAAAAAACTTTGGTGGTGGTAGAACGGCAGAAGGAAAAGCTACTGGAATAACCGAACAATTAATTGAATTAGGTTTTGAAGCGGGTCGCATGAAAACGGGTACGCCTCCACGTGTAGATGCGAGAAGTTTGGATTTCTCGAAAATGGAGGAACAAAAAGGAGACGAAAATCCAAGTAAGTTTTCATATACTGATACGAAACCATTAGAAACACAAAGAAGCTGTTGGATTACCTACACCAATCAAGAAGTACATGATGTGTTAAAAACTGGTTTCGATAAATCTCCCATGTTTGCGGGTAGAATCAAGGGTTTAGGTCCACGTTATTGCCCTTCGGTTGAAGATAAAATAAATCGTTTTGCTGATAAAGACCGTCATCAGATTTTCGTTGAACCAGAGGGATGGAATACAGTTGAAGTTTATGTGAATGGCTTTTCGACTTCATTGCCAGAGGATGTTCAATACGAAGCCTTAAAGAAAATCCCAGGCTTTGAAAAAGTAAGAATGTTTCGTCCAGGTTATGCTATTGAATATGATTTCTTTCCACCAACACAACTGAAAGCTACACTTGAAACAAAGTTGATGAATAACTTATTTTTTGCAGGACAAATAAACGGAACGACAGGATATGAGGAAGCGGCTTGTCAAGGATTAATGGCAGGAATAAATGCCCATCAAAAAGCAAATGAACTACCTGATTTTGTACTAAATCGTTCAGAGGCTTATATTGGCGTTTTGATAGATGATTTGATTAATAAAGGTACAGATGAACCATACCGAATGTTTACGTCACGTGCGGAGTACAGAACGCTATTGAGACAGGATAATGCAGACATTCGATTAACGGCAAAGGGGCATTTAATTGGATTAGCCTCAGAAGAAAGATTGATTAACGTACAGAATAAAATTAGACAAGCCGATGAATTAATTGAAGAGATAAAAGTCTTGAAAGTCAATCCAAATGATGTGAATGAAAAGTTAGAAAGTTTTGGAACGGCAGCATTGAGAGAAAAAGTATCGTTGTGGAATTTATTGAGAAGACCCAATATAGAAATTCCACATTTGAGAACTTTGACAGAAGAAACAGAATTGTTATTTTCAAAATATTCAGAGGAAGTATTGGAACAAGCTGAAATTAATGTAAAATATGAAAGTTATATTGAGAAAGAACAATTGATGGTAAATAAAGTACAGAGATTAGAAAACTTAAATATTCCTGAGACTTTTGACTATATGAAACTAAAAACTATATCAATTGAAGGTCGTCAAAAATTAACGAAAATAAGACCTCAGACTATTGGTATGGCTTCGAGAATAAGTGGGGTTTCAGTTTCAGATATTTCAGTTTTGATGGTTTATATTGGAAGATAAATTGGCTGTCGGTTGTCAGCAATCGGCTTTCGGCAAAAATGAATCATGATAAAAAAATAATCTAAAAATATAGTAATTTAAGCCGAAAGCCAAAAGCTGACTGCCAAAAGCCACAAAATAATGGAACAAATCAGTAATTGCCCAGTTTGTCAAAATAATACCTTTGAAAATTATTTAGAAGTACAAGATTATACAGTCAGTCAGAAGAAATTTCAGATTGTAGCTTGTAAATCTTGTGGCTTTAAATTTACAAATCCACGACCTGACCAAAATGAAATTGGGGATTATTACAAAGCTGAATCCTATATTTCGCATACCAATACTTCAAAAGGACTAATTGCTAAAATTTATCATACTGTTAGAAAATATACTTTAAAAGGTAAGTTAAATCTAATTAATAGTCTTAATCCACAAAAAGGAAAATTATTAGATGTCGGTTGTGGAACGGGTATGTTTTTGAACGAAGCACGTGAAAATGGTTGGAAAGTAAATGGCATCGAACCAGATTCAGGAGCAAGACAAATTGCAGAGGAAATAAACAAAGCCAGAATTAAAACTGAAATTTTATCCTCTTTTCAAAACGAGCAATTCGAGTTAATAACCATGTGGCACGTACTTGAACACGTACACCTATTGAACGATACGGTTGATTGGTTAAAAGAAAGACTTTCAGATAAAGGTTCTTTAATAATTGCAGTGCCAAACCATGAATCTAAGGATGCAGAGATTTATCAAGCACAATGGGCAGCGTATGATGTTCCAAGACATTTATATCATTTTTCTCAGAAATCAATCAAGCAATTATTTGAACAAAAAGGATTTCGTTTAGAAAAGACTTTGCCCATGAAATTTGATTCGTTCTATGTTTCGATGTTGAGTACAAAATATCAGACAGGCAAAATCAATTATTTGAAAGCATTTTTAGATGGCTTAAAATCAAATCTAAGTGCTGTGGATAACAATGGGAATTATTCGAGTTTGATTTACGTATTTAAGAAGAATTAACACTATTTCGATACTTTTCCACAACCCTCAATGGTTATCAACTATTGAGGGTTTATTTTTGCAAAATGGTTTTAATTTCTATAAACCAATAATTTTACGCAATTTTGACTAAACTAAATATTCAAAATTTCTTTTACGAAACATTAATCAGATTTTCCACAAAGTTATTAACATATTCACATGAGAATAAAACACATAGTATTGATAAGTTTTTTGAGTTTAATGATTGCCGAAATGCTCCTGAGTTGTGCTCAAATAGTCGCACCCACGGGAGGAAAGAAAGATACACTCGCTCCAACAATTGTAAAAATTATTCCAGAAAACCAAACAAAGAATTTTAAGGGTAAACAAATAGAAATTTTATTTAATGAATATGTGAGTGTCGATAATATTCAACAACAATTATCCATTACGCCGAATTTGGAAGGAACTTATGAAACGAAGATTATGCCGAAGGGTGCGAGATTAACATTTGATAAACCTTTTAAAGATAATACCACATACAGTTTCAATTTTAGGAATACATTTAAAGATAAAAATGAGAGTAATATTGCTAAAAATATTCGATTGGTTTTTAGTACAGGCAAAATCATTGATTCATTAAAAGTAAGTGGAAAAGTAAAAAATCCTTTGACAAATAAGCCTATGATGGATGTGAGTGTAGGAATGTACTTTTATTCAGATACATTAAATCCTAAAAAAATAAAACCTTATTATTTTATGAAAACAGATAGTTCGGGGATATTTACGATTGAAAATGTAGCTTCTGGAAAATATCGGATTTTTGCTGTGACTGATGCCAATAACAATTTATTATATGATGAAGCGAAAGAGAATTTAGGGATTATTCGAGATACGATTACTTTAAAATCAAATCTTGAAAATTTAGAAATTAATATGGCGAAGATGGAAAAAATACCTAATAAAGTTCTGAAAGCGAGAACTACCTCAAATTATGCATACATTGATTATAACAGAGGTATTAAAAGTGTGAAGATAAATTTTACGGATAAAAAAGACAGCATGGTTTATCAGCAAACCGAAGCGAGAAGTATTAGAGTTTTTAATACAAATCAGGTTTATTCAGATACAGTGAAGGTGAAAATATCAGTGACGGATTCGTTGGATAGGGTTTTTACACATGAACAAAAAATTAAATTTAAGGAAAAACCGAAGAAAAATGACGGAGTAAAAGATGAGTTTTCGATGAAACCAAAACCAACCAATGGTGAAGATATTGATTTGAAAGAAGTAGGCTATACTTTCACTTTTACGAAACCTATCAAGAATTATGATTTGAATAAAATTGAATTTATGAATGATACACTTGTACGTTTACCTGTGACGGAAAAGGATCTAAAATGGAATTCAGAAAAAACGGAATTGAAAATCAAAGTTGATGGAAAAAAAGCAAGAGAATTTGTAAGATTAAAAATGCCAAAAGGCACATTTATCTCAGTTGAAAATGATTCTACAACAAATTTTATAGCAAATCATCCCATTCGTGACCCTGAAAAATATGGAATTTTGAGTGGGGAAGTAAAAAATCCTAAGAAAAAAGGTTTCATCGTTCAGTTATTAGATGAACAATATCAAGTTGTGCAAAAAGTGGACAACATTTTGAAATACGAATTTGCCTTTGTGAAGGCAGGAATGTACTATATCAGATTAATTGTAGATGAAAATCGTAATGAAAGATGGGATAGTGGAGATTTAGAAAAGAATATTCTTCCTGAAAAAATAATGTTCATTAAGGATAAAATTAAGTTGAAACAGAATTTTGAATTGACTGGGTATGATTTTGTGATTGAGTAAAGAATTGTATGGGCGATTTTGTCTGAATTTGGATTCGTGGGATTTATGGATTTTTAGGATTTAGTAAAAAGACAGCATTCCAATTTTTTAAATCCAATTAATACACTAATCAGACGAATCCAAATTCAGACGGGGTCGCCCAGACAAATAATGTGAATAACTCATCCAATTTTTCTGATTTAAAAAAATCCATTTCAAAAACTTCCAACCCACAAAATCAGAAAAAGCTAAAATCAAGCAATTTCACTCTAAATCCATGTGGATAAGTCGATAAAATCTTTAAATACAGCACTTCGAATCGTGGATAAGGTATGGTTTTTGAACAATTAAATTGTGGAAAGAAAGGAGGTCATTGTGGATTCAGAAAATGGGCTTTTTGTAGCGTGGAAAACTATCCGATTTATAAGTCTTCAAATGACATACTTACCACACAACAAAGTGAATGTGGATAGCGTTGATAGATGTATAAAACTTATACACATATTTGACTATCAATTTTAAACTAACTGTTATTCAATTAGTTATGTGTTGATAACTCAATTATTAATGTGGATAAATATTTAAAAGTAAACATCAATACGTGAAAAATATGTTTCACAGGTTTAATCCACTTATACACAGCATAATAGATATAGTAGTTTTCTTTTTTTGAAAAATTTAAAATAAAAAATAATGATTTATTATAATGTAATGTTGAAAAGTTTTTGGAAAGCATTTTGCCTTTTGGGTTTGATGATGTTCTCAATTTCGACTTTCGCACAGGATGCGGAGTTGGGTATGGAGTACATGAAGGCGGGTGAGTATGAGAAAGCAAAGTCGGTTTTTCAGAAACTTTCAAAAAATAAAGAAACTGCCAAAGTTATTCACAAGCCCTATTTGCAAACGCTCATAAAATTGAAAGAATGGGAGGAGGCTGAAAAGTTTGTGAAAAAGCAAATCAAGAATTCAGATGGTAGTGCTAAGTACATAACTGATTACGCAAGATTGTTGGAAGTTACCGAAAAGAAAGACGAAGCCCAGAAGCAATACGGAATTGCAATTGATAAGGTTAAAGACAATGACTATGCGATGATGGAATTGGTAAATGAGTTTTCTCAGAATCAACAATATGATTTGGCGATTGAGACAATTGAGAAATCAAGAGAAGCTACTAAGTCTGTGGATAAGTTTGCGATTCAGTTAGGAAAGTTATATCGTATTCAAGGCAAAACAAGTCAAATGATTGAGGAGTACCTAAAATTTGGATTAGCCTCAGACAATCGAGAAATGGCACAGGCAATGCTACAAGACGAACTGAAAGATGAAAAGGAAATAGAACAATTTGAGAAGATACTTTATACCAATGTTCAGAAGTATCCAGACCAAGCCTATTTCAGTGAAGTTTTGATTTGGCACATGATTCAAAAGAAAGAATTTTTCAAAGCCTTCGTACAGGCACGTGCTTTGGACAGACGTTACAAGAAGGAAGGCGTGCAGGTAACTGACTTAGGATTTTTGGCTCATCAAAACAAAGATTACATCAATTCGGGTAAGATATTTGAATATCTGGTGAAAGAATATCCTCGCAATCAGAATTATCCACTTTGGAGACGAATGTTGATAAATGCGAAGGAAGAAGTTATCAAAAGTGTTTATCCTATCAACACCGCAGACATTAGATTGTTGATAACTGAATATTCTAAGATGTTGGAGGAATTAGGGACGAATCAGAAAACATTGGAAGCTGTCAGAAGCAAAGGACTTTTGTATGCTTTTTATTTGAATGAAAAAGATACAGCCATCGTAGTTTTAGAAAATGCAATCAAATTGGCAAACGGAGACCAACAATTTATAGATCGATGTAAGTTAGATTTAGGAGATGTTTACTTACTGAAATCTGAACCGTGGGAAGCTACCTTGATTTATTCACAGGTAGAAAAATCTGAGAAGGATAGCCCGTTAGGTTATGATGCAAAATTAAGAAATGCAAGATTGGCGTACTTCCGTGGAGACTTTGAACTGTCAAAAGAAGTTTTGGATATTTTGAAACAAGCCACGACCAGAGAAATTGCCAATGATGCGATGGAACTAAGTCTTCTGATTTTGGAAAACACAGGGGCAGATAGTACAGAAAAAGCCATGAAAGCCTACTCAAATGTAGAACTACTACTTTTTCAACATAGAAACGAAGAGGCATTGGCGAGTTTGATAACAATGGAAAAAGCCTTCAAAGGCGACCCACTCGAAGATGAAATAATATATCTAAGAGCCATGACTTATCTAAAACAAGGAGATACAGAAAAAGGAGTGAAAGATTTAGAAACCATCATCCAAAAATTCCCAATTGAGTTAAAAGGAGATGATGCGACTTATCATTTAGCAAAAACTTATCAAGAGAAAATGAATCAGCCTTCAAAGGCAATGAAGTTATATCAAGAGTTATTAACAAAATATCCAGGAAGCATCTACGGAGCAGATGCAAGAAAAAGATTTAGAAATTTAAGAGGTGATACAATAAACTAAATATCATTTTCGTAATAATATCAAACCGCAGGTTTTTATGACTTGCGGTTTTTGTTTTACCGCTAAGACGCAATGACGCAAGGTTAAAAATTTCATAGCGTCCACCCGTCCTTGCGGTTAATAAATCACTCCACAAATCCAATCTTAATTCATGGTAAAAGTTTACTTGTAAAAAATTATTATCGACCACATCGAAATTTTATCCACATTCAAGTAATTTTATCAACATGAAAAGCCCAGTAGTCATCTTGTTATTAATCATTTCGTTTGCCAATCAGACATTTAGCCAGACGAAAACTAAAAAAATCAACTTCGCTTGTAATTATTTCGGAAGAAATATATCCCCACAAGAGATTTGTCCACAAATGCAAGGATTTCGTTCGGATAGCCATGCCGAACAAGTAATAGGTCAATTTGCAAAAAAGATGGGACAAGTAACCTCCAAATTCAAGGTAATGATGTGTCCAAACACCGATAATTGTTTTGCAACAGTTATCGAAGGACAACCATTTATTGTCTATGACAATGCCTTTTTGAATAGGGTAGAAGAAACCACTCAGACCGACTGGGCGGCAGTTTCAATTTTAGCCCATGAAATAGGACATCATGCCAATTATCATACCATTGATGGAACGGGAAGCCGTCCTGAAAAAGAATTAGAGGCAGATTATTTCTCAGGATTTTGGTTGCATGAAATGGGAGCGAACCTTTCGCAGTCACAGGAAGCCATGAGACATTTTCAGGGTGAAGTAGTTACTGCAACCCATCCTCCGCAGTCACAGAGACTAATTGCTATTAAAAAAGGTTGGGATGAAGCGGAATCATTACATCCAAGATTAAGTACAATCACTAACACACCAAATATTCAAACCTCGCAAAGACAAGCTCCTCCACGGATTGAACAACCCGCTCCAAAGCCAAGAGTTCAAGAACGTCAAGTAAGGGTTATTGAAAATGATATAGAATTAGGAAGAACAACCGTTAATTCAAATGTTGAAAGAAAAACAGGTTGTGTTTCGGGTAATTGTGCTGACGGAGATGGTACGTACATACATCCAACACAAGGCAGCTACACAGGCTCATGGGAGAATGGAAGACGACATGGTCATGGAATCCAATATTATGCAAATGGTAGAAAAATGTACGTTGGAGAATACGTAAGAGGGAAAAGACATGGTAATGGAACGTATTATTTTCAAGGTGGAGAAAAATATGAAGGAAAATTCATCGAAGACCGAACAACCGACTCAGGTAATTACATTCTGAATGACGATGAAGAAAGAGACGAAGTCGAATTAACCTACATTTTTTCAGATGGTCGAAGTGAAATAATTAGGGTAGATAACGAAGAGGAGGAAGAATAAAAACATGAAGCCCGAAGAGATTTGGGCTTTTTTGTTTAGAGATAATAAAATAATTATAGACACAAACTAAATCATTTTGAGGAATCGTATCTATATTTGTTGATAAGTTTTAGAACAAAAAAAACTAAAAATTGTATTTAATAAAGAATTAAACTTATCAACAATTAAAAGTCATTTTATGAAAGCTAACCCCAATATCACAAGAGTATTTGATTTACTGCCTAACTGTGTTTTGCCAGTAAATAAAAATGATGCCTTTACGATCAAAGTAAATGGTGAATGGAAAAAATATAGTGCCACAGAATTAGTCGAAATCGTCAATAATGTGAGCTTAGGCTTGATGAAATTAGGCGTAAAAAAAGACGATAAAATAGCTCTGATTTCACCCAATCGCCCAGAATGGAATTTTATAGAATTGGGGGTACAACAATTAGGAGCGGTTTCTGTTCCAATGTACCCAACGATTACGATAGAAGATTACAGATACATATTTAATGATGCGGAGGTAAAATTTATCTTCGTTGCGGGTAAAGATTTATTAGAAAAAGTAAAAGAAGCAACCCAAACCTTAGAAGGAATCCAAGGCGTTTATACCTTCGACAAAGTGAGTGGGGCAAATCATTGGACAGAAGTTACAGATTTAGCAAAAGGAGAGGATGTTGCCCAATTAGAGCCTTTCAAGGCAGCCGTTGAACCAGATGACCTTTTGACTTTAATTTATACATCAGGCACAACAGGACAGCCCAAAGGAGTGATGCTTACCCACGATAACATCATCTCAAACCTTGATGGTATTGTCTCGGCAGGTTCATTGCCATTACTTCCAGAAGAAAAAGCATTGAGTTTTCTGCCCCTGTGTCATATATACGAGCGTATGGATATCTACGTGTATATGTATTACGGCGTATCAGTCTATTATGCTGAGAGTATGGAAACCATCGCTGATAACCTCAGAGAAGTAAAACCACAGGTGTTTGCGACTGTACCAAGATTATTAGAAAAAGTGTATGATAAAATCGTAGCAAAAGGCTATGAATTAACGGGGGTCAAAAAGCAATTATTCTTCTGGGCATTAAATTTAGGCTTAAAATACGACCCAATGAAACCAATGGGTTGGTGGTATGATACACAGTTGAAAATAGCAAGAAAACTCATTTTTAGTAAGTGGCAAGAAGCTCTTGGTGGAAATGTAAAAATCATAGCATCAGGTTCGGCAGCATTACAACCACGACTTTCAAGAGTATTTTGGGCTGCAGGAATACCCATTGCAGAAGGTTATGGATTAACAGAAACATCGCCCGTAATTTCAAGTAGTATTTTGACGGATTTCAGAGTAGGATGTGTTGGAACAGTTTTACCAAATCTTGAATTAAAAATAGCGGAGGATGGTGAAATTTGCGTAAAAGGACCATCTGTAATGAAAGGTTACTACAAAAAACCAGAAGCCACTGCGGAGGCAATTGATTCAGAGGGATGGTTTCATACAGGAGATATTGGAATATTATCAGAAGGAAAATATTTGAAAATTACTGACCGTAAAAAGGAAATTTTCAAAACATCGGGTGGAAAGTATGTTGCTCCACAGTTGGTAGAAAACAAATTAAAGGAGTCAATGTTGATAGAACAAGCCATTGTAGTAGGGGAGGGGCAGAAGTTCCCATCGGCATTATTAATCCCAGAATTTAATGCTTTGAAAGAATGGTGTTCGAGAAACGGAATAGATTATTCAGACGATACACAAATCATTAAAAATCAGAAAGTTAAAGAAAAATTTGACGAAGAAGTTAAAGATTTAATGAAGAGTATCGCCCAATATGAACAAGTCAAAAAAGTAGAATTACTCCCAAAACTTTTCACGATTGATAGCGGTGAATTAACACCAACCTTAAAGTTGAAAAGAAAAGTAATTCATGGGAAATATAAGGAGTTGATTGAGGGGATGTATGAGTAGTTGGATTATAAAAAAAGCTCTGTAATCATTTACAGAGCTTTTTTATAATAAATTAGTGAGGTTTATTCAATCCCACATTCTTTACCAAATTCTATCATTAGATTTCTCATTTTGTATTCTGGCATAGATTGAAAATCCTCTGGTTTAAATTTCTGAGTAAATTTATCAACAAAACAATCAGCAAAATTTTGTCCTTTTTCGTCACCAAATTGTTTTTTAAACACGGGCAATATTAAATTATAAAATTGATCAATTTTAGTCTTTTCCCAAACACTGTTATCAACATTTGACTCTTCAACAATTGCAGTTACTTCTACTGTAATATTCATCCCTTGTGTTATAGTTGGATTCTTAAAACCAATATACCACGTACCTTGTGTAAAAAATCCTTTCTCTCGAATAGAAATTACTCCATTTGCTATACCCATCGCACCGTATTTTGTATAATGTCTCCAATTGCTTTGTCCATTGAAAAAAGACCTTCCGCTATTGGCATCAGCAAGAAGAAAAACATTACAGGTATGGCGACCTTGTGGAGTGAATAAAGAATTTATAGCCAAAGAAGTTAATCCAGTTCTATCAATAATACGAGCCAATTGGGAAGTCAAATTTATAGATGCCTGTTGATTTTCATTTGAAGTGGTTGATAAAGCATAGTGCCATTCAACCGTATTTTCGGGCAACTCCACTGTCACTACGTGATATTGAACACCTGTGCCAAAAGTAGATCTTGCCTCTCCATTAAGATAAAAATCCCTTGTTGGGACAACATTTACGGTTTTTAATGTTTTGGTTACAACTTGGCTATTTGAGTTGTAAAAGAAGAATAGAAAATTTACAATTAGAAATATTTTTAATTTCATATTGAAATAATGTTTAAAAAGTGATTTATGCAAAGCTAAATAGTTTAAAGCCTAAGAAAATGTTTAAAAATTATATTTGGTAAAATTCAGTTTCTATTTAATATTATTTGGCAATTGGTTAGTAATATCCATGCTTCGGCAGAATTTGTTGTTTTTTCATAGTCTTTTGCGTGCCTTC
>JAAFJP010000004.1 GCA_013298125.1 Cytophagales bacterium | reverse complement strand
TCAAACAATGACTTGCTTATTTTAGACAAAGATAATAAAAATATTTTCACCCTTTTACTTGATTTTTAACACAGTACCTCGAAAGTTCCTTCTACTTTCGAGAAGTTCTTTCAGAGAATTAAACTTCCCTATAAAACTTATTAAACGGTGTACTTCCAGACTTATAAATTACGATTTTTTACTATTTCTTCTCAGTCAATCTATTAAAAATCACTAAACAAATTATCAAAATCGCCATCGGAATTAATGAAAAATAGAAGGCACTTTGTCCTCCAAAATGTTCAAAAATATAACCCGTAATCAATGAACCTGTCGTGCCTCCCAAAGCGGAAAAAATGACGATTAAACCCGACATTACACCATGCTGACGAGTAGGTAATGTGCTCAAAATCACCGAGTTGATAGATGGATAAATGGGGGCAATAAACAAGCCAATCATCGGAAAAATAAAGGCAACAAGTGGAGCATTTCCCCAACCTGTGATGGCTTCATTTCCTAAATTTTGAGCCAATGGAAGTGCCAATAAAACCATTCCACCCGACAGTAACACGCAGATAATCAGGGCAGTAAGCCATTTTAATTTCTTCAAAACGACTCCTGCCAAAAATCTTCCGATTGCCGTGGAAGCCGCCAAAATCCCCGCCATTTGTACGCTCAAAGAATTAGGCAAATGAAGGACTTTGCTATTGAAAGTTGGCAACCAACTCATGATACTTTGCTCAATCAAAACGTAAATAAAAGCACTCGCCACAAAGACCAAAACCACTGGCACAACCACCAATTTAAACATCTCCTCAAAGTCTCCCGTTGCCTTCACATCAGTCTCTTTTTTGATGCTGGATTCGTCCATTTTGGTAGTCAGTAAAAGCAAAAAAGCCAAGACCGCCAGCCCCGCCAAAAGGTAGTAAACATTGACCCAAGCGGTTGATTGTGGGTTTTTGTCGTCAATAAAAAAACTAAAAATAAAGCCAGCCGACAAAATACCCACCATGAAGAATGATTCCACAAAATTCATCAAACTGATGTGTTCGTTTTTGTCTTTTACGACCAAGCCAATTGTTCCGTAAACAGAAACTTTAATCAAGGCAAAACTTACGCCCACAGCTCCAAAGAGCAATTTTGTCATCCAAAATTGATTGACTAAGGGCATTCCCAGACAGGCAATTGTTACGATAATAAGAGCCAAAAGCATGGATTTTTTGTAGCCGATTCGGGTGATATACGAAGCTACCAAAAACGACATTGCAGCAATACTCAAATCCTTGAAAGCCTCCAAAACAGATGCCGAAGATTCCGTGATTCCGTAGGTGGTTTGTACCTGCAAAATTACCGTTCCAACGCTATTCAAGAGAATGGCGAAGATGAAATAATTGATAAAAATGGAAAGTTTGATTTTCAGATTGTTCATGGGAATTGTGGTTTTTGGAAAGTATCACAGACTTTGGTCTGTAAAGCTAAATTACAGACTAAAGTCTGTGATACCAAAAGAGCGGACGAAAGCCCGCTCTTTTGTAAAATATGATTTTCAATCAAAGTATAAAAATGGTTAATGTTCTACAAATTTCGAGTATAAATTGATAAAAAACTACTCTTAGATTATTGAGTAATAATACTAAATTAATAATATTGATAAGTATTCTGTGGATAATATTATTAATTAAAGATAAAATAACCACTAATTAATAAATATTCTTGAAAAATTGTAAATGAAAACGGAGTTTGAAATCATCCAGCCCGATGCGGGCAGTTCATTCAGATTATTGCATCATCAAGTATCAGCCGAGACTTTTAAATGGCATTACCACTATCATCCTGAATACGAGATTGTGTGCGTTTTTGAAGGCTCAGGTAGGCGACACGTGGGCAATCATTTGAGTTACTATGAGGATGGAGATTTGGTTTTGATAGGCTCAAATCTCCCACATGGGGGCTTTGGGTACGGTTCTGTGGGTACGCATGAGGAGGTTGTGATTCAATTTACGGATGATTTTTTGGGAGATAAATTTCTTGAAAAACCTGAGATGGAAGCTATCAAAAAATTATTTGAGCGTGCCAAACAAGGAATTAGTTTTCAAGGGGAAATAAAAAAGATTCTTTCCGAAAAATTCAGAAATCTCCTTCATTTATCACACTTTGAACGATTGATTGAGCTGTTGAATATCTTACAAAATTTAGCCAAATCAGATGAATATGTATTCTTGAATCAAGCCAATATTCGATATAATTTTAGCCAAAAAGACCAAGAACGTCTGGGGAAAGTTTATAGATTTGTTGAAGAAAATTATTTTCAAGAAATTGATATTCAGCGAGTTGCAGAGATATGTAATTTGACCGTTCCAGCTTTTTGTAATTATTTCAAAAAGAATCTAAATCAAACGTTTACAGATTTTACCAACGAATACCGTATCAATCAGGCTTGTAAAATGCTCTTGGAAGGACATGAAATTGTAGATATTTGTTTTGGTTGTGGGTTTAATAATGTTTCATATTTTGGGAGAGTTTTCAAACAAATGAAAGGAACAAATCCTTCTCAATTCAGACGGAAGTTTAGCCAAACATGACAGTACGGTATGGTAGAAGTGATTTTATACTTTATTTTTGAAGTTAAAAAAGTAAATTTTCAATATACAATTTTCAATGTCCAATATTCAAGTTAAAAAAATGATTAAATTTTTCATTTTGCATTTCCTTGAACATTGAGCGTTGAAAATTGGACATTGAACATTACTATTTAAAATCCATGAAAGTTGCCCTTTTTGTCCCTTGTTACATAGACCAATTTTATCCAAATGTTGCCATTGCGACCTTGGAATTATTAGAAAAATTAGGTTGCGAAGTCGTCTATCCACTCAATCAAACTTGTTGCGGACAACCGATGGCAAATTCAGGTTTTGAGCATTTGAGTAAGGATTGTGATAATAATTTTGTCGATAATTTTAAAGGTTTTGATTACATCGTTTCGCCCTCGGGGAGTTGTACTTTACACATTAAACAGCACTTACACGGAGCTGATAATCAGGCATCTACGCACATACGCCAGCATATATATGAGCTTTCGGAGTTTTTGACGGATGTTTTGAAAGTGGAGAAATTGGAAGCAAAATTTCCTCATCGAGTTGGACTTCATCAAAGTTGTCATGGACAGCGAGGCTTGAAATTAGCTCAAATGTCGGAACTCGTAGCTGAACCTTTTTCTAAAACAGAAAGATTACTCAATATGGTAGAAGGACTTTCCATCGTAACCTTAGACCGCAAAGATGAATGTTGTGGTTTTGGGGGTACTTTTTGCGTTTTGGAAGAAGCTATTTCTGTAAAAATGGGCAAAGACAGAATCACTGACCACACCAAGCACGAAGCCGAATTTATCGTAGGTTCGGATGTGTCGTGTTTGATGCACATGGAAGGAATTATGAAACGCCAAGGGTCATCGATGAAGGTGAAGCATATTGCAGAGATTTTGAATAGCCCCCTAACCCCCAGAGGGGGAATATAAAACGTAGAATAAACTCCCCCTCTGGGGGTTGGGGGGCTACTGTTATGAAAACATTTATAGACCACGCCACAGCTTCGACTGTATTCAACAAAGACGAAGCACACGTAAATTGGCACGACGAAACCCTTTGGTTTGTGCGTTCTAAGCGTGATAAGGCAGTTTTTCAGATTCCAGAGTGGGAACAATTGCGAGAGGCAGGTTCGCAGATAAAGAACCATGTCCTGTCGAATATGCACGATTATTTGGTAGCATTTGAGAAAAAGGCTACTGAAAATGGCATCACGATTCACTGGGCTGCCGATGCCAAAGAACATAACGAAATCGTTTATAAAATAATCGCAGACACAGCCCCCCAACCCCCAGAGGGGGAGTTAAAATCGGACTCCAAAACTCCCCCTCTGGGGGTTGGGGGGCTTCGCATGGTGAAGTCAAAATCCATGCTTACGGAAGAATGTCATTTGAACGAATTTTTGAAAGAAAAAGGCGTTGAAGTCATTGATTCTGACCTTGGCGAGCGTATTGTACAGATGCGTGAAGAACCCCCTTCGCACATCGTTTTGCCAGCCATTCACCTCAAAAAATCAGACGTTGGCGAGACTTTCCACAAACATCTTGGTACAGAAAAAGGAGCAACTGACCCGCAATATCTCACAGAAGCGGCTCGTCAGCACCTCAGAGATACATTTTTGACTCGTAAAGTTGCCTTGACGGGTGTCAATTTCGCCATTGCCGAAACGGGAGGATTTGTGGTTTGTACCAACGAAGGCAATGCCGATATGGGCGTGCATTTGGCGGACGTTCACATTGCCTGTATGGGTTTTGAAAAGATAATTCCGAAGGTTGAACACTTGGGCGTTTTCCTGAGATTATTAGCCCGAAGTGCCACAGGACAGCCCATTACCACTTTTTCCAGTCATTTTCATAAGCCCAGAGAAGGTCAAAAAATGCATATCGTCATTGTGGATAATGGCAGAACGAAGCAATTGGGTCGTCCTGATTTTAGAAATTCTTTGAAGTGCATTCGTTGTGCAGCTTGCTTGAATACTTGCCCTGTTTATCGTCGTTCGGGTGGGCATAGTTATCATACCGCCATTGCTGGACCAATTGGGTCGATTTTAGCTCCCAATTTGGATATGGCTCAAAATGCAGATTTGCCTTTTGCTTCCACGCTTTGTGGTTCGTGTTCAAATGTTTGTCCTGTGAAAATTGATATTCACGACCAACTCTATAAATGGCGACAAGTTTTGGTACAAGAAGGACACGTGCCGACGGTCAAAAAATTAGGCATCCAGTCAATGGCGAGTGTTTTGAGTTCACCAATTTTTTATAGAACGGCGGGGAAATTGGGCAGATTTTTGATGAAAAATACACCATTTGTAACGAATAATAATCTGAATGTTTGGTATCAACAAAGAGATATGCCCGATGTGCCGAAAGAGAGTTTTAGGGAGTGGTTTATTAGGGAGAAAGGGAAAAAGTAGGAAGGGAGGAAAGGAATATTATTTCAAACATAATTTTCCAAGATTTTTCGTCATATTTGTAAAAAATAAGTTAATAATATGAGAACAGTAACAGCGGAAAAGCCATATTTCTTCAAGAAATTCAAAACATACACTGCCGAAGAAATTTTGGCGGCGGGAGGAACTACTGCATTTAGCAAATTGACAGGCTATGACCCCAAAAAACTTTATCATTTAGAAGGAACTCCGCTAAGTGATGAAGATTTCGAAAAAGCAACTAAAATGTTAACTAAGTAAGATGAATTTATTGTTTGATACCAACATGATTCTTGCCATTTGTCGAGATAAATCTGGGTATAAAATTTTGAAATATTTGAATCCAAAAGACGAAACTGTTTATGTTTCTTTTGTCAATATCGCAGAAGCACAGTCTATTGCATTTCAGAACAAATGGGGAGCTTCTAAAATGCAGATTTTAGAGGATTTCTTTAATTCGATAAGAATTATTGATGTTAGTGATTTATTATTACCTACTTATATCGGAATAGATGCGTATAGTCAGCGGAATCATCCAGATTATGAAGTTTATCCTTTTCAAACACCTCGAAATATGGGCAAAAATGACTTGTGGATTGCTGCAACCGCTTCATTACTAAATCTAAAACTTATCACAACGGATGGTGATTTCGATCATTTAGACAATACTTTCCTTTCTCTTCATAAAGTAATTCCTGATGAAATAGCAAGTCTATTCAAATAACAAACGTTCATGTCTTCACGAGAAAAAATATTATCCCAAATAAAAACTAATCAGCCTGATTATCAAGAACTTAATGTGCAATTTAAGTTTGAATCAGTGTATGGAAATCTGTACGAAAAGTTTGCCGAAATCCTGAGTTTTGTGGGTGGGAAAGCTGTTGAAGTTAATTCTTACAAAGAAATAATAGCTGATATTAGAGAACATTATCAGGACGTTACAAACATTGCTACAACGATTTCTGAACTCTCAGAATTGGCAGATTTTAGCCTCAATGTCTCTGACCCGCACGATTTAGAAATGTTGAATTTGGCTATCATTGAAGGTGATTTTGCCGTGGCTGAAAATGCCGCAATTTGGGTTTCGGAAAAGCAATTGCCACATCGTGCTTTGCCAATGATTACCCAATATTTAGCCATCGTAATTCATAAATCTGACATTCTCACAAATATGCACCGTGCCTATGAGCGTGTGAATGTAAACGAAACGGGCTTTGGCACATTCATTTCTGGACCTTCCAAAACGGCTGATATTGAGCAAAGTTTAGTGATTGGGGCTCATGGGGCGAGGGGATTGGTGGTGTATGTGATGGCAGATTAAATATTTTAACTTCCCGAAACAATATCCATTGTGGGTAGAATACCCGCAATGGATATTGTTTCGGGAAGTTTGAAAGACTACTTACAACTATACTGAAATGAACGCACCTCTGTACTTTTTAATCCATCTTCAACCATACTACTGGTTATTTTTGTGGGTTGCAAAGTGCTATTATACTCATAGGTATTGTCTGCACTGAAAATAACAGATTTATCGTCTTCATAATATTTTTCTGAAAGAGCATTGTTTTTATTCAGATACGTAAATCCATCAACTAAACTCGTAAAACTCATCGCAAAGGCTCTAAATGCTTCTGGATAAACAGATTTTTTATCATCAAATTTTGTGATTTCGTAATACAAATATTCCTTGTCGTTATCATACTTTTGATAAACTTTGGCAATATTATCTCCCAAATATTCAAATCTCGAAGCTACTACATCGCCTATATTATCAGTAGAAAGAATACCAGTCAATTGCGTATTATTGAAAGTATAAACATCGGTTTGATAAAGTTTATCATTTAAAGTTAATACTGACTTTGTAGGTTTTCCTGTACCATCGTACGTAAAAGTGGCTACAAAAGTATAAACCTTCGTCCCTATTTTATAGATAACATTTATTTTATCAACTAAATTTTGGGGAGTATAGGTGAAATTATACACAATATTTGCCGAGTCATTTTTGTATGTCATCAAGCGATTATTCCCATCATAAGTCATCGCTTCTAAGATATTTCCTTTCTGATTTGAGACCGTTGAAAGATAACAAGTTTGGGGAGTATTATCAGTATTTTTACTACATGAAATAAATAATACTACTGCTAATATGCTGATTATTAATTGGTTAAATATATTTTTCATTTATTGTTAATGTTAAGATTGTGGGAAAATTGTAGGGGCGTATCGCATACCCCATTTCGTGAGTGGGCGTATGCGATACGCCCCAACGGTATCAATTTTTAATAATTTTCTTCGTAATCACTTTTTCGCCAACCTTAAATTTCAAGATGTACGCCCCAGCATTTACTTTACCCATATCAATCGTTCCCTCGTGTGTTTGAGAAGGAGTAGGAGAGTTTTGGGTCATTTGTTCCTTGCCAAGCGTGTTCATTAAGATTATATTTACATCCGTTGTCTCTTTGCTTTGGAGTTTCCAGTTCAAAAGTCCCGTAGTAGGATTTGGAGAAACATTTACGATTACATCTGCAACCTCACCTGTATTTTCATTAGCAATACGAGCCGACGAACCACTCATTTCTGCTGTGGGATATTCTACGACGGAAGCCAAAATAACTACTCTTACTACTTGGCGGGTTCTACCACTTACACAATTAGGTTTTCCGCCTGTCTCACAAGCTACATAATAAGACCTACTATCGTCCAATTCTGGGGTTTTGAATGTTTCAGAACCTAATGATGTTCCACCCGAAGAAGCACTATACCAATTAGGAATTCCAGCAGCACAAGTGGCTGATAATGTGGCACTTGTACCTAATTTTATCTTTTCGTCAAGTGCTACTGGGGCTTCCAAAACAGGTTTTACTGTTACCGAAACAGTAGTAAATGAAACAGGGCAATTAGTGGTATCACAACGTACTTTATATTCGGTGTTAGCCGTCAATGCAGGCGTTACGAAAGGAGAACCTTTAAACAATTCTTTTGTCCCAGCCGCATCAAACCATTTAACCGAACCAGCAGCACAAGTTGCTGATAATGAAGCGGTTGTTCCATTACAAATACTTGGTTTTGCATCCGCAACTACTGCATCTGAACATACAACTTGATTAATTTTTGTAGTAAAAATACCACGCCCATGCGTTGCCAAAGCTACTGTTTCGTCTGAGGCACGGTATTTCAGCATATCACAACGAACATTTGCTAAGGTAGTATTATTAGGTTCCCATTTTGGGTTATCAGCGGTTATGTCAGTCGTTGACCAAACGCCCAATTCAGTAGCTAATAAAACTTGTTTTGTGTCTTTTGGATTAATCAAAGCATAACGGATTGGAACATTGGGAAGTCCGTGTGAAGATTCATCTTTTGAAATCCAATTTGCCCCACCATCAGTAGTATAAAAAACCGATTTTACATTATAATTTGACTTAGTAACAATTATCGTATTTTCATCTTTCCCAAAATCTATGCAAGAAACATTACCTTCTGAGGTTTTTGCTTTGTCCATGATTCTGGTAAATTCTACCGTCAAATCTCCCTCTTGGGCGATTCCTGTGGCTTTATAAACATCTCCATCATTTGTCGCAACATAAAGATTACCCTGAGTTTTGCCCACTTTTATAAAAGAAAGCGTTAAGGCTTCAACTTTTGCCAACTTTATGATAGAAGAAATAGTGGTATATTTCGGAGAAGTTCCTTTGATTTGATACCTGATAATTTTAGTTTCTTTTTCAGAATTGAGCGTATAATTTTCGTAGAGTGTATGGTTTTGCGAATCATAATCGGCAGGATTGATAAATCCTCCTCTTTTATCATTTGCGGGCGTTAATTCCTCAGCATTCTCTCCACTAATTGAACCAGCTTTATGTAGTTTTGGCGAAACGTGGATATAATGAGAAATGACAATATTAGAATCTAATTTATCAATAAAAGTCAAACCACCATCTCCCCCATGGACTTCTGTTCCTCCGCCTATATTGCCATAGGCTGATGAGATAGCTCTTGTTCCATTATCTTGTGTCCCAGCCACAATAGTACCACTATTGGCAAAGCTATTGATATCTGTACTAAAAAACTGTGTTACGTTATATCCTCTATTTCGTTTTTGTAATTTAGGGTAATTTTTTCCTGAACTTGCCCAATCGGGTGCGTAATAAACTCCTCCATCATTACCAAAAATGGCTTCATCAGGAAAACCTGGGCGAGCCATAAAAGCATGATTATCAACGTGCATTAAGTCTCCTAATTCACCATACCCTCTTTTGGGAAGCCAAGTTTCGCCCCCATCAACGCTTACACTATATGCTATACCCGCTGCATACAAAGCATTTGGATTGGTTTCGTGCGTTCCCAAGATGAGGTCATAACCGCCTTGGTTACCCATGAAAGGTTTTTCTCCTTCATTGTTTAAATCATCATAAACAGGCACTTTCATAGGAGTCCATGTTACACCTGCATCAGTACTTTTCAAGAAGAAATTGGCTTTGGCGACTTGGCTGGTAGCACAAACTGCATAAATAACCTGAGTATCTCCTTTGGTGCTGGGAGCAAGGGCAAATTCTACTCGTCCATTATCAAATTTTCCAGAGGGCGTAATGTCTGTAAAAGCCGTTACGGTTGCGTCAGTAGATTTCAAAAATTTGGCAGGAAATTGTCCAGAGCCTTCTGCAATGTATAGTATTCCGTCAGCACCTATTTCCATATCAGAAACTCGTTCAAAATGCTCATTTGATGGAGCATTTGTTCCTGTTAATGATACCCAAGTTGTGCCGCCATCATTTGAACGAAATACGCCTCCGAAATTCAAAGCAAATACTTCGCCTTTGGCATTGACAATGATTTTATAAACCTCTCTCCAACTGGCAGCAAGGTTAAAATTCGTGAAATCTGGGACGGTTGAATCTAATCTTTTCCAAGTCGTTCCGCCATCAATGGTTTTCCATACACCCGCTCCACCAGCTCCACTTGCACCTGTATTCTCGGTATTGCCAGAGGCTCCTCTTTCGCCCGTACCAACGTACATAATTTTTGAATTACTGGGGTCGGCGGTTATCCAACCAACGGCGATATTATCCCAGAGGTCATTGACTTTTTGCCATGAAGATTTTTCGTCGGTAATGTCATTATTAAACCACAATCCACCCGAAACGCCACCTACCCAAACTTTCTTTTTGGTAGCATCGTTGGGGTCCCAAAGCATGGCACGAGTACGCCCGCCCACATCATTTGGTCCACGTTCTGACCATTTTATATTGGGTATGGCAGACTGAACTCGGCTACTTTTACTCTTTTGAATAGTACGATACATTTCTGTACGAGCAGTTTCTAATTCGTTCCTTGGGATTTGTCCAGTCTTCGGGTCTTTGGTGATGAGTCTTTCCCAATTGGCTCTTTTTGCTTGGCTGTTCCCTTCTTCTCTTTCTTGTGAGAAGGCAAGCAGAGGAAAAAATAATAAAGTGATGAGGGTAAATTTTTTAAGCATGATTATTTATGTTAGATTAAATTGTGTGACTGTTTTTTTGATATTGGAAAAATACTACTAAACTAAAATCATTAAGAATCAGTATGAAGACTAATATCTCGAAATGGGAATTAAAATTATTACACAGTAAAAAGCAACCTGCCCCGTGAAGGCATTTTATGTTGAAAGCCGCCACTATCAAGCTATAAAATCCAAACACAGGGCAAATCACGAATATTTCTACGAGCGTTTATACCATAAAACCCTTCATAATCCTTTTTTTCCTTCTTGAAATAACTACTTCCTGCCCGTTAGACATCAGTAGCATATCTGTTTCGGAATCTTGTCCTACAATGTACTTTGGATTGATAATGTATGAGCGGTGAATGCGGATGAATCCATGAGATTCAAGACTTGACTCAAAATATTTGATAGTACGAGTTACCAATTTTGTACTGCCATCTTTCATGTAAAGTACGGTATAATTGATATAGGCTCGCATCATTACTACATTCTCAATCAAGACTTTCGAGGAGGTCTTTTGATTGATCGTGATTTGGTGCTTATCATGTATAACTTGTACCATGTGGTCAGGTATTCAGTGTGTTAGTGGATGGTTATTTATGTATAAATGTTTTGTTTCTAATAAATTATCATTTGATAATCACTATTAATTTGCAGTGGTTTAAATTTTCTTGCAAAATGTTTTTACTTTGTACTGGACAAAAGTAGAGTAGAATTTCTTTAAAAAAATATAGGGGGAGAACCACTGTTTCTGTCCAGAAACACTCTGGATGATGTTTTATGATTTAAAATTAAGAGGTCATTATTACCTTTTTGTTGATATGTTTTCATGGTATTTTGATGTATTTGCGATTTAAAAACGTTTGTTTAATTAGGTTGTACGAGAGGAAGAATATCTTAAAAAGCTGGATATTAAATTTAGTGATGAAACTTAGGAAGGGGTAATAATTAAATAAATTCACTTTTATTCACTTAAAAATATTCTCTTACAAAGTAACAGCCTTGGTTTTACGAAAAAAATACCTGTTAGCAGGTATTTTTTTCGTAAAACCATAAATATAGGCAGGGGGAAACCCCTGTTTTTTACTTGTAGGAAGAATAAAGATGTAAAAAGCAGTATATTTGTTTTTCTAAATACGAAGTATAAATTTGTTAAATAACCACACTGACACATACAAAACATGAATAGGCTTTTTTTAGGCTTTTCCCTTTTTATTTCATTGATGGCTTGCGAGTCAAAAAATGATAATAAAAAATTAGTCACGAAGCATAATTTGATTGTAATTTCAGATGCTTTTGAGAGTCAAAAAATCAATCAATACGTTAAATTCTCTACTAATTTCAAAGAGGTCGATTTGAAACGTAAAAATTTACGACAGTATTTACTAAAAAATTTCACCCCAAAACTTAATAACAAAGAGATAGCATTGGGCAAGGCTTCTGACAGTAATTATGGTTGGATATATTTTGAAATTTTTAATCAAACTGCCCACAAACAGAACTTAACATTTGAAACCGACCATATCAGATGTGACGGTATAGAAGCCTATACCTTACAGAAAGATTCCCTAAAACATTTGGCAACAATCAAACGGCAAACTCCATTAACAGAGAGAGATTACCCAATTTTAACCTTTGCTTTTCCCCTCAAAATAGAACCCAAAGACACCCTAAAAGTATTGCTTCGTTCTGAAAGATACAGTGGTATTAACGTATTAGACTTAACGCTTTCCCGAGAGAAAAAATTTATTGAAAACTCTCAGTACATAGCCATCAATGGTATTTTTCAAATTTCATTCACCCTTGTTGTCGTATTTTTCCTAATCAGTTTTGGGGTAATTTTTAGGCATAAATTATTGCTCTACAACGGTTTTTTTATTTTTGGAATTATGCTTGGCATTGCTGCTAATTTTTACTTTTATGACCAAATTGATTTTCCTAAAATATTAACACTCAATCAATCCAATGTCGGTTCTTTGGTGATGTACATTACCAATGTATTGTATCATCCTTTTGGAAAGCAATTAGTCAAAAGATTACCCATCAATCAAAGAAGATACCACCTTTGGGCAAATATGCTAACTATTTTGAATGTATTGGCGATATTCGGCATCGTATTCATTCACGATAGAATAGTTGGATGGACTCCTTTTTTATATACCTATTTGACTTTAATTAATATACTTTGGGCACTTTATCATGCTCTGCTGGCAGCTATAAAAGCAAGGGTTTATTCCTATTTGATTATTTTCTCCTTCGCATTTTTACCCATTACTATTCCCAATTTTTTGGCTCTATTCAATATTCAAGCAAATGGATATACACTTGATTTCAGTTTTATTAGTACACCTATCCTGATTATTGCACTCGCTTACCTTTCAATTAATAATTTTCGTAAAGAGCTGATTTCTAAGGATAACTCCGAGAAAAATGTCAATCTAATTAGGAAAAATATTGAAGCTATTAGAAAAAGTGAAATTGAAAATATTGGTCGAAATCTACATGATAGTGTAGGAAATACCTTAGCAACAGCACTTGGGTATCTCAATCTAAAAAATGTGGATGTGCATAAAATGGAAAAACTGCTGACTGATTCTATTAATGAAGTCAGATTTTTGAGTCATAATTTGGTAAAAGATGATGAAAGACCTATTCGAGAAAAAATTGAGTCGTTGGTAAATCGTTTCAATGATTTCTCTTCCATTACCTTCCGATTTACAGATTTTTCGGAAGAAAGAATCAATCAACTTGAATTGATAAAACAAAATAGTATTTATATGATTATTCAAGAAGTGATGAGCAATATTATCAAACACTCAAAGGCTTCGGAGGCTTATATCCAAATTTTTGATTATCAAAACTCCTTTCAAATAAATATTGAAGACGATGGAGTTGGCATGAATACCAAGTCAGCGAGTAATGGAATAGGTATTCAAAATATTTACAAAAGAGCCGAGTTATCGAATTTGAAAATTATCATTGACTCAACACCAAATGGTACCAGTTTTATCATTGAAATTCCCTATGAAAACGAAAGTAATAATCATTGATGACCATTCATTATTTAACGATGGAATGAGCCTTATTCTGAAAGAATCGGGTTTATTTGAAGTGATTGAACAAATTTATGATAGTCGCCAGGCTCAAACTAAATGTTTTTCTTTAAAACCAGACCTCATCGTTATGGACTATAATATGCCGTATCTCGATGGTTTGGAGGTAGTAAGACAATTAAACACTTCGGGGAATGATACGAAAATTGTAATTGTTAGTATGTATGCGGATAAAAAAGAAATTGAGCTTTTTAAGAAAGAAGGGGTTGGTGCTTACATCACTAAAACAACCCCTGCGACTCAACTTATTGAAACTTTGAAAAAAGTGATGGAGGGCGAGAAACTTTTTGAGTCCAAAAACAAAGCGAAAATAATAATTGAAAAAGATAATTTTGCTCTTAAACATCAACTCACGAAGAGAGAAATGGAAGTTTTGAGGCTTATTAAACAAGAAGAAACCACGGAAAAAATTGCCGAAACGCTCAATTTAAGTTTTTACACCGTTGAAACTCATCGTAAGAATATTAATCATAAATTGAAATTTAAGACTAAAAAAGAGTTTTATGCTTTTTTGGAGACACTTGAAGAATAGAAAAGAATGAATCACGCTTTTGATCTTAAATTTAGGGTCAAAAAAATAATGCTACCTATGTACGTAAGATAAGGTTTATTCAAAAAAATATTATTTAGTAAAAAGCAACCTGCCCCGTGAAAGCATTTTACGTTGAAAGCCGCCACTATCAAGCTATAAAATCCAAGCACAGGGCAAATCACGAATATTTCTACAAAAGATTATACCATAATCCCTTTCATAATCCCTTTTTTCCTTCTCGAAATAACTACTTCCTGCCCGTTTGACATCAGTAAAATATCCTTTTCGGAATCATAGCCTACAATGTATTTTGGATTGATAACGTATGAGCGGTGAATGCGGATAAATCCTTGATTTTCAAGGTTTTGCTCAAAATATTTGATGGTACGTGTTACCAACTTCGTACTGCCGTCTTTCATGTAAAGTACGGTATAATTGATATAGGCTTTCATCATCACCACGTTCTCAATCAAGACCTTCGAGGAGGTCTTTTGATTGAGCGTGATTTGGTGCTTATCATGTATGACTTGTACCATGTGGGCAGGTATTTGGTGTATTAATGTGATTATGGTTAAATATTTTATTTCTAATAAATTATCATTTGTTAATCACTATTAATTTGCACTGGTTTAAATTTTATTACAAAATGTTTCTACTTTGTAACAGACAAAAGTATAGTAGAATTCCTTTAAAAAATATAGGGGGAAACCCCTGATTTTTGAGTTAAAATTAAAAGTTTACGATAGTTTCATTAATTTTATAAGATTACACAACGAAATATAATGAAACTCCGCTTTCTTGCTCTTTTAATCATACTTTTCCTTGATTATCAATTTGTTACGGCTCAAACCGTGATTAATTTTGATAGCCTCTTGACTGCCAATCAGAACTACGTAAAGGAGGATAGTATCAAGCTAAAAATGCTCCTGAAAGTGTCTGAACTGTACATGGACAGGAAGGCGATTCTTGGTGTTGAATATTCTGATAAAGCCATTTCCTTAGCCCAAAAACTCAAAAAAAACACTCAATTAGCGGATGCCTATTACTTCAAAGCATTCAATTACATCGCTCTCAGTCGGTATTCGGAGGCATTAGAAACCTTGGAAAAAGGGCTTGCCCACAATCTGCAAGTCAATGACAATCATGGCATTGGCAAAATGTACTATTCAATTGCTGAAACCAATCGTCGAAAAAGTAACGTCAAAAAAGCCCAGGAGTATTTTAATTTGAGTCTGAGTTATTTTCAAAAAGAGCCAGAATCTTCGGATTTAGCAATGCTTTATAATAGCCTCGGAAACCTCAATATCAACACCACCAATTATCCCAAATCGGTTACGTTTTTTCAGAAGGCAATCGTCATCAACGAACGCCTCAAAAACCTGCGAAGTTTGAGTTTTAATCTCAATAATTTGGGCTTGGTTTATACCTATTTGGGCGAATATCAGAAGGCTTTGGACAATATTAAAAGAGCGGTTGCCATCAGTGAAAAATTGGGAAATGTTAGGTACGTGGCGATGCAAATGGACAATGAAGGCTTCGTTTATTATAAATTGAAAGAATACGAAAAAGCTACTGAATACCTCGAAAGGGCATTTAATATCAATAAAGAGATTGGGAATAAAAGTAGTATTGCCATCAATTGTAATAATTTGGGACTGGTCAATAAAGGCACAAAAGACTATCCAAAAGCCCTTGAATATTTCCAAAAAGCCCTGCAAGTCAGCGAAGAAATTGGGGATAAAAACAGCATTGCCAAAGCTAATTTCAACATTGGTTCAGTGATTTATGAAATCCCAAATTCAGACGAAAGTACGCATAAAAATCGCTTTGAAAATGCCATCGAAATATTGACGAAAAACATCAAATTTGCCGAAGAAATTAAGGCTTTTGACATTGTGCAATCATCGTGGGAGGAAATTAGTAAAATCCATGAAAAAACGGGTGAATTCGGGAAGGCTTTTGAATCCTACAAAAAATATATCGACTTAAAGGAGACCATTTTGGGAAATAAGGCTTCCAGTCAGGTAACGGAAATGGAGGCTCAATTTAATTTTGAAAAGAAAGAAACCGCTCTCCTTTACGAACAAAAAATCATCAAAGAACAATTAGAAAAACAGCAATTAGTTTCGATTCAACAAAATCAACAATTGAAGTTAAAAGAGCAAAATTTGCAGTTGTTCCAAAAAGAAAAAGACTTGCAACATTTGGCATTTTTGAAAGAAAGAGCCGAGAAACAAGAGAAAGAACAAGCCTTAGTGTTGGCTGAAAAAGATAGACTTTTGAAGGCTTCGGAATTAGTGAAATTGGGAGATGAAAAATCACTGCAAGAACAAATTTTAGCCAAGAAAAATGCCTTAATTGCTTTGCTAATAGCTTCATTTGCAGGATTTTGTCTATTTATTTTTGCTTTTTATCTATGGCAAAGACAAAAGACTTTACGACGACAAAAAGCCAATAGTGAGAATTTTACGAGACAATTATTAGAGAATATTGAGGTAGAAAGACAACGCATTGCGGGGGATTTGCACGATAGCGTAAACCATGAATTATTGAGCCTCAAAAACAGTCAGGACTCCAAAAATGTTAATCATAAAATAGATGAAATCATCAATGAAATCAGAGGAATTAGTCGTAATCTGCACCCTGTGATGTTTGAAAAAATTGGGCTGGAAGCCAGCATTGAGCAATTAGTCGAGCGAGTACAACTCCAAAATAACTTTATGATTAGTACCGAAATAGACTACAAAAACTCGCTGAATCAGGCGGATGAATTGCAGGTTTATCGGATTCTTCAAGAAGCTATTTCAAATATCATCAAGTACGCCAACGCTCATGCAGGGAAGGTCAAAATAGAGGACTTACCCAACAAGATTTTCATTGAAATTCTTGACAATGGAAAAGGGTTTGAGGTAAAAGAAAAACTGCGAAACGGTGATGCTTTTGGCTTGTATAATATTATCGAAAGGAGTAAAATTATGGGCGGAGAAGCCAAAATTATTTCTTCTGAAAAAGGAACAAAAATCACGATTGACATCCCTAAGAAATCATGAAAATATTAATTGCCGACGACCACCCACTCACGCTCATGGGTACGAAAAGTTTTGTAGAATCTTTGGGCTATGTCGTTGAAAATGTGAGTAGTAACGGTACAGATGCTTTTGAACAAATCTTAGCTCAAAAGCCCGAAATCGCCATTTTGGACATCAATATGCCAGGAATGGATGGCTTAGAAATCTTAGAAAAAGTGTTCATCCAGAAACTCCCAACGAAGGTAATTTTACTGACGATGCACAAAGAAATGAGCATTTTCAACAAGGCAAATCAGTATAATTTATTCGGTTATATTCTGAAAGAACACGCCCAAGATGAACTCGAAATGTGCCTAAAAGAAGTCATCAATGGTAATCAATACATCAGTAAAAATCTTAGCTCAGAACTCACCACCGACAACCACACAGAAGCCCAAGAAGGTTTAGAAAAATTGACTTTCGCCGAGAAAAAAATCGTAGAATTAATCGCCCAACACAAGACTTCCAAACAGATTGCAGAACTGTTATTTATCTCCGAAAAAACCGTAGAAGGGCATCGCACAAATATCATTCAGAAATTGGGTTTACCGAAGGAGAAAAATACGTTGTTGGTTTGGGCGAGTCGGTATTTTTAAGATTTTGCTAAAACTCCATCACCTGACTCGTACCCGATACCCCATTTTCATTAAAAGCCTCAATCACGCAAAAGTATTTCTGCCCAACAGTTAATGCTCTCAATTCCAAAGTATTAGGTGCATCTGCCCATACTTGGTAAGTCTGATATAATTTGTCAGGAGCAATGCCCCAAAGGATATTATAGCCCACCGCATTGGCAGATTTTTCCCATGAAATATCAGCGTTGCGAGTATCTTGCTGACGTTTTACGGTTAATTTCTTAGGAATTTCGGGAGCTTTTTCGAAGCCATTTCCAAAAATTCTGAGGTCACTAACCGCCAAATTTCGCATTGGTACGTGGACATTTTCGTACTTGATATAACGGGCTTTTACACTTTTGGGTAACTCTACGTAGGCATTCGGGCGGTCTTTGCGAGGTTCTTTGGTATTATCATAAATCACATTCCATTTTTTATTATCCGAAGAAGCATAAAACCTGAATTGTGTATAAACTCGTTCTTCATTACTATCAAAAACATCAGATTTATAGTCGGTAAAATTGACTTGCAAAGCCTTAACATCATGCTCTTTTTCTAAATCAATCGTTAGAGATTCACCTTCTTTGTTGGTATTGGCAACCCAAAAAGTTCTGGGGTTTTCGTCTGTCACTTTTTGAGCCGATAAGGTATCTCGAACCGATGAAGCCGTGCAAGGTTTTTTGTAAGATAATAACATCCAACCCGTGAATAATTCATCTTTATTCTCCCATTTTCTCGTGGGTAATTTATGGGGAAAATCTCCAAAACGAGTATTTGCAAACATCTGATTATCAGCATCAAAGCCCGTTGGGAACATCGCAATTCTTCGTTCCATTGCCCAATTGACAGCCACCCACGGAGTACCAGTATTCCAATAATTTCCGTAATTATCCTGAAAAGTATTGCCATGCCCCGCCCCCGTCATGAAGCCCCCAGGTTTATAGGAAATTGGATTATAAGGAGCATACGTAAAAGGTCCGAGTGGGTTATCGCCCAAGTAAGTTCCGTTAGCATAAACATTATATTCAGTGCCAGGAGCTCCGTATTGCAAGAAATATTTTCCTTTGTGTTTGGTCATCCAAGCTCCTTCGGTGAATGGTTTGATGGTATCACGATGGTCACGTCCGAAGCGTTCCCAACCATGATTTTTAGGGTCGAGATAGATTAAGCCTTGGTATTTAGTTTTGTAAGATAATTTCTTACTTTTATCTAATTCTGCTCCAAAAAGTGGGTAGGTATTGGACGAACCCCAATACATATACCATTTGTCCAAATCTTCATCATAAAATAGGGCAGGGTCCCAAGGTCCGATGTACTGTGGAAGCCGTGGTAACCAACGATTATAGAATTGGAGTTTCCCCTTCTCAGGTTCGGTACTAATCAGAATTGGACGTTGTTCAAAAGTCGATTGGAACAAATAAAGCGTATCTCGCACCGACATAGCCGCAGGGGCACACATATCCTCGAAGGGCCACATACTCGGCTTGATATACTCCCAATTTATCAGGTTTTTTGAATGCCAATATCCACCCGAAATAGTTACGAAAAGATAGTATTCTTGTTTATGATTAATGATAACAGGGTCAGCCCCTGAGCGATAGGAAATTTGTTCGTTTTGTTGCTCAAAATTATACCGATAGTTGATATCCATCGGATTGCAGTAGGTTTTTTGCGTAAGATTCTGAGCTGATAATTGATTGATTATCAGAGAAGTAAATATCGAAAAAGAGAGGATAAATTTCATTGATTTGTTTTCGGGAGATGATTCGTAAAAATACTACAATTTACCTCTCTCAATCGCCTTAACCGCCATTTTTGATAACTCGTGAATCCCATAAATCAACCCTCCAAAACGTGGGTCTTTGGTCATGCCTGCCTTCCATCTTGCGTAGATTTGTTGCATGATTACAATGTTTTTGTAAAGCCCAAAAACGTAGTAAAATAAGATGTCTGAAACATCTCTTCCTGTCTTGTTGGCGTATCTTTCCACAACCTCATTTCTCGTTAAATTGCCAGCTAACCATGTGATATTGAATGATTTAAGAAAATCTCCATCGCCAATTTCACACCAGTAGGCAAGGCTTGCACCCAAGTCCATCAAAGGGTCGCCAACGGTGGACATTTCCCAATCTAACACACCCAAAATCTCCGTTAAATCGTCAGGATTCAGGAGTACATTATCATATTTGTAGTCGTTATGCAAGAACGCAGGAGCTTGTGGGCGAGGCATATTTGCCCGTAACCATGCGGCAGTTTGTACCATCGCAGGAATATCATCCGTCTGAGATTTTTCGTATCTGCCAATCCATCCTTCTATTTGTCTCAGGACATAGCCTTCGGGTTTTCCGAGATTGACTAAACCCGTTTTTTCAATATCTAATAAATGTAAATCCGCTAAGTTATCTATCAGATTTTCAGATAGTTGTCGCATTTGTTCCTCTGGGATTTGGAGTTTCATGGCATCTTTTCCTCTGAAAATAATGCCTTTCACTCGCTCCATCATATAGAACTGACAACCCATTACGGATTCATCTTCACAGAAAATAATTGGTTGAGGGACTTTTGGATAATGTGGTTTCAACAAAGACAAAACCTTATATTCACGCCCCATATCGTGGGCAGATTTGATATTTGCTCCAAACGGAGGACGACGCAAAACGTATTCCTTTGAATCAGTTTTTACTAAATACGTCAGATTAGAATAGCCTCCCGAAAACTGATTTATTTCTGTAATATCCTCAAAATCAATTATTTGAGATTTTAAATAATCATTCAAAATCTCACGATTTAGTTCTTCGCCCTGACGAATTTGAGTGGCTTGGTCAATTGTTACTTGCATTTTTTATGGCACACGGATTAAATGGATTGGACACGGATAAGATTTTAAAATTAAACCAAATATAATATAAATCCGTGTCTAATCCGTGAAATCCGTGTACCATTATCGCAAAATCTCCGTTACCGTTTTCACTGCCTCCCTCGCCCAAAGTTGGTGCATTTTTCCAGAGTAATGTAGCCCATCAATCGCAAACATCGTAGCATCTAAATTATTGCGAGTCAGTTCCGTAATATCAATAAACACAATATTAGCTTTCACGCATTCTTCCTTTGCCACAGTGTTGAATTTATCAATCTCGGTGGCAATCCTTTGTTTATCTTCTCCTTTTGCAAAAGGTGATTTACCCCAATCTGGAATTGACAGTACTATTACTTTTTTAGCATCATTTTTAGCAAACTTGATACTTGTATTTAATAATTCCTTGAACTCAACTCGGTAAGTATCAACACTTTGTCCACGATACTGATTATTTACCCCAATCAATAACGACACCATGTCATACTGGTCAGTGAGCTTTCGGGCTTTGATAGCATCGGTTAATTCTGAGGTTGTCCAACCTGTTTGGGCAACAATGTCATGTTTAGTAAAATTGAAATTTGTTTTTAATAAATCAATCAATTGCAAACTCCAACGGTCTTTTTCATCAACGCTTGCACCGATAGTATAAGAGTCGCCGAGAGCCAAGAAAGTACGCTTGGGATAATTTTCATTCATATTACTGGAACTTGATGGGTAAATATTTTTCTGAGTCTCCGTCGAACTACAAGACGACATCATTAAAAGCAAAATCAATAATTTGGGTATTTTTTCCATTTTTTAGTTCGTTTGAGACTTTACTATTTAATACCAAGAATCACATAAAATTGTTTTATTCGATTCTCAGACGGTTTATTTTATGGAAATATGTACGTAATTGTTTGATTTTCAGATTGTTGATAATCATTTTGAGAACAATTAATTATAGATTCAATTTGGAAAATTGTTATAAATTACTGAAAATTAGTATTTTGCAGAAGATTATCAACATCTGATTGAATTACTTTTTTTAAGAAGTATCTTTAGTGACAATTAAAACTCATTCCAAATGAATCGCATTTTCTTTACTATCATTATTTTTTTAAGCTGTTTGAATTCTTCTTTTTCACAAAATACATTCGTTGATCATTGTGTTGGTAAGTGGAAAGGAATGATGTACATTTCTTCAAACAACGTTATCAAAGACAGTGTGTTGGTTGAACTCAAAGTAGAACCCACCAAAGAAACTAATGTTTGGACTTGGCGAACGGAATATCTTTCGCCTAAATTACCAATGGTGAAAGACTACCTTTTACGCTTGAAGGATAAAGAAAAAAGCCTTTATGTTACAGACGAAGGAGACAATTTGTTATTAGATACTTACTTGATTGGCAATAAGTTATACTCTATTTTTGAAACACACGGTATATTGCTGACTTCCAGTTATGAACTTCGAGACGATGAATTAATATTTGAAGTTACTTCTGGCAAGAAACAACCTAATACTCATCCAGAAGTCAATAATTATTCAGTTAATAACCTACAAAGAGTTGTGTTTCATAAAATCAAATAAATCATTCTTTCGGCGGGTTTCTCCCCCACCAATTTGCCAAAATAGAGCTGGTAATATTCATCAAAGGTCCAAACAAAGCAGGGGCAAGTCCTACTGTGGCTATCTTACCCATTTGATTCGCCAACCCAGAAGCTAACCCACCATTTTGCAAACCAACTTCGATGGCGATGGTTCGGCAGTCTTGTTCTTTCAAGTTAAACATTCTTGCTCCCCAATATCCCAATAAATATCCAAATATATTATGAATAAAAACTGCCAACAAGAGTAAACTACCTACGTTTTGTAAAGATTTTTGCCCCGCCGAAGTTACGATGAGGATGATTAAGGCAATACCTGCCATCGAAACTAAGGGCAAGAAATTCTGTAAGTATTTAGCCGTTGAGGAAAAGAAATGATTGAACGTAAAACCAATGGTAAGTGGAATAATTACGATTTTAGAAATATCCCAAAACATCGAGAAGAATTCAATTTCTATGTACTGTTCACCCAAAAGTTTCATCAAAAGGGGCGTTAATATCGGAGCTAAAAGCGTAGCAAAAGTGGTGATGGTGATTGATAAAGGTACGTTTGCTTTGGCGAGATAAGCCATAACATTCGATGCCAAGCCACTTGGACTACTACCAATCAAAATAACTCCTGCCGCTATTTCAGGGGGAAAATTGAATACTTTAGTTAGGGTAAAACCCAAGGTAGGCATGATGATAAATTGACAACAAATGCCAATAATGACCGCTTTTGGTGTTTTAATAATCCCCATAAAATCTTCAAAAGTGGTAGTTGTCCCCATGCCGAACATAATGACTTGCAATAGTGGCATGATTGACTTACTCAATTTGTAATCGCCTATTTGAACGAATGTTTCTGGAAAATTATATCCTAAAATAACCATCAGGACAATGAGGGCTGTGTAAAGGTAGTTTTTCATAAATTCAGATTATTTTTCGAGAGAGTTATAATATCAATCATTTCCGTCTCACTATCAAAAATCAAAACCCCCTCATCCACATCACTCATTTGCCCAATCAATTCTCCTTGCTTATTCAAAACCGAAGATTTACCTACACAAAAATACTCGCCCGTTTGCCCAACACAATTTGTCATCAAAACCGTCATAGAATATTGTTGAGCAATATTAGCAAGTATCGCCAAATCCTTCACAACACCATTTTGTGAATTGACCGTACTGGCGATGTAAATATCAGTTCCCGCTTGAAAAGCATTGGCAGAATGTTCTGGAATAGATAATTCATAACAAATCGCCAGAGCAATTTGATTGTTGGATAAGAAAGTATGATGATTTCCCGCAACGAAAAATGGCGTTTCGGAAGAATGTAAATGTTGTTTGGAATAAGTTTGTCGAGGCTGATTGGCTTGAAAAATTACCATACTAATCCGAATGCCTACATCGCTTCGGGTAGGTACGCCAATACCAATCGTAATGTTATGATTATCACTGAGTTGCTGGAAAATATCGAATCTTTCATCGTCTTGCGTAGTGGCTAATGCTTCGGCAAGTTCTGGTTCATAGCCTGTGATGGATAATTCTGGGAAAATGATTAGTTCTACTTTTTCTCTAATAGCATTTTCTATTAAACGCTTGTGATTCAAGATATTAGCTTCGATATTTCCTTTGATGGGGCTGGTTTGGGCTACTGATATTTTCATTATTTTATCCAATTTAGTTTATTAACAATCCTCCCAATCCGCTTCCCTTGCTCCAAACCCACCTCACAAGCCTGACGGAAATGTACACCAGCATACATACGAGAAACCGAAGCCTCTTGGGCAGCTTCCTCAAAACTCTTGAATTGTCGAGGGACTAATTTATCCCGTAAATAATCCGTTTGGTCAGTAAAAGCATATTCATTTCCAAAAATAGAAGTCAAAATCTCCGTTGATGCACCCCACTGAGTTGAGTGTCCAGAGGTATATTCTGGAAATTGAGGGGTAAAAAATGAGGGCTTGAAACGTTTGTCAATCAATTCTTTAATGTACGTAATGGGTCTGATACAATTGGTTGTGTATTTTGTTTCCCAACAACATACAAAAGCATCATTGAGGGCAATGCTTGTTTTGGCGTAAGCATAAGCGAATTTATCCAAAGAAGCCTTCTCTTTTTCAAGAGCATTTACCAAAATATGAATCGTGTGCCCCCCTGGGGTATAAGTTACAGTGATGTCGTCTCGCCAATATTCTGCAATCAGTCTTTGCTCAAAAGTCAATTCACGAGTCATTTCATATAACTCCATTGCTTGTTTATAGAAATCAGAATTTAGGTCTTTCGAGAATGGAATGGGGTCTGCGGGCTTCGTTTGGGCATAAATCCCTTTGATGAAAGTACGGTTTTTACCCCAAGTAGGTTGTACCGAAATCCCCGCTCTTGTTTTGGTATCATCCCAAGAAGAGCCTTCGGGTGCTTGATAATGTCTATAATCTCGGCTTGCGGTTTCATCCATACTCTCTCGATGTCCTCCGTCCGTTTTGGAATATTGATAAATGTACGATGCCATCTTCCTTCCAAATTTCACGGATTCCTCAACCGATTTGTTGTTTTTATAACGATTTTTAAAGGAAGTCTTGTGGCGAGTCTGCAAAGTGTCCAAGGCTTTTCGGATATAATTGTAGTCGGCAAGCGTACTATATATGTATGAAAACAAACTATCTGATACAGCGTGCATGGTTTCGTCCGCTACCACATCCCACAAAAGCGGTAGGGTAGGAGAGGGGGGAGCATTAAAGCCATTGAGTTGTTTAGCCATTGACCGATAGGTTGGCGAACCCGCATTGATGGACTCATACAATGCCAAGCCCACATAACCATGTATGCGTGCGGCACTCGTAGGCGAAATCCCCGATTTCATAATGAGCGTATTAATCAGTCGAGTATATTGTTTGGGAATATTGGCATCGAATTCAGCGGTATTTTTTTGTTTTTGGGCAAAACTATGTTGAACATTCAGTAAGAATGAGAGCATTAAGGTATAACAGATGGTTTTTATTAGCATTTTTTATGGGGGATTTAAAACCTCACCCCCGACCCCTCTCCGATGGAGAGGGGAGAAAATGTCCGAATTCCCCCCTCTCCATCGGAGAGGGGCTGGGGGTGAGGTTTTTATTTCAAATTAAAATTACATCTTTTTCACTTTCATCGTAACGATTAAAGAATTTTAAAAAAACTTTTTTTAAGCATTTTTACTCATGTTTTTAAAGCCTAAATCGTTGGTTTTAAGTTGCTTAAATGTTTGCAAAAATGACACCAAAAAAGTTATAAAAAAATAAAAAATGCCGTTTGCTGTAAAATTTGGCATGATTTTGGCACTATATCTCATGTAATTATTATATCAACGCCGATTAATAATTAGATTAAAAAATTAATGTGAAATGTTTTGTTTATTCCAAATAAAGTATTTCATTTGTGGAATCAACTCGGAGTGCGTTTTCATCATTTATCAAATTTTTCGCCTTTAGATAAAGAGAACGTTGAGCCAATTCCCTAATTTAAAAGCCAAGTAGTCAAAACTTAAAATTTCGCCAATTTACAGTATTTCCGCCAAATGAAATGCTAAGGTAGGTTTTACCATTCAATTCACCGCCCTTGTGAGTTTAATGGATTTCTGGTTTTTCAAGCGTATTTTATCGAAAAACAAGAGAGAATTACTATTCTGGACACATCGTGAAGTTTCCTTACTTCCATTTTTTCAATCTTATACTCAGATTAAGGGCATTATGATTGGTCACCGCCACACTCGACCTTTCGCTTTAATTCCTTACAAATTAACACATTTTAAACATCTGTATCCGCTATCCTGAGCGTCAGGGTATCTCATGTCTGCTTTGAAAATTTTTCAATTTTCGCTGCTCATGTTATTCCTATGCCCTCACGGTACGTTATGCTCATGTTTTGAGTTTTTGAAATGAATTTAGTTTAGTCACTCCTTGTGATTAATTAAAGATAATTACCGAACAATCCGCCCAATAAAAATCAATAAAGTTTCTAATATGAAAAACTTTACTGCTGCTTTACTCTCATTCTATGAGCGTGTAGTTTCCAATTCATCGCAGTCAAAAACTGCAAAAAAATCGGAAGTGGAGAGTATCCACAACAACCGTACCAACTTTTTTAAGAACATTCCAGCAAGAATTTTTTTGTGGGGGTTTTATGGTATTTTTTCGGGCTTATTCAAGTCAGTCGGAGGGCGAGTGTCGTCAATTCTGAAAGGCTTTAATAATTTAGAGAAATATCGTGACTATTTAGACATGGTTGCGGGCAGTAGGGTTTACCCGAACATCAATAAGGCATCTATCACAAGTAGAAGCCTTATCGGTGTTTTTGTGGCTTTATTGACTTTGAACGCTCAGGTGGCAGATGCCCAATGTACGGGTACGTCTGTGGCTGGAACGGTGTTCAGGGATTTTAACTTGAACGGGGTTAAAGACAATAACAATGAGATTGGTTTGGCGGGTGTTACTGTCAAGGCATTCAATAGTGCCAATGCACAAGTTGGTACAACGACAAGTGCCGCTAACGGAACGTACTCAATCACGGGTCTTTCTGGAAGCGTACGTGTGGAGTTCTCAGGATTACCCGCTGGATATGTTTCGGGTCCAGATGGTTCAACGAGTGGAACAAGTGTACAGTTTGTTACTTTGAGTTCGTCAGTAGGTTGTAATGTAAACTTCGGTGTCAATCACCCTGACGACTTTTGTGCGAAGTCAGGTGTTCAGCCAAAAGTAGCTGTGCCATGTTATATCAATGGTTCTTATACAGGTCCAGATGCACCCAACGAGGATGCTCTGGTTTCTTTTGCTTATAACAAAGTAGGAGACAAGGCAACGGCAGGTAACGCTCCTTTCATTGTATCAAAATACAATTCGATTGGTTCGGTTTGGGGTATGGCTTACAACAAGTACAACAAGACTTTATTTGCGACGGCGTTTATGAAACGTCACTCAGGTTTTGGACCAAAAGGAATTGCGGGTTTATATGTTATTCAAAATGCCGATAATAATGGTACTGGTTATACAATTACTGGAATTGACTTAAAGGCAGTTTTAGGAATTAATGCAGGTACAGAACCAACTCGTAATTTTGCAGCTGATAAAACACAACCTGCCGATGACGGAGGTAATGCTGTTTTTAATGCCGTGGGTAAAATGTCATTTGGTGATTGCGAATTATCAACCGATGGTAATACTTTATACGTTGTAAACTTATTTGACAAAAAGATTTATGTAATTAACGTAAGTAATCCAACTTCTCCAAGTTTGATTACTTCTTATGCAGTTCCAAACCCAGCTTGTTCAGGAACAAATGAATACGCTCCTTTTGGTTTGAAATATTACAGAGATAAATTATACGTTGGAGTTGTTTGTACGGCTGAAAGTTCACAACCAAGTTCAGTAGGAGCATTATATGGTCAGGCTGGTTTTGATGCTACAACGTTGAGTTCGGCAAATTTGAAAGCTACTGTTTATGAAGTAAGTAGTGCGGGTGCTTTTACAACGGCATTAACTCAGTTTCCATTAAACTATGACAGAGGGCTTTCTAATAGTGGTAATACAAGTTATGCTATTTGGAGACCTTGGGTAAATAATTATACTCAGGTAAATCCAGATAGGGGTGAGACTTATCCTCAACCTATGTTATCAGATATTGAATTTGATATAGACGGTTCGATGATTTTGGGTTTTGCTGACCGTTTTTCTCATCAGTTGGGAAATGCTAACTATCCACCATTAGATGCTTTACCAAATAATGTCACAAACGGTAACTTTAATGGAGGTAATTCTGGATTTTCTTCTGACTATGCCGCTACAACGGGATATGCAGTAGTTACTAATTCCAGCACTTTTGCAACTGGTGCATCGGCTTGTACAGGTCTTGGTGGTTCGGGTAATTTCCTTGTGGGTAATGGACCTAACGGTACTAATAGAGTATGGTATCAAAATGTTAGCATATCTCCATATACAACTTATAGATTAACTTTCTGGGCAACTGCCATCAATTCTAATAATCTACCACAGTTATATTTTACAGCTAATGGAAGTAGAGTCTGGGGAGGTGGTGACATTGCACCAATTACTTCAACAACTTGTAATTGGGTAAAATATTCCGTTGATTGGTATTCTGGGAATAACTCAGCTACGACATCGGCTGTTTTCGGAATTGTCAATGGCAATACAACTGCAAGTGCAGGAGGCTCAGGTAATGATTTTGGAATAGATGATATTTCAATCTCAGCCGTTTCAACCGTAACGGGTCGTGTAGAAGGAGATGTGATGCGTGCTACTAAATCAGGAGCCACATGGACTATCGAAAATAACGGTACTGCCAGTGGAACAACTACGGCAGGTGCTAATAAAGGTGGAGGACCTGGTGGTGGAGAATACTACTTCGGTGATTTGACCATTGACCACGATGAACCAGCCATCGGGGGTTTAGCGTTATATCCAGGTACAGGTGAAATCATGACTACGATTGCAGGACCAGGAAATATTTTCTATTCTGGTGGTACTCGTAGAATGAATAATAATACAGGGGACTATCTGTATGCAGGAGCTTCAACTCCTTGGAATACAGTTACTAACTATCGTTTAGATTATGCGGCACGCCCTGCACCAACGGGTGACTATAAACTATACAATGGTTCTGACCCAGCTACTTTCGGTAAAGCCTCTGGTTTGGGAGACATAGAAGTATTCTGTTCTCTTGCTCCTTTGGAAATCGGAAACCGTATTTGGAGAGATTATAACCAAAATGGTATTCAAGATGCAGGTGAGCCAGGAATAGGAAGCATTACTGTTCTCTTATTTAAAGGAGGAACGCAAGTAGCTTCAACTTCAACCGATGGAAACGGAGAATACTATTTCAACGATGCCAACATTACAGGTGGATTATTGCCAAATATGGCTTATGAAATCAGAGTAGCCACGAGCCAAGTTGGAAATACTTTCCTATCACCAAAAGATGCTAATTCAAATAATAGTAATGAGATAGATAGTGATGCTTCTATTGTAGGAGCAAATGCAGTAATTCCTGTAACCACAGGAGATTATGGTGTGAGTAATCATACGTATGACATTGGTTTTTCTCCAAACTGTCCTACGTTGAGTAATCCTCAACCAAATAGTGGTAATGTTACTGTATGTGCAGGAACAACACCAGTATTGACATTGTCAGCGAGTAATGTAAGTAGCCAACCTTTACCAGTTGCTACTACAATTCAGTGGGTATGGTTCTCATCGGCTCAGGCTAATCCTTATACAGGTGCAAGTCCTAATTATTTACAGCCAGAAGTGAGTTTAGTAGATGGTACAGTTACAAGTGGCTTTACTAATTTCCCAACTACTCCTGGAACATACTACGTTTATGCGTGTTTGAAACCAGTACCAGATGCGAACAATCCAAATTGTCGTCCATCGGTTGCGTATATAGTAACCGTTAGTACAAATCCATCAGGTCCAAGCTCTGTAACAGGTGCTACTGTATGTAGAGTAGGAGCTACTGTCCCAGTGTCTTTAAGTGCAACTTGTGCAACTGGAACGACACCAGTTTGGTATGGAAGTAATCAAGCAAATGCTCCTGTTTTATTGATAGGTGCTAATTACAATCCAAGCATTGTATCTTCAACTACTTATTTCGTAGCTTGTAGAGGAACATCAGCACCAAATTGTGAGACTGCGGCAGCAAATAGAGTTCAAGTAGTAGCCAATGTAACAGCAACTCCAAACGCTCCAACCATATCGGTTTTAGGTGGAAATAATGTTGTTTGTGGTACATCAGTAACCTTAGAAAGTGGATGTTCAACGGGAAGTTTGTTATGGTCAACGGGTGCAACAACTGCACAAATTACCGTGACGGCTTCTGGAACATACACAACAACTTGTACACTTAGTGGTTGTGCAAGTCCAGCTTCAAACGGAGCAACAATTACAATCAATAACGTTCCATCTGCCCTTACCGTAACAGGTGGAGGTGCTTCGATATGTTTAGGAAGTTCAGCTACTTTAACAGCTTCGGCTTGTGCAGGGACTTACACATGGTCGAATGGTGCAACAACCAACGCCATCACAGTAACGCCAAGCGTAGCAGGAACAACGAATTATACAGTTACTTGTACTATCAGTGGTTGTACGAGTCCAGCATCAGCAAGTGCTTCGGTAACTGCAAATGCGATTCCAGGCTCACCAACAAGTGCTAACGTAACTGGAGCATCCAGATGTGATGGTGGAACAGTAAACCTAACGGCGACTTGTACCCCAGGAACAGGCGAGATTCCACAATGGTACAACAATAACACAACAGTAGGAGGTGTATTATTTGCAGGAAATACGTATTCTCCAAACCTTAGTGCAACGACAACTTATTATGTAGGTTGTAAAAGTGCAGCAGGTTGTGAGACATCACCAGCAAACAGAATAGCAGTAGTAGGTGTAGTTAATCCAAACCTACCTGCCCCAGCAAGCAATCAAGTACAAGGTGGTTCAGTATGTTTCAGTGGAACAGTTACTTTAACAGCGGCTTGTTCAACAGGACAAACTCCACAATGGTACAATAATAATACAACAGTAGGTACACCATTAGCAACAGGCAATAGTTACACAACGCCAACAATTACTTCAACAACTACGTACTATGTAGCTTGTAGAGATAATACAACGAATTGTGAAACTTTACCAGCGAATCGTAGAGCAGTAGTAGCGACAGTAAATCCATACCCACTAAATCCAAGTGATGGAGCAGCGGGAGATGGTAATATTTGTGTAGGGGAATCCGTAACTTTAACTGCTACTTGCCCAGCAGGACAAACAGCTAAATGGTACGATAGTAATAACGTAGCCATCAATACTTTAACTTTCACGCCAGGAGTTGGTACATATACTTACACAGTAGGTTGTAAGGATAACACAACAACTTGTGAGACCCCTTTAAACTTACGTAAGACAGTAACCTTAGTAGTTAATTCAATTCCAGCCGCTCCAACGGCATCAAATGTACAAGGAGCAGCGAGATGCGAAGCAGGAGCAGTAACTTTAAATGCAACGTGTTCAACTGGCGAAATACCACAATGGTATAATGCGACAGGAACATTGTTATTTGCAGGAAATGCTTATTCTCCAAATCTTTCTGCAACGACAACTTTCTATGTAGGATGTAAGAACTCAACGACGAGTTGTGAGACAGCGGCGGCAGGAAGAACCCCAGTAGTTGGAACGGTGAATACTAATCCACTTGCACCAACGGGTCAAAATGCTACGGGAGCAGCACGTTGTGATGCAGGTGTAGTAAATCTTACAGCAACTTGTGCGACGGGAGAGATTCCTCAGTGGTACAATACTTCGGGTGTTTTATTGTTCGCAGGAAATACTTACTCACCAAGTATCAGTGCAACTACTTCTTACACAGTAGGTTGTAGAAATAGTGCAACAACTTGCGAGACCCCAGCAGCAGGAAGAACAACGGTAGTAGGAACAGTTAATCCAAACCTATCAGCCCCAGCAAGCAATCAAGTACAAGGAGGTTCAGTATGTTTCAGTGGCACAGTTACATTAACAGCAGCTTGTTCAACAGGACAGACTCCACAATGGTACAACAACAATACAACAGTAGGTTCACCATTAGCAACAGGCAATAGTTATACAACGCCAACAATTACTTCAACAACTACGTATTATGTAGCGTGTAAAGATAACGTAACGGGTTGTGAGACCTTGCCAGCTAATCGTAGAGGTGTAGTAGCAACAGTAAATCCATACCCATTGAATCCAAGTGATGGAGCAGCGGGAGACGGCAATATTTGTCTGGGAGAATCAGTAACCTTGACAGCAACGTGTGGAGCAGGCGAGACAGCACAGTGGTACAATAGTAGCAATGTAGCTATCACTAACTTGACCTTCACACCAACAGCGGTTGGAACATACACTTACACAGTAGGATGTAGAAATACCGCAACGACTTGTGAAACTCCACAGAATTTACGTAAGACGGTAAGTTTAGTAGTTAATCCAATTCCAGCGGGTCCAAGTGCAAACAATGTACAAGGAGCAAGCCGTTGTGAAGCAGGAACAGTAAGTTTAACAGCAACTTGTGCAGTAGGTGAAGTACCACAATGGTACAATGCAGCAGGAACATTCTTGGCATCAGGAAGTCCTTATGTAGCAACACTATCAAGCGTAGGAAACACGACTTATTTTGTAGGATGTAAAAACACAGCAACGACTTGTGAGACAGGAGCAAACGGTAGAACACCAGTAATTGGCGTATTGAACCAAAACCCACCAGCCCCAAGTAGTGGTAACGTAGTAGGAGCAGCAAGATGTGATGCGGGTGTAGTAAACTTGTCAGCAACTTGTGCCACAGGCGAAATTCCACAATGGTATAACAACAATACAACAGCAGGTGGAGTATTATTCGCAGGAAATACTTATTCTCCAAGTTTGACAGCAACAACAACTTACTATGTAGGTTGCAAAAACAGCACAACGACTTGTGAGACAGTACCAGCAAACAGAATAGCGGTAGTAGGCACGGTTAATCCAAACCTATCAGCCCCAGCGAGCAATCAAGTACAAGGTGGTTCAGTATGTTTCAGTGGAACAGTTACATTAACAGCGGCTTGTTCAACAGGACAGACTCCACAATGGTACAACAATAATACAACAGTAGGAACGCCATTAGCGACAGGTAACAGTTACACAACGCCAACAATTACTTCAACAACTACGTATTATGTAGCTTGTAAAGACAACGTAACGGGTTGTGAGACCTTACCAGCCAATCGTAGAGCAGTAGTAGCGACAGTAAATCCATACCCATTGAATCCAAGTGATGGAGCAGCGGGAGACGGAAATATTTGTTTGGGAGAATCAGTAACTTTGACAGCAACGTGTGGAGCAGGCGAGACAGCACAGTGGTACAATAGTAGCAATGTAGCTATCACCAACTTGACTTTCACCCCAACAGCGACAGGAACATATACTTACACCGTAGGATGTAGAAATACCGCTACGACTTGTGAAACTCCACAGAATTTACGCAAGACAGTAAGTTTAGTAGTAAATCCAATTCCAGCGGGACCAAGTGCCAACAATGTACAAGGAGCAAGCCGTTGCGAAGCAGGAACAGTAAGTTTAACAGCGACTTGTGCAGTAGGCGAAGTACCACAATGGTACAATGCAGCAGGAACATTCTTGGCATCAGGAAGTCCATACGTAGCGGCATTATCAAGTGTAGGAAACACAACTTATTTTGTAGGTTGTAAAAATACTGCAACGACTTGTGAGACAGGAGCAAACGGTAGAACACCAGTAATTGGCGTATTGAACCAAAACCCACCAGCCCCAAGTAGTGGCAACGTAGTAGGAGCAGCAAGATGTGATGCGGGTGTAGTAAACTTGTCAGCAACTTGTGCCACAGGAGAAATTCCACAGTGGTACAACAACAATACAACAGCAGGTGGAGTATTATTTGCGGGAAATACTTATTCACCAAGTATTACACAAACCACTACTTACTACGTAGGATGTAGAAATAGTGCAACGACTTGTGAGACGATACCAGCAAACAGAATAGCGGTAGTAGGAGTAGTTAATCCAAACCTACAAGCCCCAGCAAGCAATCAAGTACAAGGTGGTTCAGTATGTTTCTCAGGAACAGTTACTTTAACAGCAGCTTGTTCAACTGGACAGACTCCACAATGGTACAACAACAATACAACCGTAGGAACGCCATTAGCAACAGGTAATAGTTACACAACGCCAACGATAACTTCAACAACTACGTATTATGTAGCTTGTAAAGACAACGTAACGGGTTGTGAGACCTTACCAGCGAATCGTAGAGCGGTAGTAGCAACAGTAAATCCATACCCATTGAATCCAAGTGATGGAGCAGCGGGAGACGGAAATATTTGTTTGGGAGAATCAGTAACCTTAACAGCGACGTGTGGAGCAGGCGAGACAGCCCAGTGGTACAATAGTAGCAATGTAGCTATCACTAACTTGACCTTCACACCAACAGCGGTTGGAACTTACACTTACACAGTAGGATGTAGAAATACAGCAACGACTTGTGAGACTCCACAGAATTTACGTAAGACGGTAACATTAATTGTTAATCCAATTCCAGCGGGTCCAAGTGCAAACAATGTACAAGGAGCGTCAAGATGTGAGGCAGGAACAGTAAGTTTAACAGCAACTTGTGCAGTAGGCGAAGTACCACAATGGTACAATGCAGCAGGAACATTCTTGGCATCAGGAAGTCCATACGTAGCGACATTATCAAGTGTAGGAAACACGACTTATTTTGTAGGATGTAAAAACACAGCAACGACTTGTGAGACAGGAGCAAACGGTAGAACACCAGTAATTGGCGTATTGAACCAAAACCCACCAGCCCCAAGTAGTGGTAACGTAGTAGGAGCAGCAAGATGTGATGCGGGTGTAGTAAACTTGTCAGCAACTTGTGCCACAGGCGAAATTCCACAATGGTATAACAACAATACAACAGCAGGTGGAGTATTATTCGCAGGAAATACTTATTCTCCAAGTTTGACAGCAACAACAACTTACTATGTAGGTTGCAAAAACAGCACAACGACTTGTGAGACAGTACCAGCAAACAGAATAGCGGTAGTAGGCACGGTTAATCCAAACCTATCAGCCCCAGCGAGCAATCAAGTACAAGGTGGTTCAGTATGTTTCAGTGGAACAGTTACATTAACAGCGGCTTGTTCAACAGGACAGACTCCACAATGGTACAACAATAATACAACAGTAGGAACGCCATTAGCGACAGGTAACAGTTACACAACGCCAACAATTACTTCAACAACTACGTATTATGTAGCTTGTAAAGACAACGTAACGGGTTGTGAGACCTTACCAGCCAATCGTAGAGCAGTAGTAGCGACAGTAAATCCATACCCATTGAATCCAAGTGATGGAGCAGCGGGAGACGGAAATATTTGTTTGGGAGAATCAGTAACTTTGACAGCAACGTGTGGAGCAGGCGAGACAGCACAGTGGTACAATAGTAGCAATGTAGCTATCACCAACTTGACTTTCACACCAACAGCGACAGGAACTTACACATACACAGTAGGATGTAAGAACACGGCAACCACTTGTGAAACTCCACAGAATTTACGTAAGACAGTAACCTTAGTAGTTAATCCAATTCCAAATGCACCATCAAGTACAGGTGTAACTGGCGGAGCTGTGTGCGTAAGTGGAACAGTAACATTAACTGCCACTTGTGCCACGGGCGAAGTAGCCCAATGGTACAGTGCAGTAGGAACGTTCTTGTCAGCAGGAGCAACTTATTCACCAAGTATTAGTGCAACGACTACGTACTATGTAGGTTGTAAAAATACAGCAACAGGTTGTGAAACAGGAGCAGCAGGACGTAGAGCAGTAGTAGGAACAGTAAATACAAATCCAGTAGCACCAGTAAGTGCAAATATTACAGGTGGTTCAAGATGTGAAGCTGGTGTAGTTAATTTATCAGCAACTTGTGCAACAGGTGAAGTAACACAGTGGTATAGCAGTACAAGTTCAACGACAGTATTAGCAACTGGAAATACATACTCTCCAAACATCTCTGCAACAACAACTTTTTATGTAGGTTGCAAAAATACAGCAACAGGTTGCGAAACCCCAGCAGCAAATCGTGCGAGTGTAGTAGGTACAGTTAATCCAAACCTACCAGCACCAGCAAGTACACAAGTAACCGAAGGTAAAACTTGCGGACCAGGAAGCGTAACATTAACAGCTACTTGTGCTACGGGTCAAACGCCTCAGTGGTATAACAATAACACAACGACTGGTGGAGTATTATTCGCAGGGAATACTTACAATACGCCATCAATCAGTGCAACGACTACGTATTATGTAGCTTGTAAAGACAACGTAACAGGATGTGAAACAAGCCCAGCAGGTCGTCGTGCAGTAGTTGCAACATTTATCAGAGAAGTAGATAATGGTGGACAAATTGCCGCTTCACAAGTATATTGTGGAACAACTGACCCAGCAGCATTTACGAGTGTAGCCGCTGCAACAGGAAGTAGCACAACGATAGAATATTTATGGTTGAGGAATCTAAATGGAGCAACAACTTATAATCCAAATGACCCAGCATGGGTAGCGATAGTAGGAGCAAACGGAGCAACTTATGATGCACCAACCATCACAGCAGGAACATCTCCAAAAGTGATTTCATACATTCGTTGTTCAAGAAGTGCAGGTTGTGATGATTACACAGGAGAATCGAATATCTTAACAATTACGATTAACCCAATTCCAGATGCACCAATAGATGCTAAATCAAGCAAAGGCGTAGTTTGTGTTAATGAGCAATATACATTAAGTGCAACTTGTGCAACAGGTCAAACAGTACAATGGTATGACGGAGCAGGAGTAGCAATTTCAACATTGACATTCAATCCAACCGTAGCAGGAACTTACAACTATTCAGTAGGATGTAGAAATACTGCAACTACTTGTGAGACAGCCTCAGCAAACCGTGCGAAAGTAAGTGTAATTGTAAACGGAATCCCAACTGCACCAACGAATGCTCAGATAAGTAAAGGTTCAATTTGTATTGGAGACCAAATTACATTATCAGCAAGTTGTGGAACAGGTCAAACAGCGAATTGGTACAACGAAGCAGGAGCTTCAATTACTACTTTAACGTTTGCCCCATCACCAATTGGAACGTACAATTACTTCGTAGGATGTAAAGATAACGCAACAAATTGTGAGACATTCGGAGCAAATCGTGCGAAGGTAACGGTATTAGTAAATCCAATTCCAACCACACCATTAGATGCGAAAGTAAGCAAAGGAAGTATCTGTTTGGGTGAGCAAATCACACTTTCAGCAAGTTGTGGAACTAACCAAACTGCGAAGTGGTACACAGCAGCAAACGTTGCGATTACAACTTTAACATTTGCCCCAAGTCCAGTAGGTACTTATGATTACTTCGTAGGATGTCAAGACAATACAAGTTTATGTGAAACCGCAGGAGCAAATCGTGCGAAAGTAACTGTAATTGTAAACTATATTCCAGTAGCACCAACAAGTGCTAACGTAAAAGGAGATGCACGTTGTGAAGCAGGTGTAGTAAACTTAACTGCATCTTGTTTAGCAGGAGAGACTCCACAATGGTATAACTCAGCAGGAACATTTGTATTTGCAGGAACAGCATATTCACCAAACATCTCTGCAACAACAACTTACACAGTAGGATGTAAAAGTGCAGCAGGTTGCGAAACCCCAGCAGGTGGACGTATCAGCGTAGTAGGAACAATCAATCCAAATCTACCAGCACCAGCAAGTACGCAAGTAACAGGCGGACAAACTTGTGGAGTGGGAGTTGTAGCTTTAACAGCTACTTGTGGAACTGGTCAAACGCCTCAGTGGTACAATAACAATACAACAGTAGGTACGCCATTAACAACTGGGAATACGTACTCACCATCTGTAAGTGCAACGACTACGTACTATGTAGCTTGTAAGGATAACGTAACAGGTTGTGAAACAGCACCAGCAAATCGTAGAGCAGTGGTTGCAACATTTATTAGAGAAGTAGATAATGGTGGACAAATTGCAGCTTCACAAGTATATTGTGGAACAACAGACCCAGCAGCATTTACAAATGTAGCCTCTGCCACAGGAAGCAGTACATCAGTAGAATATTTATGGTTGAGGAATCTAAATGGAGCAACAACTTATAATCCAAATGACCCAGCATGGGTAGCGATAGTAGGAGCAAACGGAGCAACTTATGATGCACCAACCATCACGGCAGGAACATCTCCAAAAGTGATTTCATACATTCGTTGTTCAAGAAGTGCAGGTTGTGATGATTATACAGGAGAATCGAATATCTTAACGATAACGATTAATCCAATTCCAGATGCACCAATTGATGCTAAATCAAGTAAAGGCGTAGTTTGTGTTAATGAACAATATACTTTAAGTGCAACTTGTGCAACAGGTCAAACAGTACAATGGTATGACGGAGCAGGAGTAGCGATTTCAACATTAACGTTCAATCCAACGGTTGCAGGAACATATAATTACTCAGTAGGATGTAGAAGTACAGCAACTACTTGTGAGACAGCCTCAGCAAATCGTGCGAAAGTAAGTGTCATTGTAAACGGAATTCCAACTGCACCAACGAACGCTCAAATAAGTAAAGGTTCAATTTGTATTGGAGACCAAATTACATTATCAGCAAGTTGTGGAACAGGTCAAACAGCGAAATGGTATGATGCAGCAAACATTGCCATCACTACTTTAACGTTCGCCCCATCACCAATTGGAACGTACAATTACTTCGTAGGATGTAAAGATGATGCAACAAATTGCGAGACATTCGGAGCAAATCGTGCAAAAGTAACAGTATTAGTAAATCCAATTCCAGATGCACCACTTGATGCGAAAATCAGCAAAGGGTCAATCTGTTTGGGTGAGCAAGTTACTTTATCTGGAACTTGTGGAACAGGTAGAACAGCGAAATGGTACGATGCAGCAGGAGCCTCAATTACTACCTTAACATTTGCACCATCACCAGTAGGAACGTACAATTACTTTGTAGGTTGCCAAGATGATTTAAGCAAATGTGAGACAGCAGGAGCGAATCGTGTGAAGGTAACAGTAGTCGTAAATTACATTCCAGTAGCACCAACAAGTGCAAATGTGAAAGGAGCAGCTCGTTGCGAAGCAGGTATAGTAAACTTAACTGCATCTTGTTTAGCAGGAGAAACTCCACAATGGTACACAACAGGAACAACGCCAGCATTTGTATTTGCAGGAACAGCCTATTCACCAAACATCTCTGCAACAACAACTTACACAGTAGGATGTAAAAGTGCAGCAGGTTGCGAAACCCCAGCAAGTGGACGTATCAGTGTAGTAGGAACTGTTAATCCAAACTTAGATGCTCCAACAAGTAGCCAAGTAACACCAGGTAAAACTTGTGGACCAGGAAGCGTAACATTAACCGCTACTTGTGGAACAGGTCAAACGCCTCAGTGGTATAACAATAACACCACAGTAGGTACGCCATTATTTGCAGGAAATACTTACAATACGCCATCAATCAGTGCAACGACTACGTATTATGTAGCTTGTAAAGATAATGTAACAAGTTGTGAGACTGCCCCAGCAAACCGTAGAGCAGTAGTTGCAACGTTTATCAGAGAAGTAGATAATGGTGGACAAATTGCAGCTTCACAAGTATATTGTGGAACAACTGACCCAGCAGCATTTACGAGTGTAGCCGCTGCAACAGGAAGTAGCACAACGATAGAATATTTATGGTTGAAAAACACAACAGGAGCAACGACTTATGATCCAAATGATCCAGCGTGGGTATCAACGTTAGTAACAACAGAAACGTATGATTCACCAACAATCACAGCAGGAACAAGTCCAAAAGTGATTTCATTCATTCGTTGTTCAAGAAGTGCGGGTTGTATAGATTACACAGGAGAATCGAATATCTTAACGATAACGATTAATCCAATCCCAGATGCACCAGTTGATGCTAAGTCAAGTAAGGCAGTTGTTTGTATCAATGAAGTTTATACATTGAGTGCAACTTGTCCAACAGGTCAAACAGCACAATGGTACGACGGAGCAGGTGTAGCAATCACAAACTTAACAATAACACCAGCAACAGCAGGAACTTTCAATTACTCAGTAGGATGTAAAAACTCTGCAACAAATTGTGAGACAGCCTCAGCAAATCGTGCGAAAGTAAGTGTATTGGTTAATCCAATTCCAACAGCACCAATAGATGCAAAAGTAAGCAAAGGTTCAATTTGTATTGGAGACCAAATTACTTTATCAGCAAGTTGTGGAACAGGTCAAACAGCAAATTGGTACAACGAAGCAGGAGCTTCAATCACTACCTTAACGTTTGCACCATCGCCAATTGGAACGTACAATTACTTCGTAGGATGTAAAGATAATGCAACAAATTGTGAGACATTCGGAGCAAATCGTGCGAAAGTAACCGTAGTAGTTAATCCAATTCCAGATGCACCGCTTGATGCAAAAATCAGTAAAGGAGCCATTTGTTTGGGTGAGCAAATCACACTTTCAGCGACTTGTGGAACTGGTAAAACAGCGAAATGGTACAATGAAGCAGGAGCGTCAATCACGACCTTAACATTTGCACCATCACCAGTAGGAACATACAATTACTTCGTAGGATGTAAAGATGATGCAACGACTTGTGAGACAGCAGGAGCAAATCGTGTGAAAGTAACCGTAGTAGTAAACTCAATCCCAGTAGCACCTACATCAGGTAATGTTACGGGCGGAGCGATATGCGGTTCAGGTTCAATTGACATGAAGGCTACTTGTGCAACTGGTTCACAACCAATATGGTACGATACGCAAAGCTCAACAGCAGTCTTGAAAATCGGTAGTCCATACAACGTTCCAGTAACTGCCAATAGAACATACTTTGTAGCTTGTAGAAGTTTAACAACACCAACAGAATGTGAGTCGCCAGCAGGTAGCCGCACACCAGTTGAGGTTATCTTCAACAACAACCCAACACCAGCAGCAACGGCAACGCCAGCAGCAATTTGTGTGGGTGGCAAGACGACAATAGCCGTAACATCAACATTTACGACTTATGCTTGGAAAGGTCCAAACGGATTTACTAACAGCAATCAGTCAGTTGAAATTACGAACCTTGTAACAGCAAATGCAGGAGTTTATACCGTAACAGTTTCAGCAGCAGGTGGTTGTACCGCAAGCACAACTGTAAACGTAACGGTTAATACTAATCCTTCGGTAACGGCTTCGGTAACAGATGCAACCGTTTGTAACCAGTCGGCGATTGAATTAAAATCTAACGCAACCGCAGGAACAGGTACTATTTCATCGTACGCTTGGACAGGACCAAACACTTATACGTCTGGCATTCAAAATCCAACGATTGCTTCGGCAACTGAGCCAATGGAAGGAAATTACGTAGTGAAAGTAACAGACAGCAACGGTTGTACTGCCACTTCACAAGTAAACGTAATTATCAATCCATTACCAACTGCCACAGCATCAAGCGAAGGTGGAAATACGATTTGCTTCGGAGCTCCAATTAGCTTTGTCGCAAGCGGTGCAGGTCTTGGAGGAACTTACCAATGGACAGGTCCAGCGGGTTCTAACTTCTCATCGACTCAACAAAGTCCAACGATTGTAACCACAACGTCAGCAAATACAGGGGTTTATACCTTGAATATTACTAACTCAAATGGTTGTACAGCCGTAACAACTATCAATATCACAATTGATAAGTGTTTGAAAATCGGTAACTTAGTATGGGACGATAAGAATAATAACGGAACATTAGACGGAACAGAAACAGGTCTTGACGGCGTGAAAGTTGAATTGTTCAAAGCGAATCCAGACGGATCGTTAGGAGCATCAGCAGCACCAGCACAGAATACAACAGGTGGAGGAAAATACTTGTTCTCAGGTTTAGAACCAGGTGATTATATCGTTCAGATAACAGCACCAACGGGTTATAAATCATCAACAGGTACAAATGGTTCAGCAACGGGAGCTTATGAAGTTGCCCCTGACCCAGACACCGATAAAGATAGCGATGACAACGGTTCAACATCATCTGGACAAATCATCAGAAGTAAGCCTGTAACCTTACAGAACTTCAATGAGCCAGCAGTAGGTGTTGATGGAGATGACGAAAACGGTAACTTAACAGTCGATTTTGGAGTATTCAAACCAAGTCAATTAGGGGATTTTGTTTTTGAAGATTTAGATAGAAACGGACAGCAAGGTGCAACTGAACCAGGGGTAGGTGGAATTACGGTAAATCTTTACGATTCATCAAGTTCAACAATTCCAGTAGCAACTACAACGACTGATTCTAACGGTAAATATCTGTTCGATAACTTAAAGCCAGATACTTACGTAGTAGAATTTGTAAAATCAACATTACCAAATGATAAGCAATTCACTACGAAAAATACAGGAGCAACGGCAACAGACAGTGATGCCAACCCAGCAGACGGTAAAACTTCTCCAATCGTATTAGGAGCAGGAGAAAGTAACTTGACAATTGATGCGGGTATTCAGTGTCCATTACCAACGCCAACAGCAACGACAACCACAGCACAAGTTTGTGTAGGCGGAACAATCTCGTTGAAAGCAACAGGTGGTAAGGCATATTCTTGGAAAGGTCCAAACGGATTCTCTGAGACAACCGCAGACGTGAGCATCAACAACGCAATTATCGCAAACACTGGAACTTATACAGTAACAGTAACAGCCGATAACAAGTGTAACGCAACAGCAATCGCAACGGTAGCCGTAACGGTTAATCCAAATCCAACAGTAAGTGCAACAGGTGCAGTAGTTTGTGCAACTGAAACCATCAACTTGAAAGCAAATGGAAATGGAACGTACTCGTGGGCTGGTCCAGCATCATTCAATAGCACTGAACAAAATCCAGTAATTGCGAATGCTACAACAGCTAATGCAGGTGTTTATACAGTAACTGTGAAAAACGGAAATAGCTGTCAAACATCAACAACGGTAAGCGTAGTAGTGAACTTGATTCCAGCTTCGCCAACGGATGCGAAAATTAGCAAAGGAAGTATTTGTATTGGAGAAAGTGTTACACTTTCAGCGAGTTGTGGAGCAGGTCAAACAGTGAAATGGTACGATGCAGCAAATGTTGCCATCACCAACTTAACGTTTGCACCAACACCAGTAGGCACATACAATTACTACGTAGGATGTCAAGATAACGCTACGAAATGTGAAACAGCAGGAGCAAATCGTGCAAAAGTAACAGTAGTGGTTAATCCAATTCCTACTGCACCAACAGATGCTAAATCTGATAAGACAGCAATTTGTGTAGGCGAAACAATTACCTTATCTGCCTCATGTGGAACAGGTAAAACAGCAAGATGGTACAACGAAGCAGGAGTTGCTTTAACAACTTTATCATTCGCACCATCGCCAGTAGGAACGTACAATTACTTCGTAGGATGTCAAGACAACGCAACTACGTGTGAGACAGCAGCAGCAAATCGTGCGAAAGTAACGGTAATTGTAAATACGATTCCAACAGCACCAACAGATGCGAAGGTAAGTAAAGGTTCGATTTGTATTGGAGACCAAATTACATTATCTGCCTCATGTGGAACGGGTCAAACAGTTCAGTGGTACAACGAAGCAGGTGCTTCAATTACTAACTTAACATTTGCACCATCGCCAGTAGGAACATATAATTACTTCGTAGGATGTAAGAGTGCATCAACTGATTGTGAAACAGCAGGAGCAAATCGTGCAAAAGTAACAGTAGTGGTTAATCCAATTCCTACTGCACCATTAGATGCGAAAGTAAGCAAAGGAGTTATTTGCGACGGTGACCAAATCACCTTATCAGCAACTTGTGGAACGGGTCAATCAGCTCAGTGGTACACTGCCGCAAACGTAGCAATCACGACATTGACCTTCAACCCAGGTGTGGCAGGTACTTATGACTATTATGTAGGATGTAAAGATAATGCAACGGGTTGCGAAACATTCGGAGCAAATCGTGCGAAAGTAACAGTAGTAGTAGATAAGATACCAACGACACCGTCAGATGCTAAGGTAAGCAAAGGAGTTATTTGTTTAGGCGAGACAGTAAGTTTATCAGGAACTTGTGGAACGAACGAAGCACCAGTATGGTACAGCGGAACGCCAACAGGAACGGTGATAGCTAACACAGCCTTGACATTCACGCCAACAGCGACAGGTACATACAAATACTATGTAAGTTGTAAATCAACAACAGGAGCATTGTGTGAGACCTTTGCCAAAGACCGCAAAGAAGTAATCTTAGTAGTAAACGGATTACCAACGGCAACGGCAAGTGTTAAAGACAACACCGTTTGTACAGGTTCAACAATCGAATTAGTAGGAGGAGTAGATGGCTTAACATCATACAAATGGACAGGACCAAACGGCTTCAATAACTCAACGCAAAGTCCAAGCATTCCAAATGCAGTCGGAGCAAACGCAGGAGCATATATTTTAACCGTAAGTAATGGCAACGGATGTACAGCAACTGCCGTCGTAAGTGTAAGCGTATTAGTAAATCCAGTAGCAACCGCAAGTGGAAACGTAATATGTGCAAACGAAACGGTATTATTGAAATCAGGAGCAGTAGTAAATGGAACAGGAAACAGCGTATCAACTTACGCATGGACAGGACCAAATGGTTACACAGCTAATGTTCAAAATCCAGAGATAGCGAATGCACAGCCAAATAGAACGGGAACTTACACCGTCTTAGTAACGGATGCCAACGGATGTACAGCAGTAGCAACAGCAGGCGTAGTAGTAAACATTTTACCAACTGCAACAGCAAGTAGCAACAGCCCAGTATGTACAGGAGCAGAATTGAAACTAAGTGCAACAGGCGTAGGAACATACTCATGGAGAGGACCATCAGGTTACACAGCAACAGGAGCAAGTCCATCAATTGCAGTAAAAACTGACGGAAGCCAAGCAGGAGTTTATACCGTAACCGTAACTAACTCAACAGGATGTACAAGCACAGCGACGACGAATGTAGTGATAGAGAAATGCTTGAAGTTAGGAGATTTAGTATGGGATGATAAGAACAACAACGGATTATTAGATGCAGGAGAAACAGGCATTGATGGCGTAAAAGTTGAATTATTCAAAGCAAACCCAGACGGAACGTTAGGAGCATCAGCAGCCCCAAGTCAATTGACGACAGGCGGTGGTAAATATTTATTCCCAAATCTTGACCCAGATAATTACATTGTACAGATTACAGCCCCAACGGGTTACAAATCATCGACAGGTAAAAACGGACAAGCATCAGGAGCATACGAACCAGCCACTGACCCAGACGACGACAAGAACAATGATGATAACGGAACGACAAGTACAGGACAAATTATCCAGTCGAAACCAATCACATTGACCAACTTAGGCGAACCAGATACAGACGGAGACACTGACAAGAATAGTAACTTAACAGTTGACTTCGGCTTATTCAAACCAAGCTCAATTGGTGACTTTGTATTCTTCGATAAGAACAGAGACGGCATCCAAGATGCTGGTGAGAATGGCGTGAAAGAGGTAACAGTTAATTTGTTAGACGGTTCAGGAAACATTTTAGCAACGACAACAACCGATGCCAGTGGAAACTATAAGTTTGAGAACTTAGGAACAGCCACTTACGTAGTTGAGTTTGTGAAATCAACATTGCCAGCAAGTTATGTATTCAGTCCAAAAGGAGCAACGACCAACGATAAAGACAGTGATGCCGATGTAACAACTGGCAAAACAGACCCAATCGTAATCAGTGTTTCAGGAACGAATATCACAACCGTAGATGCAGGAGTAAATTGTCCAGCGGCAGTCATTACTTCAACCGTAACTGACCAAGCGAAATACTGTGAGAACCAACCAATTCAATTTACTTTGACCTTGGACGGAACGAAAGTAGGCGGCAAAGCCTTCGCATGGGCAGGACCAAACGGATATACGTCGAATGTACAGAATCCAAAGATTGCCAGTGCAGTATTGACAAACACAGGAACTTACACAGTAACCGTAACAGCCAACAACTCATGTGAAGCAACGACGACAGCAACAGTAGCCGTAATCGTGAATCCACTACCAACAGCGAAAGCGACAGGAGCAACAGTTTGTGAAGGTGAGACGATTAAGTTATTAGGAGAAGGAAGCGGAACAGTATTCTCATGGACGAAAGTAGGTGGAACATATACTTCAAACGTAGCGAATCCAACGGTAACAACAGCAGCACAAACAAGTGATGCAGGCGTTTACCAAGTAGTAGTAACGAATGGAAACGGATGTTCAGCACAAGCAACGACAACCGTAGTAGTGAATACTCGTCCAGACGGACCAGCAGATGCTAAGATAAGCAAAGGTGTAATATGTGATTTAGATCAAATTACATTGAGCGGAACTTGCGGAACAGGTAAAACAGTGAAATGGTATAACGCTGCCAACGTAGCACTTACCACATTAACTTTCAACCCAGGACCAGTAGGAACGTACAATTACTACGCAACTTGTACCGTAGATGCAACAGGCTGTGAATCAGCAACTGCACAACGAGTTAAAGTAACAGTAGTAGTAGATAAGATACCAACAACGCCAAGTGATGCTAAGATAAGCAAAGGCGAAATATGTTTAGGTGAGACCGTAAGTTTATCAGGAACTTGTGGCACGAAGGAGAAACCAGTATGGTACAGCGGAAGTACAACAGGCACAGTGATAGCTAATACAGCCTTGACATTCACGCCAACAGCAACAGGAACATACAAATACTATGTAAGTTGTAAATCAGAAACAGGAGCAGAGTGTGAGACCTTTGCCAAAGACCGCAAAGAAGTAATCTTAGTCGTAAACGGATTACCAACTGCAACGGCAAGCGTTAAAGACAACACAGTTTGTACAGGTTCGACAATCGAATTAGTAGGAGGCGTAGATGGATTAAGTTCATACAAATGGACAGGACCAAACGGCTTCAATAACTCAACGCAAAGCCCAAGCATTCCAAATGCAGTCGGAGCAAACGCAGGAGCATATATCTTGACGGTAGCCAACGGAAACCAGTGTACCGCAACAGCAGTAGTTAGCGTAAGCGTATTAGTAAATCCAGTAGCAACAGCAAGTGGAAACGTAATATGTGCAAACGAAACGGTATTATTGAAATCAGGAGCAGTAGTCAATGGAACAGGAAACAGCGTATCAACTTACGCTTGGACAGGACCAAATGGTTACACAGCGAATGTACAAAATCCAGAGATTGCCAATGCACAGCCAAATCGTACAGGAACTTATACAGTCTTAGTAACGGATGCCAATGGATGTACAGCGGTAGCGACAGCAGGCGTAGTAGTAAACATTTTACCAACTGCCACCGCAAGTAGCAACTCGCCAGTATGTACAGGAGCAGAATTGAAACTAAGTGCAACAGGAGTAGGAACGTACTCATGGAGAGGTCCATCAGGTTACACAGCAACAGGAGCAAATCCAGTAATTGCAGTAAAAACTGACGGAAGCCAAGCAGGAGTTTACACAGTAACCGTAACTAACTCAACAGGATGTACAAGCACAGCGACAACGAATGTAGTAATAGAGAAATGCTTGAAGTTAGGAGATTTAGTATGGGATGATAAGAACAACAACGGACTATTAGATGCAGGAGAAACAGGCATTGATGGCGTAAAAGTTGAATTATTCAAAGCGAACCCAGACGGAACGTTAGGAGCATCGGCAGCCCCAAGTCAATTGACGACAGGCGGTGGTAAATACTTATTCCCAAATCTTGACCCAGATAATTACATTGTACAGATTACAGCCCCAGCGGGATATAAATCATCGACAGGTAAAAACGGACAAGCCACAGGAGCATACGAACCAGCAACAGACCCAGACGACGATAAGAACAATGATGATAACGGAACGACAAGTACAGGACAAATAATCCAGTCGAAACCAATCACATTGACCAACTTAGGCGAACCAGATACAGACGGAGACACCGACAAGAACAGTAACTTAACAGTTGACTTCGGCTTATTCAAACCAAGCTCAATTGGAGACTTTGTATTCTTCGATAAGAACAGAGACGGAATTCAAGATGCAGGTGAGCCAGGTGTGAAAGACGTAACAGTTAATTTGTTAGACGGTTCAGGAAACATTTTAGCAACGACAACAACCGATGCCAGTGGAAACTACAAGTTTGAGAACTTAGGAACAGCCACTTACGTAGTTGAGTTTGTGAAATCGACTTTACCAGCAAGTTATGTATTTAGTCCAAAAGGAGCGACGACCAACGATAAAGATAGTGATGCTGATGTAGCAACTGGTAAAACTGACCCAATCGTAATCAGTGTTCCAGGAACGAATATCACGACAGTAGATGCAGGGGTAAATTGTCCAGCGGCAGTCATTACTTCAACCGTAACCGACCAAGCGAAATACTGTGAGAACCAGCCAATTCAATTTACCTTGACTTTGGACGGAACGAAAGTAGGAGGCAAAGCCTTCGCATGGGCAGGACCAAATGGATATACTTCTAACGTACAGAATCCAAAGATTGCCAGTGCAGTATTAGGCAATACAGGAACTTACACGGTAACAGTTACAGCCAACAACTCATGTGAAGCCACAACAACAGCCACAGTAGCCGTAATCGTGAATCCACTTCCAACAGCGAAAGCAACAGGAGCAACAGTTTGTGAAGGTGAGACGATTACATTGAAAGGAGAAGGAAGCGGAACAGTATTCTCATGGACGAAAGTAGGTGGAACATATACTTCAAACGTAGCAAATCCAACGGTAACAACGAATGCAGCGACAACCGATGCAGGAGTTTACCAAGTAGTTGTAACGAATGGAAACGGATGTTCAGCACAAGCAACGACAACCGTAGTAGTGAATACCCGTCCAGACGGACCAGCGGATGCTAAGATAAGCAAAGGCGTAATATGTGATTTAGATCAAATCACATTGAGCGGAACTTGCGGAACGGGTAAAACAGTGAAATGGTACAATGCTGCCAACGTAGCACTTACTACTTTAACTTTCAACCCAGGACCAGTAGGAACATATAACTACTACGCAACTTGTACCGTAGATGCAACAGGCTGTGAATCAGCAACTGCACAACGAGTTAAAGTAACAGTAGTAGTAGATAAGATACCAACAACACCAAGTGATGCCAAGGTAAGCAAAGGAGTTATATGTTTAGGTGAAACAGTAAGTTTATCAGGAACTTGTGGAACAAACGAAGTACCAGTATGGTACAGCGGCACGCCAACAGGAACGGTAATTGCTAACACAGCCTTAACATTCACGCCAACAGCGACAGGTACATACAAATACTATGTAAGTTGTAAATCAACGACAGGAGCATTGTGTGAGACCTTTGCCAAAGATCGCAAAGAAGTAATCTTAGTAGTAAACGGATTACCAACGGCAACGGCAAGTGTTAAAGACAACACCGTTTGTACAGGTTCGACAATCGAATTAGTAGGTGGAGTAGATGGATTAAGTTCATACAAATGGACAGGACCAAACGGCTTCAATAACTCAACGCAAAGCCCAAGCATTCCAAATGCAGTCGGAGCAAACGCAGGAGCATATATTTTGACCGTAGGTAATGGCAACGGATGTACAGCAACGGCAGTCGTAAGTGTAAGCGTATTAGTAAATCCAGTAGCAACCGCAAGTGGAAACGTAATATGTGCAAACGAAACGGTATTATTGAAATCAGGAGCAGTAGTCAATGGAACAGGAAATAGCGTATCAACTTACGCTTGGACAGGACCAAATGGTTACACAGCGAATGTTCAGAATCCAGAGATTGCGAATGCACAGCCAAATAGAACGGGAACTTACACCGTCTTAGTAACGGATGCCAACGGATGTACAGCGGTAGCAACAGCAGGCGTAGTAGTAAATATTTTACCAACAGCCACCGCAAGTAGCAACAGCCCAGTATGTACAGGAGCAACGTTAAACTTATCAGCAACAGGAGTAGGAACATACTCATGGAGAGGACCATCAGGCTATATAGCAACAGGAGCAAGTCCAGTAATTGCAGTAAAAACTGACGGAAGCCAAGCAGGAGTTTATACAGTAACTGTAACTAACTCAACAGGATGTACAAGCACAGCGACAACGAATGTAGTGATTGAAAAATGCTTGAAGTTAGGAGATTTAGTATGGGATGATAAGAACAACAACGGCTTATTGGATGCAGGAGAAACAGGCATTGATGGCGTAAAAGTTGAATTGTTCAAAGCGAATCCAGACGGAACGTTAGGAGCATCGGCAGCCCCAAGTCAATTGACGACAGGCGGTGGTAAATACTTATTCCCAAATCTTGACCCAGATAATTACATTGTACAGATTACAGCCCCAGCGGGATATAAATCATCAACAGGTAAGAATGGACAAGCATCAGGAGCATACGAACCAGCACTTGACCCAGACGACGACAAGAACAATGATGATAACGGAACGACAAGTACAGGACAAGTAATCCAGTCGAAACCAATCACATTGACCAACTTAGGCGAACCAGATACAGACGGAGACACTGACAAGAACAGTAACTTAACGGTTGATTTCGGAGTATTCAAACCAAGCTCAATTGGCGACTTTGTCTTCTTCGATAAGAATAGAGACGGAATCCAAGATGCAGGTGAAAATGGAGTGGATGGCGTAACGGTGAACTTGTTAGATGGTTCAGGCAATGTCTTAGCAACTGTAACAACAACAGGCGGAACAGGTTTATACAAATTCGACAATTTAGGTACAGGTACTTATACAGTAGAATTCGTTAAATCAACATTGCCAACTGGATACGTATTCTCTCCAAAAGGAGCAACAACGAACGACAAAGACAGCGATGCAGATTTGGCAACTGGTAAAACAGACCCAATCGTAATCGGAACGCCAGGTACAATAATCACAACCGTAGATGCAGGTATCAATTGCCCAGCACCAAAAGCAGAAGCAACTGGAACAACGGTTTGTATCGGTCAGAAAATAGACTTGAAATCATTGAATGTGTCGAGCCCATTAGTGGATGCAACGTATTCGTGGACGAAAGTAGGAGGAACATTTACAAGTACAGAACAAAACCCAACCGTAAGCGTAACAGCCTCGGCAACGGATGCAGGAACGTACGTAGTAACAATGACTTCTAAAAACGGATGTTCAGCAACTTCAACGGCACAAGCGATAGTAGTAGTAAACGCTCTACCAACCGTAACTGCAACAGGAGCAACAGTTTGTGCGAAAGATTTAATTACCTTGAAAGCAACTGGTGGCGGAACGTACGCTTGGACAAACGGAAAAGGTTTCAACTCGACATTGGCAGAACCAACCATTCCAAATGCAACAGCAGCAGATGGTGGAGTTTATACAGTAACAGTTACCAACGGAACGGGATGTACAGCAACAGCAACGGCTAACGTAGTGGTGAATCCTCTACCAACAGCCTCAGCAACAGGTGTAACAGTTTGTGCAGGCTTCCCAGCTAAATTGACCTTAACTCATAACGGAGGAACAGGTTCAACTTACGCATGGAGCGGACCACAATCGTACACTTCAAATGAACAAAGTCCAACATTGACAAGTACAGTTCCAAACATGACTGGTATTTATACAGTAAAAGTGACTAACGCTAATGGATGTACCGTAGTAGCAACGGCAAGCATCACCGTAAACGCTCTACCAACACCAACTGCAAGTAGCAATACACCAGTTTGTTCAGGTAGCGAATTGAAATTGACAGTAAATGAATACGTAGGAGGCTCTTACTCATGGTCAGGTCCAGTATCATTCACATCAAGTTTACGTGAGCCAAGCATTGCAAAAACCATCACGGACAACGCAGGAACTTACACAGTGAAAGTAACTGACGTAAACGGATGTACTGCAACGACAACTACAACAGTAGTCATTGACAAGTGCTTGAAATTGGGAGACTTCGTTTGGAACGATGTAAATAACAACGGTAAAGTTGATGCAGGTGAAACTGGAATAGATGGCGTAAAAGTTGAATTGTTCAAAGCGAATCCAGACGGAACGTTAGGAGCATCAGCAGCACCATCTCAGAACACAGTAGCAGGTAAGTATTTATTTACAAACCTTGAACCAGGTGATTACATCGTACAGATTACAGCACCAGCAGGTTACAAATCATCAACAGGAACGAACGGTTCAACAACAGGTGCTAACGAACCTGCACAAGACCCAGACAATAATGTAAATGATGATGATAACGGAACAACGGTAGGAACAACTCAGGTAATCCAGTCGAAACCAATCACTTTGACAAACTTCGGAGAGCCTGATACAGATGGAGATACAGACAAGAATTCTAACTTAACGGTTGATTTCGGTCTATTCAAACCAGGTTCAATCGGAGACTTCGTATGGTATGACTTAAACCGTGACGGAATCCAAGATGCAGGTGAAGTAGGAGTGAAAGATGTAACAGTTAAATTGTTCGACAAAGACAATAACTTAGTCGGAACAACGACAACTGGTGCAGACGGCAAGTATATCTTCAAAGACCTTGCTCCAAATGACTACCGAGTAGAGTTCAGTACATTGCCAACGGGTTATGTATTCTCTCCAAAAGATGCAACGACAGACGACAAAGACAGCGATGTAGATGCAACTGGTAAAACAGGAACAATCACATTAACAGCAGGTCAAGATATTACAACAGTTGATGCAGGTATCAATTGCCCAGCACCAAAAGCAACGGCAACAGGCACAACGGTTTGTATCGGTCAGAAAATAGACTTGAAATCATTGAATACATCAAGCCCATTAGTGGATGCAACGTATTCATGGACGAAAGTAGGAGGAACATTTACAAGTACAGAACAAAATCCAACGGTTAGCGTAACAGCTACACCAGCAGACGCAGGAACGTACGTAGTAACAATGACTTCTAAAAACGGATGTTCAGCAACTTCAACGGCACAGGCAATCGTAGTAGTAAATGCTCTACCAACGGTAACTGCAACAGGTGGTTCAGTTTGTGAGAAAAACTCAATCACGCTGAAAGCAACTGGTGGCGGAACGTACGCTTGGACAAACGGAAAAGGTTTCAACTCGACATTGGCAGAACCAACTATCAGCATTGCAACAGCAGCAGATGGCGGAGTTTATACCGTAACAGTTACCAACGGAACACAATGTACAGCAGCAGCAACGGCGAACGTAGTGGTTAATCCTCTACCAACCGCAGCAGCAACAGGTGCAGAAGTTTGTGTTGGAAAACCAATCAACTTGACCGCAACGGCAGGCTTTACATCTTACGCTTGGACGAAAGTAGGAGGAACATTTACAGCCTCGACACAATCGCCAGTAGTAAATGCAAGTGCTGTAACAGGTGATGCAGGGGTTTACCAAGTATTAGTAACCAACTCAAACGGATGTACAGCGATAGCAACAGCAACAGTAATTGTAAATGAATTACCAACGCCAACAGCATCGAACAACGGTCCAGTTTGTGTAGGAACGAAGATAGAATTGAAAGCAACAGGTGGCGTATCGTACGCATGGTCGGGAGTAAATGGTTTCACAGCCTCTACCCAAGATGCAACTATCGCCAACGCTGTAACAGCTAACGCAGGAGTTTATACAGTAACTGTAACCAATGCAAAAGGATGTGTAGCAACTGCAACGACAGACGTTAAGGTTAATACAAACCCAGCACCAGTAGCCAAAGCTAACTCACCAATTTGTTTCAATGAAACGGTGAACTTAGAGGTAACAGGAGCAACAGGAACTTATTCATGGACAGCTTCAAATGGATTTACTTCAACTGAACAAAAACCAACGAATAAGCCAACTGCATCAGGCACAGTAACTTATACCGTAATGGTAACAGGCGTAGGAGGATGTACAGGTACAGCAATGGTAGCAGTAATTGTGAATCCATTGCCAAATGCAACGGCATCTTCTAACTCACCAGTTTGTGCAGGTTCACCATTGAACTTAACAGCAACGGGTGGTACGAAATACGCTTGGATTGGACCAGATAGTTTTGCTTCAACATCGGCAACGCCAACAATAACGGCAATAGCCTTGAAAGCAGGAACTTATACCGTAACAGTTACATCATCTGACAACTGTACACAAACTGCCACAACCGCAGTAATTGTCAATGCAGTGCCAACAGTAACAGTAGCAGACGTAACGGTATGTGCGGGTAACGATGTGAAATTAGTAGCCACAACCAATGCAACTAAATTCTCATGGACAAGTTCAACAGCATTCACAAACAGCACACAGAATCCAACGATTCCAAATGCAACAAGTGCCAATGCAGGAACTTACACCGTGAAAGTTGAAGATGCCAACGGATGTACTGCGGTAGCCTCAGCAACAGTAGTAGTAAATGCTCTACCAACAGCCACGGCAACGGGTGCAGAGGTTTGTGCAGGAAACGAAATCAAGTTGAAAGCAACAGGCGGCGGAGATTATGCTTGGACAAATGGAAAAGGATTTACTTCAACATTAGCCGAGCCATCTATCGCAAATGCCAAAGCAACGGATGCAGGAGTTTACACAGTGACTATCACAAATGGTACACAATGTACAGCAACGGCAACGGCTAACGTAATTGTAAATGCTCTACCAACAACTGCGGCAACAGGTGCAGAGGTATGCGTAGGTAAAGCAATTAAATTAGATGCAACGACTGGATTCTCATCGTACGCTTGGACGAAAGTAGGAGGAACATTTACCGCCTCAACGCAATCGCCAACCGTAACAGCAAGTGCCATAACAACCGATGCAGGAGTTTACCAAGTATTAGTAACTAATGCAAAAGGATGTACAGCAATAGCAACAGCAACAGTAATCGTCAATGAATTACCAACACCAACAGCGACTAACAACGGTCCAGTTTGTGTAGGAACAACGATTAACTTGAAAGCAACAGGTGGCGTATCGTACGCATGGGCAGGACCTGGCTTCACCGCCACAACCCAAGATGCTTCGATACCAAACGCAACCGTATCAGGAAATCAAGGAGTTTATACAGTGACAGTTACAAATGCAAAAGGATGCGTAGCGACAGCAACCACAGAGGTGAAAGTCAATACAAACCCAGCACCAGTAATTACACCAATAGCTGCGATTTGCTTAGGAAGCGACATCAAGTTGAATGTGAATGTAGTAAATGCTAAATACGCTTGGTCAGGTTCAGGATTTACTTCAACAGAACAAAATCCAACAGTAACACCAAAACCAACAACAGCGGGTACTTATACATACCTTGTAACAGTTGAAGGAGTAGGTGGATGTACAGGAACAGCAACGACAAGTGTAACAGTTAAACCAAACCCAAGTCTGACAGTCTCAACGGCTTCGATTTGTGCAGGTGCAACAGGAACATTGACAGCATCAGGAGCCGATACTTACGCATGGACAGGAGCTGGTTTCACAGCAACAGGTGCAACAGTATCAGTAACCAATGCAGGTGTTTATTCAGTAACAGGAACAACAGCAGGATGTACAGCCGTAGCAACGACAACCGTTGAAGTAAGAACACTTCCAACAGTAAGCGTAACACCAATCGAAATTTGTGCAGGAACAACTGGCAAATTAACCGCAACAGGTGCAGCAACTTACGCATGGACAGGAACAGGCTTCACGGCAACGGGTGCAGAAGTATCAGTAACCAATGCAGGAACTTACTCAGTCATTGGAACAAGTGCAAACGGATGTACGGCTTCGGCTACCACAAGTGTAACGGTTAATCAAAACCCAGCACCAGTAGCATCAAGCAACGTAACGATATGCTTAGGTACAGAAGCTAAATTGACTGTAACAGGTTCGGCAGGAAATACTTATGCTTGGATTGGTTCAAATGGATTTACTTCAACAGTTCAAAATCCATCAACAACGCCAACGAAAGCTGAAAACGTAACTTTCACAGTAACTGTAACAGGTGTAGGTGGATGTACAGGAACAGCAACGACAAGCGTAGTAGTGAAACCAAACCCAAGTTTGACTGTAACAACAGCCACAATTTGTGCAGGTGAAACAGCTAAATTGACCGCATCGGGAGCAGATACTTACGCTTGGACTGGAACAGGTTTCTCAGCAACAGGAGCAACAGCATCAATCACGAATGCAGGAACATACACAGTAACAGGAACAACTAACGGATGTACAGCAACTGCCACAACAACCGTAGTAGTGAATGCCTTACCAACACCAACAGCGACTAACAACGGTCCAGTTTGTGTAGGAACAGCAATCAACTTGACTGTAACTGGCGGAACAGCTTACTCATGGAAAGGTCCAGACAACTTCGCATCAACATTGGCAACGCCAAGTATCGCAGTAGCTGATAAGTCGAAGAACGAAGGAGTCTATACCGTAACTGTAACGAACGATAAAGGATGTACTGCAATAGCAACAACATCAGTAGTGGTTAATTCAAACCCAGCACCAGTAGCGACAAGTAACATTAAAGTGTGCTTAGGAGAATCAATCAAGTTGTCAGTAACAACAGGCGGAACTTACTCATGGAAAGGTGATAACTTCACTTCGACAGAAAGAGAACCAAGTATTGTATCGACAAAAGCAGGAACATTCACTTATACAGTAACTGTCTCAGGAACAGGCGGATGTACAGGAACAGCAACGACATCAGTAATTGTTAATGCACTTCCAACCGCAACCGTAACAGGAACAGAAGTATGTGTAGGTAAGAAAGTTGAGATAGGTGTTAAAGAAACATTCGCATCTTATGCTTGGACGAAAGTGGGAAGTACAACATTTACTTCAACATCACAATCACCAGTAGTAAGTGCCAATGCTTCGACAGCCGATGCAGGAACGTACCAAGTAACGGTAACTGATGCAAACGGATGTACAGCAACTGGAACAGCAATCGTAATTGTAAATGACCTACCAACACCAACGGCATCGAACAACGGTCCAGTTTGTGTAGGAACAACAATAGAATTGAAAGCAACGGGTGGCGTATCTTACGCATGGGCAGGAAAAGGCTTCTCGGCAACAACGCAAGATGCAACTATCGCCAATGCAGTAACAGCTAACGCAGGAGTTTATACTGTAACAGTTACCAACGCAAAAGGATGCGTAGCGACAGCAACCACAGAGGTTAAAGTCAATACAAACCCAGCACCACAAATCACGGTAATCGCTCCAAAATGTTCAGGAGAATCAATTGTCTTGAATGTAAGCAGTGCAGCAGGTAACACCTACGCATGGAGTGGCTCAGGATTTACTTCAACAGAACAAAATCCAACGGTAACACCAACACCAACAGCCGCAGGTACATATACTTACTCAGTATTAGTATCAGGAAACGGTGGATGTACAGGAACAGCAACAACAAGTGTAACAGTGAAAGCTAACCCAGTATTGACAGTTTCAACAGCTTCAATCTGTGCAGGAACAACTGGAACATTGACGGCAAGCGGAGCAGATACTTACTCATGGAGTAGTTCAAATGCAGGATTCACAGCAACGACAGCAGTTGTAAATGTAACCCAAGCAGGAACATACACAGTAACTGGAACGACTAACGGATGTACCGCTCAGGCAACAACAAGTGTAACAGTTAAACCATTACCAACAGTAACGGTAGCACCAATCACACTTTGTGCAGGAGTAACTGGTAAATTGAAAGCAGAAGGAAGTGCAGTAGATACATATTCATGGAGTAGTTCAAATGCAGGCTTCAACGCAACAACGCAAGAAGTTACAGTAAGCCAAGCAGGAACATACACAGTGATAGTAACGAAAGACGGATGTACCGCTCAGGCAACAACGACAGTTGAAGTGAAACCAAGCATCAGCTTAACAGTTTCAACGGCTTCGATATGTGCAGGAACAACGGGTACATTGACAGTCTCAGGAGCAAGCACTTACTCATGGAGTAGTTCAAATGCAGGCTTCACGGCAACGACAGCTACTGTAAATGTAACTCAGGCAGGAACTTATACAGTAATTGGAACAAGTGGAGGATGTACTGCCATTGCAACGACATCTGTAACAGTGAAACCAACACCAACGGTAGTAGCAACAACGACACCGTTCTGTGCAGGAACAACTGGAAACGTAACAGCATCAGGAGCAACGACTTACGCATGGTCTGGACCAAACAACTTCTCAGCAACGGGTGCAAATCCAAGCGTGACGGTTGCAGGAACTTACACCGTAGTAGGAACGACAGATGGCTGTACCGCTCAGGCAACAGTAGGTGTAACCGTGAAACCATTACCAACGGTAACAGTACCAAGCACATCAATTTGTGTAGGAACAACTGGAACATTGACCGCAACAGGTGCAGATACTTACTCATGGACTGGAACAGGATTCACAGCAACAGGAGCAAGCGTATCAGTAACCAATGCAGGAACATATACAGTAACTGGAACGAAAGATGGATGTACTGCGGTAGCAACGACAAGTGTAACAGTTAAACCAAATGCAGACATCAAAGCCACATCGGCAGAAGTTTGTACAGGTGGAACAACAACCTTGATAGCATCAGGCGGAGCAACTTATTCATGGACAGGAGCTAATAACTTCACGGCGACAGGAGCAACTATCAACGTGAACGTAGCAGGAACTTACACCGTAGTAGGTACAACAACCGAAGGATGTACAGGAACAGCAACGGCTACCTTGACTATCAAAGAGAATCCAAGTGTAAATATCACAGGAAACACAGCGATATGTGCAGGAACGAAAGCAACCTTGACTGCAAGCGGAACTGGAACATTCTCATGGACTGGAACAGGAAGTTTCACTTCGACATCGGCAACGGTATCAGTAGGAGCAGGAACATACTCAGTAACAGTAACCAACGCAGGATGTAGTGCAGTCGGAACGGTAACAGTAACTGAAAAACCAACACCAACTGTAAGCGTACCAACGATAGCGATTTGTGCAGGAACAACTGGAACATTGACCGCAACAGGAGCAGATACTTACTCATGGACTGGAACAGGATTCACAGCAACAGGAGCAACAGTATCAGTAACCAATGCAGGAACATACACAGTAGTTGGAACAACTAACGGATGTACAGCCCAAGCAACGACAAGTGTAACGATTAAACCAAATGCAGACATCAAAGCAAGCTCAGTAGAGATTTGTACAGGTGGAGTTAAGGAATTAACCGCAACTGGTGGAGCAACGTACACATGGACAGGAGCAGGCTTCACGGCAACGGGAGCAACAGTAACTGTACCATCGGCAGGAACTTACACCGTAATAGGTACAACAACCGAAGGATGTACAGGAACAGCAACGGCTACCTTGACTATCAAAGAGAATCCAAGTGTAAACATCACAGGAAACACAGCGATATGTGCAGGTACGAAAGCTACTCTAACGGCAAGCGGAACAGGTACATTCTCATGGACTGGAACAGGAAGTTTCACTTCGACATCGGCAACGGTATCAGTAGGAGCAGGAACATACTCAGTAACAGTAACCAACGCAGGATGTAGTGCAGTCGGAACTGTAACAGTAACTGAGAAAGCAACACCAACTGTAAGCGTACCAAGCACATCAATTTGTGGAGGTGTAACAGGAACGTTGAAAGCAAGTACAGCAGATACGTACGCATGGACTGGTCCAGATAGCTTCACAGGAACAACGCAAGAAGTAACGGTAAGCAAAGCAGGAACATACACGGTAACAATTAGCAAAGATGGATGTACAGCAGTAGCAACTACAACAGTAGAAATCAAAGCAACGGCAGACATCAAAGCAAGTTCAGTAGAGATTTGTACAGGTGGTGTTAAGCAATTAACCGCAACTGGTGGAGCAACTTACACATGGACAGGAGCAAATAACTTCACGGCAACGGGAGCAACAGTAACCGTACCATCGGCAGGCACTTATACCGTAACAGGTACAACCGCTGGCGGATGTGTAGGAACAGCAACAGCGACATTGACTATCAAGGATAATCCAACGGTAATCATCACGGGTGATACAGTAATTTGCTCAGGTGGTAAAGTAACCTTGACCGCCGCAGGAACTGGAACATTCGCTTGGACAGGAACAAGTAGCTTCACTTCAACATCGGCAACGGTATCAGTTGGAGCAGGAACTTACACAGTAACCCTAACCAACGCAGGATGTAGTGCAGTCGGAACGATTAAAGTTGTGAATGATAACTTATCAATCCAAGCAGGTGGTGCAACAGTTTGTGAAGGAGGTTCAACAGCCTTAACAGGTTTAGGAACAGCCACATCGGGTATTAAATCTTACGCATGGTCAGGACCAAACGGATTCGCTTCAACAGAGCAATCACCAGCGGTTACTAAACCATCTGCAACAGGTACTTATACCTTGACTGTAACATCAAAAGCAGGTTGTACAGCAACAGCAACGGCAATCATCACTGTAACGCCAGCAGTTACCAACACAGCAACCGTAACGTTCTGTAAAGGTGGTAAAGCAACGCTAACAGCAACGGGTGGAACAGGTGCAACGTACGCATGGACAGGTGGAGCAACAACTTCAAGTATCGAAGTAACAGCCCCAGGAACATACAACGTAACGATAACTGACGCAACGGGTTGTATCTCGAAAGGTATCTTTACCGTAACAGAAACAACGAATCCAACAGTAAATATCTCAGGTTCAACTTCATTGTGTACCAATACATCAACTGAATTGACAGCCAACAAAGGTGTAACAGGAGAGACTTACTCATGGACTGGTGTAGGTGGTTTCACATCGACAAGTCAAGTAGTAACCGTAACGGAAGCAGGAGACTACTTCGTGAAAGTAATTACCAACGGAGGATGCGAAGCAACAGGTAAAGTAACTGTAACCAAAGGATTCACACCAACGGCAGTTTGTGGACCAGTTTGCGAAGGTGAAAACTTAATCTTGAATGTAACAGGTGGATTAACATACTCATGGACTGGACCAAACGGCTTCACGGCTTCGTCTCAGAACCCACAATTGTTGAATGTTAAGAAAGAAGATGCAGGTGAGTACAAGATAGCAATCACAGGTGATGGATGTACAGCAACAGTAGTAGCAACCTTAATCGTTTACGATAAAGTATCAGGAATTACTGCAACGGCTCAAAACTCAACTTGCGACCAAGACACTCCTAAGAATGATGGAGCTGTTAAGTTAGCAGGAACATTCACAGGATTGAAATACGACATCGTCGAAGGAGCAACTTATACGGGTACTAAGAAATACGCAGACGCAACAACCATCCCAGCGAATGGAATCGTGAAATCTGGTATTGCTAATCCAACAACCAATGCAGGCACAACATACACAGTACGTGTGTTCAACGCCAACAATTGTTTCCAAGATTACACGGTAACAATTCAGCAAGTGGTTTGCTCATGTGGAGAAGCGAAATGTGTACCATACGGCGTAACCAAGACGAAAAGCGGGAAGAAGTAGATTAGTTATTGGTTGATTGGTTATTGGTTTATTAGTTATTAGGCTTAGAGATTGGTTAATAAAGGTTGAGTAAAGTAAATGTTTTCTGAGGAACTTAATACTCATTAGGCAGACTCATTTAAACCAATAAACCAATAAACCAATAAACCAATAACTAATAAACCAAATCAGGATATAGTTTTTGCGTGAATAAGGTTTGTTTATCATTCATCATAAAACTATTGCCTGACTTAAAAACGTAATAAAAGGATTAGGGATTGGACGAAAACATTTTGTTTGTTTATCGAATTAGGAAACAATAAATAAATGATTTGATTGGAGTCTGACCCTAACCCTGATATTACAAAATCAGTGTACCACGATTCTCCAGAATCGTAAAGAATGTAAATCGATTCTCCAGAATCGTAAAGAGTAGGAGGGAGGAAAGACGAATAAACCGATTCGATTCATCAAAAGCGGAAATAAAATGTACCCCGAACATCCTTGTTCGGACAGACATAAAAGATAATTACAAAGCGAAATTGGGAAAAAAAGGAAGAAAAGTTTTCAATGCGAGCGAAGACTAACCCTGACCCATGTATGCAAAGCCTTCGACCAATGGTCGAGGGCTTTCTTTTTGCAAAATAATTGCACAACCCTTCTCAAACAAAAAACCAAAGATTTAGTTTTTTATCCATAAACCTTCACTATCTTAGATTTCTTTAACATCACACATATCAAACAGTTACCTCAAAAAAATGAAGAAAATATATCTCCTGACACTCCTATTAATTTCAACAGAACTTTTTGCCCAAAAAGCATTCATCCTTCCTAAATTGGACAGCCTCCATTTTTGCGGATATTATAAACAAGAAATTGCTCTTCGCAAAGCAAATCCACAAAATACGATTGAGTACAAGATTCTTTTGGATAATGCCCAAGTAAATATCCATCTCCAAGACCAAGAAATAGAAAAAGCAAAACAACTTTTTGATAAAATTTTAGCTGATTATAAGAAATGCTCAAACCCCAAAAGCATCGAATTTTATATGCATCTTACCCAAGCTCGTGTATTACGTGGGCAAGAAAGATGGAAAGAGGCTGTTGCATATTTGAGCAAACTCAGTGCCGTCAAAGCCCCAAAGACCCTTTATGATGGAATGTTGATGAGGGAACTTGCTCAAAATAATGAATATGCCGACGGGGTGAAATCGTACAAAACTGCCATTGAAATTTTTTATAAAAATGGGCTGAAAAATCACTATGCTACGGCTTTGGCTTACAATAACTTAGCTTATAATTATTCTATGATTCAGATGGAAAGTGAGGCGATAAAAGTGAGAGAAAGGGCGGCAGAAATATGGTCGAAATATTATGGAAATGATATTGATAAACTCGCCATCACTTACAATAATATCATTTACAATTACTTGGACTATGGCGACAAAGCCAAGTGTCAAAAATACCAAAAGATATTTGAGGCTTGCATGAATCAGCATTTTGAGAAGGTATCAAAAGGGCAATACATTCCCATAAAAAAATACGATGACGCACACGCCCGTATGATGTTTCATTTGAGTAGTATTCGGTATTATGGAGATGTTTTTGAACCTAATGAAATAACGTTTCATCTCCGAAAGTTAGAAGAAACCTTCAAACAATCCACCAAGGAAGATTATGAGCAGGAATTCTACATTTTACCTGCCGCTTATGATGAAGTTGCTTATGCGTATAGAGTGAATAAAGACTACGCTAATGCCTTGAAATACAATGCTATATCCGAAAAAATAGCTAAAAGTGATTTTGAAAAAATGAAGGCTCAGGCGATGTATGCCATGATATTTTATGAGAAAAACGAGCCTAAAAAAGCCTTGGAATATGCTGAAAAAAGCCTAAAAGCCATGAGTTATGCTGGCAAAGGAACGAGTTATTTCACAGTGAGTGTACTGAAATCGGAGCTTTTGGCAAATCAAAAAAAACAAACTGAGGCTATCAAAACCTTGCAGGAGGTCTATAAATTAATGACCAAAAAAGAGGTGAATTTACCCAATCTAAAAGTGTCAGATTTTGGGGAAATTTCTTCGGGAAGTTATGTCAATCTTTTTATTCATTCGGGATTGGTTTATCGTAAAATTTATGAGCAAAGCAAGAAGAAAGCGGACTTAAAAACGATGCGAAATTTTTACAAATTAGCTTCGGCAATGTTTGAAAGATTTTATCAAAAAGGTATTTTTAATCCTGCTTTAGACCAATATCTACGAAGCATTAAAGAAGGCTTGCTTTATACGGATGTACGCTCGCCCGAGGATAAAAACGAAGTGTATTTTTCGCTCAATAGCCTCGAAAATAATGGTTCTCAGCATCTTTTTCAGCGATTGATGTTGAGAAATCAGGAGAATCTCAACCTTTCAAAAGCATTATTAGAAAAGAAAAACGAACTGCAACTCCAAAAATCAATACTGGAAAGTTTGGAGAAACCAACCGTTACACAAAAAAATGAGTTGGAAAAAACGCAACAGGAATTAGTGAAAATTGAAGAAGAAATCATCAACCAAAATCCTAATTTCAAACGTTTTAATGCTACCGATTTTGAGGTAAAAAACATTCAGAATCAGCTTAAAAAAGATAGAATTATTGTGAAATATTCGGTAACGGATAGCACTGTTTATGCACACCTTATTGATGAAAAGGAGATTAAAGTTTTTGACTTGGGGAGTAAACAGAAACTTGAATCTTTGTGCAAAGGTTACTACGAGAAATTGCGTAAAATTGACTTTGATTTTACGAATTATTCAAAGCAATTGCATCAACTCTTAATCAAGCCATTAGGAATCACCGCCAAGCAAATAGATTTTATTACGGAAGACTTTCTGAGCTACATTCCCTTTGAAACTTTGACAGACGAGCAAGGTAAAATATTGCTAAGCAAAGCAAGTTTTTCCTATAATTATTCCTTAAAAATTTGGAGTTCAACACTCAGTCAATCAAATAGTTACAGGTTTAATCTCACAGGTTTTGCTCCTGAATATGGCAATGATATTGTAGCCGTCAGAGACATCAATGGCAAGTTGATTTATACAGCTTCGGAGATAGAAAAAATTGCCCAAACATTTAAAAATTCTCAAATTTTCAAGCAAGAAACAGCCACCAAGCAAAACTTTTTGAACAGCATCGGTCAAAGTAAAATTCATCATTTGGCAATGCACTCACTCCTCAACGAAACTGATTATGAGGAGTCGAATTTATTGTTTCAAAACCAAGAAAAACTGTCTTTCAAAGAATTGTACGCATTAAATTTTCCTTCGGAATTAGTGGTTTTGAGTGCGTGCAATACGGGAGTGGGACAACAACAAAATGGCGAAGGTTTAATGAGTATTAGTCGTGCGTTAAACTATGCGGGTGTGCAATCGTTGGTACACAGTCTTTGGCAAGTACCAGACAAAGAAACGGCTGAATTGATGGGTTATTTTTATGAATATTTATCAGATTCAAAGCCCAAAAATGATGCCCTTGCCTTGGCGAAGCAAACTTTTATTCAAAAAAATCCCGCAAAAACGCATCCTTATTATTGGGCTGGATTTGTACTAAATGGGAATAGTAATCCAATTTCGGAGGGAAATTATTTGTGGTATGTTTTGGGGGGGATTTTTGGGGTTACGGTGCTTGGATTTTTATTTTATCGGCAAAGAGCAAATAATCAAACATTGAAGGTTCAATAATTTGCCACCGTACACGGAAGTCGTCCTTCAAAAGGACGACTTCCGTATAAGTAAATTAATGTAATTTTTCCAATAAATTCCCTGCATTTTCCTTCTGAATATTTTCATAACCTACCAAAATCTGCAAATACTTTTTTGCTTTCTCAACTTCCCCTAATTTCAAATATCCCAAAGCCAAATACCACTTCTGTTGCGTTTTGAAAGGATATTTATTGTCCGAAAAATTGAAACATTCCAATAATTGAATGCCTTTTTGAGTTTCGCCCGAAGCAAAATAACATTGACCTTCATAGAAAATGGCGTACTCTTCTTTGGTCTTTTCAAAAAGTTGATGGAAAAGCGTTTGAGCCATTGGGTAATTTTCTTCTTCGTAAGCTGCAAAAGCACGTAGTTTTTCGTCTTGCGTATTTTCTCCCCGCACAATCGGAGCTACTACATTGGGATAACTTTGATAATAACTTAAATATAATTCTTCGCTACTTGCCTGATTTCCAAGGAATAACCAAAGCGAAAAGCCAATCACCAGCGAAGCGGCAGCCCCCAGCCAAAGCCAATTTCTGAAAGGAATAATCTTTTTTTGTGGCTTTTCTTCAAAACCTTGAAGCATCTTTTTCAAAGCGTCTCTTTCCTGAAAATGAATTCCATCTTTTACGCTTTTTTCAAAATCAAAAGCCGTTTTGAATTCTTCATCATTTTTTAGGGCTTCGTCAAAAAGCTGTTTTTCATTAGATGAAAGTTGCTTTTCAAAGTATTTTTCAATCAATATTTCTTTATCTGGACTCATTTTTTTAGTAGTTTTTTCAGGTGATTCAAACATCTTGATTTTTGACTTTTCAAGACATCTTTGTTATCGTATTTTAGTATTTTTTGAATCTCGTCCAACTTCTTTTCTTCGTAATAAAACATCGTCAGAATCTTGTAACATTGCTCTCCCAAACTTTGCAAACTCGCCGATATTTCTGTCAGACGCTCTTCGTTTTCTTCTTCCAATTCTTCCCAAACGAAGTTATCAGGTAAATCTTCAATGGTTGTATTTATATCGTTTTTAGATTTTAATTTACTGAAAATCAGGTATTTACCAATTGAAAAAAGATAGGTCTTTACTTCCACTTGCAGATTTTCGAGGTGTCCTTTTCGGATATTTTCGATGAAGGCGATGATGGTATCCTGATAAATGTCCAACAGTTCATCCTCTGCCAATCCGTACTTAACCCCGAAGGCGATAAACGCTTTTCGATGGGTTTTATATACGTTTTCAATAGCTTCGGGTTGGGCTATTTTCAATAAATTTAAGTCTATCACCGCTGTTATTTTTTAGTGTATTTTTTACGAAAAAGTAAACTTATGAAAAAAAATATTCATCCGAGGGTTTACTTTTTTCTGAATTCTACACAAATAAATAAAAACAAATCAGAACATGAAAATATTACCTCTCATCTCAGTTTATTTATTGGCTTCATTTAGTCTTTCGGCTCAAATTATTGACCCCAAAGAAACCGCAAAACGTTCCGCCGAAAATCGAGCAAACAACAAAGTTGATCAAGGAATCAACAAGGGTTTCGATAAAATAGAAGAAGGTATCGGCAATATCTTCAAAAAAAAGGAGAAGAAAAAGGTTGAGAAAAACGAAGAAACGTCTGATAATCAGGAAAATACGACTGAAAATCGCCAGACATCAAGTAAAAATGCTAATACCAATTCAAGTAATGGTACAAATTCCAGCAATTCCTCATCTACTAAAACCAGCATGAAAACCTACTCAAAATTTGATTTTGTGGCGGGCGAAAAAGTGATTGCTTTTGATGATTTTTCTACGACCAATGTGGGGGACTTCCCTTTGGGTTGGAATACCAATTCGACGGCGGAGATTGTTAAGTTGGAAAACAGACCCGAAAAATGGCTTTTCATGTCGAAAGATGGATTTTTTATGCCTGAGTTTGTGAAAGATATGCCCGAAAATTTCACGCTCGAATTTGATGTTTTTACCCGCTACAATTCTAATAACTTACTGAATTACAGTATGTATCTCAGTGCAGTTGATAATCCTAAAAAAGATTTACCCAATAAATACGTTCAAAACGGAATCTACTTCGATTGGCGACCATGCAAAGGTGAGGCTGGGTATATTATCTATGAAAACAGTGAAGAAATGAGTAAAAATGACGGCTTGAACATCAAACAATTTGCTTCTGAGGATTGCTCAATGCCCCTTTTTGCCAAGGTCTCTATTTGGCGACAAAAGGCTCGTTTACGAATGTATGTCAATGAGACCAAAGTATTAGATATTCCGCAGGCTTTCGATGCAAAACTTAAATATAATACCTTCAAATTTGGCACTTCCTACATGAATTATGTTACTACCGATAATCCAGATGAGGTTATGGTGGCAAATGTCCGTTACGCTGTGGGTGCTCCCGATACCCGCAATAAACTCATCACCGAAGGAAAATTTGTTACTCGTGGGATTCTTTTCGATGTAAATTCTGACAAAATCAAGGCTGAGTCTTACGGTATTTTAAAAGAAATCGGAACGGTTTTGAAAGAAAATCCGACGGTGAAAGTGAAAATTATTGGGCATACAGATTCTGATGGGGACGATGCCAAAAACTTAGATTTATCCAAACGAAGAGCAGCTGCCGTTAAAAATGCTTTGAATACAGAATTCGGAATTACTAACGACCAAATGGAAACTGACGGCAAAGGCGAAACCCAACCTTCCGACCCAAACACCACGCCACAAGGCAAAGCCAATAATCGTAGAGTAGAATTTATTAAACTTTAAACCCCAAAAATCCACATGAAAAATTTATTTAAAGTATTGATTATGAGCATTTTGTGTTTTCAAGGGTTGGCACAAAGTAAGATGGATATGGGAGCTAATGAGATAAAAATTAATAGACCGCTGACAATTGACCAAAATAATTTTAATGCTTTGAGCATATTCGCACCTCTAAATACAACCTCAAATTTCAACTTTTCAGAAGGGGGAATTTTCAAAGGGGGGTTTCAACGTGTTGATAATTTACTTTCATTTTATTTTGAAGGTGGTATATATTTCAATTTTGGTTTTCCAATTATTGGTACGGGAATAACGCAAACGGGCGTTTACACAGACGGTATATTTCAGAGCAAGGAGATGAGGTTTACTACCACAAATACAGTCCAACTCAAACCTGTTTTTGCCGATAGAAATGGAAAATTGGTGGTTGATAATATTGCCACAAATCATTATCAAAGCTACAATTTCACTGCCGTACAAGCCCAAGACTGGGACGACCAACTCCGTAAAGGCAGTGGCTTTGCGTGGTTCAATACCACTAACGCACCCAAAACAATGTATTTGCCCGTGAACTTGCCCGATGGCGTGAAAGTAACCAACGTTAGAATGTTTGTGAATGATAATTCAGCTTCTAATATCTCTTTTGCATTCAATCGAAATAGCCATTTATCAAACGCCTTCACGACCATTGCAACCGCCCAAAGTTCCGCTAATGTTACTTCTGTATTTAGCATTAACGACAATGCCAGTGAGGTTATTGACAATTTCAATAATTCCTATTACGTCAATATTTCGTCAGTTGGTAATTGGACGGGCAACACACTTCAATTTCACAGTTTAGTTATCTCTTATCAATATCAATAATTATGAAAAATTTTAAAAAACTCTTCTTCTTAGGCGTATTCGCCTTATTTTCAGCATCATGCAGTAAGTCAAACGCTGACCCCGAGCCAGATGATAACGGACTAACCTACACCGTAACAGGGAGCATGACTGCCTTGGTGGGGAGTAATCCTTGGCAATCAAAAACAGTTAATTTTCAAGGTGGATTGTTTCCAAATAGGGAAAACTTATACGATGTTAGAGGTATTATTGATGACAAAGAGTTCATTTCTTTACAATTTACTTCACTACCTTCTGGACCCGTTTTGAATAAAATTTATAATCTAAAAAATCCTGCCTTGAAAGAAGATTTGAATGCAAATGTGGTCTATTTTAAAGTAGGTCAGACCTATGTTACCAAATCAGGCACATTCGTGATTACGAAATTCAAATCACAAGAATATATCGAAGGCGAAATGAATCTCACTGTTTCCAACTTTGTCGATAAAGATATTTTTATAGGCGATTGTAAGTTCAAAATTCAAATAACACCCAAAAAATAACGATGAAACGCCCAACTCAAAATTTTGATACCCAAAGTGATGGGGTGGGCGTTCCATCTGGTACCATTAAAAATAACTGTAATTTATAATCAGATGAAAAAAATCTTATTTCTAACACTCATTTTAACGGGCTGTGGCGTAAAAGAAAAGGCTTCCGAATCGCTCACTGAAAAAGCCATAGAAGCCGCTTCGGGCAAAGATGTGGACATCAGTAATATTGCCAAAAACACCGAAGACCAAAAATTTGAGCAACAAATTAGCTTTGACGGGAAGCCTGTTTTTGGTGCAAATAAGGTCTTTTCTGGCTCAGTAACTATCATCAAAGATAACAAAGGTATCGGTATCAGCGGTGCTTATGCTGGTGAAAATGCCGAGCAGATTCTGTGGACGGTGAGCCAAATCAAAGAAGGATTCACGTTGCCAATCGTTGCCAAAATTACCAATAAAGATTCAGAACTAAACGGTATGCCCAAGGCATTGGTGATGTGCAATAATTTCGGGGCGAAGGATATGTACGGCACACCGATGCCGTTTGAGGGTGAATTGAAAATCACAAAACTTAAAGCCGACCTCATCGAAGTAGAATTTAACGCCAAAGGTGGTCCTGCCACAGATGCTGAAAAACCAGATAATTGGAAACCTTTTACTGGCAAAATAACGATGAAAAATCCTGTGGCAATATCCCAAGGAATAGAGAAAAGTGCTGTTTTTCAGTAGGTTGTGTTAAAAATATCAGTCTTATAATTTTAAAATCTAACATGAATCAAAAGTTATCCGCACTATTCATCATCAACTGGCTATTTTCCGTTGGCAGCTTTGCCCAATCTTCAAAAACACGATTGACATTTCCCAATGCTTTTGTTTATGAAGTCGTAAAAGGAAATGAAAAAAGCGAAGTCTGGATTTATCATAATCCTAAAACGGGGCAGTTTCTCTACGTACCCAATGACGATATGGTGAAATCTGTGGTGGGTTCTGCCAATGGAATCTATACGATTTATGCCCAAAACGAAAACGGGAAAAAGGTAAAATTTGTGCAGACAGTTTCTAAAATTTCAGAACAATCACCCAAGAATAATTTATTGAAACGAATCAATAAAACAAAAACGATAACAGGTTCACAGGGGAAAATTGTTTCGGAAGGTTTTACACTTAGTTACCTGAAAACCAACGAAATAGATACACTTTATCTGAGTACCCAAATCAAAGGAAATGCTAATATTTTGTACGGATTTAGTAGGTTAGAAGGCGATGCCAAACTGCCCAATGCTTTCGATTTGATTGGGCAAGTATCTAATAATCAGTTTCTTATAGAATATATTTCAACATACAGTACCGTTAAATTAGTGGCTTACGAGAGTAATCCTTATACATTTGAAACCCGTGCTTATCAGTTAAAAAAATGAAAAAAACAATCTTATCTTTTTGCCTTTTGGCAACTATAAATATTTGGGCAAACACCAAAACAACAGGTATTGGCAATGAATCTTGCATCAAGGAATACATGACTAAATATGACCAACTGTTGCCTTTGGAAGTAATCAAAAAACATTACAACGTACCCACTCAGGCTAAGAAAAAATACGTCTCGGGAGTGATGGGGAAAAAATACGATAAAGACACTTACGAATATGTTTGGGACAGTAAAAGAACTCGGAAAATGAAGTTGATGGGTCAAGTAATGGAAGTGCCATCGCCCAACCGAATTGGTCTTAAATGGGTTGGGAGTACACTTTTTACGATTATGAATAAAGCATCTCCCGTTGAGAGTTTCAAGGCATTTTATCGGAATACCACCACTAAAGAAAAAGAAGAGGCTTTTAAGAAAGCTAACGAGGAAATGAAAAAGAAAGGCTATGATGAAAAAACCACCAAAACTGCAACGGGCATGGCAAAAGACCTTTCGGCGGATGAAATCATGTTCAAGGATATTGCGGGGGTTGGTGATGCTGCCAGTTGGCGAATTAAGGATAAAGAATTGACCGTTTTGGTAGGAAAGGTAACCTTTCAAATCGTAGCTGAAATCGGTGAAAATGACGAAGAAAACATTGCCCTTGCCAAGAAATTGGCACAGGAAGTTTTGAATAAATGTAAGTAAAAGGCTTTCGGCGGTTGGCTTTTAGCTATCGGCTTGGGCATACTTTCAAATAAATTCATGTCAATAAAAAATATTCAATAATGGAAAAAACGCTGCTTATCCTCTTAACATTCTTGATGTCGGTAAAGGTTTTTGCTCAAAAAATCGAAATCATCAAAAACGATAAAGGTTTCAAGGAAATAGACTTCACTAAACCGAAGTTTACTCTCAGAGCCGAGCCAGTTCCCAAAGCCAACGGAACGTACCAAATGACGCACCTGATGGAAGTAGTTTGCGATGATAACACCACGGGCGAATCTGGCTCAATGGTACAGTACATCAACATTACCAATGGCGTGGTGGGCATAACGTCTGACCTTTTGAAACGATGGGAAGGCAACAAAGAATCCATAGAAGGCATGGAAAATTTACACTATTGGGCAATATTACCCAATATGACCCAACGAATGTTTATGACCGCCCCCGAAACGGGTAAAACCCTAATGGAAATGACCGCTGGGGATGGTATGAATAATATGACGATGGCTCGGTTTGATGCCAAAAACTTAGGGGAGATTTTTTGGACAACCGCCAAGAAAATTAAGTCGGTGCCTATCCCTAAAAAGTTGATAGAAACGGGTAAAATGACCGAAGGAAGTATGATGCTGGATGTGTACGAGTATGTAGGTGACGAAGGGAAAGTACAGATTTGGCTCAAAGATTTGGGCATCGCCGAAGGACAGTATGCTCCTCTCAAAGACAACTATGCAGTAACGGGTTTGGGTGGGGCAGGTTGGATTCTGAATCGTCGGAACAACCACGTTTATTTGGTTTTTCAGGTAAATGATGCCGCCAATACAAAAGGCTGCCGTCTAACGGCTTTGTACCCTAAATCTCATAGTTTTTCAGGTGCGGGCTATAAGCCAATCGGAGATATGATGATGGGTAAAATTCAAGAAAATCATCAAGAAAAAACCAATGAAATTGACCAAAAGTTAGCGGACGAAATCCAAGATGAGAAAGACCTTCAATTGATTGCTTTGTACAAAGAAAAAGCAAAAATTGACAAGGAGTTACAAGAGAATGTGATGAAAGCTAACGCCAATGCCGCCATGCTGAATGATATGTCAGAGATTACTCGGAGTACAACAGACTTTGCCCTTAACCCTGAAATGACGTATAAAATGGCAGATATTGAACTCAGAATCAAAGCCCGACGAATAGAAATTGAGTTGAACGAAACCCAAGACCCCACTCTACGGGGAAGACTAAATAAAGACCTCAACTGTAACAGAAAGCAACAAACCCTTTGGGCGAATTACAGAATGGATGCCCAAAAATTAAAGGAAAAAATGAAAGGCTTAGACCAGCACGAGCAAATGGAAAAAATGGCTACTTTGATGACTGATTATCAGCAACGCATCTTACAGGTTTGCCAGTAATATTTTTGATTATTCCTCAATTTTAAACAATAACTAACATGAAAAAGATCTTAATTTTATTAGCTATCGTAGGCATAGTCGCCTGCAAAAAAGACAGTATTGAACCCTCAGCGGACAATTGCCAAAAAGTGACGGATGAATATACTACCGCCATCAATGCTTGGTCGAACGACATCACCAACAAATCAAAATGTGAAGCCGTCAAAAAATCCTTGACTAATATTTTGAGTGCATGTAGCGTCTATACCGCCGTGGAGAGGAAAAGGTATGAAGATGAATTGAAGAAGTTTACTTGTGATTGATTATGGTAATTTTTAGTTATGATGTATGCAAAGCCCTTGATTAATTTCGAGGGCTTTCTTTTTGAAAAATACAGGACAATAATTCAAAATCTTTTCGATATTTTTGAAGAAAAACAAATCCTCCATGAACAGACGCAATTTCCTCCAAACCACCGCCACCAGTTTGGCATTTTCTGCCTTGCCGATTTTGCCCGCTTTGAGTCATAATTTTACCCAATACAAAACCGCTTTGGTCGGTTCGGGATGGTGGGGGATGAACATTTTGCGGTGTGCTATTCAGGCAGGAGAATCAAAAGTAGTTGCTCTTTGTGATGTCGATGAAAATCAACTCAAAAAGTGCCGTGAGGAGGTCGGAAAACTCACGTCTGACCAACCCAAAATGTACCGTGATTATCGGGAAATGTTGGCAAAAGAAAAACCTGAAATCGTAATCGTTGCCACGCCTGACCATTGGCACGCTCTCTGTTGCATTGCCGCCATCGAAAGTGGGGCAAATGTTTACGTAGAAAAACCCGTAGGTCATACCATCATGGAAGGTCGTGCGATGGTGAACGCTGCTCGCAAACACGGGCGAACCGTGCAAGTGGGTACACATAGGCGAGTCTCTCCGCATAATGTGTCGGGTATTGAGTTTTTGAAGTCTGGGAAGGTGGGAAAAATAGGCATGGTGCGGGCGTTTGTGCATTACGGAGGCAATGCAGGAAAGATGCTCCCTGAAATCGAACCACCCAAAGGATTGGATTGGGATTTTTGGTGTGGACCAGCCCCTTTGCATACCTACAATGCAGGCATACACCCAAAAGGATTCCGCCAGTACATGGATTTTGCCAACGGTCAATTGGGTGATTGGGGCATTCATTGGATGGATCAAGTGCTTTGGTGGACAGAAGAAAAATATCCTAAAAAAGTGTTCTCAACGGGCGGTAGAGCTATAAAAAGAGATAATACCGACTCGCCCGACCATCAAGTGGCAGTCTGGAAATTTGAAGATTTTACCCTCGAATGGGAACATCGTTTGTTTGCAGGTAACGAAGCCGAAAAGACCAATGTCGGATGCTATTTCTACGGAACAGAAGGCACATTTCACATGGGTTGGCAAGACGGTTGGACGTTTTATCCAGATAATAAAAACAAGCAAATCATTCACCAAAATCCACAACTCAACAAGCCCGACGACCAAAATATCAATGCACTTTGGGCAAATTTTTTGGACTGTATCAGAACGAAAAAGACACCCATTTCAGATATTGAAATCGGGCATCGTTCTTCAAATGTGGCTTTATTGGGCAATCTGTCCATGAAAATAGGTAGAAGTATTGATTGGGATGGCGAAAAAGAAATCATCCTCAACGACCCCGAAGCTAATAAATTATTGAGAAGAGACTATCGTGGGGAATGGGTTTATCCGAGTTGATGTTAATAAATCTATTATACTTACAACTTTTTTACACAAAAAAGCGTCTTAACTGAAACAAGTTTATTAATCTCACATAAAATTCCAAAAAATGAAAATGTCTCACATCATATCTTTGTTAATCTTCACTATTGTTGCCTGTACAAATAAAGATGAAGAAATAGTAGCTTCAAAAAAATTAGGAGATACCATTCAGCTAAAGGCTACCGAATCGGTTAATTTGAACGATAATGGAAACGCAATTAATTTGAAATTGATGACAATTCAAGAAAGTCGTTGTCCTGTAAATGTAAATTGTATTCGTGCAGGAGAAGCAATTGTAACGCTTGATTTACAAATTGGGGATGAGAAATTTAATGGTTTGAAAGTTTGTATTGGATGTGAAAAAGAAATGAATATCACGCAATCCATCGCTGTAAAGGCTAAAACAAAAACTTATAACCTCAACCTAAATTCTGTTGATCCTTATCCTCAAGCAACTGGAATTGTAACGCCAACTGCAACTTTGGCACTTAACTAAGGTAGTAATTATCCATAAAAAGAGCTATTGGGAATAAAGGGTTTTCTTCAAGATAGTCACTTTTTCAGAAATGGAGAAAGCAATTTTTTTATCTGAAAACCCTTTACTTTTTTAATAGCATCATTCAAAAAAGGACTTGAAATATCCTTGAAATCAATTTCGTAGGTATCTCTTTGAAACACAAAACTACCGCCATCATCTTTGATTCGGGTAGTGCCAGATTTGTACAAAATACCAATCGTACCAGCCTCAATTTCATCCTTTGAAACTAAACCCAAAAACGAAGCGACATAGACCGCATCTGTTTTGTGAATGCTTATACAAAAATAATAATCAGTGACTACACTCATTCGCCTCATTTGATAGGCAGGAAGATTCAAGACATAGTTTGTTCTGAAATGATTGTTTTTTCTACTCATAGATTTCACGTCAAACGACTTCAATTGTCCATCAATTTTTAGGGTAAAATCTTGCCCAAAATCTTGTCCATCTATTGCTCCAAACGACTTTGACGGTCTCGGAAGCCCATATACGTCTGCAAAGACAATCTCCCCGAGTGTACCCGTAAACCTAAATTCTCTTTGTCTTTCCTTCCCGTTGGGGTCGTTGGAGAAAATGTCTTTGATGGGATGATGGGCAATAGAATAATCGACTAATTGATTCGCTAAGGATATTTGTTCGTCGTTGATTTCTATTTGAAAGAAAAACTCGTTTCGCATATATGATTTTGTTTTGTGGTCAATTCATCTCACAAACCTACTGATTTTTGTTTTTTGGTTCAATAGTTGTTTAATGATTTTATAGAAATTTACTTCGATAATATTTCTTGACAGAAACCGTTTAATCAATTATATTTACGTATATTTTTCTAACCACCACCCACTAATATAGTATTGTTGTAAAAGAAAAATATAACCTGTGTTAAAAATATTACCCCATAAAAACAGCCTTTTTATTGCCCTTTTTTTATTGGTTTTTTGCCTTAATCATACAAAGGCTTTGACCATTGCAAAGAATGGGGCTGGCATTTGTCCAGGAGGAAGCATCATCCTTTCGGCAGATGATATTGGATTGTTGGACTATCAATGGGAAACCCTCAAAAACTCAGGATGGACTCCTCTGTCAAGTGCTAAATTATCGTCTATTACTCTGTCTTTCAACGATTTAGGCAAATACCGTTTAACCGCCAAAGACAATCTCGGGAATCTTATTATTTCTAATACGCTTGACATCGTTGCCTTGTCTTCTCCCCCAGTCCCTACGATTTCGACTAATGGTAAAAGCTCACCCATTTGTCAGGGGGATTCGCTCATTCTCACTACTACGGCTCAGGCAAATTATTCGTATTATTGGGTCTATAATAATACTGAACAAGTAATTCCTTCATCCACAAAATTTGTAGCTAAAAAAGCGGGTAGATATGAAGTTTTGGCGGTCTATAACCAGACAGTTTCGAGTAATGGTTGTGTCTCAAAATCAACAACTTATAAGTTGGATTATTCTTCAGCAACATTGGCAAAGATTGATTCAGTGCCTCCTTTTTGTAAGTTATCATCTCCCAATATTACACTGGTTGCCACGCCTACTGGGGGGAAGTTCAAGGGAAAGGGTATTACAGATGCTACCTTGGGAACATTTAGCCCAACTGTGGCGGGTTTAGGAAAACATAAAATTTCTTATGAGGTAGCTCAAAGTGGTAGTTGTCCGAGTATTGTGGATGAAATATACATTGCCATTTCAAACCCACAGGCGAGCATCACTACCAACACAGGTAAGGTACAGTTTTGTGAGGGTGACGATGCGGTTTTGTCTGCACCCGTAGGCATGAAAAAATATGAATGGCTGTTGAATAGTTCTCCAAAAGGAAACCAAGAAAAATTGTCTATCACAACCTCGGGCGACTATCAGGTCAAGATTACAGATTTTGAAACTTGTCAATCCCTTTCAGCTCCTATTCGGATAGAATTTTACAAAGCAGTTGTACCGAAAACCGATATTATTCCCTCCGTTTGTGGAACAGAATATCCCCCAGTTGCCTTGAAAGGCACACCAGCGGGAGGCGTTTTCACGATTAATGGAACACCCGCTACGACTTTTGACTATACTAAATTAGGTTTTGGCAAACACAAGGTGCTTTATACTCTATCAGGTGCATTACCCTGTTTGAAAGGAACAGACGAGCAAGAAGTGGTGATTCAAGACAAACCAAAGCCTAATCTGGGGTCGGATATTCTTTTGAGTAAAGGTAACAGTGTGGTCTTAAAGGGCTTCATTGATGCAGATATGACCTATTCGTGGTTGCCTACTACTAATTTAGATAATGCCAATATTGCCAATCCTACGGCAAGTCCTACCACGACGACGCTTTATACCCTCACCGTAAAAAGTAAACAGAATTGTGAAGGCAAAGCCACCATCAGCGTAGTGATTTATGAGCCTGTCCTGATTCCAACGGTTTTTACGCCCAACGGAGATTTGGTCAATGATAAATGGGAAATCGAAAGTCTGCAAATATACAACAATCCCGAGGTGCATATTTTTAACCGTTGGGGAAGTACCGTTTTTTACTCAAAAGGAAAATATGTTGCTTTTGACGGTACAGACAGCAACAACAAACCCTTGCCCGAAGGTGCGTATTTCTACAAAATAACGCCCATCCCCGAACGTCCTGATTTTCAATATAAAGGCATGTTTACGATTTTACGATAATTTTTCGTTTATGTCGCAAAGCCTCACCCCCAGCCCCTCTCCCGTGGAGAGGGGAGCATTCGACGACGTTTTTCTCCCCTCTCCACGGGAGAGGGGCTGGGGGTGAGGCTTTGCGACTTTAAGTGGATAATTCAGAAATTTCTTTTCTTTTCATGCAACCCTCCTGAGCATCAATTACGTCATTGTTTTTGAGTGGACGATTTTTGTTGTATCTTGATGTGTAAGTAGTGATTAGTCAATGGTGATTAGTGATTAATGTTTCATAAATATCAAATTGTATTAATCACTTAAATTACAGCAAAATAGAATTCTAAAAATATGAAATCATTATTTAAAATCGAAACTATATACTTAATATTATTAGTTTCAAAACCTCACCCGAAGCGTCGGTCGCCCCGACCCCTCTCCAATAGAGAGGGGAGTATTCGAGTACCTTTTTCTCCCCTCTCTATTGGAGAGGGGTCGGGGCGACCGACGCTTCGGGTGAGGTTTTGCGAAATTAAATTTAAAATACATAAAATATTGCTCAGCCTAAGCATCAACCGCTTTGTTATATTCGGTTGTTGTGCAATCTTCTTACTCTCAGGCTGCGACAAAGTCTATAACGAAGCAACACCACAAGAACCACCCGTGCTTCCGCAAGTGGCTACGGAGGCTTTTAAACAAATGTATCCTGATGTGGCAACGTTTATTTTTAAACCTTTACAACCCGCTAAAACTTGGCAAAATGACTTTGTGGCATCAACGGGAAAGGTCACTTCGGTAGTGGATTATCAAGGAGAAATCATTGAACTTAATCAACTTATTGGTACACCCAAAATTCTTCAAAATACCCTCAAAAATTATGTGTTCAGCAAATATCCCAACGCTGTAATTGTGTTGGCGTATGATATGATGAAGACTTCTACGCAAACGGATGGTTACAAATTGACGGTTCAAACGGATAAAAATACTTTCTTGAATCTATTTTTTGATGCTTCTAATAATTTTTTGAAAGAAGAGACAAAACAAACTGAGAAAGTAACGGCTATTAATTTTACAAGCACCGATCAGATAAACCTCGACCCCAAGACACCCCTTATCGTAAAACAATTTATAGCCAATAATCAAATCTCAAACGCAAGTGTCACCATTTATACCTTAGCCGACAAAACGTATAAGGTTATTCTCAATTTTAGAGAACGCAAAAATGGAGCATTATTAACCAATGAAATCACCGTAACGGAACAAGGACAACTATTAGAATGGATTTCGCCAATTGAAACCGAAATATTCTACAACACCTTGACCAGGAGTAACTTATCCTTGGATGTGTCTAATTATTTTAGTTCATACAGTAGCAATACACAATTAGATTACGCCTTTTCGAGTGTGGTATTTGGGCGGTCAAAGTTTCAGTATGCAACTGTCCAGAACGGAACAAAAGAGCGTATCATTTTGATAGATGACATCCTCGGAAAGAATGATTTAGTAACGATTCGTTCGGTAGTTTTGGAAGAAAAAGATATACCCCAAAACATTAAAACGGTACTGGATAATAACTATCCGACGGGTGTGTTTTCGACTGGAAAAGTAACTTACGAACCCCGCAACGAAGCAACCCAACAAGGAGGAATGAATCCTGCATATTTTCAAGTCGAAATAAAACAAGGCTCAGACCGATACGCCATAAAAATTGCCAATGATGGAAAGGTAGTATTCAAATATAAGATTGTGTAAGTGATAAGTCGTTAAGTTTTAAGTTGATAAGTTATTAAGTCAAAATAGACGATGAGCTAATGATTATCAATAGATATAGCTCCGAAATTATTTGATAATAAAATGTTTTAGATATGCTTTAACATCTTAACTTAAAACTTAACAACTTAAAACTTATCAACTACAAAATACCAAAAGAATACATAAGCTCTAATGCCCAATAATAACGAAAAAGAATTAGTCATTGCTTGCCAACGCAACGACCCCAAAGCACAGACCGCCTTCTACAATCTGTATAAAGGTCGGCTCTTGGGGGTATGCCGACGGTATGCCCGTACAGTAGCGGAGGCTGAGGATATTTTTCAAGAAGCATTCATCAAAATTTTTAGAAATATAAACAGTCTCGAAAAAATAGAATCGGTTGGTGCTTGGGTAAAATCGTTGGTTGTCAGAACTGCAATTGACCATTACAGACACACCTCACACGAGCGAGAACAAGTGGGTTACGACAACGTAATAGAACATCCAGAGGAAGATTTTAACATATTTTCGAGTATGGGGCGAGAACAGATTTTAGGGGTAATTAATTCATTACCAGATGGTTATAGAGTCGTGATAAACCTTTCTTTGATTGATGGATTCACCCACGCAGAAATAGCCGAGATGTTGAATATCTCAGAAGGAACTTCCAAATCGCAATTGTCGAGAGGAAGAGAATTATTGAAAAAAGAATTAATAAAAGTAGGGTACGAAGTAAAAGTTTAAAACAATGCAAAATCAAGAAGAAGATATATTAAAACGATTTCTCCAAGATACTTTCTCGGACTATGAGCCTGAGCCTGACGAGCAAACTTGGGAGCAAATCCGTACAGCCATTCAACCGCAAAATCCTAAAACAGTAGGAGGTCTAAAACGCTGGGCTTTACCAACGCTGGGTTTACTATTTTTTATGAGTGGATTGATTTATGTACTCAATCAAAATGAAGTAAAGCCCTTGGAAATTGCTATGAAAATGGAAAACCCAGAAGCTGAGATTGTACAACGAGCAAATAGTAAGAACTTGATTATTAGGGGATTATCGGAAAAAGAAACAGAAAAAATATCTCCCGTGGTCAGTGTCCCCACCGACCACCTTGAAGCCAATAAGCTGTCTGAATCAGGATTAAAGGATGAGAAGATTAACAGGATGAACATCCCAAAATCTTTTAATTCGGTAAATCTCGATACGGACAAAATAAACATCCTCAAATCCTCAAATCCTGTAAATCTTGATTCAGACAAATTGTCTCCCGTGGTCACTGTCCTCACCGACCATTTTGAAGATTCAAAGGTAGGGACGAATAGCATTCGTCCGTCAATATTAGATTCAGAAGTAGGGACGAATAGCATTCGTTCATCGGATTATAAAACATTATTAGTAAGTACGACTACATCAAACGAGGGGTTGGGAAATAATAATTTGTCAGAATCAGGATTGAAGGATGAGAAGATTAACAAGAGTAATGTCTTAAAATCCTCTAATTCGGTAAATCTTGATTCGGACAAAATAAACATCCTAAAATCATCAAATCCTATAAATCTTGATTCAGACAAATTGCCCCCCGTAGTCACTGTACCCGTCGACCATGTTGAGGAAAACCAACAATCACATCAAGCATTCAGCAATGCCATTGTTCAGGAAGTCCGTTATGTAAAACCGCTTGAATTGCTCAAAAACAAAGATTTTGTTAGTTTCAAGAATCAAATAGAACGACCAAATATCAAAATTCAAAGCCTCAATCGTGACCCAAAATCAGTTATCAGACCCATCTACCTGAGTTTGAGTTTTACGCCCTTGCAGACGTACAGACTCTTGACTGTAAGTCGTAGAGAAGTACAAAATCTACAAACCAATAACCTCTTCGACTCAGAGCGAAACGGTTATGCTTTTCAAATAGGATTGACCAAGCCGATGGGAAATACTTGGAATTTGAGAGGTAGCTTATCGTATCTAAAAATGCGTCAATGGGCTGAATATCAGATTAATACCGATAATATTGCCGTCAAAAATTTGAGTAATTATTCTAATGCAGCCACATCTGTAAACAATGAAAACGAGTTTATCGGAGAGACCCAAGTAGAAGCCAAAACCCTACAAATGATAGGCTTGGAGGCAGACATCCAGAAGTTTGTAAAAATGACGGGGCGAAACCGCTATTTCATCAGTGCAGGCTCGCAAGTGATGTACGAACCTACCGAAAAACGAAGTAACATATTTATCAACGCCTCGGCAGGATTTCAGCACAACGTGAGTAAAGATTGTTTCCTGACCATCGAACCCACAGCATCTTATTTACTAAACAATATTAACGACTCAAAAAGCCTAATTCAGACCAACGCCTACAACTTGGGACTGAAAGTAGGGCTTAATTTCAAACTCAAATAAAACATACATCATGAAAAAAAATACACTTTTATTCGTCACCATGCTGGCGATGTCTGGGATGGCTTTTGGGCAAAAAGAGCCGAAGGTTTTGTGGGAGAAGGAGATTACAAAAGTAGATTTATCTACTCAAAAGTATTTCCCCATGAATATTTTACTATCCCCTAATGGCAATATATTATTTGGTAATTACGATAATTCTTACGGAGAAGGAAATGGTACTCAATGTTACTTATTTGACAAAAACGGAACAGATACCTCATTTAAAAAAAGTATAACAAGACCTATTATACCCACTGCCCTAATTAACAACAAATATTATCTTTCTACTGATTATGGGGGTAATGTTTACGTTTCTGATTTGAATTATAATTTGGTAATGCGGCTTCAATATAATGTATATGATGTTAAAATTGCAGCATTATATCCCTTAGATGATGGAGTTCTATTTGTCGATTCAAACTTCTTAATGACGAAATACAATTTAGATGGTAAAGTAGAATGGAAATATCAAAGTGACTATAATGCCAAGTTACTGAATCGAAGACCTTTTGGTACTGAGAGGCTTTATACGTATGATGATACAAATTATTCTTATGGAATTCTTGATGCAAGTTCTCCTTTTAATAGAGTAAAAAATATAACTGTAAGTAAATCGAAATTACTCTATTTTGTGTCATTTTCTACTAATGATACCTTTACATATTATGATGATTATTTAACAAATTTTAGTAATAGCGGTAGAATTCAGTTATCCCCAAGAAGAGTTCTAATACTTGACGAGAAAGGTAAAAAAATGGTTGAAACAGAGCCATTTTTGAATTCAGAGATTAAACTTGTTCCTACAAGTGATAATGGTGCTTGGATTATTGATAAGGAAGGGTCTAATGCGGAGTACATTAAATTTGATTCGACAGGAAAGCAAACTGCAAAAGTAAAAAATACAAATTTGAATTATAAATTTTCTTCTGAAGTACTATCTCCTGATAATTCACTAATATATGGCTCTTATAGATATGCGAATGATAGCCTTGTCATCAATAAAACAGATATTTTAGGTAGTTCGAAGAAAGTGCATATTAAAGTAGATGGTTATTATAACTATATCTATTTAAAGACTCCCAGAGAGAATAATACTTTACTATACTATCGAGATTTTTGTACTGATACAAACTGTAATGACCACGATTATTTTTTTGGTTCTGTAAATTTTGACAGCCCTGTCAAATCCAACGAAAATAAGATAGAATACAATAAACCAAATATAGGCTCTGGGATACGTCCATCCTTAATTTTTGACGATAGTAGTAATCGTATGGTAGAATTGTCACAATATACAAGTATAGAACCAAACATCACGCTAACGACCTCATTAAAATATTTTAATATGGACGGATCATTAAGGTTTGAAAAAAACTTTACTGTTGATGACCAAATAGGAGGTATAGCTCTTTATACTCCAAAGGATAAAGCACTGGGTCGTAGAGTGATAGGAAGGTATTTGTATGTTTTTTCAAGTAAAAAACATACTATTAGAAAAATAGATTTTAAAACAGGAGCTGATATTTGGAAACGTGACGCTACTTTTTTAGATTATAAAATAGACTCAAAAGGGAACATCCTGTTACTTTGCAAAGAATTAATAGATGCCTCAACAAAGGAATATTCATATCGTATTGAATCATCAAAAACTGATGGTACATTAAATTGGGAATATACTTTACCGCAATCACTACTACCATATGGTGATGTTTCGATAGATAATAGAAATGAAATCGTTATTGGTGGAGACGGAGAATATTTAATTGCACAAGGTTTTAAACTCCCTCTCAGTAACAAAAGTAATAGTCTAATTCTATCTAAGATAGGCATATGTAATGTGATAACCCCAATCTCAATAGCAGGTATTACAGAAGCCTGTCCAACTGAATCAGTTAAACTTTCATTTAAAAATCAAAATGGAGTTATTTATCAGTGGCAAAAAGATGGTGTCGACATTCCAAATATTAAAGAGGCGGTTCAAAGCTTTAAAGAATCAGGTACCTATTCGGTAAGAGCTACAGAAGAAATCTGTCAAAATACAACCTTTTCATCACCCGTAAAAATCAATATCCGTCCCCTCCCAACCGCCGAGGTAAAAGCCACCCAAACGAGCTTTTGTGAAGGAGAAAAGGTAAGCCTTACCGCCACTACCAATGGCAGTTTTATGCAGTGGCAAAAAGACCAAAAAGACCTGCCTAACGCCACAGGAGCAACTATTGAAGCCATAACGTCAGGGAATTATCGGGTAGGGGTACGTGATGATAAATGCCCACAAATCGGGTACTCAAATGTCATAGCCATCAACGCAAAACCATTGCCAGAAGCCAATATTTCTACCGACATCAAAGGCGTAATTTATGAACCTTTTACCGTAAAAATGACCGCTAATTCAGGAACAGGTTTGAAGTACCAATGGCTCAAAGATGATGTCATCATTCCCAACGAAACCAATGCTATTTACGAAGCAAAAAAATCAGGAAAATATAATGTGAATGTATCCAAAGATGGCTGTGCAAAAATCTCAGATGCCTTGACAATCAATATTTTAGTACCCTTAGTCAATCAAGAGGAAGTGGGCGAAGAGCAAATATTGGTATATCCCAACCCCAGTGACGGAAAGTTCAGAATCACTCTCCCCAAAACGTTAAAAAGTGCTGATATTCAACTATTTGACACCTTCGGGCGAGAACATCCTTTCACCCAAACAGGCGACCAAGCCCAAACAAACGGACTTCCGCAAGGCGTTTATTTTTTGAAAGCAAGTAAAGGTGATAGGAGTATAACGAGTAAGATTGTGATTGAATAATCAAAACGCCCCTCCAAGAACTTGAAGGGGCGTTTTGTTTTACTCGTATTGTTTTTAGAAAAGGTTAATGTGAATAGTTTTCTATTTGATAAACACCAAACAAATTACACTGCAAGTAAGTAAATAATTTCCGATAAATTGCAAATGTCAGGATATTTTTACTTAAAAATGGGTTTTACGACTCAAACAAACCCCAAAAAATATTTGATTGTATCACCCCTCAATTACCAAATCTCTAATTACCCAATCCCCAATTGCCCAATCCCTAATCCCCAATTACCTAATCCCCAATTACCTAATCCCTAATTATCCAATAACAAACAACCAATTTTAGGTAAATTGAGCGTTAATTTGTAGTTTTGCAGGAGTTTTTATAGCTTTGAGTTGTGAAAAATGAGTAATTATCTTTATTCAAAAGACTCATAGCTAATCACTCACAGCTCATGGCTAAGAACTCATCGCTAAAATAAAATATAAATTCAATAATGAAATTCGTCGTATCATCCTCAGTATTACTCAAACAGCTTTCGGCAGTTAATGGTGTAATTGCCAACAACCCGATTGTTCCCATTTTGGAAAACTTTTTGTTCCAGATTGACCAAACTCAACTAACCGTAACCGCCTCTGATTTACAGACTGTGATGATTACGACGTTGGCGGTTGAATCGTCTGACTCAGGAGCAATTGCCGTACCCGCCCGTTTGTTGTTAGATACCCTTCGTGGATTACCCGACCAACCTATTACTTTCAAGGTCGATAAAGATACTTTCGGAACGGAAATTATTACTGAAAATGGACGTTATAAACTTTCAGGCGAGAACCCAATCGACTTCCCAAAAGTACCACAAGTAACGAAAAGCCTTTCGGTTCAGATTCCTGCGGAGGTGTTGGGTGCTGCGATTGCTAATACAATTTTTGCCGTTTCAAACGATGATTTACGCCCAGCCATGACAGGAGTTTACGTACAATTATCAGCAGAATATACCAATTTCGTAGCTACCGACGGTCACCGTTTGATTCGTTACAGAAGAAATGACGTAAAATCTGAGCAAGAATCAACGATGATTATTCCTCGTAAGGCTCTAACACTTTTGAAATCAACTTTGCCCTCAGACGATACGACCGTAACGGCAGATTTCAGTGCAGCCAATGCCTTTTTTAGTTTCAATAATATCAGAATGATTTGCCGTTTGATTGACGAGCGTTTCCCTGATTATGAAAATGCCATTCCACAAAACAATCCAAACGTAATGACGATAAACCGTTCGGAGTTTTTGGGTTCGCTGAAACGTATTTCGATATATTCAAACAAAACAACGCATCAAATCCGTTTGAAATTAGCTCAAAACGACTTGGTAATCTCAGCCGAAGATTTAGATTATTCAAATGAAGCCAACGAAAAATTGATGTGCGATTATGACGGAGAGGAAATGGAAATCGGTTTCAACGCCAAATTCATGGTAGAGATGTTAGGCAATATTTCTTCAAACATGATTGCTTTGGAAATGTCGCAGCCCAACCGTGCGGGTTTGATTATTCCATCTGATAAAAAAGAAGACGAAGATATTTTGTTATTGGTAATGCCTGTGATGTTGAATACTTATGCGTAAGTATAGGTGTTAAGTATAAGAAAGAGGGTTGTAGAAGTTGATTCTACAACCCTTTTTGCTTGTAACATAATTTGGCAAGATTCTTGAACTGTGTGTTTGTAAATAATATTAATGAATCATTTTCGTTAATCCAACAATACCAAGCACACATGAAAAAAATCAAGATATTTGCCATTGCTGCTGTTGTTTCGGTAGCTTTGTTTTCGGGTTGTAAAGTCGCACAGCAACCTCAAATTGTAACGCAGACAGAGGAAGAAATTGTTGTCTCAGAGCCTGAAATTCAGCCAACGCAAGGCATTACGTTCTTTGCGGGAACATTACAAGAAGGCTTAGAGAAAGCGAAGACTGAGAATAAATTGTTGTTTGTAGATTGCTATACAACTTGGTGTGGACCTTGCAAAATGATGAAAAATTATACTTTCAAGGATGCCAATTTGGGCGATTATATGAAAGATAAATATGTATCAATGGCAATTGACATGGAAACAACAGAGGGAGAAGTTTTAGCCAAAAAATACGGAATTGAAGCCTATCCAACGCTATTATTTTTGGATAAATACGGAAGAGTAGTCAATCATCAAGTAGGAGGAATTGGAGCGGAAGCACTTTTATCAAAAGCCGAACAAACTGTTCGCAAATCAATGTAGCACTTAGTAGATAGTTTTAATAATACGAAAGCCCTCGCAATTGCAAGGGCTTTTTTCATGGAATTATATACTTATTGTCGCAAAACCTCACTCCCGACCCCTCTCCGATGGAGAGGGGGAGAAAAAAGCGGACAAATGCTCCCCTCTCCATCGGAGAGGGGCTGGGGGTGAGGTTTTGTTGGACTTACGACAATAAGTATTTAGTTCCGTTATTTTTATCACTTCATCAACCTAACCAATAAAATCTCAATCGCCAAAAATGCTAAGGCAGCAATCAGAAAATACTTCCATAATGCTACACCAAAATTTTGGTCTTTGAAGGTTTTTACGAAATTAGCATCGTCTATTTTATCGAAAACTTGTACGTTTTTATTTCCATTGAAGATATTTTTCAATTCATCAACACTATAAAAATCCATCATAGATTCTTTATTGTCGTGGTTGAAAGCGACTAATCTTTCTACTTTTCCATTCAAAAGCAATTCATAATATCCTGATTCAATGGCTTGATTATCAGCTAATTGATTGGCTTTGGGCAGTTCAATCGTCAATTGTTTTCCGTTGAGACTTTGTACTGGAATAATCTCTAATTTTCCTCTTCGTAATTTAAAACTTGCCGTTTTCGGAATGTTATTTACTTCGACTGTAAATGTATTTTGTTCAAACGAATAAGCCGTTGGTTCTTGGCGTACACTCATCGCTGCCACCTTGTACATAATGGGTACGAAAAGGGCGTTTCTGGCAAAATCTCCGAAGGTCGCATCCAAGGGTGCTGCCGTCAAATAAACCTTTCCTTTTCCAGCATTTGAGACCGTTAAAAATGGTTGGTTATTTCTGAAATTCAATAGCTTATCTCCCATCGCTTGCCACGTCAAAACTCCCCCTTGATTGGGCATTTGGAGTAGTTCTTTTTGCGTAGAATTATCAAAAATATCTATGAAAAATGGAGAGGTTTTCACAGGTTCAGCCAAAGGCGTAAAATCTGATTGTGTAATAACTTTTGATTGAATCCCTCGAATATTAAAGATTCCTAAGAAAGTATTATAGCTCTGAATATCAGGTGTTTGTGAAGGAATCACAAACAAACTTCCTCCCGCACGAACAAAATCTTGCAGAGCCGTTTTGATGCTTCCGTCAATATTTTGTACACCTTCCAAAACCACTAAATCAGACGTTTTGAACTGCCCAATATCCACATTAGAAGCTGAGAAACTTTTGAACGTAAAAACGCTATCGTTATCAAAAACAGTTGGTACATATCGCCCTGTGGAAGCCTGTCCGAAAAGGTGCAAAACCTTAATCGTTGGGGCAGCATTCAAGACAAAATAATAGTCGTTGTCAAAAGTTATGGGCGTATCGTCAAAAGAAATTCTTGCCTTTTTGAAACCTTTGTTTTTTACAGTAAATGAAAAATTAGCTGTCGTAGCGGACTTGGCTTGGATGCTTGCGATGGTGGATGAGACCTGCGTATCGTCAATAAAAAGTTTTACTTGTAAATTCTCAACGGTACGTTCACCCGTATTGAACAACTTGACAGTCAATTGATTAGCGGACATTTCACGCACGAACGGCGTACTCATCCAAACAGAATCCACAAATACGTTTTGTAATGCCTTCGCCTGTACGGGTACAACAAAAAGCCTTGAAGTTGAGTCTAATTTAAGTTTAGCTAAATCGCCCGAAGTGGATTTTTGAAAATCTGAAAACCATAAGTATTGATTCCCTCCTTGCGAATTATGCTTTGAAGCCAAACTCGCCTGACGTTTCAAAATATTGTCGAACGTGCGAGGCGTGTGCGTAAACTTGATGGTTGTTGTACGGTCTTTGATGGTTTGTGTATTGCCAACGCTGTGTTCGTCGGAAGAGAAATCATTGGTAACTAACTGTAATTGAGAGCCTTGCGGAAAAGCGGTCAATAATTCTTCGACCTTACCGATGGCTTTATCCAAGTACGTTTTTTTGTCTAATTCATTTTGCATCGAAAGCGAATTGTCGATATAGACACTCGCTACGCCACCCGCTTTTACGCCCTTGCCCGATTTGGAAGGCAAAAAAGGTTGGGCAAAAGCCAAAACCAAAGCCCCAATAAACGCCATGCGGGCAGCCATAATCAAGAGATGTTTGAGTCGGCGGAAAGAGGACGTAGTGGTATTGACGGCTTTGAGAAAAGCGACATTCGTGAACAGCACTTTTTTAGTTCTACGGAAGTTGAACAGGTGAATTATCACAGGGATTGACAGTGCCAAAAGCCCCCAAAGGAAGGTTGGAAATAGGAATTGCATATATTTTCAGCAAAGATTTTAGGTTATTTTAGTTCATAAGGATTGATACAAGTCAGTCCTGAAATATCCTCAAAATCTTTGGTATTACGACTAATCAACGTTAAATTATTTACCATTGCCGTAGCGGCAATGATGGCATCTCCAAGTTTTAGTTTACGATATATTTTACGTAAATCAATTGTTTTATCAGCAACTAAATCATCCACATAATAAATATCGGCAAGGCTCAAAAAATCTTTTAGTTTTTGCATTTCGGATTCTTCTCCGTTAAATCCCAATGTTTCAATTCTAACGATAATAGAAATATTGAGTTCGGCATTTACCAGTTTATCCATTGCCAGAGCTGAATCTTGTGGAAGTTTATCTCCAACGTAATCAATCACTGTATTTGTATCTAAGATATATCTCTGTCCCATTCTGTTCTGGCTTGTGTAGCATATTGTAATAATTGTTCGACTGTTTTCTTAGAAATTGCTCCACGAAAATCAGAAGGTTTCTTTTTAACTGATTTGTTATTTTCATAGTCTCTGAAAACCTTACTTTCTTCTGTAAGTTTATTCCATTCTTCAATAGGAATCTGAACGGCAGTTTGTCGTCCTTGTTCGTCTGAAAGATATTGTATGTCCATGATTTTAGTATTTTGATTGTTTAGTAAAAATAATCATTCTAAAAGATAAAACTACAAAAAAACCATGATTGATTTACTTTCTAAGTTTACATATTCAAAATCTATTCCAAATCTCGCTCTCACAAAAGATTTCAGCACTTCATCATGTATTGATTGAAAATGTGGATAACAAAAGGTAATTTTGAAGGTTAATTGACCACATTATTCATCAACATTAACCCACCCCATGAAGAAATTACTTTTTTTAGGCTGTGTTTTGACAGTCTTTTTTTCGTCTTGTAAGACCTCACAAACCGCCAACAATCAATCGACTGAAAATAAGGTCGAAGTTACCTTCTTGCACGTAAACGATGTCTATGAAATTTCACCTTTGGAAGGTGGGAAAGTAGGCGGAATGGCTCGAATCGCCACTTTACGCAAAGAATTAATCCAGAAAAACCCGAACACTTTAACCATTCTCGCAGGTGATTTTTTGAACCCTGCCCTCATCAGCACCTTCAAACACGAAGGCAAAAGCATCAAAGGAAAACAGATGATTGAAGCCATGAACGCCGTTGGTTTTGACTGGGTTGGTCTGGGTAATCATGAGTTTGATTTGGACGAAGCTGACTTACAAAAACGCATCGACGAATCTAAGTTTAACTGGCTGTCTTCCAATGCTTTCCAACACAAAAAAGGGGGTGACATTGAGCCTTTTGGTAAAATAGTGAATGGTGTAAAAGTGCCATTTCCAAAAACTACTATCCTGACTTTCACAAACCCACAAGGACAAACTGTGAAAATGGGAATGTTCTCTGTGGTTTTGCCTTCCAATAAAAAGGATTACGTCTATTACAGTGATTTCTTTGAGGCTGCCGTGAAAACCTATGATATTCTGAAAACTGAGTGTGATTTTGTAGTTGGCATAACGCATTTAAACAAGGCAGATGATGCAAAATTAGCGGAAATGTTACCAGGAGTAAAACTTTTGATGGGTGGACACGACCACGATAACATGATTGAACGTGTAGGTACAAGCACCATCGCCAAGGCAGATGCCAACGCCAAGACTGCCTACGTACACACGATTTCATTTGATACAAAAACCAGAATTGCTGATGTGCAGAGTCAATTACGTAAAATTGATGAGTCAATCGCACAGGATTCGGCAGTGGCGGTGGTCGTAAAAAAGTGGGATGATATTATGGACGTTGCTCTTCAAAAATTGGGCATGGATAGAAATGACGTAGTTTCGCAAATCACCCAACCACTCGATGGGCGTGAGACTTCGATGCGAAATACGCATACAAACTTAGGAGATTTAATTGCCAAAGCTATGACTGCATCTACCTCAAAACCAGTGGATTGTAGTATTTTCAATAGTGGTTCGGTTAGAATTGATGACCAATTATCGGGTAGAATTACCCAATTGGACATCATGCGTATTTTGCCTTTTGGAGGAAAAATTGTGGAAGTATCTTTGAAAGGAAGGTTATTAGAAAAAATCTTGGAAACAGGCATAAAAAATAAAGGTAATGGAGGCTTTTTGCAATGGGATAAAATCCGCCACGATGAAGCTAAAAATGAGTGGTTTGTGAATGGAAAATTATTGGATGTAAACCAAGAATATTACATCGCCATTCCGAAGTTTATGATGGAAGGTAAAGAGACAAATTTTGGCTATTTGACTTCTCAAAACCCTGATGTTCAGAAAATTACAGAATCAGATGAGAAGGAAATGAGTGATGTACGAAATGATGTGAGGAAGGTTTTGATAGCTTATTTGAAGGGGAAGTAAATAGAAAAATCCCTCACCAAAAGAATAATTGGTGAGGGATTTTTTTGTTAAAATTCATCTATTGAGGAAGTTCAATATTTTTGAAAAACTCACGAGCTAAATCATGCTTTGACTTGAATGCTTCGTCAAGAGTAGCGAATTTTCTAACTACTTGTTTTTCTTTTTTGGAAGGTTCAATATTTGCTGTTTTCAATTTCATATTACAATTATAATTTAATTTTATCATTTTTCAAAGTAATCATAAATGCTTCGTAATCAATCCCTTTTTCAAACTTCTGAAAATTGTTATTTTTCAAACCAAAGAAATTCCAAATTTGTTCTTTTTCATGCGAATAGTTAGAAATAATCATTCTGTAAAGCCTCAAACGTAAGGAATCATCAGAAAATATTACAATCCTTTTTTGAGGATATTTTTCAAAGAAAAGGTCAATAGTTTTTGAAATTGTAACGAATACTTTTTCGGTATCTTTATTGTCTGTAATCACATTATCGCTAAGTTCTCCATTTTCATCCATATCAACCAAGGCTAAATTATAATACATTCCATTGGCATCAAATGGGTCATATTCAACAGCTTTTATAACTGTTCCTTTTGGTCCAATACTTTCAAAAACAAATCTTAATTTATCCTCAGATATAGAAGTTAGCGTGTATTTTGGTTTATTCATATAATTTATTGGAAGTGGTCAATTAAGTAAAAAGTCATATTTATCAAAATATATAAGACAAATATGACTTTTAGGATACTATTTTTACTTCTTCTTCTTAACAGGCACCGCTGGCATAGCCACTGGCAATTTAGCCGTGTAATCAGCAATTCCTTTTTCGATAGTTGCTTTCATTCCGCCAAAATTTGGGTCAGCATTACCTAATGAAAGTGCTTTTTGAGCCAATGGTAAAGCCTCAGCAAAGTTGCCTAACTTACTCAAAATCTGAGCCTTAGACCATAAATTACGGAATGTCTCAGCTCCTGCAACGGCAGTATTTGCTAATTTCAAGGCTTGGTCTAATTTACCTTTTCCAGATAAATAATCTGCCGCAACACGCATTTGTCCTGCATTGTCGTTTGATGCTTTTGTGATGGAAGCTTCAACCATTTTAGTTGTTTCAACTGTGATTGGAGCAACGACTTTTTTGTCTGCCCATGTGATGTTCATGTCGGCAGTACTATCTGAAAGTCCAGTAAAATCAATCGTGAAGGCTTCCGTTTTTGCTACGGTTGAGACTTTTGCCGTTACCCGCAAAGCATCTTTTTCTTGTGAATAGTTGTACTCTTGGGCAGATAAATCTTTGTTGAAAATCAATGTCCAGTCGCCCGTAGTTGGGATTGAGAAGATTGAATATGAACCAGCCGCTAATTTCTGACCTGCAATCATTACATCATTTGAAAACGTGATTTGGTTAGTACCGTTTGCACCCGTTCTCCAAACTTTATCGTAAGGAACAACGCCCCCAAACACATCACGACCTCTCAATAATGGACGAGAATATTTTACAGAAATGTCAGTAGTACCAACTACTTGTGAAACCGAAGCACCTGGACTTGGTTGTGGTAAGCGAATTTGGGCAGTTGCCGAAAGAGAAATGCCTGTTAAAAGGGCAAGGAATAATTTTTTCATTCTAATTTTTGTTTAATAGTTTCTTCAAATTTACAGGATAAAATTGAAAGAGTTTAGTTATGGAACAGGAATTCAATAATCTATCCAATTATGAGTCAATCTTTTGGTCATACTCTTCGTTAAAAAAAACTAACGTATCGATGCTATGTGTCGTTTTTTTACCTTGATTATAACAAAAATATTAACCCTTAATTTGAATAGTTTATTAAATTCCTGTTCCAATAGGATAAATAGCTAATTTTTCGAGACAAATTTGTAGATTTGTTTGTAGAATATAGAATCCAAAATCATGAAAAAACCAGATTTCGTACTCGAATTAGAAAAACAAGCGGCATTGGCTGTGGAGAGGCTTAGAGAGGATAAGTTTTCAAAAAACCTTCCTTTCATGCTTGGTGAACTTGACCTCGAAGGCAATCAATTTTATTATGAATATGCCAATGGAGATATTGCTATTGCAGAATTTCCAGAAAATCAAAAACAACATCAAATTATTAGATATTTATCTCATCAAGAAGCTGATGATTTACGTGAAAAATATGACTTGCTCCCATGCCTAATCTCCATATAATTGCAGGGCATAACGGTGCAGGAAAATCTACTTTTGGAAAAGATTTATTACCAAAAAATGCCCAAAATCTAACCATTTTCGACGGAGACCTTGTTTTTAGTCAAAAGCTGAAACACTTTTCTTCGTACATAAAAGTCCATAAATATGCCGTCCAAGAAGCGGATGATGCAACGGTTGAAGAATTTGAAAGATTAAGCAAAGAAGCTATTGCTACTCAATCTGATTTTGCTTACGAAGGTCATTTTAGTAATGAAAATTCATGGGATACCATTCGTTTTTTTAGAAAACAAGGTTATACGATTTCAATGATATTCTTGGGCTTAAAAACACTCGAATCTTCTGAAAAACGTGTGTCTGATAGGGTTCAAGCAAATGGATTTTTAGTCCCAGCTTATGCTATTCATCATAATTATTACGGGAACTTAAAATTTCTGAATATTCACCACGATTTGATTGATAATTTGAGCATTTGGGATTCTTCTTTTGGAACGCCTCAAATTTTATTGGTCATCAATAATCACAAAAAAGAATATCAATCCACAGAATTACCCAATTGGTTTACAGAATTTTTACCTGATTTAGTTTAGAAAAATGCACAGAAATCCCCTCCTCCAACTCTTAGCAAATCACCAACCTTTCAACCAAGAAGAAGCACAATTCAAGGAGCAAATGATTGAATTTGTCAATCAAAACCCTGACTGTTTTGAGCGTTCTTTACTCATCGGACACATCACTGGGTCGGCTTGGATTGTGGATAAATCTCGACAATTTACCTTACTGACGCACCACCGAAAATTAGATAAATGGTTTCAAACGGGCGGGCATTGTGATGGTGATTCGGACGTACTCAATGTGGCGATGAAAGAAGCAAGAGAAGAAACAGGATTGACTGATATTCAAGCCGTTAGTACAGAGGTTTTCGATATAGACATTCACGAAATCCCTGAGCGAAAAGGTGTACCTACGCACCTACATTACGACGTGAGATTTTTGTTGGAAGCGGATATGAACGAGCCTCTAATTATCTCATCAGAATCCTCCGATTTGGCTTGGATAGAACTTTCAAAAGTTTCACAATTGAATGATAGCCAGTCGATTATGCGAATGATAAATAAGTTTTAAGTTATCAATTTTCTAAGTTGTTAAGTTTCTGAATACAAAAACTTATTAAACAGTGTACTTAATAACTTAAAACTTATCAACTTCTTTAAGGCATTTCAATCCTAAAATAAACAGGAATTGCGGGTTTTTCGTAATACTCTGGGGCGTTCTGGATTTTATCTATTACGTCCATTCCCTTTGTAACTTCTCCAAAAACAACGTATAATCCGTTCAACTTTTTAGCTTCTTTGGCATTTGTTACGATAAAAAACTCCGTGGGTGAAGATGCTTTTTCGGGGTTTCCTTCATCGTAGCGTGCCATCGCAATTGCTCCACGTTTGTGAGTATATTCGGGTATATATTCGGGAGGTACGAGATAGTCTAATTGATCTAAATATTCGCCTCCGCCTTGAATGGCAGTTTGATACACGATTCTATAAAAATTACGATGAACGTAATAATCTGACTTGACTAATCTGATAAAATTGGCACGATGAAGAGGCGTTTTGTCATATAATTTTATCGTAATATCTCCGCCTACTGTCTTGATAACCACTTCATTTTCAGGATTTTGTTTTCCATATTCTGTCAAAAAAGTTTTAGGGTCTTTTTCAAAAAGTCGCATATCTTTTTTGCAAGATGAAAAGAGCCAACATGAGATAATTATTAAAAAGAGGTTTCTTCGGAAAAGCATACTATCTGGATAAAGTGAAATGATACATAAGTTGAAGAAAAAAAATGTTTTATCAAAATTTACCAATCAAAAAAAGCCGTCTCAGTTTCCTGAAACGGCTTTCCTACTATACTAAATAAATTTTATTTTGAAGAAAGTACCGCTCCATAATACTCACGGTTCATTCTTGCAATATTTTCTAATGAAATACCTTTTGGACATTCAGCCTCACACGCACCTGTGTTGGTACACGCCCCGAAACCTTCAACGTCCATTTGTGCAACCATTTTCTCTGCACGCATCGTACGCTCAGCTTGTCCTTGTGGAAGCAATGCCAATTGTGAAATTTTGGCAGACGTAAACAACATTGCCGAAGCATTCTTACAAGCCGCCACACACGCTCCACAACCGATACAAGCCGCTGCCATAAAGGCATCGTCCGCATTATCTTTCGGAATCGGTAATGAGTTGGCATCTTGTGCATTGCCTGTGTTTACTGACACATATCCACCTGCCGCAATGATACGGTCAAAAGCTGAACGGTTTACGGCTAAGTCCTTCACGATTGGGAAGGCTTTTGCTCTCCATGGCTCTACGGTGATAGTGTCACCACTTTTGAATGACCTCATGTGCAACTGGCACGTCGTAACGCCCTTATTAGGTCCGTGAGGTTCGCCGTTGATGTACATCGAACACATCCCGCAAATACCCTCACGACAGTCGTGGTCGAAAGCTACGGGTGATTCGCCTTCATTGATGAGACGTTCGTTCAAAACATCAAACATTTCTAAGAAAGACATATCTTCTGAAATGCCCTGAACGTCGTATTGTTGGAATTTACCTTCCGAGTTTGCATTTTTCTGTCTCCAAACTTTAAGAGACAAGTTCATATTTCCTTCCATTATTTGTAAGATCTTTGAGCGATTTTAATATTTTCGTACACCAATTCCTCTTTGTGTAACTCGAATTTTGACTGTTCTTTGAATTCCCAAGCGGCTACGTAGGCATAATTTTCATCATCACGTAGGGCTTCGCCGTCTTCGGTTTGGAATTCTTCACGGAAGTGTCCTCCGCAAGATTCGTTACGATTCAAAGCATCAATACACATCAATTCACCAAGTTCCAAGAAGTCAGCCACACGACCTGCTTTTTCTAATTCAGGATTAAATTCATCCGCATCTCCTGGGATTCTTACGTCCGACCAAAATTCTTTAATCAAACCTTGAATCTCCGTAATTGCACCTTTCAAACCAGCTTCACTACGTGACATTCCGCACTCATTCCACATGATTTTTCCTAATTTTTTATGGAAATAATCAACCGATTTCGTGCCTTTGATATTCATTAATTGGTCGATACGAGCTTGAACCGCTTTTTCAGCCTCCACAAATTCTGGAGCATCCGTTGGAATCGCTTTTGTACGAATATCTCCTGCCAAATATGCTCCAATCGTATATGGCAATACGAAATAACCATCTGCCAAACCTTGCATCAATGCCGACGCTCCCAAACGGTTAGCACCGTGATCTGAGAAATTAGCTTCTCCCAAAGCATAAAGCCCTGGAACTGTGGTCATTAAGTTATAATCAACCCAAAGTCCACCCATTGTGTAGTGAACCGCTGGATAAATACGCATTGGTACTGAGTAAGGGTCTTCGCCAGTGATTTGTTTGTACATATCAAACAAGTTACCGTATTTTTCTTTCACGACAGCCTTACCCATCGCTTGCAATTCTTCGTCTGAGGCGTTTTGAATACCTTTTTTGTTAGCTTCACCTTTTCCATAACGTAAAATTGCTTCCGCATAGTCAAGGTAAACTGCCATTTTTGAAGTTCCCACGCCATAGCCTGCATCGCAACGTTCTTTGGCGGCACGAGATGCAATGTCACGAGGTACTAAGTTTCCGAAGGCAGGATAACGACGTTCCAAATAATAGTCACGCTCATCTTCTGGAATCTGAACGGCTGGACGGTTATCGTTTTGTTTTTTAGGGACCCAAATACGACCATCGTTACGCAACGATTCAGACATCAAAGTCAATTTCGATTGGTGGTCGCCTGATACAGGAATACACGTTGGGTGAATCTGAGTGTAACATGGATTAGCGAAGAATGCACCCTTGCGGTGAGCCTTCCAAGCTGCCGTTACGTTAGACCCCATGGCGTTGGTAGAAAGGTAGAAAACGTTTCCGTAACCACCTGTGCACAACAACACAGCGTGTCCGAAGTGTCTTTCTAATTTACCCGAAATCAAATCACGAGCGATGATTCCACGAGCTTTGCCGTCAATCATTACTACATCCATCATTTCGTGGCGAGTCATCATCGTTACATTTCCGAGACCCACTTGACGTTGTAACGCTGAGTATGCACCCAACAATAATTGCTGTCCAGTTTGTCCTGCGGCATAAAATGTACGTTGTACTTGTGTTCCACCAAAAGAACGGTTAGACAACAATCCACCGTACTCACGAGCAAAAGGTACACCTTGTGCTACGCATTGGTCGATGATTGAACCTGAGACTTCTGCCAAACGGTGAACATTTGCTTCTCTTGCACGATAATCTCCACCTTTGATGGTATCGTAGAAAAGGCGGTACGTTGAATCACCGTCGTTTTGGTAGTTTTTGGCAGCATTGATACCACCCTGAGCCGCAATAGAGTGAGCTCTACGAGGTGAATCTTGGAAACAAAATGCTTTGACTTTGTAGCCCAATTCAGCCAAAGAAGCCGCCGCCGAAGCACCAGCCAAGCCAGTACCGACTACGATAACTTCGATATTCCGCTTATTTGCGGGGTTTACCAAGGGAACTGACGACTTGAACTTTGTCCATTTTTCACCAATTGCACCTGATGGTATTTTAGCATCTAATATAGTTGACATAAACTTGTTATTTATGATTTACTAAGTTGTTAAATTGTTAAGTTTTAAGTTGTTAATCACTAATAGATTGAACAAAATAAGGTTTCAATCACCTTGGATTTAGAAAGATAACAACTTATCACTCAGAGACTTAAAACTTATTTAAAATTTTTCACCAGCCTTAAAAGTATTTTCATTTTGTAAGAAAAGCGGATCAGCAAATACTTCTCCTCCATTCATTTCTTGGCGTACAGGTTCTTCTCCTAATCTTGTACGATGAAATTTATAGGCTTGTCCAGATGAATAATGAGATACATACGACTTGCGGGTTAGTTCAGGGTTTTTGATGTCTTCTCCTCCATGAACTAAGGATGCGTGCCAGATTAATACGTCTCCTTTATTTATCAAAAGCGTTTTTTTCTTCAAACCTAAGTTTTCGCAGGCTCTATCCAAATAATTTCCAAAATCAACTGGATTTTTGGATGATTCTTTATTGAAGAAAATACCATTTCCAAAATCAAATTTTCTTACCTTGTGCGAGCCTTCGTAGTAATATAGAGGTCCTGAGTTTTCGTGGACATCTTCTAAGGCAATCCAAGATGCTGCCAAATGACTTGGTACTTGCGAAACCACATAGGCAAAATCTTGGTGAGTATCTTGCTGACTACCATACAAAAATGTTAAACTTTGCATGGCGATTGGTTTTTCGTCAAAAACTGCCGCTAAGAAGCCTACAATGGTTGGATGCAACATTAACTTTTTGCCTGCCACCGAAGGGTTATGGAAATCCATTATTTTGACTGATTTTCCACGCAGAATATCCACAGAAACATCTTTTACTTGACGAATTGGATTATCGCTAAATTCTGGTTTATCTAATCTTACCAAAACCTCATACCTTTTATGGTTATTGATAAGCTCTTCAACGTCGGATAAATAAACATCAATCAAATCATGTGGAATAGCATTTTCAAAAATTACATACCCATTTTTTTGCCAAAATTTCAGCTTTTCACCCAAGTCGTAGGGAAGGCTATCTTTTTGCTTAAAACTCTGCAAAAAAGAATCAATATTTGCCTCATCCTTATCAATCCAAGGTAGGGTTGGATAATCAAATTCCTTTGGATACTTTTTGGGTAATAAAGGCTTTATTATCTTTTTTGTATAACTAATTAGACTCATTTTTTTTGATAATTTGATGTGTTGTTATTACGCTATCCATCCAAGATACATCGCAATTGGCATTGCTGCAAAAATCAAAGGAATAAGAATTGAAAAACCTGCTCCTACTGATTTGATGAATGGTGTATATTTTGGGTGATTCCAACCCATTGTTTGGAAAGCACTCTGAAAACCATGCAACAAGTGATAAGCCAATGAAATACAGCCTAATACATAAATTACTACTGGAATAGGATTAGCGAAAACCTCTGTCATTTCCTGAAAAAGCGTTTTTTCTCCACTCGTGATGACATCCGTAAAACGACTCACAACCCAGAAATGACGTAAGTGGATGACTAAAAAAATGAGCAATAATGAACCCAAAAGACCCATTGAGCGAGAATACCAGGTTGAATTAGCTTCACCTTTCACGACTGCATATTTTACAGGGCGTTTGTCAGTATTTGATTTCCAAAGCATCAAACCATCCACGATGTGAATAATAAAACCTGCCATTAATCCAACTTCTGTTACTCTAATAAATAGATTGTTTGCCATAAACTCGGCAGCTTCGTTGAAAGTGTGTCCGCCATCATTCAAAAAAATACAGGCATTAATACCACAATGTACTAAAAGGAAAGCAATTAATGATAGTCCCGTGACAGCCATAATCAGCTTTTTACCCAGCGAACTTGATAATGTTTTTGTTACCCAAGACATTTTAAAATTTGTTTTAGTTTTTATCTACCCCAAAACTACTACCCAAACGTTTGTCTTTCAAATAATCTCTAACTTTTTAGCAATTATTTACTATCTTTTTACGTTTTTTTACAATAAAATAGATATTGGTTTCAAATTCGTAACTAACTCTAAATCGTACTTTCAAATATGTTTTTTCAACCTTATGTTTTAAAATATTGTTTTAATAGTTAGTAAAAAAAAATATTGTTATAACTTGTAGTCAAAAGCCAGACCTTTTTTATTCAACATCAAATGAAATTAAAGTTACTTTATACGTTAGTCTTGGGTATTTCCCTGAGCCTGCTCACTACTAATTCATTCGCTACGCACTTGCGAGGCGGGGAAATTTCGGTAAAACGGATTTCTACGACTTCCCTCACTTACGAATTTACTTGTACCATCTACTGCGATTTAATTGGTGGTATAAGGGCGTGGAACGACCAAAAAGATGTGTCTTTCTGTTTTGGTGATGGGCTTGGAATTATTATTAGAGCTCCCAGAAGTAATGGTAATGGACAAGGTGAGGACATAGGCAATGGTGTTGCAAAGGGTATCTACAAAGCTGTTTACACATTTGCTGCACCCTCTGATTATAAAATTAGTGTGGCTATTTCCAAACGAAATGCCAACGTTAGAAATATGCCTGGACCTACCGAAAGTATTGATTTTTATGTCGAAACTATTTTAAAAGTAAACTCAGGCTTAGGACAAAACTCAACGCCTATTTTGTTGAACCCTGCGGTTGATTTAACGGCAATAGTTGGTCAAAAATTCATTCACAATCCTAATGCTATCGATGTAGAAGGGGATAGTTTAGCTTATCAACTAATTGTTTGTAGAAGAGGTGACCAAGATGATTGTAAACAAAGAGGATTGCCAATTACGGGTTTTGTTCAACCAAACGAAGTAGGGACAAACGTTTCTGGGACATTTAAAATCAATGAACGAACGGGAGATTTGATTTGGGATGTTCCCCAAGAGGAAGGATTGTATAACTGTGCTTTCATTGTGGAAGAATGGCGGAACGGAGTCAAAATTTCGATTACTGTCCGTGATATGCAAATTGAAGTTAAGGCTGCCGATAACGCCGCCCCTAAAATCAAAGTACCCGATGATATTTGTGTGGAGGCGGGATTTACTATCGACCAAACAATTACTGCTACTGATACGCCTTCTCCAAGAGGTAGTAGAACAGATAATATGAGTCTTTTTTCAACGGGTGCAGTCTATAAACTACCCGATGGAACAACATTCATTGCTCCTGATTATGCCACTTTTGTACAAACTGGTGCTAATCCCTCATCTCCTGCTTCTGGTAGATTTTTGTGGAAAACCAATTGCTCTCACGTGCGTCAAGAGCCTTATGATGTTTTATTTAAGGTTCAAGACATTCCCGCTTCCAGAACTATTCCGAGTTTGGTAGATAGTAAAAACTGGCGAATAAAAGTAATTGCTCCACGTATCAAAAACTTGAAACTTACTACGGATGCTGGTAATAGAACAATGACTCTAAGGTGGGACAGCTATGCTTGTCAAAATGCGGGTGCGGTTATTATTATTTATAGGAAAGAAGGTTGTTCGACGTATGTACCCGCTGTTTGTACGGTTGGCTTACCCGCCTCTGAGGGGTATGTAGAAGTAGGGCGTGTACCCGTGAGTGCTACAACCTTTACAGACAGAAACCTTAAACGTAATACTGATTATAGTTATCGAACTTTGGTATTATTTACCAACGGAACGAACTCCACGATGAGCGTAACCTCTGACCAAGCCTGTGCTAACTTACCATTCCAAGGTCCTTTGATTACGAATGTTTCGGTTGATAGAACAAATACTACCACAGGTGAAATTACTGTAAAATGGGTTCGTCCACTCAATTTAGATAGAACTCAGTACAAAGCACCTTACCAATATCGCTTATTCAGAGCTACTGGGCAAACGGGTGCTTCGGGTTTTGCTCAGGTTTCGCCTAATATTGATACTGATTTAACGGCGGGCAAACCTGACACGCTTTTCACGGATAAAACCTTGAATACCCTTGATAATGTATATCGTTATCGTTTGGTGTTTTATTACACAACAACATCTGGATTGACGGCTTTGGACACTACCGAAAATGCCAGCAGTGTACGTTTGGGAGCTACGGCAGACATTCGTGCGGTGAATTTGGCTTGGCAAGCTACTGTGCCTTGGAATAATCAAAACCAGACTCATCGAGTTTATCGGGAGACTCGCCCAGGGTCGGGAGTGTTTAATCGCATTGCGGATGTGCCTGTAACGGCAACATTTAGTTTTACGGATAGAGGAGATGATACCTTTGCGGGCGATGGCATTTTTAAATCAAGAATGTCTCCTGATTCATCGTATTGCTACAAAGTAGAAACAGTTGGAACGTATGGAGACCCCAAAGTTCAACCCGCTTTGTTGTATAATTTCTCGCAAATTACTTGTGCAACTCCCAAAACTGACATCGTGCCTTGCCCACCAACGCTATTGATTGATGCCTTAGATTGTAGTCAATACAATAAAGACGAATCAAATTGTAATGCTACCTCATTCAATAATAAATTAACTTGGACAAATCCTGAAAAATCTCCTGCTGGGGCTGAGTGTGATAAGGACATTGTAAAATATACCATTTATTATGCTTCAAAAGTAGGAGGTGATTTTACAAAAATTGGCGAAGTAACTTCTCCACGACCACCTCTGACCACTTTTACGCATACCAAAAATGACTCGTATTTAGGTTGTTATTATGTAACATCAACTAATCGTTTTGGCACTGAAAGTGGGCGTAGTAATGTGGTTTGTAAGGATAATTGTACTACGTATTCTTTGCCAAACATTTTTACGCCAAACGGTGATGGAAAAAATGATGTTTTTCAAGCCATGAAATGCCCACGATTTGTTCAGAACGTAAATATTACGATTTATAATCGGGCTGGACAGAAAGTATTTGAATATTCAGGACCTAAATTTGAATGGAATGGTAATGATTTATCGGGTAATCAACTACCTGCGGGTTCATATTTTTATACCTGCGACGTGGATTTCTTGACCTTAGAACCGAGTAGCTCGAAGTTGAAAGGTTGGGTGGAGTTAGTGAGATAAATAGCTGTCAGCATTTGGCTATTGGCTGTTGGCTGCTTCGGCAGTCCGATTTAAAATCACATAGTTAGACAAAATAAAAGTATCAGTTATGAAATACTGAGTGATTGATTAACAAAATTTATATTTCCTAAGTTATCAAAGTAGCACCTCAAAATGGTGCTACTTTTTTATGAAACGAACTTTACGCCTCATCCTCGGCGACCAACTCAATCATCAACATTCTTGGTTTGAAACGACTGACGACAACGTTTTCTATATAATCATGGAGATGCGTCAGGAGACTGATTATGTCAATCATCACATTCAGAAAATCATTGCGTTCTTCACGGCTATGCGTGCCTTTGCCGAACACCTCCGTACGCAAGGACATCAAGTAGTTTATCTGAAATTGGATGATGAAAACAATACCCAATCATTGACTAAAAACCTTGATAGGATTATCCAAGATCTTGATATTGAGGCATTTGAATATCAACAGCCTGATGAGTATCGGTTGGGTGAGATGTTGAAAAACTACTCCCCTCTCAATGGGAGAGGGGTTGGGGCGACCGACGCTTCGGGTGAGGTATTTTCTACTGAACATTTCATGATTTCGCCCCTTGAATTCTCCGAATTTTTTAAAGGTAAAAAAACCTTTTTGATGGAAAACTTCTATCGGATGATGCGGAAAAAACACGGGATTTTAATGGATGGAGTTGAACCTCTGACGGGTCAATGGAATTATGATGCTGATAACCGTAAAAAACTCCCCAACAATCATCGCCCCATCGAACCACTGACTTTTGATAAGGACGTAACCGAGATTTATGATTTAGTACAAAACCAAGAAATTAAAACCATCGGACGGATAAATCCAAAAGCATTTATTTGGGCAACGACTCGTCAGGAATCTTTACAATTATTAGCGTTTTTTGTAGAAAATTGTCTCGAAAATTTTGGTAATTTTGAAGATGCCATGCACCCTTCTTATTGGTCAATTTATCATTCAAGATTATCGTTTTCGATGAATATAAAATTGCTTTCACCTTTGGAGGTAGTGAATCGTGCCGTGAAGTTTTGGGAAGATAATCAAGACCGAGTTAGTATCTCGCAGATTGAGGGATTCGTTCGACAAATTATTGGCTGGCGTGAATATATGCGAGGAATATATTGGGCAAAAATGCCTGATTATGAGAGTCTTAATTATTTTAATCACGACAGAAAACTCCCTGAATGGTTCTGGACGGGCGAGACTAAAATGAACTGTTTGAAACATTCCGTAGGGCAAAGTTTGGATTATGCCTACGCTCATCACATCCAACGATTGATGGTGATTGGCAATTTTACTTTGCTCTCAGGCATTCATCCCGACCAAGTAGATGAGTGGTATTTGGGCATTTATATTGATGCCATTCAGTGGGTCGAAATCACCAATACCAGAGGCATGAGTCAATACGCAGATGGAGGAATCGTTGGCTCAAAACCCTACGTTTCTTCGGCAAATTATATTGACAAAATGAGCCATTATTGTGGAACCTGTTTTTATGATAAATCTAAGAAAGTCGGACATAAGGCTTGCCCATTTAATAGCCTTTATTGGGACTTTTATGACCGTCATGCTAATAAACTTGCCAAAAATCCACGTATAGGTATGGCGTATGTAACGTGGAATAAAATGCAAACTGAACAAAAAACTGAGATTTTGAAACAGGCGGAAATTTATTTGAATGATATTGAAAATCTGTAAGTTTGCTTAAATTTGTTTAAAATTCTAAGATTATGACCATCGAAGCACAAAAATTAGAAGTAATAAATAAAATAGCTTTGCTACAAGATACTTTGTTATTAGCGAGAGTTAAACAAATTTTGGACAAATCGGACATTCAAAAATCTTCATCAAAGCTACGTCAGGCAGGTTGGGGAAAAGGTATTTTCACGTACGTAGCGGATGATTTTGACGATACTCCCGAAGGATTTGAAGATTATATGCCTCAAAAATGAATTATTTAATTGATACTCACATTTTGATTTGGCACGCAGAAAATAGTCCCAGATTATCCCCACGTTTTGCTGAAATATTAAACAATCCCTCAAATAATATTGTGGTGAGTTATGCAAGCTTGTGGGAAATTGCCATCAAACAAAGTATTGGAAAATTAGAAATCTCGATGTCTCTTTCAGAACTTGAAAATCATTTACTACAAAATCTGTTTACCTTGTTACAGACATCAGTAGAACAATTAGAACGACTACAAGTATTACCTTTTCATCACAATGACCCTTTTGATAGAATGCTGATTGCACAAGCACAAGAAGAAGATTTAACTATAATTACAGAAGACGGTAATTTCAAATATTATCAAGTAAACCTATTATGATAGAAATTAAAAATATAAACAAATCCTTCAACGGACGAGACGTACTGATTGGCGTAAGTGGTTCTTTCAAACCAGGTGATACTTCTTTGATTATTGGGGGAAGTGGCACGGGTAAAAGTGTTTTGTTGAAATGTATGATTGGCATCGTGAAACCCGAAGCTGGGCAGGTGCTTTACGACGGACGTGATTTTCATAATTCTGACGAAGAAACCCGCAAGGCAATTCGCCGTGAAATGGGTGTCCTGTTTCAAGGAGGAGCATTATTTGACTCAAAAACGGTTCTTGACAATGTGAAATTTCCTCTGGATATGCTTACTGATATGTCCGAAAAAGAGAAAATTGAGCGGGCAGAATTTTGTTTGCAAAGAGTACAATTAGAAAACGCTGGACAACGAATGCCCTCTGAGATTTCGGGCGGGATGAAAAAACGTGTAGGTATTGCTCGTGCTATTGTGATGAATCCCAAATACCTTTTTTGTGATGAACCAAACTCTGGTCTCGACCCACTGACTTCCGTAAGAATTGATGATTTAATTAAAGAAATTACGGACGAATTCAACATCACGACTATCGTCATTACCCACGATATGAACTCAGTAATAGGAATGGGCGAGAAAATTATGTTTCTCTACAAAGGCAAAAAACTCTGGGAAGGTGATAATTCCAACATCCGCACTTCAACAGTGCCAGAACTGAATGAGTTTATTTTTGCGAATAAATTGTTGCAAGAAATGCGTGGGTAGAGATTAGATGATAGAGTAAAACAATCCCATATTCTTTACTCTATCATCTAATCTCTCTACTCTAAAAATACCTATTTCAAAATCCCCTTAGCCTCCGCCAAAGTCGATTTATACTCCGCAATCTTCGAGGCTTTTTTGGCATATTCTTTCATCGCCGCTAAATCTCCTGCACGCTTCGCAATGCGGGCGAGTCCCATGTAAGCAAGGGCGTGATAGTCCTTCGTAAAACGTTCGTCATAAGGCATTTTGACGGCTTTTTGTAGTAAAATTTCGGCTGTTTTATCGTCTTTCTTACCTTTCTCAGCTACCAATCCTTTGAAAATATTTCCTGCACATTGAAACATAATTCCTTTCTGTTTCAAGATTTTATCAGCAAATTCTTCGGCATCATCATATCGCCCTACGGCAGTCAAGAACTCGGCTCTTTGCATTTGATACAATAAATTATCTGGATATTTCTCAATCAGTAAGTTATTGTAAGACAATGCCTTAGCTGAATTTGATTCGTACTTAGTATGTACATATCCCGCATAAAAAGTAGCTTCGTTTTTGACAAAAATAGTCTTGCGAGTTGCTAAATCTAATTGCTGCAAACCTAATTTTTTATTCCCATCCGCAAACATCCAAATCACCGATTTAATCATCGGATGGGTTTCTGGATATTCGATTCTGTAATAATTATAAATGCCCGATGAATACAAAAATTCGGGTTGTTTTTCGGTCAATGATAAACCTCTTTTCAGATGTGAATAAGCCTTTTTTGCTACACCCACCGCTTTCATAAACTCCTGATTGTCAGCATCAAAGGCGGCTAAATATCCCAAAGTTGCTAACTCAAAAAAACTGGCTTCGATGTCGTTTTCATCTTTATCCAACATCGCTTCGGCAAGATTTCTACTTTGATTGAGATACGCCAAATAGGTCTTCTGTTGGGTAGGATAATCTTTCAGCGGAAAGTATTGCAATTCCGTCTGAATCGCCATTAAGGTATAGAAAACGGGATGCTGAGGGTATTTTGCTTTTATTTTCTGAAAAATCTCCGCCGATTCCTTAAAATCGTAGGAATACATTTTGTCTAAACCCTGAGAAATCTGTTGGCGAGTGGTGGCATCGTTGAGGATTTGTGATTTTGAGCTGTGAGCAATGAGCAATGAGCTATAAGTGATAAGAAGAAAGAGAAGTATTTTATTCATATTGGAATTATTTGATTGATAGAAACAGTTTAGATAATGTATATTTGTTGATTGAAAATTACAAGAATATAAAATCTAAAACAAGCCGAAAGCCGAAAGCTGACAGCCAATAGCTGAAAATGATTACATACGAACATTTTATATTAGACAACGGACTCAAAGTATATGTCCACCAAGATAATTCTACGCCATTTGCGGCAGTAAACATCATCTATAATGTGGGTTCACGAGACGAAGAGGAACACAAAACGGGCTTTGCTCATTTGTTTGAACATTTGATGTTTGGTGGTTCAAAAAACATTCCTTCCTACGACACGCCCTTACAAAAGGTCGGTGGAGAGAATAACGCTTTTACCTCGCCCGATATTACAAATTATTATATCACATTGCCTTCTGTCAATCTGGAAACGGCTTTTTGGTTAGAATCAGACCGTATGATGTCGCTTTCGTTCGACCAGAAGGTTTTGGATGTACAACAAAAAGTGGTCATTGAGGAGTTCAAACAGCGATACTTAAATCAGCCTTATGGAGATATTTGGTTGAAACTTCGTCCACTCGCTTACGAGACGCATCCCTACAAATGGGCGACTATCGGCAAAGAGATTTCACACATCGAAAATGCGGTAATGGACGATGTGAAGGGCTTTTTCTATAAACATTATTTGCCGAATAATGCCAATTTAGTGGTAGCTGGAAATGTAACTGTTGAGCAAGTAAAACAACTTTGCAAAAAATGGTTTGAGCCAATTCCAGCGGGAAATGTGGTGAAGAAAAACCTTCCTGTCGAAGGAATACAAACCTCTGCCAGATTTTTAGAAACCTCTGCAAAAGTGCCTCTGGATGCTATTTACAAGGTTTATCATACCCAAGGACGACACGATGCAGGCTTCAATGCCGTTGATTTGACGAGTGATATGTTGGGAAGAAGCAAATCGTCGAGACTATATAATCAGTTAGTGAAAGAGAATCAAATTTTCAATTCGGTCAATGCCTACGTAACAGCTTCGCTCGACCCAGGATTGATGGTCATTCAAGGGAATTTGAACCAAGGTGTAAGCATCGAAGAAGGTGATGCAGCTATTCAAGAGGTATTAGAAGATTTCTTAAAAAAACCAGTTTCAGAAGAGGAATTGACCAAAGTAAAAAATCAGGCAGAATCAACTTTGGTATTTTCGGAAGTAGAATTATTGAATCGTGCCATGAACCTTGCCTTCGCCGCCAATGCAGGAAATGTAGAATACGCCAATCAGGAATCGGTTAGAATTCAGGCAGTTACAACCGATGAAATCACAAAACAAGCCAATAAAATTTTGACAAAAGAGAATTGTTCGACGATGTATTATCGGGCTGATAATTGATATTCCCAGTATTCAAAACCACTATTTTATAAAAACAGATTAAATGAAGATTCAGAACGTACACGACAAGTTCTTCAAAGAAACTTTTTCGAGAATAGACGTAGTTTCTAATTTTTTAGAAGAATTAGTTGATGAAAAATTAGTCAAAAAATTAGATTTATCAACCTTACAAATCGACAATAATTCTTTCATAGATGAGGAATTGGAAGAACATTTTGCTGATATTCTTTATACCTGTGAATATGCGGGTAAAGGTAAAGTACGAATTGCTTTATTGCTTGAACATAAAAGTTATAAAGAAGACTATCCTCATTGGCAACTGAATCAATATATTCTAAATGTCTGGAAATCAGGTTTTAAGCAAAAGAAAATAAAGCCTATTCCCATTATTCCTATCGTAATTTATCATGGAAAGAAGAAGTGGAATTATGAACAGATGAGGTCATATTTTGATAATTTGGACGAAGATTTATTACGATACATTCCAGAATTTGATTTTCATTTGATAAATCTGAATACGATTCCAGATAAACAAATCACCAATTTCAAGAATAAATTTCTGGCTATTTCGGCACTTTTATTTAAGCACAGTCGTTTTAAAAAATACGTTAGGTCAATTGAGAATAGTTTAGTAGAATTACTCAAACTAATTGATAATCAAGGCAATAACCATTTTAAAACATCCGTAGTTCTATATATTCAGAACACAGATGAATTGACTATTACAGAATTAATTACTATTTTTACAAAAGTTTCATTGAATTTAAATCATACAATTATGACAACCGCAGAACAACTTATTAGCCAAGGTTTCAATCAAGGAACTAATCAAGGAATTGAAATAGCTACTATTAATTTTGTCAAAAAAGGGCATTTGAATGGAATTAGCAATGAATTATTGGTTAATATTTCAGGTTTGTCAATGAAACAAATTGAAGAAATAATAGCAAAGGTGAAATTGGGATTAATCTAAGCACTTTATACAACTTTCGTTCGTCAATAATTATTTGTTTTCATGCTACAAAAATAAGTAGTAAGGAAAGCCTCATTGAAATTATAGTTTCAGCAAACAAAAAAGCCAAGAATACCTTAGAACAGGGTTTCTTGGCTTTTTTGTTTCTCATCCAATACCTCCCAATCCTATTTTTATCGTAACTTTGTCTATCGGTACACGGTGAACGGTTAAAGGTATTTTTTACTTATTCGGTCCCATCGTGAGCCATTTTCCTTTTACCGTGAATCGTTTACTGTTCACCGAAAATTACAAAAAATGAAAATATCCCTAAATTGGCTTAAACAATTCATAGAAATAACAGAATCCGCTCAGGAATTGGACGAACTCCTCACGGGTACGGGACTCGAAGTAGAATCCATTGAACGCCATGAGGCTATCTTGGGTGGCTTGCAAGGTTTTGTCGTGGGCGAAGTGCTTACTTGCGAGCGTTTTGAAGTAAAAGAAAAACAACTCAGCTTAACCACCGTGGACATCGGAACGGGTACGCCTTCGCAGGTGGTATGTGGAGCGGCAAACGTAGCAGCAGGGCAAAAAGTTATCGTTGCAACGGTTGGAACTACCCTTTACGACCACGCCAAAGGTGAACCCATTTTCCAGATTTCAAGTAAAAAAACTTACGGACATCTATCCGAAGGAATGATTTGTGCAGAAGACGAATTGGGTTTAGGAACATCGCACGATGGGATTTTGGTTTTGAATACTGACTTACCTAATGGAACGCCAGCCGCTCAATATTTCAATTTAGAGGCAGATTTATTAATCGAAATCGGACTGACTCCAAACCGTGCAGATGCGGCTTCACATTGGGGCGTGGCTCGTGATATAAAAGCCAAAACGGGTCGTGAACTTACCTTGCCTTCGATTGAAAATTTCAAGGTTGAAAATAATGATCTCCCGATAGAATTAGTCGTAGAAAATCCAGCGGATTGTCCACGTTTTTGTGGATTGACTATTGATGGCGTTACGGTAAAAGAATCGCCCGAATGGTTACGTAAATCTTTGGAAACCATTGGTTTACGTTCGATTAACAACATCGTGGATATTACCAATTATATCTGTCACGGACTCGGGCAACCGATGCACGCTTACGATTGGCACGCCATCAAAGGACAAAAAATTGTGGTAAAAAACCTCCCCGCAGGAACAAAATTCACGACTTTGGATGAAGTGGAACGGACATTAGGCGAAACAGATTTAATGATTTGTGATGCCGAAGAAGCCATCGGAATTGCAGGAATTTTTGGTGGAACAAAATCTGGAATTAAGCCCGAAACTTCAAGAGTTTATTTAGAAGTTGCCTACTTCGACCCTGCCTCGGTGCGTAAAACTGCCCAACGTCATGGCTTGAAGACAGATGCGTCTTTCCGTTATGAACGTGGCACAAATCCGAATGTAAATAATTTTGCTTTGAAATATGCGACTTTGTTGATTCAAGAAGTAGCGGGTGGCGTAGTGTCTTCGGAAGTTACAGATTTTTATCCAAATCCAATTGAGGATTTCAGAGTTCAAGTTTCTTATAAAAATATTGACCGTCTGATTGGTAAAAAGTTAGAGAGAGAGTTGATATTAGATATTTTAGATAGATTAGAAATAAGCCCCCTAACCCCCAGAGGGGGAATTTTAGACGGTAACAATTCGGACTCGGAAGTTCCCCCTCTGGGGGCAGAGGGGGCTACTTTTTCAGTTCCCGCCTATCGGGTGGATGTAACTCGTGAGGCTGATGTGATTGAAGAGATTTTACGGATTTATGGTTTCAATAATATCGAATTATCCGAAACCCTCGGAACGGATTTCCTTTCAAGTTTCCCAGCCAAAGACCGTGAGAATTTGCAATTGAAATTATCACAAGTTTTGGCAGCAAATGGCTTCAACGAAATCATTACCAATTCTTTGACAAAACCAGCTTATTCTGAATTAATTAAGGCAGATTTGCCCAATGAAAACGTCGAGATTTTGAATAAACTTTCAGAAGATTTGGGTGTGATGCGTCAGACGATGTTGTTTTCGGGATTGGAAGTTTTAGCGTACAATATCAACCGTCGTCAGAAAGATTTGAAGGTTTTTGATTTTGGAAAAACTTATCATAAAATCAATGATAAATATGTCGAAAAGCGTCATTTAGCCATTTTTGTAACGGGAAACACAGAATCAGAAACTTGGCAAATGAAATCACAAAAAGTGGTTTTTCATAGTTTGACGAGTGCCGTGAACAAAGTTTTAGGCACAATGGGGGTAAAGAATTTTGACAGTAAACCACTCGAAAATTCAGCGACTTTTGAATATGGATTAAGTTATTTAGTAAACAAAAAAGAAGTCGTAAAATTGGGCTTAGTAAAACCAAACGTAGCCAAAAAAGCGGAGGTAAAACAGCACGTTTTCTTTGCGGATATTGATTGGGACTATTTGTTCAAACAATTCAACGACAAAGCGACTTTTGTAGAACTACCAAAATTTCCAGAAGTTCGCCGTGACCTTTCTTTGGTGATTGACAAAACCGTTAGTTTTGACCAAATTCAGAAATTAGCTCGTAATTATGAGAAAAATCTCTTGAAGCAAATCAACGTTTTTGACGTATATCAAGGCGATAATTTGGGCGAAGGCAAGAAGTCATATTCAGTAAGTTTCATGCTCCAAGACTACGAACAAACACTTACAGACAAAGTAATTGACAAAACGATGGAGAAATTGATGGGAGCGTTTGAGAAGGAGATTGGGGCGGTGATTCGGAAGTAAATTCTGAAAAAAATAGAATTTACTTAAAATGTAGAATAAGTTTTGTTATATGAAGCAAAAGAAAGTACAAGCTAAACAATACGATAAAATATTCAAAGAAAACATAGAGGCTGTTATACCAAGTCTGATGAAAATGTACTTGGTATAACAGCTATTTCTACGGAAGAACTACCCGATGCAATACAGCATACAAAGGAGCGTGAACCTGATGTTTTGAAAAGAATTGTTGATAATCAAGGCAGTACATTTATTCTTCAAATTGAGTTTCAAGTAGCTGATGAACCAGAAATGGTCTATAGAATGATGGAATACTATGCGATGCTTGAACGAAAATACAAGATACCGATAGAACAGTATGTTATTTTTGTTAGTGATATAGAGCCTTCAATGATTTCTAAATTAGAAAGGAAACGAGTTCATTTTGAATATCAGCTTATTTGTTTCTCTGAAATTGATTATCATTTATTTCTCAGTTCTGGTAATCCTGAAGAAGTTGTCCTATCTATTTTAGCAAATTTTAAAGGCGAAAGCCCCGAAAATGCCTTGAAACAAATAATTCAGCGAATTGAAGAAACAGCGAAAGGAGATTTTGCCCTAAAAAAGTATTTCAAACAGTTGCGAATCTTGGCACAACTGCGTAAATTAGAGCAAAAATTAAAAGATATTGTCATGGATAGCATAGCAAAATATATTGATGAAGAACGAGATGTAGCCTTTTTAGTTGGTTTTGATAAAGGTAAAGAATCAGTAGTGATAAATTTACTTTCACAAACAGATTTTGGATTCGATAAAATTGCCAATATTGCCAATGTAACGATTGAGTTTGTACAAAGCGTCAAGCAAAAGATTTCTTCAAAAAAATAAGAATTATAATCGTGAAATCCTCTCAAAATAAGCAAAGATGCTCGTTTTGAGAGGATTTTTCTTGACGATAATCTCTCTTTTATCATAAATTCACAAACTAAAACTCAAACTCTTACGTTTTACTAAAAATTCAAAAAAATAATACAATGCTAAAATCAAAAATCTTTACCGCCGTGCTTATCGCCTTGTCAATCAGCGTACTTGCAGGCAAAAATCCTTCTAAAAAAGACGGAACAGAGGGAATCCAATTCTTCAAAGGTACATTCAAAGAAGCCTTAGTCAAAGCCAAAAAAGAAAACAAAATGGTAATGATGGATTGCTACACAACATGGTGTGGTCCTTGCAAAATGTTGAAGTCTCAGGTATTTGTAGATAAAACCTTGGGCGATTACATGAACGCTAAGTACGTGTGCGTTGCGATGGATTACGAAAATGGAGAAGGTCCAGCTATTGCTCAACAATATCCAGTAGAAGGTTATCCTACTTTATATTTTTTAGATGGTTCTGGCAAGATAAAGAAAACGATGGTAGGTGTTCCACAGCCTTTTTCGGGTGCAGCAAAAGCTATTTTGAGCTTGGCTAAAAAATATGGGAAATAAAATCTATGAGATTTGTCATTGCGAGTGAAACGAAGCAATCTGTTAGCTTACGAGAAAAGATATTCAAACTCTTTTACATTATTCTAACAGATTGCTTCACTGCGTTCGCAATGACACAACTCTAAAAAACTAATCTCTTCTACCCTTTCTTCCTCTCATTTTTTCCTTAGCATCGTCCTTAATGTCCTGATACTTAGTGAATTGGTCAGCATTGAGGATAGTTTTCATTTTTTCATCCTGAGCCGATACCAAATCACGCATCTCTTTTAGGGCAGCTCGTTTGTCAGAAGCATTCTTTATACTTTCACGTTTCTGGTTCAATTCCAACAACATTGGTTGAATTTGAGCTACTTGGTCGTTAGTCAAAGTAAGGGCTTTTGTCAAACGTTGAACTTGTTTGGCAGCTCTTTGCTCTGGTGTTAAGTCTTGCTGTGCAACATTTTGAACACCTGCATCTTGTGCTTTTGCCGAATCAATATTTATCGTAAAAGAAGCTGTGAAAATGCTAAGAGCTAAAATTAATTTCTTGTTCATCGTAATTTGGATTAATTGTGGAAACTGTTGGTTAGATTGTTTTAAAAATTAAAGGTTTAACGGAAAAAGTAAAAACATATTTTGCAGAAGTGCTTTTAAAGCCCTAATTTTGTATCACAAAGAAGGAAACGACTTTGTAAGGGCCTATAGCTCATTCGGTTAGAGCAACTGACTCATAATCAGTAGGTGCTTGGTTCGATTCCAAGTGGGCCCACAATTTTAAATAACAGAAAATCAAGGAGTTACATTTATTTGTAGCTCCTTTTTATTTGTCGAAAGTTTAGCGATTTGCATATAGTTTGCACAGAGTTTACACAAATACCTCTTCTCACTTCATTTAATCAAGAATCTTTAAGGATTGTGCTTTCAATTTTAAAAACCACTTGCAGACAAAAACCTCCATTTCGCATAATTCATTTTTCAGTCACAAAAAAATAAATGACCTTTGAATTAAAATTTCCACAAAATGAAAAGGTCGTTCGTCGTTTTAATTCATATCGGTTTTTGGTTTTGCTATCTGTTTTTGGTAATCATTGTCTTAGGTATGAAATTTGGTGGAGAACCCAATGTTTTAGAGGCAAGGATTGAGCCTCAGAAGTGTGGAAACTCCCAAGGATTTTATCTTTGTAAAAACGGAAAATCGTTTGGAGAAAATCATGCTCAATGACATTATTTACATTGAAGGCATGAGAGATTATCGGCGAATTCATACCATCCATAAAAAGATTATGACGCTCCAAAATTTTGGTGAATTAGAGCAAATTATTTCTACGAGTATCGTGTGTAGGGTACACAAATCGTATATGGTGGGGCTGAATAAAATAGAATCCGTTGAACGAAGTAGAATAAAAATTGCCGACCAATTGATACCAATTTCAGAGACTTATCGAGAGCTTTTCTTTCAGTAAATTAATGCGAGTATGTGAGGGGATATTGGGTAGAAACGTAGGAACGAATAGCATTCCAATGCTGTCAATTTAAGGTTTTGCCTTTGTCAAAATATATTCAATAACCCCATTTGAACGCTGGCAGGGTTCAAAACCCTGCCAGCGTTAGTCGGATAAATTTCTTAAATTGACATCATTGGAATAGCATTCGTCCCTACGTTGCTGGACTTTGATTTTATGTCTTTTTACTCAATGCATCTTTCAAATTCATCTTTTAAACAGTTTGCCTTTGATAATTTTGCCTTCTTTTTTTGCAAAATAATAAAATATGATTCCAATAAGCAACAAAAAAGATGCTGTAAAAATTGAATCTTCAATACCGACTGCACCACCTGTTAATAGTTCAGGACCATTGAATTTTGATTGAATGATGCTACCCATATCATTGAGTCCAGAAAGATTTGAACCATAAAAAGGCTGAGAGAAATTCCAACCTAAATGGAAGAAAAATGGTAGCCAAATTCTTTTAGTATAGATAAACATCATTCCCAAAGTAAACCCCCAAATCAAAGTTAAAAAATGGCTAAATAGGTTGAAATTGGGATTGAAAAAGTGTAGTTGCACTTCTACTAACATTCCAATGACAAGGCTTAGATTAGTGCCTAACCAATTTTCACAGACACGAACTATTAACCCTCTATGAAATAGGTCTTCGACTATGGCGGCAAACATTAGTACCGTGAAAAATTTTATGGGGTAGTGAGCTGTTGAAATGCTAATAGCTTGATAATAACCTAATAAGTATAAAATGAAAATAACTAATGATATTGTAAAAAAACCAAAGAAAAACCCTCCAAACATTTCTTTAAAAAAGTATTTTAAGGATAACTCTGTTATTTTTCTTTTATCATATAAACGAAATAAATAGTAATACGCAGCCAGTAAAACCAGAAAGGAAATAAAATGGATAATAGGCTTGGCAATATTTTTATCCTGAATAATGCTATAAAAAAGTGGTTTTAATACAAAGTTTTGAATTACGACAAATAGAGAAAAAGGAACGACAATGCCTACGATAATTTTAGTAATTGGAAAGTATAGTACTCTTTTGATTGATGTATTCATATTTATTTTAATTTATATTATTTAAAGTTTTTGCAAATAAAAGTATTTAATACCTTTGCAGCAAGTACATACAAAAAAGTAGCCTATATACTAAAAATATAGTATTGTTGATTATCAATGCTTTAAATTTTAAAAAAATGAAAGAAAAAATTAAAAAGGCACATTGTGCGGTTGATTATGCATTCCAAAGGATAGGCGGAAAGTATAAAGGTCGAATTTTATGGGTACTTAGAGAAGGTTGTCTCAGGTATGGAGAGTTAAACAGAGCTGTGGTTGGGATAACTCCAAAAATGCTAACCCAAACACTTAAAGAACTGGAAGCTGATGAACTAATTACGAGAAAAGTTTATTTAGAAGTTCCGCCAAAAGTTGAGTATTCACTTACCGATACAGGAATGGAATTAATTCCTTTTATTAGTCAAATGAGAAGTTGGGGGGAAAAGCAAATGTTAGCAAATTGAAGTTTATTATTCGTAGGGTGTTGCGATATGCTTGCCACCAACGAGGCGAGTGAAGTAGAATAAAAATTGCTGACCAATTGATACCGATTTCTGAGACATATCGGGAGCTTTTCTTTCAGCAAATTAATGCGAGTGTTTTTTGGGGATTAGTACTCATGGCATGGCTGATAAGGCTATTTGATTGTCAATAATTTATGAATTTAGGGGAACGCCCAGTTTCATGCCATGAGTAATTTACGTTAGCAGTTCGCTATTTTTTCTTCGGTTTGTTTGATACTTTTGATATTTTGTTGAAGTCAAGACATAAATTTATAAAATATTCAAAGTCTTTTGTTTCTTTAAACCCGTCTGGATTTATGTAGCAATAGCCTTTGTATTCTTTTCCTTTCATCAACATTGTTTCATAACCATTTCGTTCTGCAAGTTCTTCTTGCAATTTTGGGTCAAAACGCAACATCAACTTTTCTCCATTCACACAAATACAAGTCTTTCCATTTACCATAAAATTTAGAACATTGAACATTTCTTTTTCTTCAATTTCTAAATCTGGTATTTCAGCAAGATATTCTCTTACTTTATCCACAAGTTTTATATCGTAAGCCATAGTTAGAAATTACTTACGTGAGTGAAGTCCAACTGTATTACCTTCCGTGTCAATAAAAATTGAAATGAAGCCAAAATCACCAATGTTCATTTTTGGTTGTACAACTTTCCCACCTGAACTTTCAATTCTCTGCTCTTCGGCTACACAATCTTCTGTTTCAAAGTAAATGACTGTATTGTTACCACTTGGTGCAAAATCTGCTTTTTCCACTAATGCACCTGAGATATTTGCTCCTTCGTGATTAAAAGGGAAAAGTGATTGTCTGCCCCACTCAATTGGAAGGTCGGTCAGTTTTAGATTGAAAACTGTCTCGTAGAATTTTTTTGCTCTTTCTAAGTTTGCCACATTAAGGTCAAACCAACCTACTGGATTTACATTTGCCATTTTAAATATGATTTTTAAATTTTTGCACTATTGCATTGCAAAGGTACTGTTAGCTAAAAACTCAAAATTGTAAAAATGGGACAATGCTATTTTTTTCTATCAAAAATTAACGACATTTTTAAACTATCACCATAAAACTCTTTGGGTGTTAGCCCTGTAAATTCTTTAAAGTCTTTTATAAAATGTGCTTGGTCAAAATACTCGTTTTCATACGCCAAATCTGTTAGGCTTTGATGTTCGTTGTTTAATAGGGTTTTCAAGGTTGCTTGAATTCGTATTGTTTTTGATAATTGTTTAGGGCTTAAACCAATGGTAGTCGAAAACTTACGGCTTAATTGCCTGCGATTAATGTTATTACTTTTTGAAAATTCGGTTACTAAAAAATGTCCGTTTGCATTTAAAATAGTTTCAACAGTTGACTTCACCACATTATCAATAGTTTTTTTATTGGATAATTCACTAAAAAGAAACGTCTCAATAATTTGTATTCTTTCAGATGTAGAACTTGCGTTTAAAATTTTTTCGCCAAGTTCTTTTCCGTTTTTTCCAAATAATTTTTCCAAAGGTATTGCCGTGTTTTCCATTTCTTTAATTGGGATAGTGGTAAATGGCAAAAAACCATTTGGCTTGAATTGAACAACAAAACTGCCTGTAACACCGACAGGCTCAATTACATAAGGTTGTGTCAGTTGTCCAATTAAAAAGCATTTTGGTAAAATTGTTATCTTACCACTTTGTGAATGATGCTTGTATGTGTCTCCATAATGAAAAATTAATTTCATTGTGCCATCTGGAACAATCGTGTTTTTTAAGGGCGTATTTTCTTTTTCACCATCCAATGTCCAATATCGTTTGATGAATTCTGTTAACTCAAAATGTGGTTCAAATATTTTTGGATTTAATTCCATTGTCAATTATTGTAGGGATTCGCTTTACAATGACGGCTAACGAGAGTATAACCACATACGCCCTTTTGTTTATTTTATTCCGTCTTTATTTCTTACATCCGCAACATTCTCAGATGTTTAAAATACTGGACAAACCCTTTTTCAAATCTATTCAATCTTTATTTCAAATCCAATTTTTTCTATAAACGGTATCTGTGAAAACTTTATCTTCCAAAATTTTCACAGAATAAAAACTCAAATTTGCAGACATCTCCCCCCACTTCGCATAGTTAAATTTCCCCCCACATTTCTATCCTACAATTTTGTGTCATCAATAATTTAACACAAAATCATGAAATACAAATTAACAAAAGGATTTCTATTGATGGTGTTGGTGTTTCTGGGTGCGAACCTTTACGCCCAAGAAAAACTGACCATTAATCAAGACACATTACCACTCAATCGTTTTAGACAAATGTCTTCTTTTTGATTAAAGACTTAGGGCTAATTTTAGATTTTCTGTGCAAGCCAAACTCAGCGTTAATATACGCTCTTGTCAGAAAAACATTCACATTTTAAACAAAAGAAACCCATGAAAACTCAATTAAAAACATCATTTCAACCATTTGTATTGCTTTTACAGTACTTGCTTGTTCAAAATCAGATGATGCAACCCCCGCTACTGGCAGTAGAGTCATTAAGTATGAACTTACTGGAAATTATACGGGACAATTTTTAACTGTGGCTACAACCAATAATTCTAATTTTGAGACACTGGAAATTACAAAGCTACCTTGGACATTGGAGTTTACTGCAAAGTCAGGTATTACTTCTGTGATTATTCAAGCAAATGGAACTGGGGGAGTAGCTGGTCAAACAGCTTCTCTAAAAACCTACGTAGGTGGTAAAGAAGTTGCCACTGCAACGGGTTCAGCACTTAGTGGTGGTATTTTAATTTTGAGCAACAACCAATATTTTTTAAAATAAAAACGGGATAATTCAGTCCTAAAATCGTGAAAATGAGAGCAATAGACATAAAGACGAAATTATCAACCCTCTGGATTGTTGTGATGTTCAATATGGTATTTGCCGACATTTTTACTATTACTGTTGAGTTGGTTAATAAAAACACTTTGGCAATTCCTGGCGATGTAAAAGTGATTATGGCAATTGCCGCCATCGTAACAAATATCCCAATTTTGATGATTTATCTGTCAAGAGTTTTGCCTTATCAATGGAATAGATTGACCAATATTTTTGCAGGGATTTTTACGATTATTTATATATTGAGTCCAGGAGATACTTCGATTCATTATCTCATCATTGCTACGATTGAAGTGATAATTTTGTTGGTGATTATTGTTAATTCGTGGAAACGGAGGGATTCTGAATAAAGAAGCCATTGAGTACACTGTTTAATAAGTTTTCGTGTACTTTTTTAGAACACGATTATAGTGATTAATTTGATTAAACAGGATTGGGAATGACAATCATATAAATCCTCAAAATCGTGTTCTGAATTTTATGAACGAAAACTTATTAAACAGTGTATTAGTAAAAATAATATTTTCTGCTTTTCTTAACGGAACTATGCACAATTTGGCGGAAGAGATTAAGGTTAAACTTCTCCGAAGTTTTCCACTACATTTCATCATTTTCTACAAAGGTTGAACCTCTCTGCGACGCACAGTCCGAGGTATAATTTGACATAATTTCGGAGAAGCGGAACGCCGCCCGATTAACCTTTGTAGAACCAAAATAATATCGGTTTAGGGCTTCGGAGAAGCCTAACCTTAAATCCGCCAAATAGTGCATAGTTCCGAAAAGTAATATAAAAGTACCATTTTTGGACAATTGTCTTGAATTTAGAAAAAGGTTTAAGATTATATTTGTAGAAAATACCAAACCATTCAAAATGACAGGACCCAATAAAAATACTCCCTTCCCATTAGCCCATTACGACAGACTTTGTTTCTTGAAAAATATTATCAAAAACCCTAACATTATCGTTGGAGATTATACCTACTACGATGATTTTGAGGATATTATGAATTTTGAAAAGAATGTCAAATATCATTTTGATTTTACGGGGGATAAACTAATCATCGGTAAATTTTGCATGATTGCCTCCGATGTTACTTTCATTATGAACGGAGCAAATCACTTGACAGATGCCGTTACGACTTATCCATTTGCCATTTTTGGAAACGGTTGGGAGAATGCCATGGAAGGAAAAACTTATCCAAGCAAAGGGAATATTGTGGTTGGCAATGATGTTTGGATTGGCTACAACGCAACCATCATGGCGGGTGTAACCATTGGCGATGGAGCAATAATTGGTACAAATTCAGTCGTTACCAAAGATGTAGAACCTTACGCCATCGTGGGCGGGAATCCTGCCAAATTAATCAAAAAGCGGTTTTCTGAGGAAGAAATCAACGATTTATTGGAAATCAAATGGTGGGATTGGGAGATTGAAAAGATAACTCAAAATGTCCAAAATTTGACTGATAATAATATTGCGGCTTTGAAAATAGCACTTTAACAAACCACCACCCAACCAACCAATGACAAATAATCTATCTTTTCTCCGCATTGCCCTCATCGTCATATTCTTAGTCCACAGTTTGACAGGAATGTTCAATAATGGGATTAATAATTTCGGTAATTTATACCTGAACCAAGTTGGTTTTGCACCCGTGGGTTTGCCTTTGGCTTGGGCGGTAAAACTGTCTCACGTTGCTCTGGCGATTTCATTATTTACCGATAAATATTTGAAAGCAACCACTTTTATCACCATTTTTATCTTAGTTGCAGGCATTTTTATGATTCATTTGAGAGAAGGTTGGTTTGTCGTTGGGGGTGGAAGAAATGGCGTTGAATTTAATTTTTTGTTGATAATGGCTTTGCTTACGATTGTTTATCCTGATGCCTTAAAAAAGAAAGGAATAGGTTAAAACAGGACATTTGTCTAATAATTCAACCCCTTTACAACCTTTTTATTAGTCTGTAAGTCTTTCTACTATAATTAAAAAAACATACAGAAATGAAAAAAATATTGGTAATCCTACTCGTTGGAGCAATGATGGGATGTGAGCAAAAATTAGAAAGTTTGGAAAAAGACGTAGGTACAGATTGTATTGAAAAACCTGTTAAGGAAGTAATCTGTACATTACAATATGGACCTGTTTGTGGTTGTAATGGTAAAACTTATGTAAACACTTGCTTTGCAGAGGCTGTGGGAATCAAAAATTATACAAAGGGAGAGTGCAAAAAGTAAAAACAAAAATTAAACAACACAAACATGAAAAATTTAAAAAATCAATTTACAGTAATAGCAATAACGCTATTTTTAGGATTAGGCATTATCAGTTGCCAAAAATCAGATATTGCAGTCGTAGAGCCAGCCAGTAATGTTAAGTCAGAAAAAAGTGCCTCTGAATACGCAAAATTGATGAATGCCAGAGCCAATTTCAAAGGTTATCCTTTTGACATTGTGGAAATTAAGAGAACTGATAACCTACTTAAAGTTACGGTAGAGGGTGGATGCGATACGCAAGCGTATAGAGTGATTTGGGATGGCGTTATCAATTTTACTGAACCTGCAAATCCAACAATGGTTTTGGGTTCGACCAATTTGATAATCTCACATGAGCCAACATCACAAGTACAATGTTTGGCAATTATGAGACATACCATTGAGATTGACTTGAAGTTATTGTTAGGCAATGCTTACACGCCAACGATTAATGTGCTGATTTCCAATGCTTCAAAAGTTGATGATAAAATTGTTGATCCGAAGGGAGTTGTTACAACTAAAAAATAGTAGATTTCTAAATGCTAATTCGATCGCCCATCAAAATCGGACATTTGTCTGTTTTTGATGGGCGGTTTATGGTTATATTTGAATAATGATGAAACAGTGATTTAAAAAAATATTACATGATTATCGTAAAATACAATACCGAATGGGTAAATCATTTTGAACAAATAAAAGAAAAACTATCAAAAGCATTAGTTGGGATTGATGTAAATATTGAACACGTAGGCAGTACCTCTGTTCCACAACTTGCCGCTAAACCAATCATTGATATTGATATAATTTACTATCAAGTTGCTGATTTTGAATACATTAAAATTAATCTTGAATCGTTTGGATATTATCACAACGGCAATCAAGGCATAGAAGGGCGAGAGGTTTTTAAGAGAAATTCAGTACAAGATGACGAGGTTTTGCATAAAATACCCCATCATCTCTATGTCTGCAAAAACGATAGTGAAGAATTACATCGTCATATTTTATCAAGAGATTATTTAAGAAAAAACGAAATCGCAAGGGAGTTTTATGAGAATTTGAAATATCAAATTGCCGAAGAAGCCAATCAGGATAGAAAATTATACGCCGAACTTAAACAGTTGAAAGCAAATTCTTTCATTAATTATATCATTGAATTAGCGAGGAGTGAACATTTAAAATTATGACCACAGAACCAAAAGACAACATATTTCAGCATTTTGAAAAATATATTCATTTGTCAGATACCCTAAAATATGAACTGACAAATAGAGTTAGCATTGTTAATTTCAAAAAAGGAGAGCTTGTACACGATGCGGACAAGATTTGTACAAAAAGCTATTTTATTCAAAAGGGGCTAATCAGAACCTATTTTATTAAAGATGGGAAAGAAATTAGTGAATATTTCAGTAGTGAAGAAGAATGGGTAAACTCGCCTCGGAGTTTTAGAGAGCGACAACTTGATATTTATTACATTGATGCTATTGAAAATACGGTTGCATTTTGCTTACACGTAAATGACCTTGTTTATCTATTTGACCACTTTCCTGAAATGGAACGCTATGCACGCCTATCTATGGGAACGGTATTCGGGCATTTTATGGATAGAATTACCTCGTTAAGATTTACAACGGCAAAAGAAAAATACGAGCACTTTTGCGAAACTTATCAAGGCATTTACCATAGAATTCCCTTGGGTATGGTTGCCTCTTATTTGGGAATAAGCCAAGAAACACTTAGTAGAATTCGAGCCGAGAAGTGATTTTTTGATATAGGTCAAAAGTTTTTAGCAATCAACGACTGACATTTGCATAAAATTTTAAACAAACATTGCAATGTCAAAAAAAGCAAAAATAACATCAATCTTAGTTACTGGCGTACTATTTTTTAGTTTTACGTATATTTTTACATACGTTCCACCATTTCCAAAAAAACACGGAATTGTAGACGCCAAGTTGTATTTAGGGGAAGCTGAAAACCAACCTTTGATAGTTGCATTTGGCGGCGGGGGTGGCGAAAATGATTGGAAAAGAACCTACCTTAAAGCAAAACGAGATAGCTTAATTAAGATGGGTTTTGCGGTCTTGGCAATAGGGTACTTTAGATCAAATGGAACTCAAAAACATTTAGATAGAATTTCGTTAGACGCAATTCGTGATACAATTTTATCTATTGCCCAAAATCCAAAAATAGATAAGTCCAGAATAATATTATTGGGTGGCTCCCGAGGGGGCGAGTTAGTATTGAATTTAGCGAGTAAATATGACGATTTCAAAGGAGTGATAGCCATGTCCACATCAAATGTAAGTTTTCCAGCCATTACTTGGTCGGCAAATACATCTTCGTGGACATATAAAAATCAAGAATTGCCATACGTTCCAGCACCTTTCAAAACTATCTTTCCAGCAATCAAAGGTGATTTATATACTGCCCACGCAATGATGTTGGAAAACAAAGAAGCTGTGAAAAAAGCTGAAATCGAAGTTGAAAATATTAAGGGTGCTATTTTGATTTTATCAGGTAAAAATGACGACCAATGGCCTGCCCCTGAAATGTCTGACCAAATTATTAAGCGATTACAACATCATAATTTTAAATATCCCTATTTCCACATCAAATTAGATGGGGGGCATAATGCACCAATAGAGAATTTTAATCTTGTACATGACTTTTTAGAGAAGCATTTTAAAACAAAATAACGTCCGTGATTAACATTTTGTGAAAATTAAGAAATGAATACAATTTTCGACCAAACCATAAGAGAAGAATTGATAAATAGAGTAAATTCTCTCAACGAAAATAGCACCAGACAATGGGGTAAAATGAATGTTTACCAAATGATAAAACATTGCGTTCTGTGCGAAGAAATGTATTTGGGAAAAACGCCTTACAAGCGTACATTCCTTGGTTTCTTGTTAGGTAAATTAGCCTTGAAACATCTAATGAAAGATGATAAACCCAAAAAACGTAACTCGCCAACCAAACAAGAATTCATAATTTCTGAGAATACTGGCAATCTTTTGGAAGACAAATTGAAATGGATTTCGTTAATTGAAGAATATGAAAACTATTCAAATCAAGCATTTGTCCATTGGTTCTTTGGAAAAATGACCGCTGAACAGGTGGGCATTTCAGTTTATAAACATATTGACCATCATCTTCGACAGTTTAACGTTTAACTATGCTCAAAAACCTAAAAGAATATTGCCAAAATCTCATCTCTTTTTCAGAACAAGAAATAGATTTAATTGACAATTATTTTGAAATTAAAACGCTAAAAAAGAAGGAGTTTTTATTACAAGATAATGCGGTTTGTAACTTCATTGCCTTCATTTCAGGAGGTTCAATTAGGCATTTTCACGTAAAAAATGGGGATGAAAAAACGTGTGATATTTCGTTTGAGAATATGTGGGTAACTGATTTTCAGAGCTTTACTTATGATACTATTTCTATCATGAACCTACAAGCGATGGAAGACACAACCGTGTTTTTGATTCGGAAACCTAACTTGTATAAACTATACAAAGAGTGTTCTAAATACGAAACCTTCGGGCGAATAATGGCGGAGAATGTGGCTCAACGTGCCACGGAAATTGCCATGTCTCTATCCTCAGAAAAACCCGAAGAACGTTTCCAGAATTTATTGAAAAAACAGCCTGATTTGTTCCAAAGGATTCCTCAAAAATACATTGCCAATTTCTTAGGAATAAGTCCTGAAAGTCTTAGTCGGATTCAAAAGCGGATTTACGAAAATCAAAAGTCTTAACATAAGTCAACGTTTTTAGGGCAGTTTGCATCGGAATTTTGTCTCATCAAATAAACAAAAATAAAAGATGAGAACATTAATTTTAACGGCAATTGCCATCAATTTAAGCCTAAGTGCTTTTAGTCAAGACGAAAATCAAGGAATTTTCAAACGTTTTTACAACAATCAAATAAGAGCAAAATCCGAAGAGAAAGGTCTTCAAGTTTTTGCCGAAATTAATCCTCAATTCTTTGCCTACGATGGCTTTGGGGCGGGTGTTGGCTTAGAGTTTTCAAGACTCCAAACGGGATTTATTTTTGTAAAGACCAAATTGACACCCACTTTTAGAGATGCTATTTTTGATAATGCTAAAAATTTAGACGTTCCAACCAATGGTGCTGCCGAGATTTTTGCCAATGTGTTTTTACGAAAAGATAGAAAAGGATTTTATGCGGGTACGATTGTGAGCTACGATTGGTATTCAGTAACGGATGTACCTACCCAAAAGAAAGAAGATTTCAATAAGGTTTATGTAGTTAGTCGGGTGGGATTTCGTTGGTTTCCGTTCAAGGAAGTTTTGTATATGGATGGTGGATATGGTTTTTCGTTTAATGTGAGTGGAAGTGATAATAGAGTGCTTGGTGGTTCAACATATAGTCCAAAATCAGTATTGGCATTGCCATTTTTTGCGGTAGGTGGTAGATTTTCAATTTCTAAATCTTCTAAATAAGCAACAAAATGAGACAATTAATCACCCTTTTATTGATAATGGCAATGACAACATCAAATAGCACAACCGCCCAAACACAAAAATTAGACTTTTCAAAAGTAAAAGTCTATGAGCATCAATTAGAAGATGTTATGGAAATTATTGACACAACATTTTTGAAGACAAAGCTCAAAGAAGTTGAGGTAGATTTCGGTAAAAATTCAAACGAAATTAATAAAGTTAGATTAGGAATTATTTATCACGAAACAGCCTTAAATCTGACATTTTTATCGAAATCATCTTACAAAGGTTATGCTAAAAAGAGTTTTGATTTATTAACTGAACTTTTTGAATCAACGGTGACTACAAAGGAATTAATGCCTTTCGTAGCCTCCCATAGGGCATCAGCCTTGTCTTTGCTTGGTGGAGAAACAAAGAAATTGGGTTTAGTCGGTGAAGCTTTTACGATGTTTGAACAGGCAGTAAATAATTACTCTGAGGTTTCGTATTTGCCTGAATTTTTAAGAGGAAGTGTTGCAGAAAACTTGCCTTTCTTTTTCTTTTCAAAACGAAAATTTGCCAAATTAGATATGCAGTCAATTATTGATAAGCAAAATAAAAATCCAGCATACGCAAGCTCCAAAATTATGAGTTTTGTGTATTGGGCTTTGGCAAATCAGCATCAGAGTAAAAAATATAGAACAGAGTCCTTGGCATATTTGGAGAAAGCAATTTCCCTTGACCCTAATCATGTAGGTGGACGGAAACGGGCTGAGGAATTGAAGGAGAAACTGTCAAAATAGAATAAAATAACTGAAACTCATGTACAAACTAATTATCTTACTAATCATCTCAAACCTCACTTTTGCTCAAAAAAAGCAAACAATTGACCTTACAGACCTTTACAAAAAAGGGAAATTGGAAGTTATAAATCGTGAGATAAAATCTGTAATTGAAAATGGTAAGAGTTTTATACAACTCGCTGATAACAAGGAAGAAGGCTTGATTTGGTTGCCAACAAAAGACTTTAAAAATGGCAAATTAACTATCAGAATGAGAGGTAAGGATGTCTTTCAAAGAAGTTTTGTTGGCATAATTTTTCATGGCTTAAATGATAGTACCTATGATGCGGTATATTGCCGTCCGTTTAATTTTTTTGCAAAAGATTCCATCCGAAAAATTCATGCGATTCAATACATTTCTCATCCAAAATTCACTTGGAAAAAGCTCAGAGAAGAACGTAATGGTGTATTTGAGAAGGAAATAATAAATCCCCCAAACTCGAATGATTGGTTTACGATGACGATTATCGTTGATAAAAAATCCGTAAAAGCATTCATTAATCAAGATACAAAACCATCATTGATAGTTGATAAACTCACAGAACGAAGCAATGGGAAATTAGGGATTTTTATGGGTGATGGAAGTGGGGGAGATTTTGAGAGTATCACGATTGAGTAATTTTCAAAAATAACCATGAACAGAATCCTTCTCCACAAATCATTTTGGATAGTTTTATTTCACAAAGAGTTCATCGTGACATATTTTGTTTTTTCTTATATTTATCATTTAGAACCTTCACCCGTTTTGAAATTCGTAGAGAGCAATATGGGTATAGATTATATAAATATTCCAAAACCCTGTATGAAAAGATTTTTTGCAAAACATATCTTACTTAAACGGAGGGCGTGAGGATTAAAGAAGATAAGATAGAGATTTTGTTGAAATTTTATGTCAAATACCCACTTCACTTTCAAACAATTTACGATTCATCAAGACCAAACAGCGATGAAAGTAACGACTGATGCCTGTATTTTGGGTGCATATACGGACGTGCAGGAAGCAAAAAATATTCTCGACATTGGTACAGGAACGGGGCTTTTAGCTTTGATGTTAGCACAAAGAAGCGAAGCAAAAATTGATGCAATTGAAATCAATGAAAATGCTTATAATCAGGCTGTTATAAACGTAAATAAGAGTATTTTTGGCGATAAAATAAAGATTCATAATACATCTGTCCAATTGTTTTCCAATAATTTGGGGGTTAAAGGACTTAGACTTTGCCTCTACGATTTAATCATCAGTAATCCTCCTTTTTATCAGAATCATTTAAAGTCTGAAACTGAGTCTCGCAATAACTCTCTGCATACTGATACGCTTTCTTTTGAGGATTTATTAAGTTCTGTTTTACGATTACTTACCCCCAATGGCACATTTGTTGTTTTACTACCTGCGTATGAGAGTTCGGTTTTTGAACAATTAGCTATCTCGCAAGAACTTTATCCGCAAAAAAAACTCACGATTCATCACCGAAAAGGGAGTAAAATATTAAGAATTATTACGACCTTTGGAAGAATAAAAAAAGAAATGAGTAACGAAGAATTAAGCATCAAAAATCCTGACGAAAGCTATTCAACTGATTTTCAAAGGCTTTTGAAGGATTATTACTTGATATTTTAATTAGCTGTTAGCTTTTGGCTATCGGCTATTGGCTTAAAAAAATAGAAAATTAGTTATCTAAATGTGTCCATAATAAATCAAAATACCTTTATCAATTAATTTTCAAATCACCAAATTTTCAAATTGCCTTTATGTTAGATATATCCGTCATCGTACCACTTTATAACGAAGAAGAATCATTACCCGAACTTTCCGCTTGGATTGAGCGTGTTATGAACGACAATAAATTTAGCTACGAAGTCATTTTTGTGAATGATGGTAGTCGTGATAACTCTTGGAAAGTGGTTAAGAGTCTTTCTGAGAAAAATACAAATATTAAGGGCATTTCATTCAGTAGAAATTATGGTAAATCTGCCGCCCTTCATGTAGGTTTCAAGGATGCAAAAGGAAAAGTAGTTATCACAATGGATGCTGACCTTCAAGACAGCCCTGACGAGATTCCAGAACTATACAAAATGATTATGGAAGACGATTACGACTTGGTTTCAGGATGGAAACAAAAACGTTTTGACCCTATCACAAAGACGATTCCAACGAAGCTGTATAATGCTGCAACTCGCTCAATGTCAGGGGTTTATTTGCATGATTTTAATTGTGGATTGAAGGCTTATAAAAACGAAGTTATCAAAACGATTACCCTTTACGGAGAAATGCACCGATACATTCCCGTAATGGCAAAATGGAATGGGTTTGATAAAATAGGAGAGAAGGTGGTCCAACACCAAGCCCGAAAATACGGCACAACCAAATTCGGAATTGAACGCTTTTTATACGGATTTTTAGATTTATTGTCTATTACTTTTGTACAAAAATTTGGCAAACGCCCAATGCACCTTTTTGGAGGTTTTGGTGTATTATCATTCTTTATCGGAACGATGATAACGCTCTATCTAATCAGTGAAAAAGTGTATGCCATCGCCAAGCATTTGAAGTTCAGAAACGTAACCGACAATCCCCTTTTCTTCTTGGCATTAGTCGCCATCATTATTGGCGTACAGCTATTTGTAGCAGGATTTATTGGTGAATTAATGACTCGTAATTCGGATAAAGTGACGGATTATCAAATTCGAGAAACGGTTTAGAATCTTAACAACTTGTAACTTATCAACTTAGTAACTTTATCAAATGAGTGATTTAGCTTGGCTCGGAAGAACCAAATTACTGATAGGAGAGGAGCGTCTCCAAAAATTACAGAATGCCCACGTTCTTGTGGTGGGATTGGGTGGCGTTGGTTCATTTGCCGCTGAGTTCATCGCACGTTCAGGCGTGGGAACAATGACCATTGTCGATGGTGATGTCGTGGATCCATCCAACAGAAACCGTCAATTACCCGCCCTTGCCACAACGCATGGACTACCCAAAGCCGACATTATGGCGGAACGTTTATTGGCAATCAATCCAGAACTAAAACTTACTTCCATTCGTGAATTTCTCTCCCCAGAAGCCGCAGAGGCTATTTTGAGTAGTACAAAATTTGATTACGTCATGGATTGTATTGACTCCATTACGCCCAAAGTAACCTTTTTGACGACAGCCTATAAAAAAGGTTTACCAGTAGTTTCGTCGATGGGTGCGGGTGGAAAAATCGACCCAACCAAAATCAGAACGGCAGATTTATTCGATACCCGTGAGTGTTATTTGGCATCATTAGTCAGAAAACGTTTGCGTAAATTAGGAATTACATCGGGCATCAAAGCCGTGTTTTCAGCCGAGAAAGTCATGGATGAATCCTTGATGCTAACGGATGGCACGAACTTCAAAAAATCAGCCTACGGAACTATCTCGTATATGCCCGCTGCCTTTGGAGGGGTGTGTGCATCGGTAGTTTTGAGAGATTTATTGGGCTATCCTGTGGAGATGGAAAAGAAATTAAAAGCCTTGGCTTCGAGAGAGAAAAAACAGAAAGCGATTGAGGCGAAAAAGAAGTAGTTATTGGTTACTGGTTTATTAGTTATTAGTAAAAAAGCTCCATCAGATAGTAAAAAAGCTCCATCAGAAATAAGTGGTGGAGCTTTTTAGTTTTTACCATTTTTCTAATAACCAGTTTCCAATAACTGATAACCAGCCACTAAGCCAAAGGTGGAATTCTCAACATTTGACCTGGATAAATTTTATCAGGGTGTGATAACATCGGCTTGTTTGCTTCAAAAATCACAGGATATTTCATCATATCACCGTAATAAGTTTTGGCAATTTTTGATAAAGTATCACCCGAAACTACTTCGTGATATTTTGCTTCTTCGGCTGGTTCAGCTACGTCCAATTGGTTATCAACCACTTTTACGCCCTCAACGTTACCCACAGCCAAAGCCAATTTCTCAGCATCTTCTTGTTTGGCAACTTCACCTTCCAAAATCACGGTATCACCCGCAGTTTTTACGGTTAATGAGTTGTAAGGCAAGCCTAAGCCTTTGATGTGAGCCAATAAAGCACTTGCTCTTAGTGGTTCAACGGTTGCTGCGGTTGCAGGATCTACCTCTTTGTGTCCTCCGAAGATTTTTTCTCCGACACCCTTAAAAAATGACATTAAGCCCATAATTGTACGACGGTTGTTGTTTAATTGTTAATAATAAGAAAGAAAATAGCCTTTAAATTCAAGACTGGAATCAAAAGTATATTTTTTAAGTATTTCTACAAAATTTAAGCCTTGTTTTTTTATGTAAGTAATCAAAATAGTACGAATTGTATGCTTCTACCTATTATTTTTTTCTTCTTCTAAAAGTAGGTCTTGTAATTTCTTCGTAATCTTTCCCACTCCTCCATTTCCAAAAATATGTTTATCAGTTTCAGTAATTGCTACGATTCGTTTGGTACTTCCAGTAGTAAAAACTTCATCAGCCTCAAAATATTCCTGTGTACTTACATCTCTTTCTTCTACGGTGAAATGATTTTTGGCAAAGTTAAGAATATGTTTTCTGGTTACGCCAAACAATGCACCGTCCAGAGGTGTAATGATTTTTTCATCTTTTACGATAAAAATATTACTCCGTGAAGACTCCGAAATTTTACCGTTTTGATAATATAAAACATCATCCGCTCCAACGGTTTTCATTTGTTGAATGGCACGAATTGGCACGATATAATTCAAGGTTTTTATCTCAGGTATCTCCCTTCGGTATTCCATACTCATCAATTTCATACCTACGTCAGCGGGTTTGAACTCAAAGGGTTTTCCCATCACGACCAAGTTAGATTTTGGCGAAGGCGTATAACCATCCTCCGAATAGCCACCCGTCATTATCATTTTGATTCCCAAGAGTTTATGAGGGTTTAAGCGGATGATTTCGTGGATAATTTCACGTAATTTCTCCCTTGATTCTGGAATAGGAAGCCCCATCAATTTGGCAGAATTATGAAATCTATCCAAATGGTCTTCGATAAAAATGGGTTGCCCATCAATGGCACGAAAGAAGTCAAAAATGCCATAGCCTCTCAATAAACCAAGGTCAGAGACGTGGAGTTGGGCTTTTTCGGTGGGGAGGATTTCTCCGTTTAAATAAATCATATTTTGTATAAATTATAATTCCATTAATTTAACTTTCGTTACAAAACTCCCCTTCGCACTCCCACGATACGTCCCATACACGGGCGTAACTGCCGCAGAAATTGCCGACGCACCCAATGGAACGTGTTTTCCAGAAACTAAACAGTTTTGTGTAGGGTCAAATCCACGCCAACCTCCACCTGGGAGATATACCTCCACCCATGCGTGTAGATATTGTGCTTGTTCGGGGTCGCCGTAATGATAACCACTCACAAAGCGGGCAGCAATGCCCATCACTCGGCACATTGCCATAAACAAAACCGAATAATCACGACACGAACCCTTGCGACTCAAAAGCGTCATTTCGGGCGAGTTGGGCTGTCCATCCTCCCTGACTTCGTAGTCAAATGCGTTAATAAATTTATTGAGTTCTGTCAGAAATGAAGTCGTATTCCAGTTTACACTTCCCGCAATTTGTCGGGCAGTTTGGTCAATTAGGGTTGTTACGTCTCTTTTTACGAGATAATGAGAGAGTGTTTGCTGTAATTGTTCGCTATACGTTATCGGTAATTGACTATTCTGAAAAGGATGATAAACAAAGGAAAGCGGATTAAACTCCGTAGTCTCCACGACAGACGTTGCCTTGATATGGAGTTGCTTCGTGGGCTTACTGAAAAACAGAATTTGTTGTGTATTATCAGTCGCATCGAGGTTTTTTGCCACAATATCTGGTTGTGGATTCACGTCGAGTTGGTAAGATTTCAGGGTCAAAAGGGAACTTCTTTTGGGTTGCAAATACAAATAATGCGGCTCTAAATGAACCGCATCAGTGTAGTTGTAAAGAAGTTCATGTTCTATTTTTATGGTCATGTTATTTGAACCTCACCCCCCAGCCCCCTCTTCTTAGTGAGAGGGGGAGTATTCGTCCGCTTGCTCCCCCTCTCATTAAGGAGAGGGGGCTGGGGGGTGAGGTCATTTTATGATTTCAACACATCACTAATCCACTCACTCTGCAAACTATCAACCGAACTCTGCATTAGGGCATTCCATTGTCTGGTTACGGCTTCCATCTGTTGCTTTTCAAGGCGATGTTCTATGAGCTTAAAACTGTTTTTGTGATAAACCACTACATCAATCGGATAATCAACATCGCTGGCACTTACTTGAGTAGCATCGAAAGAAAGGAAACCTAATTTTAAAGCTTCCTCAATCGACGTTTCGTAAGATAAAGTCCTGTTTAACAGTGGTTTACCATAATTTGAATTACCGATAATTTGATATTTTAATCCTTCATTTATCTCAATCCAATTGCCTTCTGGAAAAACCAAAAACAGTTTGTGTTCGTCGTCTTTTTCCATTTGTCCTCCCACGATTGAGTGTAAATTGAACTTATAACCTTCCTCTTTCAGATTGGCTTTATCTTCATTCGCTACTTTCCGAATCATCTCCGCAAAGGCATTGACGGCTTCAAACATATAGTCAAATTTGAAGCCTTTTTCTTTGGTCAGTTGATTGAAATAGATGATGGATTTATCTCTAATTGACCGCAAACCCGCCGTCATAATAAACAACGTATGATTCCCAATTTGGTGGGTTGATACTTTCTTGTTTGAATAGACTTCTGTACCTGCCGTGATTCTGTTATCGGCAATGGCTACGAGTCCGTTTTTTACTTTTATTCCTAAGCAATATGTCATGTTTTGTGGTTGATACTGTAGCTCGAAGTGGCACTTCGAGAACTTACTCCAACTCTCGAAGTGCCACTTCGAGCTACAGAAAAAAACTGTATATCACACAAAAATACCAACTCCTCACTGATTCACCACAACATTTTGTGTTTGTTCTTGAATAACTGGTTTTAAATCGAAATAAGTTTTGAAAATTGCCGCTCCGACACCATTATTTTTCTGTTGAAATTCATCTAAATATTGATGTAAGCCTATTTCAAAAATCTCTTTTACTTCCGAAAATTCTACTTCTGAACGCAATTTACTCAAAGCCTTTTCTGCAGGATTTGAATAAGAGTTAGTGATTGCTGTTCCTGATATTTCATACAAAGACAATTCCGCCTGACGGATGCAATACATCACTGAGCGAGGGAATTTTTTATCCAATAACAAAAAATCCGTAATGGCAGTTGGATTGACAATTTGGTATTGCTGACGGAACATATTATAGGCACTTACGGACTTCAAAACCGCCGACCAAAGCAATAAATCCAAGGGCGAACCAACGGCATCAATTTCAGGTAGGAGCGTAAAATATTTTACATCCAAAAACCTTGTTGTTTTGTCAGCCCGTTCCAAAAGCCTTCCTAAACGCCCAAAATGCCATGCTTCGCCCCTTGTGATAGTAGAATCTACAATACCATAAAACAACTGACTGCCCGACTTAATATTATCCAAAAAGCCTTGATACCGAGCTAATTCCCACGTTTTACTGTCAGAATCTGCTTCTTTGACTGTCCAATAAATTTGATTGACATATTCCCACATCTCCCGAGAAATACTTTCACGGATAGTACGGGCATTCTCACGGGCTTCGTATAGGCATGACAAAATCGAATTGGGATTTCGGTTGTCGAAAGTCATGAAATACAAGACATTTTCACGAGTCGGTGCATCATAACATTGCTCAAAAATATAATTATCCGCCGTGGCAATGATAAGTGGTTTCCATTGTTCGGGAACGTTGGGTGGTAAGTCTAAGGCAAGGTTGAAATTTACCGAAATAAAGCGGGCGTAATTGTCGGCACGTTCAATGTACCGATTCATCCAGTATATGGAATTGGCAACTCGACTCAGCATAGGTTTATGGTTTTAGAATGCTTGATTGTATGTTATAAATTTAGTCGAAAAATGTTTGTGATGCAAATGGGGATTAGGTAATTAGGGATTGGGTAATTGGGGGATAAGGGAATTGGGTAATTTAAAATTTGTGTAAATATTTTTATTTTCAGAACCGATTTCCCAAATCATTAAAGGATAGTCCCAAATGTAAAAGGATAATTTTGAGAAATGGCTTCTTTGTTGAAATGTGCCTTATTTTAATCATTTTATAAGAAAGTCCAAATGTGAAGTTTTATAATTATTAGAGAATTAAAAGATACTATTCTTTAAAATTCAAGCATAATTACAAAAGGTTTTACTAAAATAGTCTATTCTGATTATTTTGAGCCATTTTATTAAAATTATGATTCAACCATAAAACCATAGAGAAAATTCACATTTAGAAAAAACCTATGGTTTTAACCCTGAAATTGTCTATGAGTTTTTACCCTTAAAAAACCACGAAAAACTCTCTTAAATCGTTTTATGAAGAAATGGAAGGCTTATAATTAACGTAAAACTACTCTGTATCCTATCTAAAATTTACATTTGGAAGTAACTGTATTTACGTTTGGGAGTGACACCCAATAATCCTCAATTCCCTACACTCAAATCTCCAATCCCCTCAACCCCCAATTACTCCCCCTAATCCCCAACCCCTTTAACCCCTAATCCCAAAGATTTCACAAGTAAAAATACCTTTCATTAAGTTTAGAGTTTTGAATGTGGATTAAACTGAATAATTTTGCAGAAACATTAAACCAAAATTTTATGGATTTTCAAGCATTACTATCCGCTGACGGTATCGTTAGTTTAATCACCCTTACTTTTCTCGAAATTGTATTAGGCATCGACAACATCATTTTTATCTCAATCGCCGCCAATAAATTAGCTAAACGTGACCAACCTAAAGCCCGTAATATCGGTATGCTTTTGGCGATGGTTTTCAGGATAATTTTACTGTTTGGATTGTCATTTATTATCTCTCTACAACAACCATTTACGCATATTGATTGGGGTTGGTTTCATGCAGGAATCTCTGGGCAAAGTTTGATTCTGTTCGTTGGAGGGCTATTTTTATTATACAAAGCAACATCTGAGATTCACGAAAAATTAGAACCTCATCCTAAAAATACCGAGGAAAAACCTAAACAAACAGCCTCAGATAAATTAACAGGCGTAGTGATTCAGATTGCTTTAATCAACATTGTTTTCTCGATTGATTCTATCTTGACTGCCATTGGTTTGACCCAAGTTTTACCAATTATGATTGCTGCCGTAGTAATTTCGATTGTGATTATGATGGGCTTCTCTGGACCAGTTGGCGAGTTCGTCAATAAACACCCTTCAATCCAAATGTTAGGTATGGCGTTTTTGATAATGATTGGCTTTATGCTCATTGCCGAGGCTGCCCACGATGCTAACGTGTCTATCTTAGGCTCACACGTAGGGGCTGTTCCGAAGGGATATTTGTACTTTGCGATTGCCTTCTCGTTGTTGGTGGAGGTGTTGAATATTAAGATGCGGAAGGCGATTGATGAGTAATTTTAATAGATTAATTTTAAACGAAAAAGCAATCAGAATGCTGTTCTGATTGCTTTTTCGTTTGATATTTTACTTAATTCACTGACAATAAAACCTCAATATTCCCCCGTGTAGCTTTTGAATACGGACACGCCTGATGTGCATCTTCCATGACGTGCATAGCTTCTTCTGAGGAAAGGTTTGGGAATGCTCCGTGGAGTTCAACGGTCAAGGCAAAACCTCCCGTTGAATCTTTACCAATACCAACTTTTGCGGTGATTGCTGCATCCGCAATATTACGTCCTTGGGCAACTGCACCCACTGCCCCGTTAAAACAGGCGGCATAGCCTGCGGCAAATAATTGCTCTGGATTTGTTTTTCCACCGTGACCTCCCAATGCGGCTGGCATCGAAACATCAAAATCCAAAATCCCATCCGATGATTTTACGTGACCTTTACGCCCGCCTGTGTTGGTAGCTTCGGCAGTGTACATTGCTGTTATTTTTTCCATTTTCTGAATAGTTTTATTGTTTGAATCTACTTGATAAGCTAACAGTTTTTCAAAAAGTTAGTTCCAAAAAGAAAGCCATTCCAAAATTTGGAATGGCTTTGCTGTGAAACCTCTTTAAACTTCTCAATTAAAATCTTTTGGTGGAGACTTATAATCTTAAAATTAACGTTTGTATTTTACTTTTTTCCGAGAATGAGACGAAACCTATGAAAAGAAAGACGAAAGGAAGAAGTCGTTAAGTTTTAAGTCGATAAGTTGTTAAGTCGATAACAGTCCATGATACTATGATTCCCATTTTTTTTAATGAATACGTATTGTTGTTTGAATTAATATCATCACTGTTTCAAAAAAAATCCCTATTCAAATCATCGAATAGGGATTTTTCAGGATTATATTCTCTTACTTATCGTCTCATCATATTCTTCATATTTGGCATTTTCATTTTGCCATCTTGCACATTATTCATCATCTTCATCATCTTTTTCATACCCTCAAATTGCTTCAAAAGATTGTTCAATTCTGTTACGTTTGTTCCTGAACCTGCCGCAATTCTTTTCTTGCGAGACATATCCAAAATCTCTGGTTTTTGGCGTTCCTTGGGAGTCATGGACTGAATAATGGCTTCGATATTTTTGAAAGCATCGTCTGGTACGTCCACATCCTTCACAGCCTCCGACATCCCAGGTACCATTCCCATCAAATCCTTCAAAGGACCCATTTTTTTGATTTGTTGCAACTGCGAATAGAATTCTTCAAACGTAAACTGATTCTGACGAATTTTTTTATTGATACGTTCAGATTCTTCTTCGTCAAATGCCATTTGAGCTCTTTCTACCAAACTCAACACGTCACCCATACCCAAAATACGGCTCGCCATACGGTCTGGATAAAACTGGTCGAGAGCATCCATTTTCTCACCCGTCGAGATAAACTTAATCGGTTTATCCACGATATGACGAATCGAAAGGGCTGCACCACCACGAGCATCACCGTCTAATTTTGTGAGGACAACCCCATCAAAATTCAAGCGTTCGTTGAAGGTTTTTGCGGTATTTACTGCATCTTGCCCCGTCATCGAATCCACTACAAAAAGTATCTCAGAAGGTTTGATAGCATCTTTTACTGCCGCAATTTCATTCATCATCATCTCATCAACCGCCAAACGTCCCGCAGTATCTACGATGATGACACGCTTACCCATTTTACGCCCGTAAGAAAGGGCATTTTGAGCAATTTCAACGGCATTTTTATTTTCGGGTTCAGCGTAAACATCTACGCCTACTTGCTCTCCAAGGACTTTCAACTGGTCAATTGCCGCAGGACGGTAAATATCACAGGCTACCAAAAGCACATTACGACCACCTTTTTTGAGGTATTGGGCTAATTTTCCAGAGAACGTAGTTTTTCCAGAACCTTGCAAACCCGCAATCAAAATAATGGCTGGGTCGGGTTTCAAATTAATCGCTTGCACCGACGAACCCATCAATTTCACGAGTTCTTCGTGAACAATTTTTACCAACATTTGTCCAGGGTCAACGGCAATCAGGATTTTTTGTCCCATCGCCTCTTCCTTGATGCGGTCAGTGATTTCTTTGGCAACTTTATAGTTTACATCGGCATCCATCAAAGCCTTACGGATTTCCTTGACGGTGCTCGCTACGTTTACATCGGTGATACGCCCCTTTCCTTTGAGGGTACGCATTGCGGTGGTGATTTTACTGCTTAAATTTTCAAACATTACTTAATCCAAATTTGAGTTTACAACAAAGGTACAAAAATAAACGCTAATCCTCTTTTTGCTCATGGAGACAAATTATGTTGAAGGCTCAATATTTATTTATGGAATCAATAATATATGCAACTTCTTCATCAGTCAGGGCTGTATTGAGGGGCAAACTTACTATTTCACGATGGATTTTTTCGGTAATTGGGAGTGAGAGATGAGAAAATTCTTTATAGGCTAATTGTTGATGTGGAGGTACAGGATAATGAATATCTGTTCCAATGCCTTTTTCATTCAAAAAAGCTCTGAAACTATCTCTTTCTGATACCCGAACTACAAACAAATGCCAAGAATCTTCATCAACTGAGTCAGTAGGAGGGAGGGTGATTTTTGGGTTATTTATTTCTGATAAATATCGTTTGGCAATACTTCTACGGTATTGATTTTCTGTATCAAGATGGGGTAATTTGATGCTCAAAATAGCTGCCTGAATGTCATCTAAACGACTATTAAATCCTTGATAATCAAATACATATTTTTGCTGTGAGCCATAGTTTCGTAGGGCTTTTATGCGTTCGGCTAAGGCATCATCATTTGTTGTGATTGCTCCCGCATCACCCATTGCTCCAAGGTTTTTGGAAGGATAAAAACTAAACCCTGCACCGTCAGATAAATTGCCCGCTTTCATACCCATATACGTAGCCCCGTGTGCTTGGGCGGCATCTTCAAAAACTTTGAGTTGATACTTTTGAACAATGGTATTTATTTTGCCCATATCACAGCATTTTCCGTAGAGGTGAGTTACTAAAATCGCTTTTGTTTTGGGAGTAATCGCTTTTTCAATGGCTTGATAATCAATTAGATAATTATCCAAAAAAGGCTCAACAAGGATAGGGGAGAGGTTGGCATTGGACACTGCCAAAATTGTAGCAATAAAAGAATTGGCAGGGACAATAACCTCGGAATTTGCAGGAAAATCTGAGGCTTTCAATAATAATACCAGGGCATCCAAACCGTTGGCAACACCGATACAATGTTTTACACCACAATATTGAGCAAATGCTGATTCAAACGACTGTAATCGTTCACCAAGAATGTACCAACCAGAGTTGATTGTTTGGACAACAATTTCAGAAATCTGTTTTTCGTAAATTTGATTAGTAGCTTTGAGGCTCAGAAAAGGAATTTTCATTAAATGTATTCAGTAAAAATAATTAGTGGTACGTACTCGTTTTAATTTAGACAGTTTGCCGTTGCAATTATGTTGTTTTTGAATCATAAGATATTGGTAATCAAGTCTTTGAAACTTAATAGTTGCTAAATTTAACCCATTGTATTAACCTTATAATTTCCAGTAAAATTCAAATTTCCTTCTAATCTTATGTTTTTTACCGTAATATCCTGCCCAACGGTTACGGTATGTCCTGCATTAATTTTAACATATTCAGAAGCCAAAGGTTTTCGCCCAACCGACCAAACGTCTCGGTTATTCCAGTTGCCATTGCCAACGGTTTCTACAAAATCCGAAAATAAAGAAATGGTATTGAAATTTCTGAATAATAATGAATTAGTCGTTGTTTTTGCCGTACCGAACCAATCATTAAGAATGTCGGTATAAACCCTTCGGAAGTCTATTTGCATTTTAATATCTCGCCCAGTTTCCCACGGTTGTGGGTTTTCGGGGAGGAGTTCTGTCGTCAAATTTGGGTTCATTCCGATGACCCTTTTCTTCAAATTATTCCCAAAAACAAACATCGGAGCTGCCACACCATGGTCTGAGCCTCTCGAAGCATTGGAAGTGGCTCTCCTGCCAAATTCTGAGAAGGTCATTCCGATTACTTTATCCGCCGTGCCTTGTAGTTGTAAATCTTGTTGAAAAACGGTAATTGCGGCTGATAATTTTCCCAATAAATCTGCATGAGTTCCTGTGCGTGTGTCGTTTACGTCCACTTGCGTAGAGTGGGTATCGTATCCGTATTGGGTTACGAAGAAAATCTTGGTTTTGAGTCCTCCGTGAATCAACCTTGCTACAATTTTGAGTTGGTCTGCCAAATCGTTTCTTGCAGACGGCAATGGATAACTCGCCATGTTTACGCCTAAATCTGCCGCTGCTTTTATTTCTGAGGCATAGCCGATTGCCAAAGCCTGTTGCTGACGAATGTAAGAAATCTGCCCTCCGATTTGATTTGGTGGAATGTCCGATGGTGGGGTGCTACCACCTGCACCAATCAGGCGATAAAAACTTTCTGGATTATCAATCGTAACTGCCATAGATTGCGAAGCCCCCTGTAAAGTTGGGGTAGCTAAATACCCAATTTGTAAGGCTACTGGGTCTTCCATCGTAGTATTTGGATAGCCCGTAGGATAACCTGTATAACGATTGCCCAGATACCGCCCCATCCAACCTGTGGAGGCATATTGGTTAGAGTCCACACCCGACATCCATATATCCGCCGACCTAAAATGCGACTGGTTGGCATTGGGATAACCTACTGAATGAATGATGGCAAGTTTGCCATCGTTGTACATATTCTGTAAGCCCGTCATGGCTGGATGAAGCCCCGTTTCGGGCATTCCTGTTAATCCTAAAACACTGGTTTCTGGAATAGCAATATTGCTTCTGAGAGAATTGTAGGCGGAATATTGGTCGAGAGGAATAACTGTATTGAGTCCATCATTGCCTCCAATCATATTAATCATGACCAAAATTCTATCAGTATTGGCTGCGGCAGTATGGCGTAATGACTGTACCAAAGCCGAGTTTTCGTTATAAGCTTTTATGCCCATGCCGTTTAGGGTCATGGGTAAAAGAAAAGAAGAGGAGGCAGCAAGAAAATTTCTACGGTTCATGTTTGACTATCGGCTGTTGGCTGTCAGCAATCGGCTATCAGCAATCAACTTTGGACTTATTTTGTTGAGAAATTATTTTTATTTGGATTAAGTCGCACAGCTATTTTCATATTCTAAATTACCCCTTTCAAGGGTTTTGAACCCTTGAAAGGGGTCTTGCGACTCAAGGTTTTAATTCCGTTTTTATTTAAGAATAGACAAAATAGCTAAAAGCTGATAGCCAAAAGCCAACAGCCAAATTAAAACATATGATATTCAGCCATTTTGAGTAAAAATCTCATTAAGGGTTCTAAACGCCAGCGTATTGCATTAAATTTATTAGTATAAGTTGGGTCAGATGGTGTATTAGAAACCGTCCTAAATGCATTCCACTCAAAAATCCAAGAACTTCTCGGAATTCCTTGCATCATAATGGTATCAATCAAGAAATCTTTTTGAGTTTGAAAAAGTGGTGTGACAAACATTTTTTCAGAAAATGCTTCTAATATGGCATCAGTTGTGATGGCTGGCGATAGCGTTGTATCCAAAAAATTAGGTTGTAATGATTTTGCCCACTCCACAACGTTGATTTGTAGTTTATAAGGAACTGGCACATCCGCCCATCCCCAAATATATTGGTCGCAATAACTATTCCGAAGGGCAATGGTACTGGACGCAATCCAAGCTCGTGAGAGGGCATTTTGGTAGTAAGGTTCCCATCCAAAAACCGAAGGCTGGTCAATCAAACTCATTTGCATGGTGTACATTTGCCAGTCTAAATGACTAAAATATTTACGAAAAGCCACTGTTTCTGTTGCCATATTTGGTACTTGGAAACCAAAGTGTCGAAGTGACCCGCCAATAAATTCTAAGGGCGATTTGATGATTGCACCAATATTATCTACATCATAAAAAATATCACTCGTCAAGAGTTTTTGCAAGACTGGCTCGATGGCAAAATTATTGGCAGGACTCTTGAAAAAATCAGCTAATGGAATAATGACATTCGTCTCAATATCTTGTGTGACAGTTGGATTGACGTACCATTTATAGAGTTTACGACAAATGAATTTTGAGGCTTCGGGATGTGCCATTAGCATATCTACTAAGGCATTCAATTCTGTATCACCTGCCGTGGTATTATTTACGCCTGTGATGGTGGTATTGCTATATTTTGCGGAAAATGTTTTGTTCGTAATGTCATGTTTATTAAGGTCAAAAGCTGACCCAAACGTTGTTGAGCCTTCATACCAATGATTAGTATAATACCAACCTGTTAGTACACGAGCGGCGGCTTTGACATCATCTTCGGTATAGTTCAGATTACCCGCAAAATCTTTTTCTCCAACCGTAAAAAGTTCCTGTAATTCACGGGCATAGTTTTCGTTGGGACTATTTTTAACGTTCTCATTTCCATTGAGATACAATAACATTGCAGGGTCTTTGGTAATGGCTTTGACGAAGGTTTTGAAGTTACCCAAAGAGTTCTGACGGATAGTGTCTAAGTACCGCCAAACGTAGCGATAATCACTCACCATTTCACGAGTCGTAACGAAATGGTTTTGCCAAAAAACTGCCAATTTTTCTAATAAACTCGGAGGTGTATCTTGCCTGATTAATTGGGCGTGCCACCAGTATTTCACATAAGAACTCCAATCAAAATTATTTTCCCCACGAAAAGGACCTGTTACGAAAGGTTGTTGATAATAAGTTGAAGTTTCTTTTAAAACGATAGGAGGGGAGGGGTTATAATTGATGTTATTGAACAAATCTGTGTAGGCTTGGAGGGCTGTTTTTCCTGTGAAGGCGGCAATTTCCGCTTTGGTAGGTCCTGCCGTGGCACGTCTGAGTAAATGAGCCGCAGTCTCGGCAGTAAGTACAGGAGAATATTGAGCCAAGTAAGCCATAGCAAGGAATTTTAATTCTAAAACAAAAACAAAAATAATGAAAAATACGCAACGATAATGAAGGAGGAGGGATAAATGAGTGAGTGGAATATTTTATGAAAATACTCCTAATTTTCTATTCATATTCTTCTCAAAAAAAATCATAATCCCATACAACTATTTACGCTCGGTTTACGTCTATATTATCAGCAGTGGATTCTAAAAAAACTGTTTCTCATGTTATGAAAAAATATATTCTATCCTTTGTCCTTTTGAGTTTTTGTTTTGTTTGGGCTTGTCGTTCTAAGGAAGTAATGCTTCCTGTTTTAGTTACTGATAATTTATACACAAATACCTATTTGAAAAGTATTACCGTAGAAGGTTCAAGTAGCGTTAGTATTAATCGTGAATTAGGTATTATTCAGATAACACTTCCAGAATCTTATTCTTCAAAATCTGTTACGGTTAATTTTAACTTAGGGGTAAATACTTCTTTTTATTATAATGGTAGTGCTGACCAACCAAAATATACTCCAAATATTACCATTCCTGAAAAGCAGTCAATTGAATTAAATTATCAAGGAATAGCCCCCGTGGATATTGGTATTTTAAATGGTGAAACAAGAGATAATTACAAAATCTATATAAATCAAACTAATAAAAAACTCGCTACTACAATTACCCTTAGTGATTCGATAGGACAAGATTTCAGTAATTACTTTACATTACGCTCGACTACTTTTCAAGGGACTTACCCAAATGTACCTTTTGCACCACAAAGTTCTTTTTTGTTATTGAGAAGTAAAACCACGAATTTAATCGACACTACATTTTTGAATCATTCTTTTTGGAATGAGTTTGGTTCATTCAACATGAGAAAATTTTATCCATTTGATAATCAGAAATTTTCCGTGGAATTGGTAAACAATGGAGAGAGACAAATTTTAAAAGATGACTTTCAAATTTTTAGTGATACTCCTGTAGTTGAGAGAGGTTATAAGAAAACAAATACTGGATTTGAATTGAAAGGAGGAATTTTTCTTCCTTCAAAGCCTTACAGTATCACACTTTACAATGATTATTTAAAATCGCCAATTTCGATAAATGCAAAAGTGAAAGATGCTAATACCTTATCCATAGAAATACCCCAATCTGTACAGCCAAATGGATATATTATTGAAGTATTTGAGGGTACAAAACATATTATGAAAAATCTCATTGACATTAGTGAAACAAACAGTTTTGCGGCTATTGTGGCTTTCAGAAGAGTTAATGATGATTTATCAGGAATATATCCTTCTGTAAAAAAAGAACAATTTAATCAAGGAGAAACATTTTCAATATTACCATTAGGTGCTTTTATGTCCTGTTATAGTGTTCCAATTAGTCAGGAAAATCTTGATAAGATAGAAGCACCATCTTTGAAACTTACGAGAGATTTTAAGGAATTAGAAGTGCCGTCTAAGAAGATTATCGTCTGGTTACCAAGAGTGTTTTGTAGTGTCATTTATTTCCAATACACCATCCCAAAGTCCACAGAATCAGGATTTTACGAAGCTCAATTGGTTTATCCAGATGGTAGGGAATCTTTGAAATATTGGAATAAAATAGAAATTAGGTAATTTTTTGATTAGATATTGTATCTCATTAAAGAGTGTATTAAACCTTATAGATTTTGAAAATCTATAAGGTTTGAAGTTCAGCTCCACTCTAATCTTCCGCTTTTTCCTTCCCGTCTGCCATTCTGACAATCTTAGGAGAGAATTTTGCCAATACATAAACCAAATCCGCTTGGGCTTCCATGACTTTGTTTACGTCTTTGTAAGCCTGTGGGGCTTCGTCCAAATCTGCCCCGATGAGTTGTACGCCCGCTTTTTTCAAAGCCTCCTTCAAATCATCTTTCGTGATTGAGCCTTTTGCTTTGGTTCTCGACATCTTACGCCCTGCCCCGTGCGAGGCTGAATTGATACCCGCATCCACGCCCTTTCCACGAATCACAAAACCTGGTTGGGTCATCGAAGCGGGGATAATTCCTAAGTCATTTGCACCTGCGGGCGTTGCACCTTTACGATGCACCATCACTTCCGTACCATCCGCCAATTGCTCTTTCCAAGCAAAATTGTGGTGATTTTCAATGACTTTGATTGGCGTTTGGTTCAAAGCACGAGCAATTTTATTATGAATTTCGTGATGATTTGCCGAGGCGTAATCTCCCGCTAAATTCATCGCTAACCAATATTCTTGCCCTTCGTCGGTATTCATATCCAACCATGCCAAATGCTTTGCCTCTTTCGGAAGGCGAGTTTTATTCATGGCAATTTTAGAATAATGGTCGGCGATATTTCCGCCAAAACCTCTTGAACCTGAATGTGAAAGTAACGTCAAGTACGAACCTTTACGAAGATTCATCAAATTATCCTCCGCCAAGACCTCCAAAACACCCCATTCCACGAAGTGATTTCCCGTGCCAGATGTTCCCAACTGTCGATAGGCTTTGTCTCGCAAATCCTTGATAATTTTCAAAGAATTCCACTCAGGGCGGTCAAAAAGCGTATCATCAAACTTTCGTCCAGATTCTGAGCCGATTCCGAAGAAGGTATTTTCTGATAAAACTTTCTTTAATAATTTATCCTCCTTCTCAATCATCGAAGCGGGCAAATCGAACACGCTCATACACATACGACAGGCAATATCCACGCCCACGGCGAAGGGAATAATCGTGTCGGCAGTCGTAGCCAAAACGCCCCCAATCGGTAAACCGTAGCCTTGATGAGCATCGGGCATCAAAGCACCTGCCACCGAAATTGGTAACTTCATGGCAGTATCCATTTGGTCTAATGCCCCTTGTTCGATGTAATTTGCCCCATAGATTTTATACGGCACGGCATGCTCACGCAAATCAAAATCAGCATCGTGTTGGCGACCAATTTTCTCGATTTCAAATTTGGGTTTATTAGCCTCCGCTTCAAGCAAAGTTTTTCCATAATCCGACAAAACGATTTCCTGACCGATTTCCTTCAAGTTCTTGACATACAAGGCTAAATTGGTCAATTTATTTTTGGAGAAAGAAAATTTCTTGGGCGAATCAATCAACTGAGCGAACATCAATAATACTTGTGTTTTGGGATATACGCCATTGTTAATCAAGCCATTAGCCACTCTTGCGAATTTGGCTAAGGCTTCGGTATTGTTTACACCCAAACGTTGCAAGTCTTCCTGCACGATAATTTCGGATGTTTCAGTTTCTAAATTGTTCATTTTTTGTTTGTTGTTTTTTGATGGTGTAAAGTTAGAAATGGTGTACGCAGTGTATTTGCGTAGTGGGGATTTATTTTTTGAGGAGATGATTTTGGAACATAGGTAGGTTCATTTGAAATCACAATTGCAACTAAATCTCTTCTGCTTTTAAAATTTATTTTCCAATGGTAAAAATATATTTTATAAACTAATAAAATAAACGTTGAAAATATTAAACAATTGGGTTGTTTTACTATGTTGTGTGTGAGTTATTTATTCAAAAAACATAAACGAAAAAAAACAATGAAAACATCTCAATTTATCCCGCCCTTCGCAAAAGCTTTGTTTTTGCTTACTCTAATTTTACTTGTTCATAGTGTTACTAATGCTCAAAATAATTTTAAAGGAGAGAAAGATTCTCCAAATGATGATGAACAAAAAATATTAAAGGAAAAATTCAAATCGTATCAAACTTTTCAAATTAAACCATCGGATATTAAAAATGCTCTTCGCAAAAGTCAAGGAAATGGAACTCAACCTCAAAAAATCAAATTGACCATTGGTGTAGAGAGTTTAGACCTAAATTTATTTGAGAATGATATTCTTGCGGATGATTTTGTTTATCTCGAAAATGGAGAAGTTAAAGAGAAAAAACAAAAAGAGATAGTTACTTATGCAGGATATGTGGGTGATAATCCCAAAAACTTTTTGAGGTTAGTGATTTCGGATAATAGGCTCTCAGGAATGTTTAAAACTGAGAAAGGCACTTTTTCAATAAGCCATTTGTCTGATAATGGAATAAAAGAATCTAACTTTACTACTACCACAAAACGACTTGTTTTAAGCAATGCTGATGATGAAATATCTTCTCTTGGTAATTCTATTTGTGGAAATGAAAAAAACTCAACGGGTAAAACTAACCAAACAAATTCAAGTTCACGAACAGCGACATTTGTACCAGCTTGTAAGTATGTCAAGGTAGCTATTGCTACAGATTACGAGTATTTCCTTTATGAATCTTCAATGAATGGACAAGCAGGAATATCTGGATTGAATGATAAAATTTATGATATGATTAATAAAATGGAGTTTATTCTCCTTAATAATAATCAAAGTACTTACGGTATTCCACCTGTTGGTTTACGCTTGCAACTTTCTGGCTTAGTAACTTATACAAATTCTAATGATCCATTTACTTATACGGGAACTGATGGTAGTGGCGTTTTGTCTGAGTTTACAAATAAAGTAAATCAAGGGCAAATTTTTACATCTAATATTATCAGAAATGTCTCGCATCTATTATCTGGAAGAGCGTTAGGTTTTACTCAAAGTAACTTCACTCAAAACCAATATGGTCAAGCAAATACAAGCACAATCTGTAGTACCCCTTCACTTGCAACTTCTTTAAGTACAATAAGAAGATTAGATAATAGCCAAATATTATCATACACTGATGCGTGGAGAATAGCATTTCATGAAATATGTCATACACTTGGGGCATCAGATTTAACTTGTACTGCATCAAATGCAACAATTATGTGTCCATTGTTAGGAAAGCAACCTTACTTCATTCAGCAGTCAGTAAACGAAATAAATACTTATCTGAGTAATAATGGAAGCTGTTTAAATAACAATATAGCAAAACCCGCCTATTCTAATAATTTTACATTAAAACTTAATGGTAATAATATTATAAGTACTCCTGTTTTTGTAAATAGTTTTACAAAAACGGTAGATATACCAATTGACCCTACTCTGCCAGTTACGAGTTCTACATTCTCTTCGTCGAATAGCTCCGTTACTGTTACAAAAATTAACAATAACAGAGCAACATTCAGTATCAATTCTGCTTCAAGTTTTACATTTAATGTCTATGCTCAAAACTCTTGTAGCTTCTCTCAATGGGGAGTGCCTTTCGTTTTTTCGCCTTCGGGTGCCCGAATATCTTATGATACATATCCAAATCCTGCGGATGATATTATTAATCTTCAACCAGAAAGTAATATTAGTTTAGAAGAGTTGAGAGAATCTGTTGATTTAGATAAAATACAATTGTTTTCCGAGAAAGGTATTCTTATTAAAGAGGTATTTGATTTGAATAGTAAAAAAATAAATACCCAAGACCTCAAAAATGGCTTGTACTATTTGCATTTGATAGATAAAGAGGGTAACGTTGAGAAAAAAAGAATCATTATAAACCATAAATAGCCATGAAAAATAAACTAATATTAGTAGCTTCTTTTTGGGGGCTTGTGATTTGTTTTTCATGTAAACAGCAAGTCAGTGAGCCAGCAGTAATTGAACAAAAAGTGTTTGAGAATTTGCCAAGTTGCTGTAAAAATAGTCCGTGCAACACTCCAATTGAATTAAAAAATATTACGGGGAAATTGAAAAGTTATTTTACTGATTCAAAAGGTAATTCTGTTTTCTACAATATTATACCAGATTCAACTTTTAATATTTCAGATAAACAGCTTCCCTTATTCAAATATTACGGATCAGTTTTTTCAATTTGCAATATGCCAGATAAAATTATAAATCTAAGTAGCCCACAAAAAGTGAAATTTGATTGTAAGTTAATTTATCTTGACATTCCAACAAATACAGGAGGGCAAATCCCACAAACAGATGGTTACCCTGCACAATTAACTCGAATTGAACTTTTGGATTGAAATTACTCCCGTGGTCGGTGTCCCCACCGTACCATCGTGCGAAAGAAACGTCCCGAACAGATTTTAGTGTCTAAATAAATAATCACTACTTGATAATCAGACATTAGCATATTCGGAACGTTGCTTTCGCACGACAGATGATGGGGACACTCAGCCGAGGGGCGACGAGGGCTTGCCTGACAAGGAAGGAAACTTTTTTATTTTTCGGTAAAACCTCTCAAAATTCCAAGCGTGCCACGGTCATACACTCAACCTCACGCAAGCAGTGACATACTGACCAATGCCATTTATAGTTTATAATACTCAAAACACAAAAAAGCCGTCTCAGCAAATCTGAAACGGCTTTTTCTCTAAAAATCAAAACCCTCACTACCGAATCGTATATCGCCAAAAATCCGACACATCCGTAAAGCCTTCTCCTCTATTGTCATTGGGGATAACTTGTTGCCCAAAGCCAATGTAAAGGATATTATTAATCACAAGCGTAACCAAATTGAGCGTTCCTGTGCCAGGGTAAGTGGCAAAAGGTCTCCAAGTATTGGTCGTGGGGTTGTATTCCCAAATATCTCGCAAGCCTTTGAGGGTTTTGGTTGATTGCCCTGCACCGTAATACAGTTTTCCGTTATACACAAAAGATACGCCTCTTCTACGGTTTTCGCCTTTGAAAGTTGCCATCGGTTTCCATTCGTTGGTGTTGGGTAGGTATTCATAAAAGTTATCCAAATTATCGTTCCAGTCGTTGGATTCGGGCAAAATGAAGGCTCTTTCACCAATATCAAAACTGACAAATTTGGCTTCTTTTGCTATTGGAACTGTATTTACAGCAGTCCAATCGTTTTTGGCTAAACTAAAACGCCATAGTTTTCCTTTACTGGTATTTTCTAAGATATAACCGTTTCCTTCAATACCAAAACTACTGGTAACGGCTTCTGTACCTGGGTAAGAGGGGCTGAACGTATAACCATCAACATTTTCAATTCTGAAATCTTTGAGGAAAAACTTTTTGCCATCGGCTTGCTTAAAATAACCCCCTCCTCTTAGGGTTGCAAATATAGTTTTATCGGGGGTTTTTATAATATATTTAGCATTAAACGGCTCAAAACGCATAGGGAATTCTTGGGAAACATCGGAATTATAATACCGTAGCCCCCATTGGTCTTCGAATGGATAGAAAAATATACTTTTAGCAATATTGGTTGCTTTATTTACTGAATAATAGACAATTCCGCCACCACTACCCGAAAAAATACCCCCACTCGAAAGCACATAATTACCTGGAGGTATCACAGGCGAAGGCACAGACGACCAGTTAGGGTCATAATTTTGGGTAAAAACTACTTCATCTGAACTGTACGTTGTAACTCCCTGAGAGACATAGTAAGCCCGCAAATAATAAGTAGTTCCTTGTGTTACGTTAGCCAATTTTAAGGTATAGCTCAGTAAATTATTGATTCCACCCGTTGACTCTCGGTTGTCGGCAGTGGTGGGGTTCGTTTTAGTTGCCCACACTACGCCAATCTCGTTTATATTAAGGGGGTTTTGAGAGGTAACCACCGTAACTTCTGCCGCAGTATTACTCGAAGCATAAGAAGAAACGATAGAAACGAGCAATTTGCTGTATGGTGTTACCTCAGAATCTCCGCAAGACATCAGAAACACCAGTAAAATCGGAAGGAAATGTTTTATCTTTTTCATTATTTTTTAATTGAAGCTGTTTAAACCTTTCGTTTTGAGCGAATCGTCGCCCGATGCAAATTGAATTTATTTTGAATTTACCCGTTCAAAATTTACGAAGAATAGCACAGCTATTGTGAATAAATTTTGGACGGGTAGGTTTAAAATGAAACCATTTACAACGAAAGGAATAAGTTTAAATAGCTTCATTGTTATATCGACCTCTATCGAATCGTAAATTTCCAAAAATCTGTTACGTGTGAAAAGCCTTCTCCACCGTTTGCACTCGTAATTACTTGTTGCCCAAAACCGACGTAAAGGGTATTATTAACTAAAAGTGTAACCAAATTCAGTGTTCCTAAACCAGGGTAAGTAGCAAATTGTCTCCAAGTATTAGTTGTTGGGTTATATTCCCAAATATCTCGTAAGCCTTTGAAGGTTTTGGTCGATTGTCCAGCTCCGTAATAGAGTTTTCCATCATAGACAAAAGCCAACCCTTTTCTACGATTTTCACCTTTGAAAGCCGCCATAGGTTTCCATTGATTAGTGCTGGGTATGTATTCGTAAAAACCATCTAAATTATCATTCCAATCATTATATTCAGGTAAAGTAAAGGCTCTATTACCTATGCTAAAACTAACAAATTTGGCTTCTTTTGCCACTGGGACTGTACCCACTTCATTCCATTCTGACCTCTTTATGTTAAAACGCCAGAGTTTTCCTTTGCTGGTATTTTCTAAGACATACGGGTACGTACCAATGCCAAAGGTACTTGTAGAAGCATTTGCCCCAGGGTAGGAGGGTGCCCCAAAATTGGTAAATCCAGCTATTTTGAAATCCTTAAGAAAAAACCTATTTCCATTAAATTCTTTATTATAACCTCCACCGATGAGTTTAAGATTATCAGTGTCCAACAGAAAGTCAGCGGTGAAAGGTTCAAAACGCATAGGAACAGGTATATCTCTTGAAAATCTGGGGTCAAAGTACGGTATCACCCATTTATCAGAACGTGGCGAAAAGTAAATTTTCTTGGACAGATTGGTAGTTTTATCAACTGCATAAAAAACATTTTCAAAATTATCCCCAAAAATAGTACCGTCGCTTGGAAGCACATAACTGCCGATTTCTACTACGGGCGAAGGTAAATGTGTCCAAGTATTGTCATAGTTTTGGGTGAAAGCTACTTCATCAGAATCGAAGAAAGTAACTCCTTGATTGATATAATAAGCTCGTAAATAATAGGTTGTACCAGGCGTTAAGTTGTCTAATTTGAAGGTATAAGCCCGTATATTATTGATACTTTTAGAGGATAATCGGTTGTCGGAAGACAGCGTATTACTTTTAGTGGACCATATTACTCCAACTTCGTCTAAAAAAATAGGATTTTGCGATGTTACAATACTTATTTCTGATGTGGTGGTATTCATAGCATAAGCGTCAGTAACAGTAATAAGCATTTTACTGAATGGTATAATTCGCTTTGAGTCTTCACAGGACATGATGAAGAACAGTAAAATTGGATAGAAATATTTTATTTTTTTCATTGTTTTTGAAAGTAGTTATTGGTTACTGGTAGATTGGTTTATTGGTTACTGGTTTATTAGTAATTGGTTTTCGGTTATTATTCAGTAACATTTTTCCAATGACCAATCTACCAATAACTAGTCTACCAATCTACCAAACTTACCATTCTAACGGATAATCAGAAGCATGGATTGCAAATGGATAAGCAAGTTGACAATCTCCTTCTTTGATGTACAAAGGACTATTAAAGTTAAATGCTAATTTTCCTCTTGTATAACCATTCGGTTCAATCCGCTTACGAGATACTCCTGAAACCTCAAAAAAGCCCAAGGCAATGTCTTTTGAATCATCAGTATTAACGACATTACCCGTCAATGCAGCGGGCAAAGGGTCAAAGATAGTACCCGTTCGTTGTTGTTGGTCTTTGTACCGTGTCCAAAACAAAAAAGCATCTTTGGAAATCGTAAACTGTTGAATTTCAATAAGATGTTTCTCAATGGTATAAAAAGGTGAAAAATAAACAGGACGATTTTTGACTAAACTACCATTCACCAAAAGGTCAGATAAAAGATTAACCGAGTTCTCTCGCTTCAAGACCCAGCATCTATCACAACAGTCAGGTGGTCCTGCTCCTGTGGAGCGTCTGATGTGAAAACCAAAAGCCGTCCAACGGTAATAATTTTCTGTTTCGGCAGGGTCTTTAAAACTTACAGAAGTTTCAAATCCGGGACCTACACCATTCACAAAAGTGGTGTCAAGGCTTTCTATCGCTACTGCCTTGGGCAATTTTTGAGCAACTGATTGAAAAGTACGTCCATCCGCCAAAGTTATATAAATACTGTAAGAAACCCCTTCCTTTCCTGCCCATTGTCGATTGTTAGGTCTATAAAATCCTAACTCATTAGGCACAGGGCGAAAAACGGTAACTTCTGATGTGGAACTACGCACCTCTACGTAAGCATTTTTTAAAGGTTCGATACTGTTGGCGTTTCCAAATGAGGTAGTCTGAGAGATTTTTAAAGATACAAATTTAGGGTCATTCGTAATTAATCCTTCCACCACCATTTTTTGTGTTTCTTGACGTAGCGGAACGCCTACCTTATCAAGACAAGACACTAAAAAAAGGCAAGATATTGACACTAAAAATAGTATTTTAATGATATTTTTCATCTGAAAGTTCTGTAAAATCTATTGTTTAAATCTCTTTAACCTCTATTCGTATAGCATTCACTAATCCCTAATTACCTAATTTCCCACGCCATACTACCATCCTGACGGGTTCTCGGTGGCATATACTGAAAACGGAAAGGCTAATATGCAATCACCCTCGGGAACATACAAAGAACTACTCAAATTAGTAGCCAAAACTAATTGTGTAGTTGCGTTAGCTTCAACACGCTTGCGAGACACGCCTGAAACTTCAAAAAAACCCAAAGCTACATCTTCTGGATTGGTAGTATTCACCACATTACCCGTCAAGGTAGCGGGTAAGGGGTCAAAGATGGTACCCGTTCGTTGTTGTTGGTCTTTATAACGTGACCAAAATAAAAAGGCATCTTTGGAAATTGTAAACTGCTGAACTTCAATAAGATGATTCCCAATGGCATAAAAAGGCGAAAGAAATACAGGTCGATTTTTTACAGTATTTCCATTCACCAAAAGGTCAGAGAAAAGATTGGTGGATACATCACGCTTCAAAGTCCAACATCTATAACAACAAATAGTACCACCAGTAGGAACACCAGTAGATAGCCTAATGTGATAGCCGAAAGCCGTCCAACGATAATAATTTTCCGTTTCAACAGGGTCTTTAAAGCTCGCAAAAGTCCGAAAACCAGGACTTGGGCGTTCCTCAAAAGTAGCATCAAGACTTTCTATTACTACTGCCTTTGGCATCTTTTGAGCAACCGACTGAAAAGTCCGCCCGTCGGGTAAAGCTACGAATATACTGTACGAAACACCTTCTTTACCAGCCCATTGCGGATTACTTGGACTATAAAATCCTAATTCATCAGGTACAGGGCGAAAAACCGTAACTTCTGAATTAGAGCTACGCACCTCCACGTAAGCACCTTTCAAGGGTTCGATACTGTTAGCGTTTCCAAATGAGGTAGTCAGAGAGATTTTTAAAGATACAAATTTAGGGTCATTCGTAATTAATCCTTCCACCACCATTTTTTGTGTTTCTTGACGTAGTGGAACTCCTACTCTATCAAGACAAGACACTAAAAAAAGGCAAGATATTGACACTAAAAATAGTATTTTAATGGTGTTTTTCATTTGAAATGTTATTGTTATGAAAATTTACCGTAACCTCACCCCCAGCCCCTCTCCTGCTGAGAGGGGAGCTATTAGTCCGTAAAACTCCCCTCTCAGTAGGAGAGGGGCTGGGGGTGAGGTTAAAACTATCGAATTGTAAATCTCCAAAAATCTACTACATCTGTAAAGCCTTCGCTTCTATTTTGCGTTGTAACGATTTGTTGCCCAAAGCCTATGTATAGAATATTGTTAATCATCAGTGTAACCAGATTAGCTGTTCCTGTACCAGGGTAAGTGGCAAATGGTCTCCAAGTATTAGTCTTAGGGTCATACTCCCAAATATCTCGCAAGCCTTTGAGTGTTTTGGTTGATTGCCCTGCACCATAGTATAGCTTTCCATTGTAGGTAAAAGATAATCCTCTTCGACGGTTTTCACCTTTAAAACCCGCCATGGGTTTCCATTGGTTAGTTTTAGGTAAATATTCGTAAAAGTCATCTAAATTATCATCCCAATCATCAGATTCAGGCAAAACGAAAGCTCTATCTCCAATATCAAAACAAACAAATTTGGCTTCTTTTGCCACGGGGACTTTGCCTACTTCTTCCCATTGAGATTTATCTAAGATAAAACGCCAAAGTTTTCCTTTACTGGAATTTTCTAAAATATAAGGATATTCACCGATACCAAAATTGGTCGTAGGAACATTTGCACCAGGGTAGTAAGGAAACCAAATATAGCCTGTGATTCCTACTATTCTATAATCTTTTAAGAAAAGTCTTTCACCGTTGGATTCACGAGTGTAACCTCCACCCACGACTGCGAAACTTGATGAACCCAAACTAAAATTAGCATTGAAAGGCTCAAAACGCATGGCTTTTTCTTGGTAAGCAAAAGAATTATAACTTGGTATAACCCATTCGTCAGTACCCGAATAGAAATAAACGGTCTTGGCGGTATTGGTATTTTTACTCACAACATAATAGGTGAGTCCCCCAAACCCCAAATAGTTAGTCTCACTCGGAAGTACATAACTGCCTACATCGATGATAGGTGAAGGAAGAGGAGACCAATTGGGGTCATAGTTTTGTATGAATATCACTTCATCAGAGCTATAAGAAGTAACGCCCTCAGAAACATAATAAGCCCGTAAGTAATAAACCGCTCCTGGCGTTAAGTTTTCTAATTTAAAAAAATAACTCTGTACGTTATTTATACCCCCAGTTGACTGTCGGTTATCGGTGGTGGTTGGGTTACTTTTAGTTGCCCACACTACCCCAATCTCTTTTATGTTGAGAGGATTTTGAGAGGTCAGAACACTAATCTCTGCCACGGTGTTACTTATGGCATATGTAGAGCCAACAGAAACGAGCAATTTACTATTTGGTACTACAATCGAGTCTCCGCACGACACCAGAAATACCCATAAAATCGGAAGGAAATGTATTATTTTTTTCATCGTTTTTAGAGTAGTTATTGGTTACTGGTTTATCGGTTACTGGTCTATTGGTTTACTGGTTATTGGTTTACTGGTTATTGGTTTATTGGTTTACTGGTTATTGGTTTATTGGTTTACTGGTTATTGGTTTATTGGTTTACTGGTTATTGGTTTACTGGTTATTGGTTTATTGGTTTAATGGTTATTGGTCATCAATATTTTTCTAATAATCAGTACTTGATAAACTAATGTTTGAAAAACAATAATTTGTCGGAACACGATTTTAGAATTTACAGGATTTTTATGATTAATCTTGTAAATTATAAAAATCTTAACGGTGCGACGTTTCGCAATCGTGTGCTGAAATAAGAATAAGACAATTTAAAGTTTTTGAACACTAATCAACCAATCAACCAGTAACTAATCAACCAGTAACCAATCAACTAAATCACCACCCCGTTGGGTTTTCACTTGCAAATACTGAAAATGGATAGGCTAACATACAATCTCCTTCTGGTATATACAAAGGACCACTAAAACTAAAAGCTAAGGCTGATTGTGTGGTGGCATTGGCTTCAACACGCTTACGAGATATACCCGAAACCTCAAAAAAGCCCAAAGCAATGTCTTGCGGATTGGCGGTATTGACAACGTTACCCGTCAAAGATGCTGGTAGAGGGTCAAAGATAGAACCAGTCCGTTGTTGTTGGTCCTTATAGCGAGTCCAAAACAAAAAGGCATCTTTTGAAATCGTAAATTGCTGAACTTCAATGAAATGCTTTCCAAGTGCATAAAAAGGCGAGAGAAAAACAGGTCGATTTTTTATAGAACTGCCATTCACTAAGAGGTCAGACAAAAGATTGATGGATGTTTCCCTTTTCAATACCCAACATCTATTACAACAACGGCTACCACCAAAACCCAAAACCACGCCTGTAGATTGCCTAAGATGGAAACCAGAAGCCGTCCAACGATAATAATTTTCTGTGTCGGCAGGGTCTTTTAAACTTGCCGAAGCCTGAAATCCTGGGTTTGAACCCTCTTGAAAAGTAGCATCAAGGCTTTCTACTACCACCGCCTTTGGCATTTTTTGAGCTGCCGATTGAAATGTACGTCCATCGGGCAAGGAAATAAAAATACTGTACGAAACACCTTCTTTACCTGCCCAAAGAGGGTTGCTGGGTCTATAAAACCCAACATCATCAGGTACAGGGCGAAAAATAGTAACTTCTGAGTTAGAACTACGGACTTCCACATAAGCCCCCTTCAAAGGTTCTACACTATTTGAAGTACCAAATGAGGTAGTTTGTGATATTTTTAATGATACAAATTGAGGGTCATTCGTAATTAGTCCTTCAACCACCATCTTCTGTGTCTCTTGGCGTAGTGGAACGTCTATTTTATCAAGGCAAGACACTAAAAACAAGGACATTGACCCTAACAGTATTATTTTTATGATATTTTTCATCTGAAAATTAAATTCATTTATTGTAAAAACTAAACCCTATGTGGTTATTAGTAAAATATTGATATTCAAAAGGTTATGGATTTAAACTAAATATTTTTGAAAACCATTGCCCCTAATCCCTAATCCCTAATCCCTTACTTACCAATACTTCGTAATCGTAATAGAAGGAACAATCGTCCCCAAAACTGACAAGCGGTAGGCTTGTCCTGACTCTAAGTATTGCTTGAAAAATATAGAATAAGGATTTTTCTGAGCGTATAAATTATATAACGAAACGTTTATGATATTATATTTTTTCTGTGATTTATTCCTACGACTATCTCTCGAAAATGATACGTCCCAACGGTGAAAATCAGGTAAACGGTCAGCGTTACGTTGAGAATAATTAAAAATTAGACTACCATTATAGCTATATTGCCCGTCGGGATAAGTAATAGGTCTGCCCGTTTGATAAGTAAAAGTGGTTGAAAACGTCCAACCCTCACCGAGATAATACTGCCCTAAGAGGTTGATATTGTGAGGCTTATCATACAAAGATGGATAAAAACTGCCTTGATTGATTTGTTCGGAAGGGAATGGAGATTGCACCGACACCAAAGACCTCGACCATGTGTAACTAATGCCCCCCGTAAATCTCCCTTTATTCTTCTGGATGCTCAATTCCACACCATAAGCCTTGCCATTTGCTGAGAGTAATTCTGTTTCGAGGTGACTATTGAGCAACAACGAAGCCCCATCTTTATATTCAACCAATTGACTCATTTTTTTGTAAAAACCTTCTACATAAAACTCAAAAGTATTCTCATTGAAATTCCTGAAATATCCCAACGAAACTTGGTCTGCTACTTGTGGTTGAATATAACGACTACTCAATTTCCAATAATCAATCGGTGAGATGGCGGTTGTATTTGAAATAAGAGCAATATACTGTCTGGTACGGTTAAAACTTGCTTTAATAGATTGATTATCAGTCAGTTCAACTTTTAATGAGAGTCTTGGCTCAAAGCCATTATAGCTTGCAGACTCTTCTCCCTTTGCATACTTCAAAGTATCTGTAATATTTGTTACGTTTAATGGCTGGTTTTCTTTATACCGAAAAACATTACCTTCGCTGGTATTCGTAAATTGGGCAAAACGCACACCTGCTTGTAGCGATACCCTTTTACCAATCTTCCATTCATCACTCAAATACACGGATGATTCCTGTCCTAATTCATCCGTAAGGCTCTTTGTAATTGCTGATGAATTAGCCTTAGAAGGCGAAATACTGCCAGGAGAAAAACGATAAAAAATAATGCCTCCTCCCGTTTCTAACTTATGGTTTTTGAGTTGGTAGAGGAAATCGGCTTTCACTTCGTGATGGCGGTTCACGGATTTTAATTGATATTCCAAACCAGGAGTCAGTCCGTTTACGCCATACGTGTAATGACTCAAAATGCCTTTGACCGTAAAGGAGAATTTATCACTCAAAAACGCACTCCATTGTGCCGTAGCGGCAGTTGAACCCCAAAAATAAGAAGTGTCCTCTGGAAATTTAAAAGTATCATAACTCTGATAGCCCGTCAGTTTGATGGTATGTTTTTTGAAAATTCGATACTGAAAAGCCGCATTGGCATCGTAAAAAAAAGCAGAACTCCCCTCCAATCGTCTGGGCAAAGCACCTAACACAAAATCAGGGTAAGCCAATCGTGCCGACAAAAGCACTGAACCTTTGCCATCATTGAAAGGTTGTTGAATCAAGGCATTGCTACTGATAGGACCTACACCAATAGATTTCTTGGCTTCGGTGGTGGAGGTTTTGGTCGTAATATTCAAAAGTGAAGATAGTCGTCCTCCGTACATAGCGGGCATTCCAGCTTTGTAAAGCGTTGCATTCTGGACGGCTTCGGCGTTTACACTGGTAAATAATCCTAATAGATGGGAGGTGTTAAACAAGGGGGCATCGTCCAAAAGCACTAAATTTTGATCGACCTTTCCACCTCTCACATTGAAGCCTCCTGCTCCTTCACCTACGGTTGTAACACCAGGTTGAAGCGTGAGAGCCTTGATAATATCGCCCTCTCCGAAGACTATGGGTAGTTTTTTTAAGTTCTGGATGTTCAATTTAATAATCCCCGACTCAGTGCTTTTGATGTTATCTTCGGCTTTTTTGGCTTTTACTTCCACTTCGTCCAACTGATTACTCTTTTCTGAAAGTTCCAGTATGACTTCGGATTCTTTTTTGAGATTAACAAATTTGGCTTTATTGGTATATCCAACCGCTGTGGCTTCCACAACATATTCACCCAGCAGTAATTCTTGCGAAAACTTACCGAGACTATCAGCGATAAAATCCTTGAAATCGACCCGTACATTGGTGTAACCGCCATTGACGTAACGTTTCACCAGTTTTTTGACTGAAACAGTGGCAAAAGAAATGGGTTTTTGCGTATGAAAATCCTGAATTGTGCCAAAAAGCCGAATGGCTTGGGCGTGCGACTGAGTGATAAAACACCCAATTAGCATTATGGTTATTATGAAAAAAGGTATTTTTTTAAACATGAGGTTTGTTGGAGAAAGATGTTAGGACTCACTACACAAATGTAAGTTATTAAGATTATTTGTTAATAGTTTTAATAAAATATTATACAGACGGTAACGATTATTTTTTTATAACTCATTGATTTTCAAAATTTAATACCCTTAATTTCTTATAAAATGTTAAAACCATGTCAAGCATATCTCAAAATTCAAGAAATTGTATAAATTTGAAGTATCAATTTATTTTAAACATTATCTCAATAACGCTTATGAAATCAATAATTGTTTTACTCGTCATGTTGAGTCTTTCTGTGAAAGCTCAAAAAAAAGATTCATTAATGATTGCTAATGACCAATACGCTAATGATGCTGCTCGTTTATCTATGGTTAATAATCAAATTGATAACCAAGCTGGTGGTTTTTTTCATGGTACTATTCAACCTTTCGATACCCGCTATCAAGGCTTAAAAGGCACTTATTATTTGAACCCAATGTGGTTGGAAGGAGATTTATACGGAAATGCAGGCAAGTTAGTAGCCAGCCGTGTATCCATAAAATACGATGCCCTCAACAAAGAGGTTATTCAACGAAATACCGAAAAAGACACGATTGCAGTATATCCGTCGGCTTTTACTTTGTATGATCAACTCGGTTCTTATCATTTTGTGCATCGTGAAGGTTTTACTACAACCTCGGGCAAAACGATTCCTAATACTTATTTACAAGTTTTGTTCTTGAATAAAATTGGATTTTATAAGAATTTTACTAAGTCATTATTAGCCGCAGATTACAAACGTCCTTATTCTGATAACCGCCCTTATGATAGTTTTGAAGAAAAAACGGAATATTTTTTAGCCAGAGAAAATGGGCAAATGGAGCAAATAAAACTCAACCAACGCTCATTATTACAAAGCCTCCAAGACCAAAAGAAAGCCTTAGAAATATACATAAAAACGTATCAATTGGATTTGAAGAGAGAGGCGGATGTAGTGAGTCTCTTGACATATTATGAGAGTTTGGGCGTTAAGCAGTAAGAGCATAAGACAACAAAAAAGCACCTTTGCGGAGGTGCTTTTTTATTGAAATTTATTTCCAAAATGCTTCAAATATTTTTCTTCTTCCTTCTTTACTGAATAATAATTGGAAGAATAGGAAAGGGGTTGTCTGTTTCTTGGGTTTGAAAATGATGAGATTTTCTATGTGATTTTACGTTAGTTTGTCCAAATTGTCCATGTCTCAAATGTACAAAAAAATCTAATTTGATGTAGCAGAGATTTTCAATTTATGTTTTCTTATAATTTTATTTCGGAATTATAAAGAATTTGGCAAATTGCCCTTCCAATATCCATAGCGAGGGGTTTAAACCCCTCGCTATGGATATTGGAAGGCTTTTATTGTTGAAATTAGTCTTTGTGCCAAATAGTTTATAGTTCCGTTTTATTTTAACTATAAAGTTTAATTATTGTAAACTAATTAAATAAATTTGAACTATAAAATTAAAGATTTGGTTCTATAAATTAATTATACCTTCCAATTAATAAAATGAAACCAATATTAAGCCCTTTCAGCGATAAAATGCTGACGATACAATCACGGAGGGAAAAGATACCCTTTCGGAAAGAAGAATTTGAGGTGGTACATCATTTTTATCAAGATATGGGGCATGAATTTACCACCACCGAAACTGACGAAGTAACGCTCCAACAAGTCTATAATCAGTATCGTGAAAAGTATAAATTACCCTTTCCTGAGCAAATACAGGCGATTCGAGAGAAATATCAGATTTCGGCCTCCAAGATGTCGGAGGTTTTGGGGTTTGGGATTAATGTGTATCGTCAATACGAAAGTGGCGAAGTCCCCAACCAATCCAATGCCCGATTGATTCAGTTAGCCAAAGACCCTGAAGAGTTCCGTAAGTTGGTGTTGTTGAGTGATGCCTTCAATGAGAAGGAACAAGAGAAGATTTTGAAGCGAATTGAGGGATTAATCCAAGAAGAAAAGAAGGATTATTGGCAGTTGATTATCAATGAATATTTACTGAATGCAGATGCTCAACCTTCTGCCAAAAATGGGTATCTTAGCCCCAATCTCGCTAAGATTCAACAGGTTATCGTTTATTTGGTACAGCATCTCAAACCTTGGAAAACGGGTTTAAACAAACTCCTTTTTTATACCGACTTTGGGCATTATCGTTATCATGGCAAATCGTTGATGGGCTTGCAGTACCGTGCGATACCTTTGGGGACAGTGCCGAGTAATTATGATAAAATCTTAGCCAACGCCCTTGAAACCGACTTGATACAGGTAGAATACATAAAACTTACCAACGGCAACATGGGCGAAAAATACCTCCCAAACCCACAAAATACCTTCAACGAAAGCCTGTTTTCCACCGAAGAATTAAAAACTTTACAGAGCGTTGTGGAGAATTTTAAAGACAAAACCACTACCCAAATAGTAGCCCTAAACCACCAAGAACAAGCATGGATTGATAACCATGAGCAAAGGGGATTGGTTGATTATGGGTATGCGTTTGGGTTGAGGTGGAGGTAATTGAAATCAATAATTTTCATACAAGTTTTCTTTGCCTTATATTTGTTAGAAATGTTGAATTGATTAAAAAGAATATAAAAAATAATTATGAAGTATAATGTAATAGATCTTTTTTCTGGCTGTGGAGGGTTTTCGTATGGCTTTGAAAATGCTGGGTTTAATGTACTTTTAGGAGTTGATAATGACGAAAAATCTTTAAAAACATTTGAAAAAAATCATAAAAATTCAAAAGGATTAAAATTAGATTTGCACGAGGATGAAGCTATTGACACTATTATATCCCAATTAGGTAACAAAAAAGTAGATGTTATTATTGCAGGTCCACCGTGTCAAGGCTTTTCATTGACTGGAAGAAGGGATGAGAATGACAAAAGAAACAAACTTTTTTATTCTGTTTTTAAGTTAGCCGAAAGAGTAAAGCCAAAAGCGGTTATTATTGAGAATGTTCCTGGACTTGCAACACTTTACGAAGGGCAAGCAAAGAAAGCTATTTTAGAAGAGTTTAGCAAATTAGGACTCACTTCAAATTTTAAAGTGTTATTTGCCCCAGATTATGAAGTACCTCAAATCAGAAAAAGGATTTTTTTTGTAGGATTATCTCCTGAATATGGAGAATTTGAGTTTCCTAAACCTATTTTAAAAGAGGAAGATTATAACACTTGTGAAGATGCAATTGATGATTTACCCACAAGAGAATTTGAATTAGGCGAAGAAATTGATGAATATGATAAAGAGCCTAAATCAGAATTTCAGAAAAGGTTACGTAATGGTTCTATCTCACTTTATAATCACGTATCTTCTAAGCATACTGACCATGTAATTAATGTAATTTCACAAGTACCAGAAGGAGGAAATCATAAAGACTTGCCCCCAGGAGTAGGAGATAGTAGAAAGTTTAATGAAGCATGGACAAGGTATCACAGTAAAAAACCATCAAAAACAATTGATACAGGGCATCGAAATCATTTTCATTATAAATTAAATCGTATTCCAACAGTCAGAGAGAATGCACGCTTGCAATCTTTTCCCGATTGTTTTATTTTTGAAGGAAACAAAACTCAGCAAAATAGACAAGTTGGAAATGCTGTACCACCATTATTAGGGTTTCATGTTGCCCAACAACTATTAAAGTTTTTAAATAAAAATGGAAAATAATAGAAAACTTAATGTCATTGATTTATTTGCAGGTTGTGGAGGTTTAACAGATGGATTTGAACACTCTGGTAAATACAATACCTTGGCGTGTTTGGAATGGGAGAAAATGCCTTGCGAAACTTTGAGTAAGAGACTTTCAGACAAATGGAGACTGAATGGAAAAAAAATAGTTCTGCGATTTGATATACAAAGAATCTATGAATTATTTTATGGATGGAATGATTCAGATTATGGACAAAATAATGGATTATGCAGTTTAGTAGAAGATAAAACTGTTGATTTAATTGTTGGTGGACCTCCTTGCCAAGCCTATTCTATGGCAGGAAGGATAAGAGATGAAAATAGAATGAAAGATGATTACAGAAATTATCTTTTTGAGAGCTACTTAGAAGTTGTTGATAAATTTAGACCAAAAGTATTTGTTTTTGAAAATGTTGAGGGGTTATTAAGTGCTTCACCAGGCGGTATCTCAATAGTTGATAGAATTACAAACGCTTTTTCTGAAATCGGGTATGAAATAACCGACAATTTGCGACAGCTTGCTTTACTTGACTGTTCTAAGTTTGGTATTCCTCAGTCAAGAAAAAGGTTAATTATTTTAGGGGTAAATCGTGAATTTATTGAAGAAAATCCACAAACCGCTTTATATGATTTTTATGAGTTCATTCTGAAAAAATACCAAACTAAAAATGTTAGCACAGTACGTGAAGCAATTGGTGATTTGCCTAAATTGTTTCCTCTCGACATACCGCAAAAATATAATGGAAAAGTTTTTAGTCATGCGTATGATAAAAATCATGATTTTTTAAATAATTTACCAAGAACACAGAGCCAGAGAGACATTGCTATTTTTAAATTATTGGCAGAAGACTTGGAAACGGGGAGAAATGAATTTACTAAAATTGATAAATTAAAAGAACTATATACAAAAGTTACAGGTAGAAATTCAAATGTACATAAATATCACGTTCTAAGATGGGATAAGCCAAGTAATACAATTCCAGCACATTTATATAAAGATGGTCTTCGTCACATACATCCAGATAGTAAACAAGCAAGGACAATTACTATAAGAGAAGCTGCAAGACTTCAAACATTTGATGATGATTTTGAATTTTTAGGAAGTCAACAAGACCAATATAAAATGATTGGAAATGCAGTACCACCACTTTTTGCAAAAATAATCGCCTTAGCAACAAATGAATTTATAGAAAAATATTATGGCAAAATATTACATAAAGAAATTAGGGTTTCAAGAGTTGGGCAGCCCCAAACCTGATGGAAGCGTTTCAAGAGGTAGATACATTTATGTGTCAAAACAGGTTCAAGATTTTTTTCCTCAATTATCGAAAGTTATAACTAATGATGCTGTCGTTATACCTATTGTTCCATTCTTTAAAAATGAAAAAGTATATTCATGGTACGTTTTTCATAACGACAAACATACTCAGTCAAATGGTACGAGAGATGAGTTCCGAATCTATTTGAATAAACTTATAGACCCAGATAAACTTTATCAGCCCAATGATATTGTGGTTTTTGAAAGAGTAGTACAGAATGATAATGAGTTGATGCCTTTATATTTCATGTATCGTTTTGATAATGAAAATGAAAACTATCAATTTCTTGATTCTTTAATTACCTCCTCAAAGATGAGAGGAGGACACGCACTTTTTGAAGGTGATTTATCTTTCATAGAGCATAGTGTAAATAATATAGATAATATCAAAGTTGTAATTGCTAATGATGCTGAAAGAGAAATAGTAAAACAACAAGAAGAGATTTTACAAGAGGTTGTAATTACCAATGATGTTGAAAAAGAAATAGTAGAACAACAAAAAGAAAATTACGAGGATATAGAACAAATTAGAGGTGCTCACTTATTTAATTCTGTAACTTTTAGAGAGTTTGTTCTATTAGCTTATGATTACAAATGTGCAATCACTGAAAAAGTAATTTATTGGAGTTCATTTTATAATTTAGAAGCTGCTCATATAAAACCCAAAGCTCATTTAGGGACATTTCTACCTTGTAATGGTATTGCACTTTGTCGGGATATGCACTGGGCATTTGATAAGGGTTTCATAACTATTGATGATGATTTAAAAGTTGTTGTACACGAGGATGTTAAAAATACACTTTTAAACGAATATCATGGAAAGAAAATAATAGTTCCCAAAGATGATTATTTCAAACCATCTGTTATATTTCTAAAACACCACCGAACAAGTGTATTTGGAATGTTTAAGTATTCTGGAATGATTAGGAAAATATAAAATTTTCAAACCAAAAAAGCCGTCTCAGCAAATCTGAAACGGCTTTTTCTCTAAAAATCAACCCTCAATCTTGCGGAGCAAAGTTCTTTGGAAACAATCTTATTGTCCTCGCAAAGTCTTATTCAATTCCTCAATCAATGATTTTTCTGAGGGTAAATAGAGTTGATATTTGCTGACTAAAATCTAAAATTTATCTTTCAAAAATCAATTACGTCCGCATTGCAGACGCAATTGATTTTTGAATTGTGTCTGCAATGCGGACATAATTTAACCTCCTTATAACCCCCTTTTTTATCCTCCAAAACAAAAAAAGGCATCCCTCACGAGACACCTTTCTTGTATTCCAAAAGTCGAAAATTCTTAATAAAACTTAGCTCTATTATCAACCACCTTCGCATTGTCTTTGATGGCTTCGTTGATATAGTATGACGTTCTTTGTGCCGCCATCATCTTTGCTGAGTTCTTGTACATCGTCATATCTGCAATGGCTGGGGCTGGGGTTGATTTTGTGGTTTCCATTACAAAAACACCTGCATCTCCTTTGAATGGCTTAGATTTTTGTCCTACCTTCAAACCAAATGCTTTTCCTAATGCCGTTGGGTCAGCACCTGCACTCGTCAATACGCCTTGTGCAAGCGTGATGTCTTTTACAGTCTCTACCAATGCACCTGCACCGTATTTTTGAGCCATTTGCTCTAATGTTCCAGAAATACCACTCAATTTCTTCATTATGATTTCTGCTTTCATCTCTGCCCTCACAGCAGCCGTCAATTCATCACGGAAGTCGTTGATTTTTACGTTATCTCTGTCTGTCGAACCTGTCAATAAAGCTACGATATATTGGTTTTCGTTTTGGAAAACGGTTGAAACCGCACCCAATTTTGTATCATCATTAAATGCCCAACGTACTGTCTCACGAGCGTTTTGTAAGTTATTGAAACCCGCAGCACCTTCTGGGATTTTATCTCCACGCATCATAATCAAGGTTTTGTCTTTCTTCAAAGCCGCCTCAAACTTATCTTTTGTGTCGTTGTTCGTAGCAAAAGCATCTGCCTTACGCAACACCTCATCCATCGTAGCCTGACTTGGAGCAATCGTACGATTTACCGCCGCTAATTTATAACGTGTATTCGTTTTAGCTTCTGTAACTTTCACGATATGATAACCGAAATCTGTTTCTACAATCCCTGGCAATAAACCCGTTCCTGAGAATCCGAAAACGGCATTTTCAAAAGGCTTAACCATTCCACCATTGTTTTTGAAATATCCTAAATCTCCACCTTGTTGAGCCGTTCCATCTGAACCAAATTGTTGAGCCATTGCTTCAAACGATGCACCACCTTTGATTTGAGCTAAAACACCTTCTGCACGCTTACGAGCCGCTGCCTTTACTGAATCAGGGGCTGTTTTTTGTGCATTGATTAAGATATGACTTGCACGAACGGTAAACAAAGAATCTTTCTGAACACCACCATACTTATAGATTGAATATGACATTCCGTTTTTGAAAGGACCATAAATTCCGCCTACGGTCATTGAGCCTAATTGACCTTTTACAGCCTCTGGAATCTCTGCCAAAGTTGCGTAGTAAGGCGTTTTAGTATCTGAATTCATCATCGCAAAAGCTGAGTCATTTTTCGTAACTGCCAATTCCTTAGCCAAGCGTTTGATGTCGTTATAAAACGATGCTGTATCTTGTTTTGAAGGAATCACAGGGAACGTTACGTACTGGATAGAACGTGTGTTTTGTCCTTTGTAGGCTTCCTTGTGCTTCGACAAATAATCCTCCAACTGTGAATCCGTTACCTTGATAGTCGAATCAGGCACAGAATAGAAAGGAACGTACAAATAATGTGCATCAACCTTTGAAGTCTGAGCGGTGTATTCTTTTTGAGCCTCTGCGTTGGTCGTGTAAGTGGACATTTTCAACAAATTCTCATATTTCGTTCTCAAACGGTCTTCGCCAATTGATTTCTCAAACAAAGCCCATTGTTGTTGTTGAGCAACTGGCATTGTTTTAAAGTTTTTCAAAAATTGAATCACATACGTTTTGTCAAATTGACCCGTCTGTGGATTCGTAAATTGCTGACGAACTGATGGGTGAATGTTTGTTCCCTGCACCATATCAACCAATTCTTTTGGAGATACTGACAGTCCCAATGCCTCGTATTCTTTGCCATAAGCCAAATCCAAGAGGTATTGATTCCAAACTTGCTCACGCATTTGAGCGGTTTCTTGGTCGCCTGGGCTACGTCCAGCTTGGGCGGTGTAATTTTGAGTTAGTTCTTCAACTTTTTTCTGAAAATCCTTGTATTGGATGCTCTCTCCTCCAATTTCGCCTACTACTTGGCTTGAACCTCCGAAGAAACGTGAGTTACCAGAAAAAAGGTCTCCACCAATAAGGAAAAGAATTAAACTGATAGCGATTGCTGCGGCTGCGATTCCCGACTTCTCTCTAATTTTGGTAATTAATGCCATTTTTAAATTATTATTTGTTTGTTATCTTTTTGTCTGTCAATGTGGTTAATTGGCAGATTTTGGTACGTATTTATTTAAGGAATATTCTTTTTTGAGCATTTAGAATAACGCAAAAGAAACGCAAAATAATCACATTTTGAGTTAATATCAAAATGTATTGAAGCCTAATTGTTCTTTTGTACTTCAACCTCTCCCCCAGCCCCTCTCCTGCTGAGAGGGGAGTTTTTGCAGGTGAATGCCCCCCTCTCAGCAGGAGAGGGGCTGGGGGAGAGGTTACTTTAACACCTAATACCTATTTTACAAAACCCTTGCCAAAAAATGGCTTCCGTGGTTGTTGTATCATATTTTTGAGTAAATTTATTCCTCAGTAAATGGATAAGTATTTGATACTCACCCTTTTCAAATAGAATTGAGTAAAAATGCTCATTTTTATATAATTTGAACTTGCATCTGTCAGATTACTGTACTTTTTTGAGAAATTTTATTTTAATTGCGTTACCTAAGAGACTTTTTTCAGTCTTTTATAATGAAGAATCTGTTTAAACTTTCTCTTTTGATTAAAATTGTCTCTTTTTAAATCTACTCTTCTAAAATTCGTTCAATGTAGCTCTGCTATGTATCACGAATTTTAAAAAAGTAGATTCAAAAATAACCTAATTTTAAAACCAAAAGAGAAAGTCTAAACAGATTCACAGCATTTATTCAACAAATTGATAAAAACTGATATTGTCGGTTATTTATCTGATTAAAAACAAAATATTATTAACCCTAATGTTAAAGATAGACTACATATTATTGGCACGGCACTTTCGAGAGGAAACCTCGGAGGACGAAAACACGAAGATTATCTCGTGGCGAGAAGAAAGCATAATCAACAGCCTGACTTACAAGCGATTACAGGGTGTCAGCACCACAGAAAGATTGCCAATTGAACAACAACAAATTACCAAAGAAGAAACCAAAGTATGGAAAAAAATAATTACTAAAATTTTAGAGGAGGAAGAAGAGTCGGTTCACGGTGAACGGTAAAAGGTGAACGGTTTTAGAGAATAAAAATATCAAAAAGGGTAAGCGAAATCAATCGTTTACCCTTTTTTCGTCAAATCTGTTCACCGTGTATCGTTCACCCTTTACCGTTTACCGTCCACAAAGCCTCCAAAAATCTATCACACTCCTCCTGCCCAAGAGCCAAACTTGGTAATAATCTCAACGTATTTTTACCAGAATATCCACAGAAAATTTTATGGTCGAAGAGTAACGAATCTCTGATTTTATCAACGGGTTGTTCAAATTCAATGCCTATCATTAAGCCACGTCCACGGGTTTCTTTGATGCCTGAAATTCCTTTTAGATTCTCGAAAAGGTAATTGCCTTTTTGCGTAGCATTTTCCATTAAATTATCAGATTTCATTACGTCCAAAACCGCCACAGCCGCTGCACAAGCCAAATGATTTCCTCCGAAAGTTGTGCCTAACATTCCGTGTTTTGCTTTGAATTTAGGGGCAATCAAAACGCCGCCAATCGGAAAACCATTGCCCATCCCTTTGGCAGTTGTCATAATATCGGGACGAATTCCTGAGAAATCATGCGAGAAAAATTTACCCGAACGTCCATAACCGCATTGGACAGAATCCAAAATTAAAATTGCCCCCGTCTTATCACAAACCTCACGGGCAGCTTTCAAAAATTCATCTGAGCATACATTGATACCTCCCACGCCTTGAATACCCTCCACGATGACGGCACAAATCTCTTCCGTAACGTTCGCACGCAAGGCTTCAACGTCATTGAAAGGCAAGAATGTAACGTGTTCGTCATAATTGACAGATGCCACGATGGCTTTGTTGTCTGTAACGGCAACAGCCCCTGCCGTTCTACCATGAAAGGCTTTTGAGAAGGCAATTACTTTCTTGCGACCATTGAAAAATGAGGCAGTTTTTAGGGCATTTTCATTAGCTTCTGCCCCTGAATTACAAAGGAAAAGTTCGTAGTCTTCGTAGCCCGAAAGTTCCCCTAATTTAGTCGCTAATTCTTGCTGAATTGGAATATTTACTGAGTTTGAATAAAAGCCAAGATTGCTTAATTGTTCGGTCAATTTCTGAACATAATGCGGATGCGAATGTCCAATAGAAATGACGGCATGACCTCCGTAAAGGTCAAGATATTCGACACCATTTTTATCCCATAATTTGCTTCCAGAAGCTCTTACAGGCGTGATGTCGTAAAGTGGATATACGTTAAAAAGATTCATTGTTTATGGCTGTTGGCTGTCAGCTTTCGGCTATCAGCATTTCTTGTGTAAATTTTAATTTTCAATGTGCAATGTTCAATTAACAATGTTCAAGTGATTGCAATTCACATACTTTTTGCATTTTTTAACTTGAAAATTTAACATTGAGTATTGGAAATTGAAAATTATTTATTTCTATTTCTTCCAAATTTGTACCACAAAGCACCATAAAACTGTCCGAACCAGATGCTTTGTTGGGCGTAATCTTTATGCGAGTGGTATGGACGTTGCTCAAACGGATGAATCCTCCCATCATATCCGTTTGAAAGAAAAACTTTCGGGAGATATTGAAGCTGAGTTCAATTTTGGCAAAAAATCCGTGGTCTGCACTTTTCCTACTGTAATATTTAGTGGGGTAAAATAGAGTACAACAAGTTTTCAACCTGTTAATGGAGTCCGACTAACAGGTTGGAAACCTGTTATACTCTAACCACTTCAATTTTGCTCCACAATATATTATAGGAGGCATTTTTTATCTTTGGGTAATTATATCACAAAAGTACTTTGGATATTTAAAATATTAACACTACTATTTCAAAAATCAATCTACTATGATTTGTACTGGATTATAAAGTAGAACAGGTTTCCAACCTGTTCATGGAATCCTATGAACAAGTTGGAAACCTGTTCTACTATTTATCCCAAATAAGTTTTAGTAGAACCAGAATAGTTAAATTTTGTCCAAAACCTAATTTATGTTTTTAGTTTTCGTATAAATCATCAAAAAAACAAAACAAAATCCCAATTTTTTAGTTTCTCCTTTAGTCATAGATAACCACTGTATAGTTCTTTAATCATCTGAAAATCAAATTGTTATTCTTTTTAGTTTTCACATAAAATCAAACTGTGGTTATGAAAAAATTACTATGCTTTCTCTTCTTTTGTGGTGTTATTGTGAGTTGTGGTAAAACTGATTTACCCTCACCAATCGGTTTTGTTCCTGCAAATAGTGTTCCTCCTGGTGCTACTCTTCCAGGTGACCCAGAACCAATAAATACGACCAAACCAGACAATAAAATAGTTGAACTGACAGGTCCAATCTTCGTAAATGGCTTACCATTATTAAAGAAAGTGGATGATTCGGTGAATGGAATTTCTGAATATTTTTATGACGAATTCAAGCGAGAAGTCAGAATAACAAAAAATAAATTTGTCATCGCAGAAACACGCTACAAATATAATGGAGACTTAAAAATCGAAGTAAACTTCACAAGAAATCCCGATTACGTCTCTCCAAGTCCACAGATGGTGTTCAATCTCAGCCCACAATTTTTTGAATACGATAACAAAAACAGAGTTATTGTTAGAAAATCTTCATCGGGTCAAGATTTTTATGCTTACAACGACACAGATAATACCGTTCAAGTATCTTCAAGGTCATCAATTGAAACAAATCCGCAAACCAGACCCTCGAATGCTTATAGATTTGACAAAAAGGGAAATATGATTGAAATGACCCAAGAAGGTCAGATTAATGAATATACCTACGATGATAAAATCAGACCTAACTCGTTTAGTTTACCCAGTAGTTCAGCCTACCCAGGAGGAGTATCTAAAAGTAATGTTCTATCTGAAAGAGTTACTGGAGGATGGTTTGGAGATAGTTTTACGACTTATAAATACACCTATAATAAGTATAATCTTCCAATCACCTCAACAAGCAACAAGGGGGATGTGATTACTTATACGTATTACGAATAGGAATTAAACTTTCACAATCATTTTTTTATCATACATCACCCACAAGATACCAAGCCATATCGTTATAACAGTCAATGCTCCCACCAACGAAGCATGATAAGGATTTGAAAATACCGATACAATCAAATTTTTATACATCCATGTTTGTGAATTTACTTCGTCACCATTTGGCATTTTGATTTTTATCATCCGTAATATTCTCGGAATCAAGCCCGTGAGGAAGAAAACGGTAATGGCATTGACACCATAAACGACAAATGGTTTTGTCCAACGTTGATAACCCTTTACGTCAATTAACCAATAAAAACTTGCTAAAAAACAAAGGGCTAAGCCCGAAGTCCAAAGTACGTAAGAACTCGTCCAGAGGGCTTTGTTGATAGGAAACCCCGCCGCATCCCAAGCCCAACCTAATGCCATTGCGATACAACCACACAAGTACATAGAGACCAATTTTTCGCCAATTTCTTTATCTTTTCGTTGTAACCACGACCCCGTCAAAACACCCGAAAGCCCCGTGGCAATGGCAGGAAGTGTACTTAATAACCCTTCGGGGTCCCATGTTTTGGCGGCTTTATAAAGATGAGCCGTTCCCAGAATCATTCTATCAAAATAAGCCCCCAGATTAAACTCTGGTTCAAGATTAGCAGGTCCAAAATCAGGAACGGGAACGAAAGTCATCAAAACCCAGTACCCTATCAATAAAGAGGCAAAAATGATTTGTTGTGTACGATTTTTGCTTGTTAAAAATATCAAAGAACAAACAAAAAATACAATCGCAATCCGTTGCAGAACTCCTGGAATACGAACGACTGAAATATCTAATTTTGGAAAAAGCGAAAGGAAAAGCCCCAGACCAAAAAGTTTGAGTGAGCGAGTTGAAATTTTGGTAATAGTCTCTCTATCAGCTACTTTTCCTTGCATAGCAAAAGAAATAGAGGCTCCAACGATGAATAAAAAGAAAGGGAAAACCAAATCCGTGGGCGTACATCCGTTCCATTCAGCGTGTTCGAGAGGGGCATAGATGTGTCCCCAATCACCAGGATTATTAACCAAAATCATTAAGGCAACAGTCATGCCTCTAAAAACATCAAGCGATAGTAATCTTTTATTCATAATTATTTTTGTAGTCGTTTACCTGAAATATTTAGGTATAAAAAGCAAATTAGTACTTCTGTATAACACATACTAATTTGTTTTTAGCGAATATACCTTTTTTCAATTTGATACCCATAGTTTAGTACAACAAAATATATTTTTTTTCGTATTTTTGAAAAACTCTTTATTCATAAATCATGAACAGAACTGACTTCCTCAGTAGTTTCATCGCTCTTGCTGATACACAACAAACGGCATCTCTTACGCCCTTTGATAAAAAACTTACGCAACAACAAGCCCTCCACTTGTTGAGACGGACAACCTTTGCGACCAATTGGGAAACGGTAAAATTATTTACAGGAAAAACTGCCAATGAAGCCGTGGAAATGTTGCTGAATAATGCTATCAAGAATGATAAACCTCCTGCACCTTCTTGGAAAGATAAATCCTACAAAGCATGGTGGACATTGCCCAAAGCCGACCAACAAGCGGCTACGGATGCTGTATATAAGGATGTGTACGAGCTAAACAACGAGCTAAAATATTGGTGGACTAATGAGATGGCGAAAGATAACGTGAGTATTCGTGAGAAAATGACCTTATTTTGGCATGGACATTTTACCACAAAATTTGCGATTGACCAAGTAATGCCCGCTCAATTGATGTATCGTCAGAATGACCTTTTCAGAACTTTTCATCAGGGAAATTTTAGAACATTTCTTGAAAAAATCATCTTAGACGGTGCAATGCTCATTTTCTTGAATGGGCAAGACAGTACCAAGAAATCACCCAATGAAAACTTCTCTCGTGAGTTATTAGAACTTTATACCATCGGCATCGGAAATTATACCGAAAAAGATGTGCAGGAAGGTGCAAGGTGCTTTACAGGTTGGAAAACTAATATTTTTTCAGACCAATGGACTAATCAAGGGGTTTATAAGACGTTCCTTTATGGTACAGACCACGATAATGCTCCCAAAACTTACCTCGGTGAAACTATCGGAATCAATGCCTCCGTCACGGAAGAAGAAGTTTATAAGAATGAGGTTCAAGGCTTGATAGATATTATCATTCGCAAACGTGGAGAGGTTATGTCGTTGTTTATTTGTGAGAAATTGTACCGCTATTTTGTGTATAGCAATCCTCAAAAAGTGAATATGGACATCGTGAAGGAAATGGCTCAAACGTTTAGAGATAATAACTACGAAATTCGTCCTGTGTTGGCAAAACTGTTTAAATCGTCTTTCTTTTTTGATGATACTAACATTGGCATTCAACTAAAAACACCCTCTGAATTAATTGTAGGCATCACAAAACATTTTGATATAAAAAGCGATTGGAAGGATTGGGTAATGAATACGATGGGTCAAGAACTCCTCAATCCGCCCAATGTGGCAGGTTGGGTTGGGTACAGAAAGTGGGCAGATACTCGTACTTATCCTTTTGGTGTCCAACAAATTGGGTATTTTATCTGGAATCAAAAAGATGAATATATGCAGATTTGGATAAAGCAATTTGATGATTATGAGGACGCAAAAAAACTCACGACTCAGATTTGTACGCTCTTTTTGGTAAAACCTCAAACGGCTGCCCAAATTGATAAATTTACCAAAAATCTCTTGGGCGGAAGTCCTGATTATGAATGGTATAACATGGTAAAAGTAGCTGGGACGGTAGGCGGAAGAGTCAAATATCTCTTATCTCAATTAATCAAATCGCCTGATTTTCATCTTTCTTGATAAATAGTTGTCGAATTGTTGAGTTGTTGAATTATTGATTCTTCAATTCAACAACCCAATAATCCAACAACTCAACAATTTTCAAAAATGCAACGCAGAAAATTACTTCAATACGCTGGACTTGCCGCAGGTTTTTCGCTCGGGAAAATCCCCGTGTGGGCATCCGCCAAAAATCAATTCTCGGCTTTGGCAGAAGAGAATGATAATATATTAGTCATTATTCAAATGTTTGGTGGAAATGATGGGCTCAACACTATTGTCCCTGCCGACGACGATAGATATTACTCAAAATATCGCCCAACCATAGGCATTCCCAAAAATAGACTATCGAAACTTCGAGAAGGAACTTATATGAATCCTGCCTTGAAATTAGGGACAAATAATGGTTTCTTTGGACTCTTTGATGAAGGAAAATTGGCGGTAATTCAAGGCGTAGGTTATCCCAATAATAGTCTTTCTCACTTTCGTTCTACGGATATTTGGTTGAGTGCCACGATGCCCGTAAACGACTCACAACGCCTTGATACGGGTTGGTTGGGGCGTTTTACCGAAAAGTTAAATGGTGATAATCTGCCCGAACACCCTACGTGTATGAACATTGGGAATTCGTCTTCTTTGCTTTTTCAAGGTACAAAGGGAGATTTAGCCATTGCCGTTGAGAACCCAAATGATTTTTATGAAAGAGGTAAGGATATTCTTTCGGGCGATAACTCCATGTCTGATAATTCTTATTTTGCTTCGGAACGTAACTATTTATTAGATGTCAGTATTCAGAGCAATAAATATTCGGGTGTTGTCAAAAAGGCATTTGACGCAGGGAAAAATGTAGCAAAATTTGATACAGAAAAACTTTCGGCAGAACTTCAATTAGTCTCACGATTAATCTCTGGGGGACTGAAAACCAAGATTTATTTGGTCAGTATTGATGGCTTCGACACCCACGCCAATCAAGGTGGAGACGGTGGGAAGCATTCTGAGTTATTGGGTAAAATTAGTAAAGCTGTCGATTCATTCATGGCAGATTTGAAGGCTCAAAAACTATCTGATAAAGTAGTAGGAATGACCGTTTCAGAATTTGGTAGAAGACCCGAAGAAAACGCCAGTAATGGCTCTGACCACGGAGCTGCCAGTGTGATGTTTGCGTTCGGAGATGCGATAAATGGAAAGATTTATGGACAAAATTTGAGCTTCGATAAACTAAACGCCAACAAAGATTTTGTCTATCAGTTTGATTACAGAAGGATTTATGACGAATTAATGACCAAATGGTTCAAGACCAATGATGCCACTACGAAAGAGATTTTGGCAGGACGATTTGACATCATTGAGAATGGATTATTCTCAGCAAAACAAGTCTTGGCAAACCAAATAGAACCTACAAATTCGCCAATGGTTGCCTTCCCAAATCCAACGGCGGATGGGTTATTTAATCTTAAAATTAATTTAGAAAAACCTTCCGAAATAGATATTCAAGTTTCTGATATTCAAGGTATTATGATTTTGCAAAAATATCCTTCTCGTTTACCTGCGGGGGTGCATACACTTCCGTTACGGGTGGGCGATGTGCCTGGAATGTACTTGGTGAATGTGAGGAGTAGTGAGCGGCAGGAGGTTTTGAAGGTAGTGCGATTGTGATTTATTTATGAACAATTGTAGGGGCGTATCGCATACGCCCTCGGACGAAATGGGCGTATGCGATACTTCCCCACTACAAGAATTGTCAGAGAATTAATAATAAAAATAAAGCCGTGAGAATAATAATTCCCACGGCTTTATTTTTATTATTTTCTCAATATCTACGCTGACAACGAATCCGCTATCGTCTTAAATTCTTCCACATCAATCGTCTTAGCTTCAATTTTCATGTTGGCTACAATCACGTCAGAAACTTTGTCGGCATAAACTTCATTAAACATCTTCATGAAATTGTCTTGCTTGTTTTTGTCGGTCAAATATCCCGTAGCAATTTTATCAATCATCTCGTCCATTGAGTTATCGTTACCCATACCACCCATCATTCCGAACTGTCCACGAATCATCGTTTTTGTTCTTTCCAAAACCTCTGGATATTCTACTTTGATGTCGCTGTCGGTAGCAATTTTATTTTTGATTAATGTCCAACGTAAATCTTTCTTCACATTCTCTAAATCAGCTTCAATTTGCTCGGCAGTGAATTTTCCTTCGTTGATTACTAATAACCATTCCTTCAAGAAATCATCTGGTAATTCAATCGAAATATTATCTAAAAGGGCTTTCTCTGCATCAATTTTCAATAAATATTCAGACTCACGCTTGTAGTTTCCTTCAATGATACTCAAAACCTCTGCACGAAATTCTGCTTCTGAAGAAACTTTCCCTTCACCTAATATTTTATCAAAAAATGCTTGATTCAATTCTGCATCTCCCGTACGAGTGATGTCTTCGATAGCGAAAGTAACTTCACCTATCAAACCATCTTTGTTACCAGTAGCCAACTCGATAGATTTTTCATCCACAAAAACCTCTTGCACATCAAAAGTCAAAGTAGTTCCGTTGGCAACACCCACGAAAGTTCCTTTTGCTTCTTCTTTAATAGCCTTCATCGGAATTGCTGATTTTGAAGTCCATTCACCTTGTGTGAAAGTTCCAAAAACCATGTCTCCATCCGCTATCGTTTCTGGATGGATTTGCTCTCCTGCATTTTTGGTTATTCTCTCGATAGTATCGTTTAATTCTGCCTCACCTGCTTTAATATCATAAGATTTCACGGCTGGAATTTTATCAAAATCAACGGTAAAATCTCCTGATAAACCAATGTTATAAGCAAAGTCAAAATCTTTTTGGTTGTCCCAATCAATTCTGTCTTGTTCCTCACGGGCAGGCATTGGGTCGCCTACGATGCTGAGTTTGTTTTCACGGATATATTCTTGAACAGAATCTCCCAATATTTTATTGATTTCATCGACCAATAAAGCCTTACCGTACATTTTTTGAATCAACTGAGCTGGTACCATCCCTGGACGGAAACCCTTGATACTGGCACGTTTACGATAATCTTTGAGCGTCTTATCAAGTTGAGGTTTATAATCTGCTTCTACAACTGAAACGACCAAACGGGCGTTTACATTGGTACTTTTTTCGAGAGAAATGTTCATTTTGATTTCGGATTTTTGATTGCGGACGGGGTGCGTAATCCTGCGGATTTTATTTCCGTTCAATCAAATTTTTATACTATTTTTTAAGCAACATTTTAAAGGTACATAATCGAATATTTTTCATAGACGATTATATTTTTACCACAAAAGAATCAAAAGGTATCAATAGTTTCAACGAATAAATACTTTTGTTTTCTTTTGATTCTTTTGTGGTAAATAAAAAATCAAAAAAGCCCTCAAAACCATATTGGTTAAAAGGGCTTTGATGTAATAAAAAGTACGGGCGAAGGGACTCGAACCCCCATGCCTCACGGCGCCAGATCCTAAGTCTGGTACGTCTACCAATTTCGCCACGCCCGTCTGCGTCTGAGTAATTGTTCCTTTTGGGAGTGCAAAATTAGGAATACCTTTTTTTAATTGCAAATGGAATGATGGATTTTTTATAATCTTTTTGACGGAATAAAATTATAAAGACTTTTCTGAGCAAAATCCGCCTTGTTATAGCCAACAGCCAACAGCTACCTACATTCCAACCGATTTCAACCTCAATCCAGCCGTTTCATCAAGCCCGAACATCAAGTTCATATTCTGAACCGCTTGCCCTGATGCTCCTTTGGTGAGATTGTCTATAATGCTGGTTATCAATAAATTACCATCATGAACTTCCAAATGGATTAAACATTTATTGGTATTGACCACTTGCTTTACATCCACGGGCGAATCGCTTATGTGTGTAAAAGGATGTTCGGCGTAATAGTTTCGGTAAAGGGCTTTGGCTTCCTCCAACGTTCCCGCAAATTTGGTATAAACATTCGCCATGATGCCACGAGTGAAAGTACCACGATAGGGAATAAAATTGACCGTTGGGGCTGGATGTCCTGCATCTCCCAAAACCATTCCAATTTCCGTTAAATGCTGATGGGTAAAGGCTTTATAAATCGAAATATTATTGCTTCGCCAAGAGAAATGTCCTGTCGGTGAAAGGCTTTGTCCCGCCCCAGTAGAACCTGTAACTGCCGACACATGGACATCATCATGAATCAAACCTGACTGAGCCAAAGGCAACAAAGCCAACTCAATGGAAGTAGCAAAACAACCTGGATTTGCCACGTGTTTTGCATGACGGATTTTATCTCGTTGCAATTCTGCCAAACCATACACAAAACCTTCTGATTGGTCTCGAAAATCTGTGCTTAAATCAATGATTTTCAAAGACTTAAACTCAGGATTGGTGGTTAAAAATTTCTTAGATTCACCGTGTCCAGAGCATAGGAAAATTGCCCCCTGACCCCCAGAAGGGGAAAGTTCTTCCAAGTATTCGTCCGCCAAAGTTCCCCCTCTGGGGGTTAGGGGGCTAAACATTAAATCTGTATCCCCCAATAAATCCGTATGCGTATGATAAACAGGTTTTCCTGCCTGTGAATTTGAATGAACAAAAACGATTTCTACTTGTGGATGATGGATAAGGATTCTGAGTAATTCGCCTCCTGTATATCCTGCACCGCCTATTATACCTATTTTTATTTTTTTCATTTTTTATGCTTCGATGAGATTGATGATTGAGGTGTAATGTTTGAAATTACCATCGGCTGAAATAACGGTTAAGTCTTCATGATGAGCCAAAGCAATAATAAGCCTATCGAAAGGGTCTTTGTGGTCTTCAATCAAAGGAATATTCAAATACTCCAATGTGTGATAACGGTTTATATCAATAATCTGAATGTCTTTTTCAATTGTTTTTAGAACAAGACTCTTCATACTACTCGGGAGAGCCAATTTCCCCAAACTAACTTTTATAGCTATTTCAAAAAAACTAACTGTACTGATAAAAATCTCGTTGTTTTCATCTTCAATTACCTCCTTACAGTGATTTTTTAGACGTGGGCTATCATCTTCCAAAAACCACAACAAAATGTGGGTATCTAATAATATTTGCATCACATATAATCTTTTAAATCTTCCAGAGGTGCATCAAAATCATCAGCATACCAAACTTTTCCGAGACCACCTGCTTGTCTCCGTTTCTTTGGAGTATTTTCCAAAGGCTCATTGAAATCCTCTGAGATATGAATTTTACCTTTCAAACTACCAGGAACTCTTGTTTTTGAAGTTTTAGTATATAAGATTTCTTCCTCCAAAAATGTAACAATAACATTCATTTTGTGGTCAGTCTTGGGTGTTTCTTTTAAAGTAACTTGCCCATTTTCGTATGTTCCTTGAATGGCTGTGAGCATAATATTTTTTATTTTAGATTTATGGAAACAACATGAATATCAAACGAATAATTCTTTTATTTTTTGTAGTAAGGGCTTTTTTTGAAGTTTGTTAGTAAAACTCTTTCAATAACATCACTAACATTTTTAAATCTCTTATCACTTAATTCAGTAGAATAGTCCCATATAACCTCATTTGTTTTACCATCTAAAAAGGTCATGTCACTATATTGCTTTATTTCTTTTTTATTTTTAAAATAAGGATCTTTAATTATCGAAGCATTTCGTACTTTACCTGCCGTTGATATTAAGTGAGAATTTATGGGATTAGTAAAAACAAAAAAAGATGTAATTGCTGCCAGACGAGATATTTGATGATTTGTTCTATTTTTACTATCATCAATGCTATCACTGAATTTTATTTCACATTCAATTATTCCATCGACTTTTAGAATTTCACACAAAAAGTTTGCTGGTAAATCTTTTAGGTCATACAGAGTAACCTCATTTTCAGCAAGTAAGCTATCAGTTTCATTAAATGACTGTAAATCAACTAATACATTCTCTTTTTCTTTTAATAATAGATTATATAATTGTTCTTGAAGTACAAAACTATCATCAAATTGCTTTCTTTCTATATCATTTAATGTCTTTTCATCAGGCATTTTCTTGAAGGCATACATCACTCTCACAGGCAAAATTGCCACTTTCTTATGCGTCTTCACCAAAGAATCCAAATCATATTCTTGTGCATAAGATTTTGAAATAAATAGGAGGAGTAAGAAAGTTAGTAGTGGTTTCATGTTGAAAATATTTTCGAGACAAATAAACCTATAAGGATTTCGAAATCCTTATAGGTTTGGAGAGTTCAATTATGCGTAAAAAATAACCTTGCACGAGATTTAGCAAGCCTAACGATATGTTCTAAAATCATGTAATGCTCCAATTCCTCCTTCTCAGAAAATGCCAAAGGAGATTCTTGTTGCCTTTCTAAAAGTTCTTCAACCCGTTCTTGAATATTCTTGGGAGCATGAAAACCCAAAACCTTCACAGGGTCGAGAGAAGCCATAAAATCGGCTAAACTATCATAAGCATTTATTGCAGTTGTCATTGCTTTTAAATTTATTTTTGATAGATAAAGGTACGAATAAATTACATCCTTTCTTGTCTGAATCAGGATTGTAGGATGAGAAGATAAATAGGATGATTACATCATTGCAATATCCTGTTAATCCCGTAATCCTCAAATCCTGATTCAGACAGATTTACTTCCCAGCATACGCCGTAACCTTCCGATGAATCATCGTCTGATTAGAAACTATCTTTGAAAAGCCTCTTACATCATCGCCCGACCATGAATTATTCATCTCTCCGTAAGTGCCAAAAATGGACGACATTAAATCGTATTTAGACTCAATTCCAATCATTTGATAACGATAGGGAGCTAAATGAATATCCACCGTTCCTGTTACATTTGCCTGAGTATCAACTAAGAAGGTTTCAAAATTACGCATCACAGGCTCTAAGAATTGTCCTTCGTGGAGCATAGTGCCGTAGCTTTCTGAAAGGTTTTGTTTCCAGTATAATTGTTGTTTCGTAAGCGTATGTTTTTCCAATAAATGGTGAGCCTTGATAATCAACAAAGGAGCGGCGGCTTCAAAACCAACCCGACCTTTGATGCCAATGATGGTATCGCCCACGTGAATATCACGCCCAACGCCATAAGCACTCGCAATGTCCGACAACTTACGAATGGCGGCAACGGGCGAAGAGATTTCTCCGTTAATACCCACCAATTGCCCTTTTTCAAAATGCAATTTCACCGTTTCTTCACCCGTCTTGGTTACTTGCGTGGGCCAAGCCGATTCTGGCAAATATCCGTTGGAAGTCAAGGTTTCTTTGCCTCCTACTGACGTTCCCCAAAGTCCTTTGTTGATAGAATACGTTGATTTTGTCCAGTCACGCACTACGCCTTTGGCTTTGAGATAATCAATCTCGGCTTCACGAGATAATTTCATGTCACGGATGGGCGTAATGACCTTTACGTCTGGCACCATAATCTGGAAAACCACATCAAAACGCACTTGGTCGTTGCCCGCACCCGTACTGCCGTGGGCAATGGCTTTTGCTCCTAATTTATTGGCGTATTCTGCCACGGCAGTTGCCTGAAAAACACGCTCTGCCGACACTGAGAGGGGATAAGTATTGTTTTTCAAGACATTACCATAGACCATATATCGGATACAATCGTTGTAATATTTCTCGACAACATCCAAGGTTACGTGGCTCGTAACGCCCAAACCGTAGGCTTTTTGCTCAATGTCTTTGAGTTCATCGGGCGAGAAACCACCCGTATCCACAAGGGCAGAATGGACTTCATAACCACAATCATCGGTTAGATATTTTACACAAAAGGAGGTATCAAGCCCTCCCGAAAATGCTAAGATTACTTTTGGTTTACTCATTTTTTATGTGAATGTTGTGTATTTTTTGTTAGAGTTAATTTTTCAAGAACCTGTCAATAGCATTGGCATCTCATCATAAGTTCTTCCATTGAGTTCTCTGCCTGCCTTCTTTTTGTTTGTTCCACCCCATTGTTTAAAGAAGAATGCTACATCAGCCTTTGTACATTGGTCTTGTATATCAGTAACCCAATCAGCATTCATTGGACGTGGTTTTCTTCCACTTTCTCCTCCCACAATTACCCAATCTATTCCAGTAAGATTCATATTTGGCACTGCCCCGATGAGTGGTTCGCAGGATAAAAATTTTACTCTTGCATCCGTTAGTAATAATTTATCAATCCTGTCTGTTACAGTTGAATCTTCCACTGAAACTCCCATCCAAATATTATGAGTCCACTTTAACTCTCTATGATATTTCAGTAAAATGTCGGCTCTTTTGGTCAATACTTGAAAAACATGATGAGGATTTTCATTCATCACTTTAAAAACTTTTTTGATAAATTCTAATGGTACACTTTTATGAAATAAATCACTCATTGAATTTACAAAAACTACTTTTGGTTTCTTCCAATGATAAGGGGCTTCAAGAGCTTCTTCATGGGTAGTAATTTTAAAATTATTTTTATACTTTTCAACTCCCATTGCCTTTAAACGTCTTGACATTACTTCGGCATAACAGAACTTACAGCCAACCGTTATCTTGGTGCATCCTGTTGTGGGATTCCAAGTCATTTCTGTCCATTCAATACTTGATTGTGCCATAATAAAAATTACATTTGGTTATATTTTTTAACAATATCATTGGCAATATTAACAGCCACCTGATTATTTGAAGCAAGAAATAAATGAAACATTGTAGAGTTGTGGTCATTTCTCATTACGTATGGTTGAGAAACAAATTTAAAAACAGTCCTAAGTCTCTCAGAATAAATGCGTTGAATCTCTCGTATTCCTTTATCATTTTTTCTTAATTCTTTTGTAACATTTCCAAAAAGGTCTTGTTGAGTAACCTCTGTATATGTACTTTCTAAAATTTGTTCTTTTTTAATTCCAAAAAAATCAACTAATTTTTTCCACCATGAATCAGGAATCTTATTCCCATCTTTCATTAAAAGTCTATTTGCTCCTAAACCTGTTGGTACTAAAATCCACATATCAACCCCTAACCCTTTAAGACACTCTATTGAAGCCCAATTTACATTCATTCCACATGGGTCGATAAAAGCCAAGACTTTGTAATTTCGCCCTTTATATCCTCTTAAATAGTTTGACATATCCACGAGTTTCTTGTTACAATCTTCTGACACAACAAAAATTCCAGATGTTTGAATTTGGTTGAGGCTTATTTTAAGTGCTTCGGCTTTCTTTTTTTCAAGTTCAACAAAATAATAAGTGTCAAAAGGTTTAGGGTCTTTAATACTGACAATTACTTTTGCAGCTCCATCAATAGAATTTTCTTCCATTTTACCACCAATTTCTATCCCACCACTTCCAGCAAACCCATCAAAATACATGAGTTTGTAATAAGGATAACTTTTCATTATTTGAAGGTATGCTTTGGCGTATTCCTCAATAATTTTAATTTTCTGGTGAGTCCAGTTCCCTCCAAATTGATTCATTTTATTATGCGGCTAAATTTTATTCAATTCGTTTAAACTGTTAATTGTTAATAATAATTTCTACTTTTTTGCCTTTGAATGATACATAAACCTGCGACAGCCTGTCGCAGGTTTATGTATCATTCATCATATCTAACTATTCCATTCCTCTCTCATTTGCTTGATATGCTTATTGAGTTCTTCGCCTTGTTCTTTACTAAAAATACCTCTGTATTTATCTGAGAGCTTTTTTGGAGACATTTTGATAGGTTTTGTAATGCTATTCTTCATTAATTATTCAAATCTTCGTCAAAAAGTGTATCAGAAATAAACCCTAAATGACTGCCCGTTCCCAATACAATTTTCTTCTTGGGAGAAGGCTTTGCAATAACTTTCTTTGAAGTTAATGCAGGATTCTTTTTTGTCATTACTGTCATGTTTGTATGTCTTTAATTTATTGGTAAAGATAAATCTATCCCCGTAATTTTACATCGAAAAACGAAGTCGTTTCGGACGTTAAAAGGGAAGGGTAGTTTACTGAGCATACACCCGTCGTTTTTGCATATCTCACTGATACAAAACCCCAACCACCTTCACCGTATTCACAGGCGTAAGCGTAAAGGTTTCTGACAAAATCAAAATATGCGTTGCTCCTTTTTCTTCGGCTTCTCTTTTGAGTTTATCAATGGCATCATTTTTCAGAGAATATTGCCTTCCGTCTGGTTTTGAGGCACTTGCGGAGGTTTCTCCAATTTTTTTCAAGCCTCTTACATCATCAAGGTCATTCACGACTCTGATTCTCACAGGGCGACTTCTTTGTGAACTTCTACTGCCGTAATCCCTTTTATCTCTACTACCATAACGTTCTTCTCGCTCACGATTTCGTTCTTCTTTTTCCGCATCACGTTTGGCATCTCGCTCACGATTTTTCTCTTCTCTTTCTTTGTCTCGGATGGCATTTTTTTCGTCTCTTTCTTTATCTCGGATGGCTTTTTCACGGTCACGTTCCTCTCTTTCACGCTCACGTTCTGCATCACGGGCAGCATTCCGAACTTCCCTTTCGTTGGGATTGCGACTGTACTGAGAAACCGCCGTTGGAGCTACATTACTATTTTCATTGGGCGTATTCGATGGACGAGAAGTTTCCACGGCATTTGCTCCTTGGTTGGGCGACAAAATCATGTCTTTAATCACCGCATCCGATACTTTTGCCTCTTTTAGCCTCACCAATGCCTCCGAACTCACATCAAATTTATGAGGTGTCCGCATCAGTTTTTCTTTGACAATAGCACTTCCTATGCGTGAATTCGAGAGTTTGATAACGTCCTCATTATTCATAATTTCTGTCGGTGGCGATGCTGTAAACATTGCCTTCACAATTTTATCGGGTACACGTCCTTCTTTCAATTCCACCAATCCATTCACCGACAAATCAAATTTACACTTACTGGAACTGATTTTGGTAATCACAATATCCTGCGACATCTTCGAGCCTAATAAGCTGATAATGCCTCTGTTATCCAAAATGTCCTGTGCCAAAGTTGGTAGGCTCAGGAGGAGGAGGGTTATTAGTTTTGAAAATAGTTTCATGGGTTTGTATCTATATGTTACTTTTCAATTATTTTCCAATAGCCTACTTTATCACTTCCGATGCGTTCGATAATTCCTTTTTCTTTAAGGTCTTTAATTTTTCGTTTTACGGTGCTTAAACTTACATTTAATCGTTTGCTAATTTCGGAAGTTGTTAAGTTTTTATTTTGCTTTATTAGTAAAAATACAGTGTCATTTACAGTGTCATTTCGCACTTTTACAGTGTCAATGTGGTGGACGTGCATTTCTCTATTTTTTAAGATATTATTTTCATCAAACAATAAGTTTCCAAAAAAACGAAGCAAAAATTCATTAGAAGCATGAATGTTTTTTGTGTGGTTTTTGTAAATGGCTCTTACCAAGGCATTACGAAAATACCATGAGTGTTCTTCAAATAATTTGTTATTTACATTGAACCCGAACGTTCGTAAATATTTTATCAAAAAAATGGCTACTGTCCGTGTGTTTCCTTCGCCAAAAACGTGTATTTGCCACAAATAGACAATAAAACGAGCAATGTGTTCTATGGTTTCTTGCTGGTTTAATCCCTTATAATTAAAGGATTTTTCTTGCTCAAAATCGTATTCTAAGGTAGCTTTTAAACTCTCGGCACTACCGTACAAAACCGTCTCGCCATTGAGTACCCATTCTTGTTTGGTGATATTATAATCACGGATTTTCCCTGCAAATTTGTAAATATCTTGAAACAACCTACGGTGAATATCTACGTATTCTATGGGCGAAAATGTAAAGGTTTGTTCGCTCAAAATTTCTGTAATACGCACTGAAACCTTATCGGCTTCCTCTGTTCGATTTTCATCTATTTTAGGTGGTTGCTGTTTGTAATAAAGTGCTATGCGTTGTCTTACTTCCTCAATCGTAATATCTCCCTCAATGTTGTGTTTGGCGGTCTCAATGAGATAATCAGACGGTTTCAACCCATCAACTTGTTGCAAACCGATAGCCGCTTTCCAAATGGTTGCTTTTTCAGCTTTATCGGGTTCACCCTGTCTTAAATATTCTTCAAAGTTTTCCATTTTTGAAAACGGAAGTCGTCCTTCAAAAGGACGACTTCCGTAATTTTCTATATATCATTAAATCACCTGTCTTTTCGCCTTCCGCACCTGCATACGCAAAAACATCTTTTCCTTAATAGATTTCAATCTTTCCAAGACTTTTACATCCTTCAAGAAATCCCATTTTTCGTGTTCCTTTTCCTTTTCTTTTTGGGCTTCTTCTGCCTCACGTTTTGCCTTGTTTTTCTCCCACTCAGGGTCGAAAATCATGCCTGTACATAAGCAATGTTTGCGGTCTGTTCGAGTCAAAACGTCATAATTTACGCATGATTTGCAACCGTTCCAAAAGGCATCGTTTACAGGTAATTCCGAGAAAGTGGTTGGTTCGTAACCCAATTCAGAATTGATTTTCATCACCGCCAACGAAGTCGTGATTCCAATGATTTTTGCATCGGGATAGTTCGTCCTGGACAACTCAAATGCCCTCATTTTCACGGCTTTGGCAACGCCATATTTCCGCCATTCGGGTTTTACGATGAGACCTGAGTTTGCCACAAATTTGCCGTGTTCCCAGGTTTCTACGTAACAAAAACCAATGAACTCAGCCTTGTCGTCAAGGGCGATGATAGCTTTGCCTTCCTGCATTTTGGCACGCAAATATTCGGGTGAACGCTTGGCGATACCCGTGCCACGTGCTTTGGCGGATTCTTCCATTTCAAAACAAATGGCTTCGGCAAGAGGTAAATGTTCTGTCGTGGCGACTTGAACGGTATAATTATTAGATGAAACGTCAGAGATTAATACTTTTTCCACTTTGATAATTGAGATTGCTAAAATTGTTTTTGTTGATAAAACAAGATGATAATTTGCTAAGGCTCAACGAATTAAGTCTTAGTTTGTTGTTAAAAACACGAAAACGATTTCGAGAAATATCTACCGCATAGGCAGAATAATGAGCATTAGGGTATCAGACCCTACGGAAGAATGTACACCTAAAAATGGGTGTGGGGAGGTATGAATATGATATGAATTTTACTTCGTATTGCATTTTTGGTAACGGATTTTTCGACCTTGAAATCTTTGAAATCGAATAATCATGCAAAGTTTACCAAAACAAAATGAGAGATGCAATGTTTTTTTTATTTTTTTGGATTTTCCACCACAAAAGGCACAAAAGATAACAATAGATTTGTACTTTAATATTGTTCAAAACTTTTGATTTCTTTTGTGCCTTTTGTGGTAAAATAATCACATTTTAGACAGTATTTTTCCTAATAAATTCCCCTGATATTCAATGAGTTGTGCGGTCTGAGCAATGGCATTTTCGAGAGAAATTGGTTCGTTTAAAATCGAGACGGCGTACATGACATTTTCTTGTTCGATGATTTGTTCGATGTCCTGCATTGTGCCACAAACCAAGATGACGGGGACGTTGTTAATTTTTGCTAAGTGTACCAATCTCGAAATCAATTTTCCTTGCCAACTTTGGATGTCAATCTTTCCTTCGCCCGTGATGAGGAGGTCGGTGTTTTTTAGTTTTTCTGATACATTGGTAATCTCCAAAATCCAATCAGCAGCAGAACAAATTTGTGCATCTAAGAAGGCAATTGCTCCGCCTCCGATACCTCCACCCGCTCCACTTCCAGCGGAATCTTGCACGTCTTTTTGAAAGGTTTTTTGGAATAAATTAGCCAGATTTTCTAAACCTTTATCCAATAAATCAATACCCAAATCATCCGCTCCTTTTTGTCTTCCAAAAATATGAGCCGCACCGTTTTTTCCGTAGAAAGGATTGGTTACGTCGGTGGCTACGGTGAATTTTATGTTTTGTAAATTATTGTTAATCAATGATTTATCAATAGATTCTATCTTAATTAAATTCTCTCCAATGGGTTTCAGCGGATTATTATTTTCATCCAAAAACTGATACCCCAAAGCTGAAGCCATACCGATTCCGCCATCGTTAGTAGCACTGCCGCCTACGGTCAAGACTATTTTTTTTGCTCCTTTTTTGATGGCATCAAAAATCAATTCTCCCGTTCCGAAAGTAGAGGTTTTCAGGGCGTTCCTTTCTGATTTTTTCAATAACTCAATGCCCGAAGCCCTTGCCATTTCTACAATGGCAGTTTTTGTTTTTTCTATCCATAAATATTGAGCCGTGATAGGTCGAAAAAGTGGGTCATTTACTTGACAATCAACGAATTGTCCGCCCAAAACCAATTGCAAAGTTTCGAGCGTACCTTCGCCTCCGTCTGCGAGTGGGAGGGACTCACATACGGAAGCGGGAAAGGTTTTTTGAATCCCTTTTTTGAGTCCTTCACAGATTTGTTGGGCTGTTTGGGAGTCCTTGAATTTGTCGGTGGCGATTAGGATTTTCATGGGATTATTTTTCGTAACACAGACCTTAGTCTGTATAGAGCGTACAAACTAAAGTCTGTGTTACGGGTTTTTAACGTATATACATAAAGTATTAAAAATCAACACGTTAATTAATTTCTGGAACGTAATAATTTGGAATTGACACTTTTTTTTCTTAAAATTGGTTATAATTTCTCATTGAGGAATAAAATATCTGTAAAATACACAGATAAATCGTAAACCTAACAAAATGTCTGTTTCCCCAAAAGCAAATACCAGTAAACTTACCGCCGATGACCTTATCTATGGTTATATGAATGGTATTTTCCCGATGGCAGACAATGACGGGACACTTTATTGGTATTCGCCCGAACCCCGTGCTATTATCCCGATTGAGACTTATAAACCCCCAAAATCGCTTCGTCCTGTCATCAATAAAAAGACCTTTGAGGTGCGTATTAATACTGATTTTGAGGGAGTTATGCGAAACTGTGCCTCTGCCCGCAAGGGAGATTCTGAGACGTGGATTTCGGAAGAAATCATAGAAGCCTACTGCGAATTGCATCACATGGGGTTAGCGTATTCTGTGGAGACGTATATTGATAACCGTTTAGCTGGTGGACTCTATGGTGTGGCGATTGGCGGTGCTTTTTTCGGTGAATCAATGTTCTATAAAGTACCCGATGCCTCGAAGGTAGCCTTTCATTATTTATTAGAAATTCTTAAAAATCAAGGGTTTGAACTCCTTGATACTCAGTTTATTAACGACAATGTTAAGCGTTTTGGGGCAATCGAAATCCCGAGGGGTGAATATGTGAAAATCTTGAAAAAGTGTTTGGAAAAACGTTGTCATTTTACGGAAACGGCATTGGAACATTTGTTTAATAATTAGTGAACAGGATTGGGGGTTTAAGTGAAAATGGGGTTTAGGGGTTGGAGGAAAAAATATTGTTTGTAATTTTGTATATACTAATATTAAAGAGGTTCTCGGTTTTTTAATTTGGGACTGAGGTTACACAGAGAGCCACAGAGTTAGAAATTGAGAACCACAGAGTCTATCAGAGGTTTTTCTCTGTGGTTCTCTAAACATTTCTCTGCGGCTCTCTGTGTAACCTCAGTCCCGAAAACCATTCTCGATTTGGTATAAATATGGTTTTGAGGATATATGAAGAAAGAGAGACCTTCTAAATCTCCAAACTCCATTTTCACCCAAACCCCTAAATCCCCAATAAATGTCTAAACCAATCATCGTAATAAAATTCGGGACAGCCTCAATTACGTACAAAACTGGCGAACTCAACGAAGAGATTTTGCAAGAAATTGCTCGTCAAATATCTATTCTTCATGCTGATTATCAAATAGTTATGGTTTCTTCGGGGGCGGTAGGAGCTGGTCGTGGATTTATCAAAAACTATAAAGGAACACTCTCCGAACGCAAAGCCGCCGCTGCCATTGGTAATCCACTTTTATTAGCAAAATACACCCAATACTTCTCAAAATACGGCATCACAGTTGCTCAAAGTTTGTGCGAAAGGCAACATTTTGCCAACAGAAATCAGTTTTTGCAATTGAAAGAAACGTATCAAGAACTTTGGAAAAATGGCGTAATTCCGATTGCGAACGAGAACGATGTGGTCAGTAATTTAGAATTAAAATTTTCGGATAATGACGAACTCGCTACCCTGATTGCCACAGGTTTTGGGGCTGAAACTTTGCTTTTGTGTACGTCCGTAGGTGGACTTTTGGATGCTGATAAAAATATTATTCCACACATCGCAAAGGTAGATTCTGAGGTCTTGGGATTGGCAAATGATGATAAATCTTCGCTGGGTTTAGGTGGTATGATTTCAAAATTAACCTATACCCAACTCGCTACACGCATGGGTACACGAGTGGTGATTTTTGGTATGAAACCCATCAATGGAATTCTGAAAGCTCTTGATAATCAGAATGGTACAACTTTCGCACCGCAAGAAGTAGCCTTGAATGCTCGTCAAAAATGGTTGGCTTCGGGTAGTTTGATTTCGGGGAAAGTGCAGGTGGATGCAGGGGCAGTTGCGGCTTTGGAAAATCGTAAAAGTCTCTTGGCAGTTGGCATCAAAAAAGTAATTGGGATTTTTGAAAAAGGAGAAGTTTTTGAGATTTTGGATGAAGAGAAAAATGTCATTGCTATTGCTCGTGCCAGAGAAAATTCTGAGGTGATTTCAGAGAATTTGAAGACTCAAAATTTTGAGGTGGCTAATGCGGATGAGATTGTAGTTTTGTAGAGAGTATATCTTTTAACCTCACCCCCGACCCCTCTCCTTCTGAGAGGGGAGTATTCGACGACAAAACTCCCCTCTCAGAAGGAGAGGGGCTGGGGGTGAGGTTTGATTTCAAATCTTCTCAATCTCCCTATCAATCCAACTACTATGTTGCTTCACCCAAGCCTTGATGTGTTGAATATGTTTTAGATGTCTTTCCTTAAAATTAGTCTCTTTTTTCTTCTCCGACCAGCGTTCATAATTTCTATCCACTAAATTATTTTCGTGCAAATATTTAGTTAAACCATCAATCGTTTTCAATACATTTTCATCAGATAACACACTCTTTCTCAGTGACTTCCATCTTAGATTTACTTTATTTTTGAATGCTGGGTCTTGCAATAATTTCTCCCACCAAAAAGGTACTAACCAGTCATCATTACCACAATATTGGTTATACCGAAACACCCACGCATCTTTTGACATACCGTCACAAAAAGTATATTCAGGTCCATACGCCAAGTCACAATCCCAGATGGGACCCATTGCCATTTTTTTATCTCTATCTTTTTGTAAATAATTACTGATGCGATAACCATCATTATTTTGGATAAATTCTGTCAAAATAAAATAGTCCACAAAACTATCGGTGTCCATGTATTTTGCGTAATCTTGAGTAGCATTTGAGGCAATCGTTTTTTCAAAATCATGGATATATTGACTAATATACGCCTTTTGTTGGGGCGTGATATTCTTGGCTTTTGGATAATCGAAGAGGTAATGAATTTTAGATTTATTGGATAATTGCCCCTTGGTATCGTAGTGAGAGGTGAACGAATTTTGCTCCGTGTAATTATACGCATCTTTATTATTACCTACTGTTTTGTCAATTTTGAGAATATACCCACCCGATATTTTTTCAGGAGAATTATCTTCTTTATCCAACTTTTTGATGGCAATTCGGTGTTTATTTTGCTTCATTTTTTCCATCAAAACGTACAATCCTTTATAATTTCCATTGATTTCTAACTCCACAAATTGCGTTCTGGATGCGTAGCGACCCATTTGGTTAGATAAAGCGTATGTCAGTACATTTTTGATTAAGGATTTTTCTGACATTGGTCCATACAAAATCCAATCATCATTTTTGGGTAAGCCCAATAAGGATTTATTTGAAAGCGAATCATTCACATCCCGAATCTCAAAGCCATAGGATTTCTTGTCTTCAAACTGTGAAATCGCCCCACGAATCTCGATACCGATGTTAGTTTCAAGCAAAAGGCTATCATTACGTTCGATTTTCAGAACCGCCACAACTTTTGGGTCATCGACAATTTTTTTCTCAGTTTTGATGGAAATAAAAGGGACAGCTTTGTTTCTTGGTGCAGAGATGTCTCGATTGTCATTTTCTGTATTGTTGCAGGTAATTAATGAGAAAATGAGGATAACATTGAGGAGGAAGATGCGTTTCATAAATGGGTTGTTTTGAGGGGTTTGTATGAGAGTTAATTGAGTAGATAAAAATAGTTGGAATTTGTGAGGATTGCAAGGAATAATTTTTGAATCAGAATTATGATAAAACGAATCGAACGAATATATTTTATTGGTAAATTTTGATAATCAAAGATAAAACTGTTTTTTTGATTGATGGACTAAAAGAATCAGACAAGTACAAATTTTAAACTTCAAGAAAATGACTGATAATTACAAAATATCCTTAGCCCTTTTAGCCAAAATACTTCAAGAAGAGAACGATGAGCATTGGGCAAATTGGATGCTTGAAGACATCAAATTGTGGGAAAAAGACAAGAGCGTTGAGCATCATCTACATGCCTACGGAGGTATGGGGTCGTTCAATGACGTAGTGATAGGTGATAATGATAATGAAGGTATCTGGAAAGGTAAAATCTTTGAGTATCTTCAAGCTCTTGCATACAGTTTGGCGAAAGGAAATTTTTTGGAAACGATTTTGGAAACCTTCTCAAATCCACATCGAGTAAATGAAATCAGCGGTTGGCGATGTAGAAATTGCGGTGATGCACGAATGACTGATAGAGAGATTAACCTATTCATTACCAATTATTTTGTTCCTAAATTCTTTGTAAAATACGTCCAAGAAGATAGATTGAAAGAGGTTTTAGATATTTGCAAACTCATTGATTCAGAGGAAGTTATCGGTAAAAAGAGTCAATTAAAATCATTGATTCAAGAGGCAAATATTATCTTAAATCCTGATGATAATTGGCTTTGGAATTGTCCAAAATGTGGGAGTTCGGAAGTATGTGTGTATAGATGGGTTGTGCTTGGGGATGATGAGGAATTGGTTGAGGGGGAGGATAATTTATCGTATCGTGAATAACTGAACGTTGGGATTTGTACTTCAATTTTAGCAACTTGCATTAATATTTTACAACCTTCAAAATGAAACAAATACTAACATTTTTAAGTGCTATTTTCTTATCTTCTTGCCTTCAAGAAAAGGCAGATGAGAAAAAATATATAGCTTCGGATACTGTTATTTCTGTCTTAGATACAATAGTTACCAAAGTTGAACCAGAAGAGCCTATATCTCAAAAAACGTTGTTTGAGAAATTTGAAAAGAAAGATTTCTATTCATTTAAGTCTGCAAAGTTTATGCCTTATGATTTAGATAAAAATGATAGTTTATTTGTGGATGAAATATTTTCTAATGCGCTATCAAAATTAAAAAAAAGTAAATTAGAAAGAGGTTATTCTAAAATAGATGATTTCGGAGAAGTAACATGGGGCAATTTATTTGATTCAAACAAGAAGCATTCAATTATTAGAATGAGTTTTCAAAATACTCATTTCGTTAAAATTTATGAACTCGGCAAAAAGACTAAAAATATATTATCAATAAATGAGTCTGAAATGGAATTTATCTCTGATACAATAAAGGATATTAACAGAGATAACTTTAATGATTTTGTAAGTGTGACATACAGCTCATCAGGTTGTTGTGCGAGAGCAAATAGTAGTATTTGGTTATATAGTCCAACTGACAATACTTTTATAGAAGGACTGAATTTACTAAATATTGGAGAAACATTTGATGATAAAACTTCAATAGGAATGACTTATGGACATCCTGGCGAGGCAGATTTATATAAGGTAAAGTGGAATAGAAAGACTTATGATTACCTTGAATTTTTAAGTAAAATTCCATTAAAAAAACTGTATGTACGAGAAAGAAAAAGGATGAATAAAATTATAATTGATACACTAAACTTAAATCAAGTTCCGAGAGAATATAGAAAATATCATAGATTTGATTGGTTTAATGATGAGATATAGTTTACGTGGAGACAAAAAAACGCAGTCAGGGCTCAAAGCCCTGACTGCGTTAAATATCGTAATAATTCTCTACCCACGATGATTAAAAACCCTATCCCAAGTCTCCCCAGACATAATATTCTTCACGTTATCCGAACCCAAAAAATCGTGCGGGAAACCCATTTCTACTTTGCTGATTTCATCTAATTGAGCGATTTGTTCGTTGGATAATTGAAAGTTTACACAACCCAAAGAGTCCTCAATTTGAGCCAAAGTCCTTGCCCCGACGATAGGAACAACTACCTGATTTTTCTGACGAGACCAGTTCAACGCTACCTGTGCGGGCGTTACGTCCAAATCCTTGGCAATGTCCACCACCAACTGAGCAATCTTCTGCGAACGCTCATTTACCCGAATACTATTTTCTGGTACACGTCCCTTTTCACCCTTCAAATATTTGCCCGACAAAGCACCACCAGCCAAAGGTCCCCAAGGCGTAACTGCCAAATCCAAAGCCTTTGCCATGGGCATCAAATCACGTTCTGGCGTGCGTTGAATCAAGGAATATTCAATCTGCAAACCCACAAAACGATGCCATCCACGCAAATCTGCAAGGGTATTTGCCTGTGCAACCACCCATGCAGGCGTGTCTGAAATACCAATGTAATTTACCTTTCCAGAAGTTACTAAGTCATCCAATCCACGCATCATTTCGTCCACGGGCGTAGTTCCGTCCCATGCGTGTACCCACAGGAGGTCGATGTAGTCGGTGTTCAATCTCTTCAAAGATTCATTGACCGAACGAATCATATTTTTACGATGATTTCCTGAAAAATTGGGGTCACCTTTGCGGTCAAAGAGGGTATATTTTGTAGCAAGCACAAAATGGTCACGGTCTGAGTTGATAAATTCACCAACCATTTTTTCAGAAGTGCCTTCTGTGTAACGATTGGCGGTGTCAATAAAATTACCGTCAGCGTTGGCATAAGCCTCAAAAACCGCTTTTGAAGTGTCGTAATCCGCACCCCAGCCCCATTCCGTTCCGAAGGTCATTGTACCTAATGAGATTTCTGAAACTCTCAATCCAGATTTTCCTAATAACTTGTAATTCATGTTTTTGATAGTTCTAAGTTTTTTTTAGAACATCTTTTTGGGTATGGGAGTTCGTTTTGGGTATCTTAATACTTTAAAATAGTTACTCCGATTAACCTCACCCCCAGCCCCTCTCCGATGGAGAGGGGAGTTTTACTCGGTAGAATGCCCCCCTCTCCATCGGAGAGGGGCTGGGGGTGAGGTTAATCGGAGTACAACTAATTACCCAATCCCTAATCCCCAAAACCTACTCATCCTCCAAAACCACAGTCCGATTAATCAACATTACTTCTTTTCCACCTACTTTGGCAGTCATTAAATCGCCTGATTGGAGGTTGAAATGTTTAATAAAAAAACCGTTTTCTGACCTAACCACAAAGGTATATTCACCGTCTTCGAGAGGAGCAAGGTCAAGATTGATTTCGATTTTGGGGCTACTGTATAAAGTTCTTTCGTCTAAAAAATTTGAGCCATTGCGATTACGTAAATATGCCCTTACGCTCTCGTGAGAAGGGTTTATGACACTTACCTTAAATGTTAATGGAGTTTTTTCTTCCGAAAGTAGAACTTTAAAGACGTTTTCACTCTTTTTAAGTTCTCTTCGGCGTGGCTCATTCATCGAAATAAACTGAGCGTTAATGTGTGCGGTGGCACTGAGGAACAAGGCAGAAATGACTGCACCCCTCAAAATCATGGCGGTTGATTTTGTCATGGCGGATTTTTATAATTTGATTTTAAATATACTGAGGGATTATAATGATTCTGAAAATAATAAATAAAAAGAACAAATTAATTGATAATGTAAATGTTTTCAAATCGTAGGGGCGTATCGCATACGCCCAGCGTGAGTCACCCACATTATGACAATTTGGGCGTATGCGATACGCCCCTACACAATATCAAATACTTTGTTACAAATCATTCATAATTTTCAACGGCTTTTCTCTTCTCCCAAAACCTCCACTTTTTTATCCAAAAACATTTGTCCATTGCGAGTTCCTAACTCTTCGGTAGAAATAGAAAACGACTTAGCAAAAGACTCATAATTGGTCGTAATAGAGAGCGTATAAACTCCATCTTCCAAACGAGCGAGGTCTAAATTCATCGCATAATTTGGACGGCGGTAAAAAATGTCATCCTGAAAAAGTTTGCCGTTTTGGTCTTTAAGGCTAACATTTAGCAATTCCTGACCAGGATTATTGATGATTACCTTGAAGTTTGTAAGATTGTTAACATCCTGATTGACAGATACTTGAAATAAATTTTTAACAACTTTGTCAATCTTGGGGCGTTCTTCACGCATAGAAAGGTACTGAGCTGAGGCTGATGCTGTAATAATAGCGAATCCACATAATAGTATGGATTTAAGGAATAATTTTTTCATTGTTATTGCTGTTTAAGGAGTCAAAGACTCGTTGGCGGTAATTCAAAAACAGTGGTTATTTACGTATAGGGAAGACGCAAAAATAACCAATATATTATCTATATTTACTAAAAATGTGCCAGACTTAGTAAGTGGTCAAAAAATCTATTGTTTTATTTCAAAATAATTTTCAGGCATAATAGGCTGATTATCAATGAAAATAGATTTTTTGTTAATTTTTAAATTACTTAGACTTGCATAATAACTTGATAAACCGTAATTTTGCACCACGTTAAAAGAAACGCAATGGTTTCATAGCTCAGCTGGTTCAGAGCACCTGCCTTACAAGCAGGGGGTCCAAGGTTCGAATCCTTGTGGGACCACCATTACAATAATCATTTTGGTTTCATAGCTCAGCTGGTTCAGAGCACCTGCCTTACAAGCAGGGGGTCCAAGGTTCGAATCCTTGTGGGACCACCCAATTTTAAGCTACTCGAAAGAGTGGCTTTTTTGTTTTCTATCCTTTTAGATAATTAGCACGACTTAATCAATGTTTTGATTTTTTTGTAAATAATTGGTAATCAGGATTTTGTGATACTAATCACTATTTACTAATCACTACTTAGATTACTTCCTCCAAAATATTCCCATTCTTTCTGTTACCGAATAATCAATATTCTCGACTAAGTTTTTGTAAGGGATTTTTTTAATATCCAATTCAGATAAAGTTTCCCCTTAACCTTCTTATCTCAAAAACAAACTTATGTCAAATCTCGTAACACATCGTGACGCTCTTCTGACCGTCGATTCAAAACGCAACATTGCTTTATTCATTGACCGCATCGTGATGCTCAAAGGTGAAGGCAATTACACACTCTTTCATTTACAGGATGGAAAAACCAAAATGTATGCTCATTGCCTGAACTCTTATGAGAATATTCTTCAAGCAAAAGGCTTTCTGAGAGTTCACAAGTCGTTTATGGTTAATCCAAAATTTGTTCTGGATTATGACAACGACGAAAACCAATTGATTATGGAAAATAACCTCATAGCGAATGTCTCTCGGAGACGGAAGGGCGTTTTGAAGGAGGTTTAGTTTAAGTAACCTCACCCCCAGCCCCTCTCCAAAAGAGAGGGGAGTATTCGTCCGTAAAACTCCCCTCTCTTTTGGAGAGGGGCTGGGGGTGAGGTTAGGTTAGTGTAATTAATTAGTAGATATGGGTATAATCGTTAAAAGCCATAAAAGTAGCTTACAATTATCTACTATCACCGCTGTACCTTCACATCAAAATTGACTAATCCCGATGATAAAACTGCACCTGATGGTAGAATGATATTATTGAAAAAATTTATTTTTATTAAGCCTTTCCGAGTAAATGATTTACCGTCTTTGGCGGTTCTGGTATATTGAAACATATACACTTTCCCAGCTTCAATGGGCAATTCTTGGGTGGTTGTTGGGATTGATAAACTCTTCAAAACCAAATCATTAGCCATCGAAAAATCAACGCCCACGTTGAGAGGAGCAAAGTAAACAGACGTGCCTCCAATGGCGATTGTACCCGTACAAAACCTATCACTCGCCGTAATTCCCAGACCCAATGCCCCTCTTCTTGGATTAGACAATAAGGTGGGTTTGATAGACGGTGAACCTATCGTAGCATAAGAAATATCCACAAAATTGATGTTGGAATCTAAGTCACACGCAACGTAGGCATCACCCGTTGAGGACGAAAAACGAGTGGGAATATTACTCGTCTGTACGCCCAAACTTACATTATTCCAAATACTGATTTGCTCAGGTTCGGAGGGAAAAATGTTCAAAAACTTTCGAGTGTTTTTCCCTTTATTATCAGTTACTTCAACGTAAAAAAATCTGTTGATACCAAACCCTACTGGTGGTAAGCTCAACTCTATGCTTTTGGTTTGCTCATCGGCATCTTTTAATTTAATATTATCCAACAATAAGATTCCTCTGGTCTCGAGCGTATTGGTTACATAAACCGCCATTTTCACGGGTTTATTACCATCAACAGATTTTTTGATATTATACGAAATAGATAAAATATCATCGTTGGCTAAAAGCATATCGGCTTTTGTTTCCAAGCGTATATCAGTGAACTTGATAATCAATTTACCATCAACCGCAGGCAGTGGTTCATCAAAAAGTTCGGGCGTTGGTCCTTTGCAGGATAAAATGGCGGTGATACTTAGGAGAATATAAACTATTGTTTTTGACATAAAATTAAAGTTTTGTGTGAGTTTTTGGGTAGTGAGGAGGCAGTTTGCAGTAGGCAGTGATTTAGTTGCCAGTAGGCAGTTCATAGTAGGCAGTAAGTAGTAAATAAAACTTACATTTAACTGTCTTATTTTTAGTAGTTTACCCTGAGATTTTACCCACTACTTACTGCCTACTATGAACTGCCTACTGGTAACTACCTACCCCTTCCGTTTTCTCCACCATTTTGTAATCAGGTAAACAATACCACCAACGACCAAAACGAAAGGAATTAAAGAGAACAAACCAATTATTACTTCAAAGAGAGAATCCCAACCTGATGTAAAACTCTTCCAGATTTTTACGTAAAAAGGTTGGTCTGGGGCAAATGATGCTTCGGTTTCTTGGTAAAAACTAACGGTAATAGTCGAGAACGCAACTTGGTCATTCAGATACTTTTGTCGTCCTTCTTTTGATTCAATTTCCTCTCTGATTACTCTGATTTGCTCCTCAACCGCCATGATTTCTTGGACATTTTTGGCTTGTTTCAAAAGCTCTAAATAACGCTCAAAAACCTTTTGTTTCGACTTGATTCTGAGTTCATTATCCACATATTCGGCGGTTACATCTTCGGCAGAAATATTTTTAGAATCGGTATAAATGGATTCCTTTTCAACATCTCCCAAAAAGGCATCAAACTTCTCGGCGGGGATTCTGACCGTCCAAGAATTTTCTAAATTCCCACTCTGACGGTTTTGATTTGAATTTGAAATATACCCACCCATTGCCTGTACACGGACTTTTATCGCTGATTCAGCCTTTCTTAAATCTTCAACCTTGAAACGAATGTCGGCGGTGTGGATGATTTTCTTTTGGGTACGGTTGGTAGTTTGTGTATTTTCCTGTGGTGCTGGCGGAGGTGGAGCTTTTTGGACTGACATACTGGGTTCCATTGGAGCTTCTTCCATTGAAGTTATTGATTTTCCCTCAACGGCATTAGGAGGTGGAGGTGAACTATCCTCATTTTTCCCAGAACACCCCAACATCATCATTCCCAACACAAAAAATAGCAGTAGTTTTTTCATAATTTGTTTTATTTTTTAAATGGATTATTTGGTAATACTTTACGAATATACTATTTTAGATTAAAAATACAGATAATATGGTACTTACACAAGAACGTTTATTGACGGTTGAAGAATATTTGGAGTTTGAAAAAAACTCGCAAGTACGTCATGAGTTCTATTTTGGGAAGTTAATTGATATGCCAGGAGAATCAAAGAATGCTAACAGGATTGCGAAGAAAATAGAAAAGGCGTTTGATACAATTATTGACCCTAAAATCTTTGAGACATTTCGTGGAGAAGTACGTTTAACCATCAATAAATTAGATATTTATCGTTATCCAGATGTAATGATTGCCTTGATTTCGGATGATGAAGATAATTATGCCGTAACACAACCGATTGTCATTGTGGAAGTTCTTTCGGACAGTACGGCAAAGGTTGATACAGGCAAAAAATTACGTGAATATACCTCTCTCAATTCTCTTCAATATTACTTGGTCGTTTCGCAGGATGAAGTTTTAGTACAAGTAAATCAACGTAAAGGAAATACATGGAGTTTTGATTTTTATGATAATTTATCTGACAAAATAAATCTATCACTTTTTGATAAAACTATCTCACTGTCAGACATTTACGAAGGAATTATTTTCTAAATAGTGATTAGTAAATGGTGATTAGTGATTGGTATTTCAATCACTTGAATACCAGTCGTTTACAGATAATCAAAATGGTGTTTTTTGTTGTTTTTCCTTCTAAAAACTGATTCAAAACCCAATCTTCTCCCGCTGGTATTGACTCTGTACCATTCGGTAGGCTTCCGCCATGACTTGTTGTTCAAATTTCTCTCGCCAATAATTTGCTTCTGAACGGAGTTTTTCAACATCATTCGTAGAATTATTTTCTAAAACTTCGGGCGTTTGGATGTCTTCGCCTAATAATTCCAAAATACTGATTTTGAGAATATTGGCTAATTTTTTGGCTCTACTGATGGTCAATTCAGTTTTATTTCGTTCAATATCTCCATAAGCGGAGGTTGAAATCCCTAAGAAATCAGCCATATTTTCTTGTGAATAGCCTTTTTGCAGGCGAGCATATCGTATTTTTTCTCCAATTTCCATGATTATATTAGTTGTTGAAGTTTGAACGGGCGGCGTTTCGCTTGTTGAATTTTTGTAAAATACTGATAATCAATTAATTAACACCCATTCCTATGTTTTCTGTCTTAACTATGTGGTTACAGAGTCACTTTTCCCGATAATTTCTCTGTTAAACTGACAAGATATATTTGATAGTTTTTGCATCTTTGTTGTCAGAGTTTCAAAGATAACAAAAATGAGGTTTTAATTAGTTTCAGAGTTATGTTCAAGAACTATTTAGAGGTTCAATAAGTTATTAAAAATATCACGTAAAAAATAAATCTAAAATAAAATATGTTTCCAAAAGAATTTAGCTCAGAAGAATTTAGAAAATACGCCGTTCACGATAGAGGCTTGAATGGTTTGACGGTTGATCAATACATGAACCAAATGGGTGGTCAAAGTCGTCCTTTTATTGAGGATATGACTCAGTATATCATCGAGGAACGCCCAATGCGTTTTGCTCAGATTGATGTATTCTCACGTTTGATTATGGACAGAATTATCTTCATGGGTGTTCCTGTGGACGATTATATGGCAAATATCATCGTGGCTCAATTGTTATTTATGGAATCAACGGATGCCAAAAAAGACATTATGATGTACATCAATTCGCCAGGAGGTTCGGTTTATGCGGGTCTTGGGATTTATGACACCATGCACTTCATTCGTCCAGATGTTTGTACGATTTGTACGTCTTTGGCAGCTTCAATGGGTGCAGTTTTGTTGGCAGGTGGTGCGGCAGGTAAGCGTTCAGCCTTAGAACACGCTCGTATCATGATTCACCAACCATCGGGTGGAGCTCAGGGACAATCTCGTGATATTGAGATTACTGCCCGTGAAATCGTGAAAATTCGTCAAGAATTATACGAAATTCTAGCAAAACACTCTGGTAAAACTTTTGAAGAAATCGAAGCTAACTCAGACCGTGACTACTGGATGCGTGCTGCCGAAGCCAAAGAATATGGTTTGATTGATGAGGTTTTGAAGAGAGGGTAGTTAGTTATTGGCAACTGGTTATTAGTTATCAGTGAAATGCAAAAAATGCTTACTTCTTTCCACAAAGACGTAAGCATTTTTCATTTAGAATTAACTAATTTTGTGGTCTGAAAAAACTCATAGCTCGAAGCTCAATGCTCACAGCTAAACGATATGAAACAACAACAACCTTATTGCGTCCTATGTGGGCGTACACAGCGTGAAGTCCCTATGTTGATGGAGGGAATGGATGGACACATTTGTAGCGATTGTGTGTCGCAGGCGTATCAAGTTGTCCAAACGGAACTTCATTCTGAACAACAAAGACGTAAAAAAGCTCCTAAATTTCAAGTCATCAAGCCTATCGACATGAAGGCGTATATTGACCAATACGTTATCGGGCAAGACGAAGCCAAGCGTCATTTGTGTGTTGCGGTGTATAATCATTACAAAAGATTGATGCAACCCAAAACCAAAGATGATGATATTCAGATTGAAAAATCGAACATTATCATGGTTGGCGAAACGGGGACGGGCAAAACCTACATGGCAAGAACCATCGCCAAGATGCTCCAAGTGCCATTTTGTATTGCTGACGCAACCGTCGTAACAGAAGCTGGGTACGTGGGGGAGGACGTAGAAAGTATCTTGACTCGTTTGCTCCAAGCGGCTGATTATGACGTAGCGAAGGCAGAAATGGGTATCGTTTTTATTGATGAAATAGATAAAATTGCTCGTAAATCTGATAACCCGTCTATTACCCGTGACGTATCGGGCGAGGGTGTGCAACAGGCACTTTTGAAGTTGTTGGAAGGCTCGGTTGTGAACTGTCCACCACAAGGCGGACGTAAGCATCCAGACCAAAAAATGATTCCGATAAATACTGAAAATATCCTTTTTATTTGCGGAGGAGCATTCAACGGAATTCAACGACATATCTCGAAACGCCTTAATACTCAGCCAATTGGGTTTAGTCACGATGATAATTTCTTTGAAGAATTTGACGATAATCACTTGATGCGTTATGTAACATCACAGGATTTAAAATCATTCGGTTTGATTCCAGAATTGTTGGGTCGTTTGCCAGTAGTTACGTATTTGAACCCATTGACGAAGGATACACTTTTGACGATTTTGACTGACCCCAAAAATGCCATTACGAAGCAATATAAAAAACTTTTCAAGATGGAAGGAATTGATTTGGCATTCGAGAAAGCGGCTTTGGAATACATCGTGGATCAAGCAATGGAATATAAATTAGGAGCAAGAGGTTTGCGTTCGATTTGTGAATCCATCATCACGGATGCCATGTTTGAATTACCTTCTCAGACAGAAATTAAGCATCTCAACATCACGCTTCCGTATGCCCGTGAGAAGTTTGAGCGGACTGTTTTTCATAAGATGAAGAAGGCGGCGTAGTTCAATTAACAATTATCAGTGAACAATTAACAGTGAACTATCGGGTGGCGTTCCGCTAACAGTAGATAGGGAAATGCCTGCAAATTTTAGTTTGTGGGCATTTTTTATTTGTATGATATAAACAATTAGAACACGATTACAAGATTGATGAGATTAAAATGATTACAGAATTATCTAATCCTGTCAATACGAGATAAATAAATAGAACACGATTACAAGATTGATGAGATTAAAATGATTACAGAATTATCTAATCCTGTCAATACGAGATAAATAAATAGAACACGATTACAAGATTGATGAGATTAAAATGATTACAGAATTATCTAATCCTGTCAATACGAGATAAATAAATAGAACACGATTACAAGATTGATTAGATTAAAATGATTACAGAATTATCTAATCCTGTCAATACGAGATAAATAAATAGAACACGATTACAAGATTGATGAGATTAAAATGATTACAGAACTATCTAATCCTGTCAATACGAGATAAATAAATAGGACACGATTACAAGATTGATGAGATTAAAATGATTACAGAATTATCTAATCCTGTCAATCAAATAAATCCTAATAATCGTGTTATATTTATTTGTATGAGATAAACAATTAAGACACGATTACAAAATTGATGAGATTAAAATGATTACAGAATTATCTAATCCTGTCAATCAAATAAATCCTAATAATCGTGTTCAGACATTATTATCTAAACAATTTTCCCACAATCTTATCGTTACAAAACCACACATAAAAATCTAAAATCCATGCGTAAATCAAGTATTTTTTTATCAATCATTTCATTCATCATCCTTACTCAATCTTGCACAAGACAAAAGGGATATTTTCAACAAAATATTGCTCAGAATTATCATAAGGTTGATAATCAAAGGCTTACTGAAACCTTGACCCCATTTGAAAATCCGAAATCCACAGTCCAAAATCCGCAATCCAAAGAGCCTATTTTGACGACTACTATTTCAGAAGATATTACAACTGCCAACAAAGTTTCAGAGGAAATAAAATACAAGGAGAAAATTGTAAAATTAGAGAAAGTTTTATCGGAAAATAAGACCGTTTCAAAGCCTCAGAAACTCAATTTTGCACAAAAAATTATTGTCAAAAAAGTACAGAAGAAATTAGCAAATGCCAATAAACCCGTAGGCTTTCACGACTGGAATCCATTTCTAAAAATTGGGATAATTTTGTTGGGAATAGGCATTGTTTTAGCGATATTTGGTTTGGGAGTAATTGGAGGAATTTCTGCCTTTATTGGGTTAATTTTCACGATTTTGGGGCTTCTGGGAGAGGTTTGATTTTTATAACAATGTACTTTTGAAGTTAAGTCGGCGTAAAGTTGAGAAGATTTATTTAAAACCAGTTCTTCACAAGAACTGGTTTTTTGTTTTTCAAAATAAAAACCTCACTACGCAAATACACTGCACACTACCGTTTTTATTTTGTATCATAAATCAATCAACATGAATATTAAAGAACTAAATCAACTCATTGCAGACGATTATATCAATGTAAACAAACACCCAACAGAGGATTTGTACATCTATAATTATTCGCAAAAAGCACAATATGAACGTCTTTGGAATGACTGGACTTTGGCTTGTCGTGGGTTGATTATGGATAAGGAATATGACATCGTGGCTCGTCCGTTCAAGAAGTTTTTTAATTTGGAAGAACTTAGCCCCCTAACCCCCGAAGGGGGAACATTGACAGAGACGTTTCCCCCTTTGGGGGTTAGGGGGCTACCTTTTGAAGTCTATGAAAAGATGGATGGCTCTTTGGGAATTTTATATTGGATTGAAAGCCAATGCTTTATCGCTACTCGTGGCTCATTCGTGAGTGAACAAGCACATGTGGCTACGGAGATGTTACATACGCAATATGCTGCGGCGATTCCACTGTTAGACAAATCAAAAACGTATTTATTCGAGATTATTTATCCTGAAAATCGTATCGTTTTGGATTATGGAAATGAGCGTAAATTGGTTTTATTAGCAATTATTGATACCGAGACAGGTATCGAAAACGAATTGCAAGATATTGGTTTTGAGGTAGTTAAACGTTACGATGGCTTGAACGATTTATCGAAATTAAAACAATTAGAGGAAGACAATAAAGAAGGATTTGTCGTAAGATTCAATAATGGATTTCGGTTGAAAGTGAAGTTTGAAGAATACCAACGACTTCACCGAATCGTTACGCAAGTATCAAATCAGGATATTTGGGAGTTTTTGAAGGACGACAAAGATTTTGCTCCTTTGTTGGACAGAGTGCCTGACGAATTTTATGATTGGGTAAAAGATACCAAAGCTCAATTATTGAAAAATTATTCCGAAATTGAGGCACAAGCCAAAATGGATTTCAAGGTTTTGGAAAACAGAAAAGAGACGGCTTTGTATTTTTTGAAATGTCAATATCCATCGGTCATGTTTAAAATGTTGGATGGACAAAGTTATCAGGAAGTAATCTGGAAAATGCTTAAACCTGATTATCAAAAGCCATTTGCAGATAAAATTTAATCACCGCAAGGACGCTATGACGCTAAGTAAACCTTCCGCCTTTGCGTCCTTGCGGTAAAAACAAAAATGAACATAATCTTCAAATCCATAGTAGGCAGTCAAGCCTACGGAACAAATACTGCGGGGTCGGACACTGACTTCAAGGGCGTGTATGTACAGCCGACCCGTGAGTTGGTGGGCTTTGGATATAAGGAACAAATCGAGGTATCGAAGGACGAATGTTATTATGAGGTTCGGCGGTTTTTGCAATTGCTTAAATCCGCCAATCCTACGATGTTGGAATTGCTTTTTATGCCCGAAGACTGTATCATCGAAAAACATCCAGCCTTCGATTTGATTCTCAAACATCGGGATAAGTTCCTGACTAAGAAGTGCTTACATTCTTTTGGCGGTTATGCCGTTGCCCAAATCAAGAAGGCAAGAGGACTTGACAAAAAGATGAATTGGGAAAAAGAAAGAATGGTCAGAAAGTCTTTGATGGAGTTTTGTTATGTGTATCAAAATGGTAAAACGAAAGCCTTAGCCACCTTTTTAGAAGAAAATGATATCGACGAAAAAGACTGTGGATTGGTGGGGTTATCTCATTTTAGAGATTGTTACGCCTTGTATCACGACCCTTCTCAGAGCTTGGGTTACAGAGGTATTTTGTCTAAAAATGGTGATAATATCAAACTCAGTTCCGTGCCAAAAGGGGAGAAGGATTTGACGGTCTTGCATTTCAATAAAGACGGATATTCGACCCATTGCAAAGATTATTTGCAATATACCGATTGGCTAAAAAACCGCAATACGCAACGCTACGTGGATATTGAGACGCACGGACAACAAATTGACGGCAAAAATCTATTACATTGCAAGCGACTTTTGGACATGGCTTTGGAGATTGCCGAACATAAAACCATCATCGTCAGGCGACCAAATGCCCAAGATTTATTGAAAATCAGAAGAGGAGAAATCAACCTCGAACAATTTATGCAACAAGCCGAGGAGGATATTCAAAAGTTGAATGCTTATTTTGAAAAAAGTGATTTGCCCGATGATGTGGAGGAGGAGTTTGTGAATGAGTTGTTGTTGGAGGTGAGGGAGGCTATAAATTAAATCTAATGAAAACAGTCCTAATCCTACGTGGTCTCCCAGCAAGCGGGAAATCCACGTATGCCAAAAATATTTTAGCCGAAAATCCGCACGCTTGGAAACGTCTCAACAAAGACGAACTCCGTGCGATGTTGGATGATTCGTTGCATAGTTATCCCAACGAAAAATTTGTGGAGCGTGTCCGTGATATGATGTTACGGGAGGCTTTGAAGGAAGGGAAACACGTGGTGATTGACGATACCAATTTGTCGGAAAGAGCCATTACTCGCATCAGGCAAGTGGTGGATAATTATTGTGCTGAAACGGAGCAAAAAGTGCAAATCCAGTTCAAGGACATGGAAACGACTTTGGAAGAATGTTTGGAAAGAGATAAAACTCGTGAGAAAAAAGTTGGCGATAATGTCATTATGAAGATGTATAAACAACACATCTTAAAAGACGAACGAGGTCCACATTATCAAGAACAAGACGAAACTTTACCGCCCGCAATCCTCTGTGATTTAGACGGAACACTCGCCATTATCCACGACAGAAGTCCTTTTGATTCAAAAAGTTGTGAGCGAGATTTGTTGAATAAACCTATAGCCGAAATCTTGAAAACGTATCACGAAAAAGGCGTAAAAATTATCTTCATGTCAGGGCGAGAAGAACATTCGAGAAGCCAAACGATGAATTGGTTGATTTATAATAAAATCTCGTACAATGCTTTGTATATGCGTAAGACGGGCGACCAACGGAAGGATTCTATCATCAAAAAAGAATTGTACGAAGCTCATGTCAAAGGACAATTTTTCGTACAATTCGTATTAGATGACCGCAACCAAGTAGTTGATTTATGGCGTTTGGAGCTTGGCTTACCTTGTTTGCAGGTTAATTATGGGGATTTTTGACAATTGTCAGTTATCAATCAACAATTATCAGTTAATTCTGAACTTAAAATGGGAGTACGTACTTTTCGATAATTGATAATTGATAATTGATAATTGATAATTGATAATTGATAATTGATAAGATTGCCACTTGATAAATTATCAGAAACGATAAATCAAAAAAAACTATCTTTGTGAAAACTTATATCAACACATAATGAAGTACCTCTTTTTTTTATTCCTTCTATTAACACAGTTTTCGACATTTTCTCAAAAACGCTTAACCGTTTATACTGAACCTTCTGATTTTCAGCATCGTATCTACGCAGGGTCTATGTTTCCATTGGGTATTCATGCTGGATACGAGCTACAATACAAGCGTTTGCAGATAGGGGGCTTTGTTGGATTTACACCAAAACGTTATCAGACTTTGGTACTAAATATTTTACAAAAAATCAAAAATGATTATGCTGACGAACTTGGATATTTGAGTAATGTCGCTGAACCCAAAATAAAATTTGGAGGGGAAATTAAACTCAATATTGGTAGGAACTTTTCTTTGGGAGCAACAGCCCAAACATTGAATGCCACACTCCGAGATACTCCTAAACGACTAACAGGAGGTATTCTGCCCGAAAGATTAGAGGAAATTAATAATCAAATAGAGGTATTTTCAAAAAATAATTCTCCCGACATCAAAAATTTGTATGAAAACAAGGTTGTTGATGCTTACTTAAATTCTATTCTATTAGGACCAGTCATTGAAAAAACGATATGGCTAAATGCAAGTGAGACGGTTTTTATCAGATTAAAAGCAGAATATTTATTTGTAGTTAATCGTGAAAACGATATTATTAAACAAGATTTTAATACACTTGAACAATTAGGTATCGAGTATTTCAAGCCTATCTTTTTGAATAAAATAGAGAAAATTTCTTCCAAATTACAGGCTCCAAGTTTTGGTTTGGAAATGGGAATTTCGTTTTAGTTGTTCTACAAATCTCCCAACATTGGTCTTAATAAAATCTCTTCTAAAACCGTAGAATCGGGCAAACAATATGCCGTCCAAACTACTTGGGCGATGTCTTCGGGAGCCATAAATCTTTCGGCGGGTAACTCTACTCCTGCCCATGAGTTGGTGAGTGTTGCCCCTGGGAGGATGCTCGTTACTCGCACATGATGCGGTTTTAATTCTTCTCGTAAAACTTTACTCATGCCCAACATTGCAAATTTTGAGATACAATATGAGCCTCCGTTGGTATATGCCGTGATACTTGCCGTCGAACAAATGTTAAAAATGTAACCTTCTTTTCGTTCTATCATCTCGCCCACCAAGGCTCTCGTGAGGTGATAGGCACTGTAAAGATTGGTTTCAATCATGGCTTCCAAAGTGCCTTCTTCTTCGTTGTGAATTTGTCCAGGCAAAAAGAAACCTGTATTGTTTACGAGTACATCTACTTGATTTACAGTCGTTTTTACAAAATCAGCAAACGCTAAAACCTCCGTTTTTTTAGACATATCTGCCTTGAAAAAATGGACATTTTCGGGTAAGCCTTCTTCCTCAGTTCTTGCACAAACCAAGACCGTGAAGCCTTCCTTATCAAATTTATCTACAATGGCTCTACCAATACCTTTCGTTCCGCCTGTTACTACTATCGTTTTGTTCATTATCTTTGTCATTTAAGCTGTAAAGTTAATCGGTTAAATCTTAGTAACACAGACTTCCGTGTGTTTGTAAGTCGAACAGACCGAAGTCTGTGTTACTAACCTAAAATAAAACCATGTCAAGATTAGGTAAATTTTTAATTTTTTTAGGAAAACTTTTTACAAATAGAGAAAAGTTCAAAGTTTATGTAGGTTTGGTATTTGATGAAGCCGTACTCATAGGGATTGGCTCATTATTGATAGTTTCTATCGTATCGTTTTTCTTGGGTGCGGTTACGTGTGTACAAACTGCCGCCAATTTGGATAATCCCTTCGTACCTCATTACATCATCAGTTTAATCGTAAGAGATTCTACTATTTTAGAATTTGCCCCGACCATTACGGGCATTGTTTTGGCAGGAAAAGTAGGCTCAAATATCGCAGGAGAATTAGGAACAATGCGAATCACCGAGCAAATAGATGCTTTGGAAGTAATGGGAATTAACTCGACTTCTTATTTGGTTTTACCAAAAATTGTTGCCGCCATCATCGTGTTTCCGATGTTAGTAACCTTGGCGGCATTTTTGGCGATTTGGGGTGGATATTTGGCGGGATGGCTCACAGGAGCAATTGCCCCACAGGAATATATACAAGGAATCCAATATGAATTTAAGCCTTTCAACGTTCCTTTTGCCTTGATTAAATCCGTAGTTTTTGCGTTTTTAATCGTAACCATTTCATCTTTTCAAGGATATTTCACGAGCGGAGGAGCTTTGGAAGTTGGTCAGTCAAGTACGAAGGCAGTAACCAATAGTTGTATAGCTGTATTGATTGCCGATTATTTATTGGCTCAGTTGCTTATTACTAATTAACCTCACCCCCAGCCCCTCTCCGATGGAGAGGGGGAGAAAAAGAGGTCGAATACTCCCCTCTCCATCGGAGATGGGGGTGAGGTTTTACTCCTATCTCAAAAACTCCACTAACTTCACCGCCTCCATCGCCTCCTGCACATCATGCACCCGCAAAATATTCGCTCCTTTCATCAAAGCAACGGTATTCAAAACGGTAGTTCCATTCAAAGAATCATTGGGTGAAATATTGAGTTTTCGCCAAATCATGGACTTTCTCGACACGCCCACCAACATCGGACAATCCAAGAGTTTGAAGTCTTCTAAATGATTCAAAAGTACATAGTTTTGGTCGGCAGTTTTGGCAAAACCGAAGCCTAAATCTATGATGATGTCTTTCTGTCCTAATTGTCGTAATCGATAAATTTTACGTTGCAAATCATCCAAAACATCCGTTACTAAGTCCTGATAATCAGTTAGTTGATTCATCGTCTCGGGCGTACCACGACTGTGCATCAATACGTAAGGAACGTTCAATTTTGCCACGGTTTCAAACATTTTATCATCCAACGTTCCTCCCGACACATCATTGACCATCACCGCACCCGCATCCACACATTGTTGAGCTATGGAAGCCCTAAATGTATCAATCGAAATCAAGGCTTCGGGAAAATCAAGGATTATTGCCTCCACGATTGGCAATACTCGTTTGAGTTCTTCGTCCTCACTCACGGGCGTTGCACCTGGGCGAGTAGAGTGCCCGCCAATGTCTAAAAACGTTGCACCCGCCGAAAGCATTTTTTCGGATTGGGCTAAGATTTTAGACAAATCAGTAAATCGACTTCCTTCATAAAAAGAATCGGGCGTGATATTCAAAATCCCCATAATGCGGGGTTTTGTGAGATCGAGGAGGGTTTGTTTTAGGTTGATTAGCATTTGGGAGTGGCGGATTATTTTAGTTTAATTCCTTTGAAATCAAACGATTCGTATAGAGGTTTATCTCCTTCAAATCCTATTATTACTTGTGCTTGATTTTCAATATTCAGTAACATTTCTCGCTTCTTTAAAAAGCGTATAATTTTTAGCCCATAGTTAAATTCATCTGGAATCTCAAAATCAACATATTTAGGGTTAGTTTTCATGTATTTTCCAAGAAAATAAGGGTCAATAGCTCCATATTCATCTTCAAACTTCATAATAACCTCAACTGTATGTCCATTTTCAATATTCTTAAAACGACACTCATAACCGTGAAAAAAGTATAACCATTTTTTATCTAAAACTCCATGTTGTCCATTATTTCTAATTGGCATAAATGTATTCATGGGAAACTTTTTTTCTATCTCTAATCCATGTAAAAGAGCTAATTTTTCTACAAGTTGTCTCGCATCAATCTGAAAGTTACGTATTACTTCCTTAATCAAGGCAATATTTTTTTCTATAATTCTAAACGTCAGCATAACTATATTTTTATCAACACTTTGAAATCATACACCCTACAAAACTAATCATTTCAAAAAATAATAAGCGGTTTATTTATTTTTTAGATGAACAATCAAAAATACTTAAAAATTCTCTTTCTTACCTTTTCGTGTTTTATTGCAAATCCCAAACCACAGCCGTATTTTTACAAAACAATTCAACATACACAAATAACCTCATGGGACTTTTAAACGCATTACTCGGAAACTCAACGGAAGTTTCTTCTGAATCTGTCGCTAACGAATTTGCTCCAATTTTGATTGAAGGTGAAACCATTATCAAATCATTCAAATTGATTAGAGATATGTTTGTTTTCACGAACAAAAGATTGATTTTGGTTGATAAACAAGGTGTTACAGGCTCAAAGGTAGACTTTATGACGATTCCTTATAAGTCAATTAATTATTTCTCAAAACGCTCTGCCAGCCTTCTCGACCTCGATGCTGAGATTTTGATTTGGATAAAAGGCTCTGATAACCCCATCCAAAAAGACTTCCGCAAAGGCGAAAATATCAATGATGTGTATAAGACGTTGAGTACATTTGTGCTTGCTTAGAGGGGTTAGGTTTTAGGTGTTGGGTGTTAGTTTTAATATTGGATAAAGAGTTTATCCGATAACACTCGTCTTTATGGTACTCCCTGACACCTAAAACCTAACACCTAAAACCTAAATAAAAACATGACCAAAACAGAAACAGAATACCGACAAATAATTTCCATTTGTAGAACATTATTCATTAAGAAAAACAAGGACTACGGCACTTCTTGGCGGATTTTACGATTGCCAAGTTTGACCGACCAAATATTTATCAAAGCCCAACGCATTCGTTCTATTCAAGAAAAGGGCGTTCAGAAAATTGAGGATGGCATCGAAGGAGAATTCATCGGCATTATCAATTATTGTGTGATTGCCTTGATTCAGAAAAAATTAGAAAATTCTGAGCAAAATGAATTTTCGGAACAAGAATTGAGTGATTTGTACGATGAACAAGTTGAAGCAACGTTAAGTCTTCAAAAAGACAAAAACCACGACTACGCCGAAGCATGGCGTGATATGCGGGTGAGTTCGATGACGGATTTAATCTTGATGAAGATTTTTAGAACTAAGCAAATCGAAGATAATCAAGGCGTTACGTTGGTTTCGGAAGGCGTAGAAGCCAATTATCAGGATATGATGAATTATGCGGTTTTTTGTATGATTAAGATTAGGGGTTAGGGATTTGGGAACAGGGATTAGGGATTACGAGAAAATTTGCCCTTAACTTTTCATTAACAACCCGTTAAAAATTCAACCGCTACTTTTACGAGTAAAAATATCTCATGTTCATCTTCAAATTTTCAAATTCCACAATTTTCAAATTTATTTTATGAAATTTTTAGCTCATTTTTCCAGAATTTTTGTTGGTATTATCTTTATCTTTTCGGGGCTGATTAAGCTCAATGACCCCGTTGGAACTGAAATTAAACTCGAAGAATATTTCGATGTTTTCGCTACTGATTTTCCTGCAATGGCTGGTTTTTGGCATTTCTGGGTGCCTTATGCCTTGTATCTTTCCATCTTTTTGTGTGCTTTGGAATTAGTTTTGGGCGTGTGTTTGTTGGTTCAATACAAACTCAAAACCGCCTCTTGGATATTGTTAGCCACCGTTATTTTCTTTGGATTCCTAACTTTCTATTCAGCCTATTTCAACAAAGTAACCGACTGCGGATGTTTTGGCGAAACCATCAAATTAAAGCCCTGGACATCCTTTTGGAAAGACATGGTTCTCTTGTTTTTTATCTTGATTATCCTTTGGCAACGTCATATTTTTGAAGATAAAAAGACAGGAATGTTAGTCGGAATGTCCATTATTTTTTGTGCATTTTTAGCGATTTATGCCGTCAAATTCAATCCTCCTTACGACGGACTTCCTTATGCCATCGGGCAAGATATTCCTAAAAATATGAAGCCTTCTGAGCCTTTGAAATTTATGTATAAGTATGAAAAAGATGGCAAAATCCTTGATTTGAAGGATATGCCAACTGATACGACCTACAAATTCAAGGAAATGATAACACTAAACGCTGACGAAGCCAAAGCAAAAATCACAGATTATAACCTCTGGAAAGACGGTGACTCAACAGATTACAGAGCTGAAAGTTTTGTAGGTAAAAAACTCATCATCATCATTCCCGTAGTGGCAAAGGCAAGTACAGACCACATGGACGAAATCCGTGAGTTGGCAAAGAGTTTAGAAAAAACCGATGTAACTGTCTGGTTAGCAAGCGGTTCACCTTCAGAAGAAGTCGAGAATCTTCGTCACGAATTTCAGTTGGGCGTACCAGCATTGAGTGCGGATACGAAGGTCTTGAAAACCATTGCCAGAGCAAATCCTTCTTTATGGTTGATAAAAGATGGCGTTGTGAAAGGGAAATGGTCGCACTCGGATGTGCCTACTAAGGAAGAGGTTTTGGGGTTGTAGGTGTTAAGTTAAATTTATAAAGAATTTTCAATGTTCAATAATCAATGTCCAATGTTCAAGTGTAGAACTCCATTATTACTTGAACATTGAGCGTTGATTATTGAACATTGAAAATTCTTTTGTTTTTTAACTCTTTTTAAAAACATGAAAAACATTTTCCTAATAGGTATGCCTTCATCGGGCAAAAGTACATTGGGCAGACAACTTGCCAAACGCCTTGATTATCAGTTTGTTGATACCGATGATTTAATCGAAAATCAAGAGATTGCGACGATTGCTGATATTTTCAAATACAAAGGCGAAGACTATTTTCGTTTGGTTGAGAATAAGATTTTGAAAGGAATTCAACCCAACCAAAAACTGATTGTAGCAACGGGTGGAGGAATGCCTTGTTTTCATGGTGGAATAGATTTTATCAAAGCTAATGGAACAAGTATTTTTTTGAATGTTCAGCCCGAAGATTTACTGAAAAGAATCCAAAAATCAGATGCAAACAATCGCCCTTTGATTGATAAAACCAATTCAAAAGAAGAACTATTGGCTCACCTACGAAAACGTTACGAAGACCGTTTGCAATATTATGAACAAGCTGATATTCAGATAGATGGAAGTATTGATGTGGAACAAATCTTGTGGCTTTTAGAAGAGTTTGAATAGTATTGTAAATAATTTAAACCACCAAGACTCCAAGACAATAAGAATTTAAGTTTTTGAAACCAATATCTTGGAGACTTTGTGCCTTCGTGGCTTTTATAAACCATTGAAGAACCAAATATTGATAGAAAATGAATTTTGACGACGATGATTTCGACATAAACGACTTCAATTTTGAAGACGATAATCCCGAAGAAACTAAGCGGGAAATGGACGAAGAAAACAAAAGAATAAGAAATATGCCCTTGTCGAAAAAAGCAAGAGAGATTTTTGACCTTACTCACGCCATCTGTGAATCCATGCCTGACGATAACGAATTTACAGAAATGTATCGTGGACTTTTGATGGAAAATGCCATGATGTTAGAACCCAAAATTGCAGGAGCTGAGTCGATGGATGATTATGGTCTGAAGATGGAAAATGCCGTAATCATTAAAGTAAATGCCATGCAATTACGTACGCAATTGAATGGTTGTGAGATGTTTGATTTGGTAAAAGAAGACTACCTCGACATCCTCCGTGAAGCCATTGATGATTTCAAAATCTTGTTTGCTGAATGGGTGAAAAAATTTGAGAAGTATGATATTTAGGCTTCCCTTGGAAATTACTTTTCAAGAATATTGCTTTCAAAAATCCACTCAATTTTGGGTGGATTTTTCATTTTACGCTTTATAGAACTAAGAATAATACAATTTTATTTTAACTGAAA
>JAAFJP010000039.1 GCA_013298125.1 Cytophagales bacterium | reverse complement strand
CCTAAGACCCTGATTTAAAAACATTTACACAATCAAAAAAAAATAACAAAAATTTGAATCATTATAAAATACAACACCACTAATATCTCCCAAATCAATTTAAACTCAAAATAATACCATTTTGAAATGTAACGGAAAATCAAAAAACCAGATAATCTATTTGAATGATTATCTGGTTTTTTGATTTTCTTCTAAAAATATAAATTCTATTCTGATAAAAATGGATACTTGTAATCTACTGGTGATACGAATGTCTCCTTGATTGTTCTTGGTGAAACCCAACGTAATAAATTTAACATTGAGCCTGCTTTGTCGTTTGTGCCTGATGCTCTTGCTCCTCCGAAAGGTTGTTGTCCTACTACTGCTCCTGTTGGTTTATCGTTTATATAAAAATTACCTGCTGCGTTTACTAAAATTTTATTGGCTATTTCTACTGCGTAACGGTCTTGGGAGAAGATTGCTCCTGTTAATGCGTAATCAGATGTGTTGTTTACGATTTCTAATGTTTCTTCGTATTTGTTTTCATCGTAAATATAAATCGTCAGGACTGGTCCGAAGATTTCTTCGCACATTGTTTTGTAATATGGGTCTTGGGTTAGGATGATGGTTGGTTCGATGAAATAACCTTTTGATTTATCGTAATTTCCTCCTGCGAAGATTTCTGCTTGTTCTGTATGTTTTGCTTGTTCTATATAAGAAGTAATTTTATCGAATGCTTTTTCATCTATAACTGCATTTACGAAGTTTGAGAAATCTTCTGTTCCGCCTACTTTTATTTCTTTTAAAAACTGTTGTATATAAGTTGCTGTCTCCTCCCAAAGGTTTTGTGGTACATACGCACGTGAGGCGGCTGAACATTTTTGTCCTTGATATTCGAATGCTCCTCTTACTAAACCTACGGCAAGGGCTTTGGAGTCAGCGGATTTATGAGCTACCACAAAGTCTTTCCCTCCTGTTTCGCCTACGATTCTTGGGTATGATTTATATAGATGGATGTTTGCTCCGATGGTTGTCCAGATGTGTTGGAAAACTTTTGTGCTTCCTGTAAAATGTACTCCTGCAAACTGTGGATGCTTGAAAACGATGTCGCCTGTCATTGGTCCATCGGTGTAAATTAGGTTGATTACTCCATCTGGAAGTCCTGCTTCTTTTAGGATTCTCATCAGAATATTTGCTGAAAAAATCTGTTGTGGTGATGGTTTCCAAACTACGACATTACCCATCAATGCAGCTGAGGCTGGTAAGTTTCCTGCAATTGCGGTGAAATTGAAGGGTGTTATCGCAAAGACGAAGCCTTCTAATGGTCTGTATTCGAGGCGATTCCAAACGCCTTCTGATGATTCGGGTTGTTGGGCGTAAATTTGAGCGGCAAAATATGCGTTGAATCTTAGAAAATCTATCCATTCACAGGCGGAATCTATTTCAGCTTGGTAGGCATTTTTTGATTGCCCTAACATCGTGGATGCGTTTAAATCCATGCGGTATTTTGTGGCGGATAAGTCGGCAGCTTTTAGGAAAATGGCTACTCGGTTTTGCCAAGGGAGATTTGCCCACTGTTCACGTGCTTTGAGGGATGATTCGATGGCTTGATTTACGTGTGTGGCATCGCCTTCGTGGTAATATCCGAGAATGTGTTGGTGGTCGTGTGGACAGGTTAGGGGCTGTTTGTTGTTTGTTCTTACTTCTTGCGTACCTATATACATGGGTACATCAGCGGTTTGGCTACGCATTTCTGCCAGTTTGGCTTTGAGGGCTTCTCGCTGAGGCGTATTTGGTGCGTAAGAATTGATTGGCTCGTTATGAGGTTTGGGTACGTTAAAAAATCCTGTTGACATTTGATGAAGTGTTTTGTTTCATGCAAAATTAATCAAATAGTGTGGATTTGCCTTGTTTGAATTTGGATTCGTTGGATTAATGGATTAGCCAGATTTTCAGAGAATCATTTTGAATAAAATTTCAAATCATCACTCTACTTAATCTGAACCACATTTTTCAAAGTATTTTACTACAAATGATTTAAATCTGATGAGATAATTTTGGGGTTCAAAAGAGATTTTACAGTACTCAACGAACGATTGAGACGCTCTTTGTAGTTTTCGGTCATAGGAACGCTTCGCTTGAACGACACTTATGACATGACTGATATTAATGTTGTAGTTGTCAGTAGTTTACGAGCCAAGTCATGAGTAATTTTGTGTAGCCCCTTAATGACTATGCGTACGTGAGAGAGGAGAAAACTATGTTCATTAACGATGTAAATTGTCCCAAATCGTTACAGATGAGAAAAATGTAAAACTCTATTTTGTGAAATTAATAAAGAATCCATGCCTAAGGAATGGGAATCCAATAAAGTAACATTCTGAAACGTCCCTTTTCTCGTTATTCTGACCATCTTTTTCCTTAAATAGCTCTGCTATTCGCAGAAAAAGATAATCACAATAACGAGAAAATGACCAGCTTGAAAATGTTACTTTATTAAATTCCCATTCCTAAACTATTAGACATGGATTCTTTATTTCAGGGAAATTGTAAAAATAAGAGTACTGTAACTTACCGAAACAGTATCCATTGTGGGTAAATAACTTTCGGGAAATTCCTTCAAGTCAAACATGGTACTTTTAAATTTAAAATTTTCCTTAAATTGTTATTTTTAGAATAAAATCCAACACTTTCTCCAAAGAATTTTCAAGGTTTTCTACGGAAGTATCAATCACCAAATCAGGGTTTTCGGGGATTTCAAAAGTGTCATTCACACCCGTAAGATTATGGATTTTGTCGGGGTGATTTTCGGGCAAAAAAGCTCTTTCATATAGCCCTTTGGTATCTCTTTTTCGGAGCGTTTCAACGTCACATTTTACGTAAATGAGCTTGGCATCGTAAAGTGATTTCAACGCATTTCGGGCAATATTGTAGGGATTGATTGCTGCAATGATGGTAATGATTTCATTACGAGCCAACAGATTAGCCACAAAGCCAAGCCGTTTGATATTCTCAATTCTATCATTTTTCGAGAAACCCAAATCCGCACAAAGCGTTTTTCTGAATTCATCCCCATCAATGATTTCTACTTTGAGATTCATTGCTAACAATCTATTTTTCAACAGATTAGCAATGGAAGATTTTCCTGCACCCGAAAGCCCAGTCATTTGGAAGAGTGGCATACGATTATTATTTTGCTGTGTTAATTTTTGGCAAATAACAAAAAAAGCGAACCAAATTTATACGAGATGGTTTATTTATTTATCACATTAATTCAATTTCCACAATTAGATGAATCCAGAAACCCTAAAAAATATAACTACATTCGTTTTTGACATAGATGGTGTAATGACCGATGGAAATGTCCATGTATTAGAAAGTGGCGAGCATTATCGTACCTTTTACATCCGTGATGGTTATGCTCTCGAACGGGCAGTACAGGCGGGTTACAGGATATGCGTCATTACGGGAGGTAAGCACGAAGGCGTGCGTAAAAGACTCCAAAATCTCAAAATCCATGATGTATTTATGGGTTCGGGTGGGAGGAGCAAATTAGAGATTTATAAAGGCTGGTTAGCTGATTCGGGGATTTCGGAAGAAAACATTTTGTACATGGGCGATGATTTACCTGACTACGAAGTCATTTCTCGACCAAACCTTTTTGCCACTTGCCCAGCCGATGCTTGTGAAGAGATTTTAGGAATCGCCAATTACGTTTCTCCCCATAACGGAGGCAGAGGAGCAGTCCGTGATGTAATTGAGCAAGTGATGCGGGAGAAGGGGGAATGGATGAGGTTTTAGAATTACCCTATCTTCAAAGCCGCCATAATCTCCTCCAACTTCAAATTCCTAAACTCCACAAAATTCTTTGAATGATGGGTATCTATTTTACGTAAAACCTGTGTAACGATTGTCTTCTCTTCTTCGGTCAAAATCCCGAAAAGGACTTTGTCGGCGGTGTGCATTTGTTGTACACATTCTATGATTACGCTAATGCCTTCTCCCGTGATCTTTACTTGCTTAGAACGGGCATCTTGTGGGTCGGGGAATTCTTCTAAATAACCCGCTTTGATTAAACGGTTTATGACATTTGTTCCTGATGTAAATTCTGAGAGATTTTTATTAATCAACTCGCTCCTTTTCATAGCCCCCCCAAAATGAGCCTCTGCCAAATAGGCAAAATCTTCAAGGTTATCTATTGGCATTGGCAACATGATTTTTCTTGAATAAAAATGTAGATGTTTTGTCGCACGAGCCAAATATCTGCCCATTTCATCCGAAGGTTTTGGTGCTTCGATTTCCTCTGGCACTTCTACGGAATATGATTCAATCGTGAAATTCTCCATCCTTGCTTTATTGGCAAACTCCTCACAAAACTCCACCAAACTTCCTTCTGGATTTTGATTGATGAAGCTCTCGTAAGCCTTCACTAATTCTATGACTGGATTATTCATGGTTTCTCATTTGATTTTGCGGTTACTAAATTAACCTAAACAACCCTCTTTATTACCTTTTGGTATTAATAATTTAAAAATAATTACAAAATAATTTGTTTTATAGTTCCAAATAGTAATATATTTGCAATATAAATTACTAAATAGTAATAAAATGATAGCGAAATTAGAAAATGCCAATAAATTGTATCAAGTGGGAGAGCAAACCGTAACGGCTTTGAATAAGACTTCTTTGGAGCTAATTGAGGGCGAATTATTGCTGATAATTGGTCCTTCGGGTTCGGGGAAAACTACTTTACTGTCATTGTTAGGATGCTTAATAAACCCAACCGAAGGCAAATTGTTTATTGACGGACAAGATATTGGTAAACTTTCTGCCAACGAAATGGCAAAAATCCGCTTGGACACCATCGGTTTTGTCTTTCAACAATTCAATTTATTAGCTCCTCTGACGGCAGAGGCAAATGTGGCTTTTCCCTTGAAAATGCAAAAGTTATCTGGCTCTGTTATCACCCAAAAAACGGCTGAGGCTTTGGAGAAAGTCAAAATGTCGCATCGAAGGAAAAACCTTCCCAGAACTTTATCGGGTGGCGAACAACAACGTATTGCCATTGCTCGTGCCTTGGTAACGAACCCCAAAATTGTACTTTGCGATGAACCAACTGCCTCTTTGGACAAAGATTCCTTGGTGATTGTGATGGAAGAATTGCAAGCCTTAGCCCGTAACGGAAAAGCCGTTGCCGTTGTTACCCACGACCCACGCCTCACCAAATACGCAGACCGTGCGGTGGAGGTAAAAAACGGAGTTATGAATGTCTTGGATATTAAGAATTTAGAGCATTAGAAACTTAAATTATTAGAACACGATTTGTAGGATTTACATGATTTACATGATTAACATGATTACAATTCTAATCCTGATTAATCTCATAAATCCTAAAAATCGTGTTCTGAAAAATAGATTAAAATTCATAAAATATGAAATCACAAATTATCATCGCACTAATAACTGCCTCATTATTAAGTGCTTGCAGTAAAGAAAGTGAAGCCGATAAAGCAAAACAAGAAGCCTTTAAAGCTGATTCTTTGAAGAAAGCAAAAACTACCAATGACCGTGTTTTTGGGGTAGCTCGCATCGAACCCGAAGATGGAATTATGAATATTACCGCTGGGACTTCGGGTAAAATTTTGGGCATTTTGGTGGACGAAAATCAGGATGTGCAGAAAGGACAACCCTTGCTAAACATCGAAGTAGCCATCGAAAATGCTCAACTGACACAGGCTCAAAGTAAAATAAAAACGCAAAATGCAGCCATTGAGTCTAATCGGGCGAGTATTGAGGCGTTGCGAGTGAGCCTTCGCAATGCTCGTGATACCTACGAGCGTAACCTAAAACTATACGAAGCCAAAGCCCAAACCAAACAAGTTTTGGACGATAGCAAAGCCACGATGGATAAATTGGAAAAGGACATAGAAACTTCAAAAGCGAACTTGGAGCAATCCAGTAGTCGAGTCGGAGAATTGCAGGCGGATATTAATTATTTCAAAACGGTAGTCAATCAAAAAAAGGTGGTAGCCCCTGTATCTGGAAAGATTTTATCACTACCCATCAAAACGGGTGAATATGTAAATAACGCTACTAAAATTGCTGAATTTGCACCTTCTGGGGCATATATTGCCAAAACAGAAGTAGATGAATTATTCGCTGACCGTGTTCAATTAGGACAAAAAGCCTATATTTTTTCACAGGCGACGGGTGATACTTTGGCAAGCGGAACGGTCAGTTTTACGGCTGAATATTTGAAAGCAAAATCACTATTCAAAGATCAAAGTGCCGAACAAGAAGACCGTCGTGTGCGTGAGGTACATATCCGTTTGGAGGGAGGTAAAAAGCCATTGATTGGGAGTAGGGTAGATTGTTTGATTGTATTGAAAAATTAGTGGAAATGTCTGATTTTTAGATATTTACTGATATTACTAAAAGGTACAGAGTACCCCAATATTTGTAGTATTCAAGTGATACACAGTGCCAAAGGTACAGAGTACCGAAATATTAAAAGGGGGAATGTTACGGTACTCTGTACCTTTTCTACCAATTCTTACAAAATACTTTCGGGAAGTTAATCGGTACTCTTAATTTTTCACAACTCTCATAAATGTCTGAATGTTAGACATTTATTAACGTAATAACTTAAAACTTATCAACTTAATGATAAAAGAAGCCATCAATTTTATGTGGTACGACAAAGCCAAAACCTTTGGAATTTTGTTTGGTATCATCTTGTCGGTCTTTTTGATTGGGCAACAGATTGGCATTTGCGTAAGCCTTTTGGAAAGTAGTATTTCCTTGGCTCGCAATAATTCAAGGTACATTTGGGTAACGAGCAACAAAACCAAACAAGTAGCCGAATTAGCCAATATTGATATGCGTTTGTCTCGTGAATTGATGTCGGTGGTTGGCGTGAAGCGAGTTAGTCCAATGGTAGTAGCGGGCGGAAGTGCCAAATTTAGCGATGGTACAAAAGCGGGAGTCAATGTGATTGGCGTTGATACGAAATCCTTTGCGGGCGGTCCTTGGCGAGTGTCCCAAGGCAGTACGATAGACTTGCTTCAAAGTGGTGCTGTTACCACCGACGAATACGATGCTGCCGTGTTGAATAATGTAAAAATGGGCGAGCGTTTTGAGCTAAACGGCAACCGTGTTTTTTTGGCATCTCAAACCAAAGGAGCAAGAGGATTGGGGATTGCTTATTCGTTTATGAGCATACAATTAGCCCGTAAGATTTGCAAGATTTCCACCGACCAAGCATCCGCTTTTTTGATAGAATGGGATAGTCAATATACTGATAAACAAGTAGTTGCAGCAATTAATAAAGAAATTCCAAACGTGAAGGCGTGGACGGGCGAAGACTTTACTGATTCGAGTTTGATGTTCTTTATCACCAGTAGTGGTATTGTGGCTTCGTTTGGTTTGTTGGTAATTTTTGCCATCATCACAGGCTTTGCCATCGTGGGCTTAACGATGTTTTCCGCCGTCAAAGACCGCATCAAAGACTATGGAACAATCAAGGCAATCGGAGGAACGAATGGCATCATCAGACGGATTATTTTATGGCAAGCCACCATTTTTTCAATCATCGGTTTCTTAGTAGCGTATGTCTTACTGACCTTATTTGTCAAAGCCACAGAAGGTTCATTAGACATACAAATTACGCCAATTTTACTGATTTTCTTAGTAGGTGTAACACTCTTTATTGCCATTTTGAGTAGCCTTTTTGCCATGCGAAAAATCACAAAACTGGAACCTGTGGAGATTTTTAGGATGTAAGTAAACCTCACCCCCAACCCCTCTCCGATGGAGAGGGGGGAAATTCTCCGATAAAACTCCCCTCTCCATCGGAGAGGGGTTGGGGGTGAGGTTCTACTTATTTCAAACAAACATATTTCAAAATCATGAAAACTAAAAATACCTATATAATTACGCTAACATTGCTCTCATTTTTGAGCCATGCACAACAAGAACGTCTAAAATTATCGCTCCAAGAAGCCATAGATTTAGGACTCAAAAATCGTGTAGAAATCCAAACCCAACGACTCAATATCCGTTTGGCAGAAAACGCTGTGCAACGCAATAAAGACCAATGGTTGCCCACGGTGGAAGGCTCAGGTAACGTGCGATACAATACGCAACTACAAGAGAGCGTACTACCCGAAGGAGCATTTGGCGGAACAACGGGTACTGGACCCGTGCGGATTCCATTTGGTACGAAGGTAAACACGACTTTATCCATTGATGCAACTCAGAATCTTTACAAACCTACTGTAAATCAGGAGATTAAAATTTCTGAAAAGAATGTTGCCTTAGAAAAAGAAAACGTCAATCAAACGATTTCTCAGACAAAATTGAACATTGCCGAAGCCTATTATTTAGCTTTATTGAGAAAAGAAGAAATCAGAATTCTGGAAAAAACCCTTGCACGAGCCAAGAAATATTTAGACGTTTGGACAGCAAAATTGAGCTTAGGAACTGTCCAAGAAAATGATTTGGGTAAGGTAAAATTGGACTACCAAAACGTGGATATTAAACTACGAAGAGCCAAACAAAATCTGCAATTGGCTTTAAATAATGTTGCTAAAAATCTGAATATCAGCAATATACAAGAAATTGAATTGACTGATAATCTGAATAGCAATGAAAATATTTCAGAACTGGGTGAAGATTTGTCAGGCTTAGTCGAGGAACGTTCGGAGATAAAACAATTGGCTCTGACCAACGATTTGAATAAACTCAAATACGAAAAAGCGGCTTTGGGCATGAAACCCACCGTGTCGGCTTTTGCCAATTATTCAGCTTTGTATCAGAGTGGTGGATTTAATATTTTTGAAAAAAACACGTGGTCACCGTTCAATTATTTGGGTGTAAAATTGAGCGTTCCAATCTTTGACCAACATAAAACCCAATTAGAAAAATCAGAGTATAAAATTCGTCAAGAAATAGGTTTTAATAATTGGAATAAACAAAAAACGGAGGTGATTTATGAATTACAAAACGCTAAAACTGAACTAAAAAACGCCCAATTGAACCTCCAATACGCCCAAGAAAATTACCGTTTAGCCGAGCAAGTTTTTCAAGTAAGTCAGCAAAAATATGAATTGGGCGTAATGCTCTATAACGACTTATTAGACACCGAAAGGTCGCTTTCTGAGGCAGAAAACAACATTTTAACCAATACTTATGATTTGTTAGTTGCCAAAGTTCGTTGGCAGAAAGCGAAAGGAGAATAAAACACAATGAAAAAAATAATCATATTCGCAGTCAGTCTTTTGGTAGCTATTGCTGCCAAAAGTCAATCCATCAATATTGTGGTTTCGCTGACCAATATTTCTTCTAACAATGGCACGGTGAAAGTATATTTTTTTACGGATGCCGATGCTTTTCCCACGAAAATAAATCAAGCGGTGAAAGTAGTGAGCGTAAAAGCCACAAAAGGGACAACGCAAATCCCCGTAGAAGGTCTTGCTTCGGGCAACTACGCACTTGCCATTCATCACGATGAAAACAATGATGGAAAGATTAACACCAATTTTATTGGCATTCCGAAAGAGCCAATGGGGGTTTCAAACGGTGCAGTTGGCAAAATGGGTCCGCCCAAATATAAAGATGCCGTGATAAGTTTGAAGAAGAATGGGGAGGTGGTTAGTATTCGACTTTGATAAGCTCAAATCCATTTCACACATGAAACTTCAACCCATCCAAAGCCTTATTCACCTTCTTGACATCGCCATAAACCACGATTCCGACTAAATTCTGTTCGTTGTCAGTATATTTGGCGATTTCAACCAAATTTTCTTCTTCATTTTTGGTCGCAAATAAAGGTTCGGTATAAATGCCGATGTGTAATTCTCGCTCTTTGGCTCTATTGAAAGCCCGTTTGATTTGCTCAGAATTTTCAGCTCCAAAAATCAAAATGGGATGTTTGATAAAAGGTAAATACGTTGAATTCGAGGCATTTACGAACGCCTTTCCGTGTGTATCTGGAAATTGTATGGCAACCGAACTGGCTAAAAATGAGGCAACATTAAGCTTTTGCCAAGTTTGCAAATCGTTTTTAATGACAATGGCGATTTTGTTTTCGTAAGACATATTGATTGTTATTTTAAGTTAAGACCCATTTGAATATTGCAACGCTCATAAGGCGTAGCGTGACCCACGACTTTCTGAAAACCCAATTTATTGTACAGATTTATGGCGGGTTTCAAAATGGTGTTACTTTCTAAATAGAGATTTGCCGCTCCCAACGATTTGGCTTTTTCTATAATAGCTTGTCCCAACAACCAACCAATATTTTTGCCTTGTGCCTTGGGAGAAACCGCCATTTTTGCCAATTCATATTCGTAGGCGTGATTTTCCATTTTCAATAAAGCACATACGCCCACGGGTTCATCGTTGTATAAAGCCACAAAAATATAGCCCCCTTTTTTAAGAATATACCCTTCTGGGTCGTCCAAAGCCTTATAATCAGCTTCTTCCATTTTGAAATAAGTTGAAATCCATTCGATGTTTAAAGCTCTAAAATCTTGTTGATATTTGGGTTCGTAATCAATGAGTTGAACATTTTTTGATTCCCTCATTTTCTTCTGTTCCTCTACTCTTCGGAGCAAATTTTTCTGATTCAACAGATATTCCCATTCTTCGATTGCCTTCCATAAATCGTGGGCGGTTTGGGCAAAAGTATCTTCGATGGCATTGGTTACGTCGGTATATTGATTTTCAATTTTCTCCGTAATTTCTATGCCTTGGGGCGAGAGGCTCACTATATTTTTACGTCCATCGTCTTTACTTTTAGTTTCAATCACCAAACCTGCCTTAACCATTTCAGAAATAATTTTACTGACAGAAGGCTGAGAATGACCTATTTCCTCCGCAATTTCCGTAATAGGTTTCTCCTGCCCTTTTGACAAAACATAAAACACTGGAAACCATTTTGGCTGAAAATCAATGTCGTATAGTTTATAAATCTGCAAAGCATTTTCTGTTATTTGTTCACTCAATCTGCGAAGTCGGCTTCCCAAAACCATCTTTCCTGTTTGATTAAAAAAATCCATTGTGTTATTAGTTATATAATCAGTTATGTAAATTTATGGATTGTTTTTTAATTTTTAAAAAATTACATAAAATTTAAAAGAATTATATTATAAATCGTTGAAAATCAATGAAATAACCTATTTTATTATCGATATAATTTTAAAGTTTACAGAAATATATTCTAAAAAAAGTGCTTATAAGTTGCGAAATGTGGTGTTCAAAACATACATTCCGCAACTTATAAGCACTAATAATTTGGAGAGATAATTTTTTATACCATCGCCATACTATTACATTTCATCAAAATATCCTGCAAATCCGCCCCACGTGAACGCAAAGGGTCAATGGCTTTTACCAAATTTATCCGCATGAAATAGAGGGCTTCTCGGTCAAATTTTTTTGAGCCTTTCACCAAATCAATTTTCATCAATGCCTCTTGTTGATTTTCCTTTGGATTGAACCAACCATTTAGCTCCGAACATTGATGACAAACCCCATTTTTATTGACCAAAGCACAACGATTATCAAAAATATCGGTCATGGTTTTTCTACCATCTTGCAAGAGATATTTTACTGTTCCTTCGGTTTTATCCAAAATCAAACAAATTTCTGAAACCGAAAAATCATAGACATCTTTAAGCATCAAGGCAATCTGATTTTCGATGGGTAGATTTTTAGAAATACACGTAAAACAAGTATCAATATGCTCCTTCATGTCATATTTTGCATCTGGTGAGGTTTCATGAACTTTGATAATTTCATTTCTTAAATTTTCATTTCCAATAACCAGCCTTTTGGCTTGTTCGCTCACATCGGGTGTCCAGCGTTTTTGGCGTTGCAGGTAGTTGTAAGCTAAATGCGTAGCGATTTGAAACACCCACGTTTTCAAAGAGGCTTCATTTCTGAAAGTTGAAAGTTTGTCAAAGGCTTTAATGAAAGTATCATGCGTTAAATCTTCGGCATCGTTTCGGTTTGCCAATAAGCGATAAAGATAGGATTTCAATTGATTTTGAAATACCGAAAATAACGTCTGAAATGCGTTGATGTCGCCACTCAACGCATTTTTTAGGATTTGCTCGTCTTGATTTTCCATGATGTAATTTAAGGAATTAATTTATTGCAAAAACCTATAAGGTTTGACAAATAATTGGTTAATAATCAACTAATTATCTAAAACCTTATAGGTTTATATACTTTCTCTTCAAACTTGATTTTAAGGAATTAACACAACTTTTCCAGTGGTTTCTCTTGCTTCGATTTGTCTGTGAGCTTCGGCAACGTCTTTCAATGCAAAGGTTTTTGGCGTTGAAATTTTCAATTGTCCTTGTGCAATTAGACCAATAATTGTCCCTAATGCTTCTTGCCAAACAGGCATTTTCGTATTGATATAAAAAGCTAAATTGAACCCTGATTGACTGATATTTTCATCCACAAAATGCTCTGGGTGTATGTGTCCTTGCACGCCACTCGCACACCCGTAAACAATTAAATGCCCACCTTGTGCAAGCGATTTTATGGTCTCATTATACACTTCGCCACCCACCATTTCAAAAGCAATATCCACACCCTTTCCGTCATTAATTTGTTTCACTTTTTCACTCCAATTTGGGTTTGAATAATTGATAATTTCATCCGCACCGTTGGCTTTTGCAACGTTTAATTTCTCATCTGAGCTACTCGTTGCAATGACTTTTGCTCCGTTCAATTTAGCTAATTGAACCAAAATTGAGCCTACACCACCCGCTGCCGCATTAATCAAAACGGTTTTATCTTTTAGGTTTTGAGCAACCTGCGAAATCATTAATTGTGCCGTTGAACCTTGTACAAAGATAGCTGTGGCAGTTTTTGCATCAATATTGGGCGGTAAAGGCACACAATATTGAGCAATGGCAGAAACGTATTCTGAGTAACCTCCCCCAAAAGGCAGAATCGCCAAAACGGTTGTTCCTACAACATAAGGTTCTCCAACTCCTTCACCAACCGAAACGATTTTCCCAACCGCTTCTGAACCTAAGATATAGGGTAAAGTTGTAGGTTGGAAATACTTATCTCGCCTGCGAAGGGTATCAGAATAATTTACGCCAATAGCTTCAATTTTGATTAACACTTCACCCGCTTTGGGTTGTGGAATGTCTGTTTCAATCAATTGTAGTACGTCTGGCGTACCAAATCGACTGAGTTGTACTTGCTTCATTTTGTTTGTCATGTTTGTATTTTTTTGAATGATACAGGTCTGACAAATGAGGAGATAAAAACGGATGAAAAAATTGAAAGTTTTTTATTTTAAATAATAAAATGAAAATACTATATATGTTATTGATAATCAATGATATACAAATAAAAATTAAATTATGAACAGTTAAATTTCTCGAAAAAAGTGCTTATAAGTTGCGGAATGTGTATTTTTATACCCACATTCCGCAACTTATAAGCATATATGAAGTTATCAACTCCTTTGATTGGACGAAAAAACGAGCAAAAAATACTCGTAAAAGCCCTTAATTCTTCCGAACCAGAAATGATTGCTATTATTGGTCGGAGACGTGTGGGTAAAACATTTCTTATTCGTTCTGTCTATGATAATCGCATTGATTTTGAATTGACTGGTGTTCAAAATCATACACAATCACAACAGTTAAAGAATTTTCATTCACTGTTGAAAGCTCAATTTGGGGAACAAAACACTCCCCAAAAGAAACCTACTGATTGGATGGATGCTTTTTGGCAACTCACTTCTGTACTTGAAAAAAAGGATAAACAGGAAAAACTTGTCGTCTTTTTAGATGAAATATCTTGGTTGGCTACACCTAAATCAGGATTTTTAGAGGCATTAGGTTTCTTTTGGAATAGTTGGGCGAGTAAGCAAAATATTGTTGTGGTTTTATGTGCCTCGGCAGCTTCTTGGATGATTCAAAAAATTGTATATCACAAAGGTGGCTTGCATAACCGTATCACTAAACGCATTGATTTACAGCCTTTTACCTTATGTGAAACAGAGCTTTATCTCAAGTCTCGTAATATATCGGCTGACCGTTATCAGATTCTTCAATTGTATATGGCAATGGGCGGAATACCCCATTATTTAAAAGAATTAGAAGCGGGTAAAAGTGCCATTCAAAATATTGATGCCTTATGTTTCACAAAAGGGGGCTTGCTAAACGATGAGTTTTCTAAGTTATACCCTGCCTTGTTTGATAATTCAACAAATCATATTTTGATTGTTCGGGCATTGGCTCAAAAATGGAAAGGTATGACTCGTTCTGAACTCATTGTAGCAACTAAGCTACCTGATGGAGGAGGTTTTTCAAATACCCTTGAAGAATTGATTAGTTGTGGATTTGTATCTGATTATTATCCTTTCGGTAAAAAGAAAAAAGATGTTCTTTACAGATTGACGGACGAATATTCTTTGTTCTATCTACAATTTATTGAAAATCAACGCATTCAAGAGGAATCCATTTGGCAACATCTTAGCCAAACGCAATTATATAAAAGTTGGACTGGTTATGCTTTTGAAAGTTTATGCTTAAAACATATAGTCCAGCTGAAAAAAGCATTAGGAATTTCTGGTATTTATGCGGAAGCATCAAGTTACATTCACAAAGGCAATCAAACTGAACAAGGAATTCAAATAGACCTCGTTTTGGATAGAAAAGACCATACGATTAACCTTTTTGAAATAAAATTTTATTCTTCCCAATGGCACATCAACAAATCAGAAGCTACTGAATTGAGAGAAAAAGTGGCTCTTTTCAAACGATTGACCAAAACCCAAAAACAAGTATTTTTAACGCTTGTAACCACTTTTGGAATTAAAATAAATGAACAAAGTATCGGATTAATTGATAATGATTTATCTATGGATGTGTTGTTTGAACCTTAAAATTCAAACCTCATTCAATCAAATTAATCCCTATCTTTGAATAAATCATTTCCTACTGTAATATTTAGTGGGGTAAAATAGAGTATAACAGGTTTCCAACCTGTTAGTCGGACTCCATTAACAGGTTGAAAACCTGTTATACTCTAACCATCGCAATTTTATCCCACAATATATTACAGGAGGAATCATTCCACCAAAATCAACAACCATGAAAAAACTATTACTTACCCTCCTCCTCAGCACATTTTATTTCATTACCCAAGCCCAATTCAATCCCAATCTCTTCAATGCTATGAAGTACCGAATGATTGGACCACATCGTGGCGGGCGAACGGTTGGGGCGGTGGGTGTCCCTCAACAACCCAATGTTTTTTATATCGGAGTCAATAATGGTGGAGTCTGGAAAACCAATGATTATGGTCGGACGTGGAAACCCATTTTTGACGACCAACCCACGGGTTCAGTTGGTGATATTGCCGTTGCACCTTCCAATCCAAATGTCATTTATGTTGCCAGTGGTGAAGGCATCCAACGTCCAGATTTGGGAGTTGGAAATGGGGTCTATAAATCTACCGATGCGGGCAAAACTTGGATAAATACAGGCTTGAAAGATGGGCAACAAATTGGCAGTATTATTATTGACCCTACCAACGAAAACCGAGTTTTTGTAGCCGTCTTGGGACATCCTTATGGTGCAAATACCGAAAGAGGCGTTTACAGAACCATCGACGGGGGTAAGAATTGGGAAAGAGTGTTGTATAAAGATGAAAACACGGGAGCAATTCAAGTGGTTTTTGACCCTAAAAATCCCAATATTATTTACGCAGACCTCTGGGCGGCTCGTCAAGGTCCTTGGGAAAATGGGGCTTGGCAAGGTCCAGAAAGTGGTTTGTTTAAATCAACCGATGGCGGAAATACTTGGAGAAAATTGACCAAAGGCTTACCAACCGTTGAACAAGGTTTAGGTAGAATTGGCTTTTGCGTAGCCCCAAGCGACCCCAATCGTATGTATGCAACCGTAGATGCAGGGAAAATGGGCGGGATTTATCGCTCTGATGATGCGGGTGAAAATTGGGTTTTAATCAATCCAGATGCACGTTTGTGGGGTCGTGGAAGTGATTTTGCCGAAATAAAAGCCGACCCTAAAAATGCCGATATTGTCTATACTGCCAACGTGGTTACGTGGAAATCAACCGATGGAGCAAAAACTTGGACGGCTTTCAGAGGTGCACCTGGGGGTGACGATTACCACAGAATTTGGATAAATCCTGATAACACCGACATCATTCTCATTGCTGCCGACCAAGGGGCAATTATCACGGTGAATGGTGGCGAAACTTTTTCTTCATGGTACAATCAACCGACGGCACAATTTTATCATGTAAGTACCGATAACGCCTTTCCGTATAATGTCTTAGGTGGGCAACAAGAAAGCGGTTCAGTCAGCATTGCTTCACGGAGTAATGATGGCAATATTGGCTATCGTGAGTGGCACCCTGCGGGCGTGGAGGAATACGGATATGTGGCTGCCGACCCGCTCGACCCAAATATTATTTACGGAGGAAAAATTACTAAAACCGACAAACGGACGGGGCAAGTTCAAAATATTGCTCCCGAAGCGGTACGGTCTGGGAAATACCGTTTTTTGAGAACTTGTCCTGTACTTTTCTCGCCCATTGACCCCAAAACGCTGTTTTTGGCAGGAAATGTCTTGTTCAAAACCCAAGATGCAGGGAATTCTTGGACGATAATTAGTCCAGATTTAAGTCGTGAAACCTATTCCGATATTCCAGAAAGCGTTGGGATTTATCGTACCGAAGAAATGAAAAAAATGGCTCGTCGTGGGGTGATTTATGCTCTTGCTCCTTCACCAAAAGACCTCAATACAATTTGGGCAGGAACAGACGATGGACTGATTCATATCACAAAAGATGGGGGTAAAAACTGGAAGGATATTACGCCCACAACGCCTTCGGGAGAAAAAAATAATTATTGGCTATGGTCAAAAATTTCGATGATTGAAGCCAGCCATTTTGACGTAAATAGTGCTTACGTAGCCGTCAATCGCATCCGAAATAACGATATGCGACCACACATTATGCGTACACGAGACGGTGGAAAAACTTGGCAAGAAACGGTGAGTGGCTTGCCAAACGACCCAATAAATTCCGTAAAAGAAGACCCAAACAGGAAGGGATTATTGTTTGCTGGCTCAGAAACTGCCGTGTATGTTTCCTTTGATGATGGCGACCATTGGCAATCTTTACGCCTAAATATGCCCGCCACTTCCATCCGTGATTTGGTGATAAAAGATGATGATTTAGTAATTGGAACGCATGGACGTAGCTTCTGGATTTTGGATGATATTACGCCTCTCCGTCAAATCACAGCTGATTTAGCCAAATCGGAAACTATTTTTTATAAGCCACAAAATCCGTATCGAGTGCGTTGGAATATCTACACCGACACACCAGTTCCGCAAGAAGAAGCCGCAGGACAAAACCCACCTGACGGAGCCATTTTTGATTATTTTTTGAAAGAAAAAGTACAAGGCGACGTAACCCTCGAAATTTTTGATGCTTCGGGAAAATCAGTCCGTAAATTTTCGAGTAATGATAAGCCGTACAAAATTCCAGAGGTGAATATTCCTTTATACTGGATTCGTCCGCAACAAATCCTTTCTGCCGAAGCGGGTTCGCAACGTTTTGTGTGGGATATGCACTATAAACCCTTAGACGAACCAGCCTCATACCCCATCGGTGCAACCTATATGGACACCGCACCCGACCCAACATCACCTTGGGTTTTGGCAGGAAATTATACCGCAAAAATGACGGTGAACGGTAAAACCTACACCCAAACTTTCACCATCAAACAAGATCCAAGAGTAAAGACCAGTCCAGAGAAAATGAAGCAAATCCACGATTTATCCATGATTTGTTACGAAGCAAAACAGAAAATCACCAATAAATTAAAAGAAAATCCATCCAAAGAAACCGAAGCCAAATTGAGCAAACTAAAAAATGCGTTCAGTTCAATTTTTAATATTTTGGTAGATACCGATATGCCCGTTACCTCGCAAACGGTGGAGGCGTTGGAGGAGGTGCAGCGGGAGTTGGTGGGGTTGTAAGTATTTGATTTTTAGACTGTTATAAAATTACAAATGGCTGTCATTGCGAGGTACGAAGCAATCTGTTAGAATGATAAAAAGGAGTTTGAAAGCCTCTTCTCGTAAGCTAACAGATTGCTTCGTTTCACTCAAAATGACAGCCATTTATAGTTTTGAAGAGGTGTTAGCGTGCCACGGTTTGCGGTGGGTATTGGCACAGACCGTGGCACGCTTGGGATGAGGAAATATAGTCAAATCCCCGTTTTAGACGTGCCACGGTCTCCGCTAATACCCACCGCAAACCGTGGCACATCTAAAACTAACATTTTTAAGAAACCTCCTCCGCATAAAAAGTCTGTTTTTCTTTGACTTCTGCCACAATTTTTTCTACCGTAGGCATGACATCTGGGACTATAAATGGCTGTCATTGCGAACGTAAAACTTTCGTCAAAAATTACTGATTATATATTCCAATTCTGTCTGACTTAGTATCAATTACCAAAACTTTATCTCGGAAATACTCATTCCCAATCATTCCCTCCACACCTTCAAATTTATTCATCAGATTAAACAAACGCTCATTTATCTGCCCACCGTAATATACTTTTTTATCACTCAAATCCTCATCAAACATACTCATAATTTTTTGCACAGGCTTTGCTCTCATGTAATAATAATCCTTTCCCCAAGAGCTTAATTTTAAACTATCAATCTTGCCGTTACTCCCGTTATTTGTGATTTCATCCCAACTTTTTTTCGATAAATATAGGGTGAATTTACTCGAACCATTGTCGTACATAAATACTCTTTCTTTCCCATTTATCTTGATTGGAATATGTACAGACCACTTTTTTGCCTTAACCTTTGAAGAATTTATCCACGAAATTTTATTTTCAAACTCTTTTGGTAGCTCATCTGTAACTGAATAACGAGAATTAATAAAGTCTGTGATAAGTATTCTTCCCTTGATGTAGTCGTAACCAACATCGCCGATTTTGATATAAACTGTTGAGTCTTTCAGTAAAAAGTCTTGTGGTTTATTTAATTCATAATCAATCGTCACCTTTTCTTCGAGAAGAAACTTTTCATTATTTCCAAGATAAATAGGCAAATTTTTGTACTTGCTATCCACGGTATATTTGGATAAATAAGGAAATCCCTTAATTAGAGATGTAATTCTTGTTCTCTGAACGCCTAAATCAAATTGGACGTAAAATTTGTTTGAAATAGTATCAATTTTAATCGGAATCAGAAGAGATGCTCTACCTGAATACTCATCTTTCGTCCACTTTATCGAAGTCCACACAATTTCCTTTGTAAACTCTTTCGTAGTTATACTTGGGCTTTTGTTAGCGTAAAAACTATTGTAATATACCTTACAACTTGAACAGAAAAGCACGATTATTATTAACATCCAACTTGAAATTTGTAATACTTTCTTCATTTTATTTTTAGGTATCGTTTTGGAAAATCATTTGAGATTATTGACAAATCTAAAACTAAAATGATATACTTTTGAAACTGATTACCCAAAGGTTACCAATATGGCACATGAAGTAAATGAAATGATAGATGCAATCAAATATGTTGAAGATGCACTGTATGTTTTTGGAGGCAAATGGAAATTACAAATTTTAGTTTCTATGTATGCTGGGTCAAAACGGTTTCGAGATTTAAAAAATAGTATCCCTTCTATAACCAGTAAAGTATTGTCAAAAGAATTAAAAGATTTAGAAGCCAACAAGCTAATTATTAGAAATATTGTTAGTGTTGAACCAATCAGCATAGAATACGCTCTGACTGATTATACAAATACACTCGAACCTGTTATTACATCCATTGTGAATTGGGGAATGAATCACAGAAATAAACTGAAGGAATGATTCATTTAACAACAAATTTGTTGCTAAAACACTTTGACAACAAACTTATAGCTAAATATTTTAACAATAACTTCGTAGCTAAAACACTTTGACAACAAACTTGTAGCTAAAATATTTGACAACAACTTTATAGCTAAAACATTTTGACAACAACCTTGTAGCTAAAATACTTAGAAACAATTTATAGCTTAAAATTTATTTTCGATTTCAATATTTTTCATACCTTTGTTCACAAATTAAATTTGTTCACGTTTTCGTAAATAAAATATAAAATGAACAAACAAGAATCATTTATCATTCATCAAGCTCTTGATAATCTTCAAGTAACGACACAAATTGAAGGACACTGGACACCAAAAGGTCTTCCTCTTTTGGATGGAATTTTGTCTTTGACTTTTGCCAACGAAGTTTCAACTTATAATGTTGAAATAAAGGGAGAATTGAGAAATCAGGCTTTGCCGAGAATCTATCAATTTAATGACGAATTCCAACCTTTTATGTTAGTAGCAAGTCGGATTTCGTCAGCCATCAAAAAGCAATTGCAGGCTCATAATGTAGCTTATTTGGAAGGAAACGGCAATTTTTACTTGAAAGAAGGCAATAAAGTGTTCCGGATAGATGCTCACGACCCTTTGAAAATTGAAAGTGATAATCGTAGTCGGGCATTTACTAAAACAGGATTGAAAGTATTGTTTGAGTTCCTCCAAAACCCTGCCTTAATCAATCAACCTTATCGTCAAATTGCTGAACACACGGGTACTTCAATCGGGAATATTACCAACATTATTCAAGGCTCAAAACAGGAGAATTTTATTCTGTCAATCAATAAAAATACCCTAAAACTGAATAAAACAGAATCATTAATTACGAAATGGGCGGATGGATTTATCCGAAACCTAAAACCAACGCTACTCATGGGGACATTTCGTTTTTTGAAAGAAGATGATTTATTGGCATGGAAAGATTTGGCGTTAGATACTACCCAAACCGTTTGGGGTGGTGAACCTGCGGGGGATTTATTGACTAATTATCTTCACCCTGCCGAGTTTACGTTATACACAGACGAAAGCCGTAATGAACTCATCAAAAACTATAAACTGATACCTGATGAAAAAGGGAATGTGAAAGTGTATCAAAAGTTTTGGAAAGTAGATGACTCATCACAAAAAACAGCCCCTCCGCTTGTGGTATATGCTGATTTGATGGCAAACAGTGATAGAAGATGTATTGAAACCGCTCAAAAAATTTACGATGAATACCTACAAACTCAATTATAATCAACTCCGACAACAACCCGAAATATCAGAGATGTTGTCCGCACTGGAGAGAGGATTAGCAAAATATAAGGTTGATTTCTATTTGGTGGGTGCGGTGGCTCGTGATGTTTGGATGAGTGGTATCAACAAAATTGAACCTCGCAGAACCTCAGGAGATATTGACTTTGCCGTATTTATCAACAATATAGCCACTTATAACGAACTCCGAGAGCATCTAATCAATGAAGAAGGCTTTTTCCCGTACAGAGGAAATAACTTCGTGCTGATTTGGAATGGGAAAACTCAGGTCGATTTATTGCCTTTTGGAGCGATTGAAGATGAAAATGGTAGAGTTTCGACCAACGGAATAGGCTTGACGAATATCTCATTGCAAGGTTTTACAGAAATCTATGAAGAAGGTTTGTCCGAATTAAATTTGGAATGAGAACATCAATTCAAATTCTGCACATTGCCAGGAATAGTGTTATTAAAAATGATAGCTTTTGACGATAGACCCGAACATCGAAGGGACGATATTAAGGACATCAGCGATATTCTCAATTATTTTTTTGATATGTATGATGAAGAAATTTATACAAATCATTTGGATTTATTTGGAGAAGAAGAATTCGACCTCAAAGAATTGGCAGCCAGAGTGATGGGAAGAGAAATTAAGAAAATTGCCAAGCGTAATCTGAAATTGCAAAACAGAATGGTGAGTATTTTAGAACGTAACACCAACAACATTCTCAACAGCAATATGGCAATTGTCATGGTTGAATATTTTAAAAATACGGTGGAGGATAACATAAGGTTACTTTATCAAATCAAGTTGGGTTTTGAGGAATGATGATTGATTGTTTCATTACGAAATATTTTAATCAGAAATAACCCATAAAACTCTACAACAAATCCCCTATTTTTGCAAAAAAACCTCCCTCCCCATGAGCAAAAAAACCAAAAAGCCCGCCATCCAAGAAGTATTTGGCAAAAATTATGTCGTCAAAAATGGACGTAAGTTACCGATTTATAAGTGTTTAATTAGTGAAGAGGCTGGGTTGATTACCATGCTGATTATCAGAAGATTACCTAACGGAAACTTCGCTTTTGGTAGTTATATGGTCGATAAATACTGTCTGGGACTCAAAAGCACTACCTTCAAAATTGACCTTTCGATGGATGATTTAGAGGAGTTGCTTGAAGAATTTTCGTATGGTGTAGGCATTTTACAGGAGTGTACCTACGCAACTGTCCACAACTGGGTTTACGGAGGAATTGCCTACGCCGAAGACTTGGGTTTCAAGCCTGATAGTGATTATACCATGACTAAATTTTTCTTGGAAGAAGATACCGAAGACATTGAATTGATAGAATTTGAATTCGGGATGAATGGCAGACCGCACTATTTCTCAGGACCTTACGACAACGTTCAGAAGATTCTTGATACCCTCACAAAGAGTGTAGGTGAGGATAATTTTGATTTTACGGATTTGGGGTAATTAATAAAACGACAAAATAGAAATGCTATCCTGATAATTTCAGACAGCATTTCTATCCCTCAAAATCAACCACAATAGTCTTGATAAAAATTTCTACTCCCACCTAACCTTCACAAAAATATCCGTATTCCTCCCCTTGTCATCACTGCAAGAAATCTTGATTTTCCCTGCCAATGGCTCAAAGAAAATGGGTGTATTGGGCGTTGATTTTTGGAGTAATTTATCGTTGATATACCAATAAATTTCCTTCACATCGTTCCTGACTTGGGCGTTTAGCATCAGTTTTTGCGTATCATTTTTATCCAAAATATACTCTGAACCATCAACTGGATAGACAATCTGAGGGGCATCTTCTTGAAAAACTCTTTCACATCTTGGGTTATGGGTCGGTACTTTTTCGTAGAGAATATGCTTGGTCTCAAACCAACTCACCAACTCTGGGGCATGGTTCGGGAAAACCTTTTTGACTGCCCCACTATCAGGCATACAGTGCGAACAGTAACTCATACTCGCATCCGCACTCACATGTACGTAACGGGCGTGCGTGCATTGCGACATTTTGGAAACAGACGGAATGCAATAATCGGTTATCTGATTGATACAGAAGGTATTAGGCACATCTCCACTTTCTGCACAAACCTTTCGCAAGGCAATTCCTGCGGGCGATTTAAACCATTTTGAGGAAGAATTATAGTCAATCGTATTGAAAATATCGAATAAAAGTGGCGTAGCAATATTTGCCCCCGAAAGCTCTGGAACGCCCTCACCTGAGAAATTCCCAATCCAAACGCCGACGGTATATTTGGCATTATAGCCAATACTCCACGCATCTTTTTTGCCAAAGGATGTTCCCGTTTTCCAAGCGATTTTGGGCATTCTGTACGTGTAGGCGTAGTTATTGGGCAAATCTGGACGGACTACCTGGGTTAGGATTTGGTTGATTAGGTAGGTAGATTCGGAGGAAAGAATAGACAAGCCCCCTCCGCCCCCAGAGGGGGAACTTTCCAGTCCATTTTTTATTCCCCCTCTGGGGGTTAGGGGGCTACTTTTCTGAAATTGTCCCTCATTAGCAAAACTTGAAAATAAATTCGTCAGTTCTTCCAACGTAACGCCACAACCACCCAATACTAAGGACAAACCCAATTTTGGCGAGTTCTTTTTGACCGTTCTGAAATCAGCTATTTTTAATTTTTCTATTAATACTGGCGTGGTGATTTCCTTCAATAACTTCACGGCTGGAATGTTCAAGGAATTTGCCAAAGCGAATTCTACCGTTACTTTTCCATGAAATAATTTATCAAAATTTTCAGGCTCAAAACCGCCAAAATTGGTTGGAACATCATTAATCATCGACTTGGGCGTGATGATTCCTTTGTCGAAAGCGGTTGCGTACAAAAGCGGTTTCAATGTACTCCCAGGCGAGCGAACTGCCCTCACGCCATCCACTTGTCCACCATCGACAGGGTTATTAAAATCTGCCGAACCTACGTATGCCTCCACTTGATGCGTTTGGTTGTTTATAACCATCACGGCGGCGTTATGAATGTTCATGGCGTAGAGCCGACTTACGTAGTTTTGTACAATTTTCTCAATGGTCAATTGCTTGTTCCGAACCAAGGAAGAATGGACATTTGCCTCCGTCGGATTCTCTTGTTTTAGCCGTAAAGAAAGGTGTGGGGCGAGCTTCGGGGCTTCGTGTCGTTTGACGTTCAGAGGTTCGCCCAAAGCATCTTCAATATCCTGATTATGAAATACTTTGTCGGTTTTAAATTCTTCTAACCAACGATTTCTTTCTTTCAAAATAAAGTCATTATTGATGCCCAAACGCAAACTCGAAGGGCGGTTTGGAATAATTGCCAAAGCCATTACTTCTGCCAAACTCAACACATCGGGCGACTTCTGAAAGTACAAAATCGAAGCGGATTTTATGCCTTCAATATTCGACCCATAAGGCACAAGATTGATGTATAATTGGAGGATTTCGTCTTTGGAATAATGCACTTCTAACTGAAAAGCACGGAGAATTTCGATGATTTTATTGAAATAAGTTCGCTCACGGGGTTGCAATAATCGCACGACTTGCATCGTTATGGTACTCGCCCCAGAGGTACGCCTGCCAGTGAACACATTACGCACACCCGCCCGTACAACGGCAAAAGGATTGACCCCAAAATGCCAACGAAACCAACGGTCTTCTTTATAAACAATGGCTTTTTCGAGCGTAGGCGTAATCTCCGAAAGCTCCGTTTTCATCCGCCATTTATCCTGATTATTCAAAAAAGCATGAAGCACTTTTCCTTCTGAATCAGTAACTAACGTGGAATAATTGGGTTGGACTTTGAAAGGGAAAATGAGGTCTAACAGAATGAAAAGCAACAAGCCGTAAGAGGTGATTCTCACGGCTTTATATTGGTAAATTCTTTTTAGGAATGGGAGGATGATTTGTTTTAAGTAATTGATAATCATTTGATTACTTATTTGAACTTCTCGTAAAACGAATTACCAACCACGCCAATATAGGGAAAAACCAGACAATTAACCCAAGAACAACAGGGGAATCATAAAATTCAATACTTAACAAAACCCAAACGACAAGCATCACCAAACCAATAATTACCATTTTGAAACCATGACTACGATTATTTTCATCATAAGAAAAAACCTTTTCACCATTGGGAAGAATTTTAGTAGAATTCATCAAATCCCAACCAATAAAAATACCCAATATTCCTCCTAAAAATGAAGAAATATAGCCCATCCATAAGTTTATTTTTGGATTTTCTTCTGGTTTTTGCAATTCTTCAATCCTTGATTTTTTCATCAGATTGAGTTTTGAATCATCAATAAAAATTCCTCTTTCTTTAAGAATTTTCTTGGATAATTGAACATTCAAAGATGCCCACTCGTCAGGCTTTTCTAAAACTTCTATCAATTCTTCATTTGAAAAATCAAACATGAAATATGACCTATCTATTTTATCAATTTCCTCATCAGCGAGTTTTTCAAAGATTTCATTTACGCTATCAAATTTATCAAGAGGGACTTTGACATGAAACTCTGGGTTTAGTCGAACCATTGTTACAGGATTTATTCTATCTCTAAATGATTCTGTTTCAAAAGGAATATCATTTGTCTTTAAAATTTCAGTAAAATTTTGAAACGAAAATTCGTCTTCAAATTTTTTGATTGTGGAGAATTGTTGCATTCTTAATAAGGTTAATGAGATTTTTGTTTTGATTTGAAGGGCTATTTAAGGTATTTCATTAAGCACATCTTTGACTATTTTGAGGCTAAAAGATTCTTCCTAACTTCTTGCAAAAATTTTCTTGGAGCTGAGTCATTGAGTGAATCAATAGCATCTAAGGTGTCCATAAAATCTTCCATAAGTTCTTTTACAGCCTTATTTTTAAGGTCAAAAACTATGGCAGTTTGTTTGCCTTTATTATTGGTTACGTAGCTGATTCCTTGTTTTATCGTTGCTGTTGTCATGGTATTTTTGTTTGTCACAAAGGTAATAATTTACTGCATTTCTTTAATTTTACTCTCAATAAATTCAGTATGGCATTTCATTTATGATTTTATTTCAAAGACAAAAGGTATCAAAATTATTCCAAAACCAACCCATTCTCAAACTGCAATTTCACTAAATTGGCATAAATTCCGTTTTCAATCATCACCAATTCATCGTGTGAACCTTGTTCTGACACTTCGCCTTCTTTCAAGACATAAATTGTATCGACGTTTCTAATCGTTGCTAATCGGTGGGCGATGATGATGGTTGTGCGGTTTTGCATTAAGGTATCTAAGGCATCTTGTACCAATTTCTCTGACTCTGAATCTAAGGCACTTGTGGCTTCGTCCAAAACCAAAATGGCGGGGTCTTTCAAAATGGCTCTGGCAATTGCTACTCGCTGGCGTTGCCCGCCTGAGAGCTTCACGCCTCGCTCGCCTACGATGGTCTGGAATTTTTCAGGGAATGATTCAATAAATTCTAAGGCATTGGCTTTACGAGCCGCCTCAATTACTTCATTTTCAGAGGCTTGCGGATTTCCGTAGGCAATATTTTCATAAATTGTTCCGCCAAAAAGCATTACTTCCTGCGGTACGATGGCGATATTTTTACGTAATTCTGTGAGATTGTAGTCGTTGATATTTTTACCATCAACTAAAATTTGTCCGCCTGAGAGCTTGTAGTATCGCATCAATAATTGAACAATCGTAGATTTTCCTGCCCCCGAATAACCAACTAAACCAATTTTTTCACCTGATTTTACTTCGAGATTAATGTTCCGTAAAACCTCCATGTCTGGACGTGAGGGGTAGGAGAAGGCGACGTTTTTATAAACAATAGCCCCCCCCGCCCCCAGAGGAGGAACTTTCGACACCGAGATTGAGTCAGATTCTAACTCCCCTTCTGGGGGTTGGGGGGCTACCGATACCTCTGATTTTTCATCCAAAATCTCCAAAATCCTTTCCGAAGCACCTACTGTTTTTTGGATTTGGGCGTACATATCACCCAAGCCACCAACTGAACCTCCGATGAAACCCGTATAAATGATAAACGTAAAAAGGTCTTTGAAAGCTAATTCTCCTTGCAAAACCAAGTTTCCACCGTACCACACCACACCCACAACGCCCCCAAACAAAACGAAGATGATGAAGGAAATAAAACCTCCTCGATATGTGGCAGCCTTCAAAGCATAATCTACTACTTTCTGAACGGAAGCACTGTATCTTTTTACCTCCAAACTTTCATTGGTAAAGGCTTTTACGACATTAATTGACTGCAAAGTTTCCTCCACGATGATATTGGTAGAAGCCAATTCGTCTTGTACTTTTTTAGAATTTTTACGAATAAATCTTCCAAAAATAATTGCCGCAACCACCAAAAACGGAAAGGTCAAAAGCATGAACATCGTCAATTTACTGGAAAGGAAAGTAATCAAAATTATCCCGCCCACGAGCGTAAAAATCTGACGGAAAAACTCTGCAAGGGTTATTGAAAGGACATCTTGTAATTGGCTAATATCCGTAGTGATGCGACTCATTAGTTCCCCCACACGATTTTTTTCAAAAAATGGAACGGGTAACGTAATAATTTTGGTATAAAGCGTTTTGCGTAAATCTCGCATAGATTGTTCCGAAACCTGCGTAAATGTATAAACCCTGATAAATGAAAATGCCGCTTGCAAAATCAGGAGGATTACAAATAAGGTTGTTACGCCATTCAGAGTCAATTGCGTAGAATCGAGATGCAAAAAATGCTGAATTTTTTGAGTAATGCCATTGGTAGGCATATTCGTAATGCCTTGACTAACAGCTTTTTGTGGCGTAACAATCGCTCCAACCATTTGCCCCATCAGGAGCGGGATACTCATGGAAGTTATCTGTGAGAGGATTAAAAATATAAAACCTACAAAGAAAGTACCTTTATATGGAAGGGTAAATCTGAAAATTTTTAGGGCTTTTTGGAAACCCTCTTTACTCACTTTTTTCTTGTCTTCTGGGGAAACCTCTGCCCCGAAATTGCGTTTTGCCATTTTGATTTTATGGTGGTAATTATGAACCTGTTTAAACTTTTCGTTTTGAATTGAAATGGAATTCATTTTTAATCTGATAGTTCAAAATTTATGAAGCATAGCATCGCTACGTTGAATAAATTTTGGGCTATCAGGTTGAAAATGAAACGATTTACAACGAAAGGAATAAGTTTAAACAGGTTCTATACTATATTTGCGTAATTTGTTTAGAATTAAATAACAAACACAACCTAAATAGGTTTATCATCGTACATAGATTGTAACATCATTTTAACAAAAATCATTTTCAAAATTTCACAAAAATTAATTTCTCATGAAAAAATCACTACTATTATCATTATTTGCTATTTCAGTTTTAACATTTTCTTGCAAAAAAGATGAAGTTGTTGTCAATCCAGATAAGATTTATCAGGTTTTGACTACGCTCTCAGGGGCAAATGAAGTGCCTGCGGTAGTATCATCTGCAACGGGTTCTGTTTCAGGTACTTACAACAAAACCACAAAAACTTTAAATGTAACGGTTAATTATGCTGGTATTGAACCAACAGCTTGGCACATTCACAAAGGGGCAACAGGGGCGACTGGTGGCGTGGTTTTTAACTTTGGAGCGGAATTCAAAACACCTTTTGCATCTATTCCATTGGTGCTTACAGATGCTCAAGAAACAGATTTATTGACGGGCTTATATTACGTAAACATTCATAGTGCAAAATCTCCTTCTGGCGAAATCAGAGGGAATTTGATAGTGAGATAATATTTGCTCTTATTGGAAAAAGGGGCTGATTTCCTGAAAATCAGCCCCTTTTTTTATGTCCATTCTACCAAGTATAACGCAAAGATAAAGCAATTTCATCACCCCAAAATCCACTGTAATTGATGATATTGATAGTCGGTTTCCAGTCTAAACTAATGGCTAATGGAATGCCTCTTACTTTGGCTTCTAAACCCAAGATTCCGTCTAAACCCAATACTATTCTTTGTTCTTTATCTAAAAATTTAGGTCTATTATCGCCCCATACATGTACGTGTCCGCCACCGCCAATGAGCCAGTTAAAATCTCTGGAATTGAAGGCTCTTCCGTGTACTTCGTACAGACCCGTTAGTCCAATGCCTTGATAACGAAATGTGCCAATGGCTTCGATAGCGGTATTTTTCTTGATGAAATGTTTGTACGTTATGCCGTTTGAAGCACCAATACGAATACCTAATGCTGACTTGTATAGTTGAGCTTTGGATAAGTTACTTAGACTTAGAAAGATGAATAATAATAAGATTTTTGGGATTGTCATTACAGAGTTTTTAATTTAGTAAAACAACGAAGCGAGATATTCAATATTTTATTTTGGGGTGAAATTATCATCCTTTCAACCCAAAATCACCTCTCCTCAAAACCGAATCACCTCATTGAAAATCCCTCTTTTGGCTTGCCATTCTTGAACAGCTTTGCCCGTACCCGCTGCCCAAGGGCGGATTTCGTGGTCTTTTTGGCGTTTATATTCAATTAACTCTTCGCTGAGTTTTATCTCGCCCGTTGCCCGTACATGATACGCAATGATGAGTTGATTCATGCGATGAAATTCGTACAGACCCACAAATTCTACGATTTCACCATCGAGATTTAGTTCTTCTTTCACTTCTCTCAAAACGCCTTCTTCGGGAGTTTCGCCAGCTTCCAAAAAACCTGTGATGAGAGCAAACCAACCCTCGGGCCAAGCGGCATTTCGAGCCAAAATAATATCTCCTTCGTGTTCGACAATGGCAGCAACTATGGGCGTTGGATTATTCCAAAATACATAACCACAATCAGAACTTTGGTCTGTACATTGCAGGCGTTCACGGTCATCCCTAAATTTCAGTTCAAGCGGTTTGCCACATTGTGGGCAGAATTTCATTTTTGACATAAACTATTGATTATCTGTTGTTTAGCAGATTCTGTATTATTAAAACATCAATTTACGTATTAATCCTAAAAATAGTCCACAATAGTTCGGGTAAATTTACTCACAGAGTACCATGAAGTTATTTTTCAATATCCTTAAAAATCTATTTATAAAATTGTACTTTAAAAAGTTTATAATAATTTAAAAAATAATCGTACCTTTGCAAGCCATTTATAAAAATGGAAGGTAAAGCATTGAAATTTAGTTATTTACGTACAAATTAAAATCGTAATCTATTAAAATACTTTACTTGTATTTACAGCAGTGATGTTGCAATATTTTAACAAACAAAAAAATGAGAAAGCGAATCGAAAAAGTTGATTTGACTCCTGAAAAAAGGGAACAGACTCGTCAAAGAAGAGACGATATTAGTCGTGAATTAGGCAGAGAAGTGCCACAAAGAAAGCCATTTGTCCCACGTGAAGATAAGGCAGAAGGAAGACCATACGGAGAGAAAAGAGAATTCAACTCAGAACGTCCAGAAAGAAGGGACTTTAACGCAGGGGAACGTAAACCATACGGAGAGAAAAGAGAATTTGGAGGAGAAAGAAAACCCTACGGTGAAAAGAGAGATTTTAACTCAGGTGAGCGTAAACCATACGGAGAGAAAAGAGAATTTGGTGGGGAAAGAAAACCGTACGGTGAAAAGAGAGATTTTAACTCAGGTGAGCGTAAACCATACGGAGAGAAAAGAGAATTTGGTGGAGAGAGAAAACCATATGGAGAAAAAAGAGAGTTCAATTCAGGGGAACGTAAACCTTACGGAGAGAAAAGAGAGTTCAATTCAGAACGTCCAGAGAGAAGAAATTTTGATAAACCATTCGGTGAAAAAAGAGAATTTGGAGGGGAAAGAAAACCATATGGAGAGAAAAGAGAATTTGGTGGAGAGAGAAAACCATACGGAGAGAAAAGGGAATTTGGTGGAGAGAGAAAACCTTACGGAGAGAAGAGAGAATTCAATTCAGAACGTCCAGAAAGAAGAAATTTTGATAAACCATACGGAGAGAAAAGAGAATTTGGTGGAGATAGAAAACCTTATGGAGAGAAGAGAGAATTTAATTCAGAACGTCCAGAACGTAAACCATTCGGTGAAAAAAGAGAATTTGGTGGAGATAGAAAACCTTATGGCGAGAAGAGAGAACTTAATTCAGAACGTCCCGAGAGAAGAGATTTTAACTCAGGTGAGCGTAAACCTTACGGTGAAAAAAGAGAATTTGGTGGAGATAGAAAACCATATGGAGAGAAGAGAGAATTTAATTCAGAACGTCCAGAACGTAAACCATTCGGTGAAAAAAGAGAATTTGGTGGAGAGCGTAAACCTTATGGTGAAAAGAGAGAATTCAATTCAGAACGTCCAGAAAGAAGAGATTTTAATTCGGGAGAGAGAAAACCTTACGGAGATAAAAAAGAATTTTCTTACGGTAATGACAAAAGAAAGCCCGTTGCTAAAAGATTTGACAAAGGGGATTTCAACAAACCACGCCCAAGTTTTGGAGATAAGCCCACTACTGACGAGAAAAGACCAAGACCAGAAAGAGCTGATAAACCAGAGAAAACTTATGGTTCGGCAAAGACGAATTTTGGAGGAAAAAACCTCTTCAAAGCTCATAATCCCGCTGAACAATCTGAGAAGTGGACTCCAACCTACAAAATAAGACAATACCGTGACACAGCCCCAAAGAAAGTTCAGAAGAAAATAGAAGAGTCTGAAAAGAAAAACAGCTCTGAAATACGTTTGAACCGATATATTGCCAATGCAGGGATATGCTCTCGTCGTGAGGCGGATGACATTATCAAGTCTGGAGAAATAAGAGTAAACGGAGAAATCATCACAGAAATGGGCTATCAAGTGAAGCCTGGTGATGTGGTAAAAATGGGAAATAAGAAGTTGAGTCGTGAGAAAATGGTGTACGTTTTAATCAACAAACCCAAAGATTTCATCACTACAACAGAAGACCCAGATGACCGCAAAACGGTGATGGATTTAGTGAAAAACGCTTGTGAAGAACGTATTTATCCAGTAGGTCGTTTGGATAGAAATACAACAGGTTTATTGCTTTTGACCAATGATGGTGAATTAGCCGATAAATTAACCCATCCTTCAAACGAAGTCGAGAAATTGTATCAGGTTGAATTAGACAAACCTTTGACAACTGAACATTTCGACCAAATTTTGAAAGGTGTTACCCTCGAAGACGGTGAATTTAAAGCCGATGAATTAGGAATCGTTACGCCAGACAATATGGTAATCGGTGTCAAAATTCACTCAGGACGTAACCGCATCGTGAGACGTTTGTTTGAAGCCTTGGGTTATGAAGTCCTAAAACTTGACCGCACGACCTTCGCAGGATTGAACAAAAAAGACCTTCCACGTGGTTCTTGGAGGTTTTTGACGGAGAAGGAAGTGGTGAAGTTGAAGTTTTTTAAATAGGTTATCAATATTTGTAAAAGAGGTGGTAGAAATTGACTTCAATTTCTACCACCTCTTTTTTATTTCTCTAAAACACCTTTCAAAGTGGTTAAGCCCGTTGTCAAATCTCGTCCCAATATTTCACTAATATCCATGAATAAAAGTACGGCATTGGTCGGATAAACCATTGTTCCTTTCATGCCCCATTTCACTTTTGTAGTAGAATCCGATAGGCTTTCGGTGGTCATATACGCAGGTGAGCTTGATTTAATGGGTTTCTGAAATCGTAATTGAAAATCAATCCTTTCGCCTTCGGTTATTTTTGTAATTTCTTGCTCTCCGCTCCCCACTTCATCATTTTCACTGTCCCAAGCTGAAATAAAGCCAACCGTTCCATCAGTTCCAGTGTATTCTTTTTTCATTTTTGAGTCCATCATTGCCCATTTGCTATAATTATCTTGATTTTTCAATAATTTCAAATAGTCAAAAACCTGTTGCTTAGGTTTGTTGATGACGATTTCTCTTTCAACCGAATAATCTTTTCTCACGAAGATGGCAGCAATCAAAACAAGTCCAATAAAGATTCCGAGGAATGTGAGAATTTTTTTAAGGATTTTCATGATTTTTATTTTTGGGGGTTAAGTGGATTATTTTGGTAAATTGATTTTTATCTTGAATTCTTCTTCAATGGCTCTTATGAAATAGACCTGATTTGGTTTTCTAATCATCAAACGCTCAAAATATATTTGTGGAGAAACCCCCATATCCTCAATATCTTCCTTATGCCCATTGATGTAAGATTTACGTTCTTTTGCAAGTTCTAAATCATCCAATTTGAGCAATTTTATCAAATTCTCCGCTTCCTTATCTCCTACATTAAAGTCATAATAACCATCTTCATAGACTACTCTTTTCTCAAAATCATCATCCATCGGACTCAAAATTGGCTGAAATTTATCCCATTTCGTGGATTTTTCAGAATTCCATTGATGTTTGACCAAAAACCAATTATGATACCCGTCTTCATCAGTCCCTTTTAATTTAGGATTAAAATGCTCAATATCTCTGGTGTCACTTCTTCCAAAAAAGGTTTCAGTGTAGGTACAGATATGATTTTGCTCCGTTAAAAGTACCTCCCTAATCTTTTCGCTATGAGTTCCATATTTCCAGTTATTCGATAAAATCAGTGATTCAGTGTTTTTTATTTGTCTTCTCATGCTGGGAAAGTATATTTATTACCAATCTCTCTTCGCTCGTCCATATAGGTTTCTTTTTTGTCGATGTCTTCCTCTGACCTGATTAATCTTTTCAATTCTTTGTATCTCTCCCAAGCCCTAATCTTCGGGTCGCTCATGTATTCTTCTAAATCAAAAATATCACGAAGCATGGTATCAGATGATAGAGCTTGAAAGTCAATATCTACTTTTTCAACGGTGATTCCTTCTTCAACCGTTCGATTGACTTTTAATAAAACCGAATTCTCGGGAGCACCCAACAAAGGCACAAGGCTATGCGTAGAGGCAATAAATTGAACTTTTGGAAAAATAGAAGAGAGCAAAGAAGGGATTTCTCTTTGCATTTTGGGATGCCAATGTAAATCTAATTCATCAATAATCACGATGCCCGCCAACTCAGAAGGTTCAGTAATTTCAGGTTGAGATTTGAACAAGCGAATCATCATATCGCCGACCATTGCCAAGATACTTCTAAAACCAGAAGCTAATTGATTGAAGGTTACACGATTATATTTTGAGCCATTTTCGATTGGTTCTTTTTCAATATAAAAAATCTTTCTTTGAGGCACATCTACTTGAATATCAGACAGATATGGAATTAATTTTAAGAATGTTTGCTTGACCGCATCAAATCTTGGATTCTTTTCTAAATACCAAATCAATAGTTCAAATTCAATATTTAAGAGTATTCCATCTGAATTAAAAAGGCTGTATGTTGTCGTACTTTTCTTGGCTATATCATTTTGTGTTTGGTCAGTTTGGATTTGTAGTCGTGAGGGACCATAACAGGCGAGGTGTGGGAATACTGTAAAATCTCTTCCTCCTACATTATTAATTATGCTCTTACTTAGACTGAAATATTCTATTCCAATTAAATTTTTTTCAATATAAAAATCTGGAAGTATCTCATCTATTTCTCTTAAATCTCCAAAGCCGATAGAAATAGACCTCAAAATAGTTGTTTTCCCATATCCATTTTCTCCAATCAAAAATATCCAGTTTGTATCAATCGATAAATTATCAAGCTCTATCTTAATTATACCTTCATAGTTTTTTGCTTTCAATGCTTTTAATGCAAAAGGCAAAATTTGGCTTGCTTTTAAATAATAGTCTTCTGAAACTTCTTTAATTAATGACGTAGTTGTTTGTAATCTTTGGAAATGATTAAATGGCTTATAAAACTCAATAGCTTGATTAGCTAATTTCAGAGCATCATCTGTATAAGAATTCAAAATATAATTTGCTTCTCCGTTTTCATCAAAATTTAAGTCCATAAAATATTGTTCAAAAATGAATAATGATTTAGACATTTGAGCAAGCATTTTTGTATCTAATTCATCTTCGGGCTCATTTTTGTAATAGTTCAATGTATTTCTGAGAAAGCCCTTAACCTCATCTAATTGAGATGTTTCGCCTACTGGAATTAAAACGCTATAATTTAAGCCATTCTCTTTTAAATGAATACCCTCAATACGCTCTAAACCAAGATTGGATGTTTTTTTAAGTTCTTCTTTCATTTTTTCAAAAGCTCCATTCCACCCCTCCAAAACCTCCCCATCAACCTCCAACAACCCCTTTATCTCATCAATCCCTTTTCCTTCATTTTTGAACTTGATAAAAAGATTATGTAAACGTATTTCTTCTGTTTTTGTCATTTGATTATTGCTCATTTACCCCAAAAATAAACAATCCACAAGAAAAACTCCTGTGGATTGTCATTTTTTTTATACTGTAGCTCGAAGTGGTACTTCGAGAATTCCCGTAAGGTTGTACTCCGACTCTCGAAGTACCACTTCGAGCTACAGTAACCTTACTTCTTCTCAGGCAACATAATCACCTTAATCATATTCTCTGCAAAGTATTTTTTTGCTGCCGCTTTGGTGCTTTCTACCGTCACTTTTTTCAGCATTTCGTCTTCTTTCAATACTTCTTTTACGTCTTCTCCGTCTTGATATTGACCTTGCAAATAACCTAACCAGAAACCATTATCACGTAATTGGGTTTCCGTTTGGCGTTTGGTTTCTGCCTTAAACTTCTCAATGTCAGTGGCTTCCGCTCCCGAATCTTTGATTTTTTGGATTTCCGCCATCGTGCGACTTACCAATTTCTCAACATTCTCTGGGGCACATTGGAAGGCAATTTTAAAGTCGTATCTCTTCGCTGGAATCTTAGACACTGAGCCACTAACGCCCACTCCATATACGCCTGACTCTTCCTCCCGCAATTTCTCCGTCAATTTGATTTCTAATACCTCCGACAATGCTTCCACTTGGGTTTCATTCTCTGGCGTGGGTACATAATCTCCCGTCCATACCATCGTTACACGAGCCTTGGGTTCTGAACCTTTGTAAAGCGTTTTTTCCACTTTTCCTTTTGGAGGACGAATACCCAAATCCTTGAAAGTTTCTTTGCGTTTGATAGATGGCAAACCTCCTAAGTACTTCTCCAACATCGGTTTGATGTCATCATTTTTAAAATTACCTACGAATAGAAACGTAAAATCAGAAGCATCTGCATAACGTTCTTTGTAAATTTCGAAGGCACGATTAGCATCAATTTTGTTGAAACGTTCAGCCGTCATTGGATAATTTCGAGGGGCATAATTACTCAAAACCATACTCAAAGTGTCTCCATAGACCTTTTCGGGAGTTAACGTTTTTTGTTGTCCTTCCAGAAATGTGCTCACATTTGCGATAAATCCCTTCACAACATCAGCATCAAAACGAGGTTGAGTGAAGTCGCTATATATCAATTGTAGAGCCGTTTCAAGGTCTTTGGGATTGGTTGAGCCACCCAAATTCTCAGACGTTTCAGTGATGTAAGGCGAGACTTGTGCAACTTTACCAGTCATCATTTTCTGTAAATTTGTAGCTGAAAACTCTCCCAAGCCACCCATTGAAGCTATTTGTGAAGATAAAGCGGCATTATCAGCATCTTTATCCGAATACAAATTTGTACCGCCATCACTATACGCTCCAATCAAAATCTCATCATTTTTAAAGTCCGTTGGTTTCAAAACAGCCCTTACGCCATTGGCAAAAGTCAATTCCGTAACGCCTACTTCTGGAATTTGTTTAGTGGCAATCACCTTTGAACCCGTTGGCAATTTTGCAATCAAAGGTTTATCTATCGTTGCATCTACATAAGCTGTAACGTTCTTACCCGCCGTACTCAACCATTCTCTGATTTTGGCTTCGGTAGGCAGATTTTCTTTCTCTTTTTCAGGAGCCATCAAAATCACAGCCCGATTTTCTGTCGTAATCAATGTGCTACTCAACGCATTGATTTCTTCTAATTTTGCTCCATCCAAATATTTTTTCGTGAAATCAAAACTAAAATCAGGAGATGTCAAATTTTCATCTTCTAAAAAAGCTCCAACCAAACCACCTACCAATTGCTCTGAGTTTGTTTTATCTTTTTCCTTAAACGATTTCTCCTGACCGACCATGTATTGTGTTTTGGCACGAGCCAATTCAGAGGCGGTGAAACCAAATTTTCTTGCTTTTTCAGTTTCTTCCAAAATAGCAACAAGCCCTTTTTCAACATCTGCACCCTTAGCCACAACAAAAGAAGTAAAGGCATCAAGATTTCCAATAAACCCACCATATCCTGCATAACCAAACAAAAATGGAGGGTCGGCTTTTTGGGTAAGTTCCTGAATACGAGCCGATAGCATCTGATTATACAATGACCTCAGCATTCCTTCACGACGGTCTTGATAGGTCAAATCTTTCTTTTTCTCTTGTTTAGATATTATCTGAATCATCGTATAAGGTTGTTCCTTATCAGTTACGATAGCAACGTCCGTTCCGCCCGTCAACGGAATCTTATATTTGATTCTCTCTTTTGGATTTACGGGGTTCTGAAAACTACCGAATTTCTCAATAATCATCTTCTCAACCATTGCCACATCAACATCTCCCACAATGGCAACTCCCTCTAAATCAGGACGATAGAAGTCTTTGTGGAATTGATTAAGGGTTTCATACTTAAAGTTTTTCAAGATGTCATCTTTACCGATAGGAAGACGTTTGGCATATTGAGAATTATTCAAAATTACTGGAAAATACTTGTCACGCATACGAGCATTTGCACCCTTACCCGTACGAGATTCTTCCAAAACTACGCCTCTTTCTTTATCAATTTCAGAAGGGTCAAGTGTGGCATTATGAGCCCAATCTTCCAAGATTTGCATTCCTTTTTTGAAAACCTCCATCGAGTCAGTCGGAACGGGCAACATATAAACCGTTTCGTCAAAACTGGTGTACGCATTCAAGTCCGCCCCAAAGCGAACGCCTGATTTTTGGAGGAAATTTACCAATTCATTTTTGGGAAAATTCTTCGTTCCATTAAAATTCATGTGTTCCATGAAGTGGGCAAGTCCTTGTTGTTCGTCGTTTTCGAGAACCGAACCCGCCTTCACCATCAAACGCAATTGAGCCCGATTTTTGGGTTCAGCGTTTTTCATGATGTAGTACTTCAAACCATTGGGAAGGATGCCCGTTTTGACCCGTGGATCCATTGGGAGGGGCATTTTGCTCAAATCTTCCTGAGCCATCGTCGCAAAGTTGGAGCATAGACCCAACATCAAACCTGCGACAAGTGTAGTAATTTTTTTCATTAAAAATAGATAGCTCCCGTCCCCTGCGGGTGCGATTTGTTTTTAGGTTAGTATGCCTTGGGGGTTAGACATGGATAAATTAGTAATATTTTTGGAGAATAACGGTGATGAGGCTTAGAAATTGTTATTGGGAAATATCTAACGGTCAAACTTTGTTTATAATCAGCTAAAACTTAATAAAATGTCGTGTAGAGTTTGATTGATGAGTTTCAATGCAAAATACTTGAAAATCAACAATGTTTTTCTATATTTGAATAAAAAATTAATAATCGTATGGTATTAACAAACGACATATCGACACTACCCAGAACCTTAGAGGAGTTCATGGCTTGGGAACCAGAAGATGGTTTCAAGTACGAATGGAACGACGGAGAACTTATAAAATTTGTAGGAATGAATAGAAAACAGGTCTTCATTTACGAAGCATTAAATCAATTATTTATCGAAAAAGGTCTGTGGAAAATAGGCACATTAGTTTCAGAATATGATGTACAATTGAGTGGAATTCAAATGAGAAGACCTGATGTTGCCTATCTTACGAAAGAGCAAATAGTATTAACCAAACAAGGAGAAGACGAGATTCCAGAGTTTGCCATTGAGATAATTTCGGGCAATGATAAGGCAAATAAAGTAGAAGAAAAGACGATAGAATATTTTAAGGCGGGTGTAAAAGTGCTTTGGTTGATTTATCCAGATAACAAAACGGTGCAGGTTTATACTTCCCTAAAACAAGCTCAGATTTGCACAGACGATGATATTTGTTCTGCAAAACCTATCTTGGAGGATTTTGAGATTAAGGTTAGTGATATTTTTGCGTAGAAAGTCAAAACCGATATTCAAGAGAAAGTAAGCCATAAGCCCCCAAAATACTTCTGTTTTGAACTTGGCTGAAAGTTGGAGAAACCGTAGCATCACTCACTTGACGATTGTTCAATAAATTATAGCCCTCAACCACAAGGAGGGCTTTTTTATTGAGATGATATTCTGCCGAAAAATTCATTAGTGTTAATGACGACGTTGAAACGTTTTCTTTTTTTAGGTCAATAAAATCAGTTTGGTATTTTAACAAGAAATTGTCCGAGGGTTTAACCGTAATTGTTCCACTAATTTTCTGAATTTGATTGTTCAATACATTATCGTTAAGATTAGTTTTTAGTTTTCTAAATGAATTTTTTAAAGACCCTTCTATATTAAAAAGACCCTTAAATCGAGTATTGACAGATAATTGATACCCAATTGTCTCATTTTTGAAAGGGTTTGCAACGTTGTTAAATATGTTCTGAGAATCAAAAATACCCCATTCCGTCCCTACTTTCGCACTTACTGGAATCTGATAAAAATCTTTTCCAAAAATTGCATTTAATTGAGAATTATAATCTTGGTTAATATTTACAAATTGGTAAAAATCTCTTCTAATATCTGTAAAATTATTGTTTCTGACAGAATTTTTATTGATAGAAAATCGTCCAAAAACTGTTGCATTAACATGATGAAATAAGTCGAAGAGAAAATATTGAACATTAAAATTATGCCTTTGTGTGAGACTTAAATCTCGATTCCCTCTTGATATTTTTCGGAAAGATTCAATAAAATAAGTCTCATTGAGTTGTTGCATTTCGGGTAAAGTATTCGAGAAATTATAGCCCAAACTCAATGAATGGCTTTGCGAAAATTTCAATCTTCCTGAAACCGATGGTTCGATTTGTAAACTATTAATTTTCGCTTGGTTCAATACCCCACTAAATGATAAATTGTACTGATTTACGGATGTCCCGAAGGTTACATCAGCTTTTTTATATTGCCATTTAAAGCTGACTCCTGCAAAGGCTTTTTGCAAAGAATAATTGCCTGTTTGGTTCAATAAATCAACCTTCCAACGGCTTGAAGATTCCGTGATAAAAATTCCAAAATCATCCTTTTCGCTTGATGAACTTATCCCTAAATTACCGTTTAAAGTCCACGCTTTATCGAGTCTCCGTTTATTGGATAGTTCGACTGAAAACTGTTGTGTCGGTTGTGAGTTTTCTTGCCGATAAGACAAAGGAATCAACACATTAGAAGGATTTATATTCAAGATTTCTCCAAAAGCATCTTGTGAAGAATTAACATCAAACGACTGTTTATCAGATAGATACAAATATTTTAAATCAAAACTTAAACTATTTTTTGGAGAAAAAGGGTGCGTCCATAGTAATTGATTCAAGAAGTTCAATTGCGTTCCTATTTTGCTTTCTTTTGAAGTATTATTGACTTCCAAAAAACGATTGTTATAATCTGAATTACGCTGATTATTGGCATAGTTCAATTTGAAATTATAGACCAAATTATCCTTTTTGTTGGGCGTATAACGAAGACTCGTTTTAGACTCTATCCATTCTGACTGCCGATAAATTTGCTGACTTTCAAGGTAGGGATTATTCAAAAAATTGCTATAAAAACGAGTTAAACCAAGATTCTCACGGGCAGAAGAATGGTTAAAAATAGTGTGATTTTTGAGTTTGAGTTTATTAGTGAATTGATGGGCTAAACTCACCGCAATCATCGTTGAACCTACTCTTTGCGGGGGTATATTATCTTGAAATATTCCTTGCGGTAAGTCATCGGTTGAAAGTTGTAGGCTTCCCCCTCCGCCCGAAATTAAATCTTCTAATTTCCCGCTAAATTGTAGATAATCTTCAAAAGTGAAGATGGATTTTCCAATATTGTTTGTATTTGCCAAGACGTTCCACTTCGTTTTGGGTTTAAACAAGAACAGATTAGTGTTGAAAAGATAATTCTCTGGCAGTCCACCTCCACCCGTAACCGTCCCCGTAGGAATATTTTTTTTATCTTCTCGAATCTTAATATTCAGAGCTTTCTTATTGGAAGTCAGACTGTTAGGATTATTCGGGTCTTGAAAATTATCAATAACTTGAATTTTATCAATCGTTTCCGCCGACAAAGCATTGCTCAATATTTTGGGGTTATTTTCGTACAATTCTTCCCCTTCAATCATCAGATTTTTGACTTCTTGACCTTGCACAAAAATTTTCCCTTGATTGACTTCAACCCCAGGCAATTTTTTCAGTAAATCATTCAGGTTTTTGTCCGCAGGAGTGCGGTAGAAATTGGCATTATAAACGGCAGTATCTTCTTTGAAATTGGCAGGACGTTGAGACACGACCTTTACTTCATCTAAAACTTGGGAGCGAGGTAATAATCTAAAATTAACGATTGTATCTTTTTGAATATCAATTACTTGCAGTAAATTTTCAAAACCAATCGCACTAAGAGCTACTCGGATTTTACCTTTATTTTTGAGAGGAATCAAGTATTTGCCCGTAGCATCACTCATTTTGAAAGTGATAAAACTTGAATCTTTTTGGGATGAAATAGTTAGATAAACATTCGGAATTCCGACCAAAGAGGAGTCCATAACACTTCCTTTGAGGGAAATATCTTGGGAAAATGAATCATTTGAAAAAATGAAAAGTAAAAACACTACAATAATTTTCAGTAATTTTTGTAGTTGCATAGAGGAACGACTTTATAGAAATTTTACCTATAAAAAAAGGCTATGATTAATTCATTTTCAATATCTTAACTCCCCCCGAACCCGTGCCAGAGCCACCCGTAAGTTCTTTGGTTTTTTGAGCCATAATCTCATCATATTCTTTCTGAGACACTTTTTTACCTTCTTTTGGCATTGCCATTTGTTCTTCCGAAGGTTTATCATTCAAGAATTCTTTAAAAGCAAAGGTGCTACCATTTTTTTCTTTTAGTTCAACAATCAGCCCTGGCAAACCCCAATAATTGGCAGGTCCAGAACTCACAGGAATTTCCATCGCAAACCACGCCTCTACTTCATATTTCCCAACGGTTGCGATGGCTTTTTGACAATTCAATTTACCGATTTGCTTACCGTCACCAGTCAATTTCCAATCTATTTTTTTCAAGGAATCTTCTATAATAAAAGGCTTTCCCATCACATTTCCTTGTGAAACATAGGTGGACTTTGAAAGATTCTTATAGTAGGTTTTTCCAACCGTCGAACCCATAGATTTCACTCTTGGGTCACCGTCTTTATCCTCCGTATTCTGAACTTGATACGAAGAAACGTTGTCATCAAAAGCCAATGCCATATCACTTTTAGAACTACCTTCCAAACGCTTAAAAATCATTTCTCTAATGGCAGGGTCTGCCATTTGGTCTTCGATTTGTTTACGTTTTTCGGGCGTTAGTAACACACGAGATTCTTCGTATAGTACAATTCCTTGTTTTGCTTGTGCTTGCATTTCGGAGGTTTTGAAGAAGACAAATCCGACTAATGACAATAAAGTTAGGGAAAGGGTGTTGATTTGGAGTTTTTGCAAAAGTTGATTCATAGTTGATTCAATTTTAAAAATGTAAATTAAAGGGATAATTGAACGTTAATTGATTAGAGAATTTAGATAACAATATTACTAAATTTTATTGATTTTCAAAATCCCTTTCACTCTTTTTTTGTCTGTTTAAAAGCCTTCTTACAGTAAATTTTATCTTGACGGATAACGATAGGAAACGATTATTTTTATTATTCTTAGATAAATTTTGTTTCGTAACGTAACAATTAGAATATTTGTACTTTCTTACAAAAACTAACCATGAATAAACCATTTAAAGTAATGATGCTTGAAGCTGAAAAGAAAGTTTACGAGCAAGTATTAAACAATCAGCAAGGTAATTTGGGACAAAGTGAAATAGATGAATTACTGGATTTATTACTGGAAATCAATAAACAATTAGCTGAACTTAAAAACGAAACAACGAAATGAAAACTGTCGATAAATTAAGATTACTTTTCCAACAAATAGACGAAGCTAAAAATCCTTCTGAAATTGAGGTTTTTGGAATTGAAGTAGAGAAAATTTTAGCTCAAAATGCCCAACAACCTATTGAAGGCATTGCTTTGTTTTTGTTGGAAAGAGCCAATATTTTAAAACAAAAAGTAGAAATTGTAGCCAATGACCCAGAGGTAAAGTATAAAGGAATCACCTACGCATTTCCTGAGTGGACTACGATTGTGAATTACTGCAAATTACACAGTATCAAGAACCCTCAGACGGTTTCTAATTGGGTAAGCCGTGGCATTATTTCAGCCCAAAATGTGGTGATTATCAAGGAGTTAAATGATTTAAAATTGATTCGTAATTTAAATTATTTTAATACGTAAATCCCCCGCCGTTGTCTGTGTCCTCACAGACGACCATTCCAAATTCATTAAAACCATCATGTTGTCTGTGGAGACACAGACAACGGCGGAGGAATAACAGGAATCGATTACGTAAATTGAAGACTCCAAAACCCATATTCAATTGCAACAGAGTCAATTCCCCTAAGTTTTTCTCTATAAATATTTTTCAAATCCATTGCCTCTCCTTCATTCCAAGCCGCATCAACTCCATATTTTTCAGTTATTGCAGAATATCCTTCACGTACAAGAAAAATAAACTCAGCCATTTGATGCAAAGAACTACTCATAAACATTTCATCAAAGTCGTTATCGTGGTTTAAGATAAAGACCTCGCCTGTTTTATCTTGAACACAAATTGGGTCACCACTTCCATCACTGCCAATTATATATAGCTCATCAAAAGAATCATCTAAATCATATTTATCTACTAATTTTTCGAGTTTTGTATCTTCAAATTTTCCAAAACTAATGAATGGTATGCATGAATATGGTAAACCTGATAGATACAAAAATTGCTTATCAAAATCATCAATATCTAAATTGTCAACTTGATTTTTAGGAAATATTTTTAGAGCACTCCACTCATCATCTTCTTCTAAAATCCATTTTTCTTTAAATTCTAATGCTGTCATGTTTTATTTGTTTATTTCTCCACAAATCTAAACAAAACCCCCATCCTTTCCCAAATCCCCTTTTTCACCGTAACTTTGCACCATGAATTATTTATCAGCAGAGAACATCTCTAAAAATTATAACGAGCGTTGGTTATTTCGAGGTATCAATTTTGGTATTCTCAAAGGCGATAAGGTTGCCTTGGTTGGGCAAAATGGTACGGGCAAAACTACTTTGATGAACATTTTGGCGGGTATCGTCCCTGCCGATGAAGGTACGGTGTCTATCCGCAAAGGAATTTCGGTGGGTTATCTTTTTCAAAGTCCTTCTTTTGATGAAAACTTGTCGGTGATGGACACGCTTTTTACGGGTGAATCCCTTGCTAATCAGGCAATTAAGCTCTACGAAAAGTCTTTGCTTCACCCCGAAGATATGGATTTGATGTCCGAAGCCCTCGAACTGATGGACAAATATCAAGCTTGGGATTATGAAAGTCGGGTTAAGCAAATTCTTGGAAAATTAGGTATTCATGATTTTGAACGCAAAGTTTCTGAACTCTCAGGCGGGCAACGCAAGCGGGTTGCGATGGCAAAAGTCTTGATTGAAGAGCCAGACTTCATGATTTTTGATGAGCCTACCAACCACTTGGATTTAGAAACTATCGAATGGCTCGAACAAACCCTTTCAGCCCAAAATATTACCTTACTTTTGGTTACGCACGATAGGTATTTTTTGGATAGAGTTTGTAATAATATCGTAGAATTAGAAAACGGAAATATTCATACCTACAAAGGAAATTACGGGTATTTTTTAGAGAAAAAAGCCGAGCGAGAAGCCTCAGAAGCTGCCAGTATTGATAAAGCAAAAAATACCCTCCGTACAGAATTAGAATGGATGCGTCGCCAACCAAAAGCCCGTGGAACGAAGGCACAGTATCGTGTTGATGCTTTTCACGAGTTGAAAGACAAGGCTTCACAGACCAAAGACGAGTCGAAAGTACAGTTGAATGTCAAAATGACTCGTCAGGGAAGTAAGATTTTGGAGATTGATGATTTGAGTAAATCCTTTGGTACTCAGAAGGTTGTGGATCATTTTTCATATGTTTTTCAACGCAAAGACCGCATCGGAATTATTGGAAAAAATGGTATCGGAAAATCAACTTTTTTGAATATGATTACCCAAAATCTTAAACCAGATTCGGGTAAAATTACGTCGGGCGAGACGGTGGTTTATGGTTATTATACTCAAAACGATTTGGAGTTCAACCCAACTGATAGAGTGATTGACATCATCAAAGAAATTGCCGAAGTTGTGACCGTGGGAACGGGTGAAACCATATCAGCAAGTCAGTTTTTGACGCACTTCAAATTCGACCCAAAAGTACAATACGGTATGGTCGAAAAGTTGTCGGGAGGAGAAAAAAGGCGTTTACAATTGATGAAAGTCTTGATTCAAAACCCTAACTTTTTGATTCTTGACGAACCTACCAACGACCTTGATATTCAGACACTTAACATCTTAGAAGACTTCTTGATGGCGTTTGGGGGATGTATCATTTTGGTATCTCACGACCGTTATTTTATGGATAAATTGGTAGAACACCTTTTTGTTTTTGAAGGAAACGGAGTCATCAGAGATTTCCCTGGAAACTATACAGATTATCGTGAGTGGGCGGATAGTCCAGAAGCATTAGAAAGCAAAACTCAAAATGCCGAAAACAGTAGAAAATCAGGAGGAAATAGTCTCTCAACAACAGTTGAAAAAGCACAACCCGCTAAGAAAAAACTATCGTTTAAAGAGCAAAAGGAATACGATGATTTAGGCAAAGCCATTGAACAATTAGAAGGCAAAAAAGCGACTTTGACAGAGCAATTAAATAGTGGCGGGTCATACGAAGAATTAGCAAAATGGGCAAAGGAAATCGAAGCCATCACAGATGAATTAGACGAAAAAGAATTGCGTTGGTTGGAGCTTTCGGAGGGGATGTAGAAAGGTAAATCTATCTAAATTTTATGATTTTAATTAAGAAAACATGAACGATTCAAAAATTATAGAAAAATATTTTCCAAACCTTACCGACAAGCAAAAACAACAATTTGCTCAGTTGGGGGAATTATACGCCACTTGGAATGCCCAAATCAACGTTATTTCGAGAGCCGATATTGATAATCTCTACGAAAAACACATTCTTCATTCTCTCGGTATCGCCAAAGTAGTTGATTTCAAGGATTTTACCGAAATTTTAGACGTAGGCACAGGCGGAGGTTTCCCAGGAATTCCTTTGGCAATTTTATACCCAAATTGTCAATTTTTATTGGTAGATAGCATCGGGAAGAAAATAAAAGTAGTTAATGAAGTAGCAACTGCCTTGGGTTTAGAAAACCTCAGAGCCGAACAAATGCGAGCCGAACAAGTAGAAGGCGAATTTGATTTTGTGGTCAGTCGGGCGGTAACGAGATTGTTGCCTTTTTATGGTTGGGTAAGAGGCAAAATTAATATCAACAATTACAACAAACTCAAAAACGGCATTCTGTACCTAAAAGGCGGTGATTTGAAGGAAGAATTAAAAGAATTAGGCAAGAAAAGTAGAGTCTTTGAACTATCAGATTATTTCACAGAAGAGTTTTTTGAGACCAAAATGGTAGTCCACGTACCGATGACCTAAAATATTTTGGGAGATAAAAAACTGATAATCAAGTCATTTGGAGATAGTTTTATATTTTTTCAAAAAATCATTTGCAGGATAAGCCATAAAAGCGTAATTTTGCATCACGATTAACAACAATCCTTCTTAGCTCAGCCGGTTAGAGCACATGACTGTTAATCATGGGGTCCCTGGTTCGAGCCCAGGAGAGGGAGCAAAAAATCGAAAAAAGCCTTTATACAGCACGTATGAAGGCTTTTTTATTTGGCTCTTTTCCAAAATAAGGGTATTCTTTCCAAAACCCTTTTCCAAAATAATTCAATTCGTATTTTAGGATTACCTTAAAACAAAAACGAAGACTTTTAAGGGTCTTCGTTGGTTGATTGTTTTCTAATTGCTTCTTGAACGTAATCCTCAGAAGCTCCAATATGGTCGGCAAAATCCTTGACCATTACGTACTTTTTGGAGTTTGGGTAGCAATCCCTTATTATCCTCATAATTTTATAACTATGCTTTCTTGACCAACCCATTGTGGACATTATTTCTTCGGTATGAATTCTTAATCTTTTCATATTTTCTATTTGTTTGTATTATTATCCTACAACCTTACAACGAGGTTATTTTTAATATAAATTGTTGATTATTAGCACTTTAATTATTTTAAATATTTATGACTATTCTTACAACCTTAAAATTTCTATCCTACTACCGATTATTTTCTTGTACAGTTTTTCGTTTAACAGCAAATAGATATTTTGGAGAACCATTTACTTTTTTTCCAAATCGTACAAATTTTAATTTATTAAGAGCTTCTCCCAATTTCTTCCCACTCAACTTTGTATTAAAATGCGTTTCAAGATTGTATAAAATTATACTTGACGTTAATTCTTCTGACTCTGGGCTATTTCGAGGAGTGACTTCATATAATTCTAAAAGCAATTCCGTTTCAACATCAGTTACTTCAAAATCTTGGTTATTATTGTTTATTTCGTTGATTTCTTCTTTGGTAAACCAGTATCTAAAACCATTACGATACAATTGTAGAGCTTCTGCCCAAACAGCATCCATATCTATTTTCTGGGATTCCTGTAAATCAATACTTTTTACCTCAAACGGTAAAAACCTACGAGAACCAGATGGGTCGGTCAAAAAATCATTTCCATTAACACTTCCACAAAATGAGGCAACTCTTGGTCTTTTTGTAATCATTCGGTCATAAGGTCTTCTAACTTTTACAGATTCGAGTGTGATAAGTGTTTTGAGGGCATTTTCATCCTTACGGTTAAGATTTCTGAGTTGGTCGTCAATGTTGATTATCAAGAACTCGGATAACATACTTTGAGTGTCATTTTTATCTACATCTATTTTACCTGTGAAAATATAATCCTTCAAAGACGGTGGACATAGGTTTGTGAGCCATGTAGTCTTATATGCTACTTGGTCGCCTGTGAGTACCAAACAAGTATGATTTTGACAACCTACATAAGTCAAACTATTGGCAACAACTCCTACTATCCATTTTGTAAAATGACTTTCAAACAAAGTTGGATTATCTACCTCGACTGTTTGAGTTAGCTTTTTGATATGACCTGACATTATATCTTCTACCTCTAATCCTTCAAAATATTCTTCTATGGGATTTACGAGTGCAACAAAATCAGATTTCAACAACTTGAAAATCTTATCAGTTGATACGGTAGAGCCTTTTCTTTCCAACTCAAATGATAAACTATTGAGTTTGTAATCGTTCAAAGGTTCATATTTTGTGTCGGTTGTCATTTTCCACTCAGGGATGTCTGTAATGGTATTATATCTGAAATTGTAATTAGCTTTAAGATAACCTTTGACGAGTTCAGTATTACTTACCTTCAAAGGTTTCCCATCATTCGTATTCTGAGGGGCATTATCACTTTCTGTTTGAGATTGATTTTTAGCAATTAGGTCAGCGATGGACGGGGTCGTTTTTTGTCTACTGGTCTTACTTGTCATTGTTGGGTAATTGTTTAAAAGGATTATTTATTGTACGAATGATAGATTCTAAATAGCCACAACGGTATATAAGTCTTTGGTATTCAACCCAATGGTCAATATCAAATTTTAAACTTTTCAAGAAATCAACTTCTAAAATTTTGACAGTATGCTCCACTGTTTGGCAATAGTTGAGCCACATATTAATCTGATGATTAATTATTTCTATTTGTCACAAATATTTAATAAATTTGTGACAAATAAATAGACAGATTATGGACCTATCCATTGAAAATCAAATAATTGAAAGGGTAAAAAAGGCAAAAAAAGGAACATTGTTTTTTGGACAAGATTTTTCTATGCAAGGCAGTAATGATGCTGTTCGCAAATCATTAGAGCGATTGGTTAAAAAAGGAGAAATTGAACGAGTGGCAACGGGTATTTATACACGTCCTGAAACAGACCCAATCGTTGGGAAAGTTCCCCCAAGTATAGAAAGTATCGTTAAAGCCATTGCAAAAAGAGATAAAGCAAGAGTTGTTCCTACGGGAGTGGCGGCATTGAATAAATTGGGGCTTTCTACACAAATACCCATGAAATTTGTGTATTTAACTGATGGCTCTACCAGAAATATACAAATTGATGGGCGGAGTATTTTGTTTAAAAGGACTTCTCCTAAAAATGTTGCAACTATTGGCGAAATTAGCACCTTAGCAATACAGGCTCTTCGAGTTATTGGAAAGGATAAGGTTAGTCAAGAAGAGATTAAGAAAATACAATCCTTACTGAAATTGGAGAAAAAGGTCCATTTAGAGCATGACATTCGTCTTGCTCCTGAGTGGATTAAAGAAATTATGAAACCGACATTACAATTTTCAAAATAAATGAATTATACTCCACAACAAGAATGGGTACGTTTGCCCAAAATACGAAAAACAAACATCCTCTTAGCACTCAGTAAGACTTATAAATTACCAACTGATGCCATTGAAAAAGATTGGTGGGTTGTTCAAACTTTACGCCTAATTTTTGAGATGGATTGTGCAGATAAGTAGTCATTCAAATTTAAACGACGTTTTGAATTGTGTAAAATGTTTGATTTCGTTAAAGTCAATTTTGAATTTTGAACCTACTTGATTTAAGATTTCTTCTACTGCATTGGTTAATATTTC
>JAAFJP010000038.1 GCA_013298125.1 Cytophagales bacterium | reverse complement strand
TTTTAATTTTGTTGGCACATCTAAAATACAAAAATCCCCGAAATATGCCAAATTAGTGCATATTCGGGGATTAATTTCAATATAAAATATTGATTATCAATTAGTTATATCATTCAAGGAAAGCCAATTTAAACGTACCATGTTCGACTTGCAGTAACTTCCCGAAAGTTATTCTTACTTTCGGGAAGCTAAACGGTACTCTTATTTTTAAAATTCCCCTCATTTAAGGACTAACAAAATTAAGGCTCATATTAAAATACAAAGGACTTCCAAGGGTATTTGAAAAAACAGCTTTTTCATTCGCCACAGGATTTTGAGTACTATACGAATCGAAACGCCAATTGTAACGCAAACCCGCCTGAGCCGAAAGCCACACAAACCCTATTAGTTTGGTTTCAAAAGTGATACGTGGTTTTAATTCTCCTCTTCTCAAAAAAACATCGGTAGAATTGATTTGACCTAAATAAAATGTATTCCCTTCAATTTCATATCCCATCATCAAATAAGATGTTGGACTGAAGTTTCTTCTCACATTCAATTTGGCAGGAAAAGTACTTTCGATACCCCACTTAGGATTGAAAGTCTTGTTGTACAAAATTACTGGAATGTGCAATAATTGTCCTGCTCTATATGTACGTGTAAGTCCAAGTCCCCACATAAAATTATCGCCCTTTTTCCAACCGTAAATGGCTGTTCCACTGTACGTTATAGCCTTCTGAATTTGTCCATCAAGGTTGCCGTAATTGCCGTTTACGTCAGAATTTGCTTGAAAAATTAAGAATTGTTTATCGTTCAGAGGCTTAAAAACCGTCAGATTTAGCCCTGTACTATTCATAGAATTGATACGTTGAAAAAAAGCCGACCTCTCGGGATTTTCCATAGTAACTTGGGTGTTCCAAAAAGTTAAACCAAGATTTATAATAAGATTTGATTTTGAAATTAAAGGTGTATTAAGTCCCATTCGAAATCCACCAAAAGAATTGACGTGCGTGTCAGTTGTGTTGGAAGTATTTGTGTTATTATTGACCGAGGTAGAAGTAAGATGATAATCTAATTGACCTTCGTAACCAATCGAAATCAATTTAGTTGGAGATAAATAATTTACTTTTTGCGTGCAAAATGTTTTGATTTTTTTATCATCGGCATCGCCAAAGCTGTCAAAGTCTATTTCTTCGGTTTTAGTACGACTGGAATCAGTTTGGGAAAAAGATAATAGTGGGGAAATACAATAAAATGCTAAAATTAAGATTTTTTTCATGGATGAATTTTTGATAGTTTTATTTTAAACTTTGGTCTTTTAATAAAGTTTAAAATTTTTACGATCACGACGCTATAAATTTATAATCACAAAGCTATTCGTAAGGCATAGAGGTCTCTATTGTTTGTTGAGAATCCAATTAAGTTGAACTAAATAGAAAAGGGATTTGTAAATTTAAACGCACCTTGTTTGAATTTACAAATCCCTTTACTCAAAAAAATTAATTCTTTTGCTATTCATTTATGGTTATCCTATCGAAACCAATTCTAAATCAAAAATCAAATCTTTACCTGCCAAAGGGTGATTGGCATCCAAAGTGATTGTCGTATCAGTCACTTCTACCACCACCACTTGCATTACTTGTCCAGAGCCGTCTTGGTGCATATTTAGTTGCATTCCAACCTCATACGGAATATCAGAAGGGATTTCAGCTTTGTTGAAAACTGCTAAATAGTTTGGGTCTGTGTCGCCGTAAGCCTCTGCTGAGGGTATATGAACAGATTTTTTCTCGCCTACGCTCATGCCAGTTACACCATCATCAAATCCCTTGATAACCATGCCTGAACCCACCTCAAATTCCAAAGGTTCACGACCTACAGATGAGTCAAAAAGCGTTCCGTCTGTCAATTTTCCTGTGTAGTGGACGCTGATTTTATCGCCCGATTTTACTTGTGCCATTGTTTCTTTTTGTTAAAATTTTGGCAAAGGTCGGGAATGGCGTTTAGAATTACTAATGAATTAAGTGTTTGAACTTAATTTATGTAAATTTGCAAACAATCCCAACTTTCATGAACGAAACCACAATAAACTTAATTATCGATGTAACAGGCTGGATTGCCACAGTGTTGATAGTTGGAGCATTTGCTCTAAATTCATTTGGCAAAATAGAATCAAGCTCAAAATACTACCAATTTGCCAATTTAATTGGAGGTATCTTCTTCATTATCAATACGATACATCATAAAGCCTATCCCTCGGCGGTGGTCAATATAGTGTGGGTCATTATTGCGATTGTGGCACTTTTAAAACTTAAAAAAATATGAAAATCGGATTTCTCATTTTCCAAAATGTAACGCAATTAGACTTCACGGCACCTTTTGAAGTCTTTGCTCGAATGCCCGACTCAGAAGTTTTATTGATTTCAAAAGATATGAATCCTGTAAAATCTGACAAAGGTTTGGCTGTTTTGCCTACGCATACTTTTGAAAATTGCCCGCAGTTAGATTTAATTTGTGTACCAGGAGGTGGAGGAGTCAATCAAGTAATTGAAGATAATATTTCTATGAATTTCTTGCAACAACAAGCTCAAAAAGCTCAATATATTACTTCAGTTTGTACGGGTTCGTTGGTCTTGGCAGTTGCAGGGTTATTGGATGGACACAAAGCTACAACTCATTGGTTATCAATTGATTTGCTCCGAAAATTTAAAAATATCGAAGTCATTGAAGAAAGGGTTGTGAAAGACAGAAATCGTTTTACAGGCGGAGGCGTAACGGCAGGAATAGATTTTGCCTTGACCGTTGCGGCTGAGATTTATGGAGAAAATATTGCCAAAGAAATTCAGTTGATGATAGAGTATAATCCACAACCATCTTTCAAAGCTGGCTCGCCAAAATTGGTTGATTCTCAGATTTTAGAAAACGTAATTGCTTCAAGAAAAGAAATACAAAATCAGCGTTTGGAGCAAATTGATAGGATAACTACTTTAAAAAAGTAGACAGTAAAATTGGGTAGGCAGTAGGCAGTCAAGAAGACATTTCCTCATTACTGCATACTGCCTGCTGATTTCTGCCAACTACAGCAATATGAACTTACTTGATTCAGACACTCTTTCGGTAGCCAAAAATTTATTAGGCTATACCCTAATTCACGAAAGCGAAGAGGGGGTAACTGCTGGCATTATAGTAGAAACAGAAGGCTATTTACAAGACGACCCCGCCTGCCATGCGTACAGACGTAAGAGCGAACGAAACGCACCTATGTTTGGTGTTGCGGGGACAATTTATGTCTATCAGATTTACGGAATGTACTTTTGTGTTAATATTTCGACCAATCAAAAAGATGTTGGCGAAGCTGTCTTAATTCGTGCCTTAGAACCAACCGAAGGCATTGATTTAATGACAAAGAGACGTTTAGAAAAATCAAAATCTGAGAAAATGGGCTTGAAAAATCTCTGTTCTGGACCAAGTAAATTAGTCCAAGCGATGGGAATTCATAAAGGGATGAATGATTGGCATATTTTGAAATCTGATTTAAAAATCGCATTTCCTCCTACTCAAATACCTGATAATGAAATCATTACGACCACTCGCATAGGTATTACGCAAGGAGCAGAATTACCTTATCGGTTTTATGTGAAGGGGAATAAATTTGTGAGTAAGTTTTAACCGCAAGGACGGGAAAATACAAAAAGAAAATGGCGTCCTCCCGTCCTTGTGGTTATTTCAATAATCCTTGATACGAAATCAATCCAATCGCAAAGACAGCCAAAGCCAGTCCTATCTTATTCAGATTTGTCAATTTTTCATGAAAGAAAATTAAGGCAATAATTGCTGAACCCAAAATCACGCTAATATTGTAAATTGGTAACACAAAAGCCCCATTATTCTGAAATTCATTTAAGGCTTTGAGGAGAAAATAAAATGATAAAAAATTGGGAATCCCCAACGGAAAAGCTGCCCAAAGACTTTTGAGTTCCAACTTTTCTTTCCCTTGTATTATCCTCAAAATCAACACAATACCTCCAAAAACAATTGAACCTACCAAGATGGTTAGGGTAAAAGGAATCGTTTGTCTAGCGAAGGTTGCATTCAAGAAATTGAAGGTCGTATTCGTGATTCCGTACATCACAAACACGGCAATTGGGAGTAGCCAATCTGAAGAATTCACGGAACGATTTTCTGTATTTTTTTCTTTTTTGAACGTACTTAAAACCACCGCAACGATTGCCAAAGCCAACCCTAAATAATTCCAAATATCAAAATTTTGACTGGTTTTCAAAACTATCAAACTGAAAAGTACGGGAATAACTAAGGAAATATTGTTGGCTAACGAAGTGGCGGTCATGCCCATACGTTGGGTGGATGCTCCCGAAAGTAAGAATGTTACCACAAACCCAACGCCCAAGAGCATTGCCCAAAGAGTAGAAGATTGAGAGAAATCAAGGTTAAAGTGTTGATTATCAGGCAATAAAATTAATCCTGTCAGAAAACAAACTGGATAATTCAGAATAATTGCCTGAAAAGTATTCACCCCAAAACGTGGATGTAAACGAAAATTAATGAGTAATAAAACGGAGAAAAGTACGCTGAGGGCTAAGTATATCATGGATAAAATTTGGTAGGGGCGTATCGTGTACGCCCATTCACGGAATTGTGGGCGTACACGATACCAATGCTGTCAATTTAAGATTTTACTTTAGTAAAATATATTTAATAACCCCGTTTGAACGCTGGTAGGGTTTTGAGCCCTACCAGCGTTAGTCGGACAAGTTTCTTAAATTGACAGCATTGGTATGCGATACGTCCCTACATAAAAAATGGCACGCCTCATTGAAGCGTGCCACAAACATAATTATTTTTTATCAGAACTACGCTTTTGTCACCAAATCCTCCAACAAATCAATCCAAATAGGAGAATTATTTAGGCTTTCGACTAATTGCCAATGCTGTCCACCGTTTTCTTCAAAAATCTCTTTGTATTCTTCTCCTACTTCGATGGTTGTTTCTAAACAATCAGACACGAAGGCTGGCGAGAAGGCTAAAATACTTTTATTACCAGCTTTTGCTAAATCTTTAATTACATCATCAGTATATGGTTTTATCCAAGGGTCATTGCCCAGACGTGATTGAAACGATGTTGTGTATGTTCCTTCTTTTAATCCTAACTCTTTGACCATCAAGCGAGTAGTTTCAAAGCATTGGGCTCTGTAACATAACTGATTCATAGAATGTAGGGTATCGCAACATGAGCCTAATTTACACACTTCACCCGTACAATCGCCTTTTCTCATGTGTCTTTCGGGTAGTCCGTGATAGCTAAAAAGATAATGGTCAAAATTATCCTTTGCCATGTATTTTCGAGCCATTTCTGTAAAATGCTCAATAAATTTAGGATGGTCAAAGAAGGTATTGGTAAATTGAATTTCTGGAATTACTTGCCAATCCGATACAATTTTCATCACTTTCTCAAATACCGAACCTGTACTTGCCGAAGCATATTGAGGAAAAAATGGCACGACGATTATCTTCTTAAACCCAGATTTCTTGAACTGGTCTAAGGCATCATCCAAACTTGGTGACTGGTAACGCATTGCTAATTTTACGACATAATCTTCTCCCAAACGCTCTTGAAGCATTTTTTCAGCATCTTCTCCATAAAACTTCAAAGGCGAACCTCTGTCTTCCCACAATTCTTTATAGATTTTGGCAGATTTTGGTCCACGAAAAGGAGCAATAATAAGATTGATAAGAGGCCAACGAAATACGGCTGGAATATCTATCACTCGCCCATCCATCAAAAATTCACGAAGGTATTTACGCACGTCGGGCGTATTGGGTGTATCTGGTGTACCGAGATTTACTATCAAAACCCCCGTTTTAAATTTAGTTTTTGTTTGTGGTACTGTCAATGTCTGAGCTTCAAGCGTTTGCATAATGTTTTTGAAAGACTTACGATTTTATGTTCCAAATGGATTACAAAACTAACCCTGAAAATTCATTTTTTGTTCAGAATTAGTCCCTCCAACCTTCTGGCTTTATTTTGGTTCGATACCTATTTTCTTGGCAGGATGTTTTATCCTTACAACCTCTTTCTTGTACATCAAGTGGGGTACACACAAAAATCGTACTTTCTAAGGGAATATTTTTGACAGGTTGAGTACCTGTCCCCTTAGTTCTATCAATATAAAAAACTTTCTTTTTGGACGAAAATACATCAAAAACACCCAAAATTTTCTCATCAGGATTAGTCGTAGATTTGATATTGACACTATATCGAGTCTCGGCAGGAACGTCAAAAAGTGTTCCTGTATTTTGGGTTTGTATCTTTAAAGATTGGTAATAATTGTAAGAATTTTTCGTAATTCCACGTTGCTCTAATTGTAAATAATAGGGCGTAATATCATCGTAAGGGATTCTTGCGACCTTTTTACCTGTAACTCTTTGTCCATTTGAGTAAGCATCAGAAAAGAGATTTAGGTCTGTGGAATATGAAATATCTAAGCAAGTGCCATCACATTCATAACTTAGATTTTTCTCAGTAGCGGGTCGTGGTAGCACACAGGTATTGAGCCTGAAATCAAAATAACCTTTAAGGCAAGTGGTACAAATATTATAATCTAATTTTTGATAATGCTTCCAAGTCCATTGATAATTATCACCTTCGCTTGGGAGGTCTTGGAAATCAAGGTAAAGGTTGAATCCAGCTCTCTGAGGGTCGCCCACGCCATAGTTATCCAAAATTTCAAAACGATTTATCAAGTTTTCAATCTCTGGAACAGGTCTCATAGTTTCGGGAAGTGATTTATATTTTTTGCCATCTCTTGTTTCGATGGTTAGCGTATAAGTTCCCCCGATTCTTCCCACAAAATTTCCAGAAGTTTGATAAATTCCCTTGAGCGATGTCTCAGATAAGTCTGTTCTTACTCCTTTTTCATCTGTATAAAAGATAGTTGCATTACTAATGGGCAAAAAATAGGTATTCTCTACATCGGGCGAAGACATAAAGAGATATACCGTTTGTGGTTCCGACAAATTATTCAAAGTAGCCTCAATCGTTAAGAAACTTTTGTTGGCTACTTGTTGAAAATTGTCAAGCGGTGCTACACATGACGAAACAAAAAGTGTAGTAAAAATCAGAATATGTAATAAAATAGATTTCATGTGTTTATGAAAATGAGACAAATGATATAATAAATTAGTCTTTCCAACCTGGTGGACGCAGAGGTGTACGAAATAATCCTTCCGAACATTGAACAACCTCTTTACATCCAGGGGTAGGAGGGGAGCAACTAAATATATCCCCTGGAAATATTTTTGTTACTGGTGATTCATCTTTTGGTACTCCGACGGTTCTGTCTATATAAAAAATTCTTTTACGTACCCCATACACATCAAATAGACCTAAGATTTTATCCTCTGGATTGGTAGTTGAGCGTACATTATAACTAAATCGAGTTTCGGCTGGTACGTCGAATAAGGTTCCGTTATTTTGCGTTTGAATAGACAAACTTTGGTAATAATTATAGGCATTTTTTGTAATTGCTCTTTGCTCTAATTGTAAATAATAGGGAGAAATTCCATCATAAGGAACTCTTGCCACTTGCTTACCCGTAACTCGCTGACCATTAAGATAAGTATCAGAAAATATGTTCAAGTCCACTGCAAAAGATATATCCCAACAATCTCCATCACAACGATAGTTTAAAATTTTTTCAGTTGGAACTCTGGGTGTAACACAAGTGTTTCTGACAAAATCGTAACTTCCGCCCACGCAAGTCTCGCATATATAAGCACGCTGGTAGTGTTTCCAGTACCATTGATAATTATCCCCAAGGCTTGCAGGGTCTTGAAAATCTAAGTAAATATTAAATCCCCCACGTCTTGGGTCTCCTTTGGCATAATTGTCTTGTACTTCAAAACGTGTGAGTACATTTTCGATTTCTGGAACGGACTTCATCGTTTCTGGAACAGACTGATACTTTTTGCCATCGGTGGTTTCGATATTAAGCGTATAAGTTCCTCCAACTCTCCCTACAAAATTTGAAGATGAAAGGTATGTTCCCTTGAGTGTTCCTTCCATAAAATCTTCTCTAACGCCCTTTTCATCTACTACATATACTTTTGCTTTGGTAACTGGGGTAAAATAACTACCCTGTAACTTATCTGCCGACAGGTACAGTTTCACTTTATGAGGTCCCGCTTGGTCATTCACTGCCGCCTCAATAACAAGAAAACTCTTGGAAGCCACTTGTTCAAAATTGGTAATGGGCGTTACGCATGAACCTACCAGTACACATATTGAGATGAAATATATTAAAAATTTAGTTTTCATGAATTTAGAAATAGTATTGAACACGATATCCATTTAACAGGTTGGAAACCTGTTCTACTTTAACTATAAAAATTTAAAGTTATAGGATAATGAAATAAACGGTGCTCCAAAAACGCTTAATTCATAAGGTCTAATCCCCCCACCAGTTGGTTTAAAGAATACCGAATACGCATTTTTTCGACCATAAAGATTGTAAACCGTAAAGGTCCAGCTTCCTTCCCAACGTCTTTCTTTTAGGCTTGGGTTAGTGATTGTCCACGAAAAATCAAGGCGGTGATAGTCTGAGATTCGGTCATTATTACGGGTTTCATAAACGGGGTATCTTTTGTTGTCTAACTGAAAAATACCAGAGGGCGATGAAAACGGACGACCTGTATTGTAAGCAAATGTAAAGGCAAAACTATGGTGTTTGGTTGGTTGAATATTCAACATCATATTGACTGAGTGGGGTTTGTCATAGTTTGAAGCATACCAATTTCCACCTGCAATTTGCTGTAATTCAGGGAAATCTCCACGTACTTGTTGTAATGAACGGGCGTAGGTATAGCTAATCCAACCGCTCATTTCACCACGCTTTTTAGTGAGCATCAACTCTAAACCATACGCCTTTGCTTGCCCTGAAACTACTTGGGTTTCGATAGATTTATTTAATTGAAGATTTGCTCCTGAAATAAAATCAACCACATTATCTGTTTGACGATAATAAGCCTCCGCAGATAATTCAAAGACGTTTTCTTGAATATTTCTAAAATATCCCAACGACAAGAAGTCACTCACTTGGGGTTTGATGTAGCTATCAGAAGTCTTCCAACGAGATGTTGGAAGTGGCGTAGTATTATTAGAAAGTATCTGAATGAATTGTTGCATTCTATTATACCCAAACTTCACAGTGGCATTCTCTCCAAAAGAATATTTCATGGCAACTCGTGGCTCTAAACCGCTATAACTTTTTTCAACAGAACCACTACCAATTTCTTCTGTCCCAATGAGTGAATTAGCGGTACGGGGTTGCCCTTCGGCATATTTTCTGATAGAATAAGGTCCTAAATTTGTAAAAAATGCAAAGCGAAATCCCGCCTGAATGGTAAATTTACTATTCACTTTATACTCATCATCCACATAAGCTGCGTATTCCATTGATTGCTCCTCTGGTAAAATGACAGCGGCAATTCTTGATTTTACATTTTGATTGAGTATGCCTGGTGAAATGTCATAACGTACGCCCGAAAGCCCAAAGTTGATTTTATGATTATCATTTGGATTATAGTCAAAATTAACTTTTACGTTTTTGTAATCAATACTATTAGTCAATTCAATACGATTTACACTATCGGGGGCGTAAGTACGAGTTTTATATTTACTCAAAACTCCAACTACATCCATACTCAGGCGAGTATTGAAATAATGACTCCAACGACCAGAGAAATTGAGATGTCCATAGTCAAATTGCGTACGTCGGGCAATGACGTTTTCTAAACTAAACAATGAATCTACTTGGTAAAAATCACTACTGACGTAAGTTGAGAGGGATATTGTGTTGTTTTTGTTTGGACGATAAAAGACTTTCGTAGCTAAGTCATAGAAATTGGCTCTTGTATTTTTAATATTATCAGGACCGATTAGTTTAAACCAAAAATCATTAAAAGAAAGTCGTCCTGCCGCCAATACTGATAGCTTATCCTTGATAATTGGCACTTCGACCATTGCCCGATTTGAGACTAAACCTATCCCTCCCTGTAATTTGAATTTTTCGAGATTTGGTTCAGTCATTTTTATATCCAAAATTGAGGCAGTTCTTCCACCAAAACGTGAGGGAACTCCACCTTTGTATAATTCTAATTCACGAATAGCATCTGAAGCAAAAACGGAAAATAATCCAAAAAGGTGAGTTGGATTAAAAATGGGAGCATCGTCAATAAAAATCAAATTTTGGTCAATAGCCCCTCCACGTACATTGATACCATTTGAACCTTCTCCTACCGACGAAACCCCTGGCAATGTTTGTAAAGAACGAATAATATCCACCTCACCCATCATAGCAGGTAATTTCTTTATCCCCTTGATACTGAGGATAGTAACTCCCAAAGATGGCGTTTGAATATCCTTACGGGTAGCCTGACTGGACACGATAACTTCTTCGAGTGTTTTGGTGATGTCATCTAATTGAACATCAAGGCGATAGTCAGATCTAAGGGGAATTTTGATACGAAAAGGCTTATAGCCCACGTGACTGACCTTAACAATATATTCTCCACTTGATAAATAAATTGAGAAATAGCCAGAAGAGTCTGTAATAATGCCAGATTTTTTAAAATCTAATGAAATCGTAGCTCCTCTGATTGGCTCGCCCGTTTTGGAGTCCGTTACCTTTCCTTCTAAGACTGGTAATTTGAACTCCTTGTTTTGAGCTAACACAAATCCGCAATTATTTATGAATAGAAAAAGAATTAAGAACAGTTTGAATAAACTAAATTGTATTGATTGACTCATCAGACTATTGTTTGAGGTGAATATGGTTTGCTTTTGGTAACAATTACAAATAACGACATTTTTTAAAATAGTCTTGGTATTGTCTGGTGGTTTTGTTTTGAATAATCCATTCATTAAGTAGATTAGGGACATATAAAGAAAAGTTTGATACGCTAAATAGTATGGATAAGTAGTTTGATAGTGAAACCGTTTACTCATTTAGACATATAAAGCATATATATTCACCTCATAAAATTGTAGATTAGAGAAATTATTTCAAATCCAAAACTCCCAAAATCATGAAAAAGACATTATTAACTTTATCATTTGCATCATTGCTAATTTTTACACAATCTTCTTGTGGTGGAAATAAAGAAGAAAAAACAGCTACCGTTGAGACAACTCCTATGACTGCTGATAATGTTGCTACTGATAGCGGTAGTGACGTTCCAACTTTCGCTGATGAATCCGTAACCAAATTTTGTAAGGACTATAAAGCTGCCTTGGATGAAACAATGACTGCTTACAAGAACAAAGACATGACTAAAATCAAAGATATGCAAGCAAAATATACAGACCTCTCAAAACAAGGTGCTGCATTGGCGGGTAAAATCAAGATGGATGAAATGAAAAAATATAGTGATTTTATGACCAAAATTTCAACTGATTACGCAAAAGCTATGCAAGAATCTGTGAAATAAATAACTGCTCGCTGAATACAAAGCCAGGTTTAACCACTCTTCGGAATCGTTAGGCTTGGCTTTTTTTAGTTTTTAAAACTCAAATACTACTTCAATGATTTATTTCTCTTGCAATATGCCCTATTTTCATTAATTTTAGATAAAAATAAAAATAAACTCATGTGGCAGGAAGAAGATAATAAATTAAAAAGGACTTTTGTGTTCAAAGATTTTTCAGAGGCATTTGCCTTTATGACTCGTGTAGCCATGTTAGCGGAGGTGCATAATCATCATCCGTGGTGGTCGAATGTTTATAAAACCGTCAATATTGAACTCAATACCCACGATGCTGGTAATATTGTAACGGAGAAGGATTTAAAATTAGCCGCAGCCATTGATTTATTGGTTGATTAGTTATTGGTTTATTGGTTACTGGTGAACTGGTTATTAGGAAATTAGAAATTAAGGTTTGTTTTTAAAGCATTTTAAAAATAACTAATAATCAATCAATTAATAGTTAATAACAAGTTCCCTAATTTTCCAGTAAACCAATAACTAATCAACCAATAAGCCAGTTCTCCAATCAACCGATTAACTAATAACCAAAATGAAATTATACCTCGTACCCACACCCATCGGTAACCTTGATGATATTACGCTTCGTGCTATAAAAGTGCTACAATCCGTAGATGCTATTTTGGCGGAAGACACCCGCAACTCGGGTGTTTTGATGAAACATTTAGGAATCCAAAAGCCACTTTACGCACATCATGCACACAATGAACATCACGGAACAGTTGGTATCATAAAATTGTTGAAAGAAGGAAAGACCTTAGCCTTAATTTCTGATGCAGGTACACCCGCCATCTCTGACCCAGGGTTTTTGTTGGTCAGAGAGTGTTTAAAACAGGGCATCGAAATTGAATGTTTGCCAGGGGCAACTGCCTTTGTGCCAGCCTTAGTCAATTCAGGTTTACCATCAAATCGTTTTACGTTTGAAGGTTTTTTACCTCATAAAAAAGGCAGACAAACGCATTTGAAAAGTTTAGTCGAAGAACAACGAACGATGATTTTTTATGAGTCTCCCCATAGATTACTAAAAACCCTCGAACAATTAGGGGAATATCTTGGACAAGACCGACAAGTGTGCGTTTCGAGGGAATTGACTAAAATTTTTGAGGAGAATAGGAGAGGGGCTTTATCAGAAATACTAATCCATTACCAACAAAATCCAAGTACAATCAAGGGTGAAATCGTGATAATTGTTGCAGGGAAGGAGTAATATCATTATTTTTAGGATTCAAAAAAACACAAAGCCAAATACGAATATGAAACACCTCTATATTATTCGGAAACTACTTTTCTTTATAGTCTTTTTGCTTTTTGCAAATACGATTCTTTTTGCCCAAAAACTCTCTGAAAGTACCAAAGTCAGCCTCATCACTGTTGCCCCTGGCGATGAACTCAACGACGCTTTTGGTCATACCCTTTTGTGGATTTATGACCCTGCTAATGGAATTGATAAAGCCTATAATTTTGGAAGTTATACTTATGATACTGATAATTTTTATTGGAAATTTGTTCGTGGGCAATTACCTTATCAAATGGATTATTATCCTTTAAACGTGTTTCAGCAATATTATCAAAAGCATAATCGTAAAATGACAGAGCAAGTGATGAGCCTTGCCGTTGCCCAAAAACAATTGATTTATGATAATTTAGAAAAGACCTATAATAATCCTGAAACGAGAAATTATATGTATAAATTTTATACCGATAATTGCTCAACCCGCATACGTGATGCTTTGATGGTAGCGTGTACAGATAGCGTGCATCTACACAATATCCCCGCTATGAACGATAGTACGTATCGCCAATGGATGAATAAATGTTTGCTCAGAAAACATCACTATTGGGCGGCAGTGGGTATGAATGCCGCTTTGGGAACACCAGCCGATAAGCGTATTCTTCAATTTGATGCTTGTTATATCCCAGAAAATCTAATGAAAAGTATGGGTGCTGCCAGAAGAATGTCAAATCGCCGTGTTTATTATTTTGTAAAAAGTACGCAAGATTTATTCCCTGTAATGGTAACAGACGATAAACCTCTATTTTTATTGACTCCTCGGTTTTGGTTTATTGCATTACTAATTTTTACGTTTTACCGTACTTATAGACATTGGAAAAAACGTCAGAAAGGGTATTTATTTGATAAAATCTTGTTTGGATTAGTTGGAGTTGTTGGTTGGGTCTTGATGTTTTTGTGGTTTGGAACAGACCATGGTGTCACCAATTACAACATGAATTTACTCTGGGCTTTTCCTTTTCATTTACCAATCATATTTTGGTTGTCCCAAGACAAAACCGCAAGAGATTTCTGGTATGGATATTACTTCATTTTTGTAGCCATATTAATTGCAATGGGACTTGTTTTTGTAGTTCAATACTCCTTTGATACTATTCCATTAGTTTTATCATTGATGGTTAGAGCTATTTATCATGCTGCATTTGAACGTGAACATCGTATGACGAATACCAAATTCAGAAAAATCATCAAAGGAAGACGTTTGGAGGTGATTCACTTGGAGCATGAACAGAGTTTGGAGGAATAAAAATAATAGGGTGGGATTGTGTAAAAAGTCTAAAGTGTATGAGCGACCGTCGCTCGGTTAAAAGTTTTAATCTGAAATATTATTCTGTAAAATTGAATATTCCTAAATAATATACTTCAAAATGAGATTCCGAAGACTATTTCAGAATATTATTTGGTGGAAAATACTTTCAACTTTTAACTTTATACTTTTTACACACCCCCACCCCATTATTTTTATTCCTTTACATTTCAAGCATCAAAAAGTAATAATTATTTCCATTAAATTGAAAGTCTCTTACGATTTTCCAACCTAATTTTTCAACATGAGCTTTTCGAGAACGCTCGTTTATTTTGTTGATAAAAGTTACGCTGATAGGATATTTTTTGACCATATTCTCTTTCATAAAACCAAAGAGTTGATTAATCAAACCTGTCCCTCTAAATTCTATATCAATACAAATAGGTCCGTATTGAAAGCTGTTTTCACGGGTAATTGTCTGATTATCAAAAATTAAGGGTAACATTTCTCCCATTTGTTCAATGATTCTCCATTGCGAAAAATATTCCCAAGTACCCGCAAAGGCATATGCTACGACCTTTTCTTCTTTTTTAGCCAAAAACAAACCTTCATTCCCAATAATTTCTGTCAGTTGTTCAACTGAAAATGGCGTTGTTACGAAGCCATCTTTTTTCTGTTCTTCGGTCAAATTTGTTACTAAATATTTCGCTTGAAGTTCAAGAAAACTATCTGTGTCTTTTAACTCAGCAATTTGAAAGACTAAATTGTGTTCTGTCATAAATCTTAAAATAATTGGTTTATCTCTTTTTACCCCTTTCCCTAACGCTCATATTGATTCTTCACAGTAATTCCTTCCCAAGCATCCGTACGAAATGGAGAGGCTGGTAAACCCTCCTGATTGAATAAATTTGCATCCACAGGTGCATTTGCCCAAGCATAACGAACAGATGTAGGTTTAGGTACGCTTGCATGAAAGACAACAACTTTATTATCAATTATTTGAGCTTGGGCATAATAGAATTTCTTATCTTCTCCCGCTATTTCAAAGCCTTTCAAATAATCGTATTTGTCATTAGCTTTTAGCCCAGAACCTATATTTTCAAAACTAATAATCGCTTTACTCCCTTCAAATTTCACTTCTTTATACATCGGACTCACAATGGTAAGTGATTGATTATAAGTTCTTTTCAAAGCACTCAGAGCTAATCTTTTCCCAACATCTTGTTTATTAGTTGGATGAATATCATCAGGATTTCCGATGTCAGTTGTTATGGCAATACCCGTTTTAGGTAAACTCAGCGTCATATTTTGTGCTTCTCGGAGTTCAGCCCAATAACTTCCATTATTACTACTTTGGTTTTGTCCATAACTTGATAATTGGACAAAGTGAAAAGCAAAATCGTCTTTCCAATCTTTACGCCAATTTTGAATCATCAGTGGAAAAGATTTACGATATTGATAGGCTCTGTCGGCGTTTGATTCACCCTGATACCAAATCGCTCCTTGGATTCCGTAAGGGATAAGCGGGGCAATCATGGTATTGTAGAGGGTTGTGCCTACATTATTCATCAAATGAGCAAAGTGGTAAGGCTCTTCCCAAGCGGGACACATCACCCATTTTTGATCATTTGTAGTAATATTCCCATTTGAAGTTTCAATGTAAAAATCATTACCGTCACCGTTTATCCCAGCCCCAAACCAAGAGGGTTCAGAAGTTACTCCTATTTTCACAATAACTGAATTTCGACCTTTTCTCCACGTGTTTTGAGGAATTTTTATTGAGATTTTATTCTCTTTTTTTCCTATAAAAATGGGCTTCCCATTAACGAATAGCTCCATCTTACTGTTATTTTTCCCAAAATTAAAAACAGTTTCCACTTCTACTATTGCCTGTGGAATTTCGATATTTCTTTGCAAATAATAACTCCCACGAAATCCCCAAATGCCTTGCCAGTCAAAAGAATAACCAAAGTCCACCTTAGTCCATTTACTAAAATCATAACCCTCTTTCAAGTACTCCGACGGATTAATATTTTTGACATCATATTTTTTATCTCCATAAACTTTCTGAACCAGATTATCTTTCCATTTTTTTTCGTCTTCCTCCCAATTTTTAGGCATAATTTGAGGATAATAATTCAGCACATCCGACTCCTGCATGGCTTTTTTACTAATCCACCCTTCCACCTGTGAGCCACCCCAGGAGCTATGAATCAGCCCCACTGGAACGTTCAATTTCTTACTTAATTCACGAGCAAAGAAATAGCCAACCGCCGTAAATTCTTCAACAGTTTGAGGGCTGCAAACTTTCCAATCGCCTGATTTTAAGTCGCTTTGAGGTTCAAATTCTAATTCGTGGGCAACTTCAAAATGTCGAATCATTGGATAATTTGCTTCCGATATTTCCTTTTTAGCATTATCCACTTGCTTAACACGCCACTCCATATTTGATTGCCCAGAGCATAACCATACTTCGCCAATCAAAACATCTTGAATTTTTACTTCTTGACCTTTTGTTTTTACAAGTACTTCATAAGGTCCTCCCGCAGGCATGGCAGGTAACTCAACCATCCATTTCCCTTCTGAATTAGCAGTAACGGCATTTCTATTAGTTAAAAGAGACACTTCTACTCGTTCAGAAGGCTTTGCCCAACCCCAAATTTTAATGGGTTTGTCTCTTTGAAAAACAAGATGATTACTGAATAAACGAGCTAATTTTAAGCTGGAATTAGCCCCATTTTGTGATAACGATTGAAAAGAAATAAGTAAAAAAAGGAGAATTTTTTTCATGATTGAAAGGGCATTTAATTAATTGTTCCAAATATTATCAATTTTGGTCTAATTTCTGTTCGGTTTAGTGGTTTTATTTCTAATTAATTATTCCACTACACTTCTTAGGAACGCAACCGAAATAAGTTGTTCAAGTTGGGATGGTTATTTTAGACCTAATCAAGATGAAAGACTGACGTATAACAGCGTTATACTAAGTTTTTTTACCTAAGAGTAGGGTTAAAAGAATTATTCATAGTTGGACAAGTTATTTAGGTTGAGTTCCTTATAGATAAACGCTGTTTGAAATCACAGGTTTTCCAATGTTACCAAAACAGCTATTTGAAGAATTTTGAAGGAGTGGAATAAAATACTCTATTAAGGAGATGTCAGCGAAAAGCCCCAAGACAGCGTATCAGGAAAAATTTATGACCCAATGGCTGGTTTTTATTTCTCAAAAGGAAGATCAACAACAGCACAAAATGCTTGATTCTCGAATAGAGAATCAAGCATTTTTTTGTTATACAAAGAAGACACTAAACCGCTTTCTCAAATGCCATTTTAATCCAGCTAATGACTTCTTGGTCAATTTCATTAATATCCGCAAGATTGATTTTGTGAGAACAAATACCGTCTGGTTTTTCAGCTTCCAATTTGCCAGTAGCTTCTACACCTTTTAGGTTAAAACCTATCTCAAATCTTGTTTTTGAGGCAGGATTCAGAATGATGAATTGCTTTTTGCGTCTCAAACTAACGTAGGTTTTCTTGGGTGCAATCTCGAACTCACCGCCAAAGTTTTGCACTTCTGCAATCAGTTTATCATAAAATGCTTTCAAATGTTCCTTGCCTTTATATTGACTCACGATGAATTCATTGGTATCATTTGAAGAGTCAGCATCAGACCCCAATACTTTTAGAGCGATTTCAGAAGCATATCCGTGTGTGATTCCATGAGTTTCTTTGAGAAATTTAACGATTTCTCCGTGTTTTGTAAGACCTTGATTTGAAATGATAGATTTCCATTCTGCGAAAGAATAACCAGTTTTTTCTTTCAAGTTTTCAAGCATTGTTGATACAGCCTTTTCCATTTTGTTAAAATTTTAAGTTTTGATTTTTTCATTTAGATTACTCTTGTCACTTATGACACTACAAAGTTGGGGTAATCGTAAATGAGAAATCTTGTCATAGGGCAAGAAAAACTTTTTTTTGAAAATTTTTGAAAAAGGCTGTCAAATACCCTCTCATTCAATCCATCAAAAAAGGTCGTTGATTTATTTCAACGACCTTTTGGATATTTCCAGAATTATCAATCTTTCCTGTGGGTACTTCCCTAAGATATGCTCAATTACGATGATGGGGGGATTTTATTAACGGGCGAAATAGAAAAAAGCTCTTTGAATTTTCTTTCATTTTCCACTTGAAACTCCTTGCTATCTTTCTCTACATTAAAATCGTAATTAGGAATTGAGATTCGGTACTCTATTTCATAATCCTTATTATTTGCTCTTACTAAACCTATTAACAAAATACTTGTAATTCCCGAAGTGCCTCCAGTATGCTCAAATGCCTTTGAGAATCTCACTGTGGTATTCACTGGTAATGGGGCTATTTTTTCAACGCCTTCAAATAGGGCAGTATCCTCAGAAATGAAAATTTGCTCTTTTACTTTAAATTCAGGTAAGTTTTTTGCCAACACCATTTCTTTCGAGGTAAGCACACTATCATTTAGCATTTCAGCATAGGGAGCTTTGTCTGAAATATCTTCGGTAACACTACGTAAAGCAAACCAAAAACATCCTGCTATCAAAACGAGGAATAAGACGATTATAATGACTATTTTCATATCAATTCTTTTCTAACTAAAATAATGTTCGCTTTCTACACCTGAGAGAGACAAAAATAGAGAGATTCTTTTTATAAACCAACAAAGCCAAGCTGACCTATTTTTGCTGGTAAATTTGGCTTTGGGAATGATTTTCTGACTGGATTTTAAACGCTCACCAAATTTTTATGATTTAGTTTTTGCTTCGTTATAAAATCAACAATTTTATCTCTGAATTCACGAGATTCTTCTGTGAGTTTATACTTATCTATATTTAGTTCTTCCGAAATTTCATAATCTGATTTTGAAACTTTGGGTAATATTTTATATTTATTCATGCTTTTGTGAAATTAAAAATGCGTAATAATCTCTATTTTCTCTAAATGGCTCTTGTTCACCATCGGTTGTAAAACCTTGAACCTCAAAGTATAGTTCAATATTTTCGATGAATTTAGTAATGATTTGACGATACCACCTTGACCTAATTTCTGTACTTCCTCCAAAAACTAATTGTTTATCTGGGTAATTTTCAAAAAACAAAAACATAGTTTTAACCACGGTCATTAAGACCTTATCCATGTCTTGATTTTTACTATTGGCTTTGTAATCAATATCTCCATTTGGTGTCAAATCTCCGAAACCAAAATGATAAAGTTCGTCTTTCAATGGTTCATAGATAACTATTTTTCTGATTGTTTTTTCAGAGCTGACACTATCGAATTCATACACTAACGCATCTGGTGAAACTTTAAAATGATAAGATGGTTTTTCCATTTAGTTGATAAAAGTGGCTTGTAATTTAATAATCAGCTACAAATATAATGAAAAATTAATTTGAATATAGGTTTGCAAAACTCTGCTCAGTTCCTCGCAATGACAAAGCCCGTAGGCAAAGGTTTTTAAATATCCTTTCATCATTCCAACAACGAGTGAGATAAAAAATATCGGCATTGTCATTGCGAGCATAGCGAAGCAATCTGTCAGCTTACGGGCAGAGGTTTTCAAATACCCTTTCATCATTCCAACAGATTGCCTCGTGCCTCGCAATGACAAAGCCCGTAAGCAAAGGCTTTTAAATATCCTTTAATATCTCCGTCCCCGTGGCTGTGTCTCCCGACCAGCCATCGTGCGACAGCAACTCACCAATTTAAAATAACCCTTAATGTCTTGTTAATCAAATACTTGTGTTGCTGACGCAAGTTGGCTGGTCGGGAGACACAGCCACGGGGACGGAGTGGTTCTACCAGCCGAGGAAATAAATTCAGGTAAGTTTTTTGCCAACACCATTTCTTTCGTGGTAAGCACACTATGATTTAGCATTTCAGCATAGGGAGCTTTGTCTGAAACATCTTCGGTAACACTACGTAAAGCAAACCAAAAACATCCTGCTATCAAAACGAGGAATAAGACGATTATAATGACTATTTTCATATCAATTCTTTTTTATATAAAATGATGTTCGTTTTCTATACCTGAGAGAGACAAAAATAGAGAGATTCTTTTTATAAACCAATAAAGCCAAGCTGACCTATTTTTGTAGGTAAACTTGGCTTTGGAAATGATTTTCTGACTGGATTTTAAACGCTCACCAAATTTTTATGATTTAGTTTTTGCTTCGTTACAAAATCAACAATTTTATCTCTGAATTCTCGAGATTCTTCTGTGAGTTTATACTTATCTATATTTAGTTCTTCCGAAATTTCATAATCTGATTTTGAAACTTTGGGTAATGTTTTATAATTACTCATGCTTTTGTGAAATTGTCTTAGCGAGAAGGAAGCACAATATTCTTAAAATCCTCTTTGGCACGAGTAACCTTATCTGGGAAAAGTTTTTTTCTTTTAAAACGAGCCAGTGAATCATCTTTTACGAAAATGATTTATAGAAGTTTGGTTGTATTGACTTCTTCAAATTTTTGCATGATTTAATCCTTAAAACCCAACGATTTCAGTAACTTTACCAATAACTGTTTTCTGATATTTCCTTCTTCTGATTTGTCATAAATCTTGATAACATAGACCTTGATAGTATCTTTTTCCTTTGTAATAAGATAATTGATTACTCTAAATCCTCCACTTTTACCCTTTGATTTACTCTCACTGGCAACCCTGACTTTGTAAAGTCCAGCACCAAGAGAAACTCCTTGCATTGGATTCTCAATTAAGGATTCTTCAAATGCTAAAAGTTCTTCGGCAAGTGTTGGAAATTTCTTCAAAAACTTCTTGACATCTTTTTCAAATTCTTCGGTGTAAATTACCTTAGTTTCCATTCAAAATTTCTTTAAGCGTTTTGCCCTTTTTTTCGCCTGATTCAATTGCTCTAACTTCTTTTAAACCTCTTTCAAGGCTTTTCATGAAGAGATTAGTTTTATCATTTTCCTCGGTTAGAAGATGGACAAATTCTTTTTTTGATTTGGGTGGTAATGTCTTAAACACCTCCAATAATGCTGATGCTGTTGTCATATTTTTAGATTTAATGTAGTGCAAATATAGTAAAAATTTGAATTGAAGATTTATTCTGCGAAACTCCGATTTCCTCTGTTCGCAATGACAAAGCTCGTAGGAAAAGGCATTTAAATATCCTTTCATCATTCCAACAGTGAGTGAGATAAAAACTATCGGCTTTGTCATTGCGAGTGCAACGAAGCAATCTGTCAGCTTACAGGCAGAGGCTTTCAAACACCCTTTCATCATTCCACCAGATTGCTTCGTGCCTCGCAATGACAAAGCCCGTAGGCAAAGGATTTTAAATATCCTTTCATCATTCCAACAGCGGACGAGAGGCTCTTTGTGATTAATCTTTTAATTTTAGAATCCCATATTTACCATTTTGAGAATATACAAAATAGTTTTTTGGGTACATTCCAAAATTTACAAATATTTGAATTTCATCATAGATGGCAGGGACAATAAATTTGCCGTCTTTATCAACAATTCCTTGTTTATTTTTGATATGTACAATTACTCCTTCGCCTTGATACTGTTGTATAAAATCATATTCAAGTGGTAATATTTCTTTTCCTCTGAAATTTACCAATCCATATTTCGAGTTTTTCTTTACTACACTAATTCCTTTTTGTGAACTTAAACTACTAATACCTTCGTATTTTAATTCTGTTATTTCCTTACCATTCCAATTCATAAGCCCCCAGAGGTTATTTGTTTTTACATATAAAAAATCTTCCCCTAAATTAATTTCATCATATTTGAATGATATTAGATTATTGCCTAACAAATCAATTACCGAAACTTTTCCATTTCTTTTAACAACAGCTACTTTTTTATAACTATTAAAATCTGTTGCTGAATCAAATATGAATGGTATTTTCACCCGCCCTAATGTATCAATATATCCAAACTTATTTTCATTATTCTGTACAAGCATTAAGCCATTTATAAATCTTCCAAATGATTTGTATTTATAAAAATCTATCAAAACACTTCCATTACTATTAAACAGAGCATAATTATTTCCATTACTCACTATATATATATTACTCCCACAGCCAATTACATGGTCATAAATTGGCGGAATAATTACCTGACTATTTAAATCGTAAGTAGATTTGAATAACCCTGATTTTTCATTTATTGTTCTTTCATATATTTTCTCAGTTAGTTTTAAATTTTTATCGAACCAATAATATCGATTATTAGTATCTTTGATTATTACAAAGCCATTATTCTTTTCTAAATAGATATTTGAGTTATCATACTTATCGTAAAATTCAAATAATATATTTCCAAATTTATTTAAAATTTGCCTCTTTTTGCCAATTTTAGTTACAAGTCTTTCATCATAATCACCTTTTATATCATCATAAATTATGGGTAAAATAATTTTTCCATGGTAGTCTAAAACTCCATCTTTTCTATTGTGAGAAACTACTTGAATTGAATCTTTCCTAAAATATCTAAGAGATAAACTATCAGGGAAAAGATGCCTTCCTTTTTCATCAAATGAAATATTATTTTTTGTTGTTTTTAGAGTAGATCTAAATCTTTCAGGGTTAATCATCAAGATATTCTCTGAATATTTTTCATTTTCAAAATGAATTTCTTTCCCATTATAATCAATGGCAATGCTTTTATCATTAAGAAAAAAACTTGCATTACCACCTCTTCCTCCATCATAATATCCATATAAGGGCTGAGTGACCAATTCATATTTTTGACTAAAAATAGGATTAAAGTGAAATAGTAGAAGTAATGAGAAAAGTAATTCAAGATTAAATTTGAGTATAGTATTTTTTGTTAGCTTTTCTTTCATGATTTTTTATTTTGAAATAAATTTTGAAGGACAATATCGAATATTAAGTTTTACAATTTCCAAATAATTACCCAATCTACAAAAATAAGGGTCAGGATTTCAAAATCCCAACCCTTAAATCAACTCAAATAAAAAAATTATCTCCCCATAAAATCCCCACCCAAAATCTCCTTCAACCCCTCAACAGAACGATTAAATTCGTAAGCGTAAGATTCTATTTTTTGTCCTTCAAAATTTACGTCAATCGTATTTCTGATGAAAACGCTGTTTACGTTGTCGTTGGCAAAATATTCTTCGTATTCGTCTAAAATGGCTAATAATTTGATGGGACTGGTTAGTTTGTATAACTCGCCAATCGTCTTATCTGCCTGATTATCAGTGCTTATGAATGCAGGATAGCCTTCTTCTTCCAACATAAATAGTTTTCCTTGGGCATCGGCTAAACCGATGTATTCCGAGTTTTTTTCGATGAATTTGTGCAATTCGTTACCCGCTTCTTTGCGTAATGTTCCGTACACAAACAGGTATTCTTCAATGTCTGGCTCGGGTAATTTGGCTTCTTCAACCGTCAAAACTAAGTCTTCTTGTTCTACTACTGTGCCTTCCGTTAGCACCACTCTGCCCACGATTCCTTCAAACGGAGACGATACAATTGACTCCATTTTCATGGCTTCGATGATGTACAAAGGAGCATTTTTCTTGATTTCGTCGCCCGCTTTTACCAACACTCTACTCAAACGTCCTTGCAACGGAGCGCCAATGTCGCCTTTGGTGCTTGCCTTCACGTGTTGGGCTTTCACAATCTTGATGGTTCTGTCCAAAACCTTAATTCTACGAGCCTGTCCGTTCAGTTCAAAAGTGATATTTCTCAACCCTGATTCGTCGGGTTCAGATTGATTTAAGTATTTGACAATGATGGTTTTACCTTCGTCAATATTTATCAAAATCTCTTCGTCTGGTTTTAAACCATACAAAAATGCAGGGGTCGGAATCAGCGAAACTTCACCGTAAATCTGTTGGTTTTTGTAGTAATCTTCATACACTTTCGGGTACATTTTGTACGAAAGATAATCCAATTCTCCTTGCTCATTTTCTGGGAATTTCGCTTGAAAATCGGCAAAATCTTTCTCAAAATCAATCGGCAAAATCGAATCATTTGGGCGAGTCGTCATCGCCGTTTCACCCTTCAAAATAATCTCCTGCAATTGTTTCGGGAAACCACCGTAGGGCTGTCCCAAGCCACCTTTGAAGAAATCTTTTACCGATTCAGGAAACGAAAGCGTTGCCCCACGAGCATATACGTCTTCGGCGGTTAATGAATTGGCAGTCATGAAAATTGCCATATCTCCCACCACTTTCGACGAAGGCGTAACTTTCACGATGTCGCCAAATAACTTGTTGGCTTCGTGGTAGTTATGCTTCATTAATTCAAATTTATCACCCACGCCCAAGGCAATCGCTTGTCCACGCAAATTGGTGTATTGCCCCCCTGGAATTTCGTTATCGTAAACCTCAGCCGTACCCGCTTTCAGTTCCGATTCAAACGGATAATACATCTGGCGGACATCTTCCCAATAGTTTGAATATTGGTTCAACAAAGGCAAATCCATCGTACATTCACGCTCGTGTCCTTGCATCATTGCCACGATAGAATTGAAGTTTGGTTGAGCCGTCAAACCCGACATTGCCCCCAACGAACAATCAATAATATCAACGCCCGCTTCAATGGCTTTTAGATACGTTGCCGCCTGAATCGAAGAAGTATCGTGCGTATGCAAATGCACAGGAATAGAAAGAACTTTGCGTAATTCTGTTACCAAAAGTTGTGCTTGATACGGACGTAAAAGTCCAGCCATATCTTTGATGCACAAGATGTTAGCACCTTCGTCCTCCAAAGCACGAGCCATGTCTAAATAATATTGCAAGGAATATTTTTCATTCGTAAAAACATCTCCCGTATAACAAATCGAAGCCTCTGCAATGGCGTTTGTACGCTCACGAACGGCTTTTATGGATACTTTCATGGCATCAATCCAGTTCAATGAGTCAAAAATTCTGAAAACATCAATCCCTGTTTCGGCTGATTTTTCTACGAATTTTTCAATCAAATTATCTGGATATGCCGAATAACCCACCGCATTTGAACCACGGAAAAGCATTTGCAAAAGCATATTTGGCATCGCCTCACGGAATTCCTGCAAACGTTTCCACGGAGATTCGTTCAAGAAACGCATCGCTACGTCGAAAGTCGCACCACCCCAAACTTCCATCGAGAATAATTGTGGGAAGTTTTTGGAATAACTTTCTGCCACCGCCATCATATCTTTGGTACGCACACGAGTTGCCAAAAGTGATTGATGTCCGTCTCTAAAAGTGGTATCGGTATAAAGAATTTGCTTTTGGTCTTTGATGTACTGAGAGAATTTTTCTGCCCCCATCGAGTCCAGAAGCTGTTTGTTGCCCGCAGGATGTTCTCCGAAAGTATCAAAAGAAGGCACGACTGGCGTTCTGAAACTTCTATCTAAATTTACTTTTACATCAGGATTTCCATTCACGACCACATCGCCCAAATAGCGGAGGACTTTGGTCGAACGGTCACGAGAAGTTTTGAAATTGAATAATTCTGGATGCGAATCAATGAACTGCACCACGCATTTTCCTTGTTGGAAAATCGGGTGTGCAATGACATTTCTAAGGAATGGAATATTAGTTTTTACCCCACGAATTCGGAATTCGGTCAAGGCACGGGCAAGGCGTTGCGAAGCACCTTTCAAAGTACGACCACGAGCCGAAACTTTCACCAACATTGAATCGAAATATGGCGAAATTTTTACCCCTGGGTAAGACGAACCTTCATCCAAACGAATACCAAAACCAGCGGCATTTCTGTAAGCAATGATTGTCCCGAAGTCAGGTTTGAAGCCATTGGCAGGGTCTTCCGTCGTGATTCTGCATTGAATGGCGTAACCGTTCAGAGGTATATCTTCTTGTTTGAGAATATAAATTCCGTTGTCCGAAAGTTTATAATTCATCGAAATCAATATCTGGGTTCTTACAATATCAATTCCTGTAACCTCCTCAGTAATAGTATGTTCTACCTGAATTCTTGGGTTTACTTCGATGAAAAATATGTTCTCATCTTTATCGACCAAAAACTCAACCGTCCCTGCACAATAATAATTTACTGCCTTTCCAATCGCCAAAGCGTAGGCATATAATTTCTGACGAGTTTCTTCTTTTAGTCCAAATGACGGAGCAATTTCCACAACCTTTTGGAAACGTCTTTGCACTGAACAATCACGCTCGTAAAGGTGAACAAGATTCCCGTGTTGGTCGCCCAATAACTGAACTTCAATATGTTTAGGTTGGTCGATGAACTTTTCGATAAAAATGGTATCATCGCCAAAGGCATTTTTAGCTTCGTTTTTAGCTTCGTTGAAAGCCTTTTCAAAAGATTCCTCCTCACGTACTACCCGCATCCCACGTCCGCCACCACCTGCGGCAGCTTTCACCATCACGGGGAAACCGATTTTCTTAGCTTCCGAAAGAGCAACGGTACTATTGATTAATTCCTCTTTCGAGTCCTCAATCATCGGAACATTGGCTTTGCGAGCCGCCACTTTTGCCGCCACTTTATCGCCCAATGCGTCCATAGCTTCGGGCGATGGTCCAATGAATTTGATACCTTCCTCACGACAACGACGTGCCAACGTAACATTCTCAGAAAGAAAGCCATAGCCAGGGTGAACGGCATCAATTTTCTTTAATTTACAGAGATTTATGATTCCCTCAATGTCCAAATAAGGTTTCAAAGGCTCGTCGTCCTTCCCGATTTGATAGGCTTCGTCAGCCTTGTATCGGTGGAGGGAATATCGGTCTTCAAAGGTATAAACCGCCACCGTGCGAATTCCCAATTCGGAGGCAGCACGCATGATACGGATAGCAATTTCGCCACGATTGGCAACGAGAATACTGGTGATTTTTTGGACGTAAGATTGAGCCATTTTTCAATTAACAATTAACAATTAATAATTAACAATGTCGAGTTGTTTAAATCATCAATCAGTTTTGAAATAAAAAGTATATAAATCGTACAAAATTCAAAAAAATATTGGGTATTTTTCAATTTTACCTAATGAAAATTTGGCATTATTGGAAAATTACAATTTTTGTTGGGTTGGTTGCTATTTTTGTTGAGAACGTTCTTTACCCGAAATATAAGCACTGATTTTAGTACGTTCAATTTTTTGTATATTTGTGAAAAAATAAACGGAAGTATATACATATTGACGCACCCCATCCTAAATCCTTCCCCTTGATGGGAAGGACTTTCCCATCAAGGGGAAAGGGTTTGGGATAGGGGTATTTTTGAGTTGCGTCAATAAGTCCATAGTTCCGAAAATAAAATAATGGCAAAACAAAAATCACTCGAATTATCAGAGCCTATTTTGGTAGATACTTTTGGATTGGAACGCAATTTCAAACCAATACCTTTATTGAATGAGCTTTTGGATGCTACGGGTGAACTTTCGGAGGCAGATTCAGCACTTTTGTTTGAATGTCAGGCAGAATTAATTGAGAATGCAGATTCTTGGAATGAGGAGGAATTGAAGATGCAATTTATCAGTTTTGTAATTTTTTTAGCAAGATTCAAAAAGCCTATCAGAACTTATTATGATAGGGAAATATCAGCCGTAATTAATGACATATTAGTAACTTCAAAAGTTGATATGATGTTATCAAAGGGTATTGGTGAACTGATTAAAACACCTTACTTTTTCCTACATGAATATAAGAGAGAGAAAAAATATGCAGGAGACCCCGTTGGACAAATGTTAGGTGGAATGTTGATTGGACAAGCAAAAAACTCGGATAATCGCCCAATATACGGATGTTATGTACAAGGTCGATATTGGTATTTCGCTGTTTTAGATGGAAGACAATATACGGTTAGCAAAGGCTTTGATTCATCGGAATTAGAAGATGTTAAGAAGATTATTTTTATTCTGAAAAAGGTTAATTTGATTATTCAAGAAAGGTTATTGGATTGATAAATTCTGCAAAAAACGATGCAGCCATAAAACAAAAAAGGTTTGGGATTTTCTCAAACCTTTTTTGTTTCAGCATTATTTATGAAATTGCAGGAGAGTTTGGGGATTAGAGACTGGTGAATTAGAGATTAGGTAATCAGCCATGTTGAAAAAGAAGGCTCTTGCTAACCTTTATTTACCCAATTAAAGAACACCCAATCCCCAATTCCTCAGTAACCAATAACCAAAAAATGGAACAACAAAAACCAATCATAGGAATTACCCTCGGCGATTATAATGGCATCGGACCAGAAGTTATCTTGAAAGCCCTTGTCGATAAGAAAATTTTACAGCACTGTACACCAGTCATTTATGGCTCTCAGCGAGTGTTGGGCTTTTACCGCAAGGCTTTGGAATTGAAAGACTGGACGTTGAATAATATCAATTCTATCCAACAGGTAAACCATAAAGTTACCAATCTTATTACTTGTTTTGATGATAAAGCAACCGAAGTTACCCCTGGGAAAGTTACCCCAGAGGCAGGTGCGGGGGCATTGGCTTGTTTACAAAAAGCAACGGAAGATTTGAAATCTGGGGCAATTCAAGCGGTAGTAACAGCTCCGATTAATAAACATAATATTCAATCTGAGACCTTTAAATTCCCAGGGCATACAGAGTTTTTCACGGAGGCTTTGGAAGCGAAAGAATCTTTAATGTTTTTAGTTTCGGATGTCTTGCGTGTGGGAGTTGTAACGGGTCATATTCCGCTTGGAAAGGTGCGTGGGGCAATAAATCAAGAAAAAATTACGCAAAAATTAACTTTGATGCTAAACTCTTTGAAACAAGATTTTGGTATTCAAAAACCTAAGATTGCTGTATTAGGATTGAACCCTCATGCAGGCGAAGATGGGCTTTTGGGAGATGAAGAAAAAAATACCATTACGCCAGTTTTAGAGCAATTCAAAAAGAAAGGCAATTTGGTTTTTGGACCATTTCCTGCCGATGGCTTCTTTGGGGCGGCACAATTTAAACATTATGATGCCGTACTGGCGATGTACCACGACCAAGGCTTGATTCCGTTCAAATATATTTCTTTTGAAAATGGCGTAAATTTCACCGCTGGACTTTCAGGAGTTCGTACCTCCCCCGACCATGGAACGGCGTATGATATTGCAGGAAAAAATACCGCTTCGGAGTCTTCGATGTTGCAGGCTATTTTTACGGCAATTGATGTGGTGAAAAATCGTAGAGAGGTATAGAAAATGGTAATTGGAAATTTTGTCAAATTTGCGTAATTTTCAGTCAATAATCATCAAATATAATATTTCAAAAACAATGTCAATCAAACAACAATCTCGTCGTGAGTTCCTCAAAACCAGTGCATTAGGTGTGGCTGGTTTTTCTTTATTAAGTAATGAATTATGGGCTGGTCCTAAAAACCCAAAGCCTCGAAATATTGGCGTACAATTGTGGTCTGTCCGTGAAGACATGAACAAAGATGCCAAAGGAACACTTGAAAAAGTAGCCAAAATGGGCTACAAACAAGTGGAGGGTTTTGGTTATACAGACGGCAAATTCTTTGGTGTTCCAACCGATGAATACGCAAAACTGTTAGCTGGGAATGGACTAAAAATGCCCTCAGCTCATGGCATGGTGACGAGCAAAGACTATACAAACGGGCAACTTTCGGACGCTTTCAAAAAGATGGCGGATGATGCTAAAAAAGTAGGTCAGAAGTATGTCATTTGCCCTTACATGGCGGATGAAGACCGTTCACAAGGTAAATTGATGGCTGAGATTTATAACAAAGCGGGTGAACATTGCAAAGCGATGGACATGAAATTTGGCTATCATAATCACGATTTTGAATTTAAAGAATATGATGGTATTCCGATGTATAGAACCCTTTTGGACAATACTGACAAAGGTTTAGTGACTTTTGAGATGGATTTGTATTGGGTAAAATACGCCAAACAAAATCCAATGGACTGGTTCAAAAATTATCAAGGACGTTTTACGCATTTCCACGTAAAAGACCACGACCCTGTGAAAAACGTGAGTGTTGAAGTGGGCGAAGGAGATATTAATTTCCAAGAGATTTTTAACTCAAAATTATCGGGTGCAAAATATTTTATTGTGGAATTAGAAGCCTACAAACGCACGCCTTTGGAAGGAATCGAAATTAGTTTGAATAACTTGAAGAAGTTGAAATTTTAGTATTTGAGCTAAACAGTTCGGAAGTTATAGAGTTAAACAGTTATATAATTTATAGAGTTAATCATTTTTTCTCAATAACTCTTCAACTGTTTAACTCTATAACTTTGTAACTTAAAAGAATGAGCAAAAAATGGAAATATCTCTTATTCAGAGGCACATTCCTCACGGGTGGATTCTTGATTATGCTCATGGTTTTGGCAGATATTTATTTATTAAAAGAAGAACGTTTTGATAGACTTTATTTCTTCCAATTAATCTTAGAAAGTATGTTTTTTATGATAATTGGAACATTGATAGCACTTTATTTTTGGTTACATCCAAAGAGAACATATAAATTTTCCAAAGAAAAATGAACCTGTCCGTTAAACGACAGGTTTTTTTATAAATGTAACCCGAACATTCCTGTTCGGAAACAAATGAAAAAAATACTAATCGTTGATGATTTACACGAAAATATCTTTCCTTTGCTTAAAGAGTTAAATTTTGAAGTAAATTATCAACCCGACATAAAACGTGATAAAATCCTTGAAATTATTAAAGATTACGAAGGCTTAATCATCCGTAGTAAAACCAAAGTTGATAAAGATTTTTTATCTCATTGTGATAAATTAGAATTCATCGGACGGGCAGGTGCTGGCTTGGATTTGATTGATTTAGAAGAAATTAGACATAAAAATATCAAAGTTTTTGCCGCCAATGAAGGGAATGCCGATGCTGTTGCAGAACATACAATGGGTATGATTTTGATGCTTTTCAATAAACTCAATTGGGCGGATGCAGAAGTCCGTCATCGGATTTGGCATCGGGAAGAAAACCGAGGAATTGAACTAAAAGGAATGACCGTTGGAATCATTGGGTATGGCAACATGGGAACAGCTTTGGCTCAAAGATTAATGGGTTTTGGAGTCAAGGTTTTGGCTTATGATAAAGTAGAAAAAAAGGATTACGAGTATGGCTTGTATTCAGAAAAGGCTATGCTAAACGATATTTTTGAAGAAACAGATTTGCTTTCTATTCATGTACCCCTCACAGACGAAACTCGTATGATGGTTAATGATGATTTTTTGAGTAAATTCAAGAAAAATATCTTCTTGGTAAATACCTCACGGGGAGAAGTGGCTTCTACTTCATCAATTCTGAAAGGCTTGCAATCTGGGAAAATAAGAGGAGCTTGTTTGGATGTCTTAGAGAATGAGAAATTATCGATGCTCACTCCTGAGCAAGAGGAAGTTTATACTCAATTATTTCAGATGAAAAACGTTATTCTTACGCCTCACATTGCGGGTTGGACGGTAGAGAGTTATCGGAAGATTAATGAGGTATTGGTAGAGAAAATTAGAGAAGTGTTAGGTGTAGAATTAGAACACGATTTAGAAGATTAATGTGATTTTCAAGATTTTTTTTAATCGTGCATAATCACATTAATCTTTATAATCGTGTTCTGAACAAAATAATTTATGAAAGCAATCTTTTCAATATTCTTTTTCCTCATATTCAACAATTTACAGGCTCAAACGAGGCCTTATTCCCTCTTCTTAATTGGAGATGCAGGGGATAATACTGAGCAAAATGACGTTCATAAAACCTTACAAAAACATCTTCAAAATACTGTAAATGGAGGTGTTATTTTCTTGGGCGATAACATTTATCCTCGTGGGTTAGACGGGACGAAAGAGGCTGAGTTAAAACTCCTTACCCAACTACATACCCTCAAAGATTTCAAAGGAGATTGGTATTTTATTCCAGGTAATCACGACTGGGCGAAGGGGCGTTGGAAGGGGTATAAAAATGTTATCCGACAAGCAAAATATATCAATCAATACGCCCAAGATTCACTCCATCAACCTAATACCACACACTTTTTGCCAGAAGAAGGATTGCCTGGTCCAATCGTACGAGATTTAGGAAATATCGTCTTGGTTTTTAGTGATACCGATTGGTGGTTACATCGTCCATTTTTTCATAAAGTTGGTAAAAATGATTCTTTTGAAAACATGGAAGTGGCTTATTTTCAAAGACTTGATTCTATTTTAGCTATTACTGAGAAACAAGGTAGAAAAGCTCTTTTTCTCTCTCATCATCCTATTGTGAACTACGGAGAACATGGTTTTCATAAAGATAAAAGTTGGTATTTTGGATTGGTAAATTACACACCATTTCAGTTTTTTGGTCTTTTGGGCGTAAATCGTGGCTTACTTTCAGAAATGAATCAACCCCGATACAGAAAATTGGCGGATAAGATTTATGACGTTTTAGAAAAACATAAAAACACCATTGCTGTCTCAGGACATGAGCATAATTTGCAAGTAATCAAACGACCTAATAACTTATTCTTAATCAGTGGCTCAGGGAGTAAATTAACGCCCTTGAAAAGGGAAATTACCCAAAAAGATTGCCTTTTCAATGCCAGCAAACCTGGATTTATGGAGTTGATTTTTGAGGTGGATGGGAAGATAAATTTGAAGGTTTGGGGAGAGAAGGACGAGGTTTTGTTTGAGGATAAAGGGGTGTTTTGATTATTCCAATTTTTAGGTTTGTCATCCCGAAGAATGAGGGAACTGTCGATTTTCTCTCAAAATATAATTGAAGACATAAAATAACAGTTCGCTCATTCTTTGGGATGACAGAATCAGACAATTCTCTTCTCGTATTAATACTACTTAAATCAACACTTCGTTTTAATAAATATCAACAAACAGAATTTTATGAAAAAACTCCTCATACTCCTCAATTACCTAATTTTCTCCATCTCATCCCAAGCCCAAGATGCCTCGGAAGAATGTGCATCGAGTAAAATATTGGCTTTAAAAAAACGCCAACAAAATTCTCGTTTAATGGCAACTATTGCGGGCGATAACAATATTGATGTTACTTATTACAAACTCAATTTAGGACTAAGTTATTCACCCCGAAACCTCAAAGGTGAAGTTACGATTTATGCCAAGAGTAAAGTCTCTAATCTCTCACAAGTTATCATTGACCTTCAAAATACGCTCATTACAGATTCTATAAAGGTTGGTACTAAATCACTTTCTTTTTCACATCAAGGCGGTCAGATAACAATTAGTTTGGATAAAAAATATGCTGAAAATCAGACCATTAGTCTTGTAATTTATTATCATGGAACTACTACCTACTCAGGATTAGGAAGTTTTGTCTTTGGTACACACGGCACAAATAGTAGTGAATTTGCGATATGGTCTTTGTCAGAGCCTTATGGTTCGTCGGATTGGTTTCCGTGTAAAAATGCCGTGGACGATAAGGCAGATTCAAGCGATGTTTGGATTACGGCGGACAAATATTATGTTTCTGTTTCAAATGGAATTTTAGAGAAAACTGTTGATAATCAGAACGGTACACGTACTTATCAGTGGAAAAACCGTTATCCGATTGCCCAATATTTGATTTCGATTGCGATGAGTAATTACGTTGAATATAAAAGTTTATATAATTATGACGGTAAAAATACAATGCCAATAACGCATTATATTTACCCTGAATCCCTCACAAATACTACCAAATTAGCCCTCGATAAAACGGCTTTTATGTTGGATTTATTCTCTAAAAAATTTGGTATTTACCCCTTCATTAAAGAAAAATACGGACACGCTCAGTTTGGTTGGGGCGGAGGCATGGAGCATCAAACCTGTACCTCTATTTCAAGTTTTGGCGAGACTCTAATTGCCCATGAATTAGCTCACCAATGGTTTGGTGATAAAATAACTTGTAAATCTTGGGAGCATATTTGGCTCAACGAAGGCTTTGCTTCTTATGGTGAGTGTATCTATACGGAGGCAGTAGGAGGGAAGCCCGCTTACGATGCGTATGTAAAGGCTTTTATGAATGCTGCCAAATCTGCCAAGGGTACTATCTATGTTCAAAATGTGAATGACATTAATGAAATTTTTAACTCCTCTCGAACTTACAAAAAAGGAGCGTCAGTACTTCATATGTTACGTGGAGTTGTAGGAGATGATAAATTCTTCAAAATTCTTCAAAACTACATTGTTTCCAAAAATGCCTATGGCAGTGCAACCATCGAAGATTTTCAAGCCATTGCCGAACAGGTGTATGGTCAGAAATTAGACTATTTTTTCAAAGAGTGGCTTTATGGAGAAAGCTATCCAAAGTACAAATTTTCATGGTCATCTTCTCCTCAATCAAATGGTACACACAAGGTTAAAGCGGAGGTGTCTCAAAATATCAATACTAATCCAACTTTCTTTACAATGCCCATACAGTTGAAAGTGCCAATTGGTTTGGGAGATACCACGATTACTGTTTTTAACGATAGAGACCCTCAGGTTTTTGAATTTACGTTAAAATCAAAGCCATTGGATATAATTTTTGATGCTAATAATTTGATTTTGAAAGACTTAGAACTCGTAAATGTTCCAAATGTACTTGGAAAAGAAACCGAAATAGATAATCCCTTTGCTTTAAATATTTACCCAAATCCAAGTACAGAGAATATTGAAGTTAGTTTTAAATTAACAAAATCTGCAAATGTTAAATTATCAATTATAGACTTTTCAGGGAAAGAGATTCTGAGTCAACCAGAGGAGAAATTCACACAAGGGAGTCATTCTCGAAATCTTAAAATAAGTCAATTTCAATCAGGGACTTATATTGTGAATCTGAATGTAGATGGTGTGAATGAGAGTCGTAAATTAGTAACGGTGAAATGATAATAAAAAAGGGTAGAACAGATTTTTCTGTTCTACCCTTCTCAAAGATTTGATTTATCAAAAACTAAACGTTGTTCTCCCCCACCATATCCTCTGGAATCACCCAAGCATCAAATTCTTCCGCCGTCAAATATCCCAAAGCAATGGCAGTTTCTTTCAAAGTCGAGCCATTTTTATGAGCAGTTTGAGCAATTTCTGCTGATTTATAGTAACCAATTTTAGTGTTCAAAGCCGTTACTAACATCAATGAATTATTGACGTGCTTTTTGATATTTTCGTGCAGTGGCTGAATACCTACGGCACATTTATCATTAAACGCCACGCATACATCACCAATCAAACGGGCTGAGTGTAGGAAGTTGAAAATCATTACGGGCTTAAAAACATTGAGTTCAAAATGCCCCATCGAACCACCAATACCAATTGCTACATCATTTCCCATCACCTGAGCAGCTACCATCGTCATTGCCTCACATTGTGTAGGATTTACTTTACCAGGCATAATCGATGAGCCTGGTTCATTGTCTGGAATAAAAATCTCACCAATCCCTGAGCGTGGACCTGATGATAGCATTCTGACATCATTACCAATTTTCATCAAACTCACCGCAACGGTTTTCAATGCTCCGTGTGCCTCTACGATAGCATCGTGAGCCGCCAAAGCCTCAAATTTATTTTCTGCCGTGATAAATGGCAAGCCCGTCAAAGTGGCAATATGCCTTGCTACGTTCTCAGAATAGCCTTTTGGGGTATTGATTCCTGTACCAACTGCCGTACCGCCCAAAGCCAATTCCGACAAATGAGCAAGCGTATTATTGATAGCACGAAGCCCGTGGTCGAGTTGAGAAACGTACCCTGAGAACTCTTGTCCAAGAGTTAAAGGGGTCGCATCCATGAAGTGTGTACGTCCAATTTTCACAACATTCTTGAATTCCTTTGCCTTGGCATCCAAAGTATTTCTCAACTTCGTAATCCCAGGAATGGTTACTTCCAACAAAATTTTATAGGCGGCAATGTGCATTGCCGTTGGAAAAGTGTCATTAGAAGATTGTGATTTATTGACATCATCGTTTGGATGCACAAATTTTGCTTCATCCATCAAACTACCACCGTTAATCACGTGGGCTCTATACGCTACTACCTCATTACAGTTCATGTTCGACTGTGTACCCGAACCTGTTTGCCAAACTACCAGCGGAAATTGGTCATCTAATTTTCCTTCCAAAATCTCATCACAAACTTGTCCGATGAGGTTTTTCTTATCTTCTGCCAAAATACCCGCCTCAAAATTGGTAATCGCTGCCGCTTTTTTCAGATAAGCAAATGCACGAATAATCTCCTTAGGCATCTTGTTGATGTCTTGGGCGATTGGGAAATTCATGATTGAGCGTTGGGTCTGAGCCCCCCAATACACATTGGCAGGTACTTCAACCTTGCCCATCGTATCTTTTTCTATTCTGTATTCCATTATTTTTGTTAGATTTATTCTCTCACAAAGGTAAATACGAAATCGTGAATTTCTGAAAAGCGGACAAACAAAAAAGGGCACAAACCTAAAAGTTTGTACCCTTTCTATTCAACCTTTCAAAACACAATTTTTATTAACAAAATTTACGTTTTCTTAATAAAAAATTAATTGTACTCGTAGTAATTTTAAAACTATAAAAATGGTTAATGATTTTCATTACAAATTTATGCAAACTTTTTTGTATTTAACAAATTATTTTGCAAATATTTGCAAAATAATTCTATAATCATTTTTAGAAAATTTTGGACTCTGTACAAAACAAGCTATGTTAAAAGAAGAAAGACAACAAATTATTTTAGAGAAATTAGGGACTGATAAAAAGGTTACACTCGTAGATTTGGGGCAAATCCTAAATGTATCTTATGATAGCGTACGCAGGGATGTGATAGAGTTGGAAGACAAGGGACTTTTAAAGAAAGTTCACGGTGGTGCTATTGCACACTCTTACCTATCTATGAAAGCCAGTAAAGGCTTAGGAATTGTAGATGCTGAGTTTGTAACGATTGCAAAAAAAGCCTTAAAACTGATTGAAAATAACAGGATAATTTTGATGGATGGCGGAACAACTAATTTCTATATTGCCGAACAAATCCCTAAGAATGTGGAAGTTACGATTGTAACAAACAATCCTCACATTGCTACTGCCCTTGCCGAACACCCCAAAATTGAGATAATTTTATTAGGAGGGTCTTTTTATAAGAGGTATCAAATTACGATGGGAAGCAAGACGATTCAAGACTTAGAAAATATCCAAGCGGATGTTTATTTTATGGGTACAAATAGTATCAGCTACGAGTCTGGATTGGCAATCAGGCACTTTGAAGAGTCTATCTTGAAACAAAAAATGATGAGTATTTCGAGGAAAACGGTGGCTTGTGTTTTGGAAGAAAAAATTAATCGTGAAGAAAATTATAAGGTCTGTGATTTTGAAGATTTGGATTATCTCATCACCAGTCTAAGCCCTACGGATGAACTTTTGAAAGAATTTAGGAACAAAGGCGTTGAAGTAATATGATTTTGCAAATAATTGCAAACAAAAAAGCGGAGAACATTCTCCGCTTTTTTTATTTGTATGATGAAGTATAATCTATTTGAACATCAAAACTGCACTTGCCAACATCATTCCTATGCCCAAAACATAAAATACTGATGGTTTAATACCTGGTACATTGCTTTCACCCAAAACTGATTCATAAGGGTTCTCAGGATTATAACGTACACTCATTTTTTGACCAATCTGACTTAACATTGCCATTCCTTTATCGGCTTCAATTTTGAATTGTCTGTCATTTACTGAAAAAGAAACCACTGGAAAAAACATAGGGTGTTGCCCACGTCTATCGCCACGGTCAAAACGCTTGCTCACTTCCACAATTTCACCTTGCGTAAGCATCGAATGTTGATACCATGCACGGCGTTTTTGGGTAAGATAAATTCCCAAAACAATCAACGATGCTGATACCACAGCAAACCCAGCCATCACGGTTGGAGGTACTCCTGTAAAAGCACCATGTTTGCCTGAAATTAAAAATATTGAATTAAGTATATTTTCCATTTTATTTAAAAGCTCTTGCTAATTATTATCAGATAATGTGTTAGGATTCTGATATTAATACGTAAAAATCGTGCAAATGTTATTAAAAATCAAGTAGTTATACTTAGATGGGCAAAAAGTGAAATTTGTAAAATAAGGGTAAAATTTAAGTGAAAAGACCATTTTTTGTAATTGAAAACTGCTTTTTGAACCTATTTTTTTACTTTTTTCATTTTTTTAGAATAAATCACTTATTTTCTGAACTTCATTGTCTGAAAAAAGTATTTTCATAAATCTGAAAAATATTTTATTGTACTATTCAAAGGAAAAGTTTAATTTAAAGGATAAAAATTAAGATAAAAATTTGTTTTTCAAAAAATAGGTTTCAAAGAATAGTAGCTACACAAAAAATCCTGACTTTTTACAAAAATCAGGATTGAAAAATAGGTTATATCTCTAAAAAAGTTTTTTTTATTCAAAAACCAAGTTTTGGTAATTTTTATACTTACAACCAATCCTTTCGTCTAAAATAATACAACATTCCAATCACCATAGAAAGCATGATTCCCCACACGTAGTAGTAGCCATTTTTCCAATGAAGCTCAGGCATATTATCGAAATTCATTCCATAAATCCCCGCTACGAAGGTCAGAGGCATGAAAATTACTGAAATAACCGTCAAAACTTTCATCACATTATTCATCCGATTACTTGCTTGTGAGAGGTTTAAATCCATGAGTGAAGCCACCAATTCTCGGTAAGAATCCAAGGTTTCAAGTACTTGCGTAACGTGGTCATGTACATCACGAAGGTATAAAGCGGTGTTTGGTGTAATCAAAGGAGCTTCTTCTCTGATAAGATTTGAAATCATTTCTCGAAGCGGGAAAATAACTTTTCGCATCAAGGTCAATTCTCGTTTGAGAGAATAAATTTCGGTCATAGATTTTTGTTTGATATTTTTTAGAATATCCTCCTCCAAGCGTTCCATATTTTCAGCAACTTCCTCCAAAACAACAAAGTAATTATCTACTACTAAATCCATCAAAGAATACAATAAATAATCAGCTCCATTTTTACGGGTTTTTCCCGCCGAAGTTTTCAATCGTTGAATCACAGGCTCAAAAATATCCCTTACACGTTCTTCTTGAAATGAAATCACATAGCCATTTCCCAAAATAAAGCTCAAATGCTCCACTTCCACCTCACGAGTGTAGGGATTGTATTCGAGCATTTTGAAGGTAATAAAAAGCTGTTTTTCGTCATAATACTCAAATTTAGGCTTTTGTTGGGTATTCAAGATATCCTCCATTACGAGCGGGTGAAGGTCAAAAACCTTACCTACTGTTTCTATAACTTGTGGTTCGTGAATGCCGTCAATATTGAGCCAATAGGTTTTGTCAGGAGCTAAGTCAAGTTTGAAATCCAATAATTTGGGGAAACAATACGTCTTGTATTCTTCGACATTGTATTCTGTCCAATACACTTTGGTTTCAAAATTCACTTCCTTACCCACATATGTAAGTGTACCTGGGGACGTACCGAGATTTGTATTTTTGATTTTAGCTTTTTTTGACATTATTGGAATTTTGTCGTGAGAGTGTTTGTAAGCATATAAACAATGTTTATTTACTTACCACAAAAGAATCAAAAGGAAACAAAGTATTGATTTTTTAAACTATTGATAACTATTGATTCTTTTGTGGTAAATAAAAACATCATTCACTTTGACGTAACTACTTATGTACCTAAAATTAGAAACAGATTGGCATAAATCAAATTCATGGATTAATTTTACGTTATCAAAACACAACCACTTGCTAATTATTAACCCTTCGTAAAACGTGATACTTTTGAAAATTACCAGATATATTATAGCATTTTCTTTCTTCTTGGGCTTAGGCGTAATTGCCTGTTCTCATCAGCCTCGCCAACTTTCTGATGAACCCACCAATGCAGTTACATTGAGAAATGACAGTATTTCAAGGCTTTATGACCCAAAAATGGCAAGTCGAAAGGCGGTTAAATTAGATACTTTTTTCAAGAAATTACATAAATTTGGAGGTTTTAATGGAGCTGTTTTAGTGGCTCAACATGGCAAAATTATCTATAAAAATGCCTTTGGATATTCGAGTTTTTTTAGAAAAGATACCAATACCACCCAAACACAATTTCAGTTAGCGTCAGTCTCAAAGCAATTTACGGCAGTTGCCATCATGCAATTGCACGAAAAAGGCTTGATTAATTACGACGACCCAGTTTATAAACATATTCCTAATTTTCCCTATGACTCTACGATAACGATACGGAGCTTATTGACTCATCGTTCGGGCATTCCTAACTATGTGTATTGTTTAGATAGAATTGTGAATAAAAAATTCCCGATGACTAATGATTTAGTGGTTGATTTATTTGCTCAACACAAACCAGGGATTAATTATTTGCCAAATCAACGTTTCAATTACAATAATTCCAACTACGTTTTATTGGCGTATATCGTGGAGAAACTATCGGGTATGAATTTCAGAGAATACGCTCAAAAGAATCTTTTTGCTCCTGCGGGAATGTCTCGAAGTTTTGTCTATGACCCCTATAATTCTGAACAAGCTGCCACTGCCGCCGTGGGTTACACTCCTCGCAGAAATGGTTTTTGGCAAGTGCCTTTCGACCATCTCGATGGTGCAACGGGCGATAAAGGTGTTTATTCAACCGTTGAAGATTTATTTAAATGGGATATGGCGTTGAATACTGAGAAATTGGTAAAAATGAGTACCCTCAATGAAGCCTTCCAACCCGCCCATACCTTCAAATTTGCCACTACCAGAAACTACGGTTTTGGTTGGCGTTTGCAATTAATGGACGATGGTTCATGGCTAACTTTCCACACGGGTTGGTGGCATGGATTCAAGAATTATTATATGCACAACAACCGTGATAATTCGTCCATCATTATTCTCCAAAACGTAGCCAATCGTGCCTTGGGACGCATAAAAGTTGCTCAGTCGATTTTATATCCAGACAAGGCTTGGTATTTTATGAGTGGAGAGGGGCTTCCAGAGGAGTTGGAGGGGGAGTAAACAATAAATCAGTCTAAATTTTCGTTAAACCACAAAATAATATTAATTTTAAGGGTCAAATCCTAAAATACTATCTCCATGAATATTTCAAAAATTATCCTCTTTTTGTTTTTCGTAACAACAAGCGTTACGTCATTAAAAGCTCAGTCGGAAGACGAAGCCGTGAAATTCTGTGTAAATAACTATCTTGATGGAGTATCAAAAGGTGATGCAGCCAAATTGAACCAAGCGTTTCACCCAACGGCGATGCTCAGAACGGTAAGTGCCGCTGGTGCTATTCAAGATATTCCAGTAGCGAAATTTGTTTCGTCAATGCCCGCAGGCGGTATTTCTACCAAAGGTGGTTCAACTAAAATGATTTCGTATTCATACGTAGGCGTATCTGCCTTAGCAACCGTAGAATTACAATTTGGAGATTTTAAATATATCGACTTATTGAGTATGTTGAAATTTGGTAGTGATTGGAAAATTGTTAGTCGTGTATTCAGTCGTGCGGAATTGGATGCACAAGTGAAAGGCATAGGAGCATCTTCTTCGTCTTCTTCTGTAATGACTACTGCCGCCGCCCCAACAAAGGCAGCTCCAAAGAAAACATCGACAGCCAACGTGAAGCCAAAGGCAGATGATGGTTGGTAATATCAATGAACAGTTATCAATAAGCAATTATCATAATTCAAGCTCAAAGCCCATTTTTTTAATGGGCTTTTTGTTTTACTTTTTGCGAAAAAAAGGATTAATCTCTAACTTTGTGAAAATGTAAAAAATAGAATTTACGAAAATAAATAATTTCAAACTAAAATATTTTAAGTTGTTGATTGTTAGATATTTACTCGATTTTTACCAATAACTAATGACCATTAACTAATCACCAACCAATGGGAAGAGCATTTGAATTTAGAAAAGCAAGAAAATTTAAAAGATGGGGACAGATGGCAAAAACCTTTACCAAAATCGGTAAGGATATTGTTATTGCCGTAAAAGCGGGCGGTCCAGACCCTCACTCAAACTCACGTCTGAGAGCCATTATTCAGAATGCGAAGGCAGTGAATATGCCCAAAGACAACGTAGAGCGTGCTATCAAAAAAGCCTCTTCAAAAGACCAAGAAGACTATAAAGAGATTGTGTACGAAGGATATGCAGCTCACGGAGTTGCGATTTTGGTAGAATGTACTACTGACAATACTAATCGTAGTATTGCCAATATCAGAAGTCATTTTACGAAATGCGGAGGTACAATCGGGACAACTGGAATGTTGGATTTTATCTTTGACCGTAAATGTGTTTTCAAAATCGCTAAGACCGAAGATATTGATACCGAAGAGTTAGAATTTGAATTGATTGACTTCGGTGCAGAAGAAGTTTTCTTGGATTTAGAGAATAATCAAATCAATATTTACGGAGAATTTACGGCTTATGGTTCTCTCCAAAAAATCTTAGAAGAAAAAGGTTTTGAACTACAAGGTGCTGATTTTGAGCGTATTCCAAACGATACCAAAGAATTAACCGAAGCCCAAATGGCAGATGTAGATAAACTGTTAGAGCGTCTCGAAGAAGATGATGACGTTCAGAATGTTTATCATAACATGAGGTAATTGAAACCAGATAGAAAGCATAGGTTACATAATTGCAACCACATAGAGAGCATAGGAAACATAGTAAACATAGGATTTGAGAAATTTAGCTAAAATTTAACGGAACTATATACTTATTAATGCACCCCATTCTAAATCCTTCCCCTTGAAGGGAAGGACTTTGCCAACAAGGGTATAAAGCCCTTTCCCTTCAAGGGGAAAGGGTTTGGGATAGGGGCATTAGGGACTTGCATTAATAAGTATATAATTCCGAAATTTAATTTTCTAAGTTTTCTATGATAACTATCTTATCTATGTGGTTGCAAAAAGAAAAAAGCCAGAAAATCCTCTGGCTTTTTTGCTGTATTGCTTCTTGCTATTATTTGATTACTTTTCTTTTGATGGAAAAGTTTTCATTTACAAAAATACACATATTCTTATCATTTGATAAAGTTTTGTTGTGAATGGTCGATTTTTGTGTGTAAAAATGGCTTATAATTTATTAAACGTTATGCGATACTTCATAGAGTGTGCTTACAAGGGGACAAATTACTGTGGATGGCAGATTCAAATCAATGCAAACACGGTACAAGCCGAACTTGAAAAAGCCCTGAGTACCTTGCTGAAAACCAAAATAGAAATTACGGGAAGTAGTCGCACGGATGCGGGAGTACACGCTATGCAACAAGTGGCTCATTTTGAGGTAGAAAACGAAATTTCAGATACTACCAACTTGGTTTATCGCATGAACAGGGTTCTACCTTTTGATATTTCTGTTGCTAAAATATTCCAAGTTGCTGACGATTACCACTCCCGTTTTGAGGCTACTTCACGCAAATACGAATACAGAATTTCTCGAAAAAAAAATCCATTTCAGAAAGGCTTAGTGTATGAATTTAATGGAGATTTGAATATAGGATTAATGAATGAAGCCTGTCAGATTTTATTTAAACATATTGATTATCAATGTTTTAGTAAAATAAACACAGACGTTTTTACTTTCAATTGTACTATCGAAGAAGCTCGTTGGCAAGAATGTTCAGACGGAATGTTAGTCTTTTATATTAAAGCCAATCGTTTTTTGAGGGGCATGGTGCGTGCCATTGTGGGGACGCTCCTGGAAGTAGGTTCTGGAAGGTTGTCTTTGGAAGATTTTGAGCAAATTATTCTCTCAAAAAACCGTAATAAAGCGGGTCGTGCTGTGCCTGCGGAGGGATTATTTTTGATGGAGGTGAATTATTAACTCACCTCCATTAATATTATTTATCTTCAAAAACTCGCTTCACTTCATTGAGTTTTAGTAGTGCTTCAATTGGAGACATGGTGTTGATGTCCAAAGTTTTTAAGAGTCCTTCTATTTTCTCAAATTTTGGATTCTTTTCTGCCTCAAAAATTGCCATCTGAAAATTCTGTTTGGGCATTTCTCGGATGGTTTGGCGATGTTGCTCTTTGCTTCTATTTTTTTCTAATTCTACTAAAATTTCACTCGCACGAAACACAACATTTTGTGGAATACCAGCCAATTGGGCTACATGAATACCAAAACTGTGTTCAGAACCACCCTCCTGTAACTTACGCATAAAAATCACTTTCCCATTGATTTCTTTGACCGAAACATTGAAATTTTTGATTCTTGAAAAATCATTTGCCAACTCATTCAATTCGTGATAATGGGTCGCAAAAAGGGTCTTAGGTCTAAAATTAGAATGATTATGTAAATATTCAGCAATCGCCCAAGCAATCGAAACGCCATCGTAGGTACTCGTCCCACGCCCAATCTCATCCATTAAGACGAGACTTCTATCCGAAAGGTTGTTCAAGATGCTGGCGGTTTCGGTCATTTCTACCATGAAAGTCGATTCACCTTTTGAGAGATTATCACTCGCCCCTACACGGGTAAAGACTTTATCCACTATCCCGATTTCAGCCTCTGTCGCAGGGACAAAACTACCGATTTGAGCCATCAAAACTATCAAAGCGGTTTGTCGTAACAGGGCAGATTTACCCGCCATGTTAGGTCCAGTGATGATGATAATTTGTTGGGAAACATCATCCAAATACAAATCATTCGGAACATATTTTTCGCCCAAAGGTAATTGTTGTTCGATAACGGGATGTCGTCCATTTTTTACATTAAGAACCTTGCTGTCAGATACTTGTGGTTTTGAATAGTTATTTTTAACGGCAACTTTGGCAAAGTTTGTCAGCACGTCCAACACCGCAATTATCTTAGCATTTTGCTGAATTTGGTGGATATAATCGTTGGCTACGTTTACTAGTTCATTAAAAATCCTTTGCTCAATCACATTGATTTTATCCTCCGCCCCCAAGATGGTTTCTTCGTATTCTTTGAGTTCGGGCGTGATGTATCTTTCGGCATTTACGAGGGTCTGTTTTCTAATCCAATCCTCTGGAACTTTGTCTTTGTGGGCGTTGGTAACTTCTAAGTAATATCCAAAAACTTTATTGAACGAAATTTTCAAAGAACTAATCCCAGTGCGTTCAATTTCACGATTTTGAATTTGCATCAAAAAGTCCTTTCCTGTGTAAGCAATAGATAAAAGTTGGTCTAATTCATCATCTACACCCTGCCGAATCATGCCGCCTTGATTACTCAAAAGTGGTGGATCATCACGGAGTTCTTTCTGGATTTTATCCAATAAAAACTGACAAGGATTTAGTTGGTCGGCGTATTTTTTTAAAAGCTCCGAGCGATGAGCTGTGAGCTGTGAGTTTGTAGAAATTACTGTTTTCTCTTCCTCTACTGCCGATTGCTGACTGCCGACTGCCGACTGCCCATATTCTGGATTCAAAACTTCATTCAAAAAATCATCGCTACTGATTTCGTTTCTTTCGGTATCATCGTCAAAATCACCTCCGCCAACAGTCATTTCTCTTACATCTTTTTCAGAACGAAAACCGCCCACAATCTCCAAAGGCTTGCCATTGAGCAATTGCCAACGGATGGGTTCGATGTGAAGTAGAGCTTTTTTGAGGGCTAATAATTCTCTGGGATTGATTCTTTTGACGGCAACTTTTGAGATAAGTCGTTCTAAATCACCAATTTGCTTCAAGTGAGCCTCTAAACTTTCTCTCAATTCTTCGTTTTCCTTAAAGTATGATACGGTATTGAGACGTTCTTGTATTTGTGATTTTTCTTTCAAAGGCAATACCAACCATTTTCTCAACAATCTTGCACCCATCGGAGTCATGGTTTGGTCGAGAATTTGGATTAATGGAATGCCTCCCTCTTGTTGTGCCGAGACTAATTCTAAGTTCCGAATCGTGAATTTATCCAACCAAACGTATTTCTCTTCCTCCAGACGATTGATGCGAGAAATATGCCCAACTTGTTTGTGTTCAGTCTCAGACAAATAGTGCATAATCACCCCAGCGGCAATAATTCCTTCGGTCAGCGATTCTATGCCAAATCCTTTTAAGTTATTGGTTTTGAAGTGATTAGTTAGAAGTGGATAGGCAAATTCGTGCTTAAAAGCCCAATCATCCAAGGCAAAAGTTAGAAATTTATCTCCGAAAATTTGGGTAAATTCTTGACGGTTTTTCTTACAATACAATACTTCTGAGGGCGAAAAACTCTGCAACAATTTTTCGATATAAGATACATTTCCTTGCGAACACAAAAACTCTCCCGTCGAAATATCCAAGAAGGCAACTCCCAAAATATCTTTTGAAAACGAAGCAAAACTGACCGAAGCCAAGTAATTATTTTGCTTCATGTCCAACACGTTATCGTTGTAAGAAACCCCAGGTGTAACCAATTCTGTAACGCCTCTTTTCACGATTCCTTTTGCCGTTGCGGGGTCTTCTAACTGGTCGCAAATGGCTACACGTTCGCCTGCACGCACGAGGCGAGGCAAATAATTGTCAAGAGAATGATGTGGAAAACCTGCCAAATGGTCATCGGCATTTCCATTATTTCGACGAGTGAGGGTGATGTTCAGAATTTTAGAAGCCCGTACAGCATCCTCACCAAAGGTTTCATAAAAATCACCTACCCGAAACAATAACAATGCCCCAGGATACTTTAATTTGATTTGGTTGTATTGTTTGGCGAGAGGCGTTTCGCCCTTTTTAGCTTTTGATTTATCGTTAGGATTGTTGGAGGGTCTTGCCATTTGGGAATTTCAGAGGGTATTTTACCTAAATTTTTACTTGAAAATTGAATATTTTGCATTGGAAATTGAAAATTATTTTTCAATCTAAAACAAAAATACTAAAAAAAGGCGGAAGGAGATAAAAAAGGTAAAAAGGGGAGAGTTTTATTGATTAACTCATGTTACGCAAAACATCATTTCACACAACGGATTAAAATCCGTTGTTAGGACATCGGTCATCCCTCTGGGATTATTACCAACGAATGAGTCCCATCGGGACGGACTATATCCTAACAACGGACGGTTCGCCGCTGCGATTTCAATCCGTTGAGGAAGAAGTTTGTGTAACATGAGTGATTAAATTGAACAAACAATTACTTTTGTATTTCAAAACTTCATCAAACAATTTGAAAGCATTTTTTTCACTCACTCTTCTCATAATCTTCTTCCTCAAAATGGGAGGATTTTTGGCTATTACGAGCATTGAAAGAGAAATTATTAAGGAAAATGTTGAGAAAAAACTTACCAAATCCTTCAAAAAAAATGAGCTTACTTGTATAGTTATTAATGCCCAAAATTCTGATAAAATAACTTGGAAAAGTGCTGATAAAGAGTTTCGATTTGAGGATAAATTTTACGATGTAGTTTTCACAGAAATCAAGGATAATCAAACATATTACTACTGTTTGAGTGATGAAGACGAAACTCGTTTAGAACTCAAAATCAACCAGTTACTTGATAAACAATCAGAACAATTACCTTTTGAGAGTAATACAAAATCATTTATCCAATTTTTGTTAGAGCCATTGACTTTACACGCAAATTCAACGTTTAGTTTTGACTATTTTACCCCATTAAATACTCCTAAATTTTCACAAATTTCATCCCTTTATTTTTCAGATTTAATCCAAAAACTGAAACGTCCTCCACAGTGATAATTATATAATAAGTATTTGGAACAAATAAATTGATATATTGTAAGAGCGTATAGCATACCAATGCTGTCAATTTAAGAAACTTGTCCGACTAACGCTGGTAGGGTTCAAAACCTTACCAGCGTTCAAACGGGGTTATTAAATATATTTTAACAAAAGTAAAATCTTAAATTGCCAGCATTGGTATAGCATACGCCCACGCTACGATACAAGGGCGTATGCTATACGCCCCTACGATTAGGCATTCTTTATTGTACCAATTAATTTATTCTCATTACTTATTTCCTCTTTTATGTTGATTCTCCTTTTTAGGATTATCATTAAATATCTTTGGTCATTCAAACCAGAGTGTAATTATTTCTATCCAAAATCTTGATTTAAAGCAAATTGATACTCATTTGCTCAAATCCTTATATCAATATCTCCGTGAAAAAACTTTTCATTTTATCATATATTATCTTTTCTTCTACCATTTTATTTGCCCAAAAAGACAAAGAATTAGAGGAAGTTATTGTCAAAGAAAAACGTAAAACTGCCAAAGAAAGAGGTGAGTTTATCCGTCATGCTCAATCTGTTGAAGCCCTCACCGAAGAAGAATTAAATCGAAACAATCCAGCTTTTATCGAACAAAGTTTGGGAACGATGGCGGGTGTACAAGTCGATAAACGCACTCAGTTGGGCGGACAAAGATTAGTGATTCGAGGCTACGGAAACGACCAAAAATTTAATAATTGGGGTATTAAAGCCTATTATAATGGTATTCCTTTAACTACTGCCGAGGGCGTTACTATTTTGGATGACATTGATTTTGCGAATGTAAATAACATCGAAGTTATTAAAGGTCCAGCCTCCACCATGTACGGAGGAGGCGTTGGTGGAGTAGCTCGTTTTTACATGAAATCTTCGGAAGAAAAAGGGGTTTCTTTGACTGAAAAATTTTCGGCAGGCTCTTTTGGATTACTCCAATCAAATACTCGTTTAGACATCGTGGGTGACAGTTCTGCCATAGCACTCACGTATGGACATTTACAATCAGATGGGTACCGCCCCAAAGGAAGTAGCTTAAAAAACTTTCTGACTTTTTTTGGGGAGTTTAAACTGAATAAAAAACAGTCATTAACCACCTATCTGAGTCATAATTTTTCATTGGAGGGTGTTACTGGGCAAATTCCTTATGCCGATTATTACTTGGGAATTGACAATGGAAATACTGCGTATGCTAAAAAGAATTCTCGCAACGAAATTTTAGCCACAAGGTTTGGACTTACGCATCAATATACTTTCTCGAAGCAATTTAGTAATATCACAACGCTCTTTTATTCAAATCAAGACTTTGTGAGAGTTGCTGCGGGTGCATCCGAAAATAGCATGAACCCAAATTATGGCGTTAGGTCGGTTTTTGCCATAAAATCTGATTTTAGCGAAAATATTACTAATGAATTAAATATCGGAACTGAAATCCAACAGTCTCGCTCCGTTATTTCTAATTATCGTTTTGCAGGAACGGATGACCTAAATCCTCTGAAAGTTCAAGACATTTCAAAGGGTTCATATTTTAAAAATAGTACCAATCAATACGCAGCCTTTTTTCATAATCGTTTGAATTTTAACAGTTTAGATTTAGCCCTAATCGTAGGTTTGAGTGCCAATCAGATTGATTACACACGTTTAGATTTATTAGCCAATCAGGGTTTGGTGGTAGGTTATAACAAAGATTTATCATTCACGAAAAGTTTTGAAACATCTTATAACCCACACATTGCTCTGCAAAAAGTATTCAAGCAACAAATCATCAATCTGAGTTACAGCGAAGGATATAACGCCCCAACGGCTTCAACTTCTTTTATTCCTGACCTCCAAAAGGAAAACAAAGAACTATTACCCGAAAAAGCCCGAATGATTGATTTGGGGATTCAGGGCTTACTATTCAATAGCCGTTTGGATTATCAAATTTCAGTTTTCAACATTGATGTTAGTAATAAATTAACCCAACTCTCGGGCGTAAATCCTGCGGGTGGGACATATAATTATTTTGCCAATACAGGCAATCAGACAAATCAAGGTGTAGAATTAAGTCTTCGTTATCTTTTAGTTGGTGGTTCAAAATCTTTCATCAAAAAAATTGAGCCATTCCTGAATTATTCAAATTATAATTTCAAATACGATGATTTTAAGACCAAATTTGGTTCTAAGGTTGTGGATTTTTCAAATAACCAAGTGGTGGGTGTTCCTCCAACTAAATACACTTTGGGGCTTGATATTGTTACGAATAAAGGTTTCTACATAAATAATACTTACAATGCTATGGGGGCAGTATTTACGGATTTTGCCAATACTAACAATGTGAAAGGGTATTCATTATTAAACAGCAAAATAGGTTTTCAAAAGACCCTCAAAAAGGTCGATTTTGATTTTTATATTGCAGGAAATAACTTAACTAATCAAGTTAATTATACTTTCTTATTCTTAGGAAATAGTGTGAATGATACAGACGTTGGAAGTAATTATCCCGTTGGCGTGATTACAGACGTAAATCCTGGACCAAGTAAGACTTATTATTTTGGCGGAATGAATGTTAAGTTTAAATTCTGAGGGTAAAAAGATGCCATATAGTTGTGTAGTAGGGATGAATCGCATTCGTCCACCCTTTTAAATGACAACTGGACGAATGCTATTCGTCCCTACCAAGTTATTCCACAAAAAAGTATAAGTACAAATCAAACTATTAGCATAACTTTTTTCTTGAAAAATTATGTAACGATAAACGCCGAGGAGTTTTTGAGACTTCTCGGCGTTTGTTTTCTTCAACGTTTATTTTTTCAACAAGTTCAAAATCTCAAATCACCAAAAAGTATAATAATTATGCACTATTATTTCGATAAATCATGGAATTGTGAAATTTCTTCCATAATTTTGCACCCGAAAAAGGAGCGGTTTAGTGCCAAGTTTGAGGATTTTTAGTTTTTTTATAACTAACACCTAAAACCCAACACCTAAAACCTACCAATTCACTGAACAAAAATCACAAAAAAACTTATAATAATGGCATCAGTCAGACCAGATGAAGTATCAGCAATTTTGAGAGAACAACTCTCAGGAGCAAAGTCAGAAGCTGAACTTCAAGAAGTAGGTACCGTATTGCAAATCGGTGATGGTGTAGCCCGTATTTACGGACTAACGAAAGTACAAGCGGGTGAGTTGCTCGTTTTTGATAATGGCTTACAAGCCCTTGCCCTTAACCTCGAAGAAGACAATGTTGGAGCGGTATTGTTGGGGGACTCAGGAGACATTAAAGAAGGTGCTACCGTAAAACGTACTAACACGATTGCCTCTATCAAAGTAGGTGACGGTATCTGCGGACGTGTAGTAAATACGCTGGGACAACCTGTTGATGGAAATGGACCAATTACGGGTGAACTTTACGAAATGCCTTTGGAACGTAAAGCTCCTGGGGTAATCTTCCGTCAGCCAGTAACTGAACCTATGCAAACAGGTATCAAAGCAATTGATGCCATGATTCCAGTAGGTCGTGGACAACGTGAGTTGGTTATTGGTGACCGTCAGACAGGTAAAACTACCGTTTGTATTGACACTATCATCAACCAAAAAGAATACTTTGATGCTGGAAATCCAGTGTATTGTATTTATGTTGCCTGTGGACAAAAAGCCTCTACTATCAAGCAAATCGAACAAACACTTCGTAAGGCGGGTGCAATGGACTATACGGTAATTGTAGCGGCAGGTTCTTCTGAGCCAGCGGCAATGCAATTCTACGCTCCATTTACAGGTGCTGCCATCGGTGAATTCTTCCGTGATACAGGTCGTTCGGCTTTGATTATTTATGATGATTTATCGAAACAAGCGGTTTCATATCGTGAGGTTTCTCTTTTACTTCGTCGTCCTCCAGGACGTGAGGCATACCCAGGAGACGTTTTCTATCTTCACAGTCGTTTGTTAGAGCGTGCTGCCAAGATTAACTCTTCTGACGAAATCGCTAAAAATATGAACGACCTTCCAGAATCTATCAAGCATTTGGTAAAAGGTGGTGGTTCATTGACAGCTCTTCCAATCATCGAAACACAAGCTGGTGACGTTTCTGCCTATATTCCGACAAACGTAATTTCAATTACGGACGGACAGATTTTCTTGGAAACTAACTTGTTCAACTCAGGTATTCGTCCAGCTATCAACGTAGGTATTTCGGTATCACGTGTGGGTGGTAATGCTCAGATTAAGTCGATGAAGAAAGTAGCGGGTACTTTGAAACTTGACCAAGCACAATTCCGTGAATTGGAAGCGTTTGCGAAGTTTGGTTCAGACCTTGATGCTTCTACAAAATTGACTATCGAACGTGGTAAGCGTAACTTGGAAATGTTGAAGCAACCAAATGGTGCTCCACAACGTGTAGAAGAGCAAATTGCGATGATTTTCCTTTCGACAAAAGGTCTTTTAGATAACGTAGCGGTTTCAAAGGTTCGTGATTTTGAAAAAGATTTCGTAAACGTAATGAACGCAACGCAAAAATCAACGATGGAAGCCCTTAAAGCTGGAAAATACGATGATTCTTTGACTGACGTTCTAACGAAAGTATCGAAAGAAGTAGCTCCAAAATATGCGTAAATTAAAGTTATTAAGTTTTAAGTTATTAAGTTGATAAGTTTTTACTGAACCAACTTAATAACTTAAAACTTAGACACTTAATGACTTAATATAACCATGCCTTCATTAAAAGAAGTCCGTAACCGAATAGTATCGGTAAATTCCACTCAACAAATAACCAAAGCCATGAAAATGGTTTCGGCTGCAAAACTTCGTAGAGCTACGGAAGCCATTACACAGATGCGTCCATACTCACAGAAGTTGTCTGAAATGATTGCCACTGTTTCTGCCAATGCGGAAGGTTCAGGAGATAATCCATACACAACTGTACGTGAAATCAAGAATGTGCTAATTATTACGGTTACTTCAGACCGTGGTTTGTGTGGAGCATTTAATGCTAACGTTGGTAAGACTGTAATTAGCCTTGTTGATGAAAAATATGCCGCTCAACGTGCCGCTGGGAATGTTGAAATCATGGCAATTGGTAAAAAAGGTGGTGAATATTTGGCTCGACGTGGATATAATGTGAATACAAAATTTGCTGATATTTATACTCGTTTGAGCTTTTCAGCCGTTCGTGAAGCCGCCGAAGAAGCCATGAAAGGTTTTGAATCAGGTAAGTACGATGTAGTTGAAGTAGTTTATAATCAATTCAAAAACGTTGCAACTCAAATCTTGACAACAGAACAAATGTTGCCAATGGTTGAGAAAAAAGACGAAAAGAAAGTAAAGGCTTCAACGGTTGATTATATTTTTGAACCATCAGAAGAAGAAATCATTTCAGAATTGACTCCAAAAGCCTTGAAATTGCAAGTTTACAAAGCTGTTTTAGAATCTAACGCCTCAGAACATGGAGCAAGGATGACAGCGATGGACAAAGCAACTGACAATGCAGGTGAGTTAATCAAAGCATTGAAATTAGAATATAACCGTTCTCGTCAGGCGGCAATTACCAAAGAGATTCTCGAAATCGTTGGTGGTGCTGAGGCTTTGGCAGCGGCGTAGTTTTAGGTAACAAGGAACAGAGAATAATTAATAGTTATTTTTCTATTTTGATAAAAAAGGCTTTTCAAGAAATTGAAAAGCCTTTTTTGATGGGATATCGTTGTCCAGAATGAATGTTTTTTTATATTTCTATATTTTGAGAAACGGAATTAAACACTTATTTTTGAATCTGTTACCTTAGTTTGAGGTAAAGTTAATTTTAAAATACAACCAATGAAAAAGATTACCCTACTAATGTTTATTGGAATTATAACCTGCCAGCCCGCTAAAAAACTGGACACAAGTGTAAGGGAAATTCCTAACTTGTGTACTTATGAGCAAACATCGTAAAAGTTGGAATGCGACAGAGAAATTGTCCGTTGTCCAACACTATCAGGAA
>JAAFJP010000037.1:21096-55597 GCA_013298125.1 Cytophagales bacterium | reverse complement strand
TCCTGTTATTTTCATCAAAATATTAACTGATGGGAAAATGTACAGTATAGCACAGCTAAGAGCGTAAAAATAAATTCCCTCCTCCGCTTGCTTGTTTCGGTTTTAGTGATAAAATTTGTGTTCCTAAAAAACTTACATTATGTTACGAAATTCAAAGATATTGCCCTGTTATGAAGACAGGAGGGGAAACCCCTGTAAACGTGCTGTAAGTACGTTAGGACTTCTAAGACAGGGCTTTTTTATTTTAAATCCTAAAAACTTACAGCATCATGGTACAATTCACAAAAAACAGTTTGGTTATCACTATACCAACAAATGAATCCTTTGAAGAATATCAAGGATTACAATTAGCACTTTTAGAAGTTATCGGCTTTTGTATGTGGTCAGAATGTATTGATAACCAAAAGAGTTTTAAGTATTTTCTAAATATCCAGAACTTAATGGAATCAATGACGGATTTTGAACACGACCAACACAAAATGTTTGAGAAGTGTTTAGAGGAATCATTTGAAGAGTAAAAATTTATCTTTCAACGAAAAGCCCAAACTTTCACGGTTTGGGCTTTTTTATTGTCCAGACTTCAAACAGTCTTTAAGTAGCGTTTAAGTTTTCAGAATGCAAAAGGACAACCCAGTATAAAACGGGTTGCCCTCTTAGCGGTAAATTCTGCATGACAAAAATAGTAAATGTTGTGCAATGTTCCAAACCTCCGCAATGTAGCTGATGCTCACTTAATTTCTCCTTTGTGAAAAAAATATCAAATTATTTTCATGGTTTTTGAGCAAATGGGTTAAATCCGTCCCCTAAACCGTCCCCAATCTGAAAACAAAAAAGCTAACTATCTGATAATTAGATAATTAGCTTTGTTCTGCGTAGCAGGAACAGGACTCGAACCTGTGACCTTTGGGTTATGCTTACCACTATAGTTTTCACTACCCTTACGGTTTGTGGTCTGGACTGTCTCTTTACCTCCAACATTACTTGGTAAGGTCCTTGCCATTCAGTCTCTACACCTTCCTTATTACTAAGGCTTGGCTCGGGATTGCCATACTTAAAGGGTTCCCCGAATTTGACAAATAATCACGTAAAAATTTCTTTCTACGCAGCCCTCTTGCAAATTGATTGAAAGAATTTTAAACAAGTAATTTTTAAAATTCTCAATTAACAATGATTTGAGCCCAACGAGCTACCTACTGCTCCATCCTGCGATGTTGTTTCCATTTAATTGGACTGCAAAGGTACGGAAGTTTTTTTGCTTTGCAAGTCTGTAATGATAAAAAAAGTGTTTATTTTTTATTAATTCTCAAAATCAGGACTCACATCCTCCGCTTCGCCTATTTCAATTAATCTGTCGAGGGTGATTTTGCAGAGGTTGAGCCATGATTTTAGAACGTCGATGTCTGACTCTACACCCAATTTTGACAAAACTACATAAAATGGATTTGGAGCTTCACTTTCTGTAAAGAAAAAGAGTGAATCATGGCGTTTTATTGAAAGGAATGATTCCGTTATATTTACAACATTAAAAGTTTCTTCTTTGAGAATAGTTGAACTAAAAAACGACTTGGCTTTTTTTTCATTATTTGATTTCAAATATATTTTATCATCAAATTCAAATTCTCCAATTTCAATATCATTGAAACCAATCTTCTTTACTAAATGGGTAAAAAAGTTCTCAGATGAGATTGAAAGGTTAAACCCATTTACTGAATTGAATGGAAATTTCATTCTGGTATATGTTGAACTATTCTTTCCTCTACTGACGGTATGTGTTTCTAAAACAATTTCAGTTTTACGATATTTTAATACCACCTTATCTTTTTTCCAAAAACCTCCATCAACAAATTCTCCTCCAATTTCCGAAGCTAATTGTTGCCAATTTTTCTTAGTCTCTGAATAGAATATATTTGATAAAACACTCATAATCAATCCTGCGATTTCAAACTCATCATTAACTCCTTCGCCTTCTTCACATTTGGATTAATTTTGTCAGTCTCTACCAAACCATCACGTAGGCGTACGATGCGGTGGGCGTATTGGGCGATGTCGTCTTCGTGCGTAACCATGACGATAGTGTTGCCTTTTGAGTATAATTGGTCAAATAAATCCATGATTTCGTAGGAGGTCTTGGTGTCCAAGTTTCCTGTGGGTTCATCCGCCAAGAGGATTGAGGGGTCGTTTACTAAGGCACGGGCGATGGCTACACGCTGGCGTTGTCCACCCGAAAGTTCGTTGGGTTTGTGATGAGCCCTGTTTTCGAGCCCTACGCCTTTGAGGGTGAGCATGGCTTTCTCAATTCTGTCAGCTTTGTTGTAGCCTGCATAAATCAAGGGTAATGCCACATTTTCGAGCGAAGACTGACGGGGCAAAAGGTTGAAGGTCTGGAAAACAAAACCAATTTCTTTATTACGAACCGTTGCTAATTCGTTTTCAGTCATTTCACTAACATCCTGATTATTAAGAATATAACGTCCAGAAGTGGGCGTGTCTAAACAACCAACGATGTTCATCAACGTAGATTTTCCTGAACCCGAAGGACCCATAAAAGCCACGTATTCGCCTTTGCTCACTGAAATAGAAACGTCTTTGAGGGCTTGGATAATTTCTTCACCCATGACGTAACGTCTTGAAATATTGGTAGTTCTGATGATTTCCATTTTTTACTTATTTTTTATAAAACAAACTTACCCAATTACTGAAAACCAACCCCCGCTTTTTCGATAGATTGTAATTTGGCTTGATAGGTAGGTAGAAAACGCTGATAATCGGTTGGGGATAATTTTTGGAGTGCTGCCAATCCGTCACTTGCGTAGTCCTTCATGCCTATCGTTAGGGCTTGGATGATGTATAATTCGTATAATTTTGGCGAGTCTTTTCGCCAAGCAATTGCCTTCATCACGGCATCGTAACCTTTTTCGGGTTGTTTGTTTTTATTGAAAATTTCTATGGCTTTTGCTACTACATTTTCATTCAAAGGATAACGTTTTAAGCCTACGCCCGTAGGGTCTTTGATGTCGGATGGATAGATCGATTCTGACTTTTCTTTCTTCAATAAAGTATTCAATAAAAGTCCGTAGTATTTTCCTTTTTTATCAGTAGAATCTCCCAATGACCAAGCCTGAAAATTCTGCAAAGCTATCAATTTATCACCTTGATAATAGTCCTGCATGGCATTGGCAAAAAGTAAATCTTCGGATAATGATTCGTTGTCTTCTGACTCGGCTAATCGTCTCAACGGCAAGGGTTTACCGTTTGATTTTTGATGGATGGATTGGTTGTATAACAAAGAAAAATCAGCTACCGAAAGCCCCCCAACCCCCAGAGGGGGGACTTTCGACTCTAATAGGTGCTGGACAAAATCTGAATCGAAAGTTCCCCCTCTGGGGGCGGAGGGGGCTTTGGCTTTGTTTACTAAGGCTAACTTATTGGCTTGGTATGAATTATACTTGATGTCTTCTGTTTTTGCTAAGGTTTCGGTAATGGTTTTTTCTTTGCCATTCGTTGCCCAAAATGCTAATAAATTACTGGCAGGAACTTCTGTTTTTTTAGCATTTTTGATTGCCATTTCATAATAAATCACCGTCGAATCTGGGAGTTTAGATTTGTTGTAGAGATACGCCAAATTGTTCTGTAATTCCCCTGATTTTGGGAATTTTTGTACGCCTTCTTTTAGTACAAAAATAGCATTAAAAAACTGGTCACCATCCGAAAGTGAACGACTAAGTCCTTCATAATCAAAGGGTGATGGATTTTTAGCACTTGCTTTTCTGAAATAAACCCCTGCCGTTTCGTTGTCGCCCTGTGTGAGTGAGAGGGATGCTAAGGCATAATTGGTTTTGTGATTTCGAGGTTCGTGGGCAGCCGCAAATTTGTATTCAGATTCAGCCACCCGATAGTCTTTGGCGTGGGTGTAATAGTCGCCCAAAGCATTATAATAGGCGGCTGAAAATTGATTGACAGGGAAAAAATCTTTGGTCAATAACAAACCACTAATCATAATCAGAGCCGTAATTCTGAAAAACCAAAGTTGATATTTGTAAGGCTTAAAAACCACTTTATGAACCTCTAATCCGTCTTTGAAAAGGGTAGAAAAATTCAAGAGAACATAGACGATAAACATCACGCCCATCGCCAAATGTGAATAGGTAATGGCATCTTCAAATACCTCCGTCATGGGGTCGTTGGCAGTGGTAAACCCGAGGGCAACCGTAGCGAAGGTGATAATGCCCAAGCCTATGTATATGAATGCCCCCGATTCCTCAAAATCCAATATTTCAACACTCAAATTTCTCCGTTGTCTGAATCCCCAAATGCCTAAGATTGTGGAGATTACTAACAACAAAAACGGACTCAAATAAATCATATTCCAGTCGATAATTTTGTTATTATAAAGAAAAACTAAAAGGACGTTTGTGAGATATATAAAACTGATAATCAGGAAGTTGAATAATTGTTGAGAGCCTTTTGAGGAGGTTGAGATGATTAAAAAACCATTGATAATTTCGTAGGAAATAATAAAAATAAATCCAATAGAAAGTAGCATTGCCCCTGATGTTCTGTAACTGGAAAGTAATAAAAATGGGGTATTTACTTTTGAAAAATATTGAATACAAACGGCAACTAAAACCGTGATAAAAAAGAAGGTTAAGAAGCGTTTGAAGATGTCAATATCTGGACGAAAAGCGTGGAAAAAATAGCTTGTTCCTACGTATAAAATGATGGCTAAAACATTGATATAATTTCCTAAAACATTAAAAACTAAGCCCAAATTAAAGGTAACAATCAGTAGAATAATTGACCCCATAAAAATCAAATACCAAAAGCGTTTGAGAGCGGATAATGCTGATAAAATCAAGAGAAAACCAATGGTGAAAAACCCTAAAAATAGATAATTTCCAAGCGTATTTATTGCCATCGGAGAAGCCACAAATTGTTCAGTGATGGTGAAAGTCTTTGAAGGAATGCTTAGGGTTTCATCACCCACTTTGAATTGGTCGAGGATGATGGGTACTTCGCCTAACTCACTCAGCACATCCCAATGGACTACGTTTTCTAACCCTCTGAAATAGGCTAATCCAAAGATTATCAGTGAGATAGATAAAATAATTAGTGAAAATAAATAGAGATTACGGGTTGGCTTTTGAAAGTTGTTCCAGAATTGAAAAGGGGAATTATGATTAGTCATTATTTGCGTAATATGTTTCGTTTCTAAAATTACGCTGATTTTGTTGATTTAGTATAAAGTGTTTTTCATCTTTTCTCAATCACCGCCGTAGTCAGCCTACACACACAAACCAAATCCCCCACTTCATTCGTAATTTTTATATCCCAAACGTGCATAGTACGACCAATTTTCAAGGCTGTACATTTGGCATAAACATAGCCGTCACGGGCTGATTTCAAGTGATTTGCATTGATTTCTACACCCACTGCGGCTTGTTTTTCTGGATTTTCGAGCGATAACCATGAGGCGGTACTCCCCACAGATTCTGCCAAAACTACCGATGCTCCTCCGTGCAGAAGTCCCATAGGTTGCTTTGTGCGACTATCCACAGGCATTTTTGCACTGATATATTCGGGTGTGATTTCGGTAAATTCTATGCTGAGGTGTTCGACCATGCAGCCTTTACTGGTTTGATTGATTTGTTCGAGAGTAATATTTTTATTGAACATGGTTATTGTTTGTTTACCGTAAAATAAAATGGTTATCTGAAGTTATCTGAAAATGTTTAACGTAGGGGCGTATCGCATACGCCCTCGAACGCAATGGGCGTATGCGATACGCCCCTACAACAAAAACTAAAATATGATTATTTGCTCAAAGCTAATTTCTAATTAAAATGCCGTACTTTTGCGATTATTTTGCTAATTAACTGATATTCAATGTCTGACCAACGCTCGCAAACTCCAACCACAAAGACCATATATCTGATTCGCCACGGAGAAACCGCTTTCAACCGTCAAGGCGTGGTGCAAGGAAGTGGCGTGGACTCTGACCTCAACGAGTTGGGACAAGCACAAGCCGAGGCTTTCTTTCAATATTATCAACACGTTCCGTTCGACAAAGTTTACACTTCTGCCTTGAAAAGAACGCATCAATCGGTAAATAAATTTCTGCAAAAGAATCTCCCTTGGGAACAGCACATCGGTTTGAACGAAATTAGTTGGGGCGTGCGTGAGGGTAAAATTCCGAATAATCGAGACAATGAATATTATAAAGTACTGATAGACAGTTGGATAGCGGGCGAAACTAATATGCCATCCGAAGGTGGCGAAAGTCCCGAAGATGTGATTGCTCGTCAGAAACCTGTTGTTGATTTAATTCTTAGTCGTCCCGAAGAGCAAACCGTTTTGGTTGCCATGCACGGGCGAGCTATCCGTATTATCCTTACGCTTCTTCTCGAACGTCCGCTTTATGAGATGGACACTTTCGACCACGCCAATTTGTGTTTGTACAAATTGATTTATGATTATGACACTTCAAAATTTACGGTTGAATTAGCTTGTGATGTATCGCACTTGGCTGATTTGAATCCTTGAAAATCGTCCGTTTATCCACACTACTTTCCGTTTACTGAATTTTCCCTTCGTTTTCCATTGGATTACGCTAAATTGTTGTTGCATAAATTTCACCATAAAAGTATCAAGAGAGAATAAAAGTAAAAAAACTAAAAACCTTTGTTCTCTTTTGTGACTTTTGTGGTAAAATAAAACAAGGTACAATTTATTTTATGTCAAGAACAAAACTATATTGGATATTACAAATCTTTGGCTGGTCGGCTTGGCTGACCAACGAGACTCTGATATATACCACTACCTATGGTTGGTCGCTCGATTGGTTCATGGCGGCAGTTCTTAATATTGGAATTGTCTTGTTACTAACCAATTTTTTTAGAAGAATCATCAAAAAATACGGTTGGGTCGAAATTGGAATAGATAAGGTCATTCCTCGCATCCTTTTGGCGGTGGGTGGAATGTCTATTTTTATGGCTTTGCTTAATATTCCGCTTGATTCATACCTTCTGCGGGAGCGTGAAGATGCTAATTTGTGGTCGTTTTTCTATATTCTGCAATACATTTTTAATTGGGCAAAACCTTTGATGATTTGGACGCTTTTCTATTACGCTTCTCATTATTTTGAAAGAAAATCGGAGGTTGAGGTTGATAAAATTCGTTTGGAATCATCAGTAAAGGATACAGAATCGAAGGTTTTGAGGGCTCAGATGAATCCGCATTTTATGTTCAATGCCCTCAATAGTATTCGGGCTTTGATTTTGGAAGACCCTGACAAAGCCCAAAAAGCGGTTACGCAATTGTCAAATATTTTGCGGAGTTCGCTTCTGGCGGATAGACGTAGGACGGTTTCACTTTCAGAAGAAATGCGGACGGTGGATGATTATTTAGCTTTAGAAAAAATCCGTTATGAAGAGCGTTTGCAGGTTCGTAAGAATATTCATCCAGACTCAATGACGGTGCAAGTACCGCCCATGTTGTTGCAGACTTTGGTAGAAAATGCTATCAAACACGGTGTATCAAAACCCGTCAGAGGAGGCTTTGTGAGTTTAGAATCGAAGGTGATGAACAAAATGCTGACCATCTACATCAGCAACACAGGTACTTTGGAAACCACCGACTCAGGAGGATTTGGATTAGAAAACACTGCCCACCGCCTCGAATTATTATTTGGACCAGAATCAAAATTTAAAATATATCAATCTGAAAAAGAGGTAGTTACGGCAGAAATTACTATTCCAATTCCACAGATTGAACCAGAGAAGGATAGCCCTTTGTCGAAGATTAAGGAGATTGTGAAGGTGGGGTAGTTAGGCTTTGGTTAAAGTAAAAAATATTCCCAATAATATTAAAAACCAATCAATTATGAATGCAACCTCAATTTTTTCTTTTGGTAACTCCTTTGTGCTTTTAGGCTGGATATTACTGATTTTCTTGCCTAAATGGAAACACACCCAAACCATCATTTTAAACGGTATGATTGTTCTATTTGCCCTAATTTATGCCTTTTTACTTCTAAAAGACATTGGAAGTTTCAGTTTAGATAGTTTCAGTACCTTGGCAAATGTAAAAGCCCTTTTTCAGAATGATAATGCGGTGGCAATGGGTTGGATTCATTACTTAGCATTTGATTTATTTGTGGGGGCATACATCGTTAAAAAGTCTCAACAACTTCAAATTTCGAGGTGGCTTTATACGCTGACTTTGCCATTTACTTTTATGTTCGGACCCGTAGGATATTTATTATTTTTCTTAATAAAAACGGTCAAAACCAAAACTATTCATGAAATTAATTGAAGAGATATTTAGTAGAAATAGACCATTGGCAATATTGGGTTCGTTTCTTTTGGGTTTAGCGATTTGCCTTGGATTATACGCCATGATAAACACAGTTGAGGTTTTGGGTATTAATTCGATGATAAAACCGATAAAATTTGCCCTTAGTACATGGGTATATGCGTGGACGATGGCATATTTGCTGTTTTATGTAAATAATCAAAATCGGGTAAAGTGGTATTCCATTTTAGCCACCATTGTGATGTTATATGAAAACGGTGTAATCACGATTCAAGCATTTAGAGGTAAATTCTCGCATTTCAACCAAACAGAGCTTTTAGGAGGCATTTTATATGTTTTGATGGGTATAATGATTGTTTGGCTTACCACTGCCACCTTGATTATTTCAGTCCGTTTTATATTACAAAAAAGCTATTCCATCAACAAAGCTTTTGCACTATCAATTAAAATCGGGCTACTATTTTTTGTTATTTTTAGTTTTTTTGGCGGGTATATGAGTGTTATTAACTCGCACAATATAGGTGGTAAAATTGGCGAAGCGGGACTACCCTTGTTAAATTGGAGTACCCTTTTTGGGGATTTGCGAGTAGCACATTTTTTTGGTATTCATTCTCTACAAATCATTCCTTTATTGGGGTACTTTACTTCAAAAAGAATAACCAGTGAAAAAAAAGCCCTCTCAATCGTTTGGATTGGGTCAATCGTATATCTTGCCTTTATCTGTTTTGCCATTATGCAGGCTCTTAAAGGAATTGCATTTATTTGATTTTTTTCATGGACGGCTTTTCCCTCCGAACATTATACAAAAGTAAATTTTTTAGTAGGTTATTCTTTTCCCGCTTTTGTTGGTGTTTTTTACTGAGACGCATAGTTCAACAATCGGAAGAATAGTTTTTAGTCTGATTTTCAAATAGTTACAAGTAAAATATATTCGGTGGAGACATCGACAAAGGAGATAATAACTCAAAACAGTAATATCACAAATGGCAAAAGATGTTTATCACGATTTAGTAAAAGAGGCATTGGAAATGGAAGGTTGGGTAGTTACTCATGACCCTTATTTTTTATCAATTGGTGTTGGGCGACGGAGAGTTGCCGCTGATTTTGCGGCTGAAAAATTTATCATTGCTGAAAAGAATACGGAGAAAATTTTGGTCGAGATAAAGAGTTTCATTACTTCATCGAATATCAATGAACTGCACCATTCTGTTGGTCAGTACGATTTCTACGCACTTTTACTGGAAGAACAAGAACCTAATCGAATCCCATTTTTAGCCATGCCAAAAGATGCTTACGATGATTTGATACGAGAACCCATTGTACAAACATTTTTAGACCGACATAACGTTAAACTGATTATATTTGATGTTCAAAATCCAATTATTCACGCATGGAAAAGATAGCTCAATATCAGAAAATCATCAAGAAAATTTTAGACGATTACATCCTCACGATGCAGTCTAATTTGGATGAAGAAATTTATTTGGTTGAAGACCCAAATAAAATGAATTACTTGATTTACCACAATGCCTGGAAACATGATAGTCGGAGTTACGGGTGTATCCTGCACGTTCGTATCAAGAACGAAAAGGTTTATATTGAATATGACGGTACGGATGAAGGTTTCGCAGATGTGTTTGCAGAGTTAGGTATTCCAAGGCAAGATATAGTTTTGGCTTTTCATGCCCCAGCAAAACGTTCTTACACAGGTTTTGCAGTGGCTTAATTATTCGACTCATCTTTCTGTCTCCACCGAATATCATATACAAGTTTTTTCAAGATTAAGTTTCTGAATACCAAATAGTTATCAATAAAATTGTTCACATAAAAACCCCAATGAATAAAAAATTTCTCACCGCAGAATGGAACAATCTCATCATGGCAAATTATGTGATTGACCCCAAGATTTTATTGCCTTATTTGCCCCCAAAAACTGAACTTGATTTCTTTCATGGGGTTTGTTATGTCAGTGTTATTGGGTTTATGTTCGAGAAAACGAAAATGTTAGGTTTCACAATCCCTTTTCACGTAAATTTTGAGGAAGTCAATCTTCGTTTTTATGTGCGGGTCAAAGATGGTGATACTTGGAAACGGGGTGCGGTTTTTATCAAAGAAATTGTCCCAAAACCTGCCATAACTTTTGTGGCAAATACCTTGTACCGAGAGAAATACGTAACCCTACCAATGAAGCATTTTTACAAAGACCTTGGCGAAGAAATAGAATTGGGCTATCATTGGAAATACAAGGGTATTTGGAATAAATTGGAAGCCACAACCGAGAAAAACCACGCCCCGATGATTGAAGGAAGCAAGGAACAATTCATTGCGGAACACTATTGGGGTTATGCCAAATACAGCGAAACTACCACTTTTGAGTACGGTGTGCAACATCCTTCTTGGGAAATCCACAAGGTCAAAAGCTATCGGATAGAATGTGATTTTGAAAAATTATACGGCAAACAATTTTCTTTTTTGAATGAAATCGAAGCCGATAGCGTATTCATGGCAAAGGGGTCTGCCATCAGTATTTTGCATAAGAATAATTTGAAAGTATAACCAACAACGATTTACCAATAAATACAAAATATGAAAGCTCTAATCGTAGATGATGAACGTTTGGCAAGAAATGAACTGAAACGTTTGCTCGAAAATTTCCCTAAAATCAATATCGTAGGTGAAGCCGCCAACGCCGAAGAAGCCGTTGAGTTGATTGACCAACTCCACCCTGATTTGCTGTTTTTGGACATTCAGATGCCAGGGAAAACGGGTTTCGACCTCCTGACTGACCTCGAAGGCTACGTGCCAGAAGTCATTTTTACGACTGCCTACGACGAATATGCCATCAAAGCCTTTGAATTTAACGCTCTTGATTATCTCCTAAAACCCATCGAATTGCACCGACTTTCGGAGGCTGTTCAGAAAGTTGAGGAGGAATTTGATCGTCAAAAACAACTGACCGAAACCAATAAAGAAAACACGACTGTCCTCTCAGAAAACGACCAAGTTTTTGTGAAAGATGGTGAGAAATGTTGGTTCGTAAGATTAGGAAATGTGCGTCTATTTGAATCTATGGGCAATTATGTCCGTCTGTACTTCGACGACCAAAAGCCATTGGTTCTCAAATCTCTGAACGCTTTGGAAGACAGATTAGATTCAAAAATCTTCTTCCGTGCCAACCGCAAGCATATTATCAACTTGAAATATATCCAAAAAATCGAGCCGTGGTTTTCGGGTGGATTGCAGGTAACGCTACGTGAGAGTGGTGATAAAATTGAGATTTCACGTCGTCAGGCAATTCGGTTTAAGGAGTTGTTGAGTTTATAATCTTGGATGTTTTGTAGTTTTCAAATCAAAAAAATGATATTTTCGTAAAAAGAATTTGTCTATGGTTGCATACAGAGCTTATGATGAAATTATTGACTTTATAACTTCATCACCAGACCCCAAAGATGTCTTGAATTTCAGACCTCCTTCTACTGTTATCAAAAGAGTAGAGGATTTGTTGTACAAGAAGAAAACGGCTGAATTGAGTAATGAGGAAAATACTGAATTAGACCGTTTTATGCTCATTGAACACATCATGATTATGGCTAAAAAGAGGGCTAAGAAGATTTAAAGCATTGAAAATGAATGAGATAGATAGAGTAATTGAGAGAAATGAGTAATCAAAATTTTATTGGCTTCCGTTTTCAACTCCATTGTAACAAAAATGCTCATTCTAAAAATATTGGAATGAGCATTTTTCATTTAATACATTCATAACCCCAGCATTATCTCCTGCCATTTCTCGGCTTGGATTGAAATATCAAATTCCATAGCTCGCTTTATAGAAATATTGGTATCTGTCAATAATTGACCATTTTGCCAAGCTATCATGTTATCAACCAATTCATCTACGTTAAAATTTTTAGCGATTTTACCCATACCCTCCTGCATAAATTCACTCACCCCACCCGACTGAAAGGCAAAAATGGGTTTACCCAAATAAGCCGCTTCTAACATCACCAATGGAAATGGGTCTTCACGAGAAAGCAATAAAAAAGCATTTGCCAAGGATAAATAGTTATAGTAATCCTCTTTCTGAGGACCTAAAAGATGAATTTTGGTAGAGGTAGTAAGGTTCTGACATTTTTGCTCCACAAAATAACTCAAACCGTTATCAATACTCCTGCCCAACCAGATTAGATGATGAGTAGGACTATCTAATCTTTTGGCTATCTCTGGCAAAAAATCAAAGCCTTTACGTGCGTCTGTTGTGCCAGACATCACCCAAACTGTATCACCTTCTTGAATACCCAACTGAGCTTTCAGAATATCACATCTCTCTGAATTTGAGGCAATTATAGACGTATCAATAGTTTCATAGAGTAATTTTATGTTCTCTCCTCCTGCATCTTTGATAGCCTCACAAACCACTTCGGCACAACCAATTAATAAGTTAGAGTCTTCAATAACTGTCTTGAAATCTTTTTTTCTGAGTGTTATAAAACTTTGTGGTAATTCGTGAAAATGCGTTACGATTTGTACCCCAAATTGCTTTGCAACGTCATAGACTTCGGGCAGGGTTATAGTATTAACGTACCAAATATCCGCTTGCTCAATGGCTTGAATCTTTTTTATGCTTGTGTAAACAGGGTTTTCATACAATCTGTACATAATTTTGTCTTTCAAACTAAAATTTCGAGTAACAAAGTATGTATTAACGTCTGAGGGAAGTTCTTTTAATAATTCTCCATCCGAAAAGCTGACGATTGAAGCCTGGAATCGAGAACGGTCAAAGTGATTGAGGATATAGCCAATCATCATTTCTGAGCCTGTTCGACCAGCTAATGGCGTGAAAAAGAGTATTTTAGGTTTTTTCATTGATACTTTTTGTCGATGTTATCTTCGGGAGCAATTTTATAAAATCCTTCTTGGTTAAAAACTGTTTTCCAAAAGAATTTCAAGACAACCCACGTTTTGAGAGCAAATATTTTTTGATTGTCTAATTGAAAAAATGGATTTCTGAAATGAAAAATATTTACGGTAATTTTCCAAATATAGAAACTAATGCCTAATGTGATATAATGAAAAATCAAGAAGAGATAAGCTAAAAGCCCCTTTTCTTTCCGAATCCAAAGGAGATTGGAGACTTGCATTTGAGTACTAAAACGATTTACCCAAGAAATTTTGGTTCGTCTGAAATCACTTTTGTTCTCAAGATGAATGAATTGAATATCATCAAAATAACAAAGTTTTCCCACCTTCCGCAGTCGTCCAGACCATTCGTTATCTTCGCCATACATAAAGAAGTTTTCGTCTAACCCTCCTACCTTATCTATTGCTTCTTTACGTACATACATGAACGCACCCACGAGCATATCTGTCTGATTCACATCATCATAAATAGGTTCTGGAATAAATTTATGAATCAGATTTGTGATAAAATTGAGTTGAGGAAAAATATAAAATGTACGGATAAAAATAGCCGAGTTTCTGTAATAATTCATCGGCGATTTGTCTGCATCAAGTTGTAGCCCACCAATACTGGCGATTGAAGTATCGTTCTCCATTTTCTGAAAACACTTTTCAAGCACATCATCAAAAATTAGGGTGTCAGCATTGAGTAAGAGGACGTATTTTCCTTTGGCAATTTTAAAACCCGCATTATTGGCACGTGAAAACCCCGCATTATAACCAGTTTGTAGCCAAATAACGTCTGGATGAGCATTTTTAAGCAATGATTCGCTATCATCCTGAGAATCATTATCAACTACAATTATCTCAAAATTTGTTGTTTTTGTGTATTTTTTAATAGAATCAATACTCTCAATGGCTAATTGAGCGGAATGATAATTTACAATAACAATCGATACGTCCATGGTGCAAAATTAAGCAACAAATTATCTATCCCTTCGGAAACATCGGAAAAAATGCCGAGGTTTTCTCCACATATTCTTTATAGGCAGGTTTGGTTTCGACTAATTTTTGTTCTAATAAAGCCACTCCCGAAACACGCATCAAAAGGAAGGTCATTAAGATTGGGCTAAAAATTGTCCAATATCCATCTACTGAAAACGTAAAACAGAAATAGCCCCACCAAAGCAAAGCATCGCCAAAATAATTGGGATGGCGAGTAAATTTCCACAATCCAACATCCATGACTTTTCCTTTATTTTCAGGATTTTTCTTGAATTGAACCAATTGATAATCCCCGATGGCTTCAAACAAAAAACCAATTATCCACAACGTAATTCCCAGATAATCAAATGGTTGCAGATTAGAATTATTATCAACTTGTCCAATCAGCAAAGGCACGGCGATAATCCAGAGAAGGAAACCTTGCAATAGAAAAACCCTAAAATACGAAATCCACCAGAAGTTTTTGCCGTGTTCAGCTCGCCATGCTTGGTAACGATAATCCTCTCCTTTTCCATGGTTACGGGTGTGTATGTGTACAGCCAAACGCACGCCCCAAAGTGTAGTGAGTAGGCACAAAACCAATGAACGAATGTTTTGATTATCAGTCAATTGGAAATGATAAAACCAAACCAAAGCCACAAACCCTAAGCCCCAAAAGGAGTCAATTATACTGGCATCTTTGACAAGAAGACTCACAAGCCAAAGACCAGTTAAAATACTAATTAACAAAATAATACCTCCCGCAAATGGTAAAGGATTTGAGAAGAGGAAGTATGAAATAATGAGGATGGTGATTAGTAAAAATAGTCGGATTAGTTTCATAGGGTTTTTGGGGATTATGGTCAATTCATTTCTTTATTTTTCTATATTTATTCCATTCAGCGATACTTAAATATTGTTTTCGAGAATATTGATTCATAACATCTTCATATTCAACTTTTCCAGAAATGGCATTAACTCTAAAACTTTCAAGTCTATTTAGATGTCCATCATCAACCTGTATCAAATCAATAAAGTAGTATGGATTTTTCTTGGTAGGATTCTCTCTACTAACCATAAGTTCATTATCTATCTTATGAATTGATGGATATTTATATTTCAACGATTGCTTTACAAATGGAATAGACTTTACTAAACCTAACGCCTCTTGTTCCGAAATTTTGAATGTCTCATTTTGTACAAAAAAGGGTATTCCTAAGAGTATTACAATAATTTTAATCATTGAATGAAAATTTTATACAGAGGAAAAATAAATTATTCGGAATGGTAGGGGCGAATAGCATTCGTCCAAAACCACTACAAGTTGAAAAAATCCTTTTACATTTACAAATAACATTTCAAAACCCAAATTATGCTCCTTCAATCAAAAATCCTTTGGTGGTTATTTAACCTAAAAGTGGCTTCGTGCAATTGTCATTCCGAAATCAAAAAAAGCGGTTTTGAACGTGGTGGACACTTTTATAAGGTCGATAAACCGCTCAAAATGCCCAAAGAAGTCAATGAAGGTTCGGGCTTGATTCGTACCTCAAAAGACTCAACTTTCTGGACGCATAACGATGGTGGTGGTAAAACTGAACTTTATGAAATTGATAAAAAAGGGAATCTCCTCTCAACTTTACCAATTCCAAAAGCTAAAAACCAAGATTGGGAAGAAATTACTCGTGATGATAAAGGAAATATCTACGTTGGTGATTTTGGGAATAACGACAACACCCGCCGAGAGTTAATTATCTATAAATTTCCAGAAAAGCATCCTGAGAAAATAGAGAAAATCTCTTTCCATTATGCCGACCAAGGGCGTTTCCCACCAGACAAAGAAGACCGTAATTTCGACTGTGAAGCCTTTTTTGCTCGTGGGGATAGTTTGTACTTATTCTCTAAAAATCGAGGAAATAAACAAGTTCAACTCTACGCAATACCCACGCAAGCGGGCGAGTATGCACTATTACCAAAAGATAATATTTTTATTAAAACGATGGTAACTGGGGCAGCCCTAAGTCCCGACCAAAAGACTTTTGCCTTACTGACTTACGGAAAAGTATTTTTGTTTTCGACTGATAATCAAGAAGTTAATTTCAGGAAACCTAAAAAATGTTTCAAATTTGCTCATAAACAAACCGAGGCAATTACGTTTGTGGATAACAATCATTTAATCATTACGAATGAGCAAGGGGAATTATTTAGGGTTAGAATTGATTAGATATTCGTAGGGGCGTATCGCATACGCCCGTTTCGTCTGAGGGCGTATGCGATACCAATGCTGTCAATTTAAGATTTTACTTTTGTTGAAATATATTTAATAACCTCGTTTGAACGCTGGTAGGGTTTTGAACCCTACCAGCGTTAGTCGGACAAATTTCTTAAATTGACAGCATTAGTATGCGATACGCCCCTACCCATTGAAATCATCTAAAACAACAAACAAAATGTCAAACACAGTCATTCATAAATCAAACACACGGGGACACGCCAATCATGGTTGGTTGAATGCCCATCATACATTTAGTTTTGCCAATTATCACGACCCACAACGAATGCACTTTGGCGTTTTGCGGGTACTGAATGATGATGAAATTGCAGGCGGAAAAGGCTTTGGTACTCATCCACACGACAATATGGAAATCATCACCATTCCTTTACAGGGCGATTTGGCTCATAAAGACAGCATGGGAAATGAGGAAGTTATCCGTCATGGAGATATACAGGTAATGAGTGCGGGGACGGGCGTTCGTCATAGCGAATACAACAATAGTCCAGATAAAATGGTAAAACTTTTACAGATTTGGATGTTCCCGAACAAAGGAAATGTTACACCTCGCTATGACCAAATTACGTTAAATATTGCCGATAGACATAACAAATTCCAACAAATCCTCTCGCCAAGTCCAGACGATGAAGGCGTTTGGGTACATCAAGACGCATGGTTTTCGATGGGAAATTTTGATAAAGATTTCACCACAGAATACACCATAAAACGCTCAGGAAACGGCGTTTATGCCTTTATTGTGAAAGGAGACGTAACGATAGAAGGTAATCAATTAAACACCAGAGACGGTTTTGGGATTTGGAATACTGATAAAATCACGATAACGGCTAATTCAGAAGATGCGGAGGTTTTGTTGATGGATGTGCCTATGGAAGTGTAGATTTTTAGTAACACAGACTTTAGTCTGTACGTCGGATTTACAAACTAAAATCTGTGTTACTATTCTCATCTTCAACATTCTGACTACCCAAAAACGCCTCACGATACCCTTCTAAAAGCCTTTCCAATTGCCACGAAGTAATCTGTAATTTCGGAATCGGGAATTCCTGAATTCTTCCATTATTTGTAAAAACGAAAGTTTCAGAATAGTCATTTCCTTTAATATCAGGACGAATCTGTAAGCCATGCACCATCGCCCAAGAAACAAAAGGTTGCCCCACTACTTGGATTCCGTCTTTACTGAGAATGAGTTTGGGCTGAGGTTTAGATTTTTGTATGTATTTGTAAATCAGAAAGATAGCTAATCCCATAAACAAGAATCCAAGCAAATATTCTGTCTGATTCAAGAAAAAAATCATGTAAAGAGACGTTCCCAATCCACCCAAAAGCATCAAAAGATGGTCGGTTGGGCGGGTGTAGATGATGGTATGTTGGGGTATTTCATCGTTCATTCTTAATTCAACCGAGGGTCAATCGGGTAGTTTGCCATTACTTTAAAATCCCCGCCCATATCTTTCAAAATACTTCGCCAAAAACTCTTGGGTGGGGTATCAAAAATAACATCGGCAGTAGTTTCAGACACAATCCAAGAATCTTTTTTGAGTTCTCCATCCAACTGGTCGATTTCCCAACCCGAATACCCTATAAAACATCGAATATCATTGGGAGATAACACCCCATTATTCAGTAACTCCTTGACCTGTGTAAAGTTACCACCCCAAGTTACGCCCTTCATTACCTCTACTCCGCCATCAATCAAGTCAGGACGGCGGTGTAAATAATGGAGCGTATTATGCTGAACAGGTCCACCCACTTGTAGCGGAACGTCGGGATAAATATTTTCTTCTAATACATCAGCGAGCAATAGATTAGAAGTTTGATTGAGAACCAACCCAAATGTACCTTGCGTTGTTTCGTGTTCACAAATCAACACAACACTTCTCTCGAAATTTGGGTCACCTAAGAACGGTTCGGAGATTAATACAGAACCTTGTTTTACGTTTCGCATGAAAATAATGTTTCGGATGTTGATGTTTTCCTATTTTTCTTAAAGGTATTTTATTTTTTATAAATTTACAAAAAATCGTCTCACAAGTATTTAGTAAAAAATAGCCGTCAGTAGGCAGTCACAAAAAATGTGAAATAACTATCTATCATTCAACGTATCATATTCTGTAAAATAAATACTGAATACTTCTAATAAATTAACCAAATCTAAGTATCGGTTGAGGAATATTTTATATTATAAAAAGTCAAAATTCCTTAATAACTACATGAAAATCAATAATTTATGATTTTTCTAACTTAGAAACTTATGACCGAGCGACGTTCGCTTAAAACTTAACGACTATTTATTGGTCTCGAAATGAATAAATCTGAATCCATTAATACCGAAGAACAATACAAAAAGGCATTGGATAAAATTTATCAAGCCATGAACTCCTCTGCCTTGTTGGAGCAATCGGAAGAAGATGAATTTAATGATTTGGTTACACTCGTAGAGGCTTATGAAGACAAACATTATCCCATGCCAAAATTAGAAACGGTTTATCTCTCATTAGGTTCAAATCTTGGAGATAGAAAAGAAATCCTTGAAAAAGCGATAGTATTACTCAACGAAAAAGTGGGTGTCGTTGTGAAGCAATCAAAGGATTATGAGACTGCACCTTGGGGCGTAACCGACCAACCCGATTTTTTGAATTTAGCTATCGAAATACGAACTCCTTTGAAGCCGTTAGAAGTTCTGGAACAAACGCAATCTATTGAAAATCAGTTAGGTAGAGTTAGAAAAGAGAAATGGGGAGCGAGATTGATTGATATTGATATTTTGTTTTATGGAAACCAAATTATCGACGAACCTAATCTGAAAGTCCCACATCCACTCATACAAGAGCGTGATTTTGTGTTGAGTCCAATGGTAGAAATTACCCCTGATTTTGTACATCCCGTGTTGGGGAAGACGATTTTGGAATTGCGAGATTACCCACGTACTCCCCCCACCGAATAAGGCAACCATAATATAAAAACCGTCTGATTATCAAGCGATTGCACTTTAATATTTCCTCCGTGGAGTTTTACGATTCTGTTTACTAATGATAGTCCTACGCCGTAACCTTTGATATTGGCAGTATTTTGACTTCGGTAAAAAGGCTCAAAAATTAAGTCCATTTCAGGTTTTGCCATGATGCCTTGATTCATAAATTGTACTTCAATATGGTCTTGCTCAAAATGTAAACTCACTTTTACTGAATAATTATCTGAAAACTTACAACCATTTTCCATCAAATTCACAAAGGCAGTTTTCAGCAATTGAGCATTGCCTTTGATTACCAATTGGGCATCATCCTCCAACTCATCCGCAAAATCGACTTGCACTTGATACTTTTGTTCGGCTTGTAGAAGTAAGTCACCCGCCTCCCAAATAGTTTCGTCCAATCGAACCTCATCGTACATCAATTTGTGGTTCAAATCACTCACTTTGGCGAGTTCTAAAAGGGTATTTGACAACTGCCCCATCTCACGAATATCTTGTCTAACTGACTGTAATGTAGATAGATACTGTTCGGGAGTACGTTCTTTCAAAAGGGCAACATCAATCTGCGAACCGATTTTCATCAAGGGGTTTTTCATCTCGTGCGAAACGTTAGAGACGAATAGATTTTGTAGCCTAAAAACTTCCGCAATCCGTTCTAAAAGTTCATTAAATGTGGCAGTTAGTCGCCCAATTTCGTCCTTCGGATTTTGAATCGTAAGCCGTTGATTGACGTTTTGGGGATAAATAGATTGAACCTGTTGGATGACCTCCGAAATGGGTGCTAAGGCTCTGGCAGCAAAGTACCATCCCACCAGCGAAACCAAAACCAAAGCCCCCAAAAAGAGCCAAATCATAATGTTTTTGAGGTATTCGAGGTCTTTTTCTCCTGCCAAATCTACGGCACCCGCAACGGTTACGACTCGATTGAAACGGTCTGTGTAAAGCATTCCAACTATTTTGAATTCCCCTTGTTTGAACTTAGCAAAATGTAGTTTTCTGACTTGGTTCAACATTTCGGGCGTAACCTTAAAACGAATCGTGTCATTTCCAGATAAAACTTTCACGTTTTTATAATCGTAAAGAATGATATTTTCACGATATAAAACGTCATTATTAGTCTTCTGAATTTTCTTTAATAGCTTGGCATTCACCTCTTTAACGCTTACTAACAACTCCGCTGAGGTAGATGCTTTTTGGGTTAAACGTTTATAAAATTCGTCTTCAACGTAGTTTAATCGAAGCCAGTAAATTAGTACGAAGATTGCTAAGACAATCACCGAAACTAATAATGTAAATTGTAAAGTTAATCTGGCTCTGATTTGCATCTGTTCAAGTATTTTTCAATGATATAATCCTTCTTTTTTGTTTCGTAGCGTATCTTTGTAGGGCGTATCAATTTAGTACATTTTTTTTCAATCAACAAAATAAGCATTAAATTTACCCGTAAGGAACAGGATTTCAATAACTTATCCAACTATGAATCATTCTTTTAACCTTACTCTACGTTAAAAAAACTTAGTAGAACGCTGTTATACGTCAGTTTTTTTATCTTGATTAAGTCTAAAATAATAATCCCCAATTGGATAACTTATCAAATTCCTGTTCCTAAACCTCAACTCAATAACCCAATTTATGATTTCAGTAGCCTTGTGTGTGTATAACGGAGAAAAATTCTTGGCAGAGCAACTGGCAAGCATTCAGGCACAAACGTTACCCGTGGATGAAGTAGTGATTTGTGATGATTGTTCGACGGATAATTCCATAAAAATCATAGAAGAATTTAGTAAAAAAGTCTCGTTTGAAATATTTATTAATCTGAATGACAGACAGTTAGGCTCTACTAAAAATTTTGAAAAATGTCTTTCGCTTTGTAAAGGAGATATTATTTTCCTGTGCGACCAAGATGATTATTGGCATCCAGAAAAGGTCGCAAAACAGGTTCAATATTTAACGGAGAACCCTGACAAAGAAGCTGTTTTTTCGGATGGTGGAATTATGGATGGAAATTCTGAACGCCAAGAAAATACGATGTGGGATGCCATTATGTTTGACTACAAGGCTCAACAAAATTGGAAATCGGGAAAGGCGTACCAAATTCTGTATCGTGGGTATGTAGTTACGGGGGCAACGTTGGCAATTCGCTCACGGATATTGCCCAAACTTATTCCCTTCCCAGACGGTATAAAGACCATGATTCATGATAGTTGGATAGCTCTGTTGCTTTCGTTGAACAATCAAATTGGTTTTGTGGAAGAAAAGTTGATTAACTACCGAATCCACGCTAATCAGCAAGTGGGTTTTGGTAAACCAGGGAAATTTGTTTCGTTTCAAGAACGTTTCAGTCGCCCACGAAGTGAGAAAATAGCCCCAATTCAGAAGGAATGGGAAAAGTTAGAAACCATTTATCAATTACTAAAAGATAAGCCTGATATTCCTTCGGAGAAAATGGCGGATTTGATAACCTTAAAGAATCATCTTGCCATTCGTAAACAATTACCCCAAAATCGCCTGTTTAGAATTTTGCCAGTGATGAAAGAATTATTTGCAGGAAATTATTATGACCCTCAAAAAGACTGGTGGAAAACGCTCTTGGGGGATTTGGTGGAGTAGAGGGCTGTCGGCTATCAGCAATTGGCTGTCGGCTATTAGCTTGAATATCAATCAATTATTCAAATCTAATGTTTTCAAATATAACAAATCATCAAGTAGCCGTTGTTATCCCGATTTATAAAGTTGAGATGAATGAATTTGAACAAATTTCATTTAATCAATGCTTAAAAATCTTGGGGAATTACCCTATCATTATTGTCAAACCTGTTTCATTATCATTACCAGAAATTACCCAAAAATATCCCCAAATTCAGTATAAAGACTTCCCAGACCATTTTTTCAAGGATATTGTAGGCTACAATCAGCTCTTGATTTCGACTGATTTTTATCAATCCTTTCTCCAATTCGAGTACATTCTCATTCATCAATTAGACGTTTTTGTTTTTACGGATAAACTAAAAGAATGGTGTGATAAGGGCTTCGATTACGTTGGTTCGCCTTATATCGACCCTGAACGTTGGACAGTGGGAGGGAAGAATCCTAATAATTATATCAAAAGAAAACGAATCGTTCTGAACGGAGGTTTTTCCTTGCGAAAAGTAAAATCGTGCATTCGATTTTTGAAGATTTTTGCTTTATTTGGTCAAAAATGGATGGGCAATGAAGATGGACTATTCTCTACGCATTTTGTCAGATTATTACCTTTTAGACCATTTCTTCGCCTACCCAATTGGCAAGAAGCCTTAGATTTTGGGATGGAACAACATCCTCAATTATGTTATGAACTCAATCAGAAACAACTACCTTTTGGTTGTCATGCTTGGGAGAAATATGACTATGAATTTTGGAAAAAATTTATGTAAAAATGTACTTAATGCCAAAGCCTCACCCCCAGCCCCTCTCCCGTGGAGAGGGGAAAAAAAATGGACGAATACTCCCCTCTCCACGGGAGAGGGGCTGGGGGTGAGGCTTTGTGGCATCAGGTATATAATTCTGGAATTTTACCTAATCTTCACTTCTTCCCTTTCCAAGAAATCATCAATACCCCTCCCAAAACAATAAATGTCCCTACAATTTGCCATGAATTGATGATTTCACCTAAGAAAATATTTGCCATGATGATTGTGGCAATAGGTCCGATACTCGCAATAATGGAGGCATTCCCCGAGCCAATACGTTTGATGCCTTCCGACATTAAAAAGGATGGAATGACGGTTGTAAAGACTGCCATCACGATTGAAAGCAAGTAAACGTCTGATTGATAGGCAAATAGATTTCCACCGACTGAGATAGTGTAATGTACAATAATCATAGCCGTCGAAATCAACATGGCGTAGCACGTGAAGCGTAATGCTCCAACTTTGGGTATCATCTCGCCCGAACCAATCAGATAAATGGCGTAGGTCAATGAACTCAAAAATATCAGAGTCGAACCGATGATTAAATCCTTTTGCATACCCATCCGCAAGTCAGGTACGAAGGAGAACGCAACGCCCAAGTAGGTAATCACGAGGGCGAGGTATTGGATTTTATGAATCGGTTTTTTGAGAAAAATAGCGGATAAAATTACGACAATGGTAGGATATAGAAACAAAATCAATCTTTCAACACTGGCGGTGATATAATTCAATCCCCAAAAATCAAAGAAGGCTGCTAAGTAATAACCCACCAAGCCTATAAACAACATCCAAGCCCATTCTTTGCCTGTCAATTTTGGCACTTCGCTTTGTTTTTTATTCTGAAAAAAGAGAATTATTAGGTAAAAAGGGGCAGAAAAAAGCATTCTCAAAGCTAATAATGAAACCGTATCTACGTGATAATGAATATAATTGTATTTGACCAAAACGGCTTTCCCCGCAAAACAGATTGAACCGATTACGACTAAAATTGCTCCGATGAGATACTTGATTTGTGTTTTTTGCATGGTTTACTATTTTGATAATTTTCAATTCTCAATTTTCAATAATCAATGTTCAAGTGATTGTACGGAAACACTTGAACATTTTAAATTGAATATTGAGCATTGAAAATTATTTCCTTTTTATACAAAAAAGCCTCTCCAAATCATTGGAAAGGCTTTTTCAATTGATACTTACAAAGATAATAATTTTATGATTACGCAAAAACTTCATTCTCCAAAGCTAAGAAATTAACCAATTCAGAAGACCTGTTGAACATCGGGAAAATCTTGACTCTGCATAAATATGCCTCTCCGTTTTTTCGGTAATTGGTCAAGACGGCATCTATAAATTCTCTTTTTTCGATTGCCTCACGTATGGCAGCACGTACGTCTGATTCGGTTTTTTTGCCTTGTAAAAATTTGGGTTTTTTCCCTCGGGCAAAATCTGTGGTATAGCCCGTCATTTTCTCAAAACCTGCACTCGCAAAACGAATGATTTGTCGGTGGTCGGTAATGACTACGGCGTTGGCACTTTTACGAAGGTGCATCTTAAAATCTGCCCATTGAACCCAACCTTGTCGGAGAGCGTATTTACAGATGATTTCATAATCGTTTTGTGCTTCGTCCGAGAGTTGAATCAGGGGAGGCATAAACTCGTTCCCGACCATCAATGGATGAATCAAACCCAGATTAGAGAACGTATCTGTACTGGCTTTGGGTGATAGATTGAATTGCATAAGTTTTTGATTAACAGAAGATTAAGTCAAATGTAAATAAAAAAATCCTACCAAAAAAATGTATTGGTAGGACTCATTTTATTGACATTCATTCTTGTTTTACCTTGTGCTTATACGTCTTAAACAAAGGGGAATTGGGGATTGGGTAATTAGGGATTGGGGGTAATTCATGAAGTCTCTATATTCACTTTGGAAATTTACACCAATGAACATCCCCCTACCCCCTTCAAAGGGGGAATTGCACAAGTGGTAAATCCCCCTTTGAAGGGGGTAGGGGGATATTCTTGGTGTTTGACATTGATTAAATTGTAAGATTATTAAGATAGACCGAATAGTATATTTTTGTAATTACTCAACTCAAAGAGGCAAATTCTTATTGAATACATTTTGTAGTAAGAAACAGAGATTATCTTCTACAAAACTTTTTTGCATTTTTTTCAAAATATTTTCATAACCTATATCTCCTAATCCCCAATAACCTAATTACCCAATCCCCCAATTCTCTCAAAATGCTTCCAAAACGAAGGATATGATTTAACAACAACGTCTGGTTCTTCAATCACAATGTCCATCAAACAAGCCAAGGGAGCAAAAGCCATTGCCATTCGGTGGTCGTCGTACGTATGGATAGAAGTTGGTTGCGTTAGGGTATCAGAAGGACTGAGTAAATACTTATGATTTTTTTCAACTTCTTCCAATTTCGTTCCCATCTTCGCTAACTCTGTTTGAAGGGCAAAAATACGGTCTGTTTCTTTTACTTTCAAGGATTCAATTCCCGTTAAAGTAAGAGGTACTTTTTTGGCAGAAGCCACTACACAAACCGTCTGTGCAAGGTCTGGGCAATTGGTAAAATCCCATTCCAAAGAGGTATTTGCAGGAATCTTTGTGAGCTTAAAACCTCTATCCGTATATTCAGATTTTACCCCTAAATGACTCATTATCTGAGTGATAACTGAATCTCCTTGTAGTGAATTTTCTTTTAATCCTAATAATTCTAATTGAGCATTGTCATGTTCAGAAAGTGCCACCGCCGAAAACCAATAACTCGCCCCCGACCAATCAGACTCAATGGCGTAGGGAATAGGTTGATATTTTTGGGATGGAACGATTAAAGTCATATTATCCCAATCTCGCTGGATATTCACCCCGAACGCCTCCATTTGCTTCAAGGTCATTTCGATATAAGGTTTTGAACCTAATTCGCCCGTAATTTCCAACACCAAACCTTGGGGTAAGAGAGGGGCAATCATCAAAATAGCCGAAATATATTGCGACGACACATCACCCCGAATTTGGAGGTGATTATTGCCTGAAAAATGAAAATCTTTTAAGTTTAGAGGAGGATAACCTTCTTGATTAACGTATTGAATATCAGCTCCTAACGAACGCAAAGCATCTACCAAAATTCCAATCGGACGCTCACACATACGTGGTGTACCCGTCATAGTCTTGTGCTGACCCGTGATGGCGAAATAGGCAGTCAAAAACCGCATCGTAGTTCCTGCATCAATGACATCCGCAACGGCATCATCAGAAGCCAATAAACGCATCATGGTTTGGGTGTCACGAGCTTCGGCGAGGTTAGAGAGATTATCTTTTCCACCCGCTAAGGCACTGATAATCAAGGCTCTGTTAGATTCTGACTTAGAAGAAGGCAAAGGGATTTCCGTGTGGAAAGATTCCGTAATTTTTGGGAGTAATATAGTTTTCAAATTAAAATGCTTTTTTTGGTAGTGTAAAATTAATAGAAAAGATTTAGAAATGAGGAGGAAAATTACATCAATCGTACGGATGTTTTTTTTTAGTTCATCACAACTCAGCCCCAACCCAATTATCTATTTCCTTGGTATTAGCATCAAAATTAACGCCAATGCCCACGATTAATTTAATATAGAAAAACAAAAAAGGATTAAGAAATCAACGTTTCCTAATCCTTTTTTGGTGGTACGAAAATAAAAATCTATGCCACCAGACTGCCCAAGGTATGTTTCCTTCTTCTGGAAATATGGGCTTCTTGTCCGTTTTTCATGGTGAGACTTTCTTTTTCTTGGTTGTACTGTTGGATGTAATTTGGATTGACCATAAACGAACGATGTACTCGTAAGAAACCATGGGTTTCCAAGAATTTTTCAAAGAATTTTATACTTCTTGCAACCATTCTTTCTTTGCCGTGAAGTAAGTGAAATGTGGTATAATTTACGTCTCCTTTGAGTAATACTACATTGTTGACTAATACTTTCTTTAACGTTTTATGGTTAATTATGAGGAGAGAATTATCCCCTTTTTGCTCATAAGTTTTCATCGAGATAACTGGATAAATTGGTGGATATATGATATGTTAGTTCCTTACGATGGTATGTTAGCGGTTGGTAATATGTCCAATTACCAACCGTTTCACATTTTTTTAAATAGCTAATCTGAGATTTATAAACCTTTCACCGTCAATTTTGAAGTTGAATTATCAAATTTGAGGGTTGAGTTAGTTTTTTGTTCCAATTTCTTAGCCGTTGCTGTCGCTGTTTTGATAGTAACTATGTGCGTTGGAGCTATGATTACATGGTTGAGGTCTGTTGGTACAGTACCCGTGTTCCATGTTGTCCCACTTTCCCAATCGCCCGTTACAATACTTGTTACAGGACTATCAACTACTACTACATCAACAATATTGGATGCTGCACTCGTACATCCACTTGCTGATGTACATTTTGCATAATATTGTGTATTGATTGACGGTGTTATTGGCATTGGAAGAGCTACATTATCAGGAACTCTATACCATGTAACCGTTCCAGTACAACCAGTTGATACTAAGGTAATACTTCCCGTCAATGGCATTGGTGCAGCTGGTGGTGTAACAGTTGGTACAGTTACTGTTTCTACGGTTACAGTGGCTGATGCCGTAGCTGTACAACCCGTTGAGCTGGTTACAGTTAGCATATAAACACCTGCCTGAGTTGCAGTTGCATTGGCGATATTGATTGCCATAGTAGTTGCCGAGAAACTATTTGGTCCAGACCATAAGTAAGTTCCTCCACCTGTTCCCCCCAAGCTAATTGGCGAGTTAGCACATACCGTAAGCGAACCTGTGATAATAGCCGTTGGCGTTACGTTCGTTTCTGTAACTACTACCGTTGCCATTGCTGTACAACCATTCGCCGATGACGTTCCTACTACTGTGTAAGTTCCTCCTGCCGTGATAGTTGCGGCTGCTGTTGTTGCAGTAAATGCTCCTGTACTTGTCCATGAATAAGTATCCGCTCCACTTGCTGTAAGTGTTGTAGTTGGAGTTGTACAAGATAATGCTAAACCTGTATTTGCGATAGATACCGTTGGTGCGGTTGTATTTTCAGTGATGGCTACTGTTGCCATTGCTGTACATCCATTGACAGATGATGTTCCTACGACTGTGTAAGTACCCATTGCTGAAATACTTGCTGTGGCAGTTGAGGCGGTGAAACCACCTGTTCCTGTCCATGAGTACGAATCAGCTCCCGAGGCTGTAACACTTGTCGTTGGATTTGCACAAGTCAAGATGGCTGTCGTTGGTAAAACTGTTACCGTTGGCGTTGCTTTGTCTTCCGTAATCACTACGCTTGCAGAGGCTGTACAACCGCTGGCGGTCGATGTTCCTACAACGGTGTAAGTACCCATTGCTGTAATACTTGCTGTTGCAGTTGAAGCTGTGAAACCGCCTGTACCTGTCCAAGAATACGTATCTGCACCACTTGCGGTTATGCTTGTACTTGGTGAGGCACAAGTCAATACTGACGACGTTGGCGTTACCATGATAGTTGGCGTTGCTTTGTTTTCAGTAACTGCTACGGTTACCATTGCTGTACAACCATTGGCTGATGATGTTCCAATCACTGTGTAAGTACCTCCTGCGGTGATAGTTGCTGTGGCTAATGAAGATGTAAATCCACCTGCACCTGTCCACGAGTACGTATCTGCTCCACCTGCCGTTACGGTTGTAGTTGGCGTTGCACAAGTCAGGATAGCAATTGCCGATGATGCCGTTACGGTTGGAGCAAGTTTATCTTCTGTAATTACTACACTTGCTGTTGCCGTACAACCTGCTGACGATGTTCCTGTAACGATGTATGTACCTGCTATTGTGATATTTGCTGTCGCAGTTGTAAATGAAGCTGGTCCCGACCATGAGTACGTAGCTGCTCCTGATGCTGTGATGCTTGCCGTTGGATTAGCACAAGTCAAGATTGCTGTCGTTGGTAAAACTGTTACCGTTGGAAGCGTATTCGTTGCTGATACTGTTACCGAAGCCGTTGCTACACAACTATTAGCATCTGTTACTGTTACGTTGTATGTTCCTGCCGTTAATGAACTGAGACTTTGCGTAGTTGAAGTAAACGAATTCGCTCCCGTCCATGCGTAAGTATAAGGCGAAGTTCCGCCAGTTGGTGCTGCTGTGGCAGTTCCGTTGTTACCACCTACACACGTTACATCGACCTTTGAAGCATTAGCTGCTAAAACTACTGGTTGCATCAAAGTTACTTTTAACTCGTCCTGTGGATTATTTCCTGAGAAAACACAACCCGAAGCATTTTGTACATCAATTGAATGTAAACCTGCCGACAAACCTGTGAAAGTATATGGCGATGCGATTGTTAAACTTGGTACCCATGCTCCACCGTCTATTTTGAATCTGTATTTATCAGTTGGTCCTGCATTTGTAACCGTAATTGTTATCGTTCCATCATTTCCTCCAAAACACTTAACATCCGTTTTTGCAGATGATAAAAGAACTGCTGGTGGGTCGATTAAGGTTACACTTGCTGTTGCTGTACAACTATTTGCATCCGTTACAACTAAGTTATAAGTTCCTGCAAATAAAGTAGTTAAGTTTGCCGAAGCACTTGTGAAACCATTTGGTCCTGACCATGCGTAAGTCAATGTACCTGTACCACCCGATGCCGTAGTATTAATTGTTCCCGTTTGTGAACCTGCACAACCAATCAATGGTACACCCGTTGGCGTAACAGTAATGGCGGTTGGTTCAGTAATAGTAATGTTTGTTGTAGCTTCGCAATTATTAGCATCTACTACTTTCAAGGTATATGTTCCTGCTACTAATCCAGAGATTGGAGAAGTTGCTGTGGTGAATGCCGTAGCTGATGCTAATTTATAGCTAAATACATACGCCGATGTTCCGCCCGTTGCTCCAAAATTTACAGAACCGTTACTTCCTCCATTACATGATACATTAGTAGATGTTGGAGTTGTAAAGGCAAGTGCTGCGGTTGGTTGTGAAACCGTTGCCGAAGCTGATACGGTACAACCGTTTGCATCGGTTACAGTCACATTATACGTTCCTGCAATCAAAGTTGCGATGTCCTTTGTTGTTGCAACATAGCCTCCCGTGCCTGTCCACGCATACGTGTATGGACTTGTACCACCTGCTGCTGTAAGGTTTACTGCACCCGTTGCATCTCCAAAACAGGCTACTGCCGTTGCCGTTGCCGTTGCGGTCACTCCTGCGGTTGGCTGGGTTAATGTTACCGTAACGGCAGCACTACAACTATTGGCATCAGTTACAACTACTGAATATGTACCAAAAGCTAATCCGCTAATATCCTTTGTCGCTGCTGAGAACGTCCCTGGTCCAGTCCAAGCATAAGTATTTGGACTTGTACCACCCGTTACTGCTAAATCAATCGCTCCCGTTGTTCCTCCAAAACACGCTACGTTGGTTGCTGTTGTGTTAAGAGCAAGACCTGCCGTTGGTTGCGTTACTGCTACTGAGGCAGTTGCCACACAACTATTAGCATCCGTTACGGTCACGTTATAAGTACCCGCAGACAAAGAAGTTATATCTTTTGTTGTTGCTGAGAACGAAGCTGGTCCAGTCCAAGCGTAAGCATAAGGCGTTGTTCCGCCTGTTACACCCAAATTAACTGCTCCCGTCGATGCCCCGAAACAACCTACATTCGTTGCCGTCGAAGTAATGGCGATTGCTGCGGTTGGTTGCATAACCATTACCGTAGTAGTAGCTGTACAACTTTTTGCATCCGTTACCATTACTGAATAAGCACCTGCCGACAATGAAGTAATATCTTCCGTTGATGAAGTAAATGAATTTGCTCCTGTCCAAGCGTAAGTATATGGAGAATTTCCACCTGCTACTGTCAAATCAACTGAACCTGTTGCAGATCCAAAACATTTAACATCTACTTGCGTAGTATTAGCTGTTAAAACTGCTGGTTCGATGATAGTAACCGAAGCTGTTTTCTCACAATTATTTACATCTTTAACACTTACAGTATATACACCTGGGGCTAATCCTGTGATTGTTCCACTTGATGCTGGTGTATAGCTTGCTGCCGATGTTAATTTATAAGCAAAAGTATAAGTTCCCGTTCCACCCGTTGCCGAAGCGGTGATTTTTCCATCATTTGCTCCATTACAAGTTACATCCGTACCACCAGATGTTAATACAATTACCTGTGGTGCTGTTAATGTAATACTCTGAATAGTAGAGTTACAAGCGTTTTGGTCTTTGAATCTTGCCTCGTATGTACCTGCACCCAAACCTGTGAAAATAGGATTAGTTTGGAATGCTCCGAACGAACCACCAGATAGTCTGATTTGGTATTGATAAGTTGAAACTGGTCCTGTACCTAATGGACTATCTACTGTTACAGTTCCATCCGTTGAAGTATTACATGAAATATCTGCACCGTTATAGCTTGATTTTGTAAGTGAGAAAGTCAATGGGTCGGGCTGAGTCAAGGTAATACTTGCCGTAGCGGTACAACCTGTACTTGCCGTTGCCGTAACGTTATATGTCCCTGCACCTAAACCAGATACATTTGCTCCTGTACTTGCGAAAGCATTTGGACCTGTCCATGCGTAAGTGAAACCTGCACCACCCGTTGCGGTTGCCGTCAAGCTACCATTAAATCCACCATTACAGCCAATTACTTGGTTGATGGTTGGAGTTGGTAGAGTGATTGGGTTGGTAACGGTTACTACTTGTGTTGCGGTTGCGGTTAAACCAGCTCCGTCAGTTACAGTCCATGTTACGGTTGTATTTCCTATTGGGAAAGCACTTGGGGCATTGTTGGTAATATTTGCAGTACCACAATTATCTGTTGCCGTTGGAGTTCCTAATGATGCAATTGTTGCTGTACAACCTGCATTGTTAGCATTTACTGTCAAAGCCGCAGGTACAAAAGTGAATGTTGGGGCTTGATTATCAACCACTGTAACAACTTGTGTTTTCATTTCAGTATTACCCGCAGCATCAATAACTGTCCAAGTAACAGTATTTGCACCTGCTACTAAACTTGATGGACTTGCCACTGCCAAAGTTGGCGATGTACAGTTATCCGTTGTGGCAGGAGGCGTTAATTGACTACTTGCGTAAGTACAAACACCCGCATCTGCATTAACACTAATTCCTGCAAGCGTTGCCAAAGTGAATTTTGGTTTCTCAGCATCTAATACTGTAACAACTTGTGTCTTAGTTTCTGAATTACCCGCAGCATCAATAACTGTCCAAGTAACAGTATTTGCACCTGCTACTAAACTTGCTGGACTTGCCACTGCTACTACTGGTGATGTACAGTTATCAGTTGTTGCAGGAGGCGTTAATTGGTTACTTGCGTAAGTACAAACACCTGCATCTGCATTAACATTAATTCCCGCAAGCGTTGCCAAAGTGAATTTAGGCTTCTCAGCATCTATTACCGTAACAACTTGCGTTTTCGTTTCAATATTACCTGCATTATCCGTAACTGTCCAAGTAACAGTATTTGCACCTGCTACTAAACTTGCTGGACTTGCCACTGCTACTACCGATGGTGTACAGTTATCAGTTGTTGCAGGAGGCGTTAATTGGCTACTCGCATAAGTACAAGTATTTGCATCTGCATTAACATTAATTGCTGCAAGCGTTGCCAAAGTGAATTTAGGCTTTTCAGCATCTAATACAGTAACAACTTGTGTCTTAGTTTCTACGTTATTTGCAGCATCTGTCACTGTCCAAGTAACAGTATTTGTTCCTGCTACTAAACTTGCTGGACTTGCAATTGCCACTACTGGCGATGTACAGTTATCAGTTGTTGCAGGAGGAGTCAATTGGCTACTTGCGTATGTACAAACGCCCGCATCTGCATTAACATTAATTCCCGCAAGCGTTGCCAAAGTGAATTTAGGCTTCTGAGTATCTAATACCGTGACAACTTGTGTCTTAGTTTCTGAATTACCCGCTGCATCGGTAACTGTCCAAGTAACAGTATTTGCACCTGCTACTAAACTCGCTGGGCTTGCTACTGCTACTGTTCCTGTTGTACAGTTATCAGTTGTTGCAGGAGGAGTCAATTGACTACTTGCGTAAGTACAAGTATTTGCATCTGCATTAACATTAATTGCTGCGAGCGTTGCCAAAGTGAATTTTGGTTTCTCTGCATCTACAACCGTAACAACTTGTGTCTTAGTTTCTACGTTATTCGCTGCATCAGTAACTGTCCAAGTAACGGTATTTGCACCTGCTACTAAACTTGCTGGACTTGCTACTGCTACTGTTCCTGTTGTACAGTTATCCGTTGTTGCAGGAGGGGTTAATTGACTACTTGCGTAAGTACAAACACCTGCATCTGCATTAACATTAATTCCTGCAAGAGTCGCCAAAGTGAATTTTGGCTTCTCAGTATCTACTACTGTTACCGTTTGAGTTGCTGTGGCAGTTAAACCCGCTCCATCAGTTACTACCCACGTTACAGCAATTGGAGAGCCTTTTGCAAATTGAGTAGTTGGTGTTATAACCGTTCCACTTGCTCCACCCAATTTAGCAACAACTGAGGCTACACTACAATTATCGGCTGTTGTGGGTGTACCTAAACTAATATTTGTTGCATAACATTGACCTGCATCTGTGCTTTGTGCTGTTATATCCGCTGGTGCTGTAATCGTTGGATTCTCAGCATCCACTACCACAATCATCTGCTCATAAGGAAGGCTGGTATTTCCACCAAAGTCCGTTACTGTCCAAGTGATTTTGTGTGTTCCTCCTACGTTCAATGGGAATGTCAAAGAAGCAAAATCATTACTAATTAAATTTACTGCACAATTATCTGTGGCATAAGTTGCTTTGGCTAAGTTTGCTGCTGCTGCTGTTTTATAATTAGCGTTTGCAGTAACTGTTGCCATTGATGCCGAACAAAGACCAGTATTAGCATTAACAGTAATTGTTGGTAAACTACTTGCTGTAATGGCTGGCTTTGTGATATCCAAAGAAGTAATCACCACATCCGAAGAATTGGTATTACAATTGGCTGGCGTACTGATAGTCCAACGCAAAGTATATGCTCCTACTCCACCTGTTGGCGTATAAGTAGCTGTTGGAGAGGTTGGATTAGTAAAAAATCCAGTCGGCGTTGAAGCCGCAGTTGTTGAAACAAATGTCCATACACCAGTACCTACTGCTGGGGTATTACCCGCCAATGTTGCTGGCGTTGTTGGACAAATTGTTTGAGGAGGACCTGCTACCGAAGTTGAGGCGGCTGGGTTTACCGTTACGACAATTTCTTCTCTTGGTCCTTCACAAGCTACACTGTTGGTTGTGATAGTTTGGCTTACCCAATAAATTGTATTGCCAGCTGTCGTAGTCACAGGTGTTGGAGCTGTTGAGTTCCCTGTACCTCCACTTGCAGCTGTGTACCATTTCAAGGCTGTACCAGTGGCTGTTAATGCCGTTGCTGTTGCGTTTTGGCAATAGACTACTGGACTTGTAACCGTTGGAGCTATTGTCGCTGGATTTACCGTTACTACAATTTCTGCTCTTGGTCCTTCGCAAGCTACACTGTTGGTAGTCACTGTCTGACTTACCCAGTAACTTACATCTC
>JAAFJP010000037.1:0-21086 GCA_013298125.1 Cytophagales bacterium | reverse complement strand
ACTACTGGACTTGTAACCGTTGGAGCTATTGTCGCTGGATTTACCGTTACTACAATTTCTGCTCTTGGTCCTTCGCAAGCTACACTGTTGGTAGTCACTGTCTGACTTACCCAGTAACTTACATCTCCCGATGTTGTAGTCAATGGCGTTGGTGTTGATATTGATGTTCCACCACTTGCTACATTGTACCAGTTTAGTGTTCCTGTACCCGTTGCGGTTAATGCACTCGCTGTTGCACCTTTACAATAAACTACTGGACTTGTAACCGTTGGAGCTATTGTCGCTGGATTTACCGTTACTACAATTTCTGCTCTTGGTCCTTCGCAAGCTACACTGTTGGTAGTCACTGTCTGACTTACCCAGTAACTTACATCTCCCGATGTTGTAGTCAATGGCGTTGGTGTTGATATTGATGTTCCACCACTTGCTACATTGTACCAGTTTAGTGTTCCTGTACCCGTTGCGGTTAATGCACTCGCTGTTGCACCTTTACAATAAACTACTGGACTTGTAACCGTTGGAGCTATTGTCGCTGGATTTACCGTAATAGTAACTACAACAGGTGGAGCGCCTGTACAAGTAGGACTCGGGCTACTTGGTCCTTTTGGCGTTAGTGTGTAAGTTACTGTGGCAGCCGTACTATTCGTATTTGTAATAGTACCATTTATATTTCCTAATGCGACACCCGTAGCATTTGTTACGCTACCCGTTACACCTGATGGATAAGAGACCGCTATGTCGTAAGTAGTACCTGTAATTAAATTTGGATTTGTTACTGCAACTGCTGTAATGGCAGAACCACTACAAATCGTTTGTGTGGCGTTACTTGCAGCCAAATCTGGTATTGGCTTCACTTCAATGTTTACAGAACCCGTTAAATTTGCCGCAATCGCCGTGCAACCAGTAGTATTGGATACAACTGAATTCAATTCTACTTTATAAATCTTATTGATTGAACTTGTGTTTGGCAAAGCTGACCCTGGGATAGTTAATGCCGTAGCACTATATCCAGATGAACCTGTTGTTGCTGTTTGAACCGTAGTTGTTGTAACCGCACTTGTTGCTAAATCAGTTATTTTAAATATTACATCATAACTCGTTCCGTTCGTCAATCCAATATTTATACTTGTTCCACTTCCCTTGCAAACTGTTGTATTAGATGCACCCGTTACTGTTCCAAAAGGTTTTGTATTAACTATAACCGTTGAATTATTTGTACTCGTACAACTACCATTTGTAGTAGTCCATCTCAAAGAATAAGTCCCTGCGGCTGTTGGCGTAAAAGTAGCTGTTGGTGAAGTTGTGCTACTAAATTGTGCCGTTGCTGTACTTGGTCCAGAAGTTATAGTCCATGCACCAGTACCAACTGTTGGAGTATTAGCGGCAAGTGTCATGTTATTCCCTAAACACATATCTGCATAATTTGTACCCCCAGTATTAGCATCGGCAGTAGAAGGTCCTTGATTTACTGTAAAGGCTGAACTTGCCCCAGCCCCTGCGGCTGCACTAAAAACTGGACTGGCAGTTGAACCAATGCTGATTTTGTAACCTGTACCAGTTGTAGTTGCTACTGGAATAGTGAAACTCCTTGTAAGACCTGTTGTAGTTGCACCGTCTGTTGTACCATACGTTACAGTAGAATTCGTAAAAGTACCTCCTTGTGCAGTGAATGTTGTTCCCGCAGCATCACTGAAATACAGTCGATAAGTGGTAGCGGATGTATAATGGTTGGATGACCCTCCTGTTCCATTTGTAACGCTAAAAGTTACTGTAACACTCGTACCTGAGCATACGGGCGTAGTAGCTACACTCGTAACGGCAATAGATTGTCCAATAATAGTCTGAGCCACCAAACTAAACATTAAAAACAATAGCAAAAACCTTAAAGGCTTAAATATACTTGGTCTATCGACAAAGTTATTAGTGAGGGAGTCGCCCCAACACAGTAGTTGTGTTTTCATAAAGAATAATAAATTAAGTGATAATGAAATTGACTTTGTGAGTATATAATTAAGCCGAAATCTGTCGGCACTGAGAGGGAGGAAAACCGTAGATTTTAGAGAAAGAACGGCTAAAATAATTGGCATCTGTATAGCCAACTTTAAACGCCACTTCATAAATCGAATGGTTGGTATTTATTAGTAATTCCTTGGCTTTTTCGAGCCGTATTTTTTGGATAAACTCCGAACATGAAAGCCCAAAGGCCTCCACAAGTTTCCTGTGTACGTGAGAGCGACTCATTTTGAGTTCTTCGCACAGCATAGGACAACCAAACGACTCATTATCGTAATTGGCTTCTACAATTTCCTGAGCAACTTTCAAAAAATCTTGGTAGAGTGGTTTCATGGTAATTATTCTTGTGTTAATGTATTTTTTGGCAATAAGATAACATACACACCTACGCCCATTCGTTGTGAAAGAGCATCGTGATAATCGTTTTTTAATTCTTAGTGGTTGCTTTTAAATTTGGCTGATTTGGTTTTAACTATTAATTTTTCCCTTTGAGATAAAATGAGACAGACACATCTTCATCAAAAGAAAGCTGTCGAAAAAGAAAGGATTGATTTTTGAGAGTGTGTTATCGTAATATGTTATCATAAATAATTAAAATTCTATGTGGTACTCTGTACTATTGTATTAAATCTGTATTATTGTTGTGATAAAGCTCTCATTTCTAAGGAGATACAATATTACTAACTATACCGAAAAATAAATCTTCATTATTGTTGTTTTTATTATACGGTAAAATCTTGCTGTATTTTTCGTATAAAATTTCCATAATAAGACACAATAGTACATATAAAAAATTGAGCATTATCTTCACTATTGTATTTCTTATTATACGGTCAATCTATGAAAAATTATACTATCCAAACACAATACTACAAATAAGCATAAATACAACCTCTGCACTAATGTTGTTTATCGGTTTTTTGCATTGGGTGATTTTTTTAAAGAAGACTAAATCAGTCAGTAATGAAGAAAATCAATAGGTTAAAATCTGACAATTTCAATTTATTTTTAAATCTTCCAAGAAAAAATTTAAAAAATCCATGAAATTATTTTCAAGCCTTTTCCATTCGATGCTTTCTATTACCTTTGTACAATTTTTGGGCATAAGGTAAGGTTCGCCCAAACTAATCTTCTAAAAAACGAAAAATAAAGTGCCAAAGAATTCTTCCATTAAGTCCGTTCTTATTATCGGTTCAGGTCCAATTGTCATCGGTCAAGCGTGCGAGTTTGATTATGCAGGTTCACAAGCGGCTCGCTCATTGCGTGAAGAAGGTATCAAGGTTGCCTTGATAAATTCCAATCCAGCGACTATTATGACAGACCCCCTCAATGCCGATTACGTTTATCTGAAACCCTTAGATAAAAATTCTATCATCGAAATTCTCGAAAAACACATCGCCGAAGGAAATCCAATTGATGCCGTTTTACCAACTATGGGTGGTCAGACGGCATTAAATTTAGCTATCGACTGTGACGCTTCGGGGGTTTGGGAAAAATACAATGTTGCTCTTATCGGGGTGGACATCAAAGCCATCGAAACGACAGAAGACCGTGAGAAATTCCGCCTGAAAATGATTGAAATTGGCGTTGGCGTTTGTAAAGGACGTACTGCCCGCTCGTTTTTAGAAGGAAAAGAAATCGCCCAAGAAACTGGTTTCCCGCTGGTAATTCGCCCTTCGTTTACGCTTGGCGGAACGGGTGGAGGTTTTGTCAATAAACCAGAGGATTTTGATGCAGCCCTCAACAAAGGCTTGCACGCCTCACCTACACATGAGGTATTGGTGGAGCAATCTATTATGGGTTGGAAAGAATATGAATTGGAATTATTGCGTGATAATCTCGGTAACGTTATCATCATTTGTTCGATAGAAAACTTTGACCCAATGGGAATCCACACGGGAGATTCCATCACGGTTGCCCCTGCCCAGACTTTACCAGACACCATTTATCAAAGAATGCGTGACATGGCAATCAAGATGATGAATGCCATCGGACAGTTTGCGGGAGGTTGTAATGTTCAGTTTTCGTTGAATCCTGAAACAGACGAAATCATTGCGATTGAGATTAACCCACGGGTTTCTCGTTCGTCGGCTTTGGCTTCAAAAGCAACGGGTTATCCGATTGCGAAAATTGCCGCAAAAATGGCGATTGGCTATAATTTAGATGAATTAACGAATGCCATCACGGGTAGCACCTCGGCATATTTTGAGCCAGCCTTAGACTACGTTATCGTGAAAGTTCCCCGTTGGAATTTTGATAAATTTAAGGGGGCTGATAAGAGCTTAGGACTCCAAATGAAGTCAGTTGGTGAAACAATGGGAATTGGTCGCAATTTCCAAGAAGCATTGCAAAAGGCTTGTCAATCACTTGAAATCAAGCGTAATGGTATGGGTGCGGACGGTAAAGGTTTGCGTGACCAAGATGCCATTATGTACTCGCTCGCCAATCCATCTTGGAATCGTCTTTTCCATATTTATGATGCTTTCAAATTAGGAATTTCCTTCAAAACGATTCAACAAACCACTAAAATTGATAGATGGTTTTTGTATCAAATTGAAGATTTAGTTCGATTGGAAAACGAGATGGAGAAATACAACCTTCATTCTATTCCTACCGAGTTATTGAGAGAAGCAAAATTAAAAGGTTTTGCTGATCGTCAAATCGCTTATACACTAAAATGCTTAGAGTCAGAGGTTTATGACAAGAGAAACAACTTAGGAATCAAGCGAATTTATAAGTGTGTAGATACTTGTGCGGCTGAGTTCGAAGCGAAGACTCCTTATTTTTATTCAACATTTGCACAGGGTTCGAGCATTTTGGATAATGAATCTATCAAAACGGATAAGAAAAAAATTGTGGTGTTGGGTTCTGGTCCAAACCGTATCGGACAAGGTATTGAGTTTGACTACTCATGCGTACACGGAATTTTGGCGGCGAAAGAAGCTGGTTATGAGGCAATTATGATTAACTCAAATCCTGAAACCGTTTCTACGGATTTTGATATTGCTGATAAATTATACTTTGAACCCGTTTTCTGGGAACACGTTTACGACATCATTCAGCACGAAAAACCCGAAGGCGTTATCGTTCAGTTGGGTGGACAAACGGCTTTGAAATTAGCGGAAAAACTCTCAAAATACGGAATCAAAATCATCGGAACATCTTTTGAAGCTCTTGATTTGGCGGAAGATAGAGGAGCATTTTCTACTTTATTGAGAGAAAATGACATTCCTTTCCCGCAATTTGGGGTTTGTGAAGATGCAGATAATGCCGCAGAATTAGGTCGTCAATTAGGTTATCCGTTGTTGGTTCGTCCGTCGTATGTATTGGGTGGGCAGTCGATGAAGATTGTGATTAACGAACAAGAATTAGAGCAACACGTAGTTGATATTTTAAGAGATATTCCAGGCAATAAAATCCTCCTCGACCACTTCCTCGAAAATGCGATTGAGGCGGAGGCAGATGCGATTTGTGATGGTGAGGATGTTTACATCATCGGAATCATGGAACATATCGAACCCGCAGGTATTCACTCAGGCGATTCACACTCGGTTTTACCTCCGTTCGATTTATCAGAAAACGTAATCCAACAGATTAAAGACCATACCAAAAAGATTGCTCTCGCACTGAAAACTGTGGGTTTATTAAATATCCAGTTTGCGGTCAAAAACGAAGTAGTGTATATCATCGAAGCCAATCCAAGAGCATCTCGAACCGTGCCATTTATCTGCAAGGCATACCAAGAGCCATACGTGAATTACGCTACGAAAGTAATGTTAGGAGCAAAAATCAAAGACTTCAATTTCCAACCCAAAGAGAAAGGCTGGGCGATAAAAATTCCAGTATTTTCATTCAACAAATTCCCGAATGTAAACATGGAATTAGGACCCGAAATGAAATCGACGGGAGAAGCAATTTACTTCATAGATTCTCTAAAAGACGACTTCTTCCGAAAGGTTTACGGAGAACGAAATTTGTATCTTTCAAGGTAATGATTAAGCAAAAGCCCTTCAATTTGATTATTGAGGGGCTTTTTGTTAGCTTTACGTAATTTTACTAACCATTATGCAGATAGAGAAATATACAACCAGAGCTGATACTGATAGATTAAGGTACAGATTTGTTAGCATTGGTAAAACAACCATTGAAAAAGTAGTTGCTTACGAAAAATTCCCAACCTTCAAGGTAATGGAATTAGGATTTCCTCCATACATTGAAGTTTATAATTTAGCTTTTGGCGATTTAATTCCTGATACGGACGATTTTAGTGATCAAGTAACAAGCGATAATGGTGATATGAATAAGATATTATCCACCGTTGCCAACACAGCTTTGGATTTTTGGGAGTACAATCCCGATGCTTTTATTTGGTTTGAAGGAAGTCAGCCAGAAAATCAGGAAGGATTAAGAACATACCTATATCAAAAGAAATTAGAACGTTTTTTTGCAGAAATAAATGAAGTAGCCAATGTCCTTGGACGTATTGGAAATAAATTAGAGTTATTTGAAAAAGGGAAAAAATACAACGCCTTTTTGATAATCAAAAAAAGATAATTACATTAGTATCATGAAAACGGCAACTGTAAATACAAAATCAAAAAATACTCGTGTAAGAAGTATTTATGACCCTCAACTTGATGAGTTGAAAGGAAAAATTTTATTTAAGAAAAAGTTAGAGAGAGCTGAAAAAACTTTTTCTGAAACAATATTTCCACAAGAGATAGTTGATTTTATTAATCGTGAAATTAGTAAGTAATGAAAATTTACGAGCCTACAAAACCAACATATAATCCAGCCCTTGACCATTTGGTGGGTAAAGTTATATTCAAGGAAAAACTAAAAAGAGCTGAGAAAGAACTTTCTGAGACCGTTTTTCCGCAAGAGCTAATTGATTTGATGACTCGTGAAATTAGTAAGAAATAAAATCAAAAAGAGACGTTGAAAATTCAACGTCTCTTTTTGATTAAGGAGGTCAGAAAACACAAATTCGTACGAATAAATGTGAAATTTTACATTTATTCGTACGAGTTTGTGTTAAAATTCACACTTTTATGGACGAGTTTAAAATTACTCTACCTCAGCGTTAACGACTTTACCCTCCGTAATCACAATTTTACTTCCATCTGTACCAACGGCTGTACCCGCAAAGGTGGCATTTGCGTAGGTAATTGTACCCACGACTTTCGTTTTGGTAATGGTCAATGTTCCCGAAGAGCCTTTTGTGTCTTTGCCAATGAAATAACTCAATTTGGGAGCTGACCGAGAGAATTGAAAAAGGCGTTCATTGTTGTCTTCAAATTTATAGACTGTTCCGACATTGTTGGAATTACCTAAAATTATGGCAATGACATCTTTACCGCCCGTAACTTCCAATGCACCTGTTCCCGAAAAACCTCCTGATGAAAGTGCCCCAGCTCCTGCACTACTTTTCCATTCCACACCATTGATTTTCATGGAGACATAACCTGTGCCTGTGGGCGACGGGTCGCTTGATTTTGAGCATGATAAAATACTGCAAAGGATTAAGAGAGAAAAAAGGGATGCTTTCATATTTGTTAAGTTTAAAAGTGAAGGCTTTACAAAATGCAAAGCCTTTGTGTATTAATGATATATTTTACCAATGGAAATCTAAGATTTGATTACGAAGCTGACAGCCGATAGTTAATTGCCAATAGCCTTTTATTGCTTGATAACCAACACGTTAAAAGTTGCTCCGACGGGCATTGCAGAAGTATCTTCCAAATAAATTCTCCAATTTGAGCCACTCCAAAAAACACCGTAGGCTTTATTTAAGTAAGGACCACCAGAGCCATAATCATGCGTTACCATCAAAATATCAGTAGCATTATTGGCAAGGGTTGTATTTGGAATGATAAGTTGATTTAAGATTACATTACCCGCACTTGAAACAATCTTAAAGGCGGGTGCAGAACTCCCACCCGCAACTTTAATTGCCCCTGTAATTTTTATAGCTGTACTGGCAATTGCCTCTATGGCTGTTCCACCTGATAAATTAGCAAATTGTGCCACAGGAATAGTTGCAGAGCTATTCCCTGCGATGAGTGCATAACTACTTGTTGAATAAGTATCTACACCTGACCCAGACCCACTTCTAAAAACTCCTGCATCGCCTGTATTAGCGTCTCCATAAACGGCAACTCCACTTGTAGTAGCATTTCCATAAACCCCAATTCCTGAGCTTGTTGTAAGTCCATAAACTCCTTTGCCAGTTAAAGCGTCTCCATAAACACCATCGCCCGTGGTGAGTCCTCTGCCCCAAACGCCTCTGAATGTATTTGTCTGACCATATACACCTGTACCATTACCAGAAATTGTTCCACCATAAACACCCGTTGTGCCACCAAAACTATACACTCCTGAACCACCAGAAGCATAAGCACTAATAGCATCGCCTGTACCTAAATTAGTGGCATCTACTACGCCACTACCCCCTAATGTAAGCGAGCCAGAAACGACAAAAGGAACTCCCATTCTACTGGCGGTTTTCCATCCCGCAAGTCCCCTATAAACTTCAATTTCTGCCTTACTGGTATTATAAATCATCAAACCATCAGCAATTGCAGGCATGGCATCACGCTGAGTTGTGGTCATTCGTGGCATCAAAAAACCTTTATCAGAACTCCTAACGTCTAACATAGCTGCCGCATTTGGTGCCGCACCCGTAGAATTTACACCCATTTGGGCATTGGCTGTTTGTACGTATATACACAGCAAGAAAGTCAATATGTAATAAATCTTTTTCATTTGATTTGGGCTATTGGCTGTCGGCTCTCAGCTCTCAGCAATCGGCTTTCAGCTATTAGCTTTTTGATGGTTGAAATAATTGATTTTAAGGGGCAATCGGCTTTCAGCTTTCGGCAGTCGGCTATTTTAAAGCTAATAGCCAAAATTCATGAGTTGAAAGCCGATAGCTGATTGCCGACAGCCGACAGCCCATTCAAAGAATTTCGCTTTCTTCGAGAGACGGGCAATTGCGTTTCGTCTTTCAAAAAAAGATGCGTAATGTGCTTTATATCAAGTTCTTGTGTATCTTTCACGTGTCTTTTATTGACACAATATGCCCTGTGAATCCGAACGAAAGAATCGTTTAATGAATGTTGAATATGATACAGTAGGGTTCGGGGTGATATTTTCACTTTGCCGTTATACAAGTGAATGAGCGTATAATTGACATTGCCTTGGAGATAAAGAATATCGTCGAACGGAATTTTGTCTTTCCGTTTGTGCTTGTTGGGCAACAAGAAAAATCTGGAATTATTGAGTTGAGTTATCATTGCTTTGTGAGGTATGTTTGACAATACAAATTTCATCACAACCCAAACCAATGTAAATCCTTAAATTAGGGGAAATCGTATCCCTAATTTTAGGGATATTTTAAAATTAACCCCCATGAAAACACATCATCCAAACCTCACCAACCTCACCACCTTCGGACAAAGAGAAACCATTGACCGATTGAAAGGTGAGTTGAAAAAAATTGAGGAAATGCCTGATTCATACACTCGTGACACCATGTGGTCGAGGAAGGCGAAAGTCTTGATGTATCACTATACGTTTATCAATACAGACTCGGCTTTGATTTATACCAAGAGACTTTTAGAGATTTCTGAAAAGAGAGGTATTGAAACTAATATCATTCATAGTTATAATTATTTTGGGTATTTGTATGGCTTGGAAGGCAATCATTTTATGGCTGCCCAAAACTATTACAAAGCCCTCGGGATGGCTGAAAAAAGTAAAGATGAGAAACGGATTTTGGATAGTAAACGGTATCTAACCGAAGCATACATTAGCTTAGAGGATTATTCAAAAGCCTTAAAATTTGGAAATGAAGCCCTATTACTGGCAAAAAAGCGGAAAGATAATAATGAACTTTGGGCGAGTTTAAGCAATATGGGGGTGATTTATTTGAATAGTAATAATTTCGTCAAGGCAAAAGTATATTTCCAAGAATTACGAACATCAGCACTAAAAGCCAATGATAAAGATTTTATAGCCGTTAGTTTGAATGCTTTGGGTCATGTAGAATCTTCGATGAAAAATTACAAAAAAGCGTATATTGTTTTCAACGATTTACTCAAATATTACGAGCCACAAAGTATCAATTATGCCACCACTAAAATAGATATTGCCGAAGTTTTGGTAGGTGAAAAAAAATATAATCAGGCAATCTCAATTATTCTGACAGCTCAAAAAACGATTAAAAAAGAAGGCGGAGAGAACTATTTACCAACTTCTTATAGATTACTTTATGAATCTTATAAAGCACAAGGGAATGATTCGGAAGCCTTGAAATATCATGAAAAGTTCATGTCTTTGAATGATAGTCTTTCCAAAGAAAGTAGCCAAAGCCGTATTCGTTCTTTGCAATTTGAATATGATAATACACTGAAAGAGAGTCAGTTACAAAAACAGAATATCGAATTATTAGAAGAAAAAACACAGAAACAACAAATTTCTCAAACTCGCAATCTCTTTCTATTGGGAGGAGTCTTAGCCTTAGCATTGGCGGGTGTTTTGTTCTGGAATAATCGAAAATTGAACCTTAAAAACCGACAAATTGAGTCGCAGAGAACCCAAATTATGTTGGCTCAGGAACAATTAGAAAATGCCAATCAAAATTTGGAATATCGAGTAACACAACGAACACAAGAATTAGCCCTTGCCAATAATGAGATTATTCATAAAAATGAAGAAATAAAAACGGCTCTTTTTACAGGACAAAGCATTGAACGTAAGCGAGTTGCGTCCGAATTACACGACAACGTAAGTAGTCTATTATCCGCCGTGAATATGTCTATGCAGGCAATCAGTGGCAAAACGCTGACCGAAACCGACCAAAAGATTTATCAAAATGTGCGGGAAATGATAAAAAGTGCGTATTCAGAAGTTCGGAATATTTCGCACAATATCATGCCTGCGGGCTTAGAAAAAGATGGGCTTTTGCATACGATTGAGCAATTGTTGGAGAAAATAAATCTCAATAAACAACTCTCATTCAGTCTTCAATCCAAAGGGATGGAACAACGTTTGCCCGTACAGATTGAACTGAACGTTTACAGTATCGCTTTGGAATTAATCAATAATATCATCAAGCATTCAGAAGCTACCAAAGCCACAATTTCGATGATGAATCAAGACGATATTTTTAGTCTTCAAGTAAATGATGATGGAGTTGGATTGGGTGATGGTTTAGGTCAAGGTATGGGCAATATCAAATCAAGAATTGAAGCCTTGAATGGAAGTTTCACTATTGAATCTAACCATAAAGAAGGCACACATTTTAATATAAAAATACCTCTCAACTTAAATTGAGAGGTATTTTATGCTTTAAAGCGTAGTTGCTTCAACAATAACTGGTACTGCAACATTTATTTCAAAAGTGGACATTTGGAAAGAGGGTCTTCCAGGGCAACCACCAACGCCACAACCAGGAGGATTCAAAGGCGGAGTTTTTATTGAAAATAAACTTGGGTCTAAAACATTCGATGAATACCCCCCTCCTGATAATTTTAGAAAATTATTGAGTTGTGTGTAAACAGTTCCTTGATTCTTGAAAAGCAATGCCCCATTAAAAATATTGTTGGGATTGCTTCCAAAAAGTGCTTTACCATCTATCAATGATGATACTGGCAAGATTAAAGAATTATTCCCATCAATCAATTTGATGTCTTTATTGTTATTTATAAGCGAATAATTACCGTACAAAAGAATAACCTTTTGGGTAGTAACGGTAGCTACTTTGGAGCTACTGTTTTTGGATGATGGCTCAACGGCTGTATTACACGAAAATGTAAATATCACAGCAATTAATACCGAGAGAGATAAGAGAGTTTTTTGCATGACTTTGTGAATTATTGGTTTTGGGTAAATGAATTTACTGATACAAAGTTAGCGGAGGGAACTATCGTTAATCAATCCTTAATTTTAGGGGTTTTTGTGGTGGATTTTGAGGATATTTTATTTTGTCTGAATCAGGATTAGAGGATTTTAGGATATATAGGATATAGTTTTCTCCTTCGTAACCTAATTCAAGATTAAACTATATTTAATGCTAATGACTATGTAATATTTATCCTCTTCATCTTTAAATCCTGTAATCCTGATTCAGACTGAGTCACACAGATATTTTTTCTAAGAAAGCCCATGCTTCATCGCATATTTGACCAAGCCAACACTCGTATTGACTCCAATTTTTGAAAATAAATTCTTTCGATGACTTTCTACGGTGGTGGGACTAATGAAAAGTTGTTCGGCAATTTGGATGCCTGAATATTCTTGTGCAATGAGTTTCAAAATCTGGATTTCTCTCTCTGTCAAGATACCTTTCAAAGCTTCTTTTTCAGAAATAAATACTTCGTTATTTGCTTCGGCAAGACTCAAAATGGCTTTGTCACTGAAATATTTTTTATTGTTGATAATGCTCACGATGGCATCTTCTAACTCCTCTCTTTCGGCAGATTTAAAAATAAAACCGTCTGCACCCGCTTGTAGGGCATCTTTTATCGTCTGAGCATCTTCCGAAACAGTTAGCATCAAGATTTTTATTTTGGGATATTGTTGCTTCACTTTCCAGACCAATTCCACCCCATTCATCACAGGCATCTGTACGTCCGAGACAATCAAATCTACCGATTCTTTTTCTAAAATCTGCAAGGCTTTTTGTCCGTTTGAGGCTTTGCCGACCAATTCAATATCGGGTATCGTGCTGATTAACAGGCTGATACTCTCCAATAAAATCTGATGGTCTTCAACAACAATTACTCTGGTCATGGGTTTTGTGGTACGTTTTGAACTGTAAATTAATAGTTTTATCCTTCAAAATATCACAATGAGCATATTACTTAGTGAGTGGTATGCTACGCAAAGTTTAACGAAGAATAGTGTTTTTGACACCATTAACAATCATTAACATCACCTTAACAAATCGTTAATAATACTTTTCTTGTTTTTGGGTTCTAATGGGTATTAAGTAGAAAGCACAAAACCTCACCCCCAGCCCCTCTCCCGTGGAGAGGGGAGTATTCAACTCAGTAAAGCTCCCCTCTCCACGGGAGAGGGGCTGGGGGTGAGGTAAAATAGGGGTTACAAAGAAGTTAAGTGTCAAACCGATAGGAATTTACTTACGAACAATTAAAACAATACTGCCATGAAAAAATACATGATTGCTTTGATGATGGTTATCGCAACCGTTACATCTATCAATGCTCAATACGATAATCGAGATTATGCGTATAATGATGATAGATATTACTACGACAATGATTTTGATTGGCATTGGGACATACGTGTACAAATCAGTAATGGTATTCAGCGTGGACTCATTACCCAAAACGAATCAAACAGACTCTATCGTAGGTTAGAAGACGTAGAACGAAAAGAATACGTATATCAAGCCGACGGGATTTTTAGTGGTTGGGAACAGCAAGAAATTTGGGATGATGTCATTTATCTAAATCAGTGTCTGGGCATTGAATTGAACGATTATGACCGTAATTTCTACGGTTTTGATGTTTATGGATATGACCGCCGAGGGTATAACAGATGGTTTTATCAGGGTGGATATGATTTTTTCAGATTCGACAAAAGAGGCTTTGGAAGCATCAGGTTAGGCTATTCCCCTCGCCCAAATTATCATGGTTGGTACTCGCATCGTGACAACCACAATGCCCGCAGATATTATTCAGATAGAAGATATTATGAACGTAGAGGGAATAATCGTGGCGGTAGTCGTTATGATAAAAATTATGGACAGTGGAAAAAGCATTATGATAATGACAGAAACCGCCAATCAGGAAATGATTATTATGGTAGAAACTCGCAAGGCAATAATGGAAGAAGGAATGATAGAATAGAAAGCCCATACAATCGTTCAGATAACGGTGGTAGATATTCGCAAGGCAGAAGAAACGACACCCCTGAGAGAGTAGAACCCAATAATCGTTCGGATAATAGACGAAACGATATTCCTCCAAGAACTGAACCTAATAACCGTTCGGATAATGGTGGGATATACACGCCAAATAGAAGAGACGATAATCCTCAAAGAACTGAGCCTAATAATCGTTCAGATAATGGTGGTGGAAATTCAGAAGGAAGAAGAAGTGATGTTCCTCAAAGAACGGAGCCTAATAACCGTTCGGATAATGGTAGTGGAAATTCGGAAGGTAGAAGAAATGATAGTCCACAAAGAACTGAGCCTAATAATCGTTCGGATGCTCCAAGAAGTGGGGATAATGGAAATGCTGGGGGTAGAGGTCCTCGGTAGAATGTGAAAAGGAACTTTTGGAATGAATAATACACTGATAATCATTGTGTTATTCATTCCAAAAGTTCTTTTTTATTTTAACTTAAAAGCTCCATTTCTTTTCTTACAAAACCTTCTAATTGTTCTTTTGTGGGTAAATAAGTTTGATATTTACTGATAAATAATTGGTCATTTCCCGCAGTAGCAAAATGAACCAAAGCCTTATCTTGTTCAGTTACCAACACAATCCCAATTGGAGGATTATCACCTTCGGTCATTTGGGTTTCTTTGAAATAGTTTAAGTATGTGGTCATTTGTCCCGCATGAGCATGGCTAAATTTCTCTACCTTCAAATCAATCAATATCTGATATTTCAGTATCTTATGATAAAATACTAAATCCACATAGTAATATTCTTCTCCAATCAAGATTCTTTTCTGTCTTGCTTCCAGACAAAAACCATGTCCTAATTCAAGCATGAAAGATTGCAGATGGTCAAGTAAAGCACTTTCAAGTTCTGACTCTTCCAGTACTTTATGAGGCAGCCCCATAAATTCAAAGATGTGTTCATCCTTGATTAAATCAATTGGCGTTGCAGGGATATTCTTACGTTTCACCAATTCTGCCAATTTCTCGGGACTCTCAGACAAACCCATTCGTTCAAAATAAAGTGAATGAATTTGGCGTTTGAGTTCTCGCTGAATCCAAACCCCTTTTATACATTCAATTTCGTAAAAGGTACGTTTTAGAGGATCTTTGATATGGATTAACTCTATCAAATGTGTGTAAGAAAGATTATCAAAAATCTCTTGTGGATTTAGTCTATAATCCTGATTTTCAGTAACTTGTAATTGTGCAATCATTGATTGCACAATTGTAGGGAATAGTTTTTTTGAGTTAAAACTCAAAGAAAGGTAACCTTTTATAGGTTGAGCCAAATCAGGATAAGCCAAGTAGAACTGACGAAAAAGTTTGAGATTACGTGCAGATAGACCTTTGCTATCTATTTGTAATGCAATACTGTCTAAAAGTTTTACCCCATACTCAGCACGGTCTTCTCCATGCTGTTCAAACTCTACGATATACAAGCCCACCAACCAATTGCGGGCTGTGAGGGCTTTGTTGATGGCTTTAACCGCTTCTGTTTTTAATACATGGTCGGTTGTGGTAATCGAGGCGATTAGGTTTTCAAAATTCATGGTTTTATTTATTTCAAGAATTAACAATTTGATTATCAATAATTTATGCTGGTGCAAATCCTACCCACAATCCACATCCACCACAACCCGAATACCCTTATAATTCTTCGACAACTGAATATTCATCACTTCTTCCGCCACAAAGGCTTTGGCGGCTTTGAGGTTGAGGGTCTTTTCTAATTTTATCATTATTTCATATAAAAACAGATTCCTCACTCGCTCGACCATCGGTTTTTCTGGACCTAAAACTCGTTGTTTGCTGAGTTTTTCGGATAATTTAGTGGCTAATTCAATAGCGGCTTTTTCAGAAATAGGTTGGTCTATATGTTTGACTGTCAAGCGAATAAGTCTGGTGAAGGGTGGATATTGGAAATCTTCACGCTCTTTTATTTCGTCAGTATAAAGTCCTACGTAATCGTTTTCAATAATCTGTTTCAAGATTTTTTGAGAAGGATTATTCGTCTGAATCAACACCTTCCCTTGCGTACCTCTCCGCCCCGCCCGACCCGAAACTTGGGTCAATAATTGAAAGGCTCTTTCGGAAGAACGAAAATCTGGAAAGTGAATCATACGGTCTGCATCGAAGATACAAACCAAGCTAACTTTCTCAAAATCAAGCCCTTTTGCTACCATTTGCGTACCCACGAGCATATCCACACCCCCACTTTCGACCTCATTTATCAAAGTCTGGAAGGCAGATTTTGTACGAGTAGTGTCCAAATCCATACGGGCGATTTTGGCGGTTGGATAGATGATTTGTAATTCTTCCTCAATTTTTTCAGTACCATATCCTCTTGTCCGCAACTTGGCAGACCCACACGCCTGACACGTCCGAGGCATGGGTTCGTGGTGTCCGCAATAATGACAACGCAACTCCTGACCGTTGTAATGATAGGTCAAACTGACATCACAATTATTGCACGACGTTATCGTATCACAGTCTTCACACTGAATATAAGGCGAATATCCACGGCGATTTTGGAAGAAAATAGTCTGTTGTTTTTGCTCTAAATTCAACGCCACTCGGTCTAACATCAGGTTAGAAAAATCTCCTTTGACCATCTTTTGTTTACGAGCTACTTTAATATCAATTAGCTCAATATCAGGTAGTTGTGTACTTCCAAAACGCTCTTTCATCTCCACAAAACCGTAACGATTGGTTTGGGCATTATAAAAACTTTCGATGGAAGGCGTGGCTGAACCCAACAAAACTTTGGCTTTTTGTCGGTGGGCAATCACAACCGCCACATCACGGGCGTGGTAGCGTGGGGCAGGGTCAAATTGCTTGTAAGAAGTCTCATGTTCTTCGTCCACGATGATTAAACCGAGATTATTGAAAGGCAAAAACACGGCAGAACGTACCCCAATCACGAATTGAAATTTACCCGAAACAACGCCTTTCCAAACCTCAACTCGCTCATTATCAGAGAATCGTGAGTGGTAAATACCCATTTTGTCACCAAAAACTTTCCGTAGTCTCACCACGATTTGGGTCGTCAAAGCGATTTCGGGCAAGAGGTACAAAACCTGCGAACCACTATCCAAAACCTGTTCAATTAATTTGATATAAACCTCCGTTTTTCCACTCCCCGTAATCCCGTGCAAGAGGGTGGTATCTTTTTCCTGAAAACTATTCATAATTTCAGAAAAAGCCTTTTCTTGCGATTCAGAGAGGATTGGCGTAGGAGCTTCTACAAAATCAAGGTCTTCTTCAAAGCGACTCACCACGATTTCAAATTGTTCTAAAATACCGTTTTTCAATAAAGTTGCAATGGCACTATCCGAGACTTCGGCTTTGGTTAAAGCACTCTTTTCCAAGCCTTTACGATTCAATTCGGGCGAACGCAATACGGGTACGTAACGAAGATAATTCAAGAGAACATCTAATTGCTTAGGCTTCTTTTCTAATTCACCCAAAAGCGGTTTTAGATAATTTTCATCTTCATAAAAAGCGTTGAGTCGTACTTTTTTGAGAATTTTGGGCGAATATTTTTCACGAACTTCCTCAAAAACAATAATCGCTTTTTTCTGAATCAGCGACTTGATGATATGATAAACATTCTTGACTTCGGCAAAACGGGCGAGTTCATCATAATTCAAAGATTGATGCTTTTTCAGTTCTTCGATGATGTCGGTTTCACGTTCCGTGAGGAGTTCGGGATAAGAAAATTCGGGATTATACTGAACCTTTGAAAGGCTCGAAATTTTGAGTCCAGAAGGCAATGCCACATTCAGTACTTCGCCGACTGTACACATATAATAGTCTGAAATCCAATGGAATAGCTCAATTTGTTGGGGCGTAACCAAAGGCGAATCGTCCAATAATTCAAGCACATATTTTGCCTGATATTTGGCGGGTGGGGAGTTATGTAACTTTGCCACAACTGCCGTTACAACCTTCGTTTTACCAAATTGTACAATAACTCTCGCCCCCACGCAGATGCTCGCAGCGTGTTCACGAGGCACACGATAAGTATATAAATTTGGAATAGCGACGGGGATAATCACGTCGGCAAAGACGGTGATTTCGCCTTGATATTCTTCGGGGTTATGTGGGGTATTGTTTTCCAATTCTTTTGATTAGTTCTTCGACCAACAAATATACTTTCGTACGGAGAGAATCGGGAATAAAATGTTGAGAAATATCTACACGTCTGGCTCTTTCGATGGCTAATGGTGCAGTTTGGACCGGTTGAGAAAACAGCCCATCCACTTTAAATTGATTAAATTCTTTCTTCAAACTTTGGCAAGAGCTACCTTCTGAAAGATTTTCTAAATCCTGTACGTGAGCATGAAGCCAAACCTCAAAACATGGATTACTGACTACAAAATTCCAGTTTTTTGTTTGCTCGCAAGCGTCTTGAATGGTTCTCAAATGTTCTGTTTTCCATCTGTCAGTATCAGTAACAATCCAGAGTTGGTCATCATTTTCACTTTTCAAAAGCAGCTCTTCGGAAATTTTTGTAGCTTTATCAAGAACCCATTTTGGGGCAGACTTATTTTCATCAGGAGCAACGGGTACAAGTTTAACTCTCTGTTGTTCAATCTGTTGGAAGTTTTCAAAATAGTCAATCTCCGTTTTTATACCTTCACAAACTATCACAAAAAAGGATGAATCACGATACGGTTCGTTACGTTTATAGGCTCTATTTTGTTTCCGCATGATTGTTCCAATTTAATTTTTCTAAATCACCTAAAAACGGAATTGCTCCAAAACGACCATTCAAATAGCCTTTTCTAATGTCTAAATCATAGCGTGGTTTAAAGTCTGATAATGGATAAAACTCAGTAGCTCCTTCTTTATTTTTCTCAGCAAACCAAATTTCATCTTGTCTGAAAATATCTAAATCTAAAAGGTTTGATTCGTGGGTAGTGAAGATAATTTGCCCTTTTGTTTCTTTCATATCCATTAAAAGTTTGATAAAAGTTTTTAAAAGGGATGGATGAATGCTTCTATCTACTTCATCAATAATGAAAGTCGTTTCTATTTTCTCTAATTGATTAACTATTGGAATAAAGTCCAATAATCTCTGAGTACCATCAGATTCCTGAGATAACATGAATGTTACTGGTTGGTTATCGTCTCCCTGATGCTCACTAACCAATGTTTTGTAAATTATTTCTTCATTTTCTAATATAGCTCCAAAGTAATTATTGCCTTGTTGAAAAGTTGTAAATGTACTTGGACTATCAACTAATATTTTCTTTATTTCATTATGAATATTATCAAACTCATTGCTTGGAAAGTTAGGTTTAACATTTTGTATTCTAAGATTTTCAACACCTGTATCAAGCTTTTTTAATACATTACTAAACCACTCAGAATAGTCTTTTGATAAATAAATATCTCTTATTAATGATTCTATTTTAGTATCTGGTAGAATTATTACTAAATCTTCTTTAAACCAGTTAAGTAAGATATTTACTTCTTCGATAGCCTTAGTTTTCTGTATTGATGAACAAAAAGTAAAATGAGCATTTATTAATGTTTCTTCATAGAATTCAACGTAATATTTACCTTTATCTGTTTGTAAATATTTACTCGCTAACTTCAAATGATGTTTTAAATTTTCATCTGTTTCTCGCTCAAAAATCATTTCATCATCTTTTCCAAAATTAACTTTATAAAGCCACTCTTCTCTTATCCTTATATTGTCGAACACTAAGCCATAAGCGTAAATAACTCCGTTTATTTCAACCTCAATTTCTAATTTAGAAGGCTTGTTGACACACTCTTTTGAAAGCCCAAATTTTGGCGAACTTTTTAAAAAATCATCACCTTCAATTAAGTATTTCAAAAACGAAATCGCCATTATCAAATTAGACTTCCCAGCCCCATTTGCTCCATAAATTGCCGCTGCCCGCAATACGTCTATATGTTCACGCTTATATACGTGATGTGGGTGACGCTTCACATCGCCCGTAAGCATATTAAATTCTGTTTCGTCCTTGAACGAAAGAAAATTGGAAACGGTGAATCTTATTAACATATCTCGATTTTTTCTCTTAGTTATCCTAATTTACAACAAATTATTAACTAAAAATAGTTTAAATTATTTTATTGAGAGATTTTTTCGTTATGAAAATAATTTCAGGTATAATTTTTTGTTGTCATCTGTATTTCTAACGGTAGTCATTTTAACCCAAAAAATAACCTAATAGATTGATTCATACAGACAAACTCATTCCTTAATAATTTCTATCTTCCCCTAAAATATTTTCAAGATACTCCTTAGAAATTCTTTTAAAATCTACCTCTTCTTCTGGGTCATAATCTATGTCGTCCCAGACTTCGTATAGTTTAATTGTATCGCCTAATGCTTCACAACTATTGATAATTCCCATTAGATTTTTAGCTACTTCCTCTTTATCGTTTTGAAAAAGAGTAGGTATATAAACAGCTTGTTTATGGGCTATTTTTTCTTTTAATTCGGCGATTGGTACGTTAATATATTGTCTAATAGCTTGTATAGACATTGTTAAGTTTACGGAATTACTGATGATTACGGCTATTTTGGACATTTTCTCGAATATTTTACACTTAATCTATCATCTTCTTTACCTCCAAAGCCCAATCATATTTACTATCAATTTTCAGGGCAGTTTCTACGTCTTTAAGGGCAGATACTTTGTCTTGTAACTGAATGTATGCCTCAGCTCTGTTGGCTAAATATAGAGCCTTGTTCAAGATTGGGAAACGATAGTTGTGTAAGGCAATTGCCTTTGTGTAAGCCTCAACCGCCGCCGAGAAATCATCCTTATAAAAATTGCACATTCCCAAATAATTCCAAGCCGAAGGATTCAACTTAGTTATCTTTATGGATTCCTGAAAATGTGCGATGGCTGTATCATATTCCTCCTCGTCCATGTAGGCAATCCCGATGTGTAAATCTGGCAAGTCCGAAATTTTATTTACCGCTTTTGCTTGCTGATAATGTTGGATGGCACTTTTAAATTCGCCCATTGGCAGGAAACAATCACCAATGCCCAGTAAAGCCCCAAAATGCTCTGGGTCTTTTGCCAATAATTTCTGATAAGATTCTATGGCTAATGAAAAACGGTTCGCTTTTGCCAAATCCATTGCTTGGGCAAATAGCTTATCGACA
>JAAFJP010000036.1 GCA_013298125.1 Cytophagales bacterium | reverse complement strand
GCATATTGAGATAAATATTCTCTCCTGCTATAATAGTATCACTTTCTTTAAACTCAACTGGCTTAGGAAAATTATACTCAACATTCTCTGTCTGTGCTACATTAAAAACGTAATAGTATTTTAACATTGGCTTTCTTTCTGTTACTTCTTCGCCTTCTCGGTTGGTGTTGGTTTCTTTATTATCCAACATTTTCCAAAATACAACTGGAATACCTTTTTCTCCCTTTTTAACTTTTCCGCCTAATTCCTTTACTTGGTCAAAGGTTAAGAAATAAGGATTTTCGTAGTTTAAGGATGCTAATAACAAAGTGTTAATTCCTCGGTAGGGTCTTTTAGAAACGTAATTTTGAGGAACGCAATAACCTTTAAAGGGAGTTTGCCAAGGGATTACCCCTTCTTTTAATCTTCGGATGATAAAATCCGTTACTTTTTGTTGAACGTCCACACGGCTCAATTGAGCGTTTTCATTGGTTTGACTAACACTTGCTTGTGCTTGTGTTGTTTCGGGAGTTTTTACAACTGCTTGGGTTGCCTTTTTTCCTTGCTTTTGCATTTTCTTAAATGGGGAGTTTTTAAGATGATTAATACTTGTTTTAACTGATATAAAGATACAAGTATTTTTTCACAAAAACAATATAAAATAGTAGTTTTCACGTGAAATTAATTTTTAACCCTGACTTTTTTTCCCCTAAGTCTATTATTATATAAAGGATAGATAAAAATACATATATGGTCGCAAACTTATAATGGTCAATATTCCAAAAAGCCTATTTTGAAACAATGGATAGAATAAATGGTATTATTTTTTGGGTCGCAATCTTATAATGGTATGGGTATTTTTCATCAAAAAGTCGCAATCTTATAACGGTAAGTCGCAATCTTATAACGGTTTTGGTTGTAAAGTCGCAATCTTATAATGGTAAGTCGCATTCTTATAACGGTAGGTATAGTTTGGGTCGCAATCTTATAACGGTAAATTTACTTTCAGTCGCAATCTTATAATGGTTGTGTGGATAAGTAGCCCTAAAACTAAAAAAGGAGGCAATGCCTCCTTTTCGTTATTTTTTCAAATTATGTAAAAATTCTGACATCATAAATTGCAATTGTTGGTCTTCGCTTACGTCCTTTTCAGAATTCATATAAGTCTGTCGGTGTGCATCTCGAATAACTTTATCCTTTATCGCTTGGTCATTTTCTCTATCCGTTAGCCAATTTTGGAAATGTTCAAAATCATCAAGTTTATCAGGGAAACGTTTATGATAAGCCTCTTTAAATGAATCATAAATGTTCTTGAAATACATATTCTTTTTAATACTTTCCACATTTACGTTAGCCATATCAAAAGTCAAATTGATAGTATAGGCTTGTTTTTGGTCTTTCCCGACAATAAATTGAGGGTCAAATTTTAAGGTAGTATTGTTCCTTATAGTTTCTAAATACTTAATCAATCGCTGTTTCCTGTGCTTGGGTTCTTTATCCTCAATTCCTGCAATGCCACAAAGCATTTCAAAATTAGGAGTCAAAACCGTATTTTTATTGTAAATCAAAACTGGCAACATTCCAGCCAGATAAACATAAAGATTACGGATTCTTCCACTATGTTTATTTGAAGCGACTGAAATATAATCTGTCAAACTTATTGACACATAAAAATTTATCAGATTCTCCATAAAACCCCTTCCTAAACTCAATGAGTAAATTTTATTTTGGGGTTTTCGGGTATCATAGACTATTTTAATATCACTAATAATTTGAATAAATGAAACGTTAAATGCCTTTAATGTCGGTATCTGGGTACTTTTAACACTTGACAAAGGAACATTATTTGCTGCCAATTGATACATCACGTAATCAAATGTTGATTTGAATTCGTAACCTTCAATCATCGGTGGACGATTATTGGGGTCTTCAAAAAGAGGATGAAGTTTACTCAGATTAGGCTTTTTGTACTTCATCGTAGCACAAAAATCGTTTAAGTTAAAAGAAGTATAACCAAAAATATCAGCTTTATAGCGGTGAGCCATAAACACAATTATATCTTTTGCCAAAGTAGCATCATCGTTGAAACTACGATTGATGTCAGGTAAATTGAGAAATAAATTTCTATCAAGGCGAACTTGGTCAATCCAACTATGCAAGCCATTTTTTAGCTCAACCGCTTGCATGGAAACACTTTTTTCCATATTTTTACAGGGCATTTAAGAAGCACCATTTTGCTTCTGATTAAAACTTGTTATTTCAATGCCGTAGAATGACGCTGGGGAGCAATGTTCTACGGTTTTTTTTATACCTTAAAAATACTACCTTTTCTTGGAAAGAAAAAATATGTACTTGTAAAAGTACAATCTAACGCCCTATTTTTAGAGATTTAACCTCTTGATTTTCAATTAATTTCTCTTCTTTTTTATTATCCGAAACAGGTTCTAAACGGTGTTTTTCGGAAGATTTTAAATCCTCATTAAAATCTTTATTAACTGGTCTTTTAACAGTAATAAAACGATCTAAATTTTTAACTTCTAATAACGATTTTTCCACTCGAATTAGGTTCTGACGGTTATTTGTGAAGTGTATTTCCAACTCTGAACCAAATTTAGCGTGTTGGGTAACAACCGCTTTTGCATCGGGTTCTAAACCTGATGGCGTATGTTTGTTAATATCTTCGGTTAATTTATTACTCAATTGTTCTAAAAGTTTAGCCCCTTCCTCTTGGTTGGGATGGCTAACCTTTAACAACAACAAAGCGTGGGTATTTTGAACAAGGTTCAAATGTGTTTTGATATACTGACTTTGTTCTGAATCTGGATGGGACAAAGTACCAATCAGATTCAGATTTTGTTTAATTCCAGCGTTATCATTATCATTTGCCAGAATGATTTGTCGGGGTTTGAGCGTATCAATTGCCAATTGAATAAAACGAGGTTGAGTTTCGCTCAAATTACCTGCGGTAGCTAAATAAACCCGCTTTTCATCCGTTTTAGGTTTCATCAATTGATGAAATGAAAGGCTATCAATCGGGCTTTCTGAAATAACTAAACGGTCTGTTTGACCGTCTTTATATTTGGTATTACTAATCCAAGAAGCATCCATTTTGGGTTCTTCTATCTTATTATAAGCATCATTACGAATGATGGCTGCAATCGTACCCGTCTCATTTTTCAACGGAAAGGCGATATTGACGTGGATTCTTTGATTTTCGTAAAAATGTTTGTTGTAGATACGATGTTGAAACTCAGGCGAAAATATTGTTTCATCAGTCAATCCTCTATCATTCAAATACTTAGCATCTGTAAGTGGCAAAAAACGAAATTCGTGTTGGATAGCCTGTTCACGGTTTACCGTACCAACAGGCTCAATCTTGACTTTGGGATTATAATTAGTCGGTAACTCATTCAAGTAACCGTCTAATTTGGCAAAAACTTCTTTCCAATCACCATTACTTCTAAATTTTTGAAAGTCCACCACTGAACCTTCGTCCCTTGAATCATTTGGATTAAAATAGCCTTGATAGCCTGTATTCTTATTTTTATAGATAATAATGACCTCTTGACTTGTTGTGTGGTGCAACACCACATAACTACGACTGGTCTTCCTACTATTGATTTCGTAACCTTGTTGCTCTGCATAATCCACAAAATCAATGCGGTCTTTGTAGTAATTCCAATCCCGTTTTCCGTCTGGGGTAAGTTTCATAACCTAAAAATATAGTGTAAGATTTAAAACAATTTTGAAAAATATCTTCCGTTTATCTTAAAACGAAATTTATGTATAGTTACATTATAATACTAATATTATGCTCATTAGCAATCGTGGGATTTGGCTATGCTCTGCGGTATATTTACAAGAATAGGAAAATATCTCAAAACATTGAAAATCAAAAAGTTATTGACATAAATTTTGAAACGTATGACCGTCAAGAAGAAACTAATAATTCAAAAATGAGGGTTCAAATACTTCAAAATCAATTAAACGAAACTCAAAGTTTTATTGAAAAAAATGACTACTCCCCTCCCCTACTCGACAAAACAAAATCATCTCAAACGAAATCAAAAATCCAAGTCAGAAAAGCTGAATTACCAGATGATTATGAATTTAAAAATGTAAATGTAATTGAAAATCAGACATTGAAGGAAAAGATGAAAGCAAAACACTCAGCCATAAACAACAAAATTGGCTAATTTATTTATGATTTTCCAACACTAATTTATCTCAATTCCCTTCAAAATTGCTTTGCATTCTGATACTATCAGATTGAAATTTAACAAAATATCGTAGTTTTTGGAAATCGTTGGCAATCCTTTAACCGTTATAAGATTGCGACCAAGAGATTTTTGCCTTCTCAATTTTGTATAAAAATTGGGATTATTCGCTCCTACTGTTGTCCCTATAAACTCCCCTACTTGTAAATTAAAAACGTCTTGCGGTTGAATAATCTGTCTTTCCTGCAAAGTGATAGACATTCCTTGATTACTTGACCCTGAGCCACGATTGGTTTCAAACCAGCTTGTGGGTCTATTACTCCCCTGGCTTTCGGTCTTGATAATTTTGTCCGCTTTCCCAATAATTTTACTAACGGTTTCGGCAGTTTTAATATTAGCTACACGACCATAAAAATGATTGTTAAGATTGGAAACGATGGTTTCTGCCTCTTTCATTCCATAATTTTTCTCAATTTGAGATAAATCCTGAGCCATAAAAATTGTAACAACTTTGTTACTACGTGCGGTTGCAGGAATTTGCTCAAATTTAGGAATATAAAGCGTAGGAGCTTCGTCTAACAAAACAAAACTGTGGTGTTTGTTTTGTTGATTCATTGATTTAAGAGCGACTGTACAAATACAACTAATCAAAGGAGCAAAAGCCTCTACCAAAGATGGACTTGTTCCTAAACATAACAATTTAGGATTTTGGGGATTATTAAGGTCTAAACTAAAATCATTTCCTGATAATACATAGGCAATTTCTTGGGTATTAATTCTCGCCAATGCAATTTGGAGTGTAGAAATAACGCCCGAAATTTGTTCATTGGCTTTTTGGTCAATGGCAGTAATTATACTTCTCACGATGGCGGCACATTCATAATCTTGTCTGAATAAGTTAATTAAATCGTTGTAATCTTCGGAAAGGATTAAATTAACCACGTGCGGAATTGTACAATATTGGGGATGATGTTTACGCATATACCAAATAGTAGCGGTAAGCATTGCTGTTGATGAACGAATCCAAAAATCCTTTTTTTGAATAGACTCAGGCATTAAATTAGAAATAATTGCCGTACTGTATTCTTCTGCGTAAGCTGCCGTTGGAATATATTTTGGGTCAAGTGCATTAACACGATGGCTTTTATCAAGGTCTTGAAAATTAATCACATAGAAACCAATTTGTGAAGCAAACTTTTGATATTGGTGAAAAGCAAAGTCAGTCAATGAAGGAAATTTGAAATCATAAATAATACCCGAATAACCCTTTTGAGCGGTTTGCTCAATGATGGGTTCTGCAACACTGTAAGACTTACCCGAACCTGCCGCCCCAATCACTAAGATTCCTCTGAATGGGTCGGGGACGTTTACCCATGAACCATTTGAACCCGCAAATGAAAACGAATAAGAATTTTCTATCGGTTCTTTATCGTTAGGAATTTTCTTCTGATTGTCAGGTTTAATTTTTAGTAAATTTCCTAAAAAAAGCCCCCCAATTAGCACACCCAAAAATAACAATGGAAAGAAAAAAATTGGGTATGGATTTTTATGAATATATATCCAGGCAATGGCAGAAATGGCAAAGACTGTTGTTCCAATTATATCTCTACGGTGGTTCTTTTTATGTAACGTATCATTGTTGATTTGTAGAGTGGAATTCTGAAAAGTAAAACAAAGAGGGTACAAAATGACACATAAAATCCTAATACCTACTCCTCCTTTTTTATAGAATTTAAAAGCAATAATGACCCATTTTGCAGGATTCGTAAAAACCCAAAAATGTAAAGCGTATTCGCCAAAAGCAAAGATAAATAGGATAACAACGATTCCATAAATCGCCATTTGGTTTTGAGAATTCATAAAATTACCATTGGTAAATCGTTGATATTCAAACTACTACATTAGTTAAACGAAGGGCGATTTATATTATTTCTTCGTTTCTTTTTTCTCACATAATCTTCTGGTGAATCTCCTTCATAACCAATGTCAAAAACGCTTTTTGAAATACTTATCATTTTCTCTTGGCTTGTATCTTTCGATAAATTATCCACTTTTTCATTGATGATTTTTTCATTGATTGGAGTGGAATAAATTTTAGTATTCCCCAATCTTTCTAAATAATTTTGTGGTACTCCCCACGTTTCTTTAATCTCTTTTTCAACGCTTCTTAAACTTTTATAAAATTCATCACTATAATTTTTTTCTTTACCCAATCTCATAATTTCGGTTGCATTAAATTCTTTATCAGTTAAGTCAAAGTTGTTTTTAATTTTCTCAATTTTTTCGGATAAATATTCGGCTTTTCGGTTCGGCTTCTCCCCTGCTAAAATATGGTACGGATTAAGAATCAACTCACCGTTTTCAAGTTTTTGCTCAATCTTCTTTAAATCTCTATAAAATCCACCTTCAAATCCTCTTTCTTTGGCTATTTTAACAACTTTCTCAATCTCAATGAGCTTTTCTACATCAGGATAATTTTTGGACCAATTTTCAACTCTTTCCCTCAATTTTTTTTCTTCATATTCAAGGTTTTTAGGTGGACGATATTCAAACATCGAATTAAAATCTTTGATGTTCTTTAAAGTCCAATCGGCTTTTGAAAACCTCTTCTGATTTCCTTCTGGCGAAAGTGTAATTTTCTGCTCTGCATCCCTCCTTGACACAATTACGTGAATGTGTGTTTGTAGTCCTGGCTTTTGCGTACCTGAACGTGCAGAACCCTCTTTTACAGCTTCATCTGTACCCGAAAATTTACGTTCTTGATGTATAGTTGCAAACCATACTAATTCATCTTTTTGAATCTTCTTATCGTTCCCTAATTGGAAATTATTTCCATAATTTTCCATTACTTTTTGGGTGTATTCAATCAATTTTTTTTCATCATTTTTTAGATGATTTAATTCATCTTGACTTGGACTAATTATCAAGGTAAAGAATTTTGAGTCAGTAGTTTTTACACCTTTAATATTATTATCTATTTTATCTAAAACATCATCAGGTTTTAGATTTATTTCTGACTGATTAAAGAAATAAATATCAGGCGAATTATTTTCTTTCGCTTCATGTTTCAAGTAGTTTACTAATCTCTCTACACTCCCTTTATTATCGTAAACTATGTTTCCAGAATCTTTCGTTTTTAATATTCGAGTAACCATTTTATAATTTCATTTCGGTTGTAAATTTTTCTATTTCTTCATCAAAAATTATCTGCATTTTATGAGATAATTTTTTTATAAAATCTTCATCATTATTACTCAATTTATAGCTTGCCGAAAGTTGAATTTCCTGCATAATTTTATTTTTAAAAGCAAGCAATTGTATTGCTTTTTGGGTATTTTCTATTTCATTTATCCTTATTCTTACCTCTTGCATCGCTTGTGCCATTGGTTTTATGAAATCCATTTCTTGTTTTTTCATAAACCCAAAAATTTGACTTCTCATTTTAGCCATTTCTTTATCTAAACCTTCTTGTTTTTCAACTTTACTTGGGTCAATTCCTGACCTTAAAACGTACAAACATGAAAGAGATACAAACTCTTGCATTGATACGGATAACTCCTCTGAACGGCGTTTTATCCTTGTTTTAAGCGTTTTCTCAACCCTTACCGCCCCTGTTGATTCATTTGCTTCCATTTTTTGTTTTTTTCTGTACACAATTACCCCTTGGTTATCAGACACTTAGACACTTTCGTACACAAACAAAGCAACTATGTTGCTGATAATCAAAGGATTAACTATGTTAAATCCTTCCATCTTGCTAAAAAAAAGCACACGAACATCCTTCCTTTAATATTGAAACCTTTGATATTTATCTGTTTACAAATAAACAAGTTGTATTGTAAACAATTAACAGCCAAAAATACTTACGACTTCACCCCTATTATTGTTATATTTTGGTTGCTCCATTCTACGTTATAGTTAATTTTTCAACCTTTTTCGTCTTATTACTCCCAAGAACTCTATTTGTATATTCGCTTTTAATTTAATTGTAAATTTGTAAACAAATCAACCATTCAACAAGACAACTATTTAGGTTTAAAATAATATAAAATTAAAATATAATTTGTAAACAAAGCAACAAATCAAATATTAAACGAATTGATAATTTAAAAAATTGTATAGTAAACTATTAAATTTGTAAAATAGTATATTTGTAAACTAATCAATTATTTGATTTTTAAATTTATAAATTAGTTTATAAATTGTATTGTCAATAAGTTGATAAATAAAATTATTGTCAAATTGATTATTTTATAATTTTACTTTTTGTATATTTGTACTGTTTACAATTTGATTAATCAATTTATTGACTAATCAACATTTTTACTTTTTAACAAGACAATTATTCAACATGGCAAGAATTATTTGCATTGCAAATCAAAAAGGGGGAATCGGTAAAACGAGCTGTACGCTTTGGCTGGCAGGGGCTTTGTCGATAGATTATAACCAAAAAGTATTAGTTATTGATGCAGATGCTCAACAAACTATCAATGACCTTAGAACGATGGAGCGGGAGCAAGGTACTGAGGTATTTCCGTTTGAAGTAATTTCAACATCACCCGAAAGTATTGAAGCTGTCATTGAAGAACATTTTGATTCATACGATTTAATATTTTTGGATATGCCTCGTATGACTGGAAATGATGAAATGATTGTGGATGTACTGGCAGTATGTGATTCTATGCTTGTTCCATTTGTGGCTTCTACTGCTGATACGATGTCCACAGGCGTATTTATGAACATCGTGGAAAGTTTGGGCGAAATAAGAAAAGAGGAAAATCTACCCTTTTATTCTTTTGGCTTTCTCAATAAATCAAGTCGTAGGAAAGAAAATGATTTCATTCCAGAATACGCAAAGGATTTGGGAATAGTCATTTTTGATAATCCTATCAAGGATAAAAAAGTCTTTCAACAAATCAGTACCAATAAGTCAATATTAGATTCAAAAGATGGAAAAACAGACTTTAAACCGTTTGTGGATGAATTTATTAAAAAGTTTGAATTAAAGATTTCAACCAAAAAGAAGAAATAACCAATGGCAAAAGATAATAAAAGTACAGGATTTGCAAGACCTTCAAGGGCTGCCAAAGATAAGGTCTTGGCTACGGCAAAAGAGGCAATGAAATTTTCGGAAACGGAGGAAAAGGCTATTCAAGTAGCATCACCCAAAGTTGAGGAAGAGATTGTTGTTACAGAAAAGATAACTCCTGCATTGACAATCATAGAAGCTCCAAAAATTGAGGACGTTGAAAATACTAATATTGAAAATCCAGCTAATCAAGAAAGTGGAGTAGGGGAGGGGGAGAAACAAGTTCAACTTGTGGGAAAAAAAGTTAAGCGTAAAGCAAAAGAAGCTCGTATGGACAGTATGAGAGACGGGCGTTTTTACATTGCTCTTGACCCTGACTATAAAGAATTAGTAAAATTGGTTGCCACTCGTAAGAAAATGACCATTGGTGAATTTATTGAAAGATTAATTGATGGCGATAGTGAGGCTAAAAAAGTAAGGCAAGCATTGATGTTATTAAATAATTAGTTTTCAATCATTGGGTAAATTATCGCTCAATGATTGAAAAAATTTCTGTTAATTCATCAAAAGTCCACAATTCGGGTTTGGATTGACGACGGTAAAAAATCTGAGCATCCATACCAATTCTTTTTTGAATATAGTTGTTTTTATACCCCGATTCTTTGATTCTACTCTCAATACTGTGTAAAAGTGCCAAATAATTATAATATGAGCCTTTATCTACTTTTAAGTAGTCCATCAGCTTCTCTAACTCTTCAAAAGTCCATTGGCGTTTACCCGTAATTTTATTATGGACATTACTGATTGAACCGCCTAAAATCTCCTGTAACAACCTCAATTCAAGGTTTTTAGCGTTTAAACTTGTGGTAAGATTTTGAACAAATTGTTGAAATTCATTCAAAACTTCTACGCCAGTACGGTTATTTATTGTTGTTATTTCTATCATAATTATTACACAAAGATAATATAAAAAATTGATGTATTTGAAAATATAGAGGATTTAACAAAAATTTAATAAAATATTTACACCTTCATAAAATAAAGTTAAAATAGCCACCGTTATTTAGTCACATTACGAAATATTAAGTAGAAACTATCATACAAAAGAACCCTAATGATTTGAAAGAGTGAGGATTATCAAGGGATAATTCTGTTTTGTTCAACCCATTTAAAGTTTAATGCCATGCAAAAGGCTATGTCTGTAAGGTCAGGAAAAATCGTAATGTCCTCCCTACTGTTCTTAACTATCTTATTGATTTCCCATGATGTAGCTGCTCAACAGGGCGTTACACAGGCACTTATAAAAATAAAGAACACTCTTTATTTAGTGGGAAATGCAATCTTCGGTATTCTGCTCATAATTGGTATCGTGAAAGTGGTATCTGGATTTATGACCAATTCACAAAGTGCTGTACGCAATCTCATTTATCTTATTATTGGTGTCGCTATTTGGTTTTTCTTCAATTACATGATTGAGGACTTGGCTGGATTAATTGGTGGTGATGGTGGTTCATTTAACAGATAATCTTCTAAAAGATGCACGTTAGAAAATCGCTCGAAAAGCCTACGAAAATTCTTGGGATGAAATTTCAAGAATTGGGAATTGTGATAGTTTCGTTTGTGGCACTCACAGTCTTTATGAGCCTGTTGAGAATGGTAATTATTGTACCACCGATTGTACCGACTTTGGGATTTATTGTTGTCATTGGATTGCTTATCGTTGTACGCATTGCAGAGAAACGGAAACACCCTTCATTTCTGATTTCGGCAATAAGTTTCTACTTAAAGCAACCTAAGAAAATAGTAATGACAAACCCTAACTTTTTGAATAAAGATGTCTGCAAGAAAAAGGATAAAAACATTTGAAGATGTTTTGCCAATATTTTCCATTGAAGATAACGTCTTGATTTTCAAGGATGGTAGGGTAGGAGTGGGGTTTGAAGTTTCGCCCGTAGAGATGGAAAAGTTAATGGGAAATGAATATGATTCCATTAATCAAGCCTTTGCCAATGCGTTGAAATCCCTACCGTTGAAAGCGGCTGTACAAAAGTTAGATTGTTATTTTCACAAAAAATATTTACCACAAAAAGGTGGATTAAAATACTTTGAAGAAAAAACAGTCAATCGGTTTTATGAGAAAAAAATACTTCATCACAGAAGTTATTTATTTCTGAGTTTTGGAAGACAGGAGCAAGTACAAACCAACGCATTTAATACACTGTATGCAATGGGGGAGAGTTTAATCAAAAATCCATTTGAGGATATTTTGAAAACGGTAAGTATGGCAGAACACTCCACCAAAGAGTTTATCAATATGATTTCGGTTTATGGAATCAATTGTAAACGAATGGAAAATGAGGGTTTAATGGATTTCTACCAACAATACTTTAATCTGGATTTTGAAAAAAATCAGGGTGGATTTAATCGAAGTTTTGCGGCTCAATCCGATAAAATTTGCATCGGAGAGAAACAAGTAAACATTGTTTCTATGATTGGACAAGGGAGCGTTGTCTTTAATTCGGTTAAGTCAAATTATGGGGTCGAGATAAATAACGTATATACGTTAGGGTTACACATGGATTACTCTCACATACTATCCACAAACATTCTAATTGAGGATAGAGAGAAGGTTTTGAGTAGTTTGGATATGGAACAAAAATTGAATCGAAACCTTGATTTTTTGATGTCTCAGGACAACAAAATTAAGATGGTAGAGATTGATGATTTTACGGAAGAAGTGCGTTCAGAGAATAAGAGCTTAGTTTCTGTAAATGTTTCAGTCATAATTTGGGCATCATCGGATGAAAAAAGGGAGGAATACATACAAAGAACGGTGGCAGGATTTCGCCAAATGGCAGGTGCTGAAACGTTCATTGAAACGATTGATTCCGCAAATTTATTTGTGGCTAATGCACCTGCCAATAGTTACCAAAATTACCGTTGGTTACTAATGAGTGGTGATAATGCAGCGACTTATAATAACTTTATCACGAATTATAAATCGGCTGAAAAAGGGGAATTATTGTGTGATAGAATGGGAAATCCTATGTTAGTCAATCTCTTTAACACGGAGTTGAATAATCAAAATTCCATCACGATAGGACCAACTGGTTCTGGAAAATCATTCACGATTGGTAGTTTAATGATACAAAGATTTGAAGGCAGAAATAGACAAATTATTATAGATGTTGGCGGTACTTATCGTTCGATGATGTCCGCTTTACAAGGAAAATACTTTGAGTATGACCCTGAAAGTCCAATCAAATTTAATCCCTTTGTTATTGATAGGGATATAGATGGTCGGTATAATATGACAGGGGATAAAGTTAATTTTCTAACCTCCTTACTATCAGTTATTTGGAAGGGAACGAAAGGAGAAATATCACAAGCTGAACGCTCCGTTTTCGTGAAATTAATTCCGATGTATTACCGATATTTTGAGGACAAAATGCCTTTTAATGTACCATCAATAAAAGGATTTTATGAATATTTGAAAGGATTTCAGACCGAATTTAAAGAAACTGCGGAGTACCAAAGAATTGCTCGTTCTTTCGATTTTGAGGAGTTTTTTATTGTGCTTGAACCCTTTGTTTATGGGCAATATCAAGACGTTTTAAATTCGGAGGAATTTGAAGATATTTCGGCAAATACGTTGATTTGTTTTGATATGGCAAAGATAAAATCTAATCAACTGTTATATCCAGTTGTTGCCATGTTGATAACAGAATTAGCCCTTGACCAAATAAGGTTATTTCCGAAAGACCGAAAATATCTTTACATGGATGAAGCGTGGTCAATGTTATCTGATACGATGGGGGATTTTGTGGAAACGATGTACCGAACGGTTCGGAAAAATAACGGGGCAATGTGCATCATAACGCAAGGAATAGATGAAATAATTAAGTCCTCGGTGGGTTCTGCCATTATTGCGAATGCAGCAACTCAAATCATTCTGAACCACACGGACAAAGTACAAGTAGATAAATTAGCCCAATATTTGGGATTTACGCAACACGAAGTTGATAAAATAAACTCGATTAGAGTTTCTACGGATTACCGAGAGATTTTTATCAAACAAGGAGATTATGCAAGGGTTTATATTTTGGAGGTTTCTGAGGCAATGAACGCTGTCTTAACTTCAAAACCTTTGGAAAGAGAACATTTACGAACACTTCAAAAGAAATACAATGGAAACATCCAATTTGCTGTAAATCAATACATTGAAGATAAAAATGGAGTCATTGAAACGGATAAATAATCCTTACTTTTTAATAAAACTGCTCAATTAAAAACCCTATTATCATGGAAGATTTAGATAATGCTCTCAGTTTCACAACTGCTGCACTTACGGATATGGCAATGAAACCATGTCTGGGTATTATTCTCTGTTGTACCATTTTACATTTCTTCCTGACTTACGCAAAAACGTATTTAACGAGTAGCGATTTAAGTATTGACTATTCGCCCATTTTACGTTGCGTTGCGGTCGGGTTTTTCGTTGCTTATTACGGAACATTGATGCCTATACTTGCGAGTGGCATTAATTCAATCACTGGTTCATTTAGCAAAGTGCCTGATGTAATGCAAGCATTGAATAACATAACCGATGCAATGGCTCAAAACCCTAAGACATCAACAACTTTTGAAAAGTCATTTTTTACCGATGGCTTTACGCTTCCCTTCAACGATGGAAAAACATTCATTACCTACATCGTTCTGTGTATTGAACAGGGTTTAACCATGATTGTGAGGCTTTTTGTAGAAAGGGTGCGTTCCATTTTGTACGCTTTCCTGTTTGCAGTTGGACCTTTGGCGTTAGCTTTTAGCTGTATTCCTGGGCTAACTGGAATTGCTACGCATTGGTTTAAAGTTTGGCTGTCGGTTTCGCTTTGGACGGTTACGCTTGCAATCATTGATAATTTGGTAATTGTGATGCAAAAACAAATCATTCAATTAGTGGGTAATGCACAAGATGGTACTGCTTTCACGATGGACGTTGTTTGTATCAATCTGGTATTTATCGTAATGTATTTTAGCATCCCCGCCTTGACCACTTATTATGTCGGTGGCAGTGGTGGTGGGCAGTTCATGGCAAGTACAAAAAGCTCATTTTTAGGTTTAGGAAATCAAGCATCGGCTTATGGTCAGCAAAAAGCTAAACAAGTGTCCAAATGGTATGATAGAACTTACAGCCGTCTAAAAGGAGGAAAATAATATGAAAGGTGTTGCACAAAATTTCAATGAGGCTTTCAAAGCGTTAAAGTTTATTACAGCTTTGGCGGTAGCACTTTTGTTTATCTCAAATATTGTCTGGTTCATATTTTTTTCCCACGAGGTCGAGAAGTTGAATAACAAAATATTTGTGGTTTCAGACAATGGGACAATGATGGCAATAGCCAAATCGGAGCAAACGCCAAGTATTTATGAGGCAAAAAATCACGTGAAAACATTTATGCAAATGATGTTTGCTCACGATGCTGAGACGTTCAAAGACCGTATTAATATCGGGTTGAAGTTGATTGAAAGGACGGATGGTTTAGCCATTTATGAAGGATTTAAACGTGGTCAAGTGTTGGAAAATTATAGTAAATATAATTCCAGAACGCTCCTTGAAATAGATTCTGTTCAAGTAAATGTTGCGATTGAACCGTATAATGGGGTTGTTTATGCAAGACAAATTGCCTTGTACCAAAAAGAAAGAAGTATGAAACCAATTGCGGCACGGTTTGAACTTATCCGCACGTTTCGGTCTGAGGATAATCCATTTGGGTTATTGTTGAAAAATTTTACATTTATTGGTTACAATCCGCCCATTAAATCTCGTGAAGAAATACACGATTAAACCATGAAAAATCTGTTTTTTATCTTGCTATTAAATTGCCTTCATCCTTCCACATTTTCCCAGAAATCTTTGGATTCTTATGGTTCATCGCACGTGGACACAATTTGGGTGGGTCGTGAAAGTACCGTGTATGTGATTTTGCCTGAGTCAATTAGCCTCTTTGATATTGGCAACAAAGACTACATTGGCAAGATTGAAAATGGCTCAATCATTTTCCTAAAAGCAACCAATCCTTATGCAAAACCATCTACTATGCTCATTCAGTATGGTAACACTATTTTCAAAGGATATGTGGCATATCGTGAAAAAATAGATAAGCCTTTTTATGATTTTAGAGCTTTGCCAAAAGTTGAATTAGATAGTAAAGTAAAAACCGAAAAAACGCCTAAATTATCGCTTGGAAGGTTAAAAGAAGCATCGGGAAATATCAATTTGAAAGAGAAAAATAGTGATGTAATTGTGAAATTGGTTAATGTTTTTAATGACCAGCAAGCAACCTATTTAAAATTTGAGGTAACTAATCAATCCACCATTATTTATGAAGTTGATTACGTTTCATTTATTTATAAAACCCATGTAAAGCGGAAAAAGAGGAATCAATTAACACCCCAACAACAAGAAATTGAACCGCTTGAATTTGAAGCACCTATGATGATAGGAGCTGGGGGAATGGAGAGTTTCATGTATGCCATTCCATTATATTCAGCTACGGAAAACGATTATTTAGAAGTAGTTTTTAGAGAAGGAAAAGGGGCAAGATTAATCACAATGAACATTCCTGCCAAGAAAATATTAACAGCTAACTTGCTATAAAACATGGATATTTTGCAAAGCATAAAGAAGTTTTTTGAAATTGAAAAACCTTCCAAAGAAAAAGAAATTGAAACCGAAAAACTTAGTTTGAAGGAAAAATTGCATTTATTAAGTCAAGGAAAGGTGGGTTTAATTGCAATAGGAGTGGGGATATTACTAACGGTTTTAATTGCATGGAAAACCATAGATAACGCAAGGCAGGAAATGGCTACGGTTAAGCAAGAAGTACCCGTTCCAACAACTCCTTCTTTCAAAGAGGACAGTTCTCAGGTGAATAAAAAACATTCTCATTTGAATAGTGCTGATGAAATGATTAAGAAAAAAATGAACGATAATCCTGTTTCGATGGATTGGCAAAAATCTTATGAAATTACCGACAGTTCCCCAGCAAATGGCAATCGCTCTGAAATTGGTCAGCGTGATTCAGTGAAAATGATACCTGCCACTAATAAAAATTTGACTTATGAAGAAAGAAAAGTCGTTGACCGTTCCAAAAACAGAAAACCCAAACAAAAAAAAGATTGGGTTTTGGAGGAATCAAAACCGAAAGCAAGAACTATTGAGCCAATTACAGAGCCAATTGGAAATGAAGGACAAGCCAAATCCGCAAGCATAGACGATTATTTTAATACGGTTAAAGCTGATAATAGAAAGGTAGATTCAAAGGAGCAACCAGCAAAACCGCAAGCTAATGAACATTATGTTACGGGCGTTGTGAATGGGAATCAATTGATTAAGAATGGAAAAAGGGTGAGTTTTAGGATTACAGAAGCGACAACTATTAACGGAAATTATGTTCCTCGGAATACTTTGGTTACAGGCTTGGCATACTTAGGAAATAATAGGGTTACGTTTGAAATTGCTTCTATCAAAATCAATAATCAGACAACTCCATTGAAATTAAAGACACTTGACCAAGATATGGTGGAAGGGTTGGCGTTTGATGGGGATAACCCTGTTCGGAATGACGTTAGACAAGGTACTACGCAAGCAATTGATGATATTTCAAATGAGGCTTTAAATTATATCCCATACGCTGGAATTGCGTATGCGGGGAAAAGTTTGGGGCGTGGTTTATCAAGAGCTTTATCATCAGGAACTAATCGAAAAAAAGCACAAGAAATCATGCTTGAAGATGGTTATAAAGTGTTTTTCGTTGTAAAAAACTGAGCATACACCGCTACGGAATAGCGACTTTCACATAAAATTAACTCAAAACGCAATCGGTTTTAACCGTTATAAGATTGCGACTGGAAGAAATATGCCATTATAACATTGCGACTGAAACCGTATAACATTGCGACCAAGACAAAAATTGATAAGGGGAATTTAGGCTTAAAAATCTGAATTATGACTAAAATTTGACTCGAATACTCATATAATTATACATAATCTATGATTTTAAGCCCCCGAAAGGGGGTTTAAAAATTTTTTCGCAACCGTTATAAGATTGCGACCAAAAGAATATTGACCTTTAAAACACATTGATAATGAGACATTTAGCAAAAATGGGCTTAATCTTTATCGGTTTGATAATGATTCCAAAAACAGGATTTTCACAAATTAGTATTGATGTTTCAGCAATTCAACGATTAATGGAGTTGAAAAATTTAGTTGAAAAGGCAAAGAATCAACTTATTCAACTTAAAAATGGGAATAAGATAAATAATCGAACTCAGGCGAATACGCAATCAATTCTGAGTCTTGGAAAAGAAGTGGAAGAGATTCTGAGAGATGTTAGCGAGTTTGAAAATTTAGTGAGTAAGGATGGTAAGTATAAGTTTAATGACTTATCCATTTTTATGAAAACAAATCAGGCGGTCAGTTCAAAACTGAGCGATTATCATAAGCAACTAACTTTTTTGAATAAGTTGGACTATATTTTATCACAAAATTCCCAAGGAGAAGTTAGTCAGCAAGGGGGGCAACAAATGTATGATTTCTTTTATGATGGTACTTCTCCCGAATTGTCGGCGAGTAACCATGATGATTTTGCAAAAGCCAAGAAAGATGAATTTGCAAAAATTTATGGGTTGCAGAATACCATGCAGAAGAAAAAATTTCAGACTGCATTAGCTTACTATAAAATAGCGGATGAATTATATCATCAGGCAATTGTATTGAGTAATGCCGTTTCGGATGAATCAAACGGTAAACCCATGCGGATTAGTAATTCATCTCCATTCAGTTTAGACAATGTTTTTGGAACAGATGATAGTTTTGATGTTGGGTCTTTGTTTGGCGGTGACGTTTTCAGTAATTCAATGGGTGGGTTAATGACTGCAATTTATATGAGTATGCCCGATGATGTTTTACAACAGGAAATATTAAGGATAAAAGCATTCATACGAGCGGTTGAAGAAGTTGAACCAACTGGTTATGAGGGCATTATCAAAAGAGCAAATCGAGATTTAGAAGATGCTAATAATGCGTTGCAATTCAAAATCACACAAAGATTAAATCAAGCAAACGGTACATATCCTGGCGTGGGTTTGAATCCATCAAATCCAAGCGGATTTAGTATCAGCAAAACAGGATTGAGAATGAGTACAGGTGAACGCATCCAAGCACAAACGGCTGCTATCAATTTAATGAATGAGTCCACAGATTACAAAGAGAAAGGGGATAAATTAATGGAAGATGCCACTAAGAAAACGCCATTGCAACAAGAAATGGAGTCTCGTTATCAGGCAAAATTAATGCGTAATTCTTTGGCAAAAATTAAATTCTAAAATGATGAAAAAGTTTCTCAAAATATTTTCTCTTTTCTTGATTTTACCTTGCTTATTTCTTTTCAGTTTGATTAGGGGGAAAAAAAGTGTGCAACCTATTGAGAAGGGAATTAATGAAAGTGTCATTGAAATTTTCAGAAATGCCAACAAAATTGTTAAGAAGGACACCACTTATGATTTCAAAATTCATTTGTCCAAAGCCTTCAATCAGCAAATCAAAGCAACGCCTTTATATGTAAACTTGATGCTCAATCAAGCAACTCATAATGGACAAATCAAAGATATTCAGATACTTAGCGAAAATAAAATCAAAAAGGATTCTTCAATTTTGATTGTTAAAATATGGTTTAATAAAGATTCTCTTCAATTTGAACAACCAATGGTTTATCAAGATGGTTGGAAAATTGGGGTTAATTATTCCAAAGAGCGTAATGTGCAATCCTCAAAATGAGGGTTGCTATTTTTGAGAGTTCTGTAAATCCAAATCACTTTGTGGTTTGGATTTCTCTGTTTTATCTCACCTCCATCAACTCCTCCCAATTAGTTGTAAAACACTTCGTTTTAAATTCTTGTCGGAGCTTCCATTTCCTACCTGTTCCCGTTGCCGCTAATCTTACTTTTTCTCTACCATACCAATTGTTTAAGGTGTCCAGAGATTTCATTATGTCTTGGTGTTTTTTGGGGTTTTTGTTCTCAAAAAGATTCGTTTGTAATTGGTCTTTGGGGACTATCTCACTCACAATTACCCCTGCTTTTTTGAATTTATAGCCTTTTCTATAAATTCTTTGGAGGGCTTTCAAAGAATACTCAACGATGTCAATACTACTATTTGAAGCGGTGGGAAGGGTAACAACACAACTTGGGCTATACTGCGGTTCTTTTTCAGAAAAACGATTCGTGGTTATAAAAACGGTTATTGTCTTAGCACAAGTTCCCTGTTTACGGAGTTTAAAGGCACAACGACTGGCAAAGGTTGCCACCGCTTCGCTCAATGGAGCATAGTCTTTGAGCATTTCGCCAAAACTTCGGGAAGTGCAAATATTTTGTTTGTTAGGTGAAATAGATTCTAATTTCAGACATGAAAAACCTAACAATTCTTTTTTTAGTCGGAGTCCAACAACTCCCATTTTCTTTTGGATCAGGTTATCAGACAGATTGATAAAATCTTGGGCGGTATTTACTTGATGCTGTTGGTTTAACATTTTAGCATACCGTCCTCCGATGCCCCAAACGTCTTCGATAGGGAATTTTACTAAAATTTCTGTTATTTTTTCTGGACTGTCTAATACACAAACACCCTGAAACATGGGGTTTTTCTTGGCGGTTCGGTTTGCTACTTTGGCTAATGCTTTGGTGGGGGCTATGCCAATAGAAATGGGTATGCCTGTATTTCTGGTAACAATTTTCTTGATTTTTTGTCCATACTCAATGAGGTTATGGTATCTATCAAAACCTGCCATATCCAAAAAAGCTTCATCAATCGAATAAATTTCTATTTCGGGGGTGAATTTGCCTAACTCCGTCATAACTCGGTTGGACATATCGCCGTACAAAGTATAATTACTCGAAAACACCTTTACTTGGTGTTTTTCAATGACTTCTTTGAGTTGAAAGGCAACTGCTCCCATCGGAATACCTAATAATTTGGCTTCGTTGGAACGTGCAATTACACATCCATCATTGTTACTCAGGACAACAATGGGTTTTCCATTGAGCGTAGGATTGAAAACCCGTTCGCAACTGGCATAAAAATTATTGCAATCAACTAAGGCAAACATGGAGAATTGCTATCATAAAATTGGGATTGGTTCTGTATTATTTTGCTTTGAAAGGCTATACTTTTTTGATGATATAGGTAACGATGCCCCAAACTCTGAAATCGTTATCAGCCTGTATTTCAATGGGGTTGAAATCTTGATTGGCTGGCACTAAAAAACACCGTTTGCCGTTAATTTTAATACGCTTTACCGTAAAATCTCCGTCTAAAAAACAAACCGCAATTGAGCCGTCTTGGGGTTCTTTTGATTTATCTATTACTAATACGTCGCCTTCAAAAATTCCTGCATCTCGCATGGAACTACCTTTAACTCTACCCAAAAATGTAGAAGATGGATTTTTGATAAGTTCTTGGTTTAGGTCTATGGCTAAATCAACGTAATCTTCGGCAGGACTTGGAAAACCTGCTTGAATCCCTGTATCAATGAATTGGAGGGATAAACTGGTACTGGTATCTACTTCACAAATCTCTAAGGTTTGCGAAATAAGGTAATCAGTATATAGATTTTCGTATGCCATTGTTTTAATCGTGGTTGAATTTTGTTTTTTACTTTTTGAGAAGTTTATTCGTCTTTGCTTACGTTCATGTGATACTCATAATCTTCTGGTGAAAGATGTCTTTTCATGTATTCATCTAAACCAATATCGTTGTATTCCATATAAAATCTGCGGAAGGGTAAAGCTCCTTTTGATTTTTCTAATCCATCGGCTCTGAAATGTATTTGTGCATTTTCAGGCAATCCCGAAAGCCAATTCTCAAAGTCTTCGTCAGTAGGGTCAAAATCTATTTCATCGTTATTCATGTAACGCATAGTAACATTTCCGATTCTGAATATTCGGGCGTGTTCGCTACGTTCAGGCTCTTCAAATTTTTCTAAAAATTCCAGTTGATTTTCATTATAAGGTTCTGGACTATTAGGTAGGGGATGTAAAGCTAATCTTCTTTCTCGGATGGCTTCGGGGCTGTTTATCTCCTCATTCAATATTCGGGTCAATCTTGTTAATAGTGCTTCTTCATCAATTTCAAACTCAAAGAAATGATTTGGAATACTACTAAATCCCTTTCCTGTCGCTGTATCTTCTTCGGGTTTAATAGCTACTACTTGAAACAAACTCAGGTATTTATCCAATAGTTTTCTAAATACAAGATGTTGGTCTTTGGGATAGAATACCATGAAGCTCTCTTCTTCGGGTAACTCCTGAATTTGTACGCCTGGCATTTTGTCAAGTTCTACTAAAAAAGCTGCCTTTGATTTATCTTTTTTTGAATCGTTATTCATCAATAATTTTTATGTTTAGAAAATCTTGAACCTAAATTGCTTATATTTTTTGGTAGCAACAAAAATTTAGGGCTTTTCTTTTTATTGAGTGGTTGTTTAACTTCCTCTTGACTTTCTACAAAAAAGGGGTTTCCCCCTCTCATTTAGTAATTCTTTGAAAATACATGACCTTCATCCTCGTATAAATCAACCATGAATAATTCTTTGGAATACGCTTCAAAATCAAAATATCTTTGTACAACATCAGGTACATTTTTGAGATACCCCATATCATCTACAAATTGTTCAGTGTATCTTATTTCAGCGTTCTCAGTTCCTTTGCCATAATATCCGTGGTAACTATTTTCAAAATATTTCATCATTTTGGACAACCCTTGCCAGCTTCCATGAACTGAAACTACAAAAATATCAAAAGCCTTTGCCCTTGAATCGTCCATTGTTTCCATCGCTTCCAAATACTCGAAAACCCCTTCATCTAATGAGGATTCTGTAATCATAAATTTTGGTAGGTCCTCCCAATCTTGAAAATGAAATTCTGGGTCGGTTTCGTCTTTGTGTAATTCTCTGCAAGCCTCATAAAATTCTTCTCGGTCTGAATAATCTGTTAGGTCGAGATAATCGCCTTCGGTGGAAAGATTGTTGTACTTTTTGTAAGTACCAACATAGATTCGGGGGGTACGTGAAGTAGCCATGATTTTTTGATTTGTAATGTTAAGAAGCCCTGCAATCGCAACAGGCAATCGCCTCTCACCACACGAACCGATTTTGACGGGGTGAAACCCATTTATTGCAAGTCATTTTTTGGTTTACGGTGAAAGGGTAGGAGGGAGGCTAAATAAAAAAATCCTCGGTTTAGACTTGTAATCGTCAAACCAAGGATTCGTAAATTTCGATTTCACTGTGTAGAAAAACGTGCGGTGGGTAAATTACTGGAAGGTAAGTACCATTGAAAAACCTTACACTTATTCCAAAAACCAATCACTTATTTCAATTTGATTGCCTTTTCATTAGAAATCAGTAAATTGTATTCCAATCATTCGTATTTCCAAATGTTCAAATCCAAAATTGTAATCCTTATTTTTTGTATTTTGTTCCTGATTTCATCGGGTACATTCGCCCAAACATTTCCCACAAAACATTATACTATTAGAGAGGGCTTGGCACAAATGCAGGTGTTATCATTACTCAAAGACTCACGGGGTATTTTGTGGGTCGGTACAAAAGGAGGACTAAGTAGATATGATGGACAAAAATTTAAAAACTATCGAAAAGCCGATGGGGATAGCCTAAGCCATGATATGATAATAAATTTGAAAGAAGACTATCAAGGGTATATATGGATTGCTAATGCGGATGGCATCAATAGATTTGACGGAGCAAAGTTTCAATCTTGGCGATTACCAAATCCCAAAGAGAGTGCGGATAGAATTTATGTCAACAAAAAAAATGAAATATTTATTCATAGTGAATTTGGAATTTATCAATTAATCAATAATAAATTTCAGAAGATTATACTCAAAGATTCCCCTAAATTACTCTCAGAAGTTGCAATGTATTTTGATTACCAACTGGATAAAATAGTAATTGTTTATTCTGATAAAAAGCCTAAACCAACTTATACACATTATGAATTAAATCAAAATCAGTTAGCGTTGATTGGGAGTGGAGCATATTTAACTGAAAATTGTTATCAGTATGGTAATAAAGGTCTGGTTTATACAGAAAGAGACGAAATTTCAACCCTAAGACAATACTGGTTGTTGCCAAAAGGTCAAAAAGAACGAAAATTGATTCTAACCGTTGATGAAAATTCTGTAAAAGTTCATCAAACATTGCCTTTCAATTTTACATTTGGTTTCAAAGGAAAACTGACGATATTAGAAAAAAACACTTCTAATTATCAGCAATTAGCGGATAACTTTTTAGACCATACTTATATTCAAGTTGATGAAACAGGTATTTGGGCGGGTACGGAAACGGGGCTTTGGCGAGTAATGGATAATGGTCTAAAATATCTCCCTGAGTCAAGAGATGCGGTTGTTTGGAGTATGGTGGAAGACAAATATAACCGTTTATGGACTTTACATTTGAACACGCCCGTTCCAATCAAAATTCATGAAGGGGCAAGAACAACTGATTTAATTGGGTATCAATTACCACTTACAATACAATTAAAAAAACCTTTTTCTAACCGTTTTTACTATCATGCCATCAAAGACCAATATCAAAACCTTTGGCTTCCTTCTGAGCAAGGGTTAATTCGATATGATTACAAAAAATTTCAATTCGTATTCGACAAAACTTATGCTTTTTTCTTGTATGAAGATAAGAAAAGAAATCTTATTCTTTCGGGTGTTGCTGGTGGGGTAAACATTATTGAGAATAAACCTCCTTACAAAGTAACAGAATTACGTGAGAAAGACGGATTACATCCAAATCAACAAATGCTTTGTGTTTTTGTGGACTCAAAAGGTAAGCATTGGTACGGTGGCGGGGGAGGATTAACAACCTTTGATTATGAGAGAAAAAAGGCATTTCGATATAAAATGAAATCTGAAAAAGTGCCTTTTAATTCCATTTTTTTTATTACGGAAGATGCCAATAATACCCTTTGGTTTGGTACAACAAAAGGGCTTTTTCGTTACCTCCCCCTCACTGATTCATTTGTTCAAGTTGCTGAAAAAACGATTACAGGTTTTATTTATGCGGTAGAGAATTTAGACAAAACACACCTTGTTTGTATCAATGGCGAAGTCGTTTTTGTGTTAAATTTAAATGATTTTTATAAAAATAATGCGTTGAATATCAAAACATTTAACTATAATAATGGATTCATGGGACTTGAACCTGGGCAAGCGGGAATTTATAAAACTCATGACAATAAAACTTGGATTACTTCATCAGACGTTCTGAGTATTATTGACCCCAAAGAATTAGACCTTAGTATAACAACTACCAAACCAATTTTTACGAGAATTGATGGGCAAAACATTCCTTTTACCAAAGCTATTCAAGATTCTATTTACCAATTACCACAAGGAAAAATCGATGATGTTAGAATAGAGTTTAGTAGTACGGGATTCGATAAAGCACTCAATCCAAAATTTAGCTATCAATTAGACGGTGGTGATTGGTCCAATTGGCAAGAAGAATCCTTTGCAATTTTGTTTCAGTTAAGTGGTGGAAAGCATATCTTTAAGGTCAGGACACAAGTTTTGGGCGAACAAAAAGACGTTAAACCTTTGGAGACGAGTTTGAGTTTTCGGACAAATATTTACTTTTGGCAGTCGCCTAACTTCAAATGGTATTCAGTTGTTATTGGACTATTGATGATGGCGTTGATGTTTTTAGCGTTTTTCAAATGGCTGAGAGAACGCAGATTACGGAGAAAAATGGACGACCAGCAAAAGGAGTTAGATTTTATGAAAGTGGTTGCCCTGCAAGCACAAATGAACCCACATTTTATCTTCAATATTTTGGGCGTACTGAAAAGTGAAATCAATGAAGGTAATACCGATATTGCAAAAGATATGGTGGTTAAACTTTCGACCTTAGTTCGTAAGTATTTGGAATCCACCACATTAGATGTTAAAAACAAACGTAAATCAATTTTTTCAACCGAAATAACACTGCAAGAAGAAATAGAATTACTACGCCTTTTTGTTGAATTTGAGCAAATTAAAGCCAATTCTAACTTCACCTGCGAGTTCAAAATTGACGATAACGTATTGATGAATAATCTTGCTATTCCACCCATGATTATTCAACCAATTGTTGAAAATGCCATAAAACACGGCTTATTAAATTTGCCAAAAGGAGTAAAAGGCGAATTGGTTATAAGTGTAACGTACTGGCAAAAGGTGCTTTGCTTTGAAATTTCTGATACAGGAATAGGCAGAGCAAAGTCCGCTGAAATCAAAACTCAGACCGTCAGAAAGCACGAATCAAAGGCAGAAAGTATAGTGGCTGAACGAATACGATTATTGAACGGTGCTGGCTATAAAATAATACTAAAACCCTCCGAAGACATCTTGCCACACGGCACGAAAGTTACTGTTTGTTTTGATAATAATTAACCCCATTTACCTTTAAAATACATGGAAAATACCCTGCAAATCCCTAAACCAATGGTTGGGCATAAAGAAATAACGGTTGTAATCGTAGAGGATATTATCAAGGAGGCAAACGAATTGAGGGATATTCTTGAAAAAGAATTTCCGAATGTGAAAGTATTGGGAGATGCCCAAGATTTTGATTCGGCGGTGGAATTAATCTTAACGACTCAACCAATGGTAGTCTTGATGGATATTGTGCTGGGTGGGACGTATGAGAGTTTTGACGTTATCAGAGCCGTCCAATATAAAGGTTGTAAGCCCTTTATTCCGATATTTATTACAGCGTTTGGCAAAAATGAATATGCTGTGCGAGCAATGAAATATACTAAAATTGAGTACATCGACAAACCCGTAGATAACAATAAATTAAACAAAATTATGTTTGAAATCTCCAAGAAATTGTTAGTAGATTCTATTGAGAATTTGGATAACAATGGACTCAATGATATGATGGAAATGATTAGTAAAAACAAGTCTCCTGATATAATTACTGTGAGAGATTTGGAAGGTAATTTAGTGAGAGTGGAAATGAAGAAAGTTCTATATCTCGAAGCTGAGGGCAACAGGACATATTTTGTAATGTCAGACGACAGTTTAATAAAAACCAACAAAGGAATCAAGGAATATGACGACAGTTTATCGAATGATTACGAGTTTATCAGAGTACACGATGCTATTTTATTGAACCTAATTTTTTTGCAAAATTACAATCACGGTAAAAGAACTATCAAACTTTCAACTGGTGGTAAAAACCTCATAGCCTCCCAAAGACTTGGGCAGAGTTTGAAAAGCTATTTACTCAAATATGACCCTACCAAATTGAGTTTAAGAGAAAGATTCTTCTAAAATATTATCACTTATTTGAAATATCTATCACTTATTTGAAATATTTTGATTATAAAATTCTTCGTTTGAAATTGGTACAGAATTAGCAATTGAACCGCTCATCTGTAACTTTTTCATACAATGCTGTTACCCAAAATACCCCAAACACTTCTGATAAATGCCCGTCAGAATCGCCGAGTAAGTCTCGACCAAATTCTGTATTTAGAGGGGGACATCAATTATACGCACTTCTATTTCCAATTCCGAAAACGTACTGTCATTGCCCATTCGCTCAAACACTTTGAGGCGGATTTATTACCACGTGGATTTCTCAGAATCCACCGTTCTTATATCGTCAATTCTCGTTTTGTTCAGCGTGTTAATTTGTTGGAAAATACTCTTATGCTGGTGGATGGGACGGTTTTGAGAATAGCAAGACGAAGAATTAAAGGAATTACTGAATTTATTTTTTAAACTTTCTTAATTATTTTTTTATGAAAAAGGTATTATTCTATCTGACTTTTTTATTATTTCCATTCCTTTTAACCGCCCAGTACTCTTCTAATCCTGCGGTGGGAACACAAACTGGATGCCCAACAGCAAATACAACTTGCGGGGGATTATCCTACTTGGGGGGAAGTACCACACGATGGAAAGTTCAAGATTTTCCAAATGTCAATGAAGTACGTTTTCAAGTAAGAAAATGTACCAATGCTTTTACTTCTTCTGGTATAGTTTATATTAAGGAAGGTACTATTTGTGGTAATATCGTTGGGCAAGAAAATTACTCTTCTGGAACATCTTTTCAATATGTTACTGTACCTCTTACTCATACAGGTACTAAGACATATTATGCTGTTCTTGCTCCGACAGGACAATCAGACCGTTTTTATTCAGAACCTATTACGGTTACTGGCTCTCCTCAATTACCATTATCAGTAAATGGAACGACGGTAAATCCTAATTCTGGGTTACAGAGTGTTACCAACTTTTCATTTTCGGCTGGTTTCTCTGGCGGAAGCGGTCAGGCAGTATCAATGGAAGTTCAAGTTACAAGACCTGATGGTTCTATAAATTATAATGCCATGACGTGGAACAGTAGCACAAGTAAATTTGAACTATCACGTACATTTGGTGATGTTGGTACTCATACATATCGTTATGCGGCTTTTCAATCTGGCTCAACGACTGCATATACGGTAAATGGCACATTCACTGTTACGGGTAATCCATCTATTTCTGTTTCAGAACCAACTACAAATTATGGCTTTCCTAAATATCAAAGTAATGGTACTTCTGGCTATCTACCCATTAGGTGGACTACCCAAAATTGGACTGGAAATATCAATATCGAATTAAGAAGAGCCTCTGATAATGGCTATGTTATGGATTTGCCTTCTCAGATAAATGATGGGGTATATGACTGGCAAATCTCTACTTCTTTGGCAACAGGAGAATATAAACTCTTACTCTATCCAACTGGAACAACGGGTTTTGGAAGTTATAGCTCAAACTTCAAAATCTTTGATTACCCATCACTCACAACTCCGAGTAATAATGCTACAACAGCTACGGCAAGTGGTATTGCATTTTCTTGGAATAAAAATAATCCTACTGGTTTAGCTACCTATGAATTTAGAATCCGAAACACTACAACAAACACTCTTATTTTAGACTATACAAACGTAGGAGATGTTTCTACTTACACTCCCAACATCACCTATACGGCTGGACACTCATATACTTGGGTGGTTAGAGCAAAATCTGGAAGTAACAATGTAACGACTGAGGGCGTTCCAAGTTCATTTACTGTTCCAACAGCTCCTATTGCCGTAGTTCCTTATACCGTTAGCCCAACAACTGGTTATCAAAATTATACAGACTTTTATTTCAGTGCTGGGTTTTCTGGCGGTAATGGTGGTGCTACGGGTATAGACATACAGTACAAAAATCCAGATGGAACTACCTATACAGCGACAAACACAACGGGGGAAGTAGTATTTAATTCCGCAAACAGTAAATGGGAATTAACCAAAAAAATGTCCCAAAATGGGGATTATCAGTACAGGTATATTATCTATCAAGGTTCATCGAGTAATGCTTCTCTTTGGTATAATTTATCTATTTTACCACCCGTCACTATCTCAACAATTCCTTCAACGATGATATGGAACTGTATTCAAAATATCAGTTGGACATCAGTGGCAGGTACTGGAAATGTAAGTATTGAACTGACCGATGCTTTGGGAATTTCGGTTGCTACAATAGCGGATGGTATTGCCAATAATGGCAGTTTTGCTTGGATGGTGGGCAAGAATAACCTAAATACAAACATTCAAAACTTCACAGGCGGAACATATAAAATCAAAATGTACCCCACCAATACTTCAAATCAGGGTTCATTGAGTAATACAACTTTTACTATTACAACTCCAACAATCACCGTTTCCCAACCAACGGCTATCAATTATATTAAAGGGCAACCCATGAATATTACTTGGGCTACTTCGAGTAATTATTGTGGCTTGTTGTTTATTGAATATGTCCCCGTTGGAGGCACATCAGTAGTAATAGTAGGCAATACAACGAATGATGGTTCTGAGACTTGGACAATCCCCAATACATTAGCTGACGGAAGTTATTATATAAAAGTATATTCTCCCGTTTCAAGCGGTGCAAGTCCAGTTGCTAATGTTTCTGCCACTTTTACGATTGGTTCAGACCCTAATTGTCCTAATTGCATAACTGGACAAACAGTTACCAATTTCGTGCAAACTGGTAATGAAGGCTTTTGTGCTGCCCAATACTTATGTAGTCAGAAAATTATACAAGTAGCACAACCCAATCCAACAAATGCTATTCTTAGAGAAGATGTTGCCAAAATCACTACCATTGCTCTTTTAGATAATCCTTCAACCGTAGATTTATACGCAAATCCTAATGCTGTAAGTTTCCCTGCGGATAATTTCCCTGTCCCCTATAATGATTTGAGTAGTTCTGCTTCAACTTGCTGTGGAAGTTATCATCGTTACGCAAAAATTTTGAGTTACCTTGATTATACTGACGGAATGCCCCCGTTTGTTCGTAGAGCCAGTTTTAATCCTACCAGCACAATTCAAAGAGTTGACCTCCTACAAGTCTATTTAGAAGCATGGAACATTGATGAAAGCACAGCTTCGGGGGTAACACTTTATTTCAATGACCTTGCGGCAGCGAATCTTTCAACTCAACAATTATTATATCTCAAAAAAGCGGTCCAATTAGGCTTGGTCGTTAATGGTACTCTTGCTACGCCCATTGCATTTAGACCTACGGATGCCGCTACCCGTGAGGAAGCATTTTTGATTCTGAAACGCCTTCGTACTTCTACGGTGGTAACAAAACCTTCTCAGGCAACTGTTACAAGTGCATCGAGTTACTTTACCCCTGCCAATCTTACTCCACAAAACATGAGTATAGCTCGTGGAATGGCTCAGGGCAATTTCTCGCACTACTCAGAGGATGGCTTTTCTATTACCGATATTGGGATTTCATTAGGTTTTGGTTTTAATTATCAATCATTTTTAACGGAAGTGCCTGACGAATGGAAAATCGTTGAACCAATGGGTAGGGGTTGGACTCATGGATTTAACGCACATATATTTACCACTATAACTTCAAATGATGCCAATGCCAAACCTCTTTTGGTGGTGGCTTGGGGTGATGGTACTTTTGATACCTACGACAATACCAATATTTCTGTTGGTTTTACTTCGACTGACTTACCAAGCCATGTTTCAAAAATTGGTATCGGGAATTATGATATTTTGAGTCGTCCAAATAGTACAACTTATACCATCAAAAAGAAAGACCAAAGTATTATCACTTTTACGAGTCAAGGAGAAGCTGGGCTGTACAGGTTAAGTTCGATTACTGATAAAAATAGTAATACCTTGTCAGTGGTCTATAAAACAGGTGCAAGTATTCCATTTAGAGTTGCTAATAAAGTGATTGATTACGTTCAAGCTCCATCTGGACGAAGAGCTACTTTTACTTATAATACAGATAATTTCATCACGAATATTTCTTTCCCAGGTTCTACGGCTGCTTCACCACGAAATCTTACTTTTACCTATAATGGTTTTGAACTAAAAACGTTCAAGGATGCTCGTGGACAGGTAATTAATAAATCTACTACCTACAATTATGGAATAGGTTTAGAGGCTTATTTATTGAAAGAAATCATTTTACCGAAAGGCAATAAAGTGGTTAATGAATATAATCTAAATCGCAAATTAACCAAGTCAAGAGTTTACGGTAGTAATGGGAACATTACCAATAATACATCTATTGACCATTACACTAACAACATCTATAAAACTACAACTACGGGTATGGATAATGTTGCTATGGATAATTTTTTTAACACCAATGGTTTACCAACAATAAATACAGGTATAGTTACTGCAACCAATATTAATGTTAATCGAATATATGACAGCAATCACCCTACAAAAATTGCTTCATTTACCAGCAATGGCGTAACGACCACCAGCACCTATTTTCCAAACGGAAATATTGACCAAATTAATTACCCTCCCAGTATTGGAGGTTATGAAAAATTTACTTTTGATGCTTACAATAATCCATTGACACATCGTGATGCCAAAGGTATCATTACGACCATGACTTACCCTGATAATAAAAATCTTGGCTCAGTTACAAAAGCGGTTGGGGATGGTACAAATATTACACAAACTTTTACTTATTGGGCAAATGGCTTCCCCAAAACCAGTACCAATAACGAAGGTATTGTTACGAATTTTGCTTACAATGCTTATGGAAACTTGAATAGTGTAAATATTCCAATTTTGAATTTGACGATGACTGCCAATTATGATTATGCCAGTCGTAAAACTTCGGTAACAAATTTCAAAAATCAAACTTCGACTTTTACTTATGACGAAAATGATAATACAAAAACGGAAACCGATGCCCAAAATCATACTACCTCAATGGCGTATGACGACAACGACAACCCAATAACCATTACAAACGCCAAAGGAAAAATTACGACTTTGACATACGATGCGTTTGACCGCAATATCTCACAAACCTTTGAAGGAAGCACAAAAACTTACATTTTTGACGATGCAACTAATCGTTTAACGGAGTTTAGGAAGGCTGGATATGCTATTGATAATACCCGCAGATTTGTTTACAATTATGACATTAACACAGGATTACTAAAATCAAATGGATATATCCAAAACATTGATTACGATTCTAAAAACCGTATGTCGGGCATACGTGGGGGCAATAATGCCAGCCACCAATTAGATTTATTTACTTATGACGACCTCAACCACTTGCAAAGCTACCGTGATTTTTATGGTTTTACGGTTGGGTACGGCTATGATTTAAACGCCAACGTCATTCGTATTGACTACCCCAACGGCAATAAATTGTATAAAACTTACGACAATCTCAACCGTTTGAAAACCCTTACGTGGAATACTACGCTTTTGATAACCTACAACTACGTAGGTAGCCGATTGGACAATATGGTTTACGGCAACACCGTAAAAACTGCTTTGGGCTACGATAATGCTGGAAGACCAAACAGCCTAATTACTAAAACTAATAATGGAACAGGCTCAACGATTTTTTCTTCTAATTATACATTAGATAATTTGGGTAATCACTTGGGGGAAAATGAAATACATCCTTTTCCAACCGTGCCTTTACCTTCTACCAGTACAACTACTTATACGGTAAACTCATTGAATAGATTGACTTCTGCAAGTACTACCACAGGCAGTACGTCTTTTACTCAAACCTATGGATATGATAATGATGGTAATGTAAACAATAAAGGCTTTGGCAATAATTTAAGCCATGATATTGAAGACAACCTTACGAATTACACAGGTTATGGCTTAACGCTGAGTGCCATTTATGATGCCCTCGGCAACCGCCGAAGTGTAACCCGCAACGGTACAGAAACCCATTACGTGCTTGACATTAATGGATTAGCTAACATTTTGGCAGAAACCAACGCCAGCAATGTTGTACAAAATTATTACATACACGGTTTGGGTTTGGTAGCACGCATAAAAGCCGATGGCACAATACACTATTACCACGCTGATTTTAGAGGTAGCACCGTAGCCATGACCAACACCAGCCAAGCCATTACGCACAAATACCAATACGATGAGTTTGGCAACCAAACCAATATACAAGAAGCCGACCCTAACCCATTTAGGTATGTTGGGGCATATGGCATAATGCACGAAACCCCCGACCTGAGTTACATGAGAGCCAGATACTACGACCCCACCACAGGGCGATTTAATTCAGAAGACCCGATTTGGAGTACGAATTTATATCCTTATGCTGACAGTAATCCTATAAACTACTTTGATTTGGATGGACACGCAAAGAAAAAAATATCTTCACTTAGAGATATAGTATTATATAAAACGATACAAATTATTGGTAAAAATAAGTTAGATACTGATTTTGAAAAAGAGTTATTTAAAAGATATTGGGATGGTGATGGAACAACATACACTTTAACAGAAGAGGAATTTAAAAAAGTAGCAACAATCGCTGAAAAAAATGCTGTTGGAGGGGATAAAGCCACAATACTTTACATTGATGATGTTATGTATTATAAAGAAGTGGTTAGTTTATATTCAGATTCAGAATTAGATTATAGTTTAGGGGCTGCAACAATTCTATTTGATTCTAACTTAAAGGCAGTTGGTATTTATGACTATTACGATTTTGATTGTCGTTTGTTTACCAAACAACAACGAAAATCACTTTATGCAGAATTAGCTACTTGTGGCACATTAGTGTCTTCATCATACGCACAAAAAGGAAAAAAATTCAAAATAAAGTACGGGATTATTGATTAAAATAATCATCAAGAGCATCCAAATAAAACAAGATTTAAACGATACAGACAATGAAACGATATATGCTAATAGCCTTTATTCTTTTCGGGTGGGAACAAGGCTTCACCCAAAATAAAACCTACGAATATGATGATGTTAGTAGAGTTACAAAAGCTCACTATTGGGAAGGTTCAGTAAAGAAAATTACGGTAAGCTACACTTATGATGAAGTGGGTAATCGGCTTACTAAAATCGTAGAAGTTTTTTGTGATAATTTGTTTTCGGTGGTTTCGGGTAACTGGAATACCAATACCACATGGTCGTGTGGGCGTACTCCATTGATAACGGATGATGTTACGATTTCAAATGGTCATATCGTAACGATTCCCGCTGGGCAGACAGGGTTTGTGAAAAACTTGATTCTAAATGGTACGCTTGTTAATAGTCAATTGTTGAAGTTTAAGAGTTTATAGGTTTTAGGAAAAAGCTAAATAACTATAATATTTCGTCTAATTGAATTGGCGAAATATTATAGTTATTTTTGTTTATTCTTTCAAACTTCTCCATTACTATTTGAGTCTTGGAATAACCTTAAAAACGATGGGATATATTTTAATTATGCTTGGGGCTGCCTTGCTCTATTTTAGAAGACGTAATAAATTTAACCGCCGAAATATGGCAGGTGTGGAAGAGTTCAAATCTTTTGAACATTCTGTTGGTAACAGATTACTGGAATTGATTATGAAAATTATTGCCTATTTACTGATTATTTTGGGGTTGATTTTTGTGGTTAAGAATAAAGGTAAATCCGAAAGTAATTCTACAATAATGGAAATTCAGTCTCCTAAAAAGTAACGTTATCTTTTGAATATCGTTAGTCAATGAACCTTAGAAAAGGTTTTTTGCGTAATTTTGGAAAATTATTCCTTATCCCATGAGCCAAAATAAAAGAAAAGACCACGATAAATTTTTCAAAGAAACTTTTTCTCGATTGGAGGTTGCTAAGAGCTTCATCGAAGAAACATTCCCTTTTGATATTCGTAACAAAATCAATATCTCAACCTTAGAAAAAATCAATTCTTCGTTCACTGATGCCATGCTCAGAGAACATTTAGCGGATGTTGTTTATCGAACTCAGTACGCTGGACAGGATGCCTTTGTTTCGGTCTTATTTGAACATAAATCTTATCCTGAAAAGTACCCCCATTTGCAGTTAATCAGGTATATGAACAATATTTGGTATGAAGAGCAAAAGCAAAATAAAGATTTGTCGGTAGTTATTTCAATTGTAATTTACAATGGAGAGACTAAGTGGGAAAAAAAGTCTATGCTTGCTTATTTTGGTAATCCCCATCAAAGTTTACATTCGTTCATTCCACAATTTGATTATTTACTTTTTGATTTGAGTGAAGTAAAAGACCACCAAATTGAGCTTTTCAAAAATGACTTATTCAGCCTTACGGCAATGTTGATGAAACATTGTAGAGATTCAGCGGATGATTTTATGAAATTGGAGTCATTCTTAGTCAAAAGGCTCAATGCTCTGGATGTCGTTCATCAAGATGAATTTATCAAAACGTCTTTGCGTTACATTCAAAAAGATATTAGCTTGACAAGAAATAAATTATCTCCTATCTTTACACAAGTTTCAACCAATATAAATAATATTGCCATGACGATTGCAGACGAAATCAAAGAAGAAACAACCTTTGAGCATATCAAAGGATTGTTGGAAGTGGGTTTAAATGCTGACAAAATAGCACAAGCCTTTAAACTGCCTGTCAAAAAAGTACAAGCTATGATTCTAAAAATCAAAGAATCTTCTAATTAAACAGTAAAATTTTCCAGATTTTCATAGATTAAAAAGCAAGCTCAAAAGGCTTGCTTTTTTGTTGAAAAACCTTTTTCTATCGAGGCAAGCGATTTCAGTTCTTTAAATACTTCTCTTGTTTGCCTGTTATAGTCATTTTTTTTACTTGCCTTGTTGCGTAAACTGTATTGGCTTGAACTGCTATCACTTTGACCATAACCGACACAGGAGTAATAGCATTATCGTTTGAAAAACAGAAAGCTAAATTATTACTACCTTCTCTTGCATTCATTTTTGAAAACTCATTTATTATTTTACCACTTTTGAAAGCACGATTATTGGGTCTCCCGAAGGTAAAAGAATTAACATATATTTCTTCAACAAGGGCATAATCTACGTCTTCTCCTCTTTGGATTAGGGATAAATAAGGAGTAATTCCCAAGGCTAAGGCAGTCAATGGATTACCATTAACGAGTTTAAGAATGTTTGTGGGTGTTTTAGCAATGAGTTCTTTTGTTGCATCTTCAAAAGATTTTTGTCCCTCTTGATCAACTCCAATGTAATAGCTCCAAGCAACTGTATTTTGGGGTAAAGTAAAACTGGTTGTTGTCTTGTTCCCACTCATATTTAAAGAGGAATGTACTTTGGCAGTTTGATTGAGTATTTCGCTAATTATGGTATCAGATTTTACGATATATTTTTCTTGTTCATAGGTATAGGTAGTATCGTAAATTGTTCGTTCATAGACCGTTGTATTAAATTTCTTAGCATTTTCATCGCCAGGAATTCTTTGAATCTTAAACTTACAAATTCTTCCTGATATGATATTTGCATTGGCAAAACGGAATTGATAAATTCCAGTTTCTGCAATGTTTAACGTTTTATTTTCAATCTTATGGGTTTTATAATCCATAAATATTGATTTTGTGGGCAGTAATTTAATGTCTAATTCTTTTAATGTTTTTCCATTTATTTCCTCGAAATTGAAAATTAGCTGGTCGCCTTCACGAAGTCCATAGAAAAATGTTTCTTCGCCTGAAGGCGAAACTTTCAAGGTATTTTCAGCAATATCAATGGGGGTTTGTCCTAATAATATTGTATGAAAAAATACAAATAATACGAATGTGGCAGTTCTTATCATTTAGTTATGAGTTAGGGGAATTGTTTTCTGCAATGGTTTTAGCCTCGATATACGTGTAAAATATGGTGCAATAACGCCTTTCGGGTATCTTCATTCAAGCCTTTCCAAAATGCAATCCAATTGGTATAATTTCCAAAGGTGTCCCCTGAATAGGTTAGTAAATATTCTCTAAAATCTTCATTGTCAAATCCATCAACATTTTTTACAATGCCATGATTATTGAAAAATAAAAGCGTTTTTTGAAGGACATTGATAACCATTGGGTATAATTGAAAGCGGTTTAGCGTACCGTCCATAATTAAAAATTGTCTCCAATAATATAACGCATCTTTCTTGCCATAAGCGACTATATCAGGGTGCTGGGCTTCTAATCTTTGGATATGTTTTTCATCAATAACTGGATAATCTTTTGCTCCTTTTATGCCAAGATGGGCTAATAAATCAGCTTTACAGTCATTATCTAAATTTAGGAAGAAAGGTGCAAAATCAGTATAACCTACATATTTATCCATTAAATGTGGGGCATTCTTTTTGAAAATCAAAGGGAACATTTCTTCAATTTTATCATTATTTGTAATAACTCCTAAGAATTTAGTTTGAATATTTTGGATAAAAATATCAACTGTTGGTAGGGCTGTATCAGTATTGGGGGCGATGGTCGCTGTCATATCAAGTATAAATTGGGTTGTCTAAATTAAATTTCTGTTTTCTCTCTATTTGAAGACATTTGGTTGAGTAACCTTCTGAGTGGTCCATCAACTTCAAAAGCTAATTCCCTAAATTCATTCCAAAACTTCTTTTCCTCTATGGTTGCCATATCCCTAAGCCATTCTGAATCATCATAAAGAGTGGCAATCGTATTTTTCATTTCTTCTATTTTTTCTCCGTATGTCATACTTTTAATTTTTTAGTTTTTCAAAATAGTTATCCACAAGTGGTGCTGTTTGACTGGAATAAGTTAATTTTTGCCTGTACCTTAATTTGTTAATTGTCAAATTCTAAGGATTTGATGTACTGATGCACTTCGTCTGCGGAAGCTGTTAATAAATCTAAATCCACGATATGTACAAATCTATCCGTAGCGTTTTGAATTACATCATCTGCTCCTAACAATATGGCAATCGGATAACCTTCAATATTCACCCGTATAGGTATATTTTGTTCTAAGGCAGCCAATAATTTTTCAAGAGATATTGGCTCACTCAATTTGAAATCATCCTTATTAAAAAATGAGGTTAGCCAATCAAATAATTCCTGCGGTGTTTGACACATCTTAGGACTAATTAGGATTTTAGGTAAATCGGTTTTGATGATTCCAGTAAGATACATACAATTAGATATGGGTTTTAAAATAGTGTTATTTGGCAAGAATTTTGAGTTATTGAGTCTTTAACATTTTGATTTTTTGTATCATTTCTGCCGTTGAAATGGAGTCAATTATTTTATCAATTTTTGCATCAACCTCTCGGATGCTTTGATAATTTTGGTATTGCTCCTCGCAAATATCACGAATGTAGTTGGCTGCATTTTCATTTATGCTAATCATACGCAATCCAACTAAGTTGTTGGTATTGCCTTCAATCAAATATAAACGAATGATTTTACCCTCTGATTTTAACCAAATAGTAGTATCGCCCTCTAAAATATGATGTACATTTAACGATAAATCAAAACACCAACGTTGTTGCTCAATTTCAAATTCGACCAAGAAAAAAGGGATATTATGAGCTTCAAAAACACCATACTTAAAGACATCTTTACCCCAAGCGTTGATATGTCTTTCATCCACGTAGGGGAAATAATAACAAATATCAAAGAATGAATCGTTAAAATCGGCTCGGCAATATTCTGTGCCATTTGCTTTATTATGAAGTGGAAACGGTTTTCCGAAAGTAAAAGCAACCATTGAAGCGACAAAATATGTTGGTAAGGGGACTTTATTTATTGAAATTAATTCATTGAAAATGATTATTCAAATTTATCAACCTTTTATTACCAAACGGTCATTGATGGGAGTTGGACAAGCCAAAATCTTATACAATTTTTGCCCTCGCAAAAGTTGTATAATTTTTGTTATGTTAAGTAAAACGTTTTGAACAAAGTTGCCCAGACGGAAACCATCTGGGCAAGCAAAATTAATAGTTCTACACCTATTACCTTTTTGTACCGCTTTTTAAGGCGTGTACTATGAAATTTTTGTTATTATAATCGCTTTATTGTTTTATAAAGTTAGGAATTTTTAAGGTATTTCCAAAGGAAAACTATGTGTTTTGAAAAATAAATTCTACAATTTCGCTTGTTTTATTCTCCGTTAGTCATATATTTGAAACACTAATACGAAATTATAAGTATTTAAAAGGTAACAAATGCTTGCAAAAGTGTCCCCCTACTCAGCTACCGCCATAGCTTCGATGGGCTTTTGCAAGCATTTGTTTTTGTATATACTGTTTTAAACGATTTTATTTCTAAAAAAATCTGCATTTGGATATGACTTTTTAAATTTCTTAAACCACATTTTCGAATATGGATTTTACTTCACCTTTCAAAAGAAAAGTTTCACTATCTATTTTTTCTGGACCATTACCATATATCCAAATTAATTCAGCACCTGTTCTGTTTTTACCATTTACAGCTAATGAAATGGCTGCAAACGAAACATCGTTTTCTCGGGATGCTTCGCCTAAACTTTTATAAACCCCTATTTTATTACCTTCCAAATCATAACCGCTTACCGTCTTACTACGTGGATTGATGTATTCAAATTTAGCCATGTAAGCCTCAATATCTATTTTGTCAGGACCTTCACCGTATTGCCAAATAAATCCACCAGAACTTTTTAACTTACCATTTAAGACTAAGCCAATGGATGATTTATTTGAATAGGTTGATTTGAAGGCTTCGTAACCACTTGAATATGCTTTTATTTTATTCCCTTCTAAATCGTATTGTGTTACTTTTTTTGCCTCACTTCCTCGAATTATATCTTTCAATTCCCCTTTATACTCATCTCCTTCAACACGCCATATAAAGTTACCATTGACATGATTGGGATTTGAAAGGAAAGTTTCAATCGCTTGCTTTCCGATTCCTGAAACTTTGGATGCTTCGGAAATCGTAGAAAATCTGGCAATTTTTTCTCCACTTTTTGTATATTGACAAACTGCAACAGCATTTGGAGGTAAAGGTTTTAGCACAGGTACATATTTGGGTAATGCCTTAATTTCATCGGATGTTGCTTTTCTCCAAACATAATCACCTGCTGATTCTGTCTCACCTACAATATTTTTTTGAATTTTACTTTGGGGAATTCCTGTTGCTTTTACAGCATCTCTAATGCTAATAAAAGTCGCCATTACATTCCCCTGTTTATCTAATTGGGCAATAGGTTTACCTTGTTGATGATGGTCTTTATACTCACCATGATAAGGCTCGTCTTTGTATCGCCAAACATACCCCCCTGATGTTTTGCTCTGACCACTAATACATTTTCCAATTGCTGCACCTGCAATATTAAGTGATTCAGCCGCTGCGGTAATCGTTTCAAATGCTTGTATAAAATCTCCGCTTTTGTCGTATTGATGAACCGCAATTGTCATTATTCTTTTAATGTATTCCCCCTTATATTCTCCTCCTTCATACCGCCAAACAAAACCACTCGCAAATCTCTTTTCAAACAAAGCACATTTTGAAATACTATTTGCATTTATTCCTGTTTCATTATAGGCTTGAATTACCGAGTCGTATGTTTTAAGTAAAATACCTTCAACAGAATATTGACTTACTTTTTTTGTCTTAGAAAAATTAGCATATTCCCCTCCATAAGTATCTGTTTCATAACGAAACACAAAGCCTTTAATCTGTTTCTCCTTATTAATCAAAACCATTTTTAAATCAGGAACTTTAATACGCATAGATTTGGCAGCTTCCGAAACACTTGAAAAATGTTGTAAGAGATTTCCTTGTAAGTCATATTGATTAACTCCGATTTGATTATATGCTTTTTCTGGCATATTTCTCTTACGAAGTCTTCTTCCTTTTTTTACTAATTCATAGTAAAGATTTGTTCTATCATTGATTTCTAAATTGTCAATTCTATTATTAACCTTATCACCGTCTTTGTGGACAATTATTATTTTATCAGATTCAATTTCTTCCTTTATTCCAATAAATCTTTCATACACTAATCTATTAATTAGAAAATTAAAACGATTTTGTTCATATCGCAAACCTACGGCTAAACTAAAAATATACTCTTTTGTATGCTCATTATACCTCGCATAAAGGTTCTGAGCAACAATATATTCTTGTGAGTATGAAGTTTTTCTTCCCTTATATATTAGTCTTGACAGAGATTTTATACGCCCAAAATTAGAAACTAAATAACTTCCTTCAACTTCGGGTATCTCTATCCATTCCTCCCCTGGCATATCGTCTAATGATAAGTTCATAAAGGGATAACTTGAAAAATCTTTTAATTTAAGAGCTTTGCTTTTTGATAGTACTAATCTTGGTTCTTTCATTTTGACGGTAATGATTTTGTAACAATAAACTTTAAAATGGTTAATTTACAAGTTTTTCACCATTTTTCTCAAAAAATGCGTCCTTTCTTCTACGGGAAACTTTTATCATCATACCGTTTTTCATAATTACTATGCTATCGTCTTTACAATACCCCTTAATAAATTTTGGATTTATCATACTGCCTCGATGAATTCTTTGAAAGCCGTGGGTTTCTAAAAATGGCTCAAAAAATTTGAGCGTGCGTGCGACTACTTTTTCTCTTCCATCGCTCAGGATGAAAGTTGTGTAATTAGCTTGTCCCTTCAACATGATAACGACATTGATAGGTACATTTAGCCTTGTTTTGCTATTGAGTATAATTCTGTTATTATTGGCGGTAATTTGATAGGTTTTCATTGGCGGTATGATTAATTTTTTTACTTTCTCTTGGGGATTAATATTTGCAATCCAACTTGTAAAGCATAAATGCTAATATCGTTATTTGTGTTGCTCTGCGTTCCGTTAGAAGTGAAGCTATTACCATATGTTCCAATAATATCTACTGAAATATGTTCACTCAGTAAGTTTGAAAGCCCTATTCCAAAATCATAAGATGCTGAACCGCCTTTGGTGTTAAAACCTAAGTCGCCCATAAAAAAGAAAGTTGAAGGTTTATCATAGTTCACGTAAAAACGTGAAGTTGGTCCAATTATCGCTGCATCCACTCCACCAGAATTTAGATAAGAAACTTTGCCACCAAGTGCGAAATATTTAGTTGCCAATTTTGCAAATGATAATGAACCTACAAAAATATTGGTTGAATAAGTTGTTGCTGGGTTTGCAGTTCCGTAGCCACCACCATAACCGCCTCCGTATGCACCACTACCACTTCCGTATGAACCTCCATATCCGCCAATGGATGATACCTTTTGAGAAACATTCAAATAAGTGAGATTTCCACCGACAAGCCAAGTACCTTTTTCAAGTTTTTGAGCATTTGAAATGTATGATAATACAATAAAACAGATAATCATAAGTATATTTTTCGAGTGCATATGTTTTAGTAAATTGAAATAAAAATAGATGGAAACATTATAAATTGGTTAATCTTTCGCAATCTTCCCAATAGAAATATCGTATTCTTTGTTCAAATCATAGATAAAAACCTTCATTAAATCTGTACTTCTATTACCACGTTGGTACGCATTTTCATACGATTTCCAGTATTGCGGATATGGTGCTAAAAGGCTTTTCATAACATCATAGGTTAGTGGCATTGCCAAACCTGTTTTGGTATCAATCAAAGCATCAACCTTACTCTTCATGCCTGTTGAAACAAGATAACCTACTAAACCAAAAGCCACTGACATAGCTGATGCGGTTGATGCAGAAAATGTTTTATCCTTAACTAATGAATAACGCCCCAAAGTTTGAATTTTGGCGTAATGACTTTGGTCGTAAGAATAGTTGTTGGAATTTATGTATATGTTTTCTCCGTCAGAATAGCCGTACAATTTCAATCGTCTTGATGCTTTGTTTGGGTCTGAAATATTGACTCTGTTTTCATCAATTGGTTCAACTGTAAATGCCGTGGTGGTATCGGTAGGCGTGTTATTGAAAAATTCTTGAAAGGTTTTATATCCTCCTTTTCGCTTGACCGTTGCGGACAAAATATTATTGGTGGAGTCCAATCTTTGAAAACTGAATAGCTCAGGTTGCTTTAATGATTTCCAATCAGATTTTTGAAACTCCAAAAGAGCTTTATTCAAGAGTTTACGAATGCGTTTTGAATGCCCTGCGGTTACATCCATTCCGCCATTTTCGGCAAAGTCTTGAAAGGTAAACAAAGCATTGAAATCTCCTTTTTCATCTTTTTGACAAAACACAATAGTCATATCAGCACGACCACTTTCTGACATTGCTCCTGTGGCTTCGCTTATCCAAAAATTTTGAACTACTATTTCGATGGGAGCTTGTTCATCAACTTTTGCTGGGTATTCTTGGGAAAGATAATCCAGTAAAACTGAGCTAATATTGCCGTCAAAATCTGCAATAACTTTCCTGTTGCCTAAACCTTTCTGAACAAAACCAATATTGCCTTTAAACAAACGATTATCCCAAATTCCTTTGATATAAAAGTCTCTTTTAAAATCTGAACTTTCCGTTTTATCCATTAGCTTCTCGATACGGATTAGGTATTTTTCGGTCTGTGAATAACTAATCATTGTTAAAAGTAAGAATGATATTGTACAAAGTAATTTTTTGGATTTCATGGTTTATTTTGTCTTTATTTACGTGATTACATTAATTATTCATGGCTCAGTATCTAATTCTAAGCCTTTTAATTCTTTACAATAAGGGTTTATTAGTGATAAAACCTTAATATATTCAGCATTTTTAATATTTAATTTTCGCTCTGATAATCCATTTTTTGTAATCTCAATCATAAAAATTGACTTTTCTTTTTTTCCATAATCGTCTATATCCTCCTGAATCCAAATAACAAAGTCGTTCGTATTTCCTTTGATACATTTACCGTAAACCATTTTAGAAATTGTCAATATTTTATCGTTTCGATAATCTCTCAAAGTACCAGGATAAAGATACCTATTTAAAGAATCTAATGGTATTTTAGAATCATTGAGTCCAAAAATACGAACTGCCTCATTTTCATCACAATTATTACAAGACCGACCAGTTACAAGAAAATATGGATTTTTTACAGTCCCTAAAACAGCGACAAACTTCAAATCAAAAAGCCTTGTATTAAAGGATTTTTGATTTCTGAAAGTCAATTTTTGTCCTGATGTTCTCACAAACTCCCAAGTATTTTTAGGAGTTTGCGAGAAGCCAGTTTGCGAGATAAAAAATATAAATAAAAAGATTTTACTCATATTTTTTGATAGATTTATTTCCCCCATTTTAAGCGAACGGCAGCCTTAAAATATTTTAACTGTTTATTATCTTGCGTTGCTATTTTCTCAAATGTTGAAATTATATCTTTATTTTTGAAAGGGTTGTCAATCAAAAATTTCCAAAATGATATATTTTCTTTCTCTGTAAATTTCGAGAGGTAATAGAAATACATTTTGGGGTTTTTACTTAATTTATCTTCTAATAAGCCTTTGAAATAATTAACTGCATCTGCATCCCATTTACCATTCAAAGCTATTTTTATTGACTTTAACGTCCACTGTTTCGGAGAACAATCGTAGGTTTTTCCAAATAATTCAAGATGTTTTTCAGCAACGTCATATAGCTCCCTACGAACATTTTTTTCATCATCCCATCCATAAATTAGATTTAATTCTTTGAATGAAGATGGAAAAGCATTCAAAAACAAAATCATATTTGGATTGGTACAGCTTGTGTTCTCTCCAATTTCATTGAATATTTTAGAAATAGTATTGCTCTTGGACTCCTGAGCAAAAGCACCGTTGATGCCAATGAGAAAAAATGTTATGACAGTATTCTTTATCATAGAGAAAGTTGCTGAAAAAGCCCTTTTAAGTCTTGTATGCGTTGCGTTGTGAGCAAAGTTTTAGATGCCATTGCATTCATAGCCATTGAACTCCCACCTTTATAAATTATCTCATAAGTTTTAGCATTACTATCTCGTAATTCTATCCATTTTTTCTGTGAAATAATTAGTTGGGTTTTAACTTCATTCATTTGCTTTTCTTTCAAAACACCCATTATTTTTTGATAAAGACCATTTAGCTCTTTATCGACTTTTAGATATTTTTGCTCCTCACAAATATTCATTTCAAGTTGTGTTGTGGCTTTGGCACAATTAACTCTTGGTGTTTGTGCCAGTAATTGAAATGCTTTTGTGAAAAGCAAAAATATCAAAATTAACTTTTTCATATTTTTACAACAAAATGAAATTATGGTTTCACTCCGCCATTGTTTAAGTAAAGTAAAAGTTTTTGATAAAAACTATTTTTTTTCATAAAGCTCTACTTTGCCACCGAATTTAATTATCAAAGATTTACCTGTAAACTTTATAATTTTCATAGTTATTTTTTCTTTTTGACTTCCTAAGAAATAATAATTGATAAGAAATTTCCTACTTAAAATAACTTGTTTTTTATCACTATTCAGTCTCCAAAAACCTGTTTCAACTATGGGGTTCATCCCATCATTTCCATAACATTCATTAAGAACAGTATATTTGCCATCACTTTTGAAATTTAAAACATCTGGACACTCTACAAAAAGGTTTTTGTCGTTTTTCTTACTGTACTCCCATTTCCCAATTAAAATTCTTTTATTAATTGAGCTTTGAGCATTAATAATACTCACAAAAAATGAGAGTAAAAAAAATATGGATAATGGCTTTTTCATTATTTGATTTGTTTATCGTTGTTTTTATCTTGGAAAAAAATATGGTGTTGGATTTACCCATCTACCATTTACTTGAACTTGTACGTGTATGTGTTGTGGTACACCGCTTGGATAGCCTAATGTAGATAATTGAGCCGACGTTCCTATGGGGTTTCCAGCGGAAATATCATAATTCACACCAGCCACCATTGATGCTGGTCTATTTACATATAAAATTCTTACTTTATCTACTCCTGTGGTAGGGTCTGTTGGGAATATATCTACACCTCGCTTAGAACCTGATAAGTATTGTAATCTTCCAGAAAAAGGTGATTCAATATTTTGATTGACATCTGATAATATATCAATTCCTTGATGAAGTCTTGCACCTCCATCACGTGAAGCCCCCCACGCACCAGAACCAAAGCCATCTTGTCCTCTCAAAAGTCCACCGCTCGGATTTACAAATAAATCACTTGCAGGTGACTGCGTAACTTGTGTAAAATTTGTCTCAATTTGTCTAATGTTTGGTCTTGAAAATCCACCACCCCAACCATCATCAGCACCCACCTCCAATGCAGATGCTCCACGTGGTTGAAGAGAATTAACCCCCGCAGTTCTTGCTTGAAATGACCTGAATGAAGCACGGGTTTTTAGAAAACTTCCTCCATTCATAATACCACCTACTATTGCACCGCTTAAAGCACCATTAGCAAACCCTTCCCAGAAATTACCCCCAGAAAAAATCGAAGCAAATCCACCTGTAACACCACCAGATATTGCACCACCTGCTGCACCTCTAAATACAGAACCTGCTATTGTATTCCCAATCCCAAACGAACCAGATAATGCAGCACCAAGTCCGCCACCGATTCCTCCTGTTATGACACTTATACCAAAACTATTCCAGTTCCAATTGTCGAAACCATTATTTTTAATTACCTGAGAAGCCGTATTAGTTAATGCCCCAATCAAAGCACCTACTAAGATAGCGGTTACTACTTCTCTTCCATCTGGGTCAATTCGTGAAATTGGATTATTACCAACAAAAGCGTAGGTACTCACGGCATCAAACTGGTCCACAGGGTCAGGCGTAAACCAACGTCCTAATGTTCTGTCTTCAATCCTCCATCCAAAATCTGACCAATCTTCTAAACCGTCCTCGCTTAAATCTTCTTTGCCTTGCCAAGAATATTTATCTTTTGTTGCTCCTGATGCTAAATAACGCAAAGAGCGAATTTCCATACCCCAAGCATCATAAACGTTACTCTGGACAACCTTGGCAACTCCTGAGCTATCACGATAACTCAATCGTAGGTTTCCTAAGTGGTCAGTATAACCATACTCCAAACGATTATTGACAAATCTTCCTTCTTCATTTTGTACTTCCGAAACGACAAAGTTATTCAGAATTGGATTTGTACCTGCATAACTGTAAATCATTTCACCATCAAAGAGCGTATAGCTGTCATTACCTCCGATGTGCCTTTTCGTTTGTCGCTTTTCTCCTGTACTGGTATATTTGTACTCAATGTAATCACCGTTGCCACGGGAAATTTTCGAGACTAAATCTAAGAAATTATATTCGATTGCATCAATATTTCGGTTTAAATCTTTTTTGAGTTTTCCATCTGGATAATACTCATAGTCATCGCCTCCATTCGTACCATTTTTAAAGCCTTCCGCTTGGGCATTAGGAGCGTAATCCGTAACAGATTTTAGCTTATCACCGTTGTTAAAGTATTGATAATCAAGGGAGTCAATTTTTACCGTACTCGCTCCTGATTTACCCATACGAGACATAAAGGTAATGTTTCCATTGACATCATACGTAATGGTTGGAATAGAATAATTTTCACCCGATGCCCCTGAGTATATAGCATTTTGGAGCCTATTCGACTTGTCATACGAAAAAACATAAGAACGGATTTGAGCCGTAGAAGTTGTCTTGGAAAGCCAAGATTGTTTAGCTATGCTACCGTCAAAATATTGACCCGTTTCATGATATTCCAAAAGATAGCTAAATAATCTCTCGTCAGAAGCCGCTAAATTTCCTGCACTATTTAGATTCAAACCTCGCATCTGACCCCTAACATTATAGGAATATTCAATGAGTTGGAGAGCTGCCCCCTGTTGATTGGCGGGGAGCGTTCCCATTTGCAAGGTACTATTTGTTTGAAAAGTTAGTGTACCTTTGTCGTATAAACTTCCTGCCGTGGCGGTCTGATTAGACGGCACAGTAACCACATGATTTTGGTTGATAACTACGGCATCGTTAATGGTTGGGATTATTCCTTTGAGCCACGTATTAACATCCGTCCAAAGACCTGTCTGTTTGGTAGAAACCGCATTGGAAGGCTGTACGCCCTTTAATTTTAGCCTTCCGATGTTATCGTAGGCATAATTCGCCATTTTCATTCTGGCTACTTTATTGGTCGTTCCTTCTTTGAGCGTGTAGTACATTTCGGTACGTCTGCCCATATTGTCTAAGGTTTGCTCAATCGTTCGGATATGGTCGCTTACCCCCTGTTTACGATAAGTCATTTGGTTTTGTAGAATCTCACCGATGAAATTGTATTGAACATCGCTTTGATTACGAGCCAAAAGATTATGGTAATTTATGGACTGAATACTTCTATTTTTATCATCGTGGTATGTGGTCGCAGGGAAAAAGAAATTTCCATAAATTTCAATTTTGGATAGCCCTCCCGTACTTAACCCTCTTGCATTGGTGGCAGAGTATGCCGAAGCATTGTAGGGATTAGCTTGAAAACCAAAATCAGCAATACTTCCTGATATGGTGCTGTTTGTTCTCCAATCGTAATCATCAAAAAATGTAACCGTTTTAAGACTTGCATCATTGATTGATGTACTCAAAGTAGAAGGAAAAGAACGGTTTGTATATTGTTGAACATTACCCGAAGCTGTACTTCTTTCTTCAAACTGTTTTGAGCCTGTGAAAGCGTCAAAATAGCCCTGTATGACATCTGGACTATTTGTGTTTGTCAATTGTCCCGTTTGGGCGGTGCGATTTTGACCATCGTATTTTATATAGTTATACGTATTGGTCAGTGCCTCATGAGAGTCCTGAGACATACATACTTGATTGAGACGGTTGTAAATCACTTTATTAGTTCCAATGCCAGGGGATTTCTTTTCCTTTACTCTAAAACGCCCATCGTATTTGTAACTATAAACGTTTGGTTCAAATGCGGCATGAGTTTCATCAAAAGAAGCCAAACCTGACAGTAAAGAGTATGCTTTCGGGTTAAGCGTGTAGCGAATTTTACCAGTATCATCAAAAATATAAGCTGTCGATAAAAATACGGGGTTACTTGCCGTACCGCTCACTTGTATATCTTTCTGTACTAAGTTTCCTGATTTGTCGGTGTACTCAACAATCAAATTTCCTTGTTCATCCATCAAGGTTTTTTTGGTAAGTACATAATCTGAGTACGTACCAACGGTTACGGTAGTGCTATTATATAAAACCGTGAATTTCTTAATTCCCGTGGCTGTTTCGTATTTTATTTCAGAATATTTTGAATTATCTCGCCACGCTTTACCCACTCCATAGGTTTTGAATGCTCTACTGAGGGGAGAGTTTTCGTATTCTGCAATAGAAGTGTAAGGGGCATCGTCATTGTAGAAAATCCGTGCTTTTTCTATCACACTTTGGATAGTGGGGGCATAATCATAAGGATATTTTGAAGATGCTTCATTAAAATTGAGAATACCCGAATGCGTGTAACGCCCATCATCATAATTACTTTCAATCGGTAAAATAACCTTATTAGGACGACCAAATTCGTCAAAAAGTGTGACCCCAGAAATCATATCCTTCTTATTTGTAGATGCCTTATACGATACGGTTTGTAAGGTAACTCCTGACCCCGACATATACGATACAGAAATCATACATTGGTCGTAATCCAAAGAAAGTGCATCAGTCGTGGCAATGCGTGGGACTCTGGTAATGATACGATTATGGGTGTTTCCTGTACTTAAATGTGGGTCTGCATCGTTCTGACCACGATAATAATACTGATAATGTTTAAGTACCTTCCCGTCTTTATCTTTAATTTGTTTGAGCCTTCCATCATCGTAAAATTCTTTTCTAATCTCTAAATCATTGGTAGCTATTTCCTTACTCACGCCAAAAAGAACAGGATTGTACTCCATTTTGATTCGGTTCTCATCATAAGCACTAATGTTGGAATGTTTCTCTAATATCAAAGTATTCGTACCATCATAAACGATTGAATCCCTTGCCCCAAAACGAGTTTGTATGACTTGGGGCATTCCCAAAGGATTATATTTTTCGATAGTTACTTTTAAGTCATAATTTGAGTCTTTTGTAAAACTTTCAGCCGTGGTAGAGCGGGTATAAATGGCTTCTGTGAAATTAGTAATAGGTAGATTTTCAGCTACATAACTTTCTTTTTCTAAGCCTGATTGATGTTCAGTAGTTGCTGTTTCTTGAAAGTTCTGATAGGATGCCGCCACAACATTTCCGTTCTTTTTGGCAAATGTTTCAATAACTGCTGCTCCTATTTTTTTCTGTTGAAGTTGGTAAATTCCTTTGGCTTCGGAGTCATTAGGAATATGAGGGAAATAATTGTAGTAAGTTTCCGTATAAGTTGGTTCAACATTGGGAGAACTACAATCTACTGGAATATAATTAATATCGTAGCATACTTGATATGAAATGGAAGAGTCCCTTCCAAAGTTGAAATCAAAAGCATATTTATAAAAAGTCTCGTTAGAATAACCGTAGCTATCTGTACTTTCCGTTTTAACGACTTGGTTATGTTTTCCAGGGTATGCCGTCTTGTAAGTAACTGGCATTTGGTCTTTATAAGTATAGGTAGTAATATTTTCAACGGGATTTGTTCCGTCTTGACTATATGCCTTTACTATCTCAGATTGAAGACGATATTTACTCAGACCCTCTGTAAATTGTTCCTGAAAATTATAATTCTGACCATTTGAACGAAAGGATTTATAACCGTTGATTGCGGAATTATCAGAGATACCGTAACCATAATTTGATGTTTTTTCTGTTATAATTGTTCCACCACTATTATAAGTTTTTACACTTAATGGCAAGCCATTAGCATAATCTTGATAAAAATGATTTTTCCAAGGACGAACCGTATAAGACTGTGTAACGATTCCGCCAATGGGTAAGACTAAATCAATCTCGGTTAAATTTTGACTATACTCTGTTACTGTTGAGCCTAAATTATTACTACCAACGAAAGAAGGTGTTATCGTTTTTTCTACAACCCGACTATACCCCACCGCAGGTTTTCCAGATTGTCCCAAAAGTTGAACGTATATACCTGAATTCCAAAACTCATTATTGCTTAAATCCGTGAAATGATACAGGGGTTTAAGAGCAATAAAACCAGATGATGTTGTACCGTCCGCTTTCAGATAGTCATACGTTTTAATTGTTCTTACACCAGAAATCAAATCAATAGTTTCAACTTGACGAATACGACTACCGCCAATTTTACCAGAAAAATTTGAGGCTTCGTGGTTATCGTAAGTAAATTTTACGGCAGACCCTGTGGAACTGATAAGGCTATCAAGGGTATAATATTGTGCATAGAATCCTGAATTATCCGTATCTCTTTTTGTTCCAACACTTACACAAGGACGGGTATAATCTCTACCGATTAAGCCTGTATTTGTGGTGAAAGTGGGGTTGTTGAAGTAACCCCAATGGTCAATTCTTTGGGTGAATCTACTTGGAATACCACTATTTGACGAACCATAAGTAAGTCGATAGTTATTATTATTGGGAAATATGATTTTTTTAAGAAAAAATCTATTCAAATGGGTATTTCCTACTTCATTGGTTGAGTAACCATAAGCATTTGGACTGAGGTCATAAAGTGTACTTATTTTATTCTCGTATTCAAAAGTCCAATCGAGGGTTTTACCAGTGCCTATATCAATTACAGCAATATTGTTGAGAATTTTATTAGCATTTGTGCCTGTAAAAAACTGAGAACCAACAGGATATTTTTGCCAACCATCAATATCATCCCGTGTAATATTCCCCGATATAGCTTTACAAAGCGAGTCAGGTTCACCTTCTTGTCCTTTGTTGGGATTGACAATACATGAATAAGTTTCTTTATTGAATAATACTCGTATAGTTTGACTTTCGATTTTAGACAAAGTAGAAGCCTGAACAAAGACCTTATTGATAGACTGAGATAGACCAGAAAAAGTACAATTATTGGTTTGGGCTTCTTGGTCGGCTAATTTAAAAAAGGCGTATTTGGACGGTAAATAAGTAAAGTCTATATGATTACCAAAAGGGGATTCCATCTTGGTAACGTACCAAGCCGATGTAACTTTATTGTTTTTGGCATATCGTAAAATTTCATCATGATTAACGGGTTGCCCTGATATTTCTTGATAGATATTTTGTGTCTGAGCCGTTTTTGCTTCCACCTCAAAAGTAGCCTCAATCGTCTCAGGAGTACCCGCAAATGTATAAATCATTCCATCGGGCATAGTTACTTTCCAATTAATAAAACGACCAATATTATTGTTGATAGAAGATTCTTTCCACGGAATAAAATGCTGATAAGTAACCCGAATTTCTATATCTGCATCAGGGAAAAATACGGCTTTACGATAATAGCTATTGGTTACGGGGTCATAGAGAAGTGTTGCTCCAAAAGTAAATTTATAGGTAGCTCCGTTTACATTGAGGAAATATAAATCGGGTTCAGAGTCATTTTCCTCACTATTATCCGCTTTTAAACCGTGCTGATAAAATCCTTTTCGGGTAGTGCTGGTATTATTCCCGTAGCTTACGTACTCCAATTTCCCTTCATCTGGAATCCCTCTCACTATTTTTGATAAGAAAGCTCCTGCGGAAATGGTCGTATTCATTCCTGTCCATGCAGCCACATCGTGAGCTCTCACCCCAGAAGCATTATGATACAAAGTAATCGGAACACTTAGATTTCCTTCTTTGAGCGTATAAATGGGAATGGGTACACCCGCAGTACCTGTAAAAGTATTGACAGGAATATCACCTATATTATTTTGAAAAGCTGTTTCGGGGGATGCGGTGGGTGATGTTCCCGCAGCTTGACCGCCTGATACAGAACTGGCTAAACCGTCTTTGGGAGATTTATCTTTGGGGTCTTTATCCTTATCGTCTCCATCACCTGTTCCACCATCGCCCGTTCCACCATCATCTTTTTTATCAGCGATTGGCGTAATTGGCTTTTGCTCCTTGTTGGTAGGAGTAGCTTTTGGTTGTTCCACGGGTGCAGGTGTGGGAGTTTTAGGAGTTTCTTTTTCTTGTGCAAATGAGACAAGGTTGAACAGGAATGTGCAGACAAGCACACTCATAGAGCGTTGGAAAGTTGTTACCATTGTGACGGGTTTTTTAAAAATGTTAAGTTTATAAATTGAGGTAACTACGTAAGGAAAAACAAAATTGCGTGGGGACGAATACTTATTACTTTGTTGCTGCGGGAGATCGAGTCCCTTATAAGCAAAGTAAAAGCAACGCCCCACGCAATTGTGCATGGGACGTTTAGCTCCAACTTTACCTGCTTATAAACGTTCGATCATTTTACAGCAACAGGAGAGTTAGCTAAACGTAACTAATATTTTTTCTCTGTCTTTTTTCTTTAAAACTTTAAACTTTGATGTTTTAAAACATTGCAATTTTAAAGTTAGATTTTTACTCCTCCAAATTTTACGGTGTTTATTTTCTTACAATTCCTTAAAATAGGGTAATTTTACGTAACGATTACGTAGAATTACCTAATGGCTAAAAAACACTTATCTATAATATTTTGCATTTAATGAAATTATAATTTTAAAAGTGTTTTTTAAAACAAACTCAATTGTCCTAAAATTTTCTTGGTAGCTACAAGATATGGCTTACGTTTTTCTGATTCAATCAATTTTACATCCATTCTAAAAGTCGTTCCTATTATCATTTGGTTTCGTTGTTTTTTTGAACAACTTACCCAAAGTTCAGGTATGTTCTGCTCTTCGATGGGGCGAACTCGTATTTTTTTACGCTTCTGGTCGTAAATTGTAAAAAGGGTTATATTGTTGAATATTTTAGCCAATTTAATTAAACAAAGTATAAATTTCTCATTTCATAAATTTACGAAATTTATCTTTTTTTATAAACAATATAAAACAGCAATTGAAAGCAAAGCCTTGTGTTAGGCAAGCAAAGGTATGCCCCTTGTAAATCGGGCGTGGTACTGAGCGTATATTTCAAGGGGCTTACTTTTGCTTTTTGTTCAAAGACTGTCTTCGTAGGCAAAAGCAAGGGTTCTGAGAAGATGGTCTTTGGACTCACTACAATTAATGCCATTTGTCTTTATTTCAAATAACTAAATGTTAAAATCTTAAAAATCCCTATAATATTTTTATAATACATTCATAATCAGCTAATTAAATAATATAAATACACTATTTGAGTATAAAATGACATTTTCCAGTAGTCTCACAATCGTTTAAAAAAGTAAATCCAGTAAATTTATGGTAATTATAGAAATTTCATCTGAATTTAAAAAACTGAAACTTTAAAATATTGAGTTTTTGATTTTAATTTACTACCATTCTGTCATAAACTACGTAAATATTTAGAAGTGTTCCACGGAATTTCTGAATTTTTTGGTAAATAATTCTTAATTCAAGGTTTTTAATTCAATCAAAACGTAAATAAAGACTTTTTTTAAATTAAAATTTAAAATTTTCCTTTACCCCTCCCCTATTCACTTTTTATCTGGTAAATATTTATCAGAAATTCTCAGAACAATTTGCCAAAAATATACGGCTTTAACTAATAAATTAGTTAAAAACCAAATTCAATTTTGTGATTATAGACTTATGAATTACAAAAACACTAAAAATATTAGTATTTTCAACCGTAATTATTTGTCTTTATTTTAACCAATTTGCAAAATATTTGCTTTTTTGTTTTATAATGTTTACTTTTAAAGTAAACATTATAATCTTAATTTTATGGCTCGAAAAATTATTGACCGAATTGAATATTTAAAAACTCAGGCTGGCTTAATGTCCCTCTTAGATAAAACTCCTACTTTGGAGTTGGTGCCAGGTACTCATAATATAAACCTAATTCCAGAGGGTTTGAATATCCACTATATTAGTAAAGCGTATATGGCTACCTTTGAGCCGTATGCTACTTATGATATTCGCACTCATAAAATGGTAAATTATGGTTCTCCTGCGGTAGAACTGAATTTCTATTGGAAACACAAATATTTTGTCGATACAAAAAAAACAGGAAAAGAAATATTGGGTTTTCTGGTTGGCTATCAAAAAGATTTAGAAAGTGAAAGTAAGGAGCTTCTTAAATCTATCAAGAAAGTGTATTCCCTTGATTTACCAGATGATTCCAAAAGTAGATTAGTTGAATCTTACCAAGATTCAATGGAGCAATTAAATACCCAACTGGAATATTGGAATCAGGTTTCTCATAATCTCTCAAATATGGAATGGGTCATTTCAAATTACGAACATGGATTCCATTACTATGAATTGGGTTTTAAATTTTGGGACTCTCACCTATCGGAATACATAACTAATAATAGCCACATGGTAAAAAATCAATTTAATAAAGATGGTGAACTCACTCAGAAAAGACATAACATTATCTTTGTTGATGATATAGCCATTCAACATCCCATCCCTAATCAACATAAAACCGTTGAAAATTTGTTAGCATCATTTACGCAACAAATTCAATTGGGTATCAAAACAATTTATTTCAAAAATAAGGTTTAAGGATTTTTGAAATAATTATTAAATCTGAGTTCTAAAATGTTTACTTTTAAAGTAAACATTTTAGAACTCTTTTCTATTTTTGATATTTTTTTGTTGCCTTTTTCTGGCTTGTGCGTAGGCAACGAGCTTGCTCACACAAAATGCTGCCATTCAAAACGTGCGGTGGGTTGCGATGGGAAAGTTTGTTTGGATGCAGTTTGTGTGAGTATGCTCGTAATTATGTTCTGAAACGGTTTTCGTAGGCTCTCGAGGTGGCTCTGAGAAAATGGTTTTGGAACTCATACGCAAGACTCCGCCATTGAAACCGCTTTGAGCATGGAAAAATTGGATGTTAAGAATGGAATGGTGTCTTGTAAGGCTTGCGGACGGGCGGACACTATTTCGTTTTTAGCATCCAATTTGGCGGGGCATTTTTCAGACTTTCAAGAAAATTAGGGTTTAGCTTGGCATTGAGCGATTTTATTGAAGGTCGTTTTTCTCCGCCCCATTGGTTTTGAAGGGCTTTTGCGGTGGCTTAGTCAAAACGGATGGGGCGGTAAACATCAACACTCAGCGATTTTGAGCGTTGGAGGCTTTCGCTGTCTGGGCAAACAAGCTGATTATCTTTTGGCACAAAAGGGTTCTTGTTTGTTTGCCCAGACAGCGAAAGCGTGCGTGGCGGTTTTTTAAATGGAAATTCAAAGGGCTGATATTGAACCATTCCTTTAAACTTCCATTTGATTTTTCAAATTAAAAACTATGTAACCTAAATACTTAGTTTTCAATCATTAGTCCTATTTCTTCGTAGATAACTTTCTTTAATTCTTCTCGTGAAATATCACGTTTTAAATCTATCCATTTTCTATCGTATCGTCTTTCTTTCAAAAAAATTACATCAAAAGTTTCTGAAATATTTTTCTCAATTTGGATATGAGAGAATCGAGTATTTCCGTAAATTTTAATCGTAATACAATTTGCATCGCCCTGTATATCTCCAACATTTGAAATACCTTTTTTATGCAATTCGGGGAAATCTATCAAAAAATAAATTTCATTTTCGTAGGTTATTTCCGCCGTTTGCATGGTTTTGGGGAGGTTTTTAGGTGAATTAATTGATTACTCAGGTCTTCCGTAAAATCGTATAATTCGCTTCCTAATCCGTTATCATTTCTACAATTTTCAAGTTTTGCTTGAATTTTAAGGGCAAGGGATAACGTTTTCTCAGGGTGGGAAACGTGAACGGTTTGACCGTTCACGTTTACAAGGGTTAAAGGCTCGTTACTCATTCGATAAAACATTTATCAAATTTGAAACTATCCATTTTAACGATTTTTCGTTCAATGGATTTTGAATTGCCTTCTTCATCATAACAGTCAAATGATGAACATTTGGCTATGTCTTCGGGGTTAAGAAAAGTAAATAATCTATCCCCTTTTGTTGTGCTAAATTGATACATAAAGAGTGTCATTTAAAAATGTGAATGGATTTAAAAATATGTTTTTTGTAATTTTAAGGGGGTTTTATATCCCTTAAAAATGAACGGTTTATATTATACGTTATACTTTAACAGAAGGGTATAAACTCAAAACTCGGTTCAATATCGTCTCCGCTAACTTCATCGGGTCTTAGAAAAGTGATAAGGTCTAAAATATCTTGAACGGTTGAAAGACAATTTCCATCATCGTTTTCATCCTGTTTGCTTATCTCCGTACCAATCACTAATCCATGCCCTGCATAGACTTGATGATAACCTTTGAGCCTAAAATAGCCGTTTTGTTCGCTTAATAATCCTTCTTCATCAATGTAAATCACATCGCTATTTTCTAAATGGATGGCTTCGATGGTTTGACATTTGAGGAGTGGGTAATAATGGGCAAACTTATTTTTGATTTCAATGGGTGTAACGGTTTGTTTGACCACATCTATAAAAAGGGCTTTGATTTTCTTCGCCATGATTTCTGAAATTTAAAAGATTGGAAAGTAAGGGGGAATTGCTCCCCCCTCCTATTGATTGAATTAGAATGGTAAATCGTTTCCTGCTTCTTGGCTCACAAATTCAGCTTCTTGCTCCTCTCCTACTATTGGTTTCGGTTGAACGGCATTAGATGGCGTTGTTGTGTAATTGCCTAAAATAAAATCTACTGCTTTTTGTGCTTTGGAAGAAGCTCTCATAATCAGGGTTTTATCATCCTTCAATTTTCGTAACCAACTTTGAATATAGGAAGCTGAACTGTTCAATATGTTTAGGGTATCAATTCTAATTTCTGCACATAAAAAAGCTGCTCCTATCTCGGCGGTTAATTCCTCTTTGGAATATTTTTCATCCCCAAAAAAACTCATGCCTTCCATTTCTTCCCTATCCAAACGGCTTTTGTGTCCTGTTGAATGTACTAACTCATGGAAAAAGGTAGCGTAATAATCGTTATTGCTTGTAAAATACTGTTTCCCTGGCATATGTACATAATCCTCTGCGGGTGAATAAAAGGCTTGTACACGGGTTGTTGTTTCTAATCGGGGTCTTTGTGGCATATTGAGATAAATATTCTCTCCTGCTATAATAGTATCACTTTCTTTAAACTCAACTGGCTTAGGAAAATTATACTCAACATTCTCTGTCTGTGCTACATTAAAAACGTAATAGTATTTTAACA
>JAAFJP010000035.1 GCA_013298125.1 Cytophagales bacterium | reverse complement strand
AAAAGAACACAGTAAAAGCATTTATCGTAGCCGTTGCTATGGTTTGCACATCGAATTTATCTTCATTAGCTAACAATACAAATGATGGAGCTTCGGCATCTATCAAAACAAAAATTGCTCAGGTAAGTAAGTCATTGAATTTCAATGTTTGGATTGAAAATTCGGGCAAAAAAGTATCAGTTGTAATTTTGGATGCTGATAAAAACGAAATCCACCGTGAATATGTGAGTCCAAAGGAACTCAAATTTGCCAAAACATTTGATTTTTCTAATTTGTCGGATGGAAAATACACCATCGAAGTGGTTACTTCAAACGTTGATGTAGTTGATTCTAAGTCATTTGAAATCAAAACAAATCAAATTATAAATCGTGATATTATCGTTGCGATTCGTTAGAGACTGTACCCCGATTTTCCAAAATCGGACAAAATTTTAACCTCCAAATCATAGGGGAGTCTATCGAAAGATGACTTCCCTATTTTTTATTTCGAAACATATTTATAAACCCACAAAAATCTCTTTCCCCTCCACCTTCACAGGATACGTCTTAATCACATAATCATCCCCACTCATACACTCGCCTGACTTCAAAGAAAATGTCTTTTTGTGAAATGGACACGCAACTTTTGGTTCTGCCTCAGCCCCTGTCGAGCCAATCATTCCTCTCGAAAGTGCCATTTGCTGGCGGTGTGGGCAAAGGTTTTGGGTAGCATACCATTCTCCACGACGTTCAAAATTAAAAATCGCAATTTGTTCGCCCTCTACTAAGGCACAAGCCCCACCGTTGGCAGGAATATCATCTGTACTGCACGCTAAGTGCCATGTTATTGTTTGTTCTAAAAGCATTGATTTTGAATATTTTAACTCAATACAGTTTCAAATTTTTGAATTGTATTATTTTAAAATTTTCAATGTTCAATACTCAATGTTCAATGTTCAAGTCTGAAAATCAGTCACTTGAACATTGAACATTGAGCATTGGATATTGAAAATTAATTATTTCTATTAACTCTCTACTTCCACTCTCCCGCCTTCACCATCTCTCTCATCGGCTCAAATTTCACATTTGGGTCTTTGACTTTTGGAGCATTTACGAAGTGTGTAAATCTTTTGCGTAATTCTGGATTATCTACTACTTCTTTCCATTCGCATTTGTAGGCTTCTACCAATAGTTGCATTTCAGCATCCCAAGTTTCACCCATGCCCAAAACATCATCAACTACTACTGATTTCAAATAATTAATACCGCCTTCCATTTTATCTAACCACGGTGCGGTACGAGTCAATGGTTCTGCCGTTTTGATATAAAACATCAAGAAACGGTCAATGTATTTCAAGCAAGTTACAGAATCTATATCCGTTGCCAATAATTCAGCGTGGCGAGGTTTCACGCCTCCGTTGCCACATACATACAAGTTCCAACCTTTTTCAGTGGCGATGATTCCAAAGTCTTTTGATTGAGCCTCCGCACACTCACGAGTACAACCCGAAACCGCCGATTTCAATTTATGAGGCGAACGCAAACCACGATAACGCTCTTCAACTTCGATGGCAAAACTCACCGCATCTTGCACCCCAAATCTACACCACGTTGAGCCTACGCAAGATTTTACGGTTCTCAAAGATTTTCCGTAAGCATGACCCGACTCGAAACCAGCGTTTACTAATTGTTCCCAAATATCAGGTAAATCACCAACATGGGCTCCGAACAAATCTATTCGTTGCCCACCCGTGATTTTAGTGTAGAGGTTATATTTTAAAGCTACTTGTCCAATCACAATCAATTTTTCGGGCGTGATTTCTCCCCCTGGAATCCTTGGAACGACTGAATAAGTACCATTTTTTTGAATATTTGCTAAGAAACGGTCATTGGAATCTTGGACTGTGGCGTTGCCTTTTTCCAAAATCATTTCGTTCCACAAACTTGCTAAGATAGACGCTACGGGCGGTTTACATAACTCGCAACCGTCTCCGTGTCCGAGGTTATCCAATACTTCGTCATAAGTTCTGAAACCTTTAATTTTTACTAAATCAAATAATTCCTGACGGGTATAATTGAAGTGTTCGCAGATAACATTTCTCACAAAAACACCCTGCGACTTCATGGTTTCATTGATTAAATCCTTCACCATTGGCACACAACCGCCGCAACCTGTTCCTGCCTTTGTACATTTTTTGATACCATCAAGTGTAATTACCTTATTCTCAACGATTTCATGACAAATTGCTCCTTTTGTAACGGCTTCGCAAGAGCAAATCAGGGCTTCATCTGGCAATGCCATCACACCCGAAGCTCCACTTTCTGCCCCTCCACGAGAACCCAACATTAAATCTTCTGGGTCGGGTGGGAGCAAAGTTTTGTTCTTGGTATTTTGCAAAAGCATATTGTATTGCTCGGCATCTCCTACCAAAATTCCGCCTAATAGATACTTACCATCGTTTGAAATATTGATTCTTTTATAAATCCCTTTTGCCGAATTTTCAAACACAATCGTCTGAGCATTAGGCTCTTGGATAAACGCATCTCCAAAACTGGCTACATCCACACCGATAAGTTTTAGTTTGGTGGACATATCAAAAGGGAGGAAAGAAGCCCCCCCCGCCCCCAGAGGGGGAGCTTTTGACGCAGAATTAGACTCCAATTTTGAGTCGAAAGTCGAAGTCTCAAACTCCCCCTCTGGGGGTTGGGGGGCTATTTCGGACTGGAAAGCTCCCCCTCTGGGGGCAGGGGGGGCTATTTGTTTCGCCACAACCTCCGCCATTTCATACCCTGGGGCAACCAAACCGTAAATCATCTGATGAGCCAAAGCACATTCGCCAATCGCAAAAATGTTCGGATCAGAAGTTTGCAAGGCATCATTTACTATAATTCCGCCACGAGTACCCACTTCCAAACCTGCCACTTTCGCCACTTCGTCACGGGGTTTGATGCCTGCCGAAATCACGAGCATATCTACATCCAAACGAGAGCCATCCGCAAATTGCATTGCCTCAATTACGCCATTACCAATAATCTCTTGGGTATTTTTATTCAAATGTATCTGTAAACCAAGCGTTTCTAATTTAGCTTGAAGCACTCTCGAACCTGCCTCATCAATTTGTCTCGGCATCAATCTTGGAGCAAATTCTACTACGTGAACTTCTTTCAAACCTAAGTCTAAAAGTGCCTTGGCAGCTTCCAGACCTAATAATCCTCCGCCAATCACCGCACCTTTGGTAGCCTTGCGTGCGTGCGATTGCATCAAATCTAAATCTTCGATGGTACGATACACAAAAACCCCATCTTTCTCAACCCCAGGAATGGGCGGCACAAAAGCCCCCGAACCCGTAGCCATTACCAAATAATCATAGCTCTCGACTAAACCATGATGCGAGCGAACGGTTTTTGCCTCACGGTCAATATCGACCACTGGGTCGGATAGAATAAGACGTATTCCATTTTCAGCGTACCATTCGGCAGGTGCCATCGTTAAATCTTCGGCAGTTTTTCCTGCAAAATATTCTGAAAGATGCACACGGTCGTAGGCGGGACGTATTTCCTCACCAAATACGATAATTTCACATTGCTTGGAAACGTCTTTATTGACAAGTTTTTCGCAAAACTTGTAACCAACCATTCCGTTCCCCACGACGACGATTTTTTTCATTTTTTATATAAAATTTTGATTAACGACATTTGATTTTTTTTAATTGAGAGCTATAATTCTAAATGTTACACAAATTTTAAGGTTGAGCTTCTCCGAAGCTAACGTTCTCGTTTTAATACTTTTCTACAAAGGTCAAACTTCTCCGAAGTAAGGTATTTAACACAACTTCGGAGAAGTTTAACCTTTGTAGTAATAAACCAATAGAGTTAAATAGCTTCGGAGAAGCTCAACCTTAGAAACTCATGTAAATAACAAGTATATTAAATACTCAATTATTACTATCATTTCTTCGCTTATTTCATTCCTCCAAACTCCATTTCTCCTCTTTCACTAAGCATTTATCACTATTTCAAGATAAAATTTAATAATTCAATAATTGTACTAAATCAATAACCTGTTTTTGATAAATTTTCATTTCTTCCTTTATTTACAGTTCAAATTTAAACTTAAAAATTCATATTTTACAAATAAATTTAAAAATATAGTTAATTTTTTAACTTATATTTTGGTTTTTAACATTTTTAGACAATATTTGTGTCAGAATTAATACTAAGTATTTACGATTAACCAAAAATAGAGTATAATAGCTTATAATATGAATATTCCAAGATTAACTTTAATTGGTGCTGGTCCAGGAGATATTGAACTGATAACCTTAAAAGGAATCAGAGCCATCAAGTCTGCGGATGTGATTTTATATGATGCACTCGCCAATCAAGAGCTTTTGGAATATGCTCATCCTGATGCTTTAAGAATATATGTTGGAAAGCGTCTTGGTAAATATGTTTACACCCAAGAAGAAATAAATCAAAAAATTGTCTATTTAGCTCTGGAATACGGACACGTGGTAAGACTAAAAGGTGGCGACCCATTCGTATTCGGAAGAGGTTTTGAAGAAATAGAATACGCCAAGAATTTTAATATTGAATGCGAAGTAGTCTCTGGCGTGACATCTGCCATCGCCGCACCCGCCTCCGTAGGCATACCCGTAACGAGTAGAGGTTTTGCAGAAAGTTTTTGGGTAATCACTGGCACAACCAAGAAAGGTGAAATTTCAAAAGATATCGAATTAGCCGCTCAGTCATCCGCCACGATAGTTATCTTGATGGGAATGAGCAAGTTAGCTGAGATTTGTGAGATATTTAAATCAAACGAAAAATCAGAAATGCCGATGGCAATTATTCAAAACGGTACTCGCAAAAACGTGAAATCGGTAGTAGGTACAGTTTCAACAATTATAGAAAAATCAGTTTCAGAAAATATAACCAACCCAGCGGTTATTGTAATTGGGGAGGTGGTTTCTTTAAGTTCTGAGTTTGGAGTTCTGAGTTCTGAGTTGAAAGACCAAATGCAACTTAACTAAGAACTCAGTACCCAGAACTAAAAAGTTTTCCCTTCAACGCAAGTTGAAAAATGTCTCTCGTGGGGGCGAGAAGATATATTAATACTAAATATTTGAAAATCAGATATTTAGCAATCAAAAACAATCATGAATACGTTAAACAAACCCTTAGATTCGCTTAAAATTTTCTCTTGGAAAGGCATTCAAATGCAGACTTTCCACATTACTTGGATTACCTTTTTCTTCTGTTTCTTTGGATGGTTCGGGATTGCACCTTTAATGAAAATTGTAAAAGATGATTTAGGATTAACGAAAGGACAAATTGGAAATATTATCATCGCCTCAGTTTCGGCAACGATTTTTGCTCGTTTAGTAATTGGTCGTCTTTGCGATACTATTGGACCAAGATTAGCTTACACAGGACTTTTAGTCATTGGTTCAATTCCAGTAATGACTATTGGATTAGCACACAGTTACGAGAGTTTTTTATTGTTCAGATTAGCCATTGGCGTAATTGGAGCATCTTTCGTCATCACACAATATCACACATCCGCCATGTTCGCTCCCAAAATCAAAGGCACAGCAAACGCCGTTGCAGGCGGTTGGGGAAACCTTGGCGGAGGTATCACCAATATGTTGATGCCTTTGGTTTTGGCAGCTTTTGTAGGCTTAGGTTACTCAAAACCAGAGGCTTGGCGTTATGCCATGATTATTCCTGGGGCAATGTTGTTGGTCATGGCTTTTGTTTATTATAAATTCACAAAAGATACGCCAGAAGGTAATTATTCAGAAATAGATAGAAGTAATACACCACAAGCAAAAGGCTCTTTCCTTTCGGCAGCATCAGATTATCGTACTTGGATTTTGTTTTTGGCGTACGGGGCGTGTTTCGGAATTGAAATCACTTTTGACAACGTAGCGGCATTGTATTTCTCTGAAAACTTCTCTTGCGACCTCAAAACGGCTGGACTTTTAGCGGGACTTTTTGGATTCATGAATCTCTTTGCTCGTGCCATTGGTGGAATTGTGGCGGATAAAATTGGTAATTCTTACGGCATGAGAGGCAAAGGCTGGTTATTGGCAGCTTTCTTAATCATGGAAGGCATTGGAATCGCTCTTTTTGCCCAAACAGGTTCATTGACAATGGCAGTGGTTGCAATGTTAGGTTTTGCCATGTTCTTGAAAATGGCAAACGGTGCAACGTACGCCATCGTACCTTTCGTAGATACTAAAAACGTAGGCTCAGTTGCTGGAATCGTGGGTGCAGGAGGAAATTTAGGGGGCGTTTTGGCTGGTTTTCTTTTCAAATCTGAAACGATTTCTTACGCACAAGCCTTCCTTTACATTGGCTTGGCGGTAGCGGCAGTTGGAGCATTGACAGCTTTGATTAAGTTTGATAAGAAGGTTTTGGTTGAGACGAAGGGAGCATTGGAGGTAGCTTAATGAAAGTTTTAATAATTAATTTTCAATGTTCAATTCTCTGAAAGAACTTCTCGAAACAGCTCCACTGCGGGTAAGGAACTTTCGAGAAGTATAAAACACCGAATTTACTTCCCGAAAGTTTTTTCTACTTTCGGGAAGTTCCAATCAAGTTCATAATGTTAATCTGAGTCAAACACTTGAACATTTTACATTGGAAATTGGACATTGAAAATTAATTAAAAACAAAAAAATCACCACTAACACACACAAAAAAGCCCGAACGTGATGGGGGTCTCGTTCAGGCATGAATTGATCAAACTCTGTTATAAATTTTCACAATCAATTACAAAAGTATGAAAAAATTTCACATTTTTAAACTTGCCACAGTTTTATTTTTGAGTATTTCTACTCATTTCACAACAAAGGCTCAGTTCACATTGCAAGGGCAAGTGAGAACTCGAACAGAAATCAGAAACGGACTCGGAAACTTAGTCCCGAATGATTCAAAAACAGCGGCTTTTACGTCGCAAAGAACAAGATTAAATTTTGGTTATAAATGGGATAGGGTTCTTTTCGGGGCAGCTGTTCAAGATGTTAGAGTTTGGGGACAAGACGCTTCGTCTATCTCAACTAATGATGGTAATAGATTGATGTTGCACGAAGGTTGGGCAGAAGTTACACTCGCCAACAAAGCCGATACCACGGTAAAATTTAGAGGTTTAGATTTATTGACCGTAAAATTGGGTCGTCAAGAATTGATTTACGATGACGTTCGTTTAATCGGAAACTTAGACTGGTTACAACAAGCTCGTCGCCACGATATGGTGCTTTTGAAAGCGGTTCATCACGGTTGGCAAGTGGATTTGGGCTATGCCTTCGGACAAAATTCTGATGCTTTCAACCTTGTTGGTACGTCGTATGTACCCGCCAACGTAGCTGCCTACACACGTACAAACACTGGGACATTAGTACCCACACCCTCAGGCATGATTCCATTGACCGCCAGTGGTAACATAAACAACAACAGCTCAAAAACAGGCGGTTTGGCTTGGATGAATCCTCCTTCAACCAACGGAGCAAGTCAGGATTACAAGTCATTCACCAGTTTATATATCAGTCGTAAATTCAATCAGACTAAATTTTCGGGGTTATTATTTGCCGATAATTTCGGAGCATATCGCCTCGACTCAGCGGGCAGTGCCTCTACGGGCTATGTCTATGGTCGTCGTTTCGTACCAGCAAGTGCTACGGATGCCTTCGATTATGACCAATCAAGAGGACGTTTGACTTACGGTTTGATGATAAATCATACCCTCGGTAATGCTTCGGGATGGGGTAAAGTTTCCTTGCAAGGTGCATATTATTTGCAAACAGGCAAAGACCGTGAAGGAAATGATATGGATGCCTATCATTACATGGCATCTGCCACCTATCAGAAAGGTAAATTGGCTTTCACGGCTGGTTATGAGGCACTTTCGGGCAATGATGGAAGTAGTGCATTGGGTAATTACAGAGCTACTTCAACAGGTAAAAATAATCGCTTTGACCCATTGTACGGTACACCTCACAAACACTGGGGATATATGGATTACTTCTACGTAGGCACAAACTCGCCCGCAGGAGGTTTGAACAATCCATACTTCAAGGTAAAATATACTGATAGTCGTTTGTCGTTAGGGGCTGATTATCATGCTTTTAGCTTAAATAAAATCACCACCAAAGGCGATGGAACGTTATTAGGCGATGGTTCTCTTGGTAACGAAATAGATTTACAATTGAGTTATAACCTTAATAAGTTTACCAATATTGAATTAGGCTACTCAGTCATGATGGCAAACGACAATATGGCATTTGCCAAAGGGCAAGCAACTACCGATGCAGCGGCGGCTACTTTCAACAAAACAGGTACATGGTTTTATGCCATGATTAATATTCGTCCAGACTTTTTCTATACAAAACCAGTGGCGATTAAGTAAATGTAGCACGGGATTTATCCCGTGAACTTGCGTCAGCACAACTAAACTTTATTCACGGGATAAATCCCGTACTACCTTATACGATGGGGGTCGTAGTTGTAGCAATTTATTAACATTTTAACCAAAAAATTATGCAAACTCTGTTAAAAAAATCAGTATCATTTTTGTGCCTTATGGTGCTTCTGACGGTTGTATCTTCTTTCAAGATTACACCGCCAGCCAGGAAAATTAAATTAGGATTTATTCCACTAACGGATTGTGCTCCATTGGTCGCAGCCAAAGAATTAGGACTTTTTACCAAATATGGTGTGGACGTTGAACTTTCAAAAGAATCATCTTGGGCAAATATTAGAGATAAAGTATTGAATGGAGAATTGGACGGGGCTCACTGTCTATTCTCAATGCCACTTTCGGTTTATACAGGCATAGGTGGAAAGGCAGGCTCAGAAATGAAAATTGCGATGGTTTTAAATAACAACGGTCAAGGAATCACGCTTTCAAAAGACTTCTGCGGATTGGTTGGTTTTAAAGAAGTAGGAAAAGTAGCGGCAGCTGTGAAAAATGTTCAGGCTCGTAAAGAAGTAACTTTTGCAATGACTTTCCCAGGTGGAACGCACGATATTTGGTTGAGAAACTGGATGGCAGCATCAGGAATTAATCAAAAATCAGTTGGTATTATCACCATTCCACCGCCACAAATGGTTGCGAATATGCGTGTTGATAACATGGAAGGCTATTGCGTAGGTGAACCTTGGAATGGTGTTGCGGCGGCTCAGAACGTTGGTTTTACCCACATTGCTTCACAAGATATTTGGAAACACCACCCAGAAAAAGCCTTGGTCGTAAATTCTGAATTTGCTTCAAAAGACAAAGAAGATTTGAAGAATGTAATGAAGGCAATTATCGAAGCCTGCAAGTGGTTGGACAATATGGGAAATCGTAAAAAAGCCGCTGGCTGGCTCACAAAACCCTATTACGTAAATGCTCCTTTGGCTGCCATTGAGTCTCGTTTATTAGGTTCAAATGATTTAGGGTGTGATTTGGGTGTACAAAAATACAAAGACGATTACATGACTTTTTATAATAATGGAATCGTGAATACACCTCGTAAAGTTCATGCGATGTGGTTTTTAGCTCAATATGTTCGTTTTGGAATGCTAAAATCTGAACCAAACTACAAAGCCATTACTGAGAAATTGATTTTGGATGATTTGTTTGCGGAAGTAGCCAAAGAAATGCAAGTGCCTGTGCAGGCAGACATGAAGCCTTTTAAAACTACTTATGATGTCAATTTTGACCCAGCAAACATTGATGATTATTTGAAGGCAACGAAAAAATAAAAGAGCGGTCGGCTTTCGGCAGTCAGCTATCGGCTAAATTTCTCCAATAAGAGGAAGAACAATCTTGCCGAAAGCTGATAGCCGAAAGCCGAAAGCCACCAAAATCATGAAAAAGACATTCTCAAACATCGCATATTTCCTCGGAAGCATGGCAATACTTATCGGAATTTGGCAATTGATTTCTATTATCACCAAAGCCGAAATACCAAGCCCAGTTTCAACATGGGCAGTTTTTAAAGAATTAATGGCTGAACCATTTTATGACCGAGGTCCAAACGACAAAGGAATCGGCAATAACCTTTTCAGTTCAATCGGAAGAGTTTTCACAGGTTTTGCCTTGGGCAGTATCATCGCAATTCCGATGGGAATGTTGATGGGTTCTACCAAAATTGGAATGAGTTTATTGAACCCAATTGTACAGATTTTAAAGCCCGTTTCGCCTTTGGCTTGGTTTCCTTTGGGGCTTTTGGCTTTCAAAGATTCGGGCGGAGCAACCATTTTTATCATTGCCATTACGTCATTGTGGCCCACGGTAATTAATACCGCTTTTGGAGTATCAAGCATTCCCCAAGACCATAAAAACGTAGGAAAAGCATTCGGATTTTCGACTTGGAAATATTTGACAAAAATCGTCATTCCGTACTCTCTACCGCATATTTTCACAGGTTTACGCCTTTCAATCGGTATTGCTTGGGTAGTAATTGTAGCGGGCGAAATGCTCTCGGGCGGTGTAGGAATCGGATTCTTTGTGTGGGATAGCTGGAATGGTTTATCCTTAGAAAAAATCCTCGTAGCCATCCTCATCATCGGAGGCGTAGGATTATTATTAGACAAAGGATTTAATGCTTTACAAAATTTATTTTCTTGGGAAAAGGCTTAAAAAAGGTGTTAGGTTTTGGGTGTTAGGTTATAGATTTCAGAAGCTACCTAACCCCTAAAACCCAACCCCTAAAACCCAACCCCTAAAACCTAAAAAGAACATGACAACATTAGAAAACTCAGTCAAATTCGTTGATTCAGCGAGTGACTTTCATAAAATAAACAGTACAGAAACGGCAGTAAGCATTAAAGACATTACCGTTTCGTTCAAAGGTTCAAAAGGAACTTTTACTGCCATCAAAGACATTAATCTTACCATCAAAAAAGGCGAAATCGTAGCCCTAATTGGTCACTCAGGTTGCGGAAAATCTACTTTGATGAACACCATTTCGGGCATGGTTACGCCTTCGCAAGGAGAAGTAATTGCCAACGGAAACATCGTAAAAGGTCCCGGACCAGACAGAGGGATTGTTTTCCAAAATTACTCTCTATTGCCTTGGTTGACGGTTTACAAGAACATTTACGAAGCCGTTGATTCTGTTTTCAAAGAAAAAACTTCTATCGAAAAGCATGAATTAGTAGAGGAGAATCTGAAAATGGTCAATCTGATTCAACACAAAGACAAATTGCCAGGACAATTATCGGGAGGAATGAAACAGCGAGTTGCCATTGCTCGTGCCTTCGCCATCAACCCAAGTATTTTGTTGTTGGACGAACCCTTCGGAGCGTTAGATGCCCTCACAAAAGGCTCAATGCACATCGAATTATTGAAGTTGTGGAATTTGGACAATCGCAACAAAACCATCGTCATGGTAACGCACGATATTGAAGAAGCCATTTTCTTATCGGACAGAGTAGTGGTAATGAACAACGGACCCGAAGCCACCATCAAGAAAATTGTGGACATCAATTTACCAAGACCAAGAAACAAAAAAGACATCGCCCACGACCCTGAGTATGTACGTGTACACGATGAGTTGTTGAATTTGTTATTTGATAAATTTTCGATCGAAGATTAAAAAAAGGTGTTAGGGGTTGGGCGTTAGGTTTTAGGAATTATAAAAGATTGAAAAACCTTTTGTTTCCTTTTGTGCCTTTTGTGGTTGCAAAACAAAAAACCCGAAGTCTTAAAGTCTTCGGGTTTTGCACCTAACAAAATGGCGGTAATGGTTAGGTATTAAACTGGTATGGTTAAGTACCGTTCTGGGAAATGGCGGTCTCCCAGAGTGTTCCAAAGATATGGCGGTATTTTGGATACGAATGTTGTTTTGTTCGTTTGAACATCTTTTTCTTTAACAAACATAAAAGATAATATTCGACTTTGCAAGAAAAGTGCAAGAAAAAATTAGAAAAATTTTATTTTAGTATTGTATAGCACACCAACGTATATAGTAAAATAATATATGTACGTTGAAAATTTATGTTTATCGTAAACCTTGCAAATATCAGTATTTCTACAAAAAATGAGTAAAAATACTTAAAACAAAAATACCCGAATGCTTGGCGGTGCATTGCGGGCAAAAATGGGACAATGTATAACCATCCCAATCTCCGATATTAAAGTGGTTACCTATAAATAACGAGACAAAAATCATAAAGTCACAAATTTCTGTTAATTAATTATCTGAAAATGAGCAACTTACCATACGATAAGAAGTTTAAGTCCACGTGTTCGTATTGTGGCGTTGGATGCGGGGTCGAAATCACGGATTTGGGCAATGGGAAGATTCATGTGGAAGGGGATAAAGACCATCCTTCAAGCAAGGGTATGTTATGCTCAAAGGGAATGAATTTGCATTACACCGTCAATGACAAATCCGATAGATTGCTTTACCCCGAAATGCGATTCAATCGTAATATGCCTTTGCAACGAGTTTCTTGGGATGCTGCCCTTGACCGTACTGCCGCCATTTTCAAAACTTTTATCCAAAAATATGGTCCCGATTCTGTCGGTTTTTATGTTTCTGGACAATGTTCTACCGAAGAATATTACATCATCAACAAGCTCATTAAAGGTTTTATTGGCTCAAATAATATTGATACCAACTCTCGCTTGTGTATGTCGTCTGCGGTGGTAGGATACAAACTCACGCTTGGCGAAGATTCTGTTCCTGTGTGTTATGACGACATTGAATTAGCCGATTGTTTCTTCGTAACGGGAGCAAATCCTGCATGGTGTCACCCCATCATTTGGCGAAGAGTGGAGGCTCACAAAGCGGCAAATCCCCATGTAAAAATTATCGTAATCGACCCCAGACGTACCCAAACGGCATCTCAGGCAGATTTACACCTTCAAATAAACCCAGGAACAGACATCGTTCTAACTAATATCATCGGTAGAATTCTCATCGAAAACAATTGGATTGACCAAGATTTTATCACGAATCACACCGACGGTTTCGAGGCTTACCGTGAGCAAGTTTTTACCAGAACACTCACGGAAGCCGCTAAAATTTGTGGAATTTCAGCCAATGATATTCAATTAGCGGCAAAATATATTCACGAATCAAAAGGCTTTTTGTCGATGTGGACAATGGGCTTGAATCAGTCGGTTGTGGGTGTCAATAAAAACCTCTCACTCATTGATTTACACTTGATTACGGGCAGAATTGGCAAAGAAGGCAATGGACCTTTTTCGCTCACGGGACAACCCAATGCCATGGGGGGACGTGAAGTTGGCGGTTTGGCAAATATGTTACCTGCCCACCGAGATTTATTGAATCCTGCCCACCGTGAGGAAGTGCAAGCATTTTGGGGCGGCACAAAAATTTCGGATAAACCTGGTTTCACGGCAACCGAAATGTTCCAAGCCCTTGCGGACGGACGCATGAAGGCAATTTGGATTGTTACGACAAATCCAATGGTGAGTTTGCCCGATTTGAATATGGTGGAAAAAGGTTTACAAAATGCCAAATTTGTAGTGGTGCAAGATATTTCAAATCGTTCAGACACGGTAAAATATGCCGATGTAGTTCTTCCTGCGGCAGCTTGGGCAGAAAAAGATTCCGTTTTTACCAATTCAGAAAGAAGAATTACCTTCCTCCCAAAAGTAATTGATGCCCCAGGCGAAGCCTTAGATGATACAGAAATCATTAAACGTTTTGCCGAAAAAATGGGCTTCGGAGAATCATTTAACTACTTGACTAACAGTGAAATATATGACGAACACGTACTTTCAACGAAGGGGACGAATATTGATATTTCGGGGGTGAGTTATGAGTATTTGAAGGAAAATCGGAGCCATCAGTGGGGCAACAACCTCACCCGAAGCGACGGTCGCCCCGACCCCTCTCCTACTGAGAGGGGAGTTTTGCGGACGAATAACTCCCCTCTCAGCAGGAGAGGGACTGGGGCGACCGACGCTTCGGGTGAGGTTGTTGTTTCGACTTCTCGCCTATTCTCCGACCATAAATTCTATACCCCAAACCAACGTGCCAAAATCCACGCTGTTCCTGATGAAAATCTATCTGAAAAACTCAATGAAGATTTCCCTCTAATCCTCACAACAGGACGCATCCGTGACCAATGGCATACTATGACCAAGACAGGGAAAGTCAATAAATTAAATCAACACATCGCTCAACCTTACATCGAAATTCATCCAAAAGATGCGTCAGCAAGAGGAATAAAAGATGATCAAGTAGTTGAAATTGAAACGATTAGAGGTAAAAATCAAGTAAAAGCTAAAATCACCGAAGACATCAAACAGGGCGTTTGTTTTATGCCGATGCACTTCGGAAAAATCTTGGGGAGTGCTTTTGGTAGAACAAATAGTCTCACGAATACGCTCGTGGATGCACGCTCGAAAGAACCTGATTTTAAGTTTTCAGCCGTTCAAATTAAGGCGTATGAGAAACCCGTAGAAAAAATAATTATCATCGGGGCAGGTTCTGCGGGATTGGGCTTTATCAATTCGTATAGAAATCTCAATAAAACGGACGAAATCCATGTGTTTTCAAAGGAAATTTATCCGTTCTATAACCGTGTGATGTTGCCTGATTATATCTCTGGGACTCAGGAATGGGAGCAATTAGTTAAACTCCGTGAAGACCAATTTACGGAAGCTAATATTCTGGTTCACAAAGGTTTAGAGATTGTAAATATTGATAGAAAAAATAAAGTCGTCATAGATTCCAATGGAGATGAACATACTTATGACCGCCTGATTTTGGGCATGGGTTCACGAGCGTTTATGCCTCCGTCTGTGCCACGAATCCCTGGGATTTTCAATATGCGTTCTCGTTTGGATGCCGATAGTCTGATGCCATTCCTTAATACCGAAAACCCAAAAGCTCTAATCGTTGGTGGTGGTTTATTAGGGTTGGAATTAGCGGCTTCCTTGCGTGAAATAAATGTGCAAGTAACTATCGTTCAACGGATTAGTCGTTTTATGGATAGACAGTTAGACCAACTCGGCTCTGATTTGCTGCACGAAGAAATGATTAATTTAGGTGTTGATATCTATTATAATGATGAAGTTGCCGCCTTTTACGGAACAGAAAAATTTGAAGGTGTAAGATTAAAATCTGGGAGAAAAATTGAGGCTCAAATTGCTGTTTTTGCCATCGGAACATCCCCAAATGTAGAAATTGCCCGTGCTTGTGGATTGGAAGTGAATCGTGGTGTGGTGGTGAATGACTATCTCCAAACCTCCGACCCAGACATTTTTGCGGCAGGAGAAATTGCTCAATGGCGAGGCGAAATGTGGGGCATCACCGCCGCCGCCGAACAACAAGCAGACACCATTGCGAAATACATTGCAGGCGATTGGGCGAGTTATTACAAAGGCTCATTGTCAGTAAATATCATGAAAATTCAAGGTGTACAATTATGCTCAATGGGCATAATAGAAACGCCTAAATCGTCTGATTATGAGGAGATTACGTTTATTGACAAAGCAAAAAGGTATTACAAAAAATGTATTATCCACAACGATAAATTGGTTGGTGCAATTTTGATTGGTGACAAATCTGAGTTCTTAGAATTCAAAGATTTAATCGCCAACGGCATAGAATTATCCGACAAAAGATTGGAACTTCTCAGAAGTGGAAAGAAAGCCGACCCTGTAATGGGCAAGTTGGTTTGTTCATGCAATAACGTAGGCGAAGGCAATTTAAAGTCTTGTATATCAGCGGGTTGTAAAGATTTTACAGCCTTATGTACGCAGACGGGTGCAGGGACAGGTTGCGGAAGTTGCCGCCCAGAAATTCGGGCGATTTTGGAGAGTGTGTTGAAAGGCGAATTGGTAGAGGCTTAAATTTCTTTTATTTTTACGAAAATAAAAACGATATGCTTGATAATCAAATATTTAAACGACTAACACGGCTCTACGTCATGGCTCTTTTGGCGGTGGCGTTGTTGTCTTTGGTTGGGCAGATATTGATTCAAGTATTCCTAAATTCTCTACTGGACGACTCCCATGTGGTGAACATTGCAGGGCGACAAAGGATGCTAAGTCAGCGACTTTCAAAGACCGCCGTTTTGCTATGTTTGCCACAGGTTTTCCAAGCCGATGCCGAACATTATTCCCAAGATATTAAAGAAATCATTACACTTTGGGAATCCAGTCACGAAGGTTTGAAGAACAAAAATTTGAAGACCGACGGACGAAATTATACGGTCAGAAATAGTGAAAAAATAGACAGTATGTTTCGACAAATTGACCCTATTTTTCAAGTAATTTTATTGAATGCAAAAACAATAGAATCAACTATTAATAAACCCGTTCAAAATCAACAGGAAGTTCTACATAATGCTCGAAATCAAATACTTACAAACGAGAGAGCATTTTTGCAAATGATGAATAAAATCGTTTTTCAGTACGATTTAGAGTCCAGAGAACGAGTTGATACTACCAAAAAGATAGAGCTATTTTTGTTCATTCTTTTGTTCAGTATTTTGATTTTGGAAGGTGCATTTATCTTCCGACCCATTGCCAATAATATTCGTTTTGTGATTAAGCGGTTGACTGATTCAGAAAGTAATCTTCGTAAAACCAATGATGAATTAGTAAAAACCCAAGAGGCATTAGTTCAGGCAACGGAAGAGAAATACAAACTTCAATTAGCCGAAGAAAAAATACGGGCAGCATCGTTGATGGAAGGGCAAGAAGGAGAACGAAAACGTTTAGCCGCCGACCTCCACGATGGCATCGGACAGATGCTTACGGGCTTGCGGTTGCACAGCGAAAAGGTCAAAAGTTTTGATTTTACAAACACAAAACAAGCAAAATCGTTTGAAGAATTACAAAATTTAATTCAAGAAACTATTGAAGCAACTCGTACCGTTTCATTTAACCTTGCCCCTTCGGTTTTGAGTGATTTTGGGGTTGTCCCAGCTATTAGAATTTTGACGGAACAAGTATCTAAGGTTACGGATATTAAGATTGATTTTCAGTCTCAGAATATCCCACGCTTGCACGAAGCCATAGAAACTTGCCTTTACAGAATCACGCAAGAGGCTTTGCATAATGCCGTAAAATATTCAAAATCACCTTCTGTGAAAATACAACTATCTGATAATGAAACGTTTGTATCATTGTCAATCATAGATAAAGGAGAAGGATTTGACCTAAAAACTGTTCAAAAATCGTTGAGAGGAAGTGGTTTGAAAAACATGCAAGCCCGTGCGGAATTGTTGAATGGTTCTTACAAAATTCAATCAAAAATAGGCAAAGGAACAACGATTAAAATTGAAATACCGAAGTAAAACAAAACTTAATAACTTAGAGGATTAGAGAAATAGAGGTAATATTTTACTTATTTTCCATCTCTAATTCTCTAATCCTCTAAGTTAAAAATTTCATCAACTTAAAAACTTATCAATATGACTCCAATCACAATTTTATTAGCGGATGACCACGATGTTGTAAGAAGAGGCATGAAAATGCTCTTGGAAGACGAAGAGAGTGTAAAAGTAATTGGTGAAGCCTCAGACGGTTTAGATGCCATTGAAAAAGTTAAAATGCTCATGCCAAACGTCGTTATTTTGGATTTAACGATGCCCAAGATGACTGGAATAGAAGCCGCAAAAGTCATTTCAGAAGAATATCCAGAGGTAAAAATTCTTATTTTTTCGATGCACCACAACCGTGAATACATCGTCAGTTCAGTAGAAAATGGAGCAAATGGTTATCTATTGAAAGATACTGGCAAAGAAGAATTGATGCGGGCAATCAAAGTGGTTTCAGAAGGAAGAAAATACTTTCCACCCGAAATTTCGGAAGTAATTATTGATGATTTATTAGCAAAAACCTCTGGAAATCAAGAGGAAACTCGACCTATTTTTGAAAAAATCACGCCCAAAGAAAAACAAATTTTGGGTATGATTGTGCAAGGATATAACAGTAGAGAGATGGCTGATAAATTGTTCCTCAGCATTCGTACTGTGGATAATCATCGTGCAAACATGATGAAGAAAGTAAAGGCAAAAAACACGGCTGATTTGGTTAAAATGGCGATTGGGTGATTTCAATTAACAGTTATCAATGAATAATTAACAGTAGGCGATAAAGTAATATTTTCATTTACTGCCTACTGCAAACAACGTGTTCCGAACAAAATTTTACTGATTACTTTCTAACCAATCATTTAAGTAATCAGTACAATTTAAACAACGTTTTGATTTTTTTGTAAAATGCTGGTAATCAGATGTTTGAAATGCTAATCACTAATTACTATTCACTACCTATACCGATACTGCCGCATTGCTATTCTTCCAATTTTCTAACCTATCATCCATTACCTTAAACCAAAGCGGTGGAATCAATGCCATCATCATCATCGCAGGATAACCCTGTGGCATTTGTGGGCTTTCGTCAAAATGCCTCAACACTTGATAACGACGACTGGCGTTGGCGTGGTGGTCGGAGTGGCGTTGAAGTTGGAAAAGATAAAAATTTGTAACTAAATAGTTTGAATTCCACGAATGGAGCGGATTCACACGCTCATAACGTCCATTGGCAATCTCATTTCTGACGATACCATAATGTTCGATATAATTAACGGCTTCCAACAATGAAAAGCCTAAAATACCTTGTATAAAGAAGAAGACTGGCACATTCCAAGAGAAAGAACCTGAATAAAAATAGAGACTCACCATCAAAAACCCACAGAAAACGAAGGGTAAAATCGTATATAAAATCATGTCGTTTTGAAATGACCAAGCCGATATATTTTTACGTCTCAAACGCTCTTTTTCAATTTCCCAAGCACTCAAAAAACTACCAAATACACTACGGAAATAGAATCTATAAAAACTCTCCCCCTTGCGACTGGTGGCTGGATCTTTTGGCGTAGCCACCCATACGTGATGTCCTTTATTATGTTCAATAAAAAAGTGCATATAACTAACTGTCATCAACAAAACTTTGGCATAAAGCTGTTCGATTTTTGTGCTTTTATGCCCCAATTCGTGAGCAACTGTTATACCTACGCCACCCGTTGCATTGGCAATCGCCATCAGGAAAGCAAGTTTAAAGTACCATTCGCCAATGTTTCCGTAGGCAAATACATACGCACCCCAGAACACGATGGCTACTTGTACGTACGTCCACACATAGGTCGTGAAACGATAAAAACGTTCTTCTGAGAGTACAGAGACGGTATTTTCGTCTGGATTGACAGAGTCTTTACCTATCAACCAGTCGGCAATAGGAAGTCCGATATAGGTAATAATGATGGAAGAAAAATTCCACCAACCACCAAGATAATAGCCTCCGATGGCAAACAAAGGAATGGTGAAGGCTGAAAAAAAGCCTAATTTTCTGAGGATGTTCATTTTTAAAAGATTTTTTGTAAATCTAATTCAATATCTAATGTCGAATCTTTCAAAATATCATCGTGATGAAAGAATTTATATTCATCAGGACCACTAAAAACAATGATTGCTTTAATTCTTGGTTGAACAATCCAACACGATTTTACGCCAAATTCAAAGTAAACAAGTGATTTATTAACCATCTCGTCTAAACTCTGAGAGGCAGATTGAATTTCGATTGTTGCCAGGGGAGGAGTTTGATACTTTGCAGGAACTTCTCCACTAAGGTTTACAATTTGATTTGGTAAAACTATCAAATCTGGTGTTGAGCCTTTGGGCAAAGTATCTAATGTTACCTCTGAAGCAATTAAATATTTTTGACGATAAGCTGTTTTAAGTTCAAACCCAATATTGGCTTGAACGATTCCATGAATTAGTGTTGGCATTGGTTTATTTCGTTCGATTTCGTAGTCTGAAAGTTCCCTTTCTACTACGACTTCTTCTATCAATAATTCCATATCATTATCAGATTTTTGTCAAATATACTCAAAAACAACTACTCTTTCAAAGGCACAATCAACTTAAACTCACTCCCTTCCCCAATCTTACTTTTCAGTTCAATTTTACCTTTGTGTCCTTCTATCATTTCTTTGACATAATATAAACCCAAGCCAAAGCCTTTCACGTCATGTACGTCGCCCGTATGTACACGGAAGAACTTGTTAAAAACCTGTCTCTGGTCACGGTCTGAAATGCCGATTCCGTTGTCTTTGATGCTGATAATCAAATCATTACCAATGTTTTCAGTCGAAACATTTATCACGGGCGTACGTTCGCAATACTTCATTCCATTGTCAATTAAGTTATGGACAATGTTCGTAAAATGTAATCTATCGGCTCTGATGAGGGTATTTTTGGCAGTGAGATTTACGATTAATTCTGCATTTTTTTCTTTGAATAAAGGCTCGCAACTAATGGCTAAATCCTCTAAAAGTTCGTGAACTTCAACCTCTTCAAAATTTAATTTATCAATTTTTTGGGCGATGTTGGCAGTCTGCAAAACGGTGTCCACATTCTTTTTCAAACGAGCGGCTTCCTTTCGGATGATGGCGGCATAACTCAATAATCGTTCGGGCGTATTCACGATTTCGGGCTTCATTAAGACCTCACTGGATATAGAAATCGTTGAAATGGGTGTCTTGAACTCATGCGTCATGTTGTTAATAAAGTCGTTCTGAATCTCTGAGAGGCGTTTTTGCTTGAAAATCAACATCAACGAATAGACAAAAAATGCCATTACCACCAAGAGAATTGCCGACGAAACAAACCAGTTATTGAGGTCACCTAAGAGCAAATATCTTTTATCTGGAAAATGAACCCCGAAGTAATAATTATGAATATTCAAATCAGGAAAACGATAATTAGCGGTTGAATCAGAACGGTCACAATTTTCAGAAAAACAGACGAAAGATGAATACTGAATTTTGTCCTTCAAACAATCATAAATCCCATATTCAAAGTTGAGTCGGATGTCAGAATGAGCAAATTCTTGCTTCAAAAATTCCTCCAAAATCAAATGATTGATGGTGTCATTTACTTGAACGGTATAATAATTTGACCTAATTCTCTCGACAGGGGTTAATAATTGACTATTGGGATTTTTATTAAATTCCAATAATCTTTTACTCACCGTTCTCAATGCAGAGGTTGCCCGTTGGTCAAAATCACGGTCTTCGAGGTTATACGCCTGTCTGAACCAGTAATATTGCACCACGACCACGCTTCCCAATAATAAGATTGATAAGGCAACGAATATTCTTAATGTCTTTGCTTTCATTTTTTAAAAAGTTAATCGAAACGCTGTCCCTTTCCCCTCCACAGAATTAACGGTAATTGCTCCTTTGTGCAATGCCATAATCTGTTTAGAAAGGCTCAACCCAATACCCGAACCATTGGGCTTAGAAGTAAAGAAAGGGACAAAAATTTTATCCATCAATTCATCCGACATTCCCACGCCATTATCTCGTACTTCAATAATCATTTGTTCTTGATTATTTCTAAAAGCTGAAAGAATTATACTTGGGTTTTGTTGAGCCTTCACGGCATCTATCGCATTGATAATCAGATTGATAAGCACTTGTTCAATCAAAACCATATCGCCCTCAATCTTCATTTCAAAGTCTTTGATAACGACATCAAACTCAATATTTTTTTGCTCAATTTGATTTTCTAAAAGAATTTCAACGCCCTCAAATAAGTCTCGTACATAAAATTCTGAGAAAGAAGTCATCGAAACTTTGGCTAATTGGCGGTAAGTATCGGCAAATTTCAAAAGGTTTTCACTCCGCTTCCGAATCGTAGAAATGCCGAGTGAAATATCATCAAAATCATCATCATTTTTTCCTCCAAACTCCTTTCCTCCCGTCTCCATTTTTCCCTTTCTCCGTGCAATAGCTCCCTCCATCGTCTCCGCCAAAGAGGCAATTGGTGCAACAGAGTTCATAATTTCGTGGGTCATTACCCGCAAGAGTTTTTGATAGGCTTGTGCTTCGGTATCTTCAATGGCTTCGTTTACGTTTTGAAAGGCAATCAAATTGGTCTCAATATCTTCATTCAGAAAAGTGGTTTTTGCCAATAAAACTTGCTTATGATTTATTTTTACCAATTGACTATCCCCATTTGTGAGACTCATTATTGTCTGATAAACAGATTCATCCCGTTTTTCGAGCGAAGAAATATTCCGTAAATAAGGCACATTCATCATTCGTTTGAACGCCTCATTTATCCAACCCACATTCCCTTCTTGGTCGTAGGAAAGAATGCCCGTATCGACCAATTCTAAGATTTTTTGGAGGTACTGATATTGCTCTTCTCGCTCAGAAGAAAGTTGCTTGAAAGTCGAGTTGATTTGATTAAAAGCCCTACGAAGTTGTCGGACGGAAACGGGGGCATTTTTTTCAGTAAATTGTAAAGAAAAATCTCGATACTGGACAGCTTCGATAAATTGCGAGAGTTCAGTATTGGTTTTATTGATAAACTGAATGAAGTTAAGTATCTGAAAAACAACAATTAAGCCCACAAAAATCAACAAAGTGTATCGTTGATTAACAATACAAAATGCCCCTGCCGTAATACTGACAAGCAATAAAATGACTCTAATCGTCAGGCTGATTTCGTAGCGTGTTTTCAAATTATTTTTTTGCTAAACGGTTTTTAATTTTTTGCATGACTTCTTTGTAAGGTTTCACACGATTAGCCTTAATATCCGCTAATCCTCGGTCAATAGACTTTCTATCTTCATCTGATAAATCATCCCAAAAATCTTTGCTTTTACCCATTTTTTAAAAGTAAAAATATTTATGGACTTATTGTGAGCTGATTATCAGATAGTTACAGATTCTAATGCCATTGAACATCCCCCTACCCCCTTCAAAGGGGGACTTGCACGAATGGTAAATCCCCCTTTGAAGGGGGTAGGGGGATGTTCAGTGGCATTTAAAATTTCCAAAAAAATAATATTAACGCTAACTATCTGATAGTCAGTTCACAATAAGTCTATTACTTCAACGACATTTATTCTTTTCCCGCATCAGTCGAGTTGTCAAATCAAGTTCTTCGACTGCCTCATCACTAAATCTCTGCAAAGATCGTTTTCGCATATTTTTAAGTTCGTTACTGTTTAAGGTTTTCAAATAATCTCTTTCGACTTTCTCAATTCTTGTGCGTTGCATAATTTTCTTTGCGTATAAACTTACTTCATTTTTTAGAGTAGTATCTGACATTACAGATTTTATAAAGTCATCTCCCTTACAAGAAAAGGCAAACCATAAAGTAGTGAGAATTGATATTTGAGAATTGGGTTTTAAGTCTTTGAAGATAGTTATCAAGGTGTCAATGTACTTAGATTCTTGTTGAGGTAATAGCATATAAGCTAAGCAAAACTCTTTATCAAATGACATGGCGTGTTGCGGTATAAAAAATGAATACTTCTCCTCTCCTAAAATTTTAATGGCGGCTTTTGTCACATCAATTCCCTCATTTGCAAGGCTGTTTAAGGTCGTCACATATACTCTCTGACTTATATCGGAAAGGTCGCACTTAGCGATAGCTTCAATGGCAAGTTGTTTATCCAATTTATTATTTACTAATGATAAAAGTAGTCCGCTTCCATCAAAATAAAAATAAGGGTTATGATTTTTACTTTTGAGTTCAGCTCGTAGCATTGGTAAATACTGATTTGTATCTTTTTTTACTTTATTCCAAAACTTATCAAGTGACGGTATTTTAGTTTCTTGTTCCTTATCGGATAATTTACTTGGTTTAAAGTCATAAACTTCATCAATTTCTTTCGTCAAATTCTGTCCAAAAGTTGTAGTTGAGAAAAATAAGAAAGCCAAAATGTAAGGTAGTTTCATCTATTAATATGTTCTAAAATTTCTTTAATAATTGTAACTTAAATATCGTATTTTCCTAAACGCCTATACAAAGCCGTCCGAGTCAATCCTAATTCACGGGCGGCTTTTGTGATATTGCCATCATGCCGTTCAATGGCTTTCAAAATCGTGGATTTTTCTATTTCATCAATTCGCAAAGTTGGATTCTCTTGCACCATCATCACAGGATTTTCGATGGATGAAGTCAAATCCAAATCCCTTGCCGTAATTGCCTGATTATCAGCCATAATTACCGCCCTTTCGATGCTATGTTGAAGTTCACGGATATTGCCAGGGAAGGTATATTGACGAAGTTTTTGTTGGGCTTTTTCGTCAATTTCTACTAAATTTTTATGATATTTTTCACCATAACTTTTCATAAAATATTCCGCCAAAAGCACCACATCGTTCCCTCGCATACGCAAAGGCGGAAGCGTGATTTCAATAGTATTCAAACGATAAATCAAATCCTTACGATACTGATTTTGCGAAGCCATTTCCTTGATGGGAGCATTGGTTGCCGAGATAAGACGAATATCAATCGAGATGGGGGCATTTGTACCTAATCTTGTCACTTCTCGATTTTGCAAAACAGTCAATAATTTGGCTTGTTGAGGCAATGAAATATTCCCAATTTCATCCAAAAAAAGCGTTCCTTCATTGGCAGATTCAAATCGTCCCGCACGGTCTTCACGGGCATCCGTGAATGCTCCTTTTTTATGTCCAAAAAGTTCAGATTCAAAAAGACTTTCAGTCAAAGAGCCTAAATCAGCGTGTATGAAGGGTTTTTGATGGCGTAATGATTTTTGATGAATGAGTTTAGCGACTTCGGTTTTACCCGTTCCGTTTTCTCCCAAAATCAAAATATTGGCATCTGTCGGAGCAATTTTTTCGATTTTATATAGGACATCTTGCATGGCTTCGGATGAACCAAGTAGTGACGTTTCAGCTTTTGAAGAAGTCTTTTTTGTACCTTGTTTATTACCCGCAATGGATTGTTGATAACAGCTTTCAATCGTTTCCAACAACCTTTCATTTCGCCAAGGTTTCAAGACAAAGTCATTCGCTCCTTCTTTTACAGAACGAACCGCTAAATCAATATCTCCGTACGCCGTAATCATAATCACGGCAACGGTTTTGTTGATTTCTCTGATTTTACGAAGCCAGAAAATACCCTCATTCCCTGTATGCAAGGAACTTTTGTAATTCATATCCAATAGAATTACATCAAATTGATTTTGGGATAAAAGAAAAGGGATTTTCTCAGGATTTTTTTCAGTAACTATCTCTTTCACTTCTGGACGAAGGAGCATTTTTACCGCTACTAATACGTCTTGGTCGTCATCAACGGCTAATATTTTGGCATTTTTCAGGAGCATCTTTCAGGGTTTATCAGGAAGCGGTATGTCTTTATTCGTTCAAATATAATAAAGATGCAGTTAGAAGCCTAAAAGTTGCAGAAAAACGAGTTTTATTAATCTGAAATAGACTTCCTTTTGATTAATAAAACTCGTAAATGACAATTTACAACGCTCCCTCAATCTTATAGACCCAAGCATACGAACATGGATTTGTAGCGGGCGATAGGGTAGGGGGCGTGATAGTCAATTTTCCTCCTTTAAGGGTTGATTTAACCATGCCATTGAATCCTAATAACTTGATATTCTGAGTATTAACGCCTTCCACAACGATTGGGAAATCTTCCCATTTTGTGGTGATAACGTACAAATCTTTTCCCTTGGTTGTGAAAAATAATTTTGTGTCCTTACCCACTTTGGGAGATTTTGCCCATTTTCTTGTACCATAGATTGCATCTCCATTTACTTTCAACCACGTACCCATATCTCTGAGCCTTTGTTGCATTATTACGGGAATTGTACCATCGGCATTCGGTCCAATATTTAGTAATAAGTTTCCTCCTCTTGCGACTTTATCTACCAAAATATGAACCAATTGCTCCGAAGTAGAATAGTCGTCCAACATCTCGTGGCGGCTTACACCAAATGATGAGCCAATCCCTCTACACTCTTCCCAAGGACGACTCATCTCCATTCCAGTTGAGTTTGCATCATGTACCAAATCATATTCAGTGGTATAAATTCCGCCGTGCTTTCCACGAGTTTCTTTCCCCCAACGGTCATTGACTACAATGTCGTTTTTGGAAACAGACTCATTGTATAACCAAGATAAAAATTCTGTACTTTTCCAAGTTTCAGAAGGGTAGTCCCATTCTCCATCTGTCCACAAAACATCTGGTTTGTAGCGAGTAACCAAATCTTTCATTTGTGGAATCATGTGATTATCCACGTAACTATTGACGTTAGCCTTATAAACAGGATTGAACCACTCGTAAAGTGAATAATAATAGCCCATTCGTAAGCCCTTACCACGCACTGCCGTGATTAAATCTCCCGCCAAATCACGGTGTGGGTTTAAATCAACAGCGTTCCAATTCCAAGATTCTTTGCTGGGCCAAAGCGTAAACCCTTCATGGTGTTTTGAAGTCAGTACCACGTATTTTGCTCCTGCATTCTCAAAAACATTCGCCCAATCACTTGGGTCAAAAAGCTCACATTTGAAGTCTTTACTGAAATCTTGATACTTAAAATCTTTCCCGTAAGTAGCATTATGAAACTTTTGAAAAGCTGCATGACTGGCTCTTTTTTCATCAGTTAGTCCTTTCCAATACCACTCGGCATAGCGGTCATAAATTCCTACACCATCTTTGGCAGTTGGTCCCCATCCAGGAACAGAAAACAGACCCCAATGAATAAAAATTCCAAACTTAGCATCTTCAAACCAAGTAGGAACAGGTCGAGAATCAATGGATTCCCAAGTGGCTTCATACCTTTTTTGAGCTTGTAATTGACTGAAAATCAATAAAATAAAAATAAGAGCGAGTGTTTTTTTCATGTTAGATTACTTTATATTTTTACAAACTTAATAAAAGTACGGAATGTATTTACAAGAAGTATTTGGAACTATGGGTTTTGAATGAAAAAGGGTCTAAATTCATAGAAAATAGACCCTTTTTTATTTTAGAAAAAGTATTACAGAATTATCGCAAAATCTCTCTCGCAATCACCATCTTCTGAATCTCAGAAGTACCCTCATAAATCTGTGTAATTTTGGCATCACGCATTAATCTTTCTACGTGAAATTCTTTCACAAAACCATATCCACCATGTACCTGAACTGCCTCAATAGTCGTGTCCATTGCTACTTGCGAGCAAAATAACTTTGCCATTGCCGCAGATTTCACATAATCACGGTGATTGTCTTTGTCCAAAGCTGCCTTGAAACACAACAAACGAGCCGCTTCAATAGACGTTGCCATATCCGAAAGTTTGAACTGAATCGCTTGATGTTCGCAGATGGGTTTGCCAAAGGATTTTCTTTCCTTTGAATATTTTACTGCCAATTCATACGCACCCGAGGCTATACCTAATGCCTGTGCAGCAATGCCAATACGCCCTCCATTGAGTGTGGACATCGCAAATTTAAACCCAAAACCATCCGTTCCAATACGGTTTTCTTTCGGTACTTTCACGTCCGTAAACATCAAAGAATGGGTATCTGAGCCACGAATGCCAAGTTTTTGTTCTTTTTTCCCAATCTGAAAACCCTCCATTCCTTTCTCCACAATGAGGCAATTGATACCTCTGTGTCCCAATTCTGGATGCGTCTGAGCCATCACCAAATACACACCCGCACGTCCGCCGTTGGTAATCCAGTTTTTTGTTCCGTTCAATAAATAATAATCGCCCATATCCTCGGCGGTGGTGTGTTGAGAAGTAGCATCAGAACCCGCTTCTGGTTCTGACAACGCAAAAGCCCCAACCATTTGCCCAGTAGCCAAAGGCACAAGATACTTTTGTTTTTGTTCCTCCGAACCATAATGTTCGATTCCGTAACAAACCAATGAATTATTCACCGATACAATCACCGAAGCCGAAGCATCAACCTTCGACAATTCCTCCATCGCCAGCACGTATGAGACTGTGTCCATACCACCGCCTCCATACTCAGGCGAAACCATCATGCCCAAAAAGCCTAAATCGCCCATTTTACGGACTAATTCTTCTGGGAAAAATTCTTTGTCGTCACGTTCAATTACGCCTGGGAGTAATTCTGTTTGTGCAAAATCACGGGCAGCTTGTTGTACTGCCAAATGTTCTTCGGTTAAATCAAGGTTCAAACCTTCTAAGGTCATTGTACTCATAATACTAATAAGTTTTGTTTGAGAAGTATAAAATAAATTGTGTCACCAAATATACAAAATAGTATGCTTGCATAACAATTTTGTGATAAGTTTTTGAAAAATGGTAACTTGCGGGTAGAAAGTCTGTAAGTTGCAAGTCTGTAAGTCGTAAGGAAAAAGCTCATTATTAACTTACGACATAAAGACTTATGACTTACGACTTTTTTAAAAATAATCACAACATGAAAATACAATTTCACGGGGCAGCCCAACGAGTTACAGGCTCTAAACATCTGATAATCACTGAGAAAGGCACACGAATTCTCTTGGACTGTGGCTTGTTTCAAGGACTAAATACCCAAGAACTGAACCAAGAATTTGCTTTCAATCCCGCTGAGATTGATTATGTAGTTCTCTCACACGCCCACATAGACCACACGGGACTACTCCCACGATTGGTTGGCAAAGGTTATTCGGGCAAGATTTTCTGTACGGCAGCTACCAAAGATTTATGCTCAATTCTCTTGGGAGACTCCGCCAGAATCCAAGAAAGTGATATGGCGAGAATCAATAAACGTCGTGCAAAAAGAGGAGAGCCTTTATTAGAAAATTTATATTCACAAGAAGACGTTGAAAAGACTTTGAGCCAGATGGAAGCGGTGAATTTTAGAGAAAAATTTTGGTTGAACGATGAAGTCAGTATTTTCTTTACAGATACAGGACACATCTTAGGTTCTGCCGCAATTTCATTGACCATCAAAGAAAATAATGAAGAAATAAAACTATTTTTCTCAGGAGATATTGGTCGTCCGAATGATAAAATCTTGAAATCCCCAGAGGCATTTCCGCAGGCAGATTATATCATTTGTGAATCAACTTACGGAGCAAAATTACACCAAGCCGAATTGGATGTCAAAGGACATTTACAAGCAATCGTCCAAAAAGTTTGTGTAGAACAAAAGGGGAAATTACTAATTCCAGCATTTTCGATTGACCGTACGCAGGAGTTAGTCTATGCCCTCGACCAATTAGAAAATGAAGGAAAATTGCCCAAAATCAAGGTTTTTGTAGATTCTCCGCTTTCGGTAAATGCTACTCAGATTATGAAAAATCATCCTGAATGTTTTAATCCAGAAGTATTGGAATATTTGAAACAGGGTGATGAAGATGCTTTTGGCTTTCCTAATCTATTTTACGTTTCATCGACGGAAGATTCTAAGAAATTGAATGAATTACAAGAACCTTGTATCATTATTTCAGCATCGGGGATGGCTGAGGCTGGTCGTATCAAACATCATATTGCCAATAATATTGAAGACGTAAGATGTGCAGTGCTTCTGGTAGGTTATACCTCGCCCGACAGCTTAGGCGGACAGTTGAAAGTGGGTATGAAAAAGGTAAATATTTTTGGAAAAGAATTAGACGTAAGAGCCGAAGTAATCGTGATGGATTCGTTCTCTGCACATGGTGATTATCAGGAAATAATACAATTTTTATCATGTCAGGATAAATCAAAAGTAAAGCAAATATTTTTAGTACACGGAGAGATAGATGTACAAACAATTTTTAGAGAAAAATTATTGGCAGAAGGGTATTCGGATGTGTACATTCCAAGTCACCAAGAGGGGGTTGAAATGGGTTTAGGATGAAAATAGGCTTGATTTTTGGCAATTTATTACCGAAAAATAAAAAAATATAACCACTCAATGGATTATGTAGTTAAAATATTAGATTTTTTATTGAAAATCAGTAACTTGCGTGAAATTTATTCAATAAATCCCAAAACGGTAAATTAATAACAAACTACTAAAAAGTTAATTAACCTAAACCATGAACCTTTTAGAGTGATGAGCCTTGCCAGAAACTCTATTCATGTAATGCAAACCAATGGAAAATAAAAGTAAGAACCCCGCCGAGTACGGCTACTGTAAAGACGGTAAGGTTTTTCTGAAAAGCTACGCTGAGTACGAAGATCGCCAAATTGGAGTAGTAAGAAACTCCGAAGAAGAAGCACTACAATATTTTGTTAATCGCTTCTCTATTGCTGAAAACAAAGTAAGCACCCTGTTTGAACAAGTCGAAGAAGCCCAAAACAAAGGCTCGTATTTGACTAAGTTGCTCCAACTTCGCAAAGCCCTCACAGAATTTGATGGTCTTGGTAATTTCATTCCACTTCTCGAAAGATTAGACGGATTGGAACTTGAACTTCGTGAATTGATTTTGAACAATCAAATCAAAAATCTCGAAATCAAGAAAGCCTTGATTGAAGAACTCAAAGAGGCTGGTAAAATTGAGGATTGGGCAGTGGCTACCGAAACCATTATGGAAATTAAGTCCAAATGGTTGAAGACTGGTCCTGTCGATAAAAATCTTCAAGATGGCGTAGAAGGTGAATTTGAGGAAATCGTTGATGAGTTCTTCGTTCGTCGTCGTGAATATTATGCTGAGAAAAACAGAGTTATTGACGAAAAATTGGCGACACTTCAACGCATCGTGGATGATGCCCGCAACCTACGTTATGAAAAAGATGTGGATGTGGCATTTGAAACCATCAAAAACTTGCAACGTGAGTGGAAGACGATTATGAACGTGCCACCCAAAAAGCAAAGTATGCTTTGGAAGCAATTTAAGCGTTCTAATGACTACTTCTTCGAGCGTTATAACCGTGAGAAAGGTATAGTTACGACCATCAGAATTGACCCACGTGTACAACAGATGAAGGAAATGACTACGGAATTGGAAGGATTGTTGAAAATGCAATCTGAAATTCCATCGACATCTGAGAAAGCGAAAAATTATTTAGTAAAATGGAAAGAATTGGCAGCACAAACCAAAAACCTTGACCGTAACATAGCCGAGCGTTTTAGAAATGTTTGTGATAAGATTTTTGAAATGAACTATCTCTTACGTGTAATCAGCTACCGTCACCCTTCTTTGGATTTGAAGCCAAGGGTTGAACAGTTGAAAATCATGATTAATCAGATGGATTACATGACCAAAAAAGAGAAAAATGAATTGGATGCTTTCATAACGGATATGCAGTATAGCGGACAGATGGGTGATAAATTGGTGATGAACAAAATCAATACCCAAAAACGTAAAATCTCAATGAAAGAAACGTTGCTAATTGAATTCAAGAAAGAACTTGAAGGATTATTAGACCAATAGTCTTTTAGGAATAAATTTACAGAAAAGCCTTCTCAGTGTGAATTGAGGAGGCTTTTCTGTTTTTTGGATATTAGATTTTGCGACGAAATACACTGTTTAATAAGTTTTGGGAGGAATTTAATTCTCTGAAATAACTTCTCGAAAGTAAAAAGAACTTTCGAGAAGTATAAAACGCAGAATTCATTTCCCGAAAGTTATTTCTACTTTCGGGAAGTTCACAATTCAAATAAACCTTTTTACATTTTTCAAGTCTTACAAAAAAATAACGAACGACATGAAAATCAATAATCAGATAAAAATAGAACATCTCTTCCAACGGGCGGGCTTTGGTGCTACGCCCGCACAGATACGTGAGTTTGGTGAAAAATCTCCTGAAAAAGCCTTTAAATTTCTTTTGAAAGATGCTGGAAAGATTATCCCATTGACGGTCATGGATGAAGAAAATGAGATGATAGTACGTAAGAAAAAATTGCGTACTATGTTGGATATGAAGGGTTTGAGTCCAGATGAAATCAAAGAGCAACTCAAAGAAGCACGTGAGAAAATTACGGATTTGAATTTTTTGTGGGTGAAAAATATGGCTTCGGGCGAAAGTATGTTACGGGAAAAAATGACTCTCTTTTGGCATGGGCATTTTGCATGTAGGGTTCGGCAACCTCTTGTTGTTCAAATCCAAAATAATGTTATTCGTAAAAACGCTTTGGGTAAATTTGGGGACTTGCTTTTAGCAATTTCCAAAGACCCCGCCATGTTGCAATTCCTTAATAATCAGCAAAATAAGAAGAATTCGCCCAACGAAAATTTTGCTCGTGAAGTGATGGAATTGTTTACTTTGGGACGTGGAAATTATACCGAACACGACATCAAAGAAGCCGCCCGTGCCTTTACGGGTTGGGGGGCAAATCTACAAGGCGAATTTGTGTTCAGAGCAAATCAACACGACGACGGAGAGAAGATTTTTCAAGGTAAAACGGGCAACTTTAAGGGTGAAGATATTTTGAAAATTATTCTTCAAAACCCACAAACAGCTACTTTTATTTCGACAAAAATTTATCGTTATTTTGTCAATGAAAATGTTGATAATCAAATAGTTGAGCGAATGACAAAGCGTTTTCGTTCTACGGATTATGACATCGCTGACTTGATGGAATACGTCTTTACGAGTGATTGGTTTTATCGTCCTGAGAATATCGGCACTCGTATCAAATCGCCCATAGAGTTGTTGGTGGGTTTGCAACGAAATTTTGGAATTCAGTTTGAGAAAAAACAATCGGTTTTGTTTATTCAAAAATCATTAGGACAAATTTTGTTTTTCCCACCCAATGTAGCGGGTTGGTCGGGCGGTAAAAACTGGATAGATTCTTCAACGCTGATGACTCGTATGAAATTACCCGAAATCATTTTTAAGGATTCAGAAATTCAGTTCCAACCAAAAGATGATGGTGATGTCAATACTGAAAATTTGAGCAAGAGACTCAAACAAATGCAAGCCACAATCAACTGGACGGCATTTCAGAATAATTTTTCAACTCAAAACCCACAAGAATTATTAGATAAATTAGATGCATATTTGTTGGCAAGACCACTTTCTACTCAACAAAAAAATATGATTTTGAGTAAATCAGAAGGGAAAATGGGTATTGAGTTAATTCAGAATTTATCTCAGAGTATTGCTTCATTGCCTGAGTATCAGTTGGGGTAGATGAAGTCGTTAAGTCTGTAAGTTATTAAGTCATAAGTCTGTAAGTCATAGGTGTAAGGTTACGATGTCATTTGGTATGAGTTCATTTACTTACGACTTATGACCTACAACTTACAGACTTATTTTTTGTTTTTTATTTGCAATCATGTTGCATAACTATTACTTTTGCAACATGATTACATTTGCGAAGCATACACATGAACATAGTAAGGTTGAGAAGATAGGTTTTTATCTTTCACTGGCTTGTGCGGTACACTGTATTGCTACCCCTGTCCTGATTACTTTGTTGCCGTTTTTAGGGGGAAGTTTTATAGAAAATCACTCTTGGGAGATTTGGTTTATTGGTGGTAGTTTGATTTTGGCAGGTGTACTTTTATTCAACGATTATCGTAAACATCTGAACGCCTTGCCTTTGGTTTTATTGGCGGGAAGTTTATTCGTAAAATTGTTAGAAATCGTGTGGTTAGGAGAAAAATTTGAATTTCTAACAGGTACTTTGGGAGCATTATTTATTGCCTTAGCGTATTATTTTAATTGGAAATATAAGAAGGAATGTAGTTGTTAGTTCTACTTTTTCCAAACATCTCCCTTGTAGGTTTAGACCCTTGAGAAAATCCACAAAAAAAGGTACGTTTGGATTTATAATTCCTCTAAACAGAAATTAAAATGAAAATTATTCATTATCTACTACTAACTTCTTACTGCTTAATCTTTTCTTCATGTAGCCAAGAAGACGTAAAACTCAAACAGTATTACATTGACGGTCAGGCACTTTACAAATTACATTGTGCCAATTGCCACCAAGAAGCTGGGCAAGGTTTAGCAGGACTTTATCCCCCCATTGCAGGTTCAGATTTCCTCAAAAAGAATAAAGATTTAGTGCTATGTTCGATGAGAAATGGCTTGAAAGATACCATCGTAGTCAATGGCAAAACTTACCGCCAACCCATGCCCTCCAATACACAATTACAAGCATTAGACGTTGCCGAAATCGCTACGTACATATATAATGAATGGGGAAATGAAAAGGTAATTACGGATGTGAAAGATGTGCAGAAGACGTTGGAAAAGTGTAGTAAATAGTAGGCAGTTTTCAGTAGGTAGTAAATACTTGACCACTGCCTACTAAAAACTGCCTACTATTTTTACTGAGGAAGACTCTTCACACTAACCACCCCATTAACCCTCCTGATAGTATAATCCGTAAAATCTTGGTTAGAATCCATCCCTACGCCGTGCAGCACTTGGTCGGGGGTTTTGATATCGACTTGTTTATCAGTATAAATTTTCTTGGTATCAGGACTCCAAAATAGCTCTGGTGTTTCCAAGATTTCGTGTTTTACTTGGTTGTCAATTTGTACCCTCCCCATCACTCGGTAAAGGTTTTTAGTCCTAATATATCGAGCAGAATCTCCTCTTAATTTCGTAGTATTATTCCCAAATTTATCAAAAAAGAATACCCTGATTTCTTTGGGATAAATTTTATCTTCTGTTGCCATCGTCAATTGAACATCCGTTGTCATTCTAACGACCAATCTCGCTGAGTCAGAATAAGTCATATTAATTCCATAAATCTCTGAGATTGGACCTTTGTATTCTTCTTTTTTGACTACCTTTTTATCGTCCTCACATGACGTTAGGAAGAAAAAGCACACTAATAAACCTATAAGGTTTTCAAAAACCTTATAGGTTTGACGAAGTGGTTGTTTGTAACAAAAGTGGTCAGTGAAGACACTGACCACGGCATTTAATTTTATCTTCAAATTTTCAAATTGACTCATTTTCAAATTAGCATTAATCAATCTTAGGCTTACGGAACCAGTAGAAATCTCCCAACGAAAATCCTACGACCACTTTATTATAAACCTCTTCAATTCCATTCGTAGCCAAAACGCCTCTTTTCCCTCTCACATACGCAACGTTGATGTACGAGATAGTTCTCAATGGAAATGATGCTCCCACCGAAAAACTCATATCATTTGCTACATCTTTACCATTGAAAGCATAAGGCGTAGTGGTATAATTTGCCCCAACACGATACATTACGTGATTGAAATACCCATGAAGTGCATCAAATTTTGGGATAAACTCAGCCCCAAAAGCAATAGTTGAAGAGTTTTTAAGATTCTCAGAAGAACCGTTAAGATTTTGAAAACCAGACCATTGCGTCAATGAATAATCAAGAGACACCATCAATTTTGCGGGTTTTTCGAGACTAACGCCAAGACGATAAATAGCGGGCAACGATATTTTACCTTCTATTTGCTTCAAAGTATCAGCATTGATTGTTTGTAAACCAGAACGGTCGTTAATAGTAAACCTTTTCAATGACTTTGCACTAATATTTTGAGAGAAATCAACCGTTGCTCCAACATTCAAGAAATAATCTTTGTTGATTTTTGGTTTCCAAGCCCAACCCAATTTAAAATGTAACCCTGAGTAGTTGGTTCGGTCAGCCAATTTTACCAAGTAATTTTGATTATCACTAAAATTTTGAGTCGCCACATCTCGGTTTATCACCCCAAACAAAAACGAACTTTCCAATCCCACGTACATATCTTTCCCAACTCTTACGCCATTGGCAATCACGGCTTTATTCAAACCACCATCACCATTATACGTATAAGTTACGCTATCCGTACCCACGATATTGAGTTTTTGAGAAGTAAACGTTTTGTAGTCCACCACACTGTAAGGAGCAAGTCCTAAAGCCAAAGTCCATCTTGGCGAAGCGGGCAAAGCAATCATAATTGGTCCAATCGTTCCTCCAAAAGTATTAGATTGTTGCCTATTGTTTTGCATAGCTTTTCCCTCCATATTCACCCCCATTTCAAAAACGGTATAGCGATTACGAGTCAACAAAGCGGGATTCAAAGTATTGATATAAATTCCGTTTGAATTAGCAACACCCAAACCTCCCATCGTTGAATTGACAGCCGTCCCGCCCGTGTAAACCTCCCCAATCCCCAAATATGACAAAGGGGAATTGGTTTGCTGTGCGTTAGTTTTTGTAGTAAAAAATAGGCAGTAGGCAGTAATCAGTAAACAGTAGGTATTTGTTCTCATTATATTCTTTAATAAAACATTAATTTTAGGTTGTGAAAAATCACTAAAACCTAAAACCATCAACGGATTGCCGTCCATCCTAAATCCTTTATTATTATTTAACATTATATTCTAAAATTCGGTTAAGTCCAATCAGCACTAATTCTGGAACTACAAAGTTCGGGTATTTTATGCGGTTTGCAAAGTAAGTGGCATCTCCACCGCAGAAAATGACGTTAATATTTGTTAAAACCCCTTGATATTGCTCAATTAAGCCGTTGATTTCTGCCAAGAGTCCATTCATAACCCCGCTTTGCATGGCGTGTTTGGTACTTTTTCCAATCAAATCAGGGATTTCCTCGGGTTCTAATAACGGTAATCTTTTCGTAAAAGTATTCATCGCCTTAAACCTCATACGCACGCCTGGCGAGATGATTCCACCATGAAAATTATCGTCCGCATCCACCAAATCATACGTAATACACGTACCCATGTCTATCACTACGCAATGGCTCTGCGGATATAAAACCTTCGCTCCTATTGCCGCCGCCACACGGTCAGCCCCAAGGGTTTCGGGCGTATCGTAAAGTTTGGTCAAAGGCACAGGCGTTATATTTTTCAAAAGGTATATTTCAGACGTAATATTTGAAAATTCGTCTCGTAATTGTTCTTCTGAATAACTCACCGAAGAAACCATAATTCGCTGAGGTTGAACCTTTTGCACATAATTCACCAATTCTTGATAAGTCAATTTCCAGTTTGTTTCCAAGAGTTTTCCGTCTTGAAAAAAACCAGTTTTGGCGTATGTATTTCCCAAGTCTATGGATAAGTTCATTCTGATACTTTTAAAACGATAATCCTTTCACAACATCCCACCCAAACCGCAAAATCAAAGCAAATATTACTATCAAAAAGAAGTTTCTGACAAATTCATTTCCTTTCAAAATCGCCATTTTACTACCCAAATATGAGCCTGTCATATTACAAAGCATCATCGGAATGGCGATTTCAAATTGTACATAACCTTGGGTTATGAAAAACCCCAAAGAAGCCACATCGGCAATGACATTGACAACTTTCGAGACGGCGGAGGCTTTCAGAAAACCAAAGCCAATCACGCTCACGAAGCCAAAAACTAACAAACTACCCGTTCCTGGACCTACAAATCCGTTGTAAAATCCTGCCATCGAACCTATGATTAATCCGTAAATTGGTACTTTGGCAAGTTCAAATTTTAGCTTTTCGTCTTGTCCTAAATCTTTCTTTTTGAAGGTATAAATGGCAATGGCAGTCATCAAAACCAAGATGATGGGTTTCAAGATTTTTGCATCAATCAAATCAGAAATTTTTGCTCCCAAATACGCCATCACACCCGCTCCAATACCTGCGTATATGACTGTAAGCCAAGGAATTTGTACTTTTTTGGAATATTGATAACCCGCCACCGCTGTTCCCATAAAAGATGAAAAACGATTTGTCCCGATGATTTGGGGTATCTTGAAATGAGGGTACAAAATAAATAAAGCTGGTACTTGCACTAAGCCTCCTCCACCCACGATAGAATCCACAAAACCCGCCAAGAGGGCAGCAAGGCACATTAATAGTAGTTGGTAATCCATATTTTATTTTTGGAAGAATTAAATGTATAACAGGTTTCCAACTGGGACGCATAGTTCTGTCAATGGAGTCCGATTGACAGAACTATGCGTCCCAGTTGGAAACCTGTTATACTAAAAACCTAAAAATCTACTCCACCTCAATCACTACCCCACTCGTTTTTGGATGAGCCACACAGGTAAGAATATAACCTTGTTGAATCTCTTTATCGGTCAATCCATCTTCTTCGTCCATGTGTACTTTGCCCGATACGCACTTACCCATACAAGCCGTACACATTCCCGCCTGACACGAGTACGGTAGGTCGATGTCCTCACGTAACGCTGCTTCTAAAATAGTCTCGTGTGGTTTTACAAGTACCTGATAATCAGTACCTTCGTATTGGATTGTAACGGTTTGTTCTTTTAAAGAATCGTCTTCGTCAGCCTCTTCAACGTGTTGAACGGCACTTCCAAAATGCTCTTGGTGGATATTGTCAGTTGGTACATTAAAGAGTTTGAGGGTCTTTTCTACTTCCTCCATCATGCCTTCTGGACCACACAAAAAATATTCGGCATTGGCAATATCAATGGCAAAATCTTGCTTCAAAAACGTAACCGCCGAAGCCTGATTGATACGAGTTTTGTAGCCCGTCCACGTGTATGAAGGCTTGCTCAAAACGTGTAAAACCTTCAAACGCCCTTCGTATTTTTGCTCTAATTCCGCTAATTGTTTCTTGAAAATGATACTTTCCTCATCTCGTGAACCATAAACCAAATAGACCTTCGTATTTTGTTCAACGGGCAATACCGATTTCAAAATAGACATCAATGGCGTAATACCCGAACCACCCCCAAAAAGCACGATGTTTCTTGCTTTTGTTGGATTAGGTTCTACCACAAAATGTCCCATCGGTTCCATGATTTCAATGGCATCTCCGACCTTTACATTATCACATAAATAATTGGAAACCAGACCATTAGCAACTCTTTTGACGGTTACAGCAATGGAAGCATCTTTATTGGGCGAAGAGGACATCGAATAACTACGACGCACTTTTTGACCATTAATGACAGGTATCAAAGTCAAAAATTGACCCGCTTTGTAATGTACTGTGTTATGGATTGGATGCCAAAACGAAAACGTCTTGGTATCGGGCGTTTCTTCAATAATTTCTTTTACTGTAAGATGATAATATTTTACTGACATTCAGATTATAATTTAATTTTCCTTTTCTATGATAACGGATAATGAACAAAGAGGTTTTGGCTTCTTTGAAATTGGGTACAAAGTTAATCAAGAAAGTTTGTTTAGCATATAAGGGTCGATAAGAGAGCATACCTTTTCAACGGATTAAAATCCGTTGTTAGGATATAGGTCGTCCCGATGGGACTTGTATGTTAGGCACTCAAAGTCCCATCGGGACGGTCTATTTCCTAATAACGGGTTTTAACCCGTTGGAAAAGGCTCTGTAAACAAATACCATAAAATAAAATTCACCCCCATCAATAGTATTATCCGAAGATTTTTTTTAATTTCATAGTCTGTACAACCGCCACATTGAACAGTTGTTTATTCAAAAAATTTCTACGTTGAACCTTCTCACGAAACTCACGATTTTTTCTTCGGCAATCCTCTTTTTTGCCTGCAATGCTACGAAAGTTAGCATGAAATCAGTGTCTCGAAGATTGAACGAATCGCCAGTTTTTGCCAACAATCATACTGGATTTTCATTGTACGACATTTCCGAGAAGAAAACCCTTCTTGAACGTAATGCTAACCGCTACTTTATTCCTGCTTCCAACACTAAATTGTTTACGTATTACGCAAGCCTAAAAACCTTAGGTGATAGTATCCCCGCTTTTCATTATCAAATTTCGGGTGATTCTCTGATCCTTTGGGGAACGGGCGACCCTTCGTTTCTGAATCCTGATTTACCCAAAAGTAAAGTCTTTGATTTCTTGAAAAATCGTTCTGAGAAAATCTATTTTTCAAACGATAATTTCACGGGTTCGTTCTTTGGCGATGGTTGGTCATGGGATGATTATAACGACTATTACGCCGCCGAGATTTCGGGCTTCCCGATTCATGGAAATGTAGTCAGATTTACTGGAAACAATGAAAATGGACTCAATATTAGCCCTAATTTCTTTACAGAGAAAACTTATAATTGGTCAAAATCAAATACGTTTTCTGTACAACGAGACATGGGGGCGAATCTTTTTAGTTATCCCGCTGGTAAAGAAATCAAAGCCAATTATAAGCAAGATGTTCCCTTCAAAACGGGCGTAGAAGTCACGACAGCCTTATTGACTGATTTATTGAAAAAAGAAGTAGTTATCATCAATAAATCCTTAGAAAAATCATCAAAAATATTTTACAGTCTTCCTGCGGACACACTCTACAAGCGGATGTTACACGTGAGCGATAACATGATTGCGGAACAACTTATGGTACTGAATGCCAACGTTTTAGCAAATGAATTGAACGTTACCGTTGGAATCAATAAATCAAAAGAAAAATACCTTTCCGACCTTCCAGATGCTCCCAAGTGGGTGGATGGTTCGGGGCTTTCGAGACAGAACCTTTTTACACCACGTGCTATCGTAGCGTTACTCCAAAAAATCCATGACATTGTTCCCGAAGAAAGGCTTTTCAAAATCCTCCCTGCTGCTGGGCAATCGGGAACTTTGAAGAATCTGATGAAGACCGATAAACCGTTTATATTTGCCAAATCAGGGTCTTTGAATAATAATTACTGTTTAAGTGGATTTTTAGTCACGAAAAAAGGTAAAACATTGATTTTCAGTACAATGAATAATAATTTTATGAAGCCAACGTCTGAGATTCGGAAGGAAATTATTGGTATTTTGACGCAAATACATGAGGAGAATTAGAGTATAACAGGTTTCCAACCTGTTTCGTACTCTTAACAGGTTGGAAACCTGTTATACTTCAAACATAATCACTGATAAAAAACATGAAATAATATGAAACCTTTAATCCTTACATTCGGAATGTGCTTGGTGGCGTTTTCGATGTTGGCACAGGAGCAATTATACTTTAATCCGCTTTATGTGCCTCATACGGACACAACCTTGGTCTATACGCCCAAAGATTATTCGATGACATCGGGTAGAAAATATCCTGTAATGTTTCTTCTACACGACGCAGGGGCTAATTATCGTCAATGGAATAGCATTGTAAACGTCCAAAAATATGCGGATGCTTACGGGTTCATCATCGTGTGTCCAGATGGTTTGAAGGATTCGTGGTACATCAATAGTCCACGTAAGCAAATGAGTAAGTTTGAGGATTTTTTCTTTAAAGATTTAGTACCCGCCATCAAAACTAAATACCGAGTAGAAGACGACCAAGTTTTTATCACAGGTATCTCGTCGGGCGGACACGGAGCTTTGTATCTATTCTCAAAAAGACCCGATGTTTTCAAAGCCGCTGGGAGTTCGGGAGGAGTTTTAGATTTGAGCGTAGAGTCTGCCAATGCCAGTTTACAGAACATCTTGGGGTCGGGCGAAACGGACTTATTCAGGAAGTTTTCGGTGATTCATAACGTAGGAAAAGTGGCAGCTTCGCAAAAAGAAATTATCTTCGATTGCGGCACAGAAGACCCTAATTATGAGGCAAATAACGATTTCAGGAGACGTTGTGATGAGTTGAAAGTAAAGGCAACCTACATCTCACAACCTGGCAAACACGACAAAGCCTATTGGCAAAAAGCGATAAAAGTACAGTTTGATTTTTTTAAGAGAATTGTGAGGGAGTAGGTGTTAGTTGAACGTCTAATACCTAACACCCAAAACCTAATACCTGAATTATAATCCTTGTTTTAAAACGAAACCGATTGCTGAAAAGTGGTCGGTTTTTATTTTAGGGGAAACTACGAAATTACCTAACTGTCTTTTTTTAAAGCTAATAGCCAAATGCCGACAGCCCTATCACTGTTTATCGCTCAACTTCCGTAAATGCTTCGGGTCAGACAATCTTATAACTTCTTTTTTTGAAAATTTCACTAACCACAAACCCACAAAGTCTCCCTTTTTACGGAATGATAGACTATCTAATTTTGCAGTCTTCCCCAAAGCCTCCATTTTAGCTTTTTTCATACCATCAAATTGAGCATTGAGCATGATAGGTGACGTGTAATAGTAAAGCTTTTCATCATCCGATTTTTGAATATTATCAATTTGGGCTAAATGTTTTTCAGCATTATATTGGTAAGCATCAAGAATCTCATTGGCTTTTTTCCCAAAGGCTGGATTTTGTAAACTTAGCGGACTTCCCGTCAAAATCTCAACTCTGTATCTTTTTGATAATGAATCAATTAATGCCCTTTTTTCAAGATTTATAGCTAAATTTTTATTCAAAGAATCAACGATTATTTTACCCCATTCATCCACTTGTGCAGTCAATTGAGCGGGTGTAACTCTTTTTACTTGACGTTCTTTCAGTTCCTTTACTGCCGCTGTGGTGTCTATTCTTTTGCTGAAATCGCAACTATTTAATAAGAGGAATGAGGAAGTGAACAGGAGATAGCAAGCAAATATTTTTGAATATTCTTTCATTTTATTATGTTTTTAAAAGAGCTTATAAGACTACATTTTACTATGTAACCTATCCTCTACTATGTGGTTGCAAAGATAACCAGTTTAACAACAAAAAAGTCGTAACAAATGCTACGACTTTTCAAGATTAAGGCTTTTTCAAATTTATCCCCTTCTCCCTCTACCATATCCATTTCCTCTACCATAATATCCTCTTCGTGGAGGTGGAGGACAATACCTCGGTACAACCACCACGGGTGCTGCATAACGATAAGGTCTTGGGGGTGGATAATTATATCTCGGACGACGATAACCATAATCCCCACGTACATACGTAGGTCCACACGAAGCAACCATTAAGGCAATTCCGACCATTAAAGTCAGCATTACAAACGTTTTTTGGAATTTTAGCTTTTTCATTTTATGTAGTATTTAGATGATTAATACGCTAAAAATCAGATAGTTGCTTCTTTAAAACCTTTAAAATATCACCTTCACAACCGTACGATTAGGTCTTGGGGGTGGGGTATATTTTCTTACAACAACTACTGGTACTGGGGTAACGACTACTCGTGCGGGTGCAACTGGACGATAAACGACTGGACGGCTTGTGCGTACATAAGTAGGTCCACACGATGTCATTAAAATAGTAAGACCGACTACCAAAGTCAATCCTAAGAATGTTTTATCAAATACCTTTTTCATAACCTTTGTGTTTTATTTTCTTGTTAGAATAAAAAATCACGGAAAGGTTTAAAAAAGGGTAGAACCATTCACTCAGGTATCTGAATATAAGACAACGAGTCCACCGTTTACCCCTATTCAGTACGAAGTTTTTTTGTATCTTTGCACCCTGATTTTAAAAGAAATACAGAAAATAAAATTATGTTAGAACAATTAGAAGCCATCAACGAACGATTTAATGAAGTTGCCCAACAAATGACGCAACCCGAAATCGTTTCGGATATGAATAAATACAAAACCATCAGCAAGGAGTACAAAGACCTTGAAAAGATTGTCATTAAATACAAAGAATACCAAAATATTTTATCGAATATTGACTCTGCCAAAGAGGTGATTGCTACTGAAAAAGACGAAGATTTCAGAGACATGGCAAAGGGTGAATTAGACGAACTTTTACCCCAAAAAGAAGCAATGGAGGCTTTTTTGAAGGAAATGTTGATTCCAAAAGACCCTAATGATTCCAAAAATATCATCTTGGAAATTCGTGCAGGAACGGGTGGAGACGAAGCGGGGATTTTTGCGGGAGATTTGTTCAGAATGTACCAACGTTTTTGTGCCAATCAGGGTTGGCAATTTCAGGTAATTGACCATACAGATGCGTCTTCGGGTGGCTATAAAGAGATTGTGGCAAATATTCAAGGTGAAGATGTGTATGGAAAAATGAAATTTGAGTCGGGTGTGCATCGTGTGCAGCGTGTACCCGCCACCGAATCTCAGGGAAGAATTCATACTTCGGCGGCAACGGTGGCCGTTTTACCAGAAGTAGATGAGGTGGATGTACAAATCAATATGAATGATATTCGTAAAGATACGTTCTGTTCGTCAGGTGCGGGTGGTCAGTCGGTAAATACTACCTACTCAGCCGTGCGGGTTACTCACTTACCGTCGGGTTTGGTGGTTCAGTGCCAAGACGAACGTTCACAAATCAAGAATTTTGAGAAAGCCATGACCGTTTTGCGTTCACGGATTTATGAAATTGAATTAGCCAAACAACAAGATGCCATTGCGGGAGACCGTCGTTCGATGGTAGGTTCGGGAGACCGTTCTGACAAAATCCGTACATATAATTACCCACAAGGGCGTGTAACTGACCACCGTATTGGTTACACAGTTTATAATCTTCCCGTAGTAATGGATGGTGAAATTGGGGATTTTATTGAGCAATTGAGGATTGCGGATAATGCGGAGAAATTGAAGGAAGGGGCGGTTTAGGGTTAGGGTTTTATAAACTTCATATTCAATTAATCATACAAAAGTGCTTGTAGAAACAAATTCTACAAGCACTTTTAATTTACACACCATTCAAGGACTTCTCCAACCGAAACGAAAAAGTAGTCCCCTTCTCAACCTTCGACACCACCGAAATCTTCGTGCGATGCCCTTGAAGAATGTGCTTGACAATCGCTAAACCCAAACCCGAAGAACCATCCGTGCGACTACGGGCTTTATCAACTCTATAAAAACGCTCAAAAATTCGGTTCAAATGTTCCGAAGAAATCCCTGGTCCATCATCTCTGATTGAGATTTTCCAGTCCTTTTTATCTTCTTCAAAATCAACCCAAATATTCCCGTTTTCATTGCCGTATTTGATGGCATTTTCTACTAAATTCGTCATTACCTGTCCAATGCGTTGAGCATCTGCCCGTGCGAAAATCGTAGGCTGAGGGGCTTTAATGTGCATTTTTACGTTTTTTGAAATAGCTTTATTTTCTAATTGTTCAAAAACCTCCTTCGTCATTTGGCGAATATCCACCCTCGACTGATTCATCTTGATTTCTCCCGTTTCCATCTGTGAAAGGGTCAATAAATCTTTTACCAAAATATCCAAACCATCTAAACTTTTAGCGGCTTTTTGAAGGAATTTTTCTCGTACATTTTCATCGTCCATTGCACCGTCCAAAAGCGTATGGACAAATCCTTGGGCGGAAAAAATGGGCGTTTTCAATTCATGCGAAACATTAGCCAAAAATTCTCGACGATATTTTTCCAACCGTTTCAGTTCTGTTACTTCCTGTTCTTTTTTGGAAACATACACAAAAAGCTCATCATTCAGTTTGCGGAGAGGATTGTTGTCTTTCTGTAATTTCTTCCGAGTAACCCCAAAATCCTTCATTTTCAGACGATTGATAGAGTCGTACATTTTATTAATTTCTTGAAAAACTAAATAATCCAAGACAAAATATATCATCAATCCAGCAATCGTTAAAGAAGCTATGAAGCTGATGAACAAGACATTAGCATTCGTCTCTGGCACAAACCAAAGGAATGTAGTCGTAAAAATCGCAATGGCGATGGCGAGTAAGAAAGCTAATATTTTGGGGTTGAGAATCATTGTCAGAATACTGTAACCCGATGCTTCCGCATCGGCTATGAACACCAAACTCCGATGCGGAAGCATCGGGTTACAATTTTATACAAATTTACAATTCTTAAATTCATCAATACCTTATCCCAAATTATTCTTTCGTAAATTTGTAGTCTGAATTTGAGAAGTCCAATATTCTGTCATTCACTAACTCTCTCATTCAATCATTGAATATCATGCAATTAAATCAATTAACCGCAATTTCGCCAGTTGATGGGCGTTACCGTAAGCAAGTCGAAAGTCTTGCACCTTATTTTTCAGAATTTGGATTAATCAAATATCGAGTTCGTATCGAAATCGAATATTTTATTGCCCTTTGCGAAATTCCTTTACCTCAATTAGAAGGAATCAATAAATCGTTATTTGATTCATTAAGAGACATTTACGTAAATTTTTCAGAAGAAGATGCTCTTTGGATTAAGGAAAAAGAACGTGAAACTAATCACGATGTAAAGGCGGTTGAGTATTTCATAAAATATAAATTAGAGAAGTTTGGCATTGAGCAATATTTGGAGTTTATCCACTTCGGATTGACTTCGCAGGATGTTAATAATACCGCCATTCCATCGTCATTGATGGAAGCAATGAATGAAGTTTTGATTCCAAAATTACACGAAACAATCGCCAAAATTCAGGCTTTGGCTACGGAATGGAAGGATATTCCTTTGCTCGCTCACACACACGGGCAACCTGCCTCACCTACACGCTTGGGCAAAGAATTTCAGGTTTTTGTAGAAAGAATGGAGCGTCAAATGGATTTATTGAAAACGATTCCGTACTCAGCAAAATTTGGCGGTGCAACGGGCAATTTCAATGCTCATAACGTAGCTTACCCAGAAAATTCTTGGGTAGATTTTGGGAATAATTTTGTAAAATCGTTGGGCTTAGTTCGCAGTAAATTCACCACTCAGATTGAGCATTACGACAATATGGCGGCTTTAATGGATAACCTTAAACGCCTGAATAACATTGTGTTAGACCTTGATCGTGACGTTTGGACTTACGTTTCGATGGGTTATTTCAAACAGAAAATCAAAGCGGGCGAAGTGGGTTCGTCAGCCATGCCACACAAAGTAAATCCGATTGATTTTGAAAACTCAGAAGGTAACGTAGGCATCGCCAATGCACTATACGAATTTTTGGCAGCAAAACTTCCAGTTTCAAGATTACAAAGAGATTTGACGGATTCGACAGTTTTGAGAAATTTGGGCGTTCCAATTGCACATCAATTGATTGCCTTGACAGCTTTGTTGCGAGGTTTGAATAAATTAGAACTCAATCAAGATGCCATCAATGCAGATTTAGAAGATAACTGGGCAGTAGTTGCCGAGGCAATTCAGACGATTTTGAGACGTGAAAATTACCCACAACCTTACGAAGCCCTGAAAGCATTGACTCGTAAAAACGATAAAATCACTGAAAAAACCATCGCAGAATTTATTGATAATCTGGAAGTTAGCGATAAAATCAAGTATGAATTAAAACGGATAACGCCGTTTAATTATGTGGGGGTTTTGGAGTAAATTTTATAAATATTTTTGTTTTTAAATTTTAAATACTAAGTTTGCAACATCAAAACGAAAAAATGACAACAAATTTCAAAAATACAGCATGGTGGTGGCAATTGACGAACGTCGGTTGAACAGTCCCATTATGTATTTTCGATAAAGATATATTTATCACGAAAAGGCTTACTGTTCAACGCAGTAAGCCTTTTTTTGTTTACGTCATTAGCTCAATTGGTAGAGTAATGGTCTCCAAAACCATCGGTTGCAGGTTCGAGTCCTGCATGGCGTGCAAAAAATTAGAATTTAAAATATTTGACCGCTATTTGTCTGAACTAGGATTTGCCAGATTTAAGGATTAACCAGATTTTCCTTTCAAAATCTAATCCTAAAAATCCTTAAATCCTATGAATCCTAATTCAGACAAAATTCATAGAATAAACTCACTCATTGAAAAAATCATGAATTTCAAAGTAACAACAACCTCAAAAAAACAATTAGCGGACACCATCACGCCCGTGGGTATATTCCTGAAACTCAGAAGTCAATTCAAGAATTCGGTTATCTTGGAAAGTGCTGATTATCACGGCAAAGAACACGGGTATTCGCATATCGCCTGTGACCCTGTGGCGAGTATTGTGATTGACAAAGACATTGTAACGCAATCATTTCCAGACGGTTCTGTGGAAACTTTTCCCTTGGAAAAACGCAAAGATGCCGTGCAAGCCTTGATGAATTTTGCCAATCGTTTTGAGTGGACCCGTCAGGCGGAAGATGCCCCGATGGCAAATGGAATGTTTGGGCATATCAGTTATGATGCCGTTGAATATTTTGAAGACATCGAAATTCAGGATAAAAACAGCAACACCGAAATCCCTTCGATAATCTATTACGTCTATCGTTATGTGGTGGCAATCAACCACTTCAAGGACGAAATGGCGATTTATGAACATCAATTTGGCGAAGAAAAATCGGAGGCAAAACCATTTGAAAAAATTGATTTTTTGATGAATATGCCCCATTATTCTACCAAACCTTTCAAACTCACCAGCGAAGAAATTACCAATTATACCGATGACGAAATGCGGGTCATTATCAACGAATGTATCAAGCATTGTTTGCGGGGAGATGTTTTCCAAATAGTGCCTTCCCGTCGTTTCAGCCGTACTTTTGAGGGTGATGACTTTCAGATTTACAGAGCCTTACGTTCCGTGAATCCATCGCCGTATATGTTTTATTTTGATTACGAAAACTATCATATCTTCGGAGCATCGCCCGAAAAACAGATTGCCATTAAAGGAAATATCGCTGAAATTCACCCGATTGCAGGGACATTCAGACGCACAGGAGACGACGAAAAAGATGCAGAATTAGCCCGAGAACTCTTAGCTGACCCCAAAGAATCTGCCGAACACGTGATGTTAGTGGACTTGGCAAGAAATGATTTATCCAGAAGTTCGGATGTGGTAAAAGTGGAAACTTTCAAGGAAGTGCAATTTTATTCGCACGTAATTCACTTGGTTTCAAAGGTGACGGGACACATGACGGCTGGCACAAATCCACTGCAATTGGTGGCGGACACTTTCCCTGCGGGTACACTTTCGGGTTCGCCCAAACACAATGCCATGAGTATCATTAACCGCTTAGAAAACGTCAATCGACACATTTACGGAGGAGCAATCGGCTACATGGATTTTAACGGAAATTTCAATCACGCCATCGCCATTCGTACTTTTATGAGTAAAAATAATACGCTTTTCTACCAAGCGGGCATGGGCGTAGTGGCAAAATCGGTTGTTGAAACTGAGATGGCGGAGATTAAATTGAAATTGGGGGCTTTAAGGAAGGCTTTGGAGGTTGCAGTAGGAATTTGAGTATTAAATTAACCGCAAGGACGGAAAGACGCTAATAGAGAAAGTAAGTTGATTTTGGATAGAAGAATAAAATCCAGCTCTGTCATTCTGAAAGAATCTATTTAGTAGCTTAGAAAAGTGTCTTATTAACCTCATGTACAATAAAACGACGGGTATATGCTCAGTTTTCTGCCCTTCCCTTTTAACGTCCGAAACGATTTCGTTTTAGCAAAAATAACAAGAAAATTTGTATCTTATCTCTAAATAAACATTTCGAAGCTACAAAATAGATTCTTAAAGAATGACAGAAACGGATACTTTTAATCAAAAAACAAACAATTTCTTAGAGACTTCGTGCCTTCGTGGCAAAAAATAAACACAACAAAAAATGAAAATATTAGTCTTAGATAATTACGATTCATTTGTCTATAATTTGGTGTATATCCTCAAAGAATTAGGCAATGATGTGGACGTTTTTCGTAACGATAAAATAGCGTTGGAAGATGTCAAAAAATACGATAAAATCTTACTTTCTCCTGGACCGGGCATACCCGAAGAGGCAGGAATTATGTTGGATATTATCCGTGAATATGCCTCTACAAAGCCTATTTTTGGGGTATGTTTGGGACATCAAGCCATTGGGGAAGCCTTCGGGGCAAAGCTCCACAACATGGGCGATGTGCTACATGGCGTAACCACCAAATGTACCATCACAGAGCCATCGGAATTGCTTTTTCAGGGCGTACCAAAGGAATTTGACGTATGTCGTTATCACTCATGGACAGTAGTTCCCGAAACGATGCCCGCTGATTTGAAAGTTACGGCAATTGATGAAAAAAACTTCGTGATGGCAGAGGCACATACCCGTTATGATGTGCGTGGAGTGCAGTTTCATCCAGAGGCGTATTTGACGCAGTTTGGGGTGAAAATGGTGGAGAATTGGGTGAAAAGTTGATAACTAAAATGTAATGAAAAACTACCTACAAAAACGAATCTCAGGCGAAGTCCTCAGTAAAATAGAAGCCCAAGAAGCCCTTTCCATCATCGGAAAAGGAGAAGCGAATAATAGCCAAATTGCCTCATTTTTAACGACTTACATGATAAGAATGGTTACGGCAGACGAATTAGAAGGCTTCCGTGATGCCATGTTGGACTTAGCTTTGACGGTTGATTTATCCGAATTTTCCCCCATGGACGTATGCGGAACGGGCGGGGATGGCAAAGACACTTTCAATATCTCCACAACTTCCTCTTTCGTGGTAGCTGGGGCTGGTCAGCGAGTGGCAAAACATGGCAATCATGGCGTGTCGTCGTCGGTGGGTTCTTCGACGGTTTTGGAATATTTGGGCGTAAAATTTACCAATGACGAAAGTTATTTGAAATCAAAAATCGAATCGGCGGGTATATGTTTTCTTCACGCTCCTTTGTTTCACCCAGCCATGCGTTTTGTAGGACCAATCCGAAAAGAATTGGGCATGAAAACCTTTTTCAATATGCTCGGACCAATCCTCAATCCTGCCAAAGTTCAAAAGCAATTGACAGGCGTTTATAGTCCAGAAGTTTTGAATATTTATGGAGAATTATTTTCAAAATCGGGGGGCAATTTTGGCGTTCTCTACGGTACGGACGGCTACGATGAAATTTCTTTAACCTCTGATTTTGAATTAATTACCAAAAAAGGAAAAGAAATCATTTCTCCCGAACAATTAGGCTTCACAAAATGTAAACAAGAAGACTTACACGGAGGAAATAACGTAGAAGAATCAGCAAAAATCTTGATTTCAATTCTCGAAAACAAAGGCACAAAAGCACAAACCGAGGTAGTCTTGGCAAATGCCGCCACTGCCTTATATTGTGCCGATGATAATTTGAGTTTGTCGGATGCTGTTTTGATGGCAAAAGAGTCTTTAATCAGTGGAAAAGCCTTAAATTCGTTTAAAAAATTTGTAGAATAATGGTTGATGGAACACGGATTTGACGGATTAGACACGGATTTTAAATTAAAAAAAACCTCTAAATCCGTGTCTAATCCGTTCAATCCGTGTGCCATCAACAAAGCTAAACATGACTATCTTAGATAAAATAATCACCCGAAAAACCGAAGAAGTTGCCGAGCGGAAAGCACAGGTTTCAGTCAAAGAATTAGAAATGAAAGGCTATTTTGCCAAGACGACTAATTCACTGAAAACCAGTTTGTTAAATCCCGCTTCGAGTGGTATTATTTCGGAATTTAAACGTAAATCTCCCTCAAAAGGCATCATCAACGCCAACGTTACGCCCGAGGAAGTGACTCGTGGGTATGTACAAGCGGGGGCAGCGTGTCTGTCGGTTTTGACGGATATAGATTTCTTCGGAGGCTCAGATGATGACTTTTTGAGAGCAAGAAAAGTCAATCCAAGCATCCCGATGATTCGTAAAGATTTTATGATTGATGAATACCAAATCATCGAGTCAAAATCGTTGGGAGCGGATGTGATTTTATTGATTGCCGCCAATCTTAGTCCTTTGAAAATCAAAGAATTAGGCAAATTGACCAAAGAATTAGGCATGGAAACGCTTTTAGAAATTCATGACGAAGAAGAGTTAGACAGAAGCCTTTGCGAGTACATAGACGTAGTGGGCGTAAACAACCGCAATCTCAAAAATTTCTCAGAGCAAAATGTGAATGCTTCTTTGGAATTAGCTGATAAAATCCCAGCAAATTGCATCAAGATTTCAGAAAGTTGTATTTCAGAAGTTGAAACGATAAAACTTTTAAAATCAGTGGGTTACAGAGGTTTTTTGATGGGAGAAACCTTTATGAAAACTGAAAATCCAGCAAGGGCTTTGGCGGATTTGATTGCACAACTGTAACCCGATGTTTCTACATCGGAATTCACTTATTTTTAGTAAATTTGTGTAAAATAAATACCCATAAAAAGCCACTACAAAATTATTATGAGATTAAAAATTTGCGGTATGCGTGAGGCGGAAAATATCCGTCAATTATTAGCCCTTCAACCTGATTATATGGGCTTCATTTTTTACGAAAAATCAAGCCGTTTTGTGGGTGAAGATTTAGATGAAGATTTACTAAAATCTTTCCCTTTCACAACCCGAAAGGTAGGAGTTTTTGTGAATGCTACGGCAGCTTATATCTTGGAAATGTACAAAAAATATAATTTGGATTACGTACAATTACACGGTGAAGAATTACCCGATTTTTGTAAGAATCTAAAACATAAGGGCGTAAATATTATCAAGGCTTTTTCAGTGGATGAAAGTTTCAATTTTGGAAAATTACAAAATTATAAACCCTACTGCGATTTTTTCCTATTCGATACCAAAGGAGAACAAAGAGGCGGCAATGGAACAACGTTTGATTGGTCTATTTTGAATAAATACGATAACGAAAAACCATTCTTCTTGGCAGGTGGAATAGATTTAGAAAATGCTCACAATGCACTCGAAATCAAAGGGTTAAAAATACATTCATTAGACGTAAACAGTAAATTTGAAATCAGTCCAGCCTTGAAAGATATTGATAAAATAGAGGAATTGATGAATATAATTAAGCCAGAGTTAGTCGAAGTTTAATTTAAAAATACAAAACATGAACGAATTAATCTTTTTAGTCGAAGAAGACCCCGAGGGAGGTTACAATGCTAAGGCTTTGGGTGAAAATATTTTCACGCAAGGGGACACTATGAAGGAGTTAAAGGAAATGATAAAAGATGCCGTAGAATGTCATTTTGACTCGCCCGAACAGATGCCTAAAATGATTCGTTTACACTTTGTTAAAGAAGAAGTATTTGCTTTTGCCTAATGAAAACACCCAGAGATATTACTGCAAATGAACTCATAAAAGCCTTGAAACCATTTGGTTATGAAATAGTTAGGCAAAAAGGAAGTCATATTAGAATTAAAACAGAATTAAACGGAGAACATTACGAAACCATCCCAAATCATAAACCAATCAAGATAGGAACGCTTAATGGTATATTGAATAGTATTGCTGAACATTTTGATATGACTAAGGAGGAATTAATCGAACAAATATTTTAAAACATGACTACAACAGAATCAATATACAACGTAAACCAAAAAGGCTATTACGGACAATTTGGGGGAGCTTTCATTCCAGAAATGCTTTATCCTAATGTGGAAGAATTGCGAGTTTCCTACCTTAGTATTATCGCTGAACCATCTTTTCAAGAGGAATTTCAGAACCTTTTGAAAGACTATGTAGGTCGTCCAACGCCTTTATTTTTGGCAAAACGTTTATCGGAAAAATACAATACTACGATTTACTTGAAACGTGAAGATTTATGCCACACAGGAGCTCACAAAGTGAACAATACGATTGGGCAGATTTTGGTAGCAAAGCGTCTCGGTAAAAAGAAAATTGTAGCCGAAACAGGGGCGGGTCAGCACGGTGTGGCAACGGCAACGGTTTGTGCGTTGATGGGTTTAGAGTGTATCGTTTACATGGGTGAAATCGACATCGAAAGACAAGCACCCAATGTGGCTCGTATGAAGATGCTTGGGGCAGAAGTTCGTCCTGCGATGAGTGGTTCAAAAACCTTGAAAGATGCTACCAACGAAGCCATGCGTCATTGGATAAATAATCCTGTCGATACGCATTATATCATCGGTTCGGTGGTAGGTCCGCATCCTTACCCAGACATGGTGGCGAAGTTTCAGTCGGTCATTTCGGAAGAAATAAAATGGCAGTTATTAGAAAAAACGGGTAAAGAAACGCCCGATTATGTGATTGCTTGCGTGGGTGGTGGTTCAAATGCGGCAGGAGCTTTTTATCATTTTTTGGATGATATGGACACTCGTTTGATTGCAGTTGAAGCAGGTGGACACGGCGTTACGACAGGAATGTCGGCAGCAACGACTTTCTTAGGAAAAATGGGGGTTCTTCACGGAAGCAAAAGTTTATTGATGCAAACACTTGACGGTCAAGTAGTTGAACCACATTCTATTTCGGCAGGTTTGGATTATCCTGGCATCGGACCCATGCACGCCCACTTGTGGGAGACCAAACGTGCAGAGTTTTTTGCTATCACAGATGATGAGTCTTTGGAGTCAGCTTTGGAACTTTCAAAATTAGAAGGCATCATTCCCGCCCTCGAAACGGCTCATGCGATAGGTGTTTTGAAATATTTGAACGCCAAGCCAGATGAGACGATAGTAATAAACCTTTCAGGGCGTGGAGATAAGGATTTGAATACTTATATGAAGCACGTTTTATAGAAATGGGAATAACTATAACCACTAATGAATAAGAAGGGTAATAAGGAAGAAGGTAATAAATACGATAAAATATTCAAAGAAAATATTGATGCTACAATTGATGGATTTATTCGTAAAATATTGAAAGTCAATGTTATAAAATCTGAAAAAATTGTTCTTAGGTTACAAAGAACAAAGGAAAGAGAGGCAGATTTTTTGAAGATTATTACTGACGATAAGGGAAATAGATTCATTTTGCATCTCGAATATCAGGTTGAGAATGATGCTGAGATGGTTCATCGAATGCACGATTATTGTGCATTATTGATTAGAAAATATAAGATTAGAGTTGAGCAATATGTTTTATATTTTGGAAGTAATAAACCAAATATGGAAACTAAAATTAGTTACCCAAACATCAAGTTTAATTATCATCTTATCAATTTCAAAACAATCAATTATTTGACGTTTCTGAACTCTGAGAAACCAGAAGAAATAATTTTAACAATTCTTGGAAATTTTCAGAATCAAAAACCAGAAAATATCGTTAAAAGTATCGTAAAGAAGGTGGAAAGCTCTGAACCTCAGTCGATTGAAAGGCAAAAAATCTTTCAGCAATTGTTAGTCTTAGGAAGGCTTCGTAAATTAGACATTAAAATTCAAGAAATCATGGATTCAATATCGCAGTATATCAAAATAGAAGAAGACGAACTGTACTTGCAAGGGAAGGAGACTCAGGCTCTTAAAGACAAACAAGAATTTGTAAATAGCTTGCTTACTAACACAGATTTTTCAGTAGAAAAAATTGCCTTTATTGTAGGGGTTAGTGTGGAGTTCGTCTTAGGAATAAAAGCTAAATAATCTTGTGAGATTCCCCGCTTTTGAAATAGGAATAGAGCGAAAAATCCTTGACCGAGGTTTTGATTACTACGAAAATGACAATGTAATAGACGTAGAAAACTTAGGAAATGGAGAATTCTCAGCCGTAGTTGAAGGCTCTGAGAATTATGAGGTTTTTATTCAGATTAGTAAAGGAAAAGTTGTTGAGCATTCCTGCGATTGTCCCTACGATTGGGGTGATGTTTGCAAACACGTGGTGGCAGTTTTATACTATATCCGTGACGCTGAAATGTTGAGTGAATGTACTGATAAAGAAGGTGTTAAGTCTCAATTACAAATCATTATTGATGATATGTCAGAACAAGACATACGGGATTATGTCTTGTTTTATGCCCTCCGAAATCGTCAATTTAGGGAAGATTTTACGGAAGAGTTTGGTTGAGAATATTCTCTTCCAAAATACCCGAATCAGCCAATCAGTCTTGATAAATCTTCAATTTGCTCTTTCCACCTAAACCCATAGAAATAGCATGAATTTTAGTATTTCTTTGTTTATTTTTATTCTTCTATTTCAAATTTAATGGGCATTGTAAACCTTGTTACAATAGCTTTTTTACCTTGATAATCTCTTCCTGGAATCCATTTGGGCATTAATCGAACTACCCTTAATGCTTCTTCATCAAATTTTTGTTCTAAGGATTTTATAATTTCTGGATTAGTTATTTTCCCATCTTTTTCAACGGTAAATTGAACATATACTTTTCCATTTACACAAGCATTTGTCTTGGGATGTTTTAGATTTTTAGCCAAAAATAGCTTTAAAGCATTTTGACCTCCTTTGAATTCTGGATTCCATTCCACAGGTAGAATGCACTCAAACTTCTCACTATCAGCTTTTTGTGCTTTTAGAGAAAGTGAAAAAATCAGTAAGAATAGAAAGATTATTATTCGCTTCATATTTTAAACTATTTATTTAGTTAAATCTATGGAAGAATTTTAGAAATTCCTAAAATTAGTTGAAAATAAACATTAAAATTTGTAGTTATCCAAATTTAGTCTATCCCAGCGTGTTATTTCAAGACCTTTATTTTCGTCAGTCCTATTTTCGTTAGTTTGTATCGTCTATTCTATCCGAAACAAAGATACTAAATGATTTTTCTCTATTCCTCAACCAATTTTCAACCTTATCTTTGCAAAAAAATTATCGACTTTTGCTGATAGCCAAAAGCCGATAGCCAAAAGTCAAAAACCATGGGTGATTTAAAAATAAAAAAAGAAGACATTATCAGAGCTTTATCAACTGTTCAAGAACCTGATTTAAAACAGGATTTGATAACGCTCAATATGATTAAAGACATTGAGTTGGGCGTGGGTGAAGTGCGTTTTACCGTAGTTTTAACGACTCCCGCCTGTCCACTGAAAGAGAGAATCCGCAAGGAATGCACCGATGCCATCCACACATACGTGGATGCAGACCTGAGTGTAGTCGTGAATATGACTGCTGATGTTACGTCCTCACGTATGGGCGGAACGTTGTTACCCAATGTCAAAAACATCATTGCGATTGCCTCTGGCAAGGGTGGCGTGGGTAAATCTACCGTTACCGCCAACTTGGCAATGGCTCTAAAACAGTCGGGAGCTAAGGTCGGAATCATTGATGCAGATATTTCTGGACCCTCTATTCCTGTGATGTTTGGGGCAGAGGATATGCAACCGATGGTGAGCCAAATGGACGGCAAAAACATGATTCAGCCGATTATGCAGTACGGAATCAAGATGATTTCGATGGGTTTCCTTACTCCACAAGATAATCCTGTACCGTGGCGAGGACCGATGGCAACACAGGCTCTACGTCAATTTTTTAGCGATACACATTGGGGCGAATTAGATTATCTCTTGATTGATTTACCCCCTGGAACGTCAGATATTCACCTTTCTTTGGTGCAACTCGTGCCTGTAACGGGGGCGGTTATCGTAACGACTCCGCAAAAAGTGGCTTTGGCGGATGCTACGAAGGGTTTGATGTTTTTCAGACAACCACAAATCAATGTGCCAGTTTTGGGAGTCATCGAAAATATGGCATACTTCACACCCGCAGAATTGCCCGAGAACAAATATTATATTTTCGGAAAAGATGGCGGAAAGAACATGGCGACCAAATACGAAACGGAATTATTAGGAGAAATACCTATCGTACAAGGCATCCGTGAGGCAGGCGACGAAGGTCGCCCTGCAGTAATGACGGAGGGAATTGTAGCAGAAATTTTCAGAAATTCAGCGGAATTATTAGCTCAACAAGTGGCGATTCGGAATGCTACGAAAGAGAAAACAACACCTGTGCAGGTGAGGGTTTAGATTGGTCAAAAAATATAATTTATTCATCGAAAAATTCTTCTGTGATAGTAGAGAAATTGTAGATATTAAAAAAAATTACCTATTTTTAAACCAAAATAATGACTTTAATGTTATCTTATCGTCTTGATTATGAAGTTATTACAAGAACTGTTGCCTTTGTAGTCACATTAATTTACTTTGTTTTATTTTAACCACCAAAAGTTACCGCCGATGAAAAACGTGCCAGTTATCCTGACATCCGACTCAGTCGATTTGTTAGTGGCGAATATCGCCGAAGAATTATTGAAAGGTCACAACACTTACAAGTCTGAGACCGCAGCCCTGAAAAAGAAAATCAAAATCGGAATGTTGAGGACATTTTCTTATCAGGAATCACTCGAAAAGCAACGTCAAAAAGTTGCCTAAGTAAATGGAAATCAAGACCTTACCGCCATAAGGTCTTCTATATTTCCTCTGAATAGCTCCCCACTATTCTATTCCCTCTTTCATTCACCAAACTCCCGTTATTTCTTTTGTTTATTTCAGTGTAAGTCATACCTTGCAGGATATTTCTGTGTGCAACAAAATGGAATTACAAAAAATTCAACATATCGTAAAATACATCGAAGAGAATTATCATCGAACTATCCCGATTGAGGTATTGGAAGATATTGGCTGTTATTCTTACCGTAATCTGCATCGGGTATTTCAAAATATTTTTAAGGAGTCATTAGGGGCTTTTCAGAAGCGACTGAAACTTGAAAATGGGTATAAAAAGTTGATTTATACCAATGATACCATTACAGACATTGCCTATATCGTTGGGTTTGAGAGCCTTCAAGCCTTTACCAAATCTTTCAAAAAGCAATTTAATATTTCGCCTTCCGATGCTCGTCTGCATAAACTCAATATATTTAATGAGTATGTGAATCAATATCCCGAAAATGCTTCAATATCTTATGAAATTATTTACCTAAATCCCCTCAAAATATTCTATCAAAGCATCAAAACGAGTAATTATGACAATAATGACATTGAAAATCAATGGGATAAAATTGATGGTTTGTATGGAAAACAAAAGGATGTAGAATATTATGGAATTATAGTTGATCAACCGCTGATAACGACTGAAAAACACTGTCGATATGAGGCGTGTATCAATCAAGAGCCTCATAATAGAGCCTTTATGAGTAAAGAGATTTTTGGAAGAAAGTACGCAAAATATATTCATAAAGGACAATATGAATCTATTGAGGATACTTACAGACTGATTTATAAAGATTGGTTTTTTCGTTCAAAATTAGAGTTTGATAATTCTCCCGTGGTTGAACATTATGTGGTTCATAACTACAACACGGAGCATGAGGAAGATTTTTTAACCGAAATTCTTTTTCCGTTAAAGAAATAATAACTTGTCAATTTTGGACAATACGGGCATTTAGATTGACGGTAATTTTGCATAAATGTTATCACAATTTTAAATTCCAAAAACAATGAAAAGTATGTTAATCCCAGTAATGGCACTATTTACCTTATTATCTTCTTGCGAAAAAGAAGAAATCGGTACACAAGCAACCGCAAAAACCGAAGACGTTAATGCTCGTGAAGCGGCTTCCAATATTTTATACACCATGCCCGATGAATCTGAACAACACGAAGGCACATGGTTGCAGTGGCCTCATCAATTTCAATATGGAAATACCTACCGCAATCGCTTAGATGCCACTTGGGTAGCCATGACAAAGGCATTAGTGGTAGGTGAAAAAGTTCATCTTGTTGCTTTCAATACGACTGAAAAAAGTAGAATTACTAATTTATTGAACAAAGCGGGTGTGCCATTAACCAATATTGAATTTAAGATTTACGAAACCGATGACGTGTGGGCAAGGGACAATGGACCCATCTATGTGCGAGATAAAAATGGGCAATTGATGATTGAAGATTGGGGTTTTAATGGTTGGGGAGAAAAAGCGGAATTTTCACTTTGTGATGCTATTCCAACACAAATTGCAGCCGACCTAAACCGACCTAAAATTGACTTAAATGATGTGATGATTAATGAAGGTGGAGCTATCGAAATTGATGCGAATGGTACGCTTTTAGCCACGAAAAGTGCTATATTGAATAAGAATAGAAATCCGAATATGACCCAAACGGAAGCAGAAGAAATATTTACGAAATATTTGGGCGTTACCAATTTTATATGGTTAGAAGGTGTTTCAGGCTTAGAAATTACGGATATGCACATTGATGGTTTTGCCAAATTTGCCAATAAGAATACGCTCGTAACCATGTCAAAAAATGATTTATTGTATTGGCAAGTTCCAAA
>JAAFJP010000034.1 GCA_013298125.1 Cytophagales bacterium | reverse complement strand
GTAGTCCCAGGAGACGGAATTGGGCAAGAAGTTACTGCCGTCGGTAAAAAAGTTTTAGAGAAAATCGCCGCAAAGTTCGGTCATGATTTCACGTATGACGAAGCCCTCATCGGTCACGTTGCCATCGAAGCCACAGGCACACCACTACCAGAAGAAACTTTGGTAAAAATGCGTGCTTCCGATGCCATCCTTTTCGGAGCGGTTGGTCATGCCAAATACGACAACGACCCACACGCCAAAGTACGTCCAGAACAAGGACTTTTGGCAATGCGTAAAGAATTAGGTCTATACGCCAACCTTCGTCCCATCAAATTGTTTGACGAATTATTAGAAGCCTCTTCTATCAAGCCAGAAATTTTGAAGGGTGCAGATATTCTTTTCTTCCGTGAATTGACGGGCGACGTTTATTTCGGAAAAAGAGAAAGAATCGAAGATGGAAATACGGCTTATGATACGATGATTTATAGCAAATATGAAGTTGAGCGTATTGCCCGCAAAGCCTTCGATGCAGCTATGACTCGTGGTAAAAAATTGATGTCAGTTGATAAAGCTAACGTATTGGAATCGAGCCGTTTATGGAGAGAAACTGTACAAGAAATTGCCAAAGATTATCCAGAAGTAGAGGTGACTCACCAGTTCGTGGATTCATGTGCGATGATGTTAATCAAAGACCCAAAACAGTTTGATGTTGTCGTTACAGGAAATCTTTTCGGAGATATTCTAACGGACGAAGCCTCACAGATTGCAGGTTCGATGGGAATGTTAGCCTCTGCCTCAGTGGGCGACAGCACGGGTGTATATGAGCCAATCCACGGTTCGGCACATGACATTGCGGGCAAAGGATTAGCCAATCCAATGGCATCAGTTTTGTCGGCAGCCTTATTGTTAGATATTTCTTTTGGCATGAAAGCCGAATCAGAAGCAGTCATTGCAGCAGTTGATGCCGTCTTGAAAGCAGGTTTCCGTACAGGAGATATTGCCACAAAAGATACGCCAAAAGATATGATTTTGGGTACAGATGCGATTGGTGAAGAGATTTTGAAGAGGTTGTAAATTTCTAAGTTCAAGCATAAAAGAGGCTGACGATTTTGGTTTCGTCAGCTTCTTTTCATTAGTACTTAAAAATAATTTTTGAAGGAGTAACTTTATTCGGACTATTAGAAGTTCCAGTAGTTATTTGAGTCAAAGGGTATTTAGTCTCACTATCATATGTATAATCACTTTTTGTTTCTGTTTGCAAAGAACCATCCGCATAATATTGTTTGGAAATAATGATATTATTTTTACTTTCGGAAGCAGATATTCCTGCACCTATAAAATTAGATAAACGAAAAACCCATTTTAGCACTTGATATGGATTTGGGTTAGAATCATAAGTATATTCAGCGGCTACTACTTCTTTCCCATTTCCGTTAGCTGTTTGCAAAACCTTAATAATATTTCCATTAGAATCATATTCATAACGATAATAACTATTCTGGATAGATTCTATATTATTCCCGTTCCCATCTGTCGAAACTACTTTTGATAATAAGGACTTACTAATCTGGTTATTACTATTCATTTCAACCGTTTGATTATATAAAAAATTAGGTGTAAAGAATGTTCGTATTTCATAATTAGCTCCAATTTTTTTTGCGGTATTGGTTAAAGTAGTAACCTTGTAGGTTTGACCATTAAATAAAGAGTTCTCACTCACTAATTTAAAATTATCAGGTATTTCTTCTGATAAAATATTATTGGTAGCAGGAGAAACTCTCAATAATCCTTCATCACGAATTGTATCCGTCCTTTGCATATTTACAAGTTTTTCATTGGCATATACAAGCGTAAAATAGCTATTTACAACTATTGAAGGTGTCTTAACTTCCAATTTTAATCCTTTCAAAACGGGCGTAACAGGCGTTGGGTCGGTTTTCTTTTCACAAGAAAGAAAGACAAAAATTGCAAGGGAGTAAAAAATGAGCTTTTTCATAAAAAGTGTATTTTGATTTTGATAGATTTTCACAAATATACCTATTTTAGTTGTTATTTAAGTTTGTGGGAAAAGTGATAATAGGCGTTTTATAATTTTACTTTATATTTATGCTAAAATTCAATTACAAATTATTCAATGAAAAAATACCTCCCAAATCTCCTCAACATCGGCTTTGGACTCGAACTTATAGTCCTCATTCTTGCCTATTTTGAAGCCAATGGAGACACAACCCATTTCTTTCAAGCCACTGCCCGTTTGTCAGGGCGGGTATCTTTGCTCTATTTTAGTTTTTTATTCATTTACGCAACACTAAATCCTTCGGTTGAACAAAGTAGCGAAGCATTGAGAGTAAAATATATTTTAGCTCAAAATTTTGCTATTCTCCATGTTATTCATTGGTTTTTATTGGCTACTGCCGTAAGTTTGAGTGGTTTTAATATTATACCTTACAGACTCATGGGTGGGGCATTGGCTTATTTGATGATTGTCTCATTACCCTTTATTTTGAAGAGAAAACTCTTTCCCAATCTTTCCTTATCTTTGGTGTTCAATATATATCTAACTTACGTTTGGTTAATCTTTTTCATAACTTATTTGACACGAGTTACAGGTCAAACTACCTCCGTTACAGGAATTACGTCCGCTTATTATGTGTTGATTTCCATAATATTGAGCTTAATGATTTGGCGGGTTGGTTTTTTGTTGAAAAATAGAAAATTAGACTTAAATTCCTAAAACCTAATGGCAAAACACCTCGAAACAGGCAAAAAAGCCGAAGCATTAGCCGCAAAATTTTTGGAAGAAAAAGGCTACGAAATCGTTTTTAGAAACTATCGCTACGGACGTGCAGAAGTGGATTTAATTATAAAAAAGGATATTTTCTTGGTTTTTGTAGAAGTGAAGTCCTTGACAAATACTAAATTTGGCAACCCCGAAATCAGTGTCAATAAAAACAAAGTCCGACTCGTAACCAAAGCCGCCGACAACTTCGTTTATCACACCAATTGGCAACAACAAATCCGTTTTGATATTATTTCGATAACTTTTAAAACGGAAACAGAATTTGAAATTACGCACTTTGAAGATGCGTTTTATTGATAGCTGTAAGCAATGAGCTTTGAGCCGTGAGCGATGAGCTATATTACTCATTGCTCACGGCTGATAACTCAAAGCTAAAAAATGCTCAAAAAAGACCGATACAAACAACTGATAGGATATTTTACCGAAAATTTCCCGATTGCAGAAACCGAATTAGCCTATCGTACCCCCTACGAATTGTTGGTGGCGGTGTCCCTGTCCGCCCAATGCACCGACAAGCGTGTGAACATGGTTACGCCTAAACTTTTTGAACGCTTCCCCGATGCAGAATCGCTCTCAAAAGCGGAATTTGATGAGGTTTTCAATTACATCCGCTCTATTTCATACCCCAATAATAAAGCCAAGCATCTAATCGGTATGGCGAAATTATTGGTCAGTGAATTCAACTCAGAAGTCCCAAGCACCATTGAGGAACTCCAAACCCTCCCAGGAGTGGGTCGCAAGACTGCCAACGTGATTGTTTCGGTCATTTATAACCAACCTGCCATGGCGGTTGATACTCACGTTTTTAGGGTTTCACACCGCATCGGATTAGTACCCAAAAAGGCAACAACTCCATTGGCTGTTGAGAAAGAATTAATCAAATATATTCCCAAAGAATCTGTCCCCGTAGCACATCATTGGCTCATTCTTCATGGGCGTTATGTATGCGTAGCCCGCTCTCCCAAGTGTGGAGAATGTGCCTTGAAAGGGTTGTGCAAACATTTTGAGGCTTTGGAGAGAAAAGTGATGAAGGCAAAAATGACAAATAACGAATGACATATCTTCAAAACAACTGGCTTGAAGTCCTCGGGATTATTACTTCCTTAATTTGTGTTTGGTTGAATACTCGCCAAAATGTTTGGGGATGGTTTTGGTCGATAATTTCTTCTGGAATTTATGGGGTAATCTTTTGGCAATTTGGACTTAAATCTGATGCAGAATTACAAGGTGTTTTTATTCTTTTGAGTCTTTACGGAATCTATCAATGGAAGTTTAGTAAGGGCGAAAAAACGGTTCTTCCCGTGAGCAAAGTATCTCCCAATCTAATCATAATTTGTTTGATTTTTTTAGCAAAATTTACGGTAATTTCTGGTTTCCTTCACCAAGAATTTTTACAAGCAAGTTTGCCTTATTTAGACTCTTTACTCACAGGAATTAGCCTAATAGCAACATGGATGACCGCTCGTAAGTATCTGGAAAACTGGATGTTATGGATTGTAGCAAACGTGGGTTACGTAGGAATGTACATCTACAAAGGGCTTTACGGTACGAGTGTTTTGTACGTACTTTTGATAGCTTTGGCAGTGAAAGGATTGATGGATTGGAAGAAGTCGATAAATAATAATTCTCCTGAAAATCTTTAAAAATTTGTTTCCATAATAAAAACATAAATTTACAAATCCACCATTTCCACCACCATTTTCCAAGAGTCTTTGGCTTCTTGTTTCCAGATTCGGAGGTATGTTCCTGATTTTCCAGCTCCCGAAATCACGCCATAGACACATACGAGGTCGCCAGCATTGGAGGAAATGGCTTTCAGTCCTGTGTAAACCAGATTTTTATCATACGTTTTTTTCAAAAATACTTTCGCATTTTCTTTGCCTATGATTGGTTTCAGATTTTTACGATAAACCCTGATATTTTGTGAAAGATGAGGCTCAAATGGATTGAGGGAGGTTTTTGCATTTTTCCAATAAAAATGGTCGTTCATAAAAACCATTCTTTCGGCTAAAACTACTTGATTTTTTAGTTCAGAAGGTTTAAAAATTGGATAGTTTTCGGTAACATTTTGATTAGAATTAATCACTTCATCATGCGAAACTATCATGTCCACGGCAACCTTCCAAGTGTTATCAGCTTGCTTTTTCCAGAGGGTTACGAAGCTACCAAATGCACTTGGTTTTTCTTCGGCAGTATTATTATGAAACTGAAAACTGCCAAGGGTATATCCCAAATCTGATGAACCTGCAATCTCAGCTTGAATGGGTTGCCAAGTATTAACTCCTTTAAAATCAACATTTTGCCAATATTCCAAGCCATTAACCGACATAGATTTATCAAAAACGATTGATTCTTTATTCAAAAATTCAAGGAAAGCATTTTTTGTACCTTTGTCGATAGAGGCTTGGGCAAATGCCTTTTCAGTTTCGATTAATTTCTGTAAACTTTCTTTTTGCTTTGGGTCTTGGGCAAAAGTTGAGATAGAAAAAAATAGAGGAAAAAGTATTGTGAACTTGAAAATCTGAAAATGGCTTTTCATGGGTTTATTATGTTTTGAGAGTATTGATACTCTTTGGATTCTGGATTTGTATTTTTACGATAAACGAAAAAAATTGTTTCAAATTATTTCCTCCCCGTTCTACTATTCCCCCCCTTCTTAGGATTCCGATTTTTTCTTTCACCACTCTTACTCGCTGTTTTTCCAAAACTCCCTTTTCTGGATTCTTTTCCACCTGCAATTATTTGCTTTTTCTGAGAAACTTCTTTCTGTTTTGCCTTAGCTTTAAAGTCCTTTTTTTCGTGGAAAGCACCTTTAAAATCTGGGTCTTCTCGCTTGCGTTGCTCGTCTATTTCACGGAGCATAATTTGCTTTTCAACAAAGGGCGTTTGTAGCACTTCCAAGTCTTCGGGCAATGGTTCACGGGGGATAGCTTGCTTGATGATTTTCTCAATTTTCCCGATGTGATATTCCTCCGCCTCAGTCATAAAAGTGATGGCTTCACCCGTGTGATTGGCTCGTCCTGTACGCCCAATTCGGTGGACGTAATCTTCATAAATCAATGGTACATCAAAGTTAATCACATGGCTAACTTCTTGAATATCAATGCCTCTGGCAGCTACATCAGTTGCTACTAAGACTTGAATATTTCCCTCTTTGAAATCCTCCATCGAGTTGATGCGGGTATTCTGCCCTTTGTTGGCGTGGATAACCCGAATCTTATTTTCGCCTACCACTTTTCGACCTAAATACTTAAAAATATTATCGGCAAATTCCTTACTTCTACAAAAAATAATCGTTCGGTTAAATCGCTCGTGATCACGCATGAGCATACCCAAGAGATTAATTTTGGTCATAAAATTTGGAACTTCATACAGGCTCTGTTTCACCATACTCGCCGTAGTAGCTTGGGGTGAAACTTCTACTTTATGCGGAAATTCGAGGAACTCATACGACAGCTTTTCAACTCGTTCAGGAAAGGTTGCGGAGAACAACAAATTCTGACGTTTTTTAGAAGGAATTACCTCCAGAATCTTACGAATTTGAGGCATAAAACCCATGTCCATCATTTTATCAGCTTCGTCCAAGACAAGGGTTTTGAGTTCTTTTACACCAATTTCACCTTTGAGATAAATATCCATGAATCGTCCAGGAGTCGAAACGATGATGTCGATGCCTTTTTGGAGGGTTTCAATCTGAGTTTTTGGACCTAATCCTCCGTAAAGTGCCACATGGCGAATGTCAGTATATTTGGCTAAATCGGTAACAGCTTTATCAATTTGCATGACCAACTCACGGGTAGGAGCGAGTATCAGTACCCGCATATCCGTGCCTTGTGCATACTTAACTTTCATCAAAATCGGGAGGAGATAAGCGGCGGTTTTGCCCGTACCTGTCTGAGCGATTCCCAAGACATCATGCCCATTCATTACTAATGGAATGGCTTGCTCTTGGATGGGCGTAGGTGCTTGATAACCAGCTTCTTCGATGGCATTTAGTAGTTGGCGGTTGAGTTCAAAATCCTCGAAAGTCATACGTTTTATTTGCTTTATTTAGGTGCAAAGGTACGCAAAAAAACTCATCCTGACGATTTAACGTTGAGTTGAGGTCTTAGAAATCAACCTTAATTCTTGTTTAAACATTTCTAAACAAAATCCACCCTTTTTTAAAGAAAAACCAATTCTCAAACGTTATTCCCCTCATTCATCTCCTCAATATTCCAAAAAATAATTTGGTATTATCATTTTTAGTTTTTATATTTAAAGTTAGATAAAATCGAAATAATGCAATTATCATTTGTTACACATTCTTTTTGCAGAAACTGATTTTGTCAGAAATAATACCACATTTCAGAAATATATTACCTCCTTCTTAGGATAAACTATGAAAGTCTATACTTCCGAACCTTTCCAGATTATTTATTCGATACTCAACCACGAGTATTTGGGCTATCTTTTTGAGGCTTTTGTTGTACAATTGGACTCAAAAGGTGAACTCACTTTGTTGAACCAAAATGTATCAATCAAGAACATCAAAGAGTTTGCCCACGGACTTGATGAGAGTGATTTACGTATCGTAAAGCTGATTGATTCGCTCCAAGCGGAGAACATTTACAAAAAGTTTGTCGGTACAAAAAAGCGTACTGTAACTGACTTCTACTTAAAGGTTTACGATGCTCAGAAAGGTGAAAAACCAACCCAAGAACTTATTGCAACTTACGTAGAAAAAGTAAAAGCCGAGATGCTGCCTTTGCTCTTGGGCAAGCAACTGTACATCATGGGCGGGGACGGAAATCCTATCTGGCAAAAGATTGAAGTGCTACCCGAAAAGGCTTCGGTTCTTTTTCATTTTATGAGAAATGAAGACAATACCCACTACTTCCCGAGGATTAGATACGAAGGTGAAAAGGTAGAATTTCAATACAAAAATGCCTTCATTGTTTGTGATGAACCCGCTTGGATGATTCTGGAAAATAAACTTTACCATTTCGCTAAGGATGTGGATGGCAAGAAGTTACGTCCGTTTTTACACAAAAAGTTTATTGTTATTCCCAAAAAAATCGAAGAAGATTATTACCGAAAATTCGTCACGTCCATTATCACGATGTTTGATGTTTACGCCAAAGGTTTTGAGATTCGTTCGGAGGCGTATGCGTGTGTACCTGTATTAAGTTTTTCGGAGAAAAAAGTGCTACAAACAAGTCTTTTTGGCTCGCAAGAACCTGATAATCAAGACGATGAAGAATCGGAAGTAACGCTGAGTCTTTCGTTTCAATACGGAAAATATACCTTTCCGTTTGATAGTTTTTCGGCTTCGGCAAATGTTAGTATGGAAAAACAAGGGAACGATTATGTTTTTCATAAAGTACGTCGAGATTTGAAGCAAGAGAAAGACAAGTTATTGATTTTGAAAGAATTAGGTTTAGATTTAAAGAATGGAAAATTAGCATTTTCAAAAAATGAGGCTTTTGTTTGGCTACAAAAAAATTATGAAAATTTAGAAAAAGCCAACTTCAATATCTCCCAAAATATTCAGGACAATGGCAAGCGGTATTTCTTGGGATATTCCAACATCGAAGTCAATATCGTTGAAGCAAACGACTGGTTCGATATACACGCCAAGGTGATTTTTGGTGATTATGAAATTCCTTTTTTGAAAATCCGAAACTTAATTTTACAGAAAAAAAGAGAATTTACTTTGCCCAATGGCGAGATAGCGGTCATTCCCGAAGTCTGGTTTTCACAATATTCGGAATTATTTGCTTTTATGGAGCAAGAGACTGATAATGAAGGATTTATCTTGAAAAAACATCATATTTCCTTAGTTCAAGACTTACAAAATGACTCTTTGGCTACGGCTGTTTTGAGTAGAAAATTAGAGAAATTGCGTGATTTTGAGGAAATTCAAACTTACGATTTACCCAAAGGTTTCAAAGGCACACTTAGACCTTACCAAAAAGCGGGTTACGACTGGATGCGTTTCTTGAATGATTATAATTTTGGGGGTTGTCTTGCTGACGATATGGGTCTCGGAAAAACCGTTCAGACTCTTACACTTTTGGCTTCGCAAAAGGAGCAAAAAGTGGCTTCGCCAAGCCTTTTGATAATGCCCACTTCCTTGATTTATAACTGGGAAAAAGAGGCTCAAAAATTTACGCCAAATCTAAGAATTCTCACATATACAGGTACTTACAGAGATAAAAATATTGAAAGGTTTGACCAATATGATGTTATTTTGACTTCGTATGGTATCGCCAGAATTGATATTGATTTATTGAAAAATCACCGATTCAATTATGTGATTTTGGATGAATCTCAGGCGATAAAAAATCCCTCTTCCAACATCACGAAGGCGGTTATGCAGCTTAATTCTCGTCATCGTTTGGTGCTAACGGGTACACCCTTGGAAAACAGTACGATGGATTTATGGTCGCAAATGACTTTTACGAACCCTGGAATGTTAGGAAACCAACATTTTTTTAGAAATGAGTTCCAAATTCCGATTGAGAAAAAAGCGGATGATGCCAAACTCCAACGACTGTACGCCATCATAAAACCGTTTATGCTCAGAAGGCATAAGTCGCAGGTAGCCACCGAGTTACCACCCAAAATTGAGGCAATTCATTACGCCGAAATGAGCGAATTGCAAGAGATTCAATACGAAGAAGCGAAGTCGTATTACCGAAATTTAATTCTTCAACATATTGAAAATGAAGGAATTGCAAAATCCCAAATGGTGGTTTTGCAGGGTCTGACCAAGCTAAGACAATTAGCCAATCACCCCCGCATGACCGACCATACGTATGAAGGTGATTCTGGAAAATTAGATGATGTGCTTCAAAAATTGGAGAGTGTTTTGGAAGGTGGACATAAGGTTTTGATTTTCAGCCAATTCGTGAAACATCTTGATATTTTCAGAGAACATTTAGATAAACAATCACTCGCCTACACGTACTTAGATGGTAGCACACAAGACCGCCAGGCACAGGTAGAGAAGTTTCAGAATGATACAGAAATCAAAATTTTCTTGATTTCCTTAAAAGCGGGAGGCTTGGGACTCAACCTCACGGCGGCAGATTACGTATTCATCCTCGACCCTTGGTGGAATCCCGCTATTGAGGCTCAGGCAGTTGATAGAGCCCATAGAATTGGGCAAGTCAATACTGTTTTTACCTACAAATTCATTACAAAAAATACGGTAGAAGAAAAGATTTTGGCACTCCAACAAAACAAGCAACGCCTTGCTAATGAGTTAGTTACGACTGAGGAGAGCTTTGTCAAATCATTATCGAAAGATGATGTTTTGGCTTTGTTGGCGTAGAATTAAACAGTTTCCTTACAGAAAACTACCCCGCCCAATTCTCTCTATCCAAACTCCGATACTGAATAGCCTCGGCAAGGTGTTCCGTTCTAATGTCCTCAGTACCAGCTAAATCCGCAATCGTTCTGGCTACCTTCAAGATTCTATCATACGCACGAGCGGAAAGTTGTAGTCTTTCCATCGCTCGTTTCAATAAAGCAATTCCTGCATCTGTTAAAGCACAAACCTCCTTGACCATTTGCGATGGCATCATGGCGTTAGAATATATTTCTGGATGATTTCTAAATCTAACTGTCTGAATTTCACGAGCTTTGATAACTCTTTCACGGATTTGTTCCGATGACTCTGACTTTCTATTGGAAGATAATTGCTCAAATTTTACGGGCGTAACCTCTACGTGCAAGTCAATTCTATCCAAAAGTGGTCCTGAGATTTTATTCAAATATTTCTGAACAACACCTGGTCCACAGACACATTCTTTTTCAGGATGGTTGTAGTACCCACACGGGCAAGGATTCATACTCGCAATCAACATAAAACTGGATGGAAACTCAACCGCCCATCTCGCCCTCGAAATAGACACTTTTCGTTCTTCCAAAGGCTGACGCATGACTTCCAAAGCTGAGCGTTTGAACTCTGGTAATTCATCCAAAAACAAAACGCCATTGTGTGCCAAGGAGATTTCGCCAGGTTGAGGATTACCACCGCCACCCACCAAAGCTGCATCCGAAATAGTATGATGAGGCGAACGATACGGGCGAGTAGAAACCAAAGTAGCTTTTGTTCCCAATTTCCCCGCAACCGAATGAATCTTTGTTGTTTCCAAGGCTTCGTGAAGTGTCAATGGAGGTAAAATAGAAGGAATACGCTTTGCCAACATGGTTTTCCCAGCACCAGGCGGTCCAATCATAATGGCATTATGTCCACCTGCGGCAGCAATTTCCAAAGCTCTTTTGATGTTTTCTTGCCCCTGAACGTGCGAAAAGTCCGCATCGTAGTTATTTTGAGAAGTAGAAAATATATCCCGAGTATCTGTTACCAATGGAATAATTGATAATGTACCTCTCAGAAAATCAGCCGCTTCTTTCAAGTTTTTTACCCCAATAACATCCAAATTATTAACAATAGAAGCCTCCATCGCATTTTCTGTGGGTAAAATAAAACCTTTGTAGCCTTTTTTACGGGCTTCAATCGCAATCGGTAAAACGCCTTTGATTGGGCGTAAAGTACCATCAAGGGCTAATTCACCCATGATTACGTAATTTTCAAGTTCTTTGAGATTGGCTTGTGCAGAGGCGTGAATGACACCCAAAGCTATAGGTAAATCATACGCTGAGCCCTCCTTACGTATGTCCGCAGGAGCGAGATTTACTACTACTTTTGTTCTGGGAAAGAAATAACCGACTTGTTTAATGGCAGATTCTACTCGCTGTTCAGATTCTTTGACAGCTCCGTCGGGTAATCCAACGATAAAAAATTTCTGTCCTTGTCCTTCGCTAACTTCAACAGTAATAATGGTTGCATCAACACCGTGAACAGCACTTCCGAAGGTTTTGGCGAGCATAATTTGAGTGGTTTTTGTTGTTAATTTTTTCCAAATATACGAAGAAAAATATTTTGCTTGTTGGTAGAATTCAAAACAGTATTTATTTTCTTGAAAATACGTAAAAATTAAAATTTATTCTGGTAAAATAAATATATTTTAAACAACTTATAGATAAGTAGTTTATTGCCTAAAAATTTAAACTACTCACAGCCAAATTTCATCCTTGATTTTCAGATAGTTTCTTTATTAGATTCTGTACTTATGTAATATATACCTTGTACATACATTTTTTCCTGCAAAAAGCCTTGTTTTTACTTTGACAATTTCTATTTTTGTGGAGCGTTCTCGTAACGCAACTTTTTTGACCTAACAAAGTGGCGGCTTTGTTAGGTTTTTTTATTTTCTACACTAATCCATTTTTATTGCTTTTACTAATACATTTTTCGCCACTTCATTACTCAAAAAACATTCTTTTTTGACTCCGATTTTTATAGTCAATGATTTATCAAAATCATTGATTTCAATGATTTTGATTTTAGCTCCTAAATTCAAACCAATTTTTGCTAAATATTGCAAAAAGTTCGTAGAATGTTGAGCAACGCCCATCATTACAACTTGCTGATTTACAGTTATTTCAGAAAGATTTTTGTAGCCTAACTCAGGCATAAGTCCATGACGGTTGGGGATGGGGTCGCCGTGAGGGTCGCATTGTGGGAAGCCCAAAAATTCATCCAGCCTTTGGACTAATTCGTCGGAGTTGATATGTTCTAATTCTTCGGCTATTTCATGGACTTCATCCCAATTAAAGCCTAATTTATTGACTAAAAAAACCTCCCAAAGGCGGTGTTTCCGAATCACCATTAATGCCACTTTCTCGCCCTTTTCAGTCAATCGAACGCCTTGGTATTTTTGGTAGCTAACTAACTGTTTTTCAGATAGTTTACGCAACATATCCGTTACCGAAGCTGCCTTCGTCTGGGTTAATTCAGCTACGGCATTCGTACTGATTTCGTTATCCGTTTCGGCAGATAATTTGTAAATGATTTTGAGATAATTCTCTTCGGTAAAGGATGTCATTGTTTTTAGGGTTTAGGGGTTTGGGATTGGGGATTAGGTAATTAGGAATTGGGTAATTAGGGATTGGGGATTGGGTAATTGGGGATTGGGGATTAGGAATGAAAGAATAGTTTTACTTTGAACTACCTCTTTAATTTCTAATCTCAAATTTAACCCTTTTACCCCTAATCCCTAATTACCTAATTCCCAATCCCTAAACCCCGCAATCCCCAAACCCCTAAACCCCAGAAAACAAAGATATTATTTTTCAACGACAAGAGTAAATTTTAGACTAATCTAAAAATATATTTTGAATTATCAAGATTTAAAAATACATTTGTATCTGCACACAAAACCGCCAATTTTAAGATTAACAATGAAATTACAAAATAACGATACAAATCATTCATTACCAGAAGTTTACGGAAGTGTAAAAGTGCCAAAAAACGGTTCTTTTTGGCAAAAACTTTGGGCTTTTACAGGTCCAGGGCTGATGGTTGCGGTGGGTTATATGGACCCTGGTAATTGGGCAACGGACATTGCAGGTGGAGCAAAATTTGGTTATACGCTCATCTCTGTTATCTTGATTTCTAACTTGTTTGCGATGTTACTCCAACATTTAGCTCTCAAATTAGGAATCGCTACGGGGCAAGATTTAGCCCAAGCCTGTCGGAATTCCTATTCAAAACCTGTCTCATTTATTCTTTGGATTTTGTGCGAAGTTGCCATTGCCGCCTGCGATTTAGCTGAGGTAATCGGTTCAGCCATTGCTCTCAATCTTTTATTTGGCATTCCCCTGACGGTTGGCGTAATCATTACGGTGCTTGATGTGTTGGTTTTGTTATATTTTCAGGGAAAGGGCTTTCGGGTTTTGGAGAGTATCGTTGGGGCTTTGATTTTTATGATATTTTGTTGCTTTACGTACGAGATAATCGTCTCAGACCCTTCTATTTATCAGGTATTTAGCAATATTTTACCCAAACCCGAAATCGTTACTAATCCTGAGATGTTGTATGTTGCCATTGGGATTTTAGGGGCTACCGTGATGCCTCATAATTTGTACCTACATTCGAGTATCGTACAGACTCGCAACTTTGAAAAAAATGGTATTGGTAAGCGTTCAGCCATCTTTTTTGCTACAATAGATTCTACTTTGTCGCTTTCTCTTGCCTTTTTTATCAATGCCGCCATCTTGATTTTAGCGGCTGCCAGTTTTCATAATTCGGGTAATCAAAACGTGGCGGATATTAACGATGCCTACCATCTCCTCGACCCTGTTTTGGGCGTAAAATTTGCGGGTATTTTCTTTGCGGTAGCCTTGTTGGCGGCGGGTCAAAACTCTACGCTTACGGGTACGCTGGCGGGGCAAATTGTGATGGAAGGTTTTTTGAATATCAGATTAAAACCGTGGCTTAGAAGACTGATTACCAGATTAGTAGCTATCGTTCCAGCCCTTGTCGTAACGATTCTTTATGGTGAAAAAGGAACGGGGGAACTCTTGGTTTTGAGTCAGGTTATTTTGTCATTTCAACTCAGTTTTGCGGTTGTGCCTTTAGTGATGTTTACGAGTGATAAGTTGAAAATGGGTGAGTTTGCGAACTCTACTCTTTTAAAAATTTCTTCTTGGGTGGTGGCTGCTATCATCATTGGTTTGAATATTTATTTACTTTGGAATACGTTTTTTAGTTAATTTTATTGAGTAATTTTCAATCAACAATGTTCAATATCCAATTTTCAAGTATTTGAAACTCCATTTTTCACTTGAATATTGTACATTGACTATTGAGCATTGAAAATTTACAATACTTTAACAGTTAAATATGAAAATTTTAGACCCCAACGGACTGGTTGATAATCTCTATAAATACGTCCAGACCAATATAGAAATTGCCAAAGTAGATGTGCAAGAAAAAATAGAAGACACCGTTAAAAAAGTGGCTTTATTTGCAGTTTTGGCAATAACTGGCTCAATGTTCTTCATTTTTCTCCTCCTTACGCTTGCCTTATTTCTGAATAAAATTTTAGAAAGTCAATATGCTGGTTTTCTAATAGTTACTTTGCTTTGGGGAATTCTTACGGGCGTTGTTTTTTTCTTAGTAAAACCGTTTTGGGGACAAGGGAAATTGGAGGAGAAACAAATATACCACGACTCTCCAGAATTGTAAATCTCCATCACATTAACCCTACTCTCCGCACTAACTCAATCGCCGCCATTGGGTTTCTCGCTCCTGTACGTTGTAGAATATTCGTTCTGTGCGTATCGGCGGTTTTGTAGCTGATGCCCATTTTTTCTGAGATGGCTTTTAGTTCTAAGCCACTTTCAAAACATTTCAAAAATTCTATTTCTCGAGGCGAAAGTAGTTCCGTGGCTTGGATTCCAGATTTTTCAGAATGATAACAATATTGAGTTGTGTTTTCAAGACGGATGGTACTCCAAAAAGGTGGATTCTCACGCAATAGGTGCGTAACATCACTGACCGTAACCAAAGCAATCAAAGGCTCGCCTTTGTCTGAATATTCCAAGCCTTGCTGAATAGTCATCAAATATTTGACTTTACCTGTTTTCCGAGATTTAAACTCCCACCCACAATAGCCCTGTCTGTACCCAGGAACTTCGATTTCATGTTTCTTCATTTTGTTATACCACATACTAATAGAAAACATTGCTCTGATTTGCTCAAAAGTAATGGCTCTCGAAAAATAAAGTAGCGTCCATTTCATACAATCTTCAATACTACAACCATACTCCAAAATATCGTCAAAATTATCACTGACTGTTAGTAATTGATGATTTTTGAAATTACTTATCATAATCACCTGTTGATTCTGACGAGCGATTTGATTGTAGATTTCCATTTGTTGCAAATACTTCCCTGCTACTTTTTTATCGTTTGTTCGGACATGAATATCGTGCCAAATCTCAGCGATTTTTTTACTTTGGTCGTCTGCTTTATTAAATTCTGAATACATAATTTGGTGGTTATTTTTTTAACAAAAGTAAGGAATTTCCCGATTGACAGGGCGTTTTGAATCCCTTAATTTTGCTCTATCACTAACATACCCTTCTTCTTCTTTACCATGAAACATTACCCCAAAACCCTCATCACTTTGTTGATGTGTCTTTGCTGTGGCTTTACATATACACAAGCCCAAGTAAAATCTCTCTCATTTTCTGCCAATAATGCTGGCTCTCAATTGGCGGGAGTTAAGGTTTCAAACCATGCTAACCTCAATTTCACAACTGCCCTCACCATTGAGGCGTGGATAAAACCCACTTTTTCGCCCGATTTTTTAGGGGAACAATTGTCTCGAAAGATAATTGGGCGGTTGCCAATGTAAACACGGGCTATGTCTTTCGATGTGGCGGTGATGGTATTTTGGATTTTACTTATGGCGATAATACTTCCACTTGGAGGAGTTTCACCTCTGTAAACAAGGTACTTACCGAAAACGTTTGGCAACACGTGGCAGTAACTTTTCAGAATGGGTCAAATGGGTCAGTGAAATTTTACGTCAATGGTGTTTCGGTTGCCTTAGCCACAACGGGAAGCGTTGCTAATCCCATTTTTAACTATGCTCCTCCTACTGCTACTGTTGCCAGTCCCAATTCACAAGATTTAGGCATTGGTACTGATTTTTACGACCAAAAACTCCGTAATTTCAATGGGCAAATCACGGAGGTCAGGCTCTGGAATGTAGCACGGACAGCCTCACAAATCAACGTATTCAAAAACCGTAATCCAATACTCTGCGAACGAACAGGTTTGGTAGCGTATTATCCATTCAACGAATACTCAGGGACTAATTGCAACAATATCATACTGTCAAGTGCAGGAAACGGAACGATAACGACCATAAGTCCTGGCACTGTTACCCGCCAGAACTCAAATCTCGACTCGTTGGCTTCCTCACAAAATGTTATTTTCGTAAAAGCTGGCGTAGCCAAAGGTGATGGTACTTCATGGACAAAAGCCTTTTCAGATTTGCAGGATGCCCTCACCTTGGCACGAAGTTGTAGCAATACCGTAACCCAAATTTGGGTAGCGGCAGGCACATACTATCCCACCAGCGGAACGGACAGGACTGTCTCCTTCCAACTTATCAATGATGTAGCTTTATATGGTGGTTTTGCAGGTAATGAATACCAACTTTCTAAACGCAATTGGGTTGCCAATCCAACGATTTTGAGTGGAAATATTGGTAATACTAATTTGAATACTGATAATAGTTATGGTGTTTTTTATCATAATAATACAGTTTCAAATCCCATATATTCTACTGCTATTTTGAGTGGCTTTACGATTAGTGATGGAAATGCTAATGGCGGTGGTAATTTTTATGGAGGCGGTATGTACAATCATTATGCTTCCCCAAAAGTTGAGTATTGTATTTTTACAGGTAATAATGCAACTGCTGGTGCTGGAGTGTATAACGAATTATCTTCTGCACAATTTTCTAATTGTCGTTTTTGGAATAATTTGGCTTCTTACATTGGCGGTGGGGTTTATAATACATATTCATACAATGTTTATACTAATTGTGTTTTTATCGGAAATAATAGCCTTAATAATACTGGGGCTAATGGTGGTGGGGCTGTCAATATTAATTCACAGATAACTTATAATAACTGTTCTCTTTCAGGGAATCGTTCAACTTCGGTAGGTGGAGGAATGTACACTTTTAGTAATTACAGTTCCAATTTTACAAAACTTAATAATTGTATTTTGTGGGGAAATGACTCAAACACTTATAGTAGTTCTATAGAAAAACAATACTATGGTAATATTTCTGGAAATAATAACATCTTTAATAATTGTATTATCCAAGATGTTAATTGCCCATCTTGCTCTATACCCTGTAATGACTGCCCCAATGGTGGCAACATTGACCCTCTTTTTCAAACTCAACCTGCCACCAATTTGGGTTCAACAGGAGATTTACGATTAAAATATGCATCCCCAGCCATCAATACAGGAACAAATACAATTAGTGGAAGTAATATCCCTACAACCGACTACCTCAGCAACCCTCGCACTGGCAATCCAGACATCGGAGCGTATGAGGTCGTGATAGCGGGCGTACCTAACGTATATGTGGACAGTAGCCGTGCGGTCAGTGGTGCGGGGCATACGTGGGCAGATGCCCTGAAAACCCTCAGTGAAGCAACAGACGGGGCTTGGGCTTTTCCGAATATTCAAAAAGTTTTCGTTGCCAAAGGGACATATGCCCCTCAAAGTTTGCCTTACAATATGGGTACAAATCAAAAAGGTACAGCCATCGTTTCTACGGATAATCGTGATAAAACCTTTCATATTCGTCAGGGTTTAGAGGTTTATGGGGGTTATCCTTCGGGTGGTGGTACGCAAAATATTGCTCTAAATCGTTCAGTTTTAGATGGAAAAGGCGTTGGCGGAGTCCTTACCGACAGTGCCTATCACGTGGTAGTGATTGACAGTTCTGCCAATTGGAATGTGGCTAATGATACGACTAAATTGGTAGGCTTTACGGTCAGAAATGGAAATGCTAATGGCACTGGCGTAATACATCTTCAAGGAGATATTTATACAGGCAATCAGTTCGAACGTTATTATGGGGCAGGCATTACTATTGTCAAAGGACTCAACTTGCTAAAAGATAATATTATTCAAAACAATACCGCATCAAGTCTGGGAGGAGGAGTTTCTCTATTCTTTGGTAAGCATTCTTTTATTAATAATCTTATCAAAAACAATAAGGGCGTTGGCGGTGGAGGCGTATATGCCCGTTACATGAAGGCAAATTTCAAGAATAATATTTTTTATCAAAATACCATTGCAAATGACCTCGGCAGCTATGAACAAGCCGAAACACAGTCGGGTGGAGGAATGTTGTGTTTTAATTCTAAAAGCCTGATAGTCAATAATTTATTTGCTGAAAATTCCGCCTCCAAAGTCGGTGGTGGGCTGTCGTTGGTAACTTGTTTTGATACAGTTTTTAACAATACTTTTTACAAAAATAAAATTGAAATCCAAGACAGTCAGGCAGGAAGTGCAGGAGGAGGGCTTTTTACTTTGGGAGGAGGCTTTTTCTTTGACCCCAATTATGTGTCTTTGAAAAACAATATTTTTTGGAAAAATATGACCGTCAATGACACTACCCTTATTTATTCTGACGCTTTTCTGACAGCGGCAAATGGTACGGTTGAAAACAATATTTTTCAGTTGGATAGCCTTGATATCAATAATCAACCCAACTATCCAACTTATGCAAATGCCCCAATATTTACCAACAACAAATACAAAAAGAACCCAAGATTTTTGAACGGAAATAATCTCTTAGGGGCTGATAATCAGTTACGTACCAATGATGATGGCTTACAATTGACGGGTTGTAGCCCCGCCATTAATTCGGGTTTGAGCCTTAGTAATTTAGGCAATAATGACGTTAAAGGCAACCCAAGAATCGTCTATAACAAAACCGATATCGGGGCGTATGAGTACACAGGCACAACGGGTTGTACTATTATGAGTGCCAACTCAGGTACATGGGAGAATTTCAATACTTGGAATATCAGTAGGATTCCTTTCCAGAAAGACAACGTAATTCTTGATAATAATCACACTGTCAATATCACGACCAATGCCGCCACAGCTAAAACGTTGGAATATAGACCCAATTCGAGTTTGAATTTTGGGAATGGCTTGGCGAGGTTTAGTTTGGGGTTATGATAGTTTTCGGCTATAATTAGCCATTTATATTTGGCTTAAAGTATCTTTTTTCGGCAGATTAAGCCAAATATGATTTTTATATTTGGCTTAATCTGCCTTTTTTTATGAATTTAAGCTAAATATAATTCACTTCACCTACAATTCTTTTCAGAAATTTTCCATTAAAAAGGCAATTTTTTGTACTTTTGAACTGTTTTTAGTTTGTACAACAATTAAAAACGAAGAATTTATGTTTCCGACAGTAAGCCCCAAAAAGACCTCTGAACGCAAAATACAATTACACAAAGAGGCACAAGCATACAAAAAAACCATTGATGGTCAAGTAAATGATCTCAAAACCGAAGCCGCCCGTATCGGTACAACTGCTCTTATTGTGGGTACGGCATTGGCAGGGGTATATGTAATTTTTAGTTTATTTACTTCTGAATCAAAGAGTAAAAAGACCGTTCAAATAGCTGAGAACTCGAATTTGCCCGTTGTTGTAAAGAAAGAGAAAGGAAAAGATTCTTGGATAATTTCTTCGATAAAGGGATATATGATGGCATTTTTGATGGCAATTGCCAAAGACAAAATCATGGAAGCAATGTCGATTTTAAAAGAAAATAATGACCCAACAACTACTAAATAAGCTGTACGAACGAAAAGCAAACGGTCAGAAATCTTTTGCCGTCTTGATTGACCCTGATAAGGTCAATCTCGAAAACTTTTCTAATTTATTAGACCTCTGTATCCAACACGGGGCAGATTATATTTTCGTGGGCGGGAGTTTGATAACCGATTATGTAATGACGGAGGTTATCGCCAAAATCAAATCCTATACCAATATCCCCGTTATTTTATTCCCTGGCAATAGCTTACATATTGATAGTCAGGCAGATGCGATTTTATTATTGTCTTTAATCTCGGGTAGAAATCCAGAATTTCTGATTGGTCAGCACGTAATTTCAGCCCCTATTCTACGAAAAAGTGGCTTAGAAATTATGCCAACTGGTTATATGCTCATTGATAGCGGACGACAAACAACGGTATCTTATATTTCAAATACCAACCCCATCCCACACGATAAGCCTGGGATTGCAGCTTGTACAGCAATGGCAGGTGAGATGTTAGGATTAAAATTAACCTACCTTGATGCTGGCTCGGGAGCAATCAATCCTGTTTCGCCAGAAATGATTGCGGCAGTCAGACAATCAGTTGATACGCCAATTATTGTAGGCGGAGGAATCAACTCTATCAAAAAAGCAAAAAATGCCCTCTCGGCTGGTGCAGACGTAATTGTGGTGGGCAACGGTATTGAGGAGAATATTGATTTGTTGAGGGAAATTGCCGAGACAGTCGATAGTTATTCAGTAGGCAGTATTCAGTAGGCAGTAAAAAATATACTCGGATTTTACTGCCTACTGCCTACTATCAATACCCCCCTCTAAACTTATAAGTATCCGAAACCTTCTTAATTGCTACAATATAAGCCGCAATTCTCATTGGAACTTTAAACTGTTGAGAAGTCAAAAATACCTTATCGAAAGCATCTTTCATTATCCTATCCGAGCGACGATTAACTCTGTCCAACGTCCATTTATAGCCTATTCTGTTTTGTACCCACTCGAAATACGAAACCGTCACGCCTCCTGCATTTGCCAAAATATCAGGCACAACCAAAATTCCTTTGTCGTTAATAATATCATCTGCCGAAGCTGAGGTAGGTCCATTTGCCCCTTCCACAATCATTTTTGCTTGAATATACGGAGCATTTTCGTTGTTGATTACGTCCTCTTTGGCGGCTGGTACGAGTACATCCACGTCGAGCGTTAGGAGTTCTTCGTTTGTTATTCTTTCAGCCCCTGGGAAATTTTCGAGTGTACCTTTATTCAAATCTCTGAACTTCATTGCTCCTTCAATGTCGATGCCATTTTCATTATAATATGCCCCAGAGATGTCAGAAATGGCTTTTACCATCACACCACGCTCGTGTAGGAGGGCGGCGGCGTGTGAGCCTACGTTTCCAAATCCTTGAACGGCAGCGGTTGATTTGTAAGGATTAATTTTTAGTTTATCCATCCCCGCCAAAGCTGAGGTCATTACGCCACGCCCTGTTGCTTCGGTACGTCCGAGTGAACCTCCCAAAACCAAAGGCTTACCCGTTACGACAGCGTTTACGGTCATTCCTTTTGCTTTAGAATATTCGTCCATGAGCCAAGCCATTTCACGAGGACCTGTTCCCATATCAGGTGCGGGAATATCACGGTCAGGACCGAATACGTCTAACATTGCTACCGTATATGCACGCATCAAACGCTCCATTTCACCCGCTGACATTTCTCTTGGATTACAGGCAATGCCACCTTTTGCTCCACCGTAGGGAATATCCACCACGGCACACTTCCAAGTCATCCAAGCGGCTAAGGCACGTACTTCGTCCAAATTTACATCTGGGTCGAAACGGATGCCACCTTTGCCTGGCCCTAAAATGTTGGAGTGTAAGACTCTATGTCCTTCAAAAACTTTGATAGAACCATTGTCCATCGTAATCGGAAGCCCTACTGTAACCTGACGAGCAGGGACTTTAAGAATATAATACATTTCGTCAGAAATGCCTAATAATTCAACGGCTTTATCGAAGCGTTGCATCATTGACTCCAAAGGATTTTCTTTGTCCTTAATCGGAGCGGGTTCAATATATGTCATAGATTTTGTTGATGATTTTATGCAAAATACCATGTTTGAAACGAATAAGTCAAGCCTTTCGTTTATAGGTATAAATACTTGATTTTGAGTCAAAAAGTAGAAATTTGAGGTCATTTCAGATTTAGCGTTTTATCTTTATGGTAGAATGTATATTTCGCCAAATAATCATTGGTGAATTGCCTAAATTAAGAAATCATAAAATTTCAGAAAAATTTAATTAATTCTTGAAATATTGATATTTTAATTAAAACCAATGTATATTTGTGGAATTTTTCAGGAGTATATTTCTCTTTTTGAGTTATCATAGACTAAAAAACTACCGCCAAAATCCTTATCAGTGAACCCATAAACCCTATTCGAGAAATGGAGACATTAGTAGAACAAAAAACCAGATATTCGAGTGAAGACCTTAAAGAGTTTGAGGAATTAATCACTAACAAATTAGAGGGCGTTCGAGGAGAGTTGAATTACATTCGTGAAGCACTCCACAAGCGTAATGACCCAGGTACGGACGTTACGGGCGGAAGCTCAAAACTGATGGAAGATGGAGCGGACAGTATGGAAAAAGAAAGTATGAGTCAATTAGCGGCTCGTTTGCAGAAATTTTCTTTACAATTAGAAAATGCCTTGATTCGTATCAAAAACGGAACGTATGGCGTTTGTATTGATACAGGAAAGTTGATTCCGAAAGAGCGTTTGAGAGCTGTACCACATACACAACAGACGATTGAAGCGAAGTTGTTGAAACAGAAATAATTAGGCAGTAGTTAGTAAATAGTAGGCAGTATAAAGTTTTGAAAACGTGTGATTTACTTATTATGAAAAAAGGCTTAAAAATGAAGGTTTACTTTATTTTTAAGCCTTTGCCTTTTTACATCGTAAGTGAAAATTGATAATATAAATTTTTCAAATCGTAGGGGCGTATCGCATACGCCCAAATTGTCAGAATGTGGACATATGCGATACCAATGCTGTCAACTTAAGGATTTACTTTTGTCAAAATATATTTAAAAAACCCGTTTGAACGCTGGTAGGGTTTTGAACCCTACCAGCGTTAATCGGGCAAATTTCTTAAATTGACAGCATTGGTATGCGATACGCCCCTACCTAATATCAATTAATTTATCCCAAATACTCACTTGAATGAAAGTACTAAAAAAGAGTACTCCTATTTTATAAGAATCATTATTTTTGTCTATGCAAACAACCCTCAAACAAGCACTCCTCCAACTCGCAAACCCTGAACGGGCTATTCGAACTGCCCGCTTTTTCAAAACTGGAAAAGGACAATATGGCGAAGGTGATATTTTTATCGGAATCTCAAATCCGCAAGTACAGGCTTTGGTGAAAGAGTATTGGAAATCAATGAATCTGTCTGATATTCAAGAACTTATCAATGACCCAATCCATGAATTACGGTTTGCAGGACTATTGATTTTAGTGGCAAAATTTTCAAAATCTTCTCCTTTTCAACAACAAGAAATCGTTGATTTTTACCTAAAAAACGTTTCCCAAATCAATAATTGGGATTTGGTAGATTGTTCTGCCTACAAGATTTTGGGTAAATTTTTCTTGAATAAAGACCGTCAAATTCTCTACGATTTAGCGGATTCTGGACACCTTTGGTCAGAGCGAATTGCGGTAGTTTCAACGCTTGAATTTATCAAAAATGGACAGTTTTCGGACATCTTCAAATTATCTGAAAAATTCCTTACACATACCCACGATCTCATGCACAAAGCCTGCGGGTGGATGTTGCGGGAAGTGGGAAAACGTGATGAATTGGTACTCGAAGAATTCTTGGATGAGCATCTACAAAATATGCCCAGAACGATGCTTAGGTATGCTATTGAACGAATGGAGGAGGGGAAAAGATTGAGGTATTTGAAGGGGTGAACTTAGAGGTTTAGAGAAATAGAGTTAAGTACCAATACCTAATTAGTTTGAACGAAACCTTACGGTTCGCCACTGCGATAGGATTCAACAATATAATTGACTAATAATCAGATACTTGTCTAATCCTATAAGGTTTAAACTAAATATGTACGGGTACTTAATTCTTTAAATTTAAACCTCTTCTCTAATCCTCCATACCTCTAAGTTTTCAACGTACCAACATAACCGTTCCTGTCTGTGTTAAAATCTCCGTGGGCTGACTGGCATTTTTATAGGTCAATCTCCATGAATAAGAGCCTTCGGGGGCTTTATTACCATTAATTGTTCCGTCCCAAACCTCTGATTCTGAGCTACTCATAAAGATTATTTCTCCCCAACGATTGAAAATGTCGAGGTCATAATCAATAACATCTTGGGCAATAATCCAAAAGACATCATTTTCAGTGTCGTCATTAGGTGTAAAAATAGTGGCTGCATAGATTTTGGAAGTACATTTCAGCATCATCTGAACGGTTTTTTCCGTAACACAACCATCCGAATTCGTAACTTTTACTTTATAAATTCCTTCTTTTGAGACACTGATATTGGGCGAAGTTTCATTATTGGGTGACCAACGATAATTGAGTGTATAATCTGTTCCAGCACTCAATAGATAAGGTTTTGCAGTATCGAAACAGTCTTCAATTTGTGGTCTCAGAGCCACTACGGGTGATGTGCCGACTTTTACATTAATACTACTATCGACTTCGCATCCACCCAATTTCACGTTTAATTTATACACACCCGAACTCGTGGGGCTAATACTTGGGCTTGTCTCACCCGATGACCATTTGTAGATTGCCCCGTTGATTGTATTTGCTTTTAATAAGGTCGGGGTTTTACAAAAAATGGTATCTTTGGGTAAGCCCAATGCTGGATTTTTATTCACTTTCACAATCACCGAAGTATCAGCTTGTGGTTTTGGGCAGTTAATGGGAGTGATAATCACTTTGTATTCGCCTGATTTTGTGATAGTTATCCTTGGAGTAGTTTCGGTTGGTAAAACAATCCCATCTTTTTGCCATTGATATTTATACTGAACGCCAATGTCGGTATTGAGTTTTATCGAATTGCCCTCACAAAATTCCAAAGGTCCTGAAATAGCCAAATTTGCCTTCATTTTTGGGTCTTTGTCTAACTTGATCAGCCAAAAATCTTGCCCTCCTTTGTTCCCCGAAATATCCCCGTCGTTTGATTTTGTATTTGCCGTTACGAAATAACTTTTATCCGTTTTTTGTTCTACGAAAACACCATATTCTCCCGAACTACCTCCTATTACTTTTTGCCACTGGATTTCTTGCTTACAGTTCAACTTAACGACCCAAACACGTGCCTGACCTAACCAAGGCGTGGTTTTTATATCCCCATTTTTAGAATCGGTACTGGTCGTAAAAATGTATCCTCCATCGTCAGTTGGTTTGATGCCCGCATAAACATCTACACCTGTGCCTCCCTCTGCATCACCGCCTCCAAAAGTTTTTGACCATTGTTTAGAGCCATTTGCCCCTAATTTCAAGAGCCAAACATCATAATTTCCTTGATTATTGGATAAATCACCGTTGTTAGAACTACTTTTCCCGATGACGATACACCCACCATCTGGGGTGGTTTCGAGGCAATTAGCCAAGTCTTTTTGTGAACCTCCGTAACTATTTTGACCAATCACATTACCATTTGGGGCGATGATTGAAACAAAAATATCTTCTCGTTGATTTGCCCCTGAAATAACCCCAATATTACTGACGATGATGTAATTTTTATTGGGTAATTGTTTGGCAGCTTTGCACAAGTCGGTATAAAGTCCATTGAAAAGTATCTGCCAAGAAATAGTCCCTGAGTCTGTAATTTTCATGACCCACGAGTCAGAATCTACGGGTGATTTTCCCAATAAATCTCCATTGTACGATTTGGCACTACCCGAAATCAAATATCCGCCTTCGGTACTGACTACCACCTCCGAACTTTTTTCATCCAATGTTCCTCCAAAACACTTAATCCATTCAACTGAGCCTGTTTTTGAGAGTTTTGCTACAAAAATATCCGTTCCTCCGTGATTACTCAAAAAGTCACCATCAGTTGAAGCTGTGTAGCCTTCTACGATAAATCCTTTGTCGGAAGATTCCTTCACGGACGTAATAATATCGTCTTTTGAACCACCCAAATCGGTCATCCATTCGACTGTCCCAGTGGCATTGGTTTTGACAATCCACGCATCGCTAAGTCCTTTTCGTACTCCTCGAACATCCCCGTTTGAAGACGACGTTTGTCCACCCAAAACATAGCCACCGTCAGAGGTCGCATAGGTACAATTGAGGGTTTCGTTTGACGAACCACCGAGGGTTTTTTGGAAAAGAATTGGGGGTGCTGGCGTTTGTGCGTGCGTATGTACACGTATGAGGATAAACGTGAGTAAAAAAAAGAATCGTGGGGTATGTGAAAACCCAAGTGTCAGTTTTGAGAAACTGACACCACTATTGAATGAATGGCGGTTCATTTTATGGTTGTATAATTAGTAGGTAGTGATTTAGTTTTCAGTAGGCAGTTTTAGAAGACGGAGCCACATTCTAAAAATGAGATTTTGTCCTGTTTTAGATTTACTGCATACTACAAACTACATTTTACTGCATACTTAGCTACGTAATTTCTCTCGTAACTCGCTCGGAATCAAGGCTTTTTGTCGGTTTTTGTAATCATAACAAACAATGCGAGATGTACCTTCGGCGGCGATGCGATTGAGTTTTTCACTGTAAACTACGTGTTGCATCGTAAAACCGTATTCCGTGATAGAATCTGTCAATATTCGTGCCGTGATTTTGATGTTGTCGGGAAAAGTCAGCGGGGCTTTGTACTTGCAAGAAGCCTCCGCCAAGATAGGACCTACGCCATCGTCTCCCGAAAAATCCATGAAGCCAACTTGGTTAAAAAATTCGATACGAGCCGACTCAAAATATCGGAGATAAACGGTGTTATTGACGTGCTGGGCGGCATCCATATCGCCCCATTGCACAGATTGTGAGATAACGGTTGGGTAGTCTTTTAGGAGTTCTTGCATTTGTTTTATTGATTGATTTTTATTTGAATCGGAAAATTAAGATAAATATTCTACCTAATTGCTCCAAAAGGGTTTTTTGTAGAAAAATAGAATTTTTATTTTTGATATTTTATGATGAAATTGTACTTGATTCCTATCGTTAATTTCTAAATAAAAAAGAGCAAAAAATGAAAATGAAAAAGAAATCCGACCTTCCCACCAAAACCTGCATTACCTGCGGGCGACCATTCACGTGGCGAAAGAAGTGGGAGAAGGTTTGGGACGAAGTAAAATACTGTTCGGATAGGTGTAGAAATGAGAAGAAATAAGTTTTGCGTTTGATATTACCAAATGATTACTTACTTTTATAAAGTCTTGACTCATAACCATTTATACACACCCCAAATGCGAATTCTTCTTGTTGATGACCACGAAATTTTATTGGAAAGCCTTTCGATGTTGGTTGCTACAATTCCGAATATGGAAATTGTGGGAGAACTAACCGATAGTCGCAAAGTCATCGCTTTTCTCGAAAATCATGAAGTCGATTTATTGATGACTGATATGACGATGCCTTATTTGGACGGTGTTCAACTGACTTTACAGGCACGTCAAAAATTCCCTAATTTAAAGGTGTTGATGCTTACGGTTTCGGAAGAAGCGGAGGTGATTCGTGAGGCTTTTCGTGCTGGTGTGTATGGGTACGTGATGAAGAAGGCAGGAAAGACGGAACTCACCCTTGCCCTCAATACTATTGCCAAAGGTGAAAAATATTTTGGAGAAGCTGTAATGAAAGAATTATTGAGTCAATCTTTGGAGATAAATTCAAATGAAACATATTCTGAACCCGTAACGTTGACAAATCGAGAATTGGAGATTATCAAGCAAATTGCGGCAGAACTTTCTACCCAAGAAATTGCGGATAAACTGTTCATCAGTGCGGGTACAGTTGAGACGCATCGACATAATATTTTACGAAAACTGAATGTCAAAAACTCTATCGGGATTATTAAATATGCCTTGAAAAATCGGTTGATTTAAACAGTTATTTTAGCCACCACAGACGTTCCTGCTTGATTTTTTATTTGCCATTCACCCTTCAAATGCTCAATTCTGGAAGCTAAATTTCTGAGTCCTACGCCCCCACTGTGTTGATTGTTTTCTTCGATTCCAATGCCATCATCATTTACAGAAACGACTAATTTCATACCTTCCTGACTCAACGAAATCCAAGCCTGTTTTGCTTTGGAATGTTTAATAATGTTATTGACTAATTCTAAAATAACAGTGTAGATTTCATACTCTATTTTGGAAGAAAAACGTTCAATTTTTTGTGATGAAACAAGGTTGAATTTGATTTTTGTGTTGTTGTTCAATTTACTAATCAATTTCTGTAAAGCTACTTCCAAGCCCTCCGTTTCAAGTTCGGCGGGAAGCATATTGTGTGAAATCAGACGAACATCATCATAGACCTCGTTGGTGGTTTCGATGATTTCTTTAAAATTTTTAGATTCCCTTTCTGACCAATTTCGAGTATCAACTGCCTCCAATCGCCAACGTAATGCTGCCAGTTTTGTGTTGAGATTATCGTATAATTCAGAGGCAACTTGCTTATTTTCAAATGTTTGTGATTTTAGAAGAAACTCTCGTAGTTGATGGTTCTTCTTTTTTAGGTTTTGATTTTTCCTGAAAAAATATAGAGATAGGATAAAACCAAAAATGCCAAAGATGATTGATATATCAGTTGGTTTTTGGATATTAATTACGATGATGAAAAATAGTAATGCTTTCATAATTGTGTTAATAATTCTCACTAATCTACACCCATAACCCCCTCATTTCCAAATCAATACCCAAAAATATAGGTTTTCATATACTCGCAAATTAAGGGTTTACCTGTATCATAAATGTATGCTTTCATGGATTTACAATCGTTAAATTTCACCAGAACTTTGTATCGTTAAAATACCCAAACCAAAATCAATATGGAACAAGTAGAACGATACGTCATCAAGCACGTGGCGGGCAGCAAAGCCAATCAAGTAGAAGAATTTGATTTTCATAAACCCGAAATTACTTTCGGAAGAGCCTCTAACAACGATGTTCAGTTTGACCCCGAAACCGACTTGGTCGTGAGTCGTGAACACGCCAAAATCGTAAAAGACCCTAACGATTCTTTTTCGTTTATGTTGGTCGATAACGAATCTCGCAACGGGCTTTTTGTCAATAAGCAAAAAGTAAAAGGGGCTACCAAATTGAGCGTTGGAGACACCGTACAATTAGGTTCAAAAGGTCCAACTTTTATGTTTGACCTTACGCCACGTCCTCAAAGCATGGCTTTGCAAACTCAAATTATAGACATTTCACCCGCAACGGCTGAGGTTAATCTCACAGAAATTCGCCCTAAAACCGAAGACCGCCCTGCCGTAAAACCCAAAGCCTCAAAGTTTTATCGTTGGTTGGTTTTGCCCGCATTAATGTTGGTAGGAGGAGCTTGGGCTTTGATGAAACCCGCCGAGAATGTTTCGGTTGCGAAGTTTAGTGGAGATGGTGAAATCAAGGTTGAAATTATGCCTATGCAAGCCATGATGCCCGCCGCCTACAAAATATATTCAAATCCGATGGCTTTGGAGGGACGTTTTTATTTTGCTAAACTCATTATTGATAACATCGGCAAAGGTGAAATCAGAGATATGAAAGTAGAGTACATGGTACCAGGCTATGTAACATGGACTACGGCAACGGAGGTAAAACACGTGCTTCCCAATGGTTCGGCGGTGGTAACGATTTACCCACAATTTCCACAAAGTATTGTCGAAAAAACCACGGAATCTGCCGAGAGAGCCCAAATCAGGATTACGTACAACACGTCAGGGCGTTCTGAGAGGTACGAAAAAGCCTATCAGTTTACGATGTTGAGTAGAAACGATTTTCTTTACACCAGCATTCCTGCTTCCGAAATTACCAAATACACTGACTCCTTCGACAACGATGATTTGACGGGCTGTTTCGTTACGCCCCAAGACCCCATTGTGAAATATTATACCCAACAAGTTCAGGAAAAAGTCTTGGGTGGTGAGGCGGCATCTGTGGGCAATGACCCACAAGAGGCGATTCGTTTTATGATGGGCGTGTATGAAGCCACCCGCCGTACACACATGGTGTATAGTGGCACGGAAGGGTTTTTACAGAAAACGGGCGATATTCAATCAACTCAACAACATCTCCGTTTGCCTCGTGAGGTTATCACGGGTAACACTGCCTTGTGCATTGAGTTTGCGTGTATGTATGCGAGTGTATTCCAGTGCGAGGGTCTCGAACCTGTCATTTTTATGGTACCAGGTCATGCTTATCCTGGGATTAAATTTCAAGGGCAATTGTATGCCATCGAAAGTACGGCTGTCAATGGGGAGGGTTTAGGTGGAATAAAATCTGCGGATGAGGCTTTTGCCCGTGGAATGCAAGAAATGCAGGAATGTTTACAGAAAATGCAGCAAGGCGACCCACGCTATAAAATATTGGATGTCAAGGCTTTACAACAAAAAGGCGTGCAACCCATGGAACTCAAAGACAATGCTTTTATGAGAACGAAGGTTGATGAATTAGCCGCTCAATTTGCCATCGGAGGTCCATTAGTTTTCCAGAAAGCAACCAATGTGCAGGACGGGAAGGTGCAGTAGTAGGGAATAAACCTCACCCCCAACCCCTCTCCGATGGAGAGGGGAGGATTTGTCCGATAACTCCCCTCTCCATCGGAGAGGGGTCGGGGGTGAGGTTGTTTTTTTAATATTCAAAAAACCAATAAAATCATGAAAAATATCATCATTATATTCATACTAATAGGTACGAGTTTTATGACTTATGCTCAGAACTCAACCTTAATTATCAATAGTGAAGTGAAAGTGGACAGTACAGGCAATGCCGCATTCGAGATGTCGGGCAAACTGACTGGACAACAATGGAATATTTGGAATTCTATTTACGGTGGAGGCAATGCTTTGATGGTCAAAAAACAGATAGAAAGAAGCCTGAGTCAGTATTACGTATATGATTTCCGTTATTCACCCAACGAGATGGAAAGAACCTTCACGATTCAGTACAAAACTAAGGGTATCGTGAAGTATTTGGGCAAAGATAAATGGTTGGCAGAGATGGGTTTGAAAGAAAATAAACCTACCAAAATCGGAGAAAATTCTTGCAATTTTGTAACCTCTCAATTGGCAGGAAATACCGTTATCCAAACGAATGGAGTCTTAACATTCCCACCCCAAACCAAAAACATGACGTTTGATAAGGATGAATTTAACAACATCGTAATCAAGTACGAAATGCCAACTGAAAGCATCACAAAATTAGGAGAATCAGGGACTAAAAACTTGGGGTATTCGCTATTAGGATTATCAGCTTTGACTTTGGCGGGATTGGTGTTTTTTAGAAAAAAATTAGCGTAAAATCCTCTCCTAACACATGAATTTCTGGAAAAAATGGTTTAGAAAAAAACCTGCCCATGCTGAAAAAAACAATGAATTGATAGAGTTAGACAACATCAAAGCCATTGTAATAACCGACTTAGGAAACGTGCGAACGAACAACGAAGACATGGGGCTTTTTGTGAGAATCGCTGATGAAAACGTCCAAAAAGCTCGTGGTCATTTGCTCTTGGTGGCTGACGGTATGGGCGGACACAATGCAGGCGAAGTTGCCAGTAGAATGGCGGCGGAGGTGATTAGTCGGGAATATTTTAGGCATAAAGGTTCAATCGAAACGTGCCTGATTTTTGCCCTAAAAACGGCAAATCAAAAGATTTATGAAGCCTCACAAGCCAAGCCTCAGTACCGAGGTATGGGAACTACTTGTACCGCCATCGTGATTCAAGAACAACAATTATACTTTGCTCACGTGGGTGACAGTAGAGCGTATCTATTTAAAAATCAGGAGGTTATCCGTCTTACCGACGACCATACGTATGTACAGGAATTAGTAAAAAATGGTGAAATAACCGCCGAAGAAGCCGAGACTCACCCCAAAAGAAACCTCCTAACCAATGCGATGGGGACTAAGCCTAATATCAGAATTGATGTAGGAAAATGTAGTGAAACATTCGATGAAAAAGATCGTATTTTATTGTGTTCGGATGGGCTGTACGACTATTTGACAGATAGCGATTTGACCGAAATTTTACAAGATATTAACCTCCGAGACATCGCTAATTTCATGGTTCAAGAAGCTAAAAATAGAGGTGGGCATGACAATATTACGGTGGTTTTGGTAGAAAAAAATGAAGCAAAAAACGACCTTGAAGCACGTGAAACCAGAGATTTTGACATTCCGCTAACACAAGAATTTGAGACACCATGATTGGGCAAAAAATACAAAATTATCAGATAGAATCATTCTTGGGCGAGGGTGGTATGGGAACGGTGTATCGAGCAAATGACACGGTGTTGGGGCGTGATGTTGCCCTCAAAATGTTGCATACAAACTTGACCAAACAAAGCCAATTTTTAGAGAGATTCAAGAACGAAGCCCAAGTTTTGGCACGACTAACACACCCAAATATTGCGGTTTTGTACAATTATCTTCAACAGGGCGAATCGTATTTTATGGTGATGGAATATGTGGCGGGCAAAAACCTTGAATCGCTCATTAAACAACACCAAACACTAACACCCCAAAATACCGTCTCGATTATCTCGCAAGCCTTAGAAGGTCTGTCTCACGCTCATAAAAAGGGTATTTTTCACCGAGACATCAAACCCGCCAATCTCATGCTCACACCCGATGGGACGGTGAAATTGATGGATTTTGGGATTGCGAAAGTATCTGGGGAACAACGACTTACCCAAGTAAATCGGGTAGTAGGAACGCTTGAATTTATGGCTCCCGAACTCATTGAGGGCAAAGAACCGTCTATTGCCTCAGACCTGTATGGCGTGGGTGTTACGATGTACGAAATGTTGGCGGGAAAATTACCTTTTGAAGGAAAAACGGACTTTTCGTTGATGCAGGATATTGTGCATAAACAACCGCCTTCTTTGGAAAAATTGATTCCGAAAGCCCTCAATAATATCGTGATGAAAGCCCTCGAAAAGAACCCAAACGAGCGATTTGTAGATGCAAAGGATTTTCAAAAAGCCCTTCAAAAAGCGTTTCCAAAGGTTTTTGAGATAGATTTGGACTTGTTGAAACAACCTGTCGCAACGGTGATGGCTACTCAATTTGCTAATATTCAAACGGGACTTTTTACCCAAGAACAAACCCAAACGATGGCAACGGCAGAGGTATCAAACCCAACTCGATTGCAAACGCAAATACTTGAAAAATCAAAACCTGTACTTGAATGGTTGGATACAAATTGGCATATTCCAGTGGCGGCTGTTTTGGTTATCATGGGGCTTGCCTTCGGGATTCAGGCATGGAAAAATGATAGTAAAACTACTGATGAAATTGTCCCCCCTGTTAAACCTGATATTTCTCAAAATATTACGCCACCAAGTAGTCAGACGGGTTTTAGTGCGGGAGGAGGAGGAACAATCCCACCTCAAAATACAGAGGATGAAGACCTAAATAATAAAGAAAAAATCCCACCAACCATTACCCCAAAACCACCCAAAGAGGAGGTTGTAGTGGTAAATAAGAAAAAGCCCAAAAAGGTAGTTTCGGATGAAAAAGTGGTCGTAAAACCAAGCGTAAAAGACGAAACCCCACACCCGAGCGAGACCCACAAAGAGGTAAAGAAAATTGAGGAAGAACATCGACCTGTAAACATTAAATCGGTATTTATTCCAAATCGTTTGGAAGTTGATTTGCTCTTATTAGACGACATCGACCTTGAAACTGCCCAAGAAGGTCAATCGCTTGATTTTAGGGTACAAAATTCTGTACAATTTGACGGGCAAACCATCATCTTGAAAGGAGCAACGGCATCGGGTTATATCAAAAAATTAACTCAGAAAAAAATCAGTATTTCTTTCAATACCGTCAAGTCAGTGAGGGGGCAATCACTCCGTTTGCAATCCACAGAATTGAGTGGAAAGTTTGAGGAAATGTTACAATCAAAAAGTTATACCGTAATGCTCGAAAAAGGAATAACTGTTAATCTTTAAATGGAAGTAAAACTGCTCAGAAACCTCACCCCCAGCCCCTCTCCTACTGAGAGGGGAGCATTCATCCGTAAAAACTCCCCTCTCAGTAGGAGAGGGGCTGGGGGTGAGGTTTTACGTACAACGTTAATCCCCAATACCCATGAAAAACTATCTAATTATTTTACTCGTAACCATTTCATTATCAGGATTTTCACAAATAAAACAACGCTCCTCAACCGAAGGAATTAGTATTGGGTTTCAGGTAGGAAGATTGGGTTGGAATTCTGATTATTTCAAGTTTTTATCTGACAACGCAGGTAGTGGATTCAACATTGGTCTCAATCTTAGTTATGGCATCAATCAGTCCGTCGAACCCTACCTTACCTACGACTATTCATCCGTTGGTACGAGTGCTGTGAGCGTAAAATCATTCAGTTTTTCGCATTTAGATGCAGGTGTACGCTTCAATTTTGGGGGAACAGTAAATCAACTTCGCCCCTTCGTACAGGCGGGTTACGGCTTACGTACTGCCTCACTTTCGGAAGTTACCTTCACAAATGGCAGTTCTGGCGATGTCAGTTTTGGTGGAGGCACGCCACACGTAGGCGGGGGACTCAATTATTTCATTACCCCAAGCCTTGCCCTCAACCTCAAAGGCAATCTAACTTTTGGAACAAAGCCAAGTGTATTGGTCAATAGTCAAGATACCTTTGATAGTGCTGATGTGGGTACGTTTCGACTTTCGGTTGGGGTGGTTTATAATTTGAATTGAGGGGAGGAGATAAATAATTTTGAAATCCTCAAAGGAATGTATAACTTTATAAAGTCTTGACTCATAACAATTTATAAACTTATACACACTCCAAAATGCGAATTCTGATAGCCGACGACCACGAAATTTTCTTGGATAGTCTTTCAATGCTAATTGCTACGTTTCCCGATGTTGAAGTGGTGGGGAATTGTAAAAATGCCCTTGAAGTCTTGGATTTTCTTCAAAATCAAACGATAGATTTGTTGGTAACGGATTATAAAATGCCTCAAATGTCGGGCATTGAATTGACCTTGCAATTAAGACAAAAATATCCCCAAATTAAGGTTTTGATGCTCTCCGTTTCGGAAGAAGCGGAGATGATTCGGGAGGCGTTTCAGGCGGGTGTGTGGGGGTATATGATGAAGAAATCTGGAAAAACTGAACTCCAAAAAGCCATTGAAAGTATCAAAAATGGACAACGATATTTTAGTGAGTCGGTGGTGTTTGAATTGATGCGTTTGGGGCTAACGGACAATGTGCCACAAAGTGAAATGCCACAAGAATTTGTACAATTAACAGAACGTGAAATCGAGATTATTAAGCTGATTACTAATGAGTTATCCTCACAAGAGATTGCTGAAAAATTATTCATCGCTCCCAAAACCGTAGAAACTCACAGGCATAATATTTTAAAGAAATTAGGATTAAAAAATACCGTTGGATTAACAAAATATGCCTTGAAAAATGGGCTGGTTGAGTAGGAGTCGTAAGTCTTTAAGTCATAAGTCGTAAGAATTTCACAGCAAATGCTATTCCTTATGACTTTCGACTTAAAGACTTACGACTATTTCCTTCAAACTGGCACCTCAATCAAAACCTCCGTTCCGTTATTATTCAAAATATCAACTTTCCCTTTCAAAGATTCAATTCTTGAATGAATGCTTTTAAGACCTAAGCTATCAAAATTAACTCTCTGACTATCAAAGCCTTTGCCATTATCTTTCACAGAAATTTTCAAGAAATTATTTTCTTGAAAAATAGAAATCATGGCACTTTTTGCTTCGGCGTGTTTTAGGATATTATTAACTGATTCGAGAATGACGTTGTAAATTTCATATTCCACCCGTGGAGCGAATCTTACTTGAAGTGTTTCAAAGGAAGTTTCAAAATGTGTTTTTCCAATTAAATTAATTTTTTTAATCAAGTTTTCAATGGCTACTCCTAATCCTTTTGTTTCTAATTCTTCTGGTAATAGGTTGTGAGATACCAAGCGAATATCCGAATATACTTCATCAATGAAACCCAGTGTTGCTTCGTAATTACTTTTTTCTTTTTCCGTAAAATGTTCATTTTCAAGTAATTCCACTCGCATTTTTACTCCCAAAATCTTATTTGAAATATTGTCGTGCAATTCCGAAGCCATGCGTTTACGTTCGGTGGTTTGCCCTTCGAGGAGGGCAGTTTGGATTTCTTCGTTTTTCAGACTAAGCTCCTGATTTTTTGATTGTAATTGTAAATTTTTTCGATAATTATAAAACAAAAATATAAGTCCAAGCAATAAGCCAGCAATCGACATATTTCTCGTCAATTGGTTGTTTCTATTCTCTTGTATTAATTTATTATTTTCTAACTGTCTTATTTTAGCTTGATTTTCGGCTGTTTTATTTTTTATCTGCGAAATAGTAAATTGTTCATTTAGGGTTTTGATATCATTCTCAGCTCTGTATTGATTGAGTAATTCATAAAAATAGAGTGCTTCTGCATCATTACCTAAACCTTTATAAGCCAGATAAAGATTTTGGGTTAAAACGGGTTTAAAATGTGGATTTCCAATCAGAATAGAATCTTTATAAATTTTATTAATATCATCAATAGCGGTTTGATAATGGTGTTTTTCAATATTGTATTTACTTAAAAATATTCCAAACATCATCTGTAAAAACTTATTAGCACCATCTCCACGTGGTGCTTCACACATTTTTTTTAAACCATTAATTGTATTCAAGGCTTCTTGCTCCCTACCTGTGTAGAGCAAACAAAGGTTCATAGCCCAAATGGAGTTGTGATAGTGATAGTAATATTTTACTTTGTCGTCTTTTACCAAATTGAAATAGTTTTGATAATAAAAATATGATTTTTTGTAGTCTTTATTACTTAAAAAATATAAACCAAGATTGCCTTCAATACTTGCCTTATACAAATTGGTTGAACTTGAATCTATATTATTTTTGAGTTCAGTTAAATAATTTAAACAATTTTGATTGAGTACTGGGTCTAATTTACCCGAAAGTATTAACTCTTGCATATTTACATAAATAATTCTGTTGGCAGTGAACAATTGAAGTTTTTTTGCTTGATGAGTTTTAAAAAATTTATAGGCAATTTCATAATGATAGAATGCGAGTTTCTGTTTATTGTTTTTTAATGAATGTAAGCCCGTTACTACTTCCATAACTCCATAAGCCAATCTCCATTTTGAATGTTTCAACCTTTTTTCAATCTTCACTATCTGATTCATTCTTTTGGTTTCATTAAAATTATGGATATTAAATTCCATAAAAATGTCAGTATAAATTGAATCCCGCTCAACGGTTTGTGGTAAACGGTTTAGCTTATTTAATTCATTCGCAAGAGAATCGGGGTATTTTTGACCAACACTTTCCGTATTAAAAAGTAATACAAAAAAGCTACATTTCACTATCAGTAAAATACTCCATTTTAGATTAGTCTTCATGTCTATCATTTTATTTTAACCTTTCAGAATTCAAGACGAATTAGCCATTTTTTATTCACAATCACAATTTTTTACCTCAAATTACAGAAATCTACTGATGCCCTCTAAGGGTTTTCACTTAGTCAATTTACAGGTTTTCACCAATTGACAAGGCTTCTTTTTTTTGTAAACTTTGTAAAGTTAAAATATTGATTATCAAATAGATAAATATTTTAGAATAATTTACAACGACTCATTTACCTCTCATGAAAAAACCATTTATCCCTGCCCAAATCACTTTTCTGTTGGTCAATCAGAAACAGAAAATTCGTATTCCAACCAATAGTATCATCATGCTTGAAGGGCTTGCTAATTATACCATAATTCATCTTCAAAATGGCAAGCAAAAACTCTATGCCCGTACGCTTCGGCATTTTGAAAATTTACTTTTTGGCGAACATTTTATCAGAGTTCATCGGGGCTTTTTAGTCAATTCTTCCTTCATTATTGATTATGATAAAGAGGAAAATATCCTGCGGTTAGAGAATAATCTCGAAGTCAGTATTTCACGGCGGAAGCGGGGGTGTTTGGCGGGGTTTTGTTAAAACAAGTTTCTATTTCGAATTATACGGACTTGTCATCCCGACGAAGGAGGGAACTGTTATTTTTCCTTCAATCTAATTTTTGAGAGAATTTAACAGTTCCCTCCTTCGTCGGGATGACAGTCTCGTAGAAATGATAGAAGAACCCAAAAATAATTATCAACACAAATCAAATTTCACATTTTAAACATCATTTCAACATGAAAAAGTTATTACTATTTTTCGTTTTTTTATTCAGTCTCAACGCTTCTTCATTTGGAGCAATTATTTCGGTTAATCCTGGCGACGACCTGCAATTGAAAATGAACGCTGCCGTTGCTGGCGATGTCCTCATTGTGGCGGGTGGCACGTATGGAGCCGGTGGAATTACTTTCAATAAACGCCTTACGCTCATCGGAACGGGCTATTTGCTTCCCGCAGGTGGACCAAGTTCTGCCATTGCTCAAATTACTGGCTTTGTTAATTTTACCACAGGTTCTGATTTATCAATACTTACTGGATTTACGTTGAGTGGGACAATAAGTATCGGAGCAAATAACATTACATTTTCGAGAAATAATGTAAACATAAGTAGTGGTGCTTTCTACATTGGTTATGATGGTTCCAGCTATCAAAATACTAATAATGTGGTGGTTAAGCAATGTAAATTTGAGGCTGGGTCAATCACGGTTTATGGTCTTGGTGGGGGTGTAATTGCTACCAATTACCAATTTCTAAATAATTTATTTGATGTAGCAAGTATCATTTTGTCTCAGGGGGCTGAATCTTCTGGGGCGTTTGTCAATAATAATTTTAGTGCCAATCTTATCAGTGATAGTTATGTTACATTTGTTTATGCAGCAGCGGTAACCAATCTCTCTTTCTACAATAATATTTTTGGAAAAGCTCTAAGCACTAACTTGGGTGACTTGTTATCGACAGGTTATATTCCAACCAATTTTCACTATAACGTTATGGTAGGAAATGGCACACCCGAAGCTAATGCTCCTTCCACTACCAATTTAAAAAATCAAGTTTCTACCAATCTATACGCTGGTTGGAACGCCAATCCGCAAGCTCTTGGTACAGATGCCAGAAATATTTTGAAATTAGGCTCGCCTGCCCTTGCGTATGGACGATTGTCCCCTTACGCCCCCGCCTCAACTGCCACGAATGCAGGAGCTTATGGTGGCATTGAACCATACATCACTTCTGGCATTCCAACGGGTCCTTATGCCTATCAAATATTGGTTCCGAGTGTGGCAGCCAATAACAGTAATATTCAGATAACTATCAAAGCCAAATCAAGCAATTAGACAGCCATGAAAAAACTCAAACTTATTGGGCTTTTTATCGGACTATTGTTGTTTGGTAGAAATGGATTTGCCCAAAGTCCCATGAATTATGCTGAATATTATTGGGACACCGACCCAGGCTATGGGCTTGGCACCAGTCTGGGAGCAATAAATACGACCAATCTTGATTTAACGACCAATGTCAGTACATCGGGATTATTGGTAGGAACTCATTATCTAAATATCAGGGTAAGAGATGCCAATGGAATATGGTCACAGTTGCTCAGAAAGTCCATTATGGTTGCTCCTGAAACCTATAATCCTGGCACAGACCCACAGGATATTCGAGTTTTTGAATATCAATGGGATGCTCAAACACCCGTTCAAGCAACGGTTTCGGGGATTGTTAATTTTGAATTTATTAGAACGATTCCTACAACTTCGTTGGGCGAAGGAAGTCATATTTTATCCATCCGCATGAAAGATGCCTACGGATTTTGGACTTACACAAATAAATATAATGTCTCGGTTTATGGCACTGCCCCAGGGGATAATATTAGTAGAATTGAGTATTTTATTGGCACAATGTCCACCGAACCAGGCTATGGTTTAGCTACCTCTGTGAGTTTTACGCCCACCAGTAGCCCAGACGTTACGGCAAATTTTGAACCTTCCACTACGGGTTTAACCAATGGGCAGAATTTGATAACATTTAGGGTAAAAGATTCTCAAAATAGATGGTCGTCATTATATCAAAAAATCTTTAATCTCGACCCAAGTTTCACGCTGACGGCGGGTGGTACTTTCAATCAAGCAAATCAAGCCAAAAGTGAGTTTTGTTTGGGGGGAAAAATTAAAGTACCAATTACCAAAACAGGCGTATTTCCAGTTGGTAATCAATACGTTTTGGAATTGAGTAATAGTAGTGGGACGAATTTTGTACCCATCGTAACGACCATAAACGGAACGCAAGATTCTTTAATTGGAACGTTACCAACAGCCCTAAGCGTTGCGAGTGGTTACAGAATCAGAGCCGTTACGACTTTACCCTTAATCCGAAAAACCTCCGCTACCATTTTGACGATTGGAAATACTGCCACGGCAAGTGCCACGCCAGCCTCCGTTTGTCAGGGTTCAAATTTGCAATTGAACAGTACGAGTTTTGTTACTTCCAATTATTCGTGGGCGGGTCCACCAGCGTTTACTTCGGCAGTTCAGAACCCCTTGATTACGAATATGCCCACGAATGGAGGAGGGATTTATACCGTAACGGCAAGCTCACAAGCGGCGGGATGTACCGCAACGGCAACGACCTCCGTAACCGTCAAACCCTTGCCAACCGTTACGCCAACTTCGCCCATAACGGTTTGTTCAAATACTCCTTTAACTTTGGGCGTAAATACCACGGCGAGCGGAACGTATTTTTGGAATGGACCGAGTGCTTTTACCTCAGCTCTTCAAAATCCAACGGTTAATAGCTTGGCAACTACCTCTATGACAGGTACTTATACCATCACCGTTACTTTGAATGCTTGCACCGCCAATGGAACTGCCTCCGTAACGGTGAACCCAGTGGTGAATGCCCCAACGGCAAATGGGGTAACGATTAATCAATACACAAGTACCACATTATCAGCCGTTTGTACAGGTTCAACCGCAAAATGGTATAGTAGCATTTCGGGCGGAACAGCCATTGGAACGGGGTCTTACGTAACCCCAACTTTATCCGCAAACACAACTTATTACGTGGCCTGTGAAACGGGTGGAACGCCCAATTGTGTCAATAGCACCCGAACCGCCCAAACCGTTACCATCATCCCTGCAACCAGTTTTGACACCGCCACCACGGGCAATTGGAACGCTACTTCCACATGGATTTGTAGTTGCATTCCCAACGGCACATTACCTGTACGTGTGATGAGTACGCACATCATAACTGTGCCTACCGCATACATAGGACAGGCGAAAGGACTACGGTTTATGAGTACGGGGAAAGTGACTTTGGTTGGGACTGGGAAAGTGAATGTGATAAATTGATGTAAATTCATTTTACAATCACAACAAATGCTCGCATTTTGATATAAAAAGTCAAACGTATATCTTTATAAAATCTTGACTTATAAGGATTTATAACTGACCCTACTATCAAAATGCGAGTACTTATTGCCGACGACCACCAATTTATTCTGGAAAGTATAGAAATATTACTCTCCACGATGCCCGATTGTGAGGTTTTGGGAACATACAATAATGGTAAAGAACTACTCAAAGCTCTTGCTATCCACGAAAATATTGACATCGTTTTGACGGATTTCAATATGCCCGAAATGGACGGCATCGAACTAACTCTACAAATTCGTCAGCAATATCCCCAAGTGAAAGTATTATTATTGACCGTTTCGGAAGATTCCGAGACAATTCAGCGGGCATTCAAGGCGGGAGTATCGGGCTATATGATGAAAAAAGCGGGTAAAACAGAGTTTGAAACCGCCTTAAAAACAGTTGCTTCTGGACAAAAATATTATAGTCAATCCGTTGTATTTGAGCTACTTAACCGAGACAAACAAATGGCTGATTTGACCAATGAAACGATTAATGATAAATTTGACGAACTCAGTCCCCGAGAAATAGAAATCATCACCCTAATCGCCCAAGAACTTTCGACCAATCAAATCGCCGAAAAACTCTTCCTCAGCCCCGCCACCGTAGAAACCCATCGACATAATATTTTGAAGAAATTAGGAATTAAAAACTCCATTGGCTTAGTGAAATTTGCGATGAAGAATGGGCTTGTAGCTGAGTGATAAGTTGTTAAGTGATAAGTTTTAAGACAACAACTTATCACTTAACAACTTAAAAAATTAATGACTTAACAACTCTACACAACAGGCACTTCCACCCCCACCCAAACCCCCTCACGATTTTCAACAGACATTTTCCCATTCAACGAAGCCACTCTTGATTTCAAATTACTCATGCCCATTCCTTTCTTGATAGAATCTTCGGCAATGCCAATGCCATTGTCTGAGACGACTAATTTCAAGGTATTTTTCTCCGTTTCAAGAGAAACAAGGGCATTTTTGGCTTGGGAATGTTTGAGAATATTATTAGAAAGTTCGAGGATAATGCTGAAAATTTCGTACTCAATTTTGTTTTGAAAACGACTAATAGTTTCGTTAATATTTAACGAAAAATCTGTTTTATTAAGTCCGTTCAATTCTTTAACCAAACTTTGTAAAGCAACGGATAATCCTTTGGTTTCGAGTTCGGCGGGGAGGAGGTTGTGGGCTATCAGGCGTACATCAGTATATACCTCCGCAAGGGCGTTCACGGATGACTCATAGATTTTTCTTTGTTTTTCTACCTTAAACTCTGGCTCAATTGCCTCCAATCGCCAACGAATCCCTGATATTTTTGCCGAGAGATTATCGTGCAATTCTTGTGCAACTCGCTTGCGTTCGATGGTTTGTCCTTTCAATAACGCCTCCTCAATTTCACGGTTTTTAGACTTTAATTGTTGATTAGTTTTGAAAAAATAAAACACCAATCCACAGCCCATTAAAAGACTGATAATCAGAAAATTACGAATCCATTTTTGACGATTGGCTTCGGTTTGGAGTTTTTCGTTTTCGAGGGTTTTTATTTGGGTTTTTTGTTTTTCATCTTCGTATTTTAATTGCCATTCTGCCAGATTCCCCGTCAATTCCTGAGTCCCCGATTTCTCCTGATAATCGCTTACTTTTTCTAAATACTGTAAGGCTTTTACGGGCTGGTTGAGTCCTTTGTAGGCTTTTGCTAAAACATTATCTACTAAGTATGTGTAAAATGGCATCTGTGGAGGTTCTTCAATATTTTGCCCGATAAGACCGATTCGGAGGGCATTTTGATAGTCTTTTTGTTCAGCATAATAGTTACCCATGTAGTGAACCATTATCAAAAGAAGGTATTTTTCGTAATTATTGTGTTTCTCAGTCTGGCAAATCTGAATGATTTGATTGACCGTTTTCAGGGCTTCTGTATCATTCGGATTTTGATATAAAATACACAAGCCTTTCGAGTAAAACAGTCCACTATGATATTCAAAAAATTTGAGATTTTTATTAGGATTCAAATGAGCATATTTCACTTCTTGCTCATAGTATTTTGCACTTTGTTTGTAGTCTTTTCCTTCTAAATAAAACTGTCCCATACCTGCATACGCACCCGCCAATTTTGTTCCTGCAAATTTTGTTTTCGCTTCCTCTAAACGTTCGGTGATATACTTCAAATATTTACGTTTCAATACACTATCAGTCATGGGTTTTATCATCATATTTCTGCCCATCAATACTGCAAGTCGCTCGGCACATTTCTGATAATTTTCTTTATCTTTTAGCTTTCTGAACGCCAAAAGGGCTTTTTCAATATCATTAAAAGCCAAGGTGTTTTCTCCCTTAAACGTGTGCATAAAACCACTGATATATAGTTGATAACCTTGTGCTTTCGCCCAAGAAGATTTTGCTGAAAATCGTCTCAAAGAATCATTATAGAACTCTCTTTTGGGAATTTCTTTGGAAGGAAACGACATGAAAATCTCAGCTAAGATTTTGATAATCAGCGAGTCTCTTTGTAGAGATATTGATTGGTTTGATAAAGTCTTCAATTCATTTTGTAAACTATCCTCAGTTTTGTCAATAGTGGGTATTTGTGCTGACAAAGATAGCACGGGAAAGCAAAAGCATAAAATCAAAAACAGCTTAAATCTCATGGACGATTTTTTTGAATTACCAAAACAAAGTACAGCCAGAAGCCCTCAATTTCCAAACCAAAACCCTAAAAATACAGGGAAACCTGTACTCGAATACATGCATTCATGGATTGACTAAGATTTTGTAATGAAGGAACTTTGTACCATAAAAATTTATCCAAAACCCATGAAAACATACCCTCAAAACAGCAACGATTCATTGTTAGTCATAAATCAAAAAACTGCCAAAAAAGTACAAGTAAACAATGTAGTTTTACTGAAAGGAGATACCAATTATACGGTTTTTTACTTTGAATATGGTAGAGCCAAAATCGTAGCCCATTCCATCAAATACTACCAAGAATTTCTCGAAAAGCATGGATTTCTGAGAATCCATCGTTCGTACATGATTAATCCTAAATTTGTTGTTGATTATGACAAAATCGAGGACAGTTTAACGATGGTGAATGGTCATAAAGCCAGTATTGCAAGAAGGAGGAGGCATAAATTTGGGTTCAATTAACCCTAACTCTTCGCCTCAATCAATTTCTTCAAGCCCAACATCTCATCACGCAAGCGAGCAGCTGCGATGAAGTCTAATTCCTTCGCAGCTTTTTCCATATCGGCTTGTACTTTTTTGACTTGTTTTACCAATTCGTCTTTGGTCATATACGCTACCACAGGGTCGGCAGCCATCACGATTTCTTGTGGTTCGGTGTAATATTTTAGGTTCTTGATTGGCTTGCCCATCACGTCCGCAATTGAGGTTTGCTCCATGATTTTCTCCTTCGATTTCAAGATGGTTTTTGGCGTGATGCCGTTTGCCAAATTGTATTCTAACTGAATGGCTCTACGTCTGTTTGTCTCGTCAATTGCCTTTTCCATCGAGCCTGTAATGCGGTCTGCGTACATCAAAACCTTGCCGTGGTCATTTCGGGCAGCACGTCCAATCGTCTGGATTAACGAACGAATATCACGAAGGAAGCCTTCTTTGTCAGCATCCATAATGGCAACTAACGAAACCTCTGGTAAATCTAATCCTTCACGTAACAGATTCACACCCACGAGTACATCAAACACGCCCAGACGCAATTCTCGCAGGATTTCAATACGGTCTAAGGTCTTGACTTCCGAGTGAATATAGCGACATTTTACCCCAACTCTTTCCAAATATTTTGACAATTCTTCCGCCATTCTTTTGGTCAAAGTCGTTATTAAAACTCGCTCTTCGTTCTGTATTCTTTTGTGGACTTCCTCCAATAAATCATCAATCTGATTGATACTCGGACGTACTTCAATTTCAGGGTCAAGCAAACCCGTTGGGCGAATAATTTGCTCCACCACCACACCCTCCGAACGCCTCAATTCATAGTCCGCTGGGGTTGCCGAAACATAAACCGTTTGACCTGTAATATTCTCAAATTCTTGGAAAGTCAACGGGCGATTGTCCATCGCCGAGGGCAAGCGAAAACCATAGTCCACTAAAGCCTCCTTACGTGAGCGGTCACCTCCCCACATGGCTCTGATTTGGGGCATCGTGGCGTGGCTTTCATCGACTACCAATAAGAAATCTTCTGGGAAAAAGTCTAATAAACAGAAAGGTCGTTGCCCTGGCTTTCGTTGGTCAAAATAGCGTGAATAGTTCTCAATACCAGAACAATAACCCAATTCTCGCATCATTTCTAAGTCAAATTCGGTGCGTTGTTTGATTCTGTCAGCTTCCAAAAGACGACTTTCAGACTCAAAGAATTTTATTTGAGACACTAAATCATCTTGGATAAAATTGATAGCATTATTCAACACATCCCGACCCGTTACGAAGAGATTGGCAGGGAAAACCGCAATCATTTTTTCATCCGAAATCTTCTTGCCTGTCTGTGGATTGATGCGTTGGATGGTCTCAATTTCATCGCCAAAAAACATAATCCGATACCCAAAATCAGCGTAAGGTAAATTTATATCAACGGTATCGCCTTTGACTCTAAAAGTCCCACGAGCAAATTCTGCATCGGTTCGAGAATACAGAATTTCTACCAAACGAAACAGAAATTGATTGCGAGAAATGATTTCACCAACCCCAAAACGAAGAATGCTTTTGCGGTATTCTTCGGGATTTCCCATTCCGTAAATACATGATACAGAGGCAATTACGATAATGTCTCGTCGTCCAGACATGAGCGAGGAGGTTGTTGAAAGCCTTAATTTATCAATCTCTTCGTTGATGGCAAGGTCTTTCTCAATGTAGGTATTGGTAGAAGCAATGAAGGCTTCGGGTTGGTAATAATCGTAGTAAGAGACAAAATATTCAACGGCATTTTCTGGAAAAAACTGTTTGAATTCACCGTAGAGTTGGGCGGCAAGGGTTTTATTATGACTCAAAACCAAAGTCGGACGATTGACCTGTGTAATCATATTCGCCACCGTAAAAGTTTTTCCCGAACCTGTTACACCCAAGAGCGTTTGAGATTCTTCGCCATTGACGACACCCTCCACAAGTTTAGCAATTGCCTGTGGTTGGTCGCCCGTAGGTTTGTATTCTGAGATAAGTTTGAAGTCCATTTTTGAAGCATTTTGTAAAGAGTAAAGATAGGGAATAATTGGCGGAATTCACAGTACCCCTGTAAGCACATTTTTAGAGTCCCCAACGCATGAATAATGATTTCTATTTATGAACTCTGATTTTTTTCAACAAAAACTAATGTTACCAATAGTAGAAATATTCATTTCTTTTAAAACTACAAATATTATTTTTTAAAAAAGTGTAGTTTACAAAACCTCATTCTTAGGATATTACAATAAATAATCTCTTCCGAATAAGCCTAACCGTTAAAAAAGTATTTTATTCTTTTTTTAATTATATTTTGGATTTTTACATAGATTTATTAGTTTTGTCCTACATTTACGATAGTACAACTAAAAATAATTAAAAAAAGCCGCAAAGATGGAAGATTATAATAAGATAATTGAGTCGCTCGGTGTGAAGTTCATAAAGTCACGCAACATTAGAATATTACAACCAATCCGAATCAAAAACTTCTACGATGTCGAGAATACACTCTTGATTTTGTACAATGGAGAGGTTTCATTCGGAGAAGAAGCTACTCATGCAGAAGTGGGCGATATGCTGTTTATCCCAGGCGGTAAAATGCTTTCTGTTACCTACGGAAATGCCGACAAACCAAAAGCAATTTCAAACGAAGAGTTTATGACTCACCGTGAGTTATATTTTGAACCAAACCTTGAACCTTCAAGAATTGGTCATATCGACAATTCATTTGGTATGGTGGCGTTTGAAGCAAAAGTTTTTGATTCAGTAAACTTCTTTACATCGCTTGATATTCCTCCTTTTCTTATCAAAAAAGATGACAAGTTAGCGTTTATGCTACACGAAATCTTGAAAGAGGATATGACTGATGATTTAGGTAAAGGACGTGTTATCAAGATAAAAACCGAAGAAATCGTCATTGAGATTATTCGTTATATTATCAGAAATCGTTTGTTTGTTGAGCAATTAGCAACTAACAGTACCTATTTCAAAGACCCACGTCTGATTGATATTTTTGCTTATATCAAAGATAATATCGGTGGAGATTTGTCTAATAAAGTATTAGCAAACGTAGCAAATGTTTCAGAAGATTATGTTGGGCAATATTTCAAAATGCTGACTGGTATCAATCCACAAGATTATATCGAATACCAAAGAATGGAAGCGGCTGTTGGTTTGTTGAGAACTTCTAAGAAATCTATTCGTGCTATTGGTGCGGATGTAGGATATAAGGACACTGCCTATTTCTGTCGTCGTTTCAAAATGATGTTCGGAATTCCAGCGGGTAAGATGCGTAGAAGAGAATCGTTGATGAATTTGTAGAGAAAGAGGTTTTAGGGGTTAGGTTTTAGGGGTTAGAGGCTTGTGTAGAACACTTTTAATTTTCCTAAATCTTTAATCAAAATAATAATTAAAAAGCCCGATTCATCTATGAATTGGGCTTTTTAATTATTATTTTACTGTAGCTCGAAGTGGCACTTCGAGAATCCGACTCAAACTGGTTGTCCATTCTCGAAGTGCCACTTCGAGCTACAGTAAAGTCACAAGAATGAAAACAGTAATCATAAAATACAACGCAGGAAACGTACAGTCAGTCATGTACGCCTTGGATAGAATTGGGGTTAGTTACCTCTGGACGGACGATGAAGCCGAAATCCGTTCGGCAGATAGGGTAATTTTCCCAGGCGTGGGCGAAGCAAGTACCGCCATGAGTTATTTGCGTGAAAAAGGCTTGGATAAAGTTATCCCCACGCTTACACAACCCGTATTGGGTACGTGCGTAGGAATGCAGTTGATGTGTCGTCATTCCGAAGAGAACGATACGACTTGCATGGGCATTTTTGATATTGACGTAAAACGCTTCAAATCAAGCGATTATAAAATTCCACACGTGGGTTGGAATAATATTTTTGATTTCAAAAATGGCTTAACGGCGGGTCTAAACGAGAGTAGTTTCATGTATTTTGTGCATAGTTATTATGCAGAAATGAGTGAATATACCGTGGCGACTTGCGATTATATTCAACCATTTTCAGCCATGTTGCAGAAAGGTAATTTTTATGCAGCTCAGTTTCACACAGAGATCAGTGGAAAGGAAGGGCAGAGGATTATTGAGAATTTTTTGAAGGCTTAAGCACTTATTGAGAGGATATAAACCCCTCCACAATCTTCATCACCTCTGAAAGTCCGAGGGCATCTATTTCTGAAAAATCATTCAATTTGTCAGAATCAACATCAAGAACTAAGAAAACATCCCCATTTTTATCAAAAGCGGGCAATACAATTTCAGATTTTGAGGCTGATGAACAGGCAATATGCCCTGGGAAAGCCTCAACGTCTGGAACAATAATGACTTGTTTTGTAGTATAACAATGTCCACAAACGCCACGATTGAAATTGATACGAGTACAGGCAATCGGTCCTTGGAAAGGTCCTAAAACCAATTGGTTTTCCTTCTTCAAATAAAAACCCACCCAGAAGAACCCAAAGGCTTCTTTGAGAGCGGCAGAGATATTGGCAAGATTAGCCGTCAAATCGCCTTCCCCATTGGTAAGTGCTTGAATTTGAGGAACTAAGCTATCATAAATTTCCTTGCGATTAGCCGTTGAGGGAATTAATAAACTCTCTGCCATTTATTTAAACAGTTGCGGATTGGAAATATCGTTTCATCCAAGAATCCGATGCTTTGATGTTCCAAGCGTTTTTGAATTCAAGGATATTGGGTACTAAGTTATTGAAAATCAGGGTGTCAGGCGTTAAAATATCTTCGGCAACTAAGCCTTTTATCTTTAACATTTCTGCCGTTTGGATTTCGTTATTGTGAATAAAGGCAACGGAACGGTCAAAGAAATCAAGACTCATGTCCGCCCCTAATTCTTTAAGCCAACGAGTTGAGGCATCAATCGAACAGCCAGAGGCTTGGTTTTGCATTTCGTCAACTGACACAACCACAAACCGATTGTGAAAAATCTGAACAGAACCTGCCAAAGAAGCTCCGTGAGCCGCCCAGTTATTTATCTGATTTTCAAGAACTTGCTGAATATAATTGACTTCTGAATCCGTCAGATTTTTATTGGCTTGATAGACCCACACACGGGCATAATCTGGCATATTTTTGAATGGAATGAGCATATTTTTTAGATTTTTGTAAAAAGAAAACGATGAATCGGTCAAATTGATTCCTAAGTTTATCAATGGATTTTAAATCATAAGTGAACTGGTTGATTAAGTTGTACACATCAAAATCCCTCGCAAGGGTTCAAAACCCTTGCGAGGGTTAGTTTATAAAATCTTTCTTGGGCTATAACTCAATCAACCAGTTCACATAAGTCGTAAGAGAAATGTAATAAAAACTCTTACGACCTACAACTCAATAACTTACAACTCCCTACCCATTCTTCACCCGACCCACAAACGCCTTAATATCTCCCTCCAAATCCTCGGAAGTACCCAATAATTTAATAAAAGCACTACCAATAATTGCCCCTGCGGCGTGTGAGGAGGCTTTTTTGAAGGTTTCATTATCCGAAATCCCAAAACCAATCAACCTTGGATTTTTGAGATTCATGGCATTTACTCGCTCAAAATATACTTCTTGGTCGTTTGAAATGCCCGTTTTCGCTCCTGTCGTACTGGCAGATGAAACCATGTAAATAAACCCTTCCGAAATATCGTCAATGTGTCTGATTCTACTTTCTGCGGTTTGAGGCGTTATCAAAAAGGTATTTAGTATTCCGTATTTATCGAAAATTGCCTTGTATTCGTCTTCATACACACTGGCGGGCATATCGGGCAGAATCAAGCCGTCGATGCCTACTTCTTGGCATTTTTGACAAAAATTTTCTACCCCAAATTGTAGCACAGGATTGATATATCCCATCAATAAAATCGGAACGGTGATACCCGCCTCACGGATAACTGCGAGTTGTTCAAAAAGTAATTTCACGGTCATACCCGCATCCAATGCCACTTGGTTAGACTGTTGGATAGTTTCGCCATCTGCCACAGGGTCAGAATAAGGCATTCCGATTTCTACTAAATCTGCTCCGCCGTCTTGCAAAGCCTTCAAAATCAGCGTAGTATCATTAATTTTTGGAAATCCTGCGGTGAAATAAACGTTAAGGATATTGTTGTTTTTTGCTTGGAAAAGTTGTTTTATTCTGTTCATGATATTAGTTGAAACCAAAGCCCCCTAACCCCCAGAGGGGGAATAGAGACGTTGATTTTTAAAATTATAATTAAATGTAAAATAGAGTTGCCATTCCAAAAATTCCCCCTCTGGGGGTTGGGGGGCATTTATTTTTCGGGATTGGTGGCAACGTACAATATTCTTTCTCCACCCATTACAAACATAGGCGAAACCCGCCATCGTCCTCTTTCTGAGGCTTTTAGAAAGTTTTTAGTGATTAATTTATGGGCTTCTAAAATGCTTTTTTCATTCAAAATTCTACTTCTCGCAAACGAATAGGCTTCAAATAAATCATCGGCTTTTTTGGTATAATCCACCAAGAATTTAACGCCCAATAATTTATGTTTTAAGTAAGAATCCAACTCAATTTCAACGCCCTCAATTTTGGAAGAATACACAACTGAACTGGATGTATAAAAAGTAAAATCTTGAATCGTATTCTGAAATTCTTGAAAATTAGCCATACGTTTTCCCAACTCATCTTCTTGAATAGAAAAATGAGGTAAAAGGGTATCGGATGGGAGGATTTTGAATTTCATTGTACTAAAATTTTCTCTCTTGCCGTTGTCTGTGTCTTCACAGACAATCATATTGAATTGAGGAAGTCGTCTGTGAAGACACAGACAACGGCAGAGGTTTACTTTTTGTTTTAATAATTAACTTCTGACCTTATTTTATGTAATTAAATTTGAACAAATTGAGTGACTTACATTTAATGCCATTGCTTAGTTTCTACGTGGTTAATGAGCATGATATTTGATGATTAATAAACTCGTTCAATGTACTCTATTAAATCTTTAAATATTAATAATGCTTTTTGTGAACCTTCCACTTTTTGTGAATATTCAACTTCTCGGTTATTAAGTAACCAGTTTTTATATTCATCAAAATTTTTATTTTTACACATTTTCATAATTATTAAACGTTTCAATGACATCTTCCCAACTATATAATTAGATAATTCACTCTGTGGAATTTTTTCTATTATTTCATCATTAACTACCTGCAAATCAGCATATTTTTCCCAAAGAGGTATGAATTCGTCATTAATATTTTTTTTTACTAATTCTGATACGTCATTAATTTTTTCTTTATTTTCAAAAGAAGTATTGTATGCTTCGTACATATATGAATAACTCAATCGAAGTTTATAAAAACTAATAGTCATCGGATAGCGTTTTACATCCTCAATTTGATATTTATTCATTAAACTATCTATCAAAGCTTCAATCTCATCATAAACAAGCCAACTGTTTAATCCATATAGTCTATTTGACATTATGGTAACAGATAAAAATATTGTTATCTTACTATCTGTTTTTTTAAATTGATAAGTTTCGTCATCAGCATCTATCAAAGTAAAACCCATTGACTCTAAATCTAAACATTTTAAGAAATAGCTATTATTTTCCTTGTATGTCATATCCACTTTTTAGTTTGATATTGTATTGAGAATTAGTAGCATTATCCCATTGCCCTTGTCTGTGAAAACATAGAAAAAGGTGGAGGAATGTCGGACGGTAAGATTTTGAATTTCATTATGCTAAAATTTTCTCAGCTAACTCCCCAAAATCCAACCCACCAAAAGTCCCAGAAGACATCATCAATAAATTAGCATTACGGCAACTTTGAGACAATAAAAATGCTGCCAGCGAATCATTATCCGTGAAAACTTGAAGATTAGGATTATTGAAATGTACTTTAATATCTTCGGGCGTAATGGCAGGTAATTTCTTGCGTTCCAAGGTTTTAGGACTGAAATATACGACTGGCACATCGGCTGCATTGAGTTTATTGGCGTATTCTCCTAAGAAATTTTTATTCAAACTACTGAACGTGTGCAACTCCAAACAAGCCACCAATTGACGGTCTGGGAATTGGGCTTTTACTGCCTTCGTAGTCGCTTCTACTTTGGAAGGTGCATGAGCAAAGTCCTTGTAAATCACCGTATTGTCATTTTTACCAATCAATTCCAAACGTTTCGCCGCACCCTTAAAGGATGGAATGGCAGCGTAAAACTCCTCATCTTCAATCCCGATTTGAGATAAAACTAATCTCGCACCGTTCAGATTTTTAAGATTATGTTCGCCAAAAACTTCGATTTCTAATTCTTGTTTATTTGGTAAAAGTAAAAATGTTTTACCATCTCGCACTCGATTTGGCAATGCCTGATACGGAAAGCGTTTTATGCCTTCACGCTCTACTGAGCCTATTTTATTAACCAATTCATCCGTTTCATCATAAATAAAACTGCCCGCTTTCGGTAAATCATCGGCTAATAGTTCAAACTGATGCACATAATCATTAAAATCTGGATAGACGTTGATATGATCCCAAGCAATGCCCGACATCAACATCACGTGGGGATGATAATGCAAAAATTTAGGTTGGCGGTCAATCGGAGACGATAAATACTCATCGCCCTCAATCACAATCACGGGTGCGTCCGAAAGTTTTGCCATTGTATCAAAACCTTCAATTCTTGCCCCAACCATATAATCAAACTTACGATTATGAAACTTCAAAACGTGTAGAATCATGGACGTAATGGAGGTCTTTCCATGACTTCCTGCAATCACAACTCGCTGTTTATGAAGGCTTTGCGAATAAATAAATTCTGGATATGAATAAATTTTAATGCCCAATTCTTGGGCTTTCAGTAACTCAGGATTGTCCACACGAGCGTGCATTCCGAGGATTACGCACGATAAATCACTCGTAATTTTCTCAGGAAACCAACCGATTTCAGCGGGGAGAATTCCTTTTTCAGCCAATAAAGTCCGTGACGGCTCATAAATTTCATCGTCAGAACCCGTGATTTGAAAGCCTCGGTTATGTAAATCAATCGCCAAATTGTGCATTGCCGCTCCGCCAATTGCTATGAAGTGAATTTTTTGCATAAGGAAATAAGAACCTCACCCCCCGCCCCCCTCTCCGTTAGAGAGGGGGAGAAGTCGGACGAATAGCTCCCCCTCTCTATCGGAGAGGGGGCTGGGGGGTGAGGTTATAAACTATTTTTAATAACAGAACGTTAAATATAGGATAAATCCAATTTATTTACTTGCAAAGGTCATACTTTTATTGCACTTTTGCACACTTTTTGAGGGAATACTTGGCTGTTGGTTATCGGCTGTTGGCAGTCGGCAATCAGCTTTATTTTGAAGAAATGAAAATTAATTTAAAAACAGGTATTCAAAAAGCCAATAGCCGAAAGCCCATTGCCGAAAGCTAAAATTATTTTTTCAGAGCCAATAGCTGAAAGCCAAAAGCCGAAAGCTACAATAACTTAGGATGAAGAACTACATTGACCTGATTGACCAGACGATTGAATTCCCAACGTTGGAATTTAACATCGACCATGATAATGAACTTTTGTTCAATAATGTTCCTTTGATGGACATTATCAAACAATATGGCACGCCCCTCAAAATCACCTATCTCCCAAAGATTGGTGAGCATATCGAGAACTCCAAGAGGCTTTTCAAGAATGCCATCAAAAAGTACAATTATAAGGGAAATTATACTTATTGTTATTGTACAAAATCTTCTCATTTCAAATTTATTGTCGAAGAAGTCCTAAGTCATAACGTTCACTTAGAAACATCTTCGGCTTTTGATATTTCTATTATCAGAGATTTATATTCTGAAAATAAGATTTCTAAATCGACTTATATTCTTTGCAATGGCTATAAATTACCGCTTTATACGCAGTATATCAGCGAGTTAATCAATGAAGGATTTAATTGTATTCCGATTTTGGATAACCTTAAAGAGATTGATTTTTATGATAAATCAGTTACTGCCGAAACGGTAAATTTAGGAATTCGTATTGCTACGGACGAAGAGCCAGACTTCTCTTTTTATACTTCTCGTTTAGGACTCAGGTATTCTGATGTCATGGAATTGTACAAGAATAAGATAGAAGGAAGTAGTCGTTATAAATTAAAAATGTTACATTTCTTTATCAATACGGGCATTAAAGATAGTGCCTATTATTGGTCGGAATTGAGCCGTTTTATTTACAAATATTGCGAGATGAAAAAGGTTTGTCCCGAACTCGATTCTATTGATTTGGGTGGTGGATTACCGATTCAGACTTCGCTTCAATTCAACTACGATTATCAGTCGATGATTGATGAAATCGTAGAATCTATCTCGTGGATTTGTAACAAAAGCAATGTACCTGTGCCGAATTTATTTACAGAATTTGGTTCATATACGGTTGGTGAAAGTGGAGCAGTTTTATACGAAATTATTGACCAGAAGTTACAGAATGACAAGGAGTTATGGTATATGATTGATGGCTCTTTCATCACCCAATTACCAGATTCTTGGGGGATGAATCAGAAGTATATCATGTTACCTGTGAACAACTGGAATTTTCCTTATCAGAAAGTAAATTTAGGTGGTTTGACCTGCGATTCGATGGATTTTTATAATACCGAAGCCCATAGTTCAGATTTATATTTGCCGATTTACGAAGAAGGTCAAGAGCGTCAATATGTGGGTTTCTTCCACACAGGGGCATATCAGGAGTCTTTGGGAGGATATGGTGGCATTCAACATTGTTTGATTCCAGCACCTAAGCACGTGATTGTGGACAGATTAGAAGACGGAACAATTACGACCCGACTTTTTGCCGATGAACAAGGCAGAGAAGGCATGATGACAATTTTGGGTTATGGCGACAAAGTGGAAAAGCAAGAGGAAAAGGTCTTGGTGATTAGTCAAGAGGATATGGAGTTGGCAGAACAGATGTCGTTGGTGGAACAATAGAGGAGAATTGTTCTTTATGAGTAAATTAGAACACGATTTTAGGATTTATGGGATTGATAAGATTATTTTTATAATTTCCGTAAAATCATGTTAATCTTATCAATCCGTAAAATCGTGTTCAGACAATTAAAGCAATTTCTTCTAACCAACTGAAAATTAATTACTTGCAGAACAATATTTGGCAAGATTTTTCGTAATTTTGTTGTGTAAGCATCCTTACACGACCCATATCAATACTGTATCATGAAAAAATCAACCATCATTTTAGGATTATTAGCTGTTATTTCTTTGGCATCATGTGCAAGAAAAAACAATTGCCCTGCCTACGGAAGCACAAGCATCGAAAAGCCTGCGTATAAAGGTAGAAACTAAGAAATTAGACATAAAAAAGGCGGTAAAATTGAGCTAAACTCATTTTTATCGCCTTTTTGAGTTTATAATCCTTTATAATCAAAACTCATATTTTGTAGAAAACAAAAGTCCGCTACTATACAAATTGAGTCCTCCACGTCCAAGACCTTTGAGCGGTGATTTTAGATATGGTTCAACCTGAAAATACAGATGTTTTGAAAATTGCTTTTCAAAGCCCATTGAGAGATTCAGCACAGACCAATTATATTTTGTTCCATCACTCCAAGATACCGTTCTGATAGTATTGCCATTAAGAAGGTAGGTATAAACTTCTGTTGGCATAATGTAGGTTGATACCCCCGAACTAATAAACCACGTTGTTTTGGGTTTTTGAAAAATGTTCAAGCGTAAATTAATTGGAATGTCAATAATCGTACATCCGCCATCGACACTGGTTGGTTTTGTGGTAAAATATTTAGACCATGTACCCTCAAAATTATGGTAATCATCAAAGCTACCATTATATTTTTTGGTCGAATAAGATACACCCGTTTGTAAAGTAAGGCGTTTAGTCAACCTATATTCAAATAAAATTCCGAAGGCACTCCCCAAAGGCAGTGAGTAATTAGTTTCGGTTGTACTAATGTCTGGGGCAAGTGCCAAACGAACCCCAAATCGTGAAAATTCAGGAGGAAAAATCTTTCTCGGCAAACTATCCACAAAAGGCTGAATCTCAATGGCTCGTATATCTGTCGAAAGAGATTTAGTATTTTTATTTGTCAAATAATCTGCCCCAAAGAAATTGGTTCTGACAACCGTCTCTTCGTTTGTATTTTCTTTTGGAATAATTGATTCCTTAGTTTTTGTTATAAATACGCTTTGACCTTCAATAGACTGAAATAGCCCGTTCGTTTTTGAGTTTGATGAATAACTTTTTTTGTTATTTTTTGACTTACCATGAGTTTTCTCAAAACTATTTTTTGAATTTGAAAAACCTTCAACAGATTGATTATCAGGATTTTCTGTGTAAGTTTTTGTTTTTTCAGATGGATTTACAATCTCATCTTTCGTAATATTCTTTTCAGAAATCGCAATCTCTTTTTCTCCTTCTGTAACGTTAGATTCTTCTCTTATTTTTGTTTGATTATTGGTTTTAGAAAATTCTCTAACTGATGATTGATTGTCTTGTTTTTTAGTAATTATGCTTTGTTCTCCTGACTTGGTTTGTGTCTCTAAATACGACTGATTTGTTTTTGCCTTTACATGAGACTTACTTACTCCCCCTTTCTCAGTTGTAGATATTTTTATCGAAGATTCATTTCCTTTTGAATCTGTTGAATTCTCTATTGTACCTTGTGTGTTTTGTGAAGATGATATTTTTTCTACTTTTTCTGATAAAATGTTTTTTCTAACTTCTTGATTTTCAAGATTTAACTTAGTTTTTTCTTTGTCAGAGTTTTCTATAATCGTATTTGAAACTACCTCATTTTTATTCATCAAATCGCCTTCATTTAAACCTCCAAAACGATACACCAATCCCACCCCGACCAGAAAAAATAGTCCAGCTAAAAGCAGCAACCATCTTCTCCCGAAACCTTTTGGAGATTCAGGTTGGGGTTGTGCATTCATTTTATGTCTGAGCTTGTCGAACGATGACGATTCAAATGGGATTTCTACTTTATCAGAGGCTTCTCTGAAAAGGTCGTCCAGCTCGTCATCTGACATATCCCACCACTTTTCTGACATTTCGTTTGTTAAATTTTATTATTCGTTAATGGTCTTTTAAAAAGTTATTAAGTTGTTGATTTTTAAGTTGTTAAGCAAATGTATTCCTTTGTGAATTATCAACTTATCACTTAAACACTTATCAACTGTCTTTACTCAACATCTCTCTCAAATTAATCCTTGCTCTTGCCAAATTAGATTTGGAAGTACCTACTGAGATATTTAACATATCACCAATCTCTTCGTGCGAATACCCGTCAATAACAAACAAGTTAAAGACCGTTCGATAGGCAGGCGAGAGGTTTTGGACTAATCCCAAGAGTTCTTCATAAGATATATCCGAAGAGGCATCTTTATTGTCGCTTATCAAATACTCAGCCTCCTGAATATCCTCATGGTTATAGTGTTTGTGGTTTTGGCGGTAATAGTCCAAAGCCGTATTTACCATAATTCTCCGTAACCAGTTCTTGAAAGATTTTGTTAAATCTATCTTATCAATATTATTAAAAATCTTGATAAAACCATCATTGACAATCTCAATGGCTTCATCACGGGTACGGGTATAACGCAAGCACACACTCATAGCATAGCCATAGAACTGCCTGTAAAGCAATTCTTGACTTTTAGGGTTGCCTATGCGGCAGCCTTCCAGTAGGGCTTCGAGTGTATGGTTGCGGTCTATGGTAATGGGCATTTTGATGGCAATATTGAACAATAGAATGTTTTAGACGTATGCTATCAATGTATTGTCAAATACGCAAATCTTATAACAAGGTTGCGTGCCAAGTGAAAATATCTCGGAAATAAATAAGGCTTCACTCAATGCGAAGCCTCATTTATTTGATTAGAACAGGTAAATCTACAAAAAAATGGATTTAATTGGTCTTCAAAAGCTCTACTTCAAAAATCAAAGTAGCTCCCCCAGGAATATCCCTGCCAGCACCACCTTCGCCATAAGCCAAATGATGAGGAATGAAGAATCTGTATTTGCTACCCGTAGGCATTAACTGCAAACCTTCTGTCCAACCTTCTATTACTTGATTTAAACCAAAACTGATTGGTTCGTTACGCAATACGCTACTATCGAAAACCACACCATCAATCGTTGTGCCGTGATAATGCGTAAGGACTTTGGCTCTTGGACCACTCGGTTTTTCACCAGTTCCTTCTACTAAAACTTCATACTGTAAACCACTTGCCGTTTCGGTAACTTCTGGTCTTTCTAAGTTCTTCGCTAAAAAAGCCGAACCTCTTTTGATTTCGTTTGCTAATATTTCTCTCATTTGTAATTGTTGTCTTTCAAAAATATTCATGATATTTACGATTTAAAGCACAAAGATAATGAACCTGTACCAGTTTTTGAGGAGAATAGAATTACGAACTGAAAGAATCGAATCTTTTGATGAATATCCTTATTGTTTGCCCGCCGTCAAGAGTTTAGATGTCTTAGAGTTTCACCCAAAAGTTACCTTTTTAGTAGGAGAAAATGGTTCTGGTAAATCAACTATTTTAGAGGCGATTGCAGTAGCCTATGGATTCAATCCAGAAGGAGGTTCTAAGAATTTTAATTTTTCGACCCAAGATTCTCATTCAGGTTTGTGGGATAAAATCTTGCTTATTCAAGGAGCTGATAGACCCAAAGATAGCTTCTTTTTGCGGGCAGAAAGTTTTTATAATTTAGCCTCAAATATTGATGAAATAGGGGCTCAAAAATCGTATGGATATATTTCTTTACACGAACAGTCGCATGGGGAGTCGTTCTTTTCAGTCTTTTTTAATCGTTTTCGTGGAAAGGGCTTGTATATTTTGGATGAACCCGAAGCTGCACTTTCGCCCGCTCGACAATTAGCTTTATTGTCCAGAATGAATGATTTGATAAAACAAGGTTCGCAGTTTATTATTGCCACACATTCACCCATTTTGATGGCTTATCCAGATGCGATAATCTATGAATTGGATAATGGTTTTAAACAAGTAAATTATCAAGATACAGAACATTATAAAGTGACGAAATCATTTGTAGAAAATCCTGAGAAGATGTTGAAGATATTGATGGAGGAGTGAAAAGTAAATGGGTTCGCCCTTTTAAAAAGACGAACCCATTTACAAATAACGAAAATTAATCCCCCAATTTCTTATAACGAATCCGCTTCGGCGTGGCATCATTACCCAAACGCTTTTTACGATTTTCTTCATAATCAGAGAAGTTGCCTTCAAACCAATAAACTTGCGAATCTCCTTCAAATGCCAAGATATGCGTGGCAATTCTATCCAAAAACCATCTATCATGGGAAATTACCACGGCACAACCTCCGAAGTTTTCCAAGGCTTCTTCCAAAGCACGTAAAGTATTGACATCCAAGTCGTTAGTTGGTTCATCTAATAACAAAAGATTCGCTCCTTCTTTCAACATCATCGCTAAATGTACACGGTTTCTTTCCCCACCTGATAACATTCCAATTTTCTTTTCTTGGTCGGCTCCGTTGAAATTGAACTTGCTCACATACGCACGAGCGTTCACTTGTCGTCCACCTAAAAGTGTCATTTCTGTTCCACCTGAAACCAATTCAAATACCGATTTTTCAGCCGCCAATTGATTGTGTTCTTGATCAACATAAGCCATTTGTACGGTTTCGCCGACTTCAAACGTTCCTGCATCGGGCTGAACTTGTCCCGTGATGAGTTTGAAAAGCGTTGATTTACCAGCACCATTGGGTCCGATTACGCCCACAATACCCGCAGGAGGCAACGAAAAATTAAGATTATCGAACAATAATTTATCTCCATAAGCCTTCGTAACCCCTTGAACCTCAATAACTTTGTTACCCAGACGTGGACCTGCGGGAATAAAAATTTCTAATTTATCTTCTTTCTGACGGTTTTCTTCCGACATCAATTTATCGTAGGCATCCAAACGAGCTTTCGATTTTGCCTGACGAGCTTTTGGCGACATTCTAACCCATTCTAATTCTCGTTGCAAAGTCTTCTGACGACGAGATTCGGTTTTTTCTTCCTTCGCCAAACGATTTTGTTTTTGCTCCAACCACGAAGAATAATTGCCTTTCCATGGAATACCCTCTCCCCTATCCAATTCCAAAATCCAACCCGCTACGTTATCCAAAAAGTATCTATCGTGAGTTACGGCAATGACCGTTCCCTTGTATTGACGTAAATGTTCCTCTAACCAAAGCACGGACTCAGCATCCAAATGGTTGGTTGGTTCATCTAACAATAAAACGTCAGGTTCTTGTAAAAGCAAGCGACAAAGAGCCACACGGCGTTTTTCACCACCTGACAGATTCGCTACATTAGCATCCGAAGGCGGACAACGCAAAGCATCCATGGCACGTTCGAGACGAGTGTCCAATTCCCAAGCATTATGGTGGTCGAGTTTTTCTTGGACTGTACCTTGACGTTCTAATAACTTGTCAAAATCGGCATCTGGGTCGCCAAAGGCTTCGTTGATTTCGTCAAATTCTTTCAATAAAGCTACTACTTCGGCAACGCCTTCCTCCACGATTTCTCTGACGGTTTTGGTAGGGTCGAGTTCAGGTTCTTGCTCCAACATTCCAACAGAATATCCTTGCGAGAACACAATATCACCCGTGTAGCCTTTGTCTTTACCCGCAATGATGCGTAGGAGAGACGACTTTCCAGAGCCATTGAGACCCAAAACACCAATTTTTGCTCCGTAGAAAAAAGAGAGGTAAATATTTTTTAAGATTTGTTTTTGAGGGGGAACGGTTTTAGAAACTCGCTCCATCGAAAATATGATGGTTTCTTGACTCATTTGTTTGTTAAAAATTTAGTAATTCAAAGGTACTGCAAAGGTTGTGAAAGTAAAAATGGTAAGTAGATAAGTACTCGTTTGAATTTAAGCGGTTTGCCTCTGCGATTATGTTATTCTTAAATCATAAGTGCTTGATAATCAAACCTAACAGGTTTTGAAAACCTATTAGGTTTAACATAAACTAACTATTATCGGTTACTTAGTAAAATTTATCTTGCAGTGAATAGTAAGTAGAGTTTTCAACCTTTCGTCTTATCTATCTTCTCTTGGAAAAGTACTTTAAAATCGCTAAATTTGTTTGAAATATAAACAAAATGACGTATTCATCACAGCGAAAAATACCGAAAGTACCTACATATTTAGTCAAGGAAACCTTGGATGATATGCCCGTATTTTACAAAGGGTACAAAGCTGTTTTGAGAAAAGAAAAAACATTAGAAGACATCATGGGTGCGAGTGGTTTACAGATTTTTATAGTATGATATTTGTTCCGTTTGCTTGATAGAAACCTTGATGAGAATTTGTTTTACGTCTTTACAGGTGAAGGAGGCTTACACATTAATAAAGGAAACAATCTTTCGGGAGATGTGTTAGTATTTGATAAACAGACACTTACACCAGACTTAATTGATACCCATTATCTAAATATTCCACCGATGATTAATATTGAAGTGGATGTAGAAATTGATAACAGTACCTTTTCGGATTTTGATTATATTCAACGAAAAACAGATAATTTACTAAAATTTGCAACACAAAAAGTAATCTGGATTTTGACCAAAACCCAAAAAATTATCGTAGCAGAACCTAACAAAGACTGGCTGATGATTGATTGGCAAAAAGATATAGAAATAACCAACGGAATTACTTTTAACGTACCTCAATATTTGAAAAAAGAAGGGGTTTCTATTGAGTAGGCAGTTTTGAAGTTTGTAGTAGGCAGTATGGTTTTAATTCCATTTTACTGCCAACTGCCAACTAAAAACTACCTACTAAAATTTTCCTTACTCAACATTTTAAAAACGACCACAACTTGACATTTCAGGATTTTAACTTTGACGAAAAACTCTTAGAAGGCTTATACTCAATGGGTTACTCAAAACCCACTCCCATTCAAGCCCAAGCTATTCCGCTGATTCAAACGAATAAAGATTTGATAGCCTGTGCCCAAACGGGGACTGGCAAAACGGCGGCATTTCTCTTACCAATTATTAACAAAATCATCAGTTTACCCGATGAAAAAAGGCGACTGAATACCCTCATTATTTCACCCACACGTGAATTGGCGACCCAAATTGACAATCAGGTAGAAGGTTTGGGATATTTTACGGGTGTGAGTTCTATTTCGATTTATGGCGGAGGCGATGGCAATGCTTGGAATCAGCAAAAAAAGGCTTTGGAAGAAGGGGCGGATATTATCATTGCGACCCCAGGGCGATTGATTGCGATTTTGCAGATGGGTGCGATTGATTTCTCACAACTCCAACATCTTATTTTGGACGAAGCCGACAGAATGTTGGACATGGGTTTCTTTGACGATATTCTCAAAATTATCAAATACATTCCCGTCAAACGCCAGACGCTTTTGTTCTCCGCTACGATGCCTCCCAAGATTAGAAAATTGGCTCATTCTATTCTCGTAAATCCAGAACAACTGAATATTTCTATCTCGAAACCTTCGGAAGGAATTTTGCAACAGGCATATTTGGCGTACGATACTCAAAAGATAAAACTCCTTCAACATATCTTGAAAGAAGGGAATTATGGCAGTGTCATTATTTTTGCTTCAACCAAAGAAAGTGTCAAGAAATTAGACCAAGAGTTAAGACGTATTGGTCTGAAAACCAAGGCATTCCATTCAGATTTAGAACAAAAAGAGCGTGAAGAAATCATGCGAGAATTTAAGGCAAAATCCCTTCAAATCTTGATTGGAACGGATATTCTCTCTCGTGGAATAGACGTAGAAGGCATCAGTCTGGTGGTAAATTTCAACACCCCACACGACCCCGAAGATTACGTTCACCGCATCGGAAGAACCGCCAGAGCCGAAACCACAGGCACGGCAATAACTTTCATCAACGACAAAGACCAAGCGAAATTTGCAGCAATAGAAGAATTAATTGAGAAGGAAATTCCTAAGCTTTCACTCCCCGCAGGTTTAGGTGATGCTCCCACATATCAGCCCGAAAAGCGGGTAAGTTCTGGTATTTTTCACAAGAAAAAAACGTATCATAAAAAGAAACCCGGATTTGTGAAAAAAGGATAGATATAAAAAAACCTTTAACTAATTGATAGTTAAAGGTTTTTTTATGTTTGTAGCCCCAGCGGGACTACTAACTGTGCAATTTTACAATTTCACATAATACTTAAATGTATTGATTATCAATGAGTTATGAAAATTGAAAATCCTATGCTATCCTATAAATCCCGATATAATCCAAAAAAAGTGTCCCCCAAAGTGTCCCCCAAAAAATAAAAGTATTATCTTTGTTTTGTTCGATTAAACAACTTAAAACATGGCAAAGATTAACTTTTACCTCCGTGATGTGAAAACATCAAAACCAACTCCTATACTCCTGTATGTGTCCTACAATGGGGAACGGTTGAAACTTCCAACTAATCAGATTATTGCCCCCGAACATTGGAACGAAAAAGAACAAAAACCCCGTAAGTCCTTAAAGGAACACCCAGAATTTACCGCCCGTCTTAGAAAACTTGATAGTCAGGTGAATGATATTATTTTGAAGTTTCAGAATGAAAATGAAAACCGTTTTCCCACAAAGGACGAATTGAAGGAAATTTATACTGAAAAAGTTTTGGAAATTTCTAAACCCAAAGAAATTATAAAACCCCTGACTTTCTTCGAGTATTTGGATAAATTCATTGTAGATGCACCCTCCGCAATTTCTGACCAAACTAATAAACCCCTATCCTACCATACAATCAAGGGTTACAGGTCGTTGTACAACGTTCTCAAAGAGTTTTCAAACCAAAACCGAAAATATAAGAAACTTGATTTTAAGGATATTGACTTAGATTTTTATTTAGACTTTCAAAAGTTCCTAAGTGATAAAAAACAAATGGCAGTCAATACGATTGGTTCACGGATTAAGAATTTAAAGGCTATTTTGAATCATGCCACGGAATACGGACTAAATGAAAAATTGGACTTTAAAAAGAGACGATTTAAAACACTCAAAGAGGAAACCGATGCAATTTATTTGACCGTGGAGGAACTGAATACGTTGGAATCGTTAGACCTTTCGCATAACTCAAAATTAGAGCGTGTAAGGGATTTATTTTTAGTAGGTTGTTGGACGGGTTTACGTTTTGCAGATTTTAGTAAGATTAAATCCGAAAATATTGATAAAGACGAACACGGAGAATTTATTGAGATAGATACTCAAAAAACGGGTAAAACCGTGGTAGTTCCCATTTTGCCACCTGTTCAGCGGATAGTAGCCAAATATGAGGGGAGTTTACCACGGGCTATTTCTAATCAAAGAATGAATGATTATTTAAAAGAGATTGGACAGCTCGCAGGGTTTGACAGTATCGAAAGTAAAACCCTCACAAAACAAAGTATAAGGGTAACGATAAACAAAACCAAGTTTGAGTTAATGACGACCCACACCGCAAGGCGTTCTTTTGCATCGAATAACTATTTGGCAGGGATGCCGACCATTTCTATCATGGCGATAACGGGACATAGTACGGAGCGTTCATTTATGAGGTACATAAAACTAACGCCACGGGAACACGCTAATAAGATACGGGAGGGATGGAGCAACCTATTACAAACCCAACAATCCACGAATAATATTTTGAAAATAGCAATCTAAGAAATGGAATTTGACAAAAACGGTAATTTATACCCTTACAACGTAATAGAGACAGATTTAGAGACATTTGAGAAAATGTTTGTTTCTAATTTCCCTTTATCATTAACTCGAAAACGAATATTTGAAAACTACTTGATTTATCTCGAAAACATCAAAGAAACCGTAAATACAGGATTTTATCAATGGATAGACGGGAGTTTTGTAACCAATAAAAAAGACCCAAAGGACATTGATTTTGTAACATTTTTAGATTTTGGGGTGTATCGAGAACACGAAAAGGCTATTTCAAAACTATTGAGTTTACGGTATGATACCAAGAACGGAACGGACGGTTATTTTGTGGAGACGTTCCCAGACACTCACAAGGGTTACAATAATTTTCAAATGGATAGAATCGAATGGTTACATACATTTGGAACGAGTAGAACAAATCAAAATAAAGGAATTATTCAACTAAATTTTTAACATCATGGAAGAGAACCAAGAGTTTATAAAACAAGGCGAACAAAAGGCGTTAATCATTGCCCGTTTGTTGCAACTGATAGAAATGAATACTAATACTTTGGAACGCCACCATAACGCAAACAGTCCCTTATCTATCATTGAACAGTACAAAGACCTTAGAGAACGGTATTTAAACGAATTAGCGGAGGTTATGCAAGGGTTTGGCGTGATTGCTAAGTTTTTACCGTTGGATAGAGCCGCATAAAACTATGGAAACAACAAAAACAACCTCCTCCACGGAATTTGAGGAGGAAAGAACGGATTTTTACCGACAATCAAACCAAAACTTAAACCGTGCGTATGGAGACGATGAACCCGAATACACGGAGGAGGATTTTTTAGAAATTAACCCAAACTTTTCTAATCCCCAGGTTCTACATGATGAATTTATGAGAGAGTGATTTAACTAAAAAGATAAACATCAAACAAAAAATAAATATGGAATCGAAAAAATGGTATGATAGAAAATTATTAGTTTTTACCCTTTGCGTTGTATTTTTTCCTATTGGACTATATGGTTTATATAAGTCTCAAACTATTGAAAAAAATATCAAATACTTGATTTATGGCATTTGGGCGGTCATTATTCTTGCACAACCTTTTAATAAGAAAGGCACGGAGCAAGTAGCTGAAAAAGAAAGTAAAAATGTTAGTGAAGAGGATTCTATCACTAAAATTAATGAATTAGAACGAATAAGACAGGAGCAACCAACGAAATGTTATTTAGTATCAAGACGATATTTAAAAGACAATTTGAATGATAAAGACAGCTATGAGGAGGACACACACCAAGAGTATTTTGTAAACCAAAAAAGTAAAATGTGCTGACCGTTAAAAACTGGACAGTGGGTTATCCTTATTTTAAGTTATAATTATTTGATTAATGGGGTTATTTTTCATATCAATACCTTTTGTTTTTAAGAACTCAGCGGGGCTTTGAAAACCA